>NZ_JBHUJW010000043.1:0-1139286 GCF_042683565.1 Brevibacillus sp. GCM10020057
TTGCGGATTATACAGGCATCCGTATAATGGATGTCCCGGGCATTCTATTGTCTTTTTTCAGGTTAGCGAATCATTCGGAAGGTGAATTCCATTCCTTACTTCAATACTAAGGCATTAGGAATTTTCACAGAAAAAAGGAGATAGAATTATCAGAATTATATTTTACCGATTTTATAGATTATGTTCGATCCCTCTCCATAGGAGAGTTAGAGTCGAGACTGATTGACCGAAGTGATGTCGGCTATCAGCGATATTTAGGCGACATGCTTTTACGGATTGCCTACCATGATGCTGTCCATGCAGGTCAATTTTTACAATACTTAAGAATGGTTGGTTTGGAAAGACCTATGATTTGGGACTAAAATTGAAAAGAGCCCCAACAAAGATACGCTAAACTAATATGGACAAGCCGATAAAGCTGCTCTGACCAGGATCTGGTCATCGAAGCGGACCACACGGTGTGGGCGTGGCTGGTGAAAGCAGGCTATCCCTATCTGCGTCGAAAACGTAAGCGCGATTAAAAGTGAGGCCCTCTGGCAGATTATCTGTTGGGGGCATTTTTCATTTAATGAAAGAGTAACCGAAAGGAAAATTCCCGCAATTTGGCAATTTGCTGAATCACTAAGGTCTATTTTTCTCATCGGATTCAACATACTTACTACAAAGTCACTCACCATAGCGTTAAAATTTACCTGATGCCTAATTTAGGAGGAAACTCTTAATGAAATTGAAACTAGCCTTTTTACTTACAAGTCTTCTATTCATGAATAACATTTCATATGCTGCGGCTGACTCTCGTGAGGTAGGAAATTATCCTTCATGTAATGCCATGATTCCTAAAGAATTTGAAGTGTTTGATACAGGTGTTATGGATGCAATCGACAAAATAGACGATGATCTTTATTTGTTAACGCATTACCAAAAAGCAGTAAATCCAACCTATGCCCTTTTGGGAAAAAAGGATAGGAATGTAGTCAAGATAGATATGTGGCAATATGGACCAACAAACGCTTCTTCCTTCGGTATCCTAGACAAGTACGAAGATTATAGTGGGGAATTGTACCTTTTGGTTTACTATGGGGTACCTCATTCAAGTACAAAGAAGTCAGTTTAATCGAGATCGATAAAATTACCACAGAAGAGCTTCCGAATCGAAATGTTTTGGATTTTGCATATAATAGTCCAAAGTTGTGGGTGAGTGTTCTCAATTACTCGACAGAAGGAGTCAAACATGTGCGAACAGATTTATATGATTGGGAACCTGTAACCCATAAGATCATACCCATAAAACAATAAAGGAGACTCTTTATTGGCCATTCATTATTTGAGGGAAATGGGCATGGATGAACAACGAAGCCCTCTGGCAGAGCGATCCGCTAGAGGGCTTTTCTGTGCGGCAATGTCCCGAGACATCAATGATTGCCGCAGACACTTGACTCCGCAGTTCTTCATTTTCTCGCGCGCTTCTTCCGGATATACCAGCTGCGTTTATGAAAGGAGATGGATCTGTATTTCCGGGCCAGCTGGATGATTCGGTTACGAGTGAGGGATGCCGGTTTTGAAGAGAGGCTTTTGTTCAGGGAGCTTCTTACAACCAGATGACCGGGGTAGTGTGCTTTCACAAAGTTACCGTAAGTCTCGAACTCGGAGAAGCCAGCATAGCTCTTCTTGTTGGTCTTCTTGATAATGGCCCAGTACCACCTGGTCTTATGCCTGGCTTCAATTTTACGCTTCAGGTGGGAGAGCTTCGCTTTGTCGAACAGCATATAGTGGGCAACGAAAGAGCGTTTGGCGGCTGGTTTGACTCCTAATAATTTCCTGTAGGTGCGAAAATACTCGGGACGGCTCCAGTTGCGGCAGTAAAAAACGGTTTTCCCGTTGACGAGAAAGATGTGGGGGCGGATGAGAATGGTGTCGGCGTCAATCACAAGATAATACCGTCGCTTGGTCAATTTTCCTCCCGCGAGCTTCAACAATTGCTGGAGCAGCCAGCCGGAGCGATTGGCGCGTTTGGTTTGGTAGCGAATGTCTTTTTTGGCAATCGGCAGGACGCGTTTTTCATTGACGAAGATGCAGTTTTTGCGGCGGCAAAGGGCTTGGATTCGTTTGCTTGGTGGCGATACGACCATGATCTTGCCGATCGGATGCTTCACTTGCTTACGGATGCTGTCAATCACATAGGGAAGAGTGCCAAGGTCTTTCGCAATAGCTGGGATCAGGACGTCGATTTTCATAGAGCTGGTGAAGGTGCTTTTCGCTGAGCGTGTCAACTTCTCAACTCCTTTTCGCCAAGCAGTTTCAAGGCATATGGGTCCAAGCGGGTTGGCCAGAGCAGCCGACTTCCCAGACAGGATATGATTTGCTTTTTCATGGGGAATATGACAGATATGGAAATGCTGAGAAATGTGTGTTTGACTGTCTGCATGAGAGGAAAAATTTGTCATGGATTTCCGGATGAGTTTCCATTCGTTCATGAGTGGACAGTGACGTCAACGACTTTACATGGTGTGGCGGGTATGATGGGCTCGCTTGCCATGTGATGCATGTTTTACTGGCATCTCTCCATCGCAAGAAATCATTTCCGCAATCAGGACGAGCGGCCTCGTGACAACCACGAGGCCACTGTCCATTACATCATTACAATCGAACATCGACGCCTTTTTGTTCCAGCTGTTTGCGGATGCTCATGGCTGCTGCATTCTTGTTCCAATCGATCGGGATTTGAAACAGTCCTGCTTCTTTCAGCGAAGGCAGGGTAGCCAGGGCGTCGATAGCAGAAACTTTCGTATTGTTGATGTACAGCTTCTCCAATGCAGGAAGGCCCGCCAGCGAAGCGATATCCTGGATCGGGTTTTCATCCAGGAAGAGCGTGTTGAGCTGCTTCAGGTTGGAGAAAGAGGGCACGGACTGAATCTGGTTTCCGGCTACGTGCAGGATTTGCAACTGGGTCAGATTCGTGGCAAACTCGATGCTCTTCAAATGCGAATAAGGTATCCCCAGCTCCTGCAAATTTGTCAACCCGGCTAACGGGGTGCCGTCGGCGATGGCCGTGTCTGCCAGGTGCAGATGTGTCAGAGACGTCAAATTTTGCAGGGGAGAAGCATCTTTTACAGGATTTTTATAAATAGCCAGACGCTTCAGTTGGGTCAACGATTGCAAGGGCGAAAGATCGGTGATCTGGTTTTGTTCGAGATCAAGCGTCTCCAGCTGATTCAAGGCGGACAGCGCACGAATATCCTGAACAGGCGCCTGAGCAATCGTCAAGCTCTCCAGTGCGGGAAGGGTCCCTACCGGAGTGATGTCCGAAACGGGCACGCCGGAAATTCGCAGCGTATGTAAATGACGCAGGCCAGCAAGGAAACCGATGTCTTTTGTCTGTACGTTGTCCAGGGAGAGTTCCTCCAAAGCAGCAAGCGAGTTGATGGTCTCCAGGTGCGCCACCTGATTGGCGTTGAGGAACAGATGCTTCAGATTCGTCGCAAATTCCAATCCTTTTAGATCGACAGAAGCGCTCATGATGTTCAAGTACTCCAGCTTGGCCATGTCTTCCTTGGTCAGAGGTCCGTTCGGTTTATTCAGCGTATTGCGGATCGCTTGCTCCAGGCCTTTGTCTGTCAGGAAGGCGGCTGGTTCCGCCGTGGAAATGGACACCGTTCTCTCCTTTGCTGCCCATTCGACTTGCGCATTGAAGCTTTCCGATACGAAACGCAGCGGGACAAGGGTTCTGCCATTGCTGATCTCGGTGGGCGCGTCGAGCTTGACGGGCGACTCGAAGTTTTTGGCGGTCGTCGAATCAATGATGTAGGCGGTCGGGTCACCGATGCGCAGCACAACCTGCGTGCCGTATTTATTGGCGGTCACCATTCGGTTTTTCGGGTCCCAGTCTACCTGTGCTCCCATCACTTCAAAAATTTTGCGAAACGGTACGAGGACTCGTCCATTTTTGATGATGGGTGCTGTATCAAACGATTGAACGACGCCGTTGATCTTGACAACGACATCCGGCTCCTTTGCCAAAGTGACAGGCGGGTTTCCGGACAACAAGATGCCTCCCGCGATCGCCACGCTAAAAATACGGTTCCACATTTTCATCATCGTTTCTTCCTTTCTGTTGCCAAGTGCGATTGCCTTTTTCGCCTTCATGTATATTCACTACCTTTGACTGTCCAGATAGCCAAAATGTTACAAGGAGTTTTATGTTTGGCCCGGGATGATTCATCAGGGAGAGCATGCACCCTCCCTGAAGGTCATGCAGTCCGGTTGCTCTGAAAAATACTTTTTCCTTTAATAGCTTGATAGGCTTTGAAAATTTCTCTCGCGATCTGCAAATTCCCCACCATGGTCCCCAAATCCATGCTGCCCAGGCTGGGGATCATCTGCAGCAGCGCAGGTCTCCTCGTCCTCTCTTTCCTTTTCGCCTTCATCCATTCCTGATAGTACAAGTCCAAGGCCGCTGGATCTTTTCTCACCAGTCGCCGGGAGACATGGTTCTGCTTCAGCCATTTAATAAATTCCGGTGTGAACCGGGCCTGGCTGCCGCTTGGCTGTTGTCTTCTCAAAAGCGTTCCTCCCCTCCAACGTGGCTGCAAAGGAGCGGAAGATCGAACAGCTCCTTTTGCGCATGGTAATACCAGAGATACTTTATGAAAGGATGACGAGGCTTGCTTGTATGGACGCCTGGGGAAGGGGCGCTTTTGCATGAAATAACCCAATCTGTGACTCGTTCATATTGAGTTCACAAAGCCGTTTTACTGTATAAGGGCAGAAGGTCGCAAACCATAATGGGAATATAGGAGTGGGTGAGAATGTATAAGGCAGTTCTTGCAGCGTTGCTTTATATTGGTATCGTGATCGGCGGGTATACCCTCTATGATGGATATTTCGGGGCTCCGCTCGCAGCGGCGGATGGGGCTGGCCATGGCAATGACGGTCATGATGCAGCCACAAATGCAGGCGAACACGAGGGCGGCAGCGAAGAGCACGGTCAGGGCGGTCATGATGAACATGCGGCGGGCGCAGAGGGAAGCAATCAAGTGAGCGCGTATATCCGATCCGACAAGGAAGGGATTGACATTTTCCTGAAAGACAGCAATGGGCTTGCCGTCCATGATCTCGTTGTCAATCATGAAAAGCTTCTCCATTTGATCGTCGTCGATGAGCATTTGCAAAAGTATTACCACTTGCATCCGGAACAGGTCGAGGAAGGAAAATTTCACGTCGGCTATATTTTGCCGGAAGGGTTTTACCGAGCCTTTATTGACATCAAGTCGGAGAAGCTCGCCTATCATGTCGAGCCAATGCCGCTCGTTGTCGGCAATCCCGGCGTTTCTGTCCCGGGGAAAGCGCTGCAGCCGGATTCCGTATTGGAGAAAACGGTTGAGGGAGAGAGCGTCAAGCTGAAAATGAGTTCGTCGAAAACGAATGTGCCGGTTACGCTGTCGTTTGAGCTGGATCAGTCCGCTTTGACGCCGTATCTGGGGGCGATGGGCCATGTCGTCATCCTGGACGAAGAAGCGAATCAATATTTGCACGTCCATCCGATCAACCAGGAAGAGCCTGTGTTTCAAACGGAGTTCAAGAAGCCCGGTGTGTACAAAATTTGGGCAGAGTTTCAGCAAAACGGAAAAGTGCGGGCGTTTCCCTTTGTCGTTCAGATTCAAGGCGAATAGGACAAAAAGGGCATCAATTCAATCGGAGGGATCAGAAACAGGTGATGGGCGGCTGCCGATCGCCTTTTTTTATGGGAGTAGGGCATGCGCGCTCGGAAACTGGCATACATCGATGCAGGAAACGGTTAAACTTGGTAAACTGAAAAGGAAGGTGTTTCTGGAAGGAGAGTAATGACCAATGACAGGACGGGATGGACACCACGAAATCATTTGTCCGTTTTGCCAGATAGAATCCCTCGAAATTGTCCTGGAAAATGACAAGGCTGTTGGCTTCTACGATAAATACCCGGTTCAAAGGGGACATCTGCTGATCATTCCCAAAAGGCATATTTGCACTTATTTTGATGCGGAGAATGAGGAGGTCATGGCGATCCATGATCTTCTGAAAAAAGGGAAAGAACTGATCGATGAAAAATTTGCGCCCGACGGATACAACATAGGCGTCAACGTAGGAGAATTCGGCGGCCAAACGATTATGCATTTACATGTCCATTTGATTCCCCGCTACAAGGGGGATATGGAAGACCCGAGAGGCGGTATTCGCAAAGCAATCCCCAATCTTGTACCTTACCCGTAAAGGAGACTTGTATGCCTATTTATAACAAATTAGTTCGGGACCTTATCCCGGAAATTGTCGCAGATAGTGGAAAAAGAGCGGTGACCCGTGTGCTGACAGAGGAAGAGTATCGGAAAAAGCTGCAAGAAAAGCTGCTGGAAGAAGTAAGGGAGTACATGGAAGCCAGCAGTGCGCAAGACAGCCTGGAGGAATTGGCAGATGTTCTGGAAGTTGTGTACGCTTTGGCCAAAGGTCATGGGTCAACAGTCGAAGAGCTTGAATCCATTCGCCTGTCCAAAAGCATGAAGCGGGGCGGTTTTGAAAAACGACTGTTTCTTCATGAGGTGGAGGATTAATGACGAAAGTAAGACTCATCACAGAAAATCTTCTCGCCGAGTTTATTCATCAGATGAAAAAATCATCCAGCATTTTTCTTCTCTCTTCGTTTGTCATGGAGTCCGGCGTGCGACTGCTGCATCCGCATCTGAAAGAAGCGGCCACGCGGGGAGCAGACGTGAAAGTGTTGGCAGGGGATTATTTATTTGTGACACAGCCGCGTGCTTTGCGGGAGTTGCTTCAGATTGATCCCCGACTGGAACTGCGCTTGTGGCAAAGCAATGGAACCGCTTTTCATCCCAAGGCAGCATTGATGCAATATGAGCAAGAAGACGAGGGTGTACTGATTGTCGGCTCATCTAACATGTCACGCTCGGCGCTAACAGATGGAGTCGAATGGAATCTTCTTATGGAAGCCAAGACTTCCCCGATCACATTTGATGAGGCGCAGCTTCAATTTCTGCAACTGTTTTATCACGAGCAAACCGTATCACTTAACAGCGAGACACTTCTGTTGTATGAAAAAGCGTATGAAGATAACCACAGAGCACTTCTGCCATTGGGAAGGCCGTGGACGGAAACGGAAGAAATAGAAATGACGGTGCCAGCAACCGAATACATGGAGGAATCCAGTTACCACGAAGTAAAAGAGGCGGCCCCCGCGTATGGGGAAGTTGCTCCTCGTCCAGCCCAGCAGATGGCTCTCGAAGAATTGGAAAAAACGGTGAGCGAAGGCTATGCCAAAGCGATGGTCGTGATGGCAACAGGGCTGGGAAAAACGTATCTGGCCGCTTTTTTCGCCAGAAACTTCAAAAGGGTACTATTCGTCGCTCATCGGGAAGAATTGCTTCATCAAGCACGGCGCTCCTTTCTGGAAGTCATGCCGGAAAGAACATGCGGGCTTTATGATGGCAAAAGCAAGGAAGGCCAAGCGGCATCTGTATTTGCGTCAATCTATACCTTGAGCTCCGTGCGACATCTGAAATCGTTTCGTCCAGATGAATTCGACTTGATCATCGTGGACGAATTCCATCATGCGGGAGCAAACATTTATCAACGAGTCATTGACTATTTCCGTCCTTCCTTCTTGCTTGGTATCACGGCTACTCCATACAGGGGGGATGGCAAAGACATTTACGCCGTGTGTGAAGGAAACGTTGCTTTCCAGCTGGATTTCCTGGAAGCGGTGCAACGAGGGTGGCTGGCTCCCTTTTTTTATTACGGCGTTTATGACGACACCGACTATTCCGGGCTTACTTGGCTAGGAACGCGTTATGATGAAGAAGAGCTCATGCAAGTACAATTAAAGGAAGAAATGGCTGAGAAAATATTTGCTGCGTGGTGCAAGCACAAACAGACGAGAACATTGGCATTTTGCTCTTCCATCCGTCAGGCGGAATTTCTGAAAACCTTTTTTCAGCGCAAAGGAATTCGGGCTTTAAGCCTTCACTCAAAAACAAAGGAAATGTCTCGGGCAGAAGCAATCCGGCAGATCGGGGCGGGGCAGCTGGAAGTGATTTTTACCGTGGACCTGTTCAATGAAGGGACAGATATTCCTTCTGTTGACACCCTGCTGTTTGTCCGGCCGACCGAATCCTTGACCGTATTTACCCAACAAATCGGACGTGGACTGCGTTTGCATCCTGGCAAAGCGTATTGCGCCATCATCGATCTGATCGGAAATTACCGAAATGCGGATGTAAAGCTAAGTTTGTTTGATATGAATCACAACGGGGATGGAAAAAGCAGGGAATGGCAGCCTAGCTTGCCCGAAACATGTCATATCGAATTGGAGACGGGCGTAATCAATCTATTGCAAGAACTGGCGCGCATCAAGCAGCCACGGAAAGAAAAGCTGCTGCATGCTTTTGAAGAGGTAAAACGAGACTTGGGGCGTCGCCCAACCTATCTCGAACTTCATTTGCACGGTAGAGAAAACAGCCGGGAGTACAAGCAGGAGTTCAAGTCGTACATTCGCTTTTTGGACTGGGCCGGACAGTTGACCGATCGGGAACGGGAAGTTTTGCATCGGCATGAGCAATGGTTGTACGAGTTGGAGGGCACGAGCATGTCCAAAAGCTACAAAATGATTGTACTGCTTTACATGCTGGGGCGAGGGAGCGAGAGATGGCATCAGCCTGTTACACCAGAAGAAGTGGCGCCATTTTTTCACGGGTACTTGATGGAAAAGGAGTTCCGAAAACAGATTGATTTCTCGGACAAGTCTTCACAGCGATTATGGGTCTACCAACAGGAGGGTGTAGCGAGATTGATCGCCGATATGCCGATGAGCAAGTGGAGCGGCAGTTCCAAAGGATTGGCGGCTTTTGAAAACGGAGTGTTCTCCTTGCGGCTTGACATTGCTCCGGAGGACAAGCAGATTTTGTATGCGTGGACGAAGGAGATTTGCTTGTATCGGCTGCATGTTCATTTTGAGAGGAAGGCGAAGAATTTAAAGTGAAGAATTGGGAATTAAGGTTAGCAACAAAAAATACGAAAAACAGCAATCCCCCCACCCCCGAAAAATTCCCGCCTGCCCCGCCCTCCTCTTGCCCTATAATAGAAAAGGGTGATCCAATTCGATGTACGAAACATTTCTCAAGCATCTAAAGTCCTGTAAAAACATAAAAATATCCCTCGGCCAGCTCGAAACTTGGGCTGATCCGCAGACAACGTACCTGCAATTTCACCAGACCATGCAAGCATTGCTGGACAACCAGATTCTCATTCCTGTCCGCAGTTCCGGGACGAACGTCAAAAATCCGCCGCTTCCCATGACTTACCGCATCCAGAAATCCGTGCTTTCGCAGCCGATCAAGCAAGAAATAAAACAAGCGCAGCTGCACTTTCATCCGAGTATCAGGCTGGACGTCTATTTTCGTCTGGCTGAATCGAGATGGAGAAAAGATTTGCCGTACATCCGGCAAGTGCACAACTATCTCACCAAGCAGGGATTTCCGCAGAGCGAAGCGACGGCGCCTGAGCGTTCTTTTCACCTGGTGGGGGACGAAAAGTGGATCGATGAGAAGGGAGGACGCAAACTGCTGGAGACGATCGGGCTATGGGAGCAGTTGAAGATTGCGACCATGCCTGATCCGCTTATGTTTGCGGTCCATCTGCGGCAGGCTGCAGAAAACCAGGGTGCGTACCGCCACTTGATCGTCGAAAACAAAACCACTTACTACGCGATACTGCCCATCCTCACGTCGCTTCCCTTTGCGACCTTGATTTACGGAGCGGGCTGGAAGGTCGTCTCGGGAATCGACGGCTTGTCAGAGCAGCTGGGGGTGGAACGGGACGCACGCCATGTGTTTGAATATTTTGGCGACCTGGATCATGAAGGCTTGGCGATCTGGCATGCGCTTTTCCAAAAATGCGGGGCAGTGCCGGCAGTTGAACTGTACCGGGCATTGCTCGGGCAGGAGCCATCTGGCGGAAATGAAGGACAACGCGTGAACAAAAAAGCGCTGGAACATTTCGCTGCGTTCTTTGCGGACGCAGAAAGCAGGCAAATTTCGGCGTTGCTGGCAAACAAAGAGTATTTGCCGCAAGAAGCGATTCCGGCAGAGGCATTGCGGGACAGGCTGCTCGCTTCGGGAGCAGGGGGATGGGAGGAGAACGATAGTGGAACATGAGCAGCTGGAAAGTGTGCTGGACGGCTACAAGGAGCGTATCCAGCGTCTCGCTTTGTTTGATCCTTTGCACAAGCTGGATGCCAAGCGGGAAAAAGATCGGCAGGAGCGGCCCATCGATATGTTCGGGTTGGGGCTGCTGGCTCTCTTGTTCTTTTTTGAAAATATGTTAATCCGCAACAAGAAGACGGGAGTGCAAGAGCTTGCCGCCTTTCTCATGAAGATGAACCAGGGGGAAATCGACCTGGACGATGGGGGATTCGAGAAACTGGCGCGGACGATTGTGGAGACATTCCGGCCTGCGAGCGGCAAACGCAACTACCGGAGCTTTTACAATTGGGAGACGCGGCAGATGGACAAGGTGGAGTTTTCGATCTTGAAAGCGGAGAGGGGAGATATAGCGGCCAACAAGCAGTATTACTCGCTCGATGAAGACGGGCTGGAGCTGGTTTTTGCCACCAAGGAGTTTTTCCGGGAGTTTCATTTGTCGATCAATCAATTGCTGCTGCGAAAACAGCTGGAAAAAGGCGAGTTCGCAGGAGCGCTCCGGCAAATCAGCGAGATGCGCATAGATGTAGAAGCTTTGCAGGAGCGCATGGTGCGGATGAAGCATGAAGTGCAGCGCAACATTATTTCGGAAGAGACATATTTGCGCTACAAGCAAGTCATTGAAGACATCCATGTGCGTCTCACGAGAGAGCATGAAGAATTTCACGAGCTGCAAGGGTTTGTCGATGAAACGAAAGAGCGTCTCCTGTACGAGCGCAAAGGAGAAAAGGAGCAGCGGGCGTACGAGTATATTTTGCGGATCGACCGGGAACTGGGAGAGGTGCACTTTGCCCACACCCAACTGTTGAAAGACAGCATCGCGCTGAAAACGACCGCTCTGCAGGCGGCGCAGGAAACACTCTATCATGTGGCTTTGCAATCTTTCAATTTTGACCAGGAAATCGTCGCCCGCCTGAGCTCTTCCCCTCTCCCGATGACCGCGACGAGAACATTGCTTGTGCCGTTTCTTTCACTGGAGCAGCATTCGGGCTGGTCGCCGCTGGCGGTGTTTGAAAAACAGCGGGTGGGCGGCGACCAGGAGGAGGAAGGTCAGGACGATTTTGAAGATGTAACGGAAGAAGAGAAGCAGGAGCAGACAATCGTCCAGCAGCAAAACTTCGGTAAAATCATGCGCTATGTTCTTGGTGTTCTCGGCGAGCAAGGAGAGGTCACATTGTCGCAAGTTGCCCGGCATATGCGGGAAAACGGACACGAGCACTGGTTGCATCATCGTTCCTTTTACGACTTTTGGCTGCTGCTGCATCAGCGCTCCCCGTTGAAAAAGGCGAGAGAAGAGGAAGATCATCATTTGCTGGGGGAAGTGACGGCCCTGCTGCAGCCCGGGCAGCGCATCCAGGTAATCGAGCTGGCGGAGCACCTGCAGCTCACGAAGCGATTTGAAATACAAGATATGAAGCTACGCAGGGAGGAGAGTTCCGATGTATGACAACGAACAGGTGCTGGCCGCCTTTCGCATTTATTCCCAGCTCAGCCGGGACGGGCAAGCCGATACGGAAAGCATGAGAATGTACGTCGGCAATGACGTGATCAGGGGGTTGGTGGAGCAGTTCGCGCGCGAAGTGGATTGTGCCGTCATCCCGGCAGGGGACAAGCTGTACATGGTCCCGATCGCGGTAAGCTCTCCGTTCCATTTAAAGAATGCCACACTGAAAAAAGAATACTTGCCCGCCAAGGCAAAAAACATCGATTTGTACATGATGTACGTAGCCATCCTCATTTTGTTCGGCGAGTTTTACGACAGCTACCACTCGACGGAAATGACGCGGGACTTCATCACTTTGGGAAGCTGGTTGGAGAGCATCGATGCGCGCATGCAGACATTGAAGGAGCACGGCCCGGAGCGGTTGCAACAGCTTGACGCCGATTATGAGTACAACTGGAGTCTGCTGGTGGAGAAATGGGAGGCTATCGATGATTTGCGCGAGTCCTCCAGGCAGCAGGATGGACGGACGAACAGCCGCCTGGGATTTTTGTCTCTCGTCCAGAACTTTTTGCGGGAGCAAGGTCTGATCGCGGATTTGGGGAATCAGGAGCTGACACTTACGGAAAAAGCCAAGACGATTATTCAGCGGTACTACATGGACGCGGATTACAACCGGGGGATTCTGGACTTCATTTCCGGGCTGGAGAAGCAGAAGGAGGGAGCGTAAATGCCCGTCATTTCCAAAATTCGCTTTACCAATGTGATCTATGAGGGCGGAAGCAAGCGCTATAACGATGAGACGTTCGTCTTTGACGGGCATAACGGGGCGATTTTGCTCGAAAATGGCGGAGGGAAAACCGTCTTTATCCAGACGGCCCTGCAAGCCGTGCTGCCGCATCAAGAATTGGCGGGACGCAAAATCAGGGAGACGTTATCCTTGGCCGGCACTCCTGCTCATATCGCCATCGAGTGGATTACCGGCGATTCTCCCCGCCGTTACGCCCTGACCGCTGTCACCTTGTTTTTGCACAACAACGACCTCGATTCGCTGCGCTATGTGTGTGAATACGAAGAGGGAAGCCCACATTCGATCGACGACATTCCCTTTTCCAAGGAAGGAGTGTTTGGGCGGAAGCGGCCGGCAGATAAGGGAGAAATGCAGGAATACTACGCGCAGATGAGCTCCCGGCATATGAATGCGCATACGTTTGCGACGATCAAGGAGTACCATGCCTATCTGGAAGAGCATTTCCAGCTAATCCCCGCCGAGTGGCGCAAAATCGCAACGATAAACGGAGCAGAGGGCGGCGTGGAGATTTTTTTCGACGATTGCAAGACGACGGATCAGCTGGTGTCGCAGCTGTTGATCCCTACGGTGGAAGAGGCGATCAACGGCAACAATGGCGAGGCCTTCGCGGAAATTTTTGAAAAGCAGCGGGAGCAGTTCAAGCAGAGCAAGCAGCTCCGTATGCAGATCCAGGAGTGTCAGCTGCTGGAGATGTATGTGCAGCAATATCAACAGGTGTTTGCCAAGTATCAGGAATCGAGAGACTTGCTCGAACGGGAAAAGGAATGGACAAAGGCGCTGTTTCAGCACGCTCGTAACGAGCTTTTGCTGGTGACAGCGGAGGCGGAAAAAATCGAGAGCCAGCTTTCTGAACTGCAGAGAAAGCGCCATATTCTCCAGCGGAAAAAGGCATCCCGGGATATTGCAGCCCAGGAAGCTGTCGTGAAGCAATGCGGCACTGAATGGCGTGAGGAATCGCAAAAGCTGGAAAAATTGACGCAGGAAGCCGAACGGGCGGAACACCACCAATACACACTGGAATACGCCAAATACCAGTCACAAAAGCAGGTGGCCGAAGAAAAGCGGGCTCTGGCCGAATCGCTGATCGCGAGGCTGGATGAAGAACAGGATATTTCCCAGATCAAAGAGGCGCTTGAGCGGACGAACCGAGAGATTCGCGGACATTACGACCAGGCGGAAAAAGAGTTGAAACAGCAGGAGAGCATGATCCGCAGCCAGCTGGACAGTCTGCTCCAGCAAAAAAAGGCCAGACGAACCGAAAGCGAACAAGAGCGGGAACGCCTTGAAGCAAACAAGCGCAAGCAAGCAGCCGTGCGCGAGCGGATGGAAGGCGCTTCCAAAAACCAGCAGAGAATAGCTGGGAATATTTTGAGCAATCCGCTCCGCGAAACCGTCGAAGAAAGCATCCCTATCTGGCAGGAAGAACAGAGGAAAAATCAGGAGAACCAAAGCCTTTACCAGCAGCACATCAAAGCGTGCGAGGAACAGCAGGCAAAGCTGGAGGGCAGGCTGGAGGAGACGCGCAAGGAGCTTTTGTCCTGGCAAGAGCAGGCAAATCATTGGATGCTGCAGTGCGTGGAAGCCGAGAAGCAACAAAAGGCTGTCCTGGCAAGCCTGATCGAACAGATCCCCAGACTTGCCTACCTTGACTCGCTCTACACCAGACAGGAGAGCGTAACCCAAACGGTAATGGATAAGGCGGCGATTCTGGAGCGGGAGAAAGAAGAGGCCTTCTTGCGGGAGCGGCAAGTGACGAGGCTGCACGATGAATACGCGAAGGGCGATGTGTATGCGGCCGACCCCGAATTGGCTGCGCTTGTTGCCAAATGGAGTGAGTCGTTTCACTATCTGGAAACCGGACCGCAGTTTCTCCAGGGTGTGTTGCAGCGCGGGGAGATGGCGTTGGAAACGCTCACCGCCCGTTTCCCCTACTGGGCCGCAGCTTTGATCGCGACCGAACAGGAAATCGAGCAACTGGCTGCAAAGCTGCAAAAACACGCAGACTTGCTGCGCACTCCTGTCATCCTCCTTTCCTTGCAGGAAGCGCGAAAATGGCTGGAAGCAGGCGAAAACGATTCATTCTCGTACCGCCAAATCATTCCTAGTCATTGGCAGGACAATCTGGACCCGGAACGGTTTGAGAAGTGGAAGCAGGAACTGCTGGAAAAAGCAGCTGAAGTCATTCAAGTACGCAAAGACAAGGAGGCCGCATTCCAGAAGCTGTACCAGCTGAAAAATGAGCTTATCCGTTTTTATACAGACTATCCGCAGACGCGGTACGCTGACTGGACGCGGCAGCGAGACGAATGCCAGGCGCACAGAGATCGTTGTCTGAAGGAAATCGCGAGTCATACGGAGCAAATCAAGAAGCTCGAGCAGGAAAGAAAGCATTACAGCGACAAGCTGTCCGAGGAAAAAGGGTGGGAGCAGACGTTGGGCTATCGCCTGCAAGAGGCGCAGCTGTATATGCAGGAGAAAAAAGTATGGGAGGACGCGAAACAACAAGAGGATGAGCTCTTGCGCGAGGAGGAGCTTTTGCAGCAAAACTTGCAAGTGCTGGGCAAGGCGTTGAAAGCATTGGACGCGCAGGAATACGAGCTGCAGGAAGAGCGGGAAGAGAAGGCCATGGCTTTGGCCCAGCTACGCGGAGAGTGGCTCTATGGACAGGTGAGGGACTTCCAGCCGCGCTCGCCCCGTTTCTCCTTTGAACGATTGCGAGCGGAGCGCGAGGAATTGACGAATACGTTGCGCGATCGGCAAGCGAGCCGCGCGGAATTGGAGCGGGAAATCGAGCGTCTGAAAAAGGAGATCGAGGCGAATCAGCGGGGAATGGATCTGGTGCTGGTCAAGCTGGTTCGGCCGTTGGAGCATCCGGTCGTCTATCCAGTGGATGGGGAAGTCCAGTATGAACGTACGGTCAGGAAGGTCGCAGAATTGAAAAAAAGGGTCGAAACCCAGCGCGACGTGACGGAAGAGCGGAACAATCGCTTGTCTGAACAAAACGGCCGCCTGGTGACATTGCAGGAGAAGTACGCGGAGCAATTTGGCGACGAGCCGCTGGATACGTTTGAAGGCGATCTCGAAGACGTGCAAAAAAGATTGGACCAGGAGGAAGCGGATACGGTTGCGAAGCAGGAGTATTTGCTGACGCAAAAGCAGACCCTTCGCCTGGCAGCCAAAGAGCTGGAGGATACCATCCGGGAACTGGAGGTCAAGAACGGAGCTTACCGTTTTGCCGAAGCTGCCGTTGCGGATGTCCCGGTGTTGGAAGAAGAGCTGCTCGCCTTTCCATACCAACGGATGGCCACCGCGCGAAAGCGAATCCGGGCGCTTTCCCGAAAGCAGGAGGCTGAACAGCAGGAATTAGGGAAGGTCGCGGCTGAAAAGGACCGATTCAGGCAATTTTGCGAAAGGCAGATCCAAAATCACAAATTGCGGAATACAGCCATCGCCGGAATCCAGAACAAGCAGGAATTTTACGAGGTGCAGGAATGGGCGGACACGTTGACCAGGACGATCGCCACCAGTATCCGGGTGCTGGAGGATAACCTGCAAGGCCGGGACAAAGAACTGCAAGATTTCATTACAATCGTGCACACCCATTTGCAGCGAATTGCCGTCGAGCTGAAGACGATCCCGAAAAAGACGAGCGTACAAGTGGAGAGTGGCAGGAAGGAAGTATACAGCTTCCATGTCCCGGAATGGAAAGAGGAGATCGGAAAGCAGCTTCTCCGTCAGCACGTCGACTGGATGCTGAACCGGCTGGACGGGGACGAGTACAAGGACGCGGAAGGGAAGGAGGACGCAGGAAAAATGAAGAAGTTCATCTACACGTCTCTGCAGTCCAAATCGCTCCTTGGCATCGTCATGGGAAATGACAGCATTCGGGTGAAGTGTCGGAAGGTAAGCAAAGACGGACAAGTGAGCGGGGCGCTCTCCTCCTGGGAAGATTCAAACAAGTGGTCCGGCGGGGAAAAGTGGAGCAAAAACATGACGCTCTTTTTGGGTATCCTTAACTACCTGGCGGAAAAGCGCCAGCATATCCAGCAAACGGGCAAGCGTTTTCGGACAGTCATCGTAGACAATCCGTTCGGCAAGGCCTCCAGTGAACACGTGCTGGACCCTGTTTTCTTCATCGCCAACGAGTTAGGCTTTCAGCTTATTGCCCTGACCGCTCATGCCGAGGGCAAATTCATCCGGGATTATTTTCCCGTCGTATACAGCTGTCGTTTGCGCGCATCTGCCAGCGGCGAAGCCTTGATCATGACAAAGGAGCGGGAGATCAAACACGCCTTTTTCCGGGATCATGATCCGTATTCACTGTTGCGGCTGAGCGAGCATGAGCAGCTGACTTTGTTTACGTGAGCAGGACGCTAAGGCACAACGGAGAAGAAAGCGGCATTGGTCCGTACATTCTCATTTGCGTTTGTGGTCGCATAGGAGACAGGCTGTTCCCGCAACACGCGCGGAGCAGCTTTTCCATGCGGTTGGCGAGGACGGAATGCGCCCCTTTCAGCAGGATGCGGAGATGAGCAGCCTCCGGTTTTGTTGAGAGTGGCGCGTTTTTTATATTTTTTTACATTCATTTATTATGGTTTTATCGATTCAAATTATTTTTTAAGTTATGATAATATCCGAATAATTCTGTCAGAAAATGGTGGGGGTAGCATCTTGGAGCCGATTGTAGAGACAAAAGGGGTGAAACGCCTCTATGGAACTGGCCCGACTGCTGTGCATGCCCTGCAAGGAGTGGAGCTGCGGGTACAGGCTGGGAGGCTGGTTGTGCTCAAGGGCAGGTCCGGATCAGGCAAGACGACGCTGCTGAATTTGCTGGGCGCACTGGATCGGCCGACTGCCGGAGAGGTCTTTTTTCAGGGAAAGGAAATCGGCAGCCTGTCAGAAAAGGAACGAACCTGGCTGAGAAGAAACCGCATGGGCTTCGTCTTCCAATCCTTTGGCCTGTTTCCGCTCATGTCTGCGGCGGAAAATGTGGAATTCAGCCTGCGCCTGTCCGGCGTATCTTCCAGAGAGTGGGCAAAGCGGGTCGAGCAGGCACTGGAGCGGGTCGGTCTGGGGAAACGCGCCCAGCATCGCCCGTTTGAAATGTCCGGCGGCGAGCAGCAGCGCTGTGCGATTGCCCGCGCAATCGTGCATCGGCCTGCTTTGCTGCTGGCAGATGAGCCGACGGCGGAGCTGGACAGCCGGATGGGGCTTGCGATCAGCAGGTTGTTCCGCAGTCTGGTGGAGGAAGACGGGATGAGTATTGTGATGACCACTCATGACCCAAGTGTGATGGAGGTGGCCGATGATGTATACGAACTGGAAGACGGTTGTATCCGCAGCTGGCAGCAAGCCAATTCCTAAGCGGGCGGTCTGGCTGGCGGCTTCCTTTTCGCTGCTTTTGTCGGGATGCTCGCTGTTTCCCAAGGAGGAACCGATTCTGGCCCCTCCGCTGGTAGAGCCTGCTCCCGTTCAGTACGAGGTAGCCAAGGTAGAGCGCGGGACGATCGTGAAAAGCGTAAAGGGAAGCAGCACGATTACGACGGCAGACAGACGGGAGCTGTTTTTCAAAGAGACGAAAGGGCTGCGCCTCCAATCGTTTTCCGTCAAGAGCGGCGACCAGGTGAAAAAGGGACAGGTGCTGGCAGAGCTGGACGCAGCTGAACTGGAGCGGGAGATTGTAACTGCGCGCTACGAGGTCGACAAGGCGAAGCTGGAGCTATTGGAAGCACAGCGCGGGCGTCCTTATGAAGTGGAGAAGGCCAAGCTCGATGTGCAGGAGGCGGAAATGAACGCCAAGGCGAGCGAGACCAAGCTGGCAGCCATCGAGTGGGAGAAGGCGAAGCTGTCCCTGGCTGCCCTGCAGGACCCGAAAGAGCGGGAGTACGAGGTAGAGCGAGCCAAGCTCAATTTGCAGCAAAAACAGGTCGAGTTGGCCAATCTCGAAAGCAGATGGACGGAAACCAGGCTCGTCTCCCCGATCGACGGCACGGTTTTGTTCGTCAGCAATGTACAGGTGGGAGACGAAGTGGACGCTTACCAGAAGCTGGTGACCGTCGGTGATCCGACCAAGCTGCATGTCCTCTATTCTGCACCGGACAAGGAGGCGCTAAAGGATGTGCAGGAAGGGATGAAGGTCTCCTTGACGATTCAGGGAGGAAAGAAGGCACAAGGTGTCGTGGTGCAGACGCCGCGCAGTGTCCCTTCCGGATTGCCGGAGGACGTGGCGGAACTGTATCAACGGAGCTTGCTCATTTTCCCTGGTAAGCTGCCGGAGGGCGTCCAGCTCGGGACTCCTGTCACCATCGAAGTCATCCTGGAGCAAAAGGAGCAGGCGCTCATCATTCCGAAACAAGCGCTGCATGAATTTTCGGGCAGGAAGTACGTCAAGGTGCTGGATGGCAAGACGAAAAAAGAAGTGGATGTCGAAATTGGCATCCAAAACAACACGCAGGCAGAGATCATTAGCGGACTGGCGGAAGGTCAGCTGGTGATCCTGGAATAGGGGGAACAGCGAGTGGCCATGTTGCAAATGATTTTGCGGAAACTGCTGAACAACCGCTGGCTCGCCATCAGCCTGCTATTGGGACTGGTCGTTGCCGTCGGACTCGTGTCCAGCATACCGGCCTTTACAGCAGGCGTGCTGCAGCGGTTGTTGACCAAGGAGCTGGAAGCCTACCAGCAAACAGTGAAGCATTTCCCCGGCGGATTGCTCGTGTCGATCAACCGCAATGAGCTTCACGAGCGAGATGGCGAGCTGTTTGACCGGGTGTCCGCCTATTTGGACGAGCAGGTCGTCGATTCGCTTGGGGTGCCGCTGTACGACCGCGTGACGGTCTTGCGGACCATTCCGTATGCGGCCGTCCGGAGCGGGCAACCAGGTCCGGCACAGGCGGAAGAGGCGCCCCTCTACGCATTGAGCGGCCTTGCTCAGCATATCGAGCTGGTCGATGGACGGCTCCCGGAAAAAGAGCCGGTCGATGGCGTCTACGAGGCGTTAGTGACGGAAAAAGCGTTGAAAGAGCGAAAGATGGTGCTGGGGAGTGTCTATGAATTATCGCAGACCCGCGGCGGTCAAACCAAGGGCCAGACGATTTTGGTAAAGCCGGTCGGCGCCTTTTCCGAAAAAGCGGGCAACGATCCGTACTGGTTCGCGGCTGCAAGCGAGTATACCAAAGGCTTCGTGCTGGATGACGAGCTGTTTCGCCAATCCTTTTTGCAGGAAAAGAACCAGGTAACAGCTGCGCGGATGTACGTGGCCTTCCGCTACCAGTCGTTTCGCGTCAACGACAAGGAAAAGCTCATGTCCGTCGTTCCCGCCATCGAGGGCTATCTGCAGAAGCAAGGGCTGAAAAAGTCGGAATTCGGCGTCAACTTCCCTGTCAGCAGCATCTTGAACAAGTACGAGGAACAAAGCCAGAAGTTCAGGACGATTCTCTGGTCGTTGTACATTCCCATTTTTGTCATGCTCGGATTGTACCTGGTCATGGTGGCCGGATTGATTGTCGAGCGGCAGCGAACGGAGATTGCCGTGCTGGGCAGCCGCGGGGCAGGGCGGATGCAGGTGATTGCCATCTATCTGGTCGAGCTCGTGATACTCGGTGCAGTCGCTTTGCTGATCGGTCCGTTCGCAGGGGTCGGACTAAGCAAGCTGCTCGGCGTGTCCAACGGCTTTCTCCAGTTTGTGGACCGGACCAGCCTGGACATCTCGCTGGATGGCGATGTGTTTGCCTACGCCGGCTGGACGGTGCTTGGCTGTGTCGCTCTCATCCTGGGGGCAGTCGTCTTGGCTACGCGGCAAAACATCGTGACCCACAAGCAAGCGGCAGCGAGAATGACGGGAACATCCATCTGGCACCGCCTCTTTCTCGATGTTTGGCTGCTGCTGATCGCCGGGTACGGCTGGTATTCCTGCCAAAACAGCGGAGCTGGGAACGAAGGGCAAGGCATTTTCTCTGTCGATTTTCTGCTCTTTTTCGTGCCTGTATTGTTCTCGCTCGGGTTCGGCCTGCTTTGTCTCAGGCTGTATCCTTTGCTGATCCGAATGGTGCAGCGGCTGGGACGGCGCATTTGGCCGCTTTCCTTGCACACCGCACTGGTTCAGGTAGGCAGGGCATCGCGGCAATACCAGTTTCTCATGTTGTTTGTCACGATAACGGTAGCGGTCGGGATGTTCAGCGCAAGCACCGCACGGACAATCAACCAGAATGCCGAGGAGCAGATTCGCTATGGCAACGGTGCAGATGTGCGCTTTCAGGCGGATTGGAACAGCGATGAGGTGAAGGTGCTGCTGCACCGGGGGCCGCGCAGCGGGGGAGAAGGGGCAGAGACGGATGTCAACGTTCCCGAGGCCCCTCCCATTCAGTACGAGGAACCGGATTTTGCGCCCTACACACGGTTGCCCGGTGTAAAGCACGCTGCCAAAGTATACGTGAATGAACTGGCAGAAGCGCGGTATGACGATGACAAGGTTTCCGAAGTGACGCTGATGGGAATCGACCCCAAGGAATTTGGGCAGACCGTCTGGTGGAAACCGGCTCTTTTGCCCCACCATCTCAACGAATATTTGAATCTTTTGGCGAAGGAGCCGAGCGCTGTAGTGATTTCGCGAAGCCTCGCGGAACAGCTGGGCGTTTCGGAAGGGCAGACGATCGAGATGGGGTGGAAGCAATCGCGAAAGGTCGAAGTGATCGTGTACGCCATCGTCGACTACTGGCCAGGGTGGAGCCCGGTTCCGGAGCAGGTGACGTATGGAAAGAAGGAGCATTCGTATCTGATCGTGGCAAATCTGCCGTTTGTGCAGGATAAAATGCGCGTGGAGCCGTATGAAGTATGGCTCAAAATGAAGCCGGACGCGTCTTCGGAGGATCTGTATGCCGGGCTATCCGGCCTTGGCGTTCGGCTCGTCTCGCTGGACAACGCCAGGCAAAAGCTGATCGAGCTCAAGAACAGCGCGTTTTACCTGGGGCTGAACGGCGCTCTTACGCTCGGGTTTCTTTTGTCGATGCTGATTACGTTTCTCGGCTACATCCTGTACTGGGTGCTCACACTAGGAGCGCGCAAGCTGCAGTACGGAGTATTTCGGGCGATGGGAATGCCGTTTGGTCAGCTGACTCGCATTCTTGCCTGGGAGCAGCTGCTGACGTTTGGCTGGGCGTTTTTCATGGGCATGACAGCAGGAAAGCTGGCAAATCTGCTGTTTCTGCCTGCCCTTGGGCTGTATTTGCAGGCACAGATGCAGGTTCCTCCGTTCGCGATCGTGACGAACAAGGGGGACGAATGGGTGATCCAATCGTTCGTCGGGCTGACGCTCCTGACAGGTGTCGCAATTTTGTGTGCGATGCTGTCCCGACTGCAAATCCATCAGGCTGTGAAGCTGGGGGAGGACTGATCGCGTGATCGTTTGCGAAAATCTGGTCAAGATTTACAAGGCAGCCGATCTGGAGGTAGTGGCGCTGCAAGGTCTGGACCTGAAAGTGGAAAGCGGCGAGCTGATGGGAATCATCGGCAACAGCGGCAGCGGCAAATCGACACTGTTGAACATGCTGGGAGGGCTGGACCGCCCTTCTGCGGGGAAGCTGTATGTGGCGGGCAAAGACCTGTTCCGCATGACGGAGCGCGAGCTGGTTCAGTACCGCTTGCGAACGGTCGGCTTCGTGTGGCAGAACAACGCCCGCAACCTGATCCCGTACTTGACTGCGCAGCAAAACGTGGAGCTGCCCATGCTGCTCGGAGGCAAGCGAAAGCGGGAGAGAGCCGTGGAGCTGCTTGAACTGGTCGGACTCGGCCATCGCCGCAAGAACAGGCTGAGCGAACTGTCCGGAGGCGAGCAGCAGCGGGTCGCCATCGCCATCGCTCTGGCGAACGAGCCGCAGCTGCTACTCGCAGATGAACCGACCGGCAGCGTGGATACCAAAACAGCCGCGCTCATCCTGGACCTGTTTCAGGAGCTGAATCGGTCGCTTGGGCTGACCATAGTGATCGTCACGCATGACATGGCTCTGGCTCGCAAGGTGGAGCGGGTAGTGGCGATCCGGGACGGGAAAACATCCAGCGAGCTGCTGCGGCGAAAGAATGACGATCTGCCGCAGGAAGCGGAAGAGCACGAGGAGCTGGCTGTACTGGATCAGGCGGGCCGCGTGCAGATTCCCCGCGAATATCTCGAGGCAATCGGAGCGGGAGGGAAACTGCGAATCGAGAGGGAAGATGGAAGGATCATCCTGCTGCCGGCAGAAGAATGACGTTTGCATCAAACGTTTGCAGAGCGCAACATTACAGTAAGGGCAAGGAATATCCAAGGGGGCTGTCTCAAAAGTCAATTTTTTGACTTGGAGACGCCCCTTTTGCCGTTCAAAACCGTTGATAAATCAATGTTTTCAATTTGGTGGTTTTCGCAGTTTTTTTGAGTGTCGAATAAATAGGGGAGGTGATCGATTGAAAAAGCCAAAAAAGTTACCGTGACTCTAAACACGAGAATTTGGTATATTATGGCTGATGTTGGATTGGCTGATGTAACATGGCTGGCAGGATCATGCAAGAAAATCCTCAACGTTTCTTAGGTTTTGACCGCCATGAAAGGAGTGGGGATATGAGACTGTTGAGATATGCTTTATTGATAATGGTATTTGTTCTTTCTTACTGGGCTGGCTTTTATTCTTATGAGGGCATTCTTTGGCTAGGTTGGAAAGAGACTCTTGGAGGTGACAAGCAAGCGCTAGTGTTTTGGACTTCAATTCCTTATGTTATCATCTTAGTTCCGCTGTATCTTTTGATCTGTTATTTGCTAGAAAGAAAAGTAAAGCGTAAATTCGTACGTTTCGTTTCTTATCCTATTTTTTGTGCGAGTACTTTTCTTTTGCCTACAGCCCTCATTCTGATGCTTTTTGGAGGCGGCAGTTTATTCTCACCTGAAACTCTGCTATTTAACTCATTTTTTGCATCATCCGGGATCATTTTCGGTCTAGGCTACGGATTGACTTCACTTTTGTGCGAACCTAAAAACATAGAATAGTGGTAGCGCAAACGGGATTGATAGTTCAATGGGGCAGTTCTATAATGTCAACAGGTTTTAGCGGTTATTCGTTGTGCTTGTGAAAACGATCCCGATTATATCTCCTCACTTGCATGGTTTCCGGAAGATGCTTTTTGAAAGAAAGTACGTTCTGTTGTCCCGGGGTAAAAAATCTCTTGGGGGTACGGTAAAGGAAGATCAGGCAATGCAGACGGGGGGAAGTACCTGAAATCTGCTGACTCTCCGTCGATCGCTTGTAAAGTTCCGCTTCGGACTTCACATTCAAAAACGAAGATCACATACTCGACTTTGTTTCCATCAGGATAAATCCAGCGATAATCTTTTCCGTCCAATACGCCAAGCAATCGATTGGCACTCACCTTTAGTCCTGTTTCTTCCCACACTTCCCGGACAACTGCTTCAGCAGGTGTTTCTCCAGGTTCAATCGCACCAGCAGGCATGCTCCATCTTTTCGTGTCGGCATCAAGCATAAAGAGAACTTCGCCTTGATCGTTTCGGATGATGGCTGCGACACTAGGGCTGAAAATGAGTTCATTTCCGATTTTTTTGCGTAAATCTTTATAATACGCGGACATCGGCATATCCCACACCTCCATCGGGAATGTATTCCATTAAAGGTTGTATAATCCTCCTGAAAATATAATATTGGGCTTCATCCCCATATCAGGTGTATTCCCTAGAGGTCACGGCACGATTGAAGCCACGTCTTTACCAAACTAAAAACCCTGATAGTGGTCGGGGCTTTGTGGAGGGAGATGCGGATGAATACATGAGTAACCGAAAGTATGGATAGGTGATACTGCCACTATATGATCCGGTGTTTTAGCAGACCGGGACTCCTTTTACCATAAGGGGTTCCGGTCAAAAATTTATTATCACTTGAATACCCCAACCTGTCTGCCTCTATTCGACGCAAGACGATTTTGAAAGATAAAAAAACAGTCTGTTATAAAACAGTTTGTTATTGTATAATAAACAAAATGTTATATAACAGATCAAAACTCGCACTTGCGTGTATCCAGGGGTGGAAAAAGTGGGAACAGACCAAATTTTGATGCTGGATGACAGGGCAAATCTCCAAAACTATGACGAAGCAGTTCAAACGATGGATTGGAACAAAATCGAACAGCAATTTACCTGGTCGCAAACCGGCAACGTGAACATCGTGTACGAAGCGATCGACCGGCATGTCGCGGAAGGCAAGGGCAGTCGGGTCGCGCTGCATTACACGGATGGCTCCAGAGAGGAGAGCTACACCTTTGCGGAAATGATGCAGCTCAGCTCGCGTTTCGCGAACGGCTTGCGCAAGCTGGGTGTGAACAAAGGAGACCGGGTCTTTCTTTTCATGCCGCGCAGCCCCGAGCTGTATATCGCGTTGCTTGGTATTTTGCGCATCGGGGCCATTGCCGGTCCGTTGTTTGAAGCATTTATGGAGGAAGCGGTGAAGGATCGCCTGGAAGACAGCGGTGCCAAGGTTGTCGTCACGACGGCTGCGCTGGCAACTCGCATCCGGACAAAGGAGTTGCCGCAGTTGCAGCATGTAATTGTCGCCGATGCGGCGGAGCCAGCCGAGGCGAACCAGATTCCGTACAAGCTCCTGATGAAAAACGCCAGCGATGCGTACACGATCGAATGGGTGGATCGCGAAGACGGCATGATTTTGAACTACACGTCCGGTTCAACAGGCAAACCGAAAGGCGTCCTGCACGTACACGACGCGATGATTCACCAGAAGCTGGCCGGACAATGGGTGTACGACCTGCGGGAAGACGATGTGTACTGGTGCACGGCTGACCCCGGATGGGTTACGGGTACATCGGCTGGCGTGCTCTCACCGTGGCTGAATGGTGTCACCTGTGTGATCCGGGGCGGGCGCTTCGACGCACATGAATGGTATGCTACGCTGGAAAAGTACGGCGTAACGGTCTGGTTCAGCGCCCCGACCGCGTTTCGGATGCTGATGGCAAAAGGCGAGCGGCAGCCGCTGCAGAAGTATCGTCTGTCCAGACTGCGCCATGTGCTGTCCGCCGGAGAACCGCTGAACCCGGAGGTCATCCGCTGGGGGCTGGAGGTGCTTCAGTTGCGCATCCACGACAACTGGTGGATGACCGAGACCGGCTCGTCGATCTGCGCGAACTTCCGCTGTAATCCGCTGCGGCCAGGCTCCATGGGCAAGCCGCTGCCCGGCATCACGATGGCAATCGTGGACGATGAAGGAAACGAACTGCCTCCGAACCGGCTGGGGAATCTGGCGATCAAGCCGAAGTGGCCGGCGATGATGCGCACGATCTGGAACCATCTGGAAAAATACGAGAAATACTTCCTGAACGGCTGGTTCATGACCGGCGACTCCGCTTACAAGGATGCGGACGGCTACTTCTGGTTTGAAGGGCGCGTGGACGACGTCATTAATACGTCCGGGGAGCGGGTAGGCCCGTTTGAGGTGGAAAGCAAGCTGGTCGAGCATCCAGCTATTGCCGAGGCGGGTGTCATCGGCGTTCCTGATCCGCTGCGCGGTGAGGTGATCAAGGCGTTTATTTCGCTTCGCCAAGGGTACGAAGAAAGCGATGCGCTGAAGGAAGAGATCAAGCAGTTCGTGAAGACACGCCTGGCCGCGCATGCAGCGCCGCGCTTGATCGAAGTGAGACAGACGCTGCCCAAAACCAACTCCGGCAAAATCATGCGCCGCGTGTTAAAGGCTTGGGAGCTCGGGCTGCCGACGGGAGATTTGTCTACGATGGAGAATTGAGCAGCAGGATAGATTCCAAGGATGTCGGCTCTTATGGTATAATCTTGATGCCATAACAAGACGAAGGAGTACGATCATGGAAAAAAAACTCATTTTCGGTCATAAAAATCCGGACACCGATTCCATTTGTTCGGCACTGGTTTACGCAGATTTGAAAACAAAGCTGGGCGCAAACGTAGAGCCGGTTCGCCTCGGCGCCGTCAGCAACGAAACGCAATTCGTGCTGGACTACTTCAAGGTAGCAGCTCCTCGTCAGGTAGAGACGGTAGCGAATGAAGTAAGCGAAGTCATTCTCGTCGACCACAACGAGCGTCAGCAAAGTGCGAGCGATATCGAACAAGTGCAAGTGGTGGAAGTGATCGACCACCATCGCATCGCCAACTTTGAGACGAGCAATCCGCTCTACTTCCGCGCAGAGCCGGTCGGCTGCACGACGACCATCCTGAAAAAAATGTACAAGGAAAACGGTGTGGAGATTCCGAAAGACATCGCGGGCTTGATGCTGTCTGCCATCATCTCCGACACGCTGTTGCTGAAATCCCCGACCTGCACGGAGCAAGACGTGAAGGCTGCGCATGAGCTGGCGGAAATCGCAGGCGTGAATCTGGAGCAATACGGCCTGGAAATGCTGAAAGCAGGCGCAGACCTGAGCGACAAGTCCATCGCCCAGCTGCTCTCTCTGGATGCGAAAGAATTCCAGATGGGCAGCGCCAAAGTAGAAATCGCTCAAGTGAATGCCGTAGACGTCAACGACGTGCTCGGTCGTCAAGCCGAGCTGGAAGCGGCCGTTTCCAAAATCGTGGCGGACAAAGGTCTCGATCTGTTCGTCTTCGTCGTGACCGACATCCTGAACAACGACTCCGTAGCTGTCGCCATCGGTAACGCGACGCACGCTGTAGAAAAAGCGTACAATGTAACGCTGGTGGACAACAAAGCGGTCCTCAAAGGCGTCGTTTCCCGCAAAAAACAAATCGTACCTGTACTGACGGACACCTTCGCGAGCCTGTAAGGGCGGGAAGGTTCCCTTTCGAGAAAACTGCCGCGCAGAACGTGCCGGCAGTTTTTTGCTTGCGGGACGAATCTCTCGCCAGCGGAAAACGCATTGACATTAACGGTCCGTAAATGTGTACGATGAATTCGTCAGGAGGGATGGCCATGGAATATACGGTGCAAAAGCTGGGGCTCCTGGCGGGTGTCAGCACCCGGACGCTCCGCTACTACGATGAGATCGGGATTCTCAAACCCGCGAGAATCAATTCGTCCGGGTATCGTATCTACGGACAGCCAGAGGTCGATCGCTTGCAGCAAATTCTTTTTTACCGAGAACTGGGGGTGAGCCTGGAAGAGATCAAGGAGATTATTTCCTCGCCGACCTTTGATGCCGACCAGGCGCTGCGGGAGCACCGGGCGAAGCTCCTGGCAAAACGGGCGCAGTTGGACGCGCTGATTGCGAACGTCGAACGGACACTGGCGCAGAGAGAGGGGAAAGAGACGATGAGCGACAAACAAAAGTTTGAGGGTTTCAAGCAAGAGTTGATCGATGAGAACGAAAAGCAGTACGGCGAGGAGATTCGCGCCAAATACGGAGACGAACGAGTCGGCAGGTCGAACGAAAAGTTCAAGGGCATGACAGAGGAGGAGTATGCGCGGGTCAAAGAGCTGGAGCAGGCAATCCACGAGACGTTGGCAAAAGCCTTTGCCACGAAAGATCCGGCAGGCGAGCTGGCGCAGAAGGCTGTACAGCTGCATCGCGAGTGGCTCTGCTTTTTTTGGCCCGAGTACAGTAAAGAAGCGCACATGGGGCTTGCGCAAATGTACGTGGATGACCCGCGGTTCACGGCATACTACGACAAGGATCAACCGGGAGTGGCTGCGTTCTTGAAGGAGGCGGTCGCCTATTGTGCAGGGAAGGAGTGAGAAAGAGGCTGCTATCTGTCGGAGATAGCGGCCTCTTTCTGATCCAGACAACTGCGTAGGAATTCGATAGCCGCTTTCAGTTGCGGCGCGTTTCGATTTTTGACGAGATAGGCCAGATACAAATCATTCTGGACTTGACCGGCTGTCTGAATGATTTTGATCTTGCCTGCCTGCAAGGAATCTGCCAGCATGTACGTTGGCAGGAGGCTGATGCCGGCGCCGTGCTCGATGGCTCGTAGTATCGCGTGTAAATCCGGGAGCACGTGGACGGCCTGCAAGAGCGGGCGCTTCCGAAAGTATTCCCGCCAGTAGCGGCGAATGATCGGCAGTTCCAGTCCATAGCTGAGCCAAGGCTGGGCGGACAGCCAGGATTCGCTGTCCTGGAGATCGTCCGGATTGGGCTGGGGAAAATCGCGGGGAGCCACAATGACAAAGTCCTCCTGCATATAAGGAAGATATTCGACGCCGGGAGCAGACAGCCTTTGCGAAGTGATGATCGCGTCTACCTTCTCTTCCAGAAGGGTGTCGAGCAGGGCGGAAGTGATACCGAAATGGGCGATGACCCGCAGAGGAAAGTCCGCCAGATGCGGGGCGATCCTTTCGCGGAATAGCTCGTGGGCAGACCCGATTTTGATGACAGGCAGGGAAGAGGAGGAGCTGGTTTTGAGGTTGAGCGTCGTCTCTTCCAGCCCTTCGATCAGGGGAGCGACGCGGGTATACAGTTCCTTTCCACGCTCGGTTGGGACCATTTTCCGCGGGGTTCTCGTAAATAACGGTTCTCCGACTTCTGCTTCCAGAGCGGCGAGGTGCTGACTCATGGCGGGTTGGGTCATCATCCGCGATTTGGCTGCTTCTGATACAGAGCCGTGCTTGTAAATGCTGATGAAGCTTCGGTACCATTCAAAATCCATGCAACTCTTCTCCTTTCTGGCAAACGTCATGTTGCTCGACAGAAGCAGGGAAAGCCCCGTGCTTTTAGACACGGGACTTCTGCTATTGCTGATGTGCGCCCCGCAAGGTAAAAACAATGCGGCAACTGTTACAAACGCGCCGACCCAAGTTTTGCGATGACGGCTTTGGTCACGGCGACGGTCGATTGCGGATTTTGTCCGGTAATCAGGTTGCCGTCCACCTCGCAATGCTCGGCCCAGTTCGGTGCTGCCACAAAAATAGCCCCGAGGTCACGCAATTTGCTCTCCAGCAGGAAAGGAAGCGCAGGGGCAAGTCCGGTGTCGGCTTCTTCCCGGTCCGTAAAGGCATTGACACGCTTGCCGGCAACGAGAGGCTGGCCGTCGGACAACGTAGCGCCGACCAATCCGGCTGGCCCGTGGCAGACCGCCGCGACGATTTTGCCTGCCTCATAAAAGTCGCGCAGCAACTCTTGCAGCTTCTCGTTCACAGGAAGATCGTACATGGTGCCATGTCCGCCGGGCAAGAAAATCGCATCGTATTCGGCAGCGGAAACTTCCGACAGCTTTTGGGTGTTTTCCAGATGCCCTGCCGCATCCAACATTTCTTTCGCTGTATGTTCATCCACACTGGCCGGATCAATCGGCCCACTCCCTCCAAGCGGACTTGCTACGGTCACTTCATATCCTTCAGCCGTGAAGGCCAGATAGGCTTCCGCGAATTCGGACAGCCAGATTCCCGTCTGTTTTCCTTCCGTAATGTCAGTATGATTGGTCACGACCATCAAGATTTTTTTCGTCATTCCTTGTGCCTCCTCTGGTGATTTTGGTTGTCACAAGGGCTATTCTACGGTCGTGATACCTATAAAACAAATTATGTTTCTATCATATTGCCATAAATAATATTATAGATATTCGCGTATGCAGTAAAGCCCTCGTTTTTCAAGAGAGCAGCCAGCAAAAGGGCATCCATAATGAATTCACCGACCTTGGTGCATCCCGGAGGTCCTGAAAATGATTTTTTTGAAAAAACAGGAAAATGACTGCGGAAAGTCTAAATAGATCAGGAAAACTACTGTTGTCAGAGGAGGAAAAACGATGGCGAGACTCAAGGGAAATACCGCGGTGATTACCGGTGTCAGCCATAACAGAGGGATAGGAGCTGCCATTGCTCGCGCATTTGCTGCGGAAGGAGCGAATATTTTTTTCACTCATTGGCAGGCAGAACCGGACTGGGGCTATCGCTTCCAAAAGGAAATAGAGGAATTTGGGGTACGCTGCGCAGGGATGGCCATCGACTTGTCCGACCGAGCGGCGCACGTCACTTTGCTCGATGCTGCTGCGGAACAAGTCAGTGATCCGACGATTCTCTTCAACAACGCGGCTCACTCGACGCGCGACGGCTACGAGCTTTTGGATGCCGACACTTTGGACGCCCACTACGCCGTCAATGTGAGAGCCACTTGCCTGTTGAGCGTGGAATTTACTCGTCGCCTGAGGCAGGCCGGGCATCGCGGAGGCAGAATCATCAACCTTACTTCCGGTCAGGGACAAGGGCCGATGATCGGCGAATTGGCTTATGTGGCAAGCAAAGGAGCCATCTCTGCCTTCACCTTGTCGCTGTCTGCCGAGGTCGCACCGCTGGGAATCACGGTAAATGCCATCAATCCGGGACCTACCGATACGGGCTGGATGTCACCCGAACTGAAAGAACAGCTGCTGTCGCAATTTTTGATGGGCCGCATGGGACAGCCGGAAGACGCCGCACGATTGGCAGTTTTTTTGGCCAGCGAGGAGGGCGGATGGATTACCGGACAGGTCATCAACTCGGAAGGCGGATTTTTGCGCAGGTAAGGATGATGAGCAGAGTCGCGGCGATGTGCGAACAGTCCCTTCCTGCCCAACTTGTGGTACAGTGGAAATATCCAGCGATGAAATGGACTTGTCCATATCCAAAAGGAGGCAGGAAGGCATGCAGCAAAAAGATCCCCTTTTCCTGGGGCAACGGATTCATCTGATCGACGGCTTCGACATGGGCGTGCCAGAGCGGACAGGCACGTATGTCATAGAAGAAGCGGAACTGACCTTGATCGAGACGGGGCCGAGCCCCTCTGTGTCCCACATTCGCGCGGGTCTTGCCAGGCTGGGCTATACGCCCGAGCAAGTCAAGTACATCATCGTGACCCATATCCATCTGGACCACGCTGGCGGCGCGGGCCTGTTTTTGCAAGAATGTCCCAATGCCACCGTCGTCGTCCATCCGAAGGGAGCGCGCCATCTCGTCGATCCGAGCCGTCTCATTGCAGGGGCGCGCGCGGTGTACGGAGAGCAGTTTGACTCGTTCTTCGACCCGATCGTCCCCATACCGCAGGAGCGGCTGCTGACGCGGGCGGACGGGGAGACGCTGCAGATTGGGCCGAATTGTGTGCTGGAGTTCCTCGATTCCCCGGGTCACGCCAAGCATCATTTCAGCATTTACGATCCGGTCAGCAACGGCATGTTCACCGGAGATACGGCAGGAGTCTACTATCCGCAGCTGTCCAGGGACGGGATTCACCTGTTCCTGCCGTCCACCTCGCCGAATCAGTTTGATCCGGATGAGACACTCGCTTCCATCGCGCGCTACCGCGAGCGGCGGCTGGATCGGATCTACTTTGGGCATTTCGGTATGACGGAGCGGGTAGAAGACGTCTTCCGCCAGATCGCGGAGTGGCTGCCCGTGTTTGTACAGGAAGGACAAGCTGTTCTGGCGCAGGAGCTCGGCCATGAAGAGCTGGCGAACAGGCTGCTGCAAAAGGTCACCGCTCATCTGAAGTCGCTTGGCGTGCCGGACGATCATGACGTGCATGCGATCCTCTCGCTCGATTTGTCTGTCTGCGCAATGGGCATCGTCGACTATTTGCAGAAAAAAGGCAAGTAAGCGCCGGAAAAGGCAGAACCAGGGCGAAGGGGCACGGGTGTTGAGGTGCGGCGCAGCCAAGTTTTCGGGTTCTTTTTTTTCTAAAGGAATGCTATCATGTTGGGGGGAGACAACCACATAGGAATAGCGTGAACAGGTGCCTCGTCCCGCATGTGCGGCCGGGGTGAAAAGGGAAGCCGGTGCGAGTCCGGCGCGGTCCCGCCACTGTAAATCGGGTGTTTGTGCCCATGAGCCAGGAGACCTGCCTGTTTGCTTGCGTGCCAATGTTCCTTCGCGGAAAGGAGCGGCCGGATCGATTGTCTTGTGCAAATGGGCACTTGTCTGCCAGCCATTTGGGACCTGAAAAGCCGACCCTTCGCTTCTCTTGCGGGAGCAAAGGGTTTTTTGTTTGGCAAAAAAGCGGCGATCGCTTTCCCGTGCCGTCCTGTCCACCCGTACAGGAGATTAAGGAAGGAGTATCACCAATGAAACGTTTTTGGAAGCTGGCCATCCCGCTCGTGGCGGCTGTAAGCCTGATCGGTTGTGCAAATAGCCAAACCGCGCAGCCGTCCGAAAATGCCACACAGCAGCAAACGGACACCAACCAATCTGGAGGAAGCCAGCCGGCGGCAACGGAAACCGTCTATCCACTGACGGTGACGGACGCTACCGGCAAGGAAGTGAAGATTCCGAAAGCGCCGCAGCGCATTGTGTCTACCTCTCCAGCCGAGACGGAAATTTTGTTTGCCCTGGGGCTGGATCAGCAGATTGTGGGTGTCTCGGATTTCGATGACTACCCGGAAGCGGCAAAAGCAAAGCCGAAAGTCGGCGGAGTCGTGAAGCCAAACGAGGAGGCGATCCTGTCGCAGAGCCCGGACCTGGTGATCGGCGGGATTTCCATGGAGAAACCGGTGGCCGAAAAATTGAAGTCGCTGGGCATGCCCGTCTATGTGACACAGCCGAAGACGCTCGATGACATCATGAACAACATCGTGGTCATCGGGAAAATGACGAATCGCCAGCAGCAGGCAGAACAGCTGGTCGCAGGCATGAAGCAGGACATCGCCCGCGTGCAGGACGCCGTAAAAGGGCTGAAGCCGGAGGGGAAGAAAAAAGTATACCTCGAATTTTCGCCGGGCTGGACCGTTGGCAAGGGTGAGTACCTGGACGAGCTGATTACGCTGGCCGGAGCGACGAACATTGCGTCCGACACCGTGGGCTGGAATCCGATCAGCGAGGAGAAAATCGTCAAGGACGATCCGGATGTGATCCTCTACGCGGACGGGATTACGGATAACAAAACAGGCAAAAAGCTGGAGGACATCATTAAAAACCGGAGCGGCTGGGATCAGATCAAGGCAATCCGCGACGGACAAATTTTCGGGATGGATCAAGACACCTTGTCTCGTCCAGGACCGCGCATTACGCAAGGGCTCATCCAGGTAGCGAAGGCGATCTATCCCGATCTGGTGAAATAGATGAAGCAAAGACTGGTTATCTGGGGCGCGGCTGGTATACTGCTGCTTGTCGCTTCCATCGTCATCAGCATCTCGCTCGGGGCAGCCAGCTTGCCGCTGTCACAAGTATGGCTGATCCTGTTGCATCAGGTTCCGGGCTTTTCCGATCTGGTCCCTGCGGGCTGGCCGCAGTCTGCGGAGCAGATTGTCATGAAGGTGCGGTTCCCCCGCGTCGTCCTGGCGGTTCTGGTCGGTGCCTGCCTTTCACTGGCGGGAGCAGGGTTTCAGGGAGTTTTGCGCAATTCCTTGGCCGACCCGTACACGATGGGGGTCGCATCCGGTTCTGCTGTGGGTGCGGCCTTCCTCCTTTTGTTCGGCCTGCAAATCTCCTTTCTCGGGGAATGGAGCACGCCGGTGGTCGCCTTTTTCACGGGCTTTTGCAGCTTGTGGATCGTCATGAGGCTGGCGAATACGCAGGGCAAGCTGCAGACGGAGTCGCTGATTTTGTCAGGGGTCGTCGTGCAGGCTTTTCTCGGCTCTCTGGTATCGTTCATGGTCTCGCTCTCTGACCAGACTGTGAACGAGATCGTCTTTTGGCTGATGGGCAGCCTGTCTTTTCGCGGCTGGACCTTTACATACGTCCTCATGCCGTACCTGCTCGTCGGCTTGCTGATTTTTATTGCCTACTCGCGCGCCCTGAACCTGTTTGCCCTGGGCGAGCGGCAGGCCGCGCATTTGGGCGTGAACGTCGACCGGACCAAGCTGGTCGTGCTGATCGTCTCGACATTGCTGACGGCAGCGGCGGTTTCCATATCAGGCATTATCGGGTTCGTCGGTCTGGTCGTCCCGCATCTCGTCCGTCTGCTGGTCGGACCGGATTATCGCCTGCTATTGCCGATGTCGACCGTGTTTGGCGGCATCTACGTACTTTGGGCCGACACGCTGGCCCGGCTGCTGCTCGCTCCGACGGAGATACCGCTGGGTGTCGTCACCGCCTTTCTCGGAGCGCCGTTTTTTGCTTATTTATTGAAAAAGAACAAACGGACAGGAGGGAGGTAGACCGGTGATCGAGGTGAAGTCTCTGCACAAGGCGTATCACGCGAGAGCCGTCGTCTGTGGCGCAAATTTTTCCGTCGGAGCGGGAGAATTTTTCGGCATCATCGGCCCCAATGGCAGCGGCAAGTCGACTTTGCTGAAGCTGCTTTCCGGCGTCGCCAGTGCTGACGCGGGTGAGATTCTGCTCGGCGGCAAGCCGATTCGGTCTTACGCGCGCAAGGAGCTGGCGCGAATCGTGGCCGTTCTGGAGCAGGAGGCGCTGCCGCCCGTCGGCTTTCGCGTGCGCGAGGTTTTGGAGATGGGGAGATATCCTTATCAAAACTGGCTCGGGGAAGAAGGAGAGGACTCGACTGTGCTGATCGATGACGTCGTGCGCATGCTCGGCCTGTCAGAGCTGCAGGAGCGGAAGCTGGATGAGCTGAGCGGAGGGGAAAAGCAGCGGGTCGCCCTTGGCAAGGCACTGGTGCAAAAGCCGCAGGTGCTCCTGCTCGACGAACCGACGACCTACCTGGATATCGGCTATCAAATCCAGCTGATGGACATTGCCCGCAGCTGGCAAAAAAACAACCAGGTCACAGTGGTGGCGGTGCTGCACGACCTGAATCTGGCCTCCCTGTACTGCGACCGCATCCTGCTGATGCACAAGGGGCGGCAGGTGAGCGTAGGCAAATCGCGCGACATTTTGCGCAGCAGCCTGATTGAACAAGTGTACGGGATAAAGCCGATTGTGATGGAGCACCCGATCCATCAGCTGCCGCAAATCATGCTGCAGCCCGGCTCGTAACCGAAGGAGGCAGGACAGATGATCGCACTGATTACAGGCGGGGCCAAGAGCGGCAAAAGCTTGTTTGCGGAAAGGTACGCGGCGCATCTCGGCTCCCGCGGCGTGTACATCGCGACCTCGCCCGTGTTTGACGAGGAACTACAGGAGCGCGTTCGGCAGCACAGGCTGCGCCGCGAACAGTCGGCGATCGCCTGGGAGACGGTGGAGGAGCCCTATGAGCTGGCCGTCCTCCTGCAGGATCTGGCAGGGAATGCCAAGCGGTGGCCGGAGGGGACTGTCTTCCTTGTCGACTGCCTGACGTTGTGGCTGTCCAATTGGCTGCTCCGCTGTGCGCCGCACGAGGCTGCGGAGCGGATTGGCGAACTGCTGGACAGGCTGGAGGACGCGCTGCGCAGCTTTCCCGGCACGTTGCTTCTGGTCACCAATGAAGTCGGCTACGGGGTCGTTCCGGATACGCCGCTGGGGCGTGTATTTCGCGACCTCGCAGGTGTCATGAACCAGCGGATCGCCGCGCTGTGCGACCAGGTGTTTCTCGTCACGGCAGGTATTCCGATTGAACTTATGAGCAGGGAGTTTACGTGGGAAAAACGCGAATCGGCCGGGCGCTGATTCGCGTTTTTCCCATTTTTGTGCTATACTATAAGAAAAGCAATGGAAGGGATCAGGATACCATGCGTCCCCACAGGACGGTCTGGAAACGTTATGACCTCTCCTACATCTAGCTTCGTAGCAGTCGATCGTCGCCTGGACGACCAACCTGCTACGGAAGCGAGGTTTTTTGTATGAGTAGCGGCTTGTACCTGCGAAATTCCTCTCCGGTCGGTTGGCCGTCTGTGCCAAAACCGACAAAACTGCGAGGAATTCAAGATGAGGAGAGCGCTGCAAGTAACCCGTCGTTATGGCCTGATTTTGTTTGGAGCGTGTCTGCTGGCATTTACCTATTACCACATTAATTTTCAGAACCACTTCTCGGAAGGCGGCTTCGTCGGACTGGGGCTGCTCGCCAAATACGCCTTTGACCTGTCTCCAGCGACCATGATGTTCTTTCTGGACATCCCGCTGTTTCTGGTCGCCTGGCTGGTGAGAGGACGCCAGTTCATCCGGGATTCGATTTTCGCGTCCCTGTCATTTACCGTCTTCTACGACCTGTTTGAGCGGTATTCGCCGCTCGTGATGGATTTTTCCGGCATGATGCCCGTAGCCTCCATCCTGTCCGGGGTGTTGACCGGTCTGGGAACCGGCCTTGTCTTGCGCCACGGAGCTGCGACAGGCGGGGACGACATTTTGTCCTTGCTGCTTGGCAAGTACACGGGACTGTCAATCGGTACCATCTTTCTTTTGCTCGACGGCATGGTGCTGACCTTGTCCTTCTGGTATGTGCCTGTCAAAGAAATGATTTTTACGATTTTGGCCGTCATCATTTCCAGCCGGGTCATCACATGGACAGTCGAAGTCGGCAAGGGTGCGGATGTCGGGGCAGAGCAAGAGGCTCATGGACATGGTCATGTTTCCGTGAACCACAGATAATCGTCAAACATGGATATACGATATGCATATAGAAGCGTCGTTGAAAATGACCTTGCCTGCTGCACAGTGGGCAAGGTTTTTTGCTGCAAATATTGCCACCGTAGAAACGGCACGTCTCGCAAATAATACCGGAAAAGGGAGGTTGTCAGTCCTTCGTCCAAGACAGAGAGGCGAGAAAGAGGGGAACTGCATTGAGCGAAAATTTCTTTGGCCAATACAAGGAATTTGTGGTCGTCCCCAAAGAGTCGAAAGACGAGGGGGGCGAAGGAGCATTCACCCCACAGGATTACGCTGCGCACTATATCCTCACCTTCTCTTTGTACGATTCCGGCATCGCCTGCTGGAGAGAGGCCGCCAAGTTCCACGTCGATGTCGAGAAAAGCCTGCACAAGGTCGTGGCTGACTTGAACACGAAAAAGCGGGCCGTTTTGCGCCTGGAGCTGCTGGAAATCGATCCGGAAAAAACGTACTTTGTGCTGGCGCTTTCCTGGCGAGGCGGGGAAGAGGAGGAGCCGGCCGTACTGGCACGCATCCATTCTTTCCTGGAAAAAGACTTTTCCACGGATTTGCTGATCGGGGAGAGGTGGTACCAGTTGATCGGGGACAAAGGCAAGTTTGAGCGGCGCCTTTTTGTCTACACGCTGGAAAAATACGTGCCGCGACCAGGAACATAGCAGATGGTCTGGTATGTTTTCCTAATTTTTCTCAAAATATTGGGGGAAAATGGAAGGTAAACCGGTCGATAGAAGCGAATCAGGCAGGAGAGGGAAAAATAGGTGCAAAGGTAACATAAATCGCTTCGTACCTCCATCCGATACCAGAAAAAAAAGAAAAAAAGGGAGACAGGGGAACTTATGCCTACATACTACTACTTCTCTTGCCGAAAATGTCGAACCCGGGGCGGAGTGATCGGAGAGCAGGCTTGGGGTTGGGGGAATTTTGACATGGTTGAGTCTTTCAAGTATCTGGCCCACCACATCCAAACCTGCGGAGAAGAGTTCATTCGGGTCATCTCCGAGGAGGAAGACGATTACATAGATCAGTTACATGCAGAATATAACGACTTTTTGGAGAAAACAAAACATATTTTTCCGCATTCCAAAGACTGGGCTTTCCTGGACAAATGGAAAGGTCTGCCGGTCGACGAACTGAAAGAGAAATGGGTAGAGGAAAACAAAATCGAGAATGAAGATGAACGGACGAAGCTCACGGGCGTACTGGCAAAATATGAGGTCCAGGGCGGCGGCAACCAGCAGTTTCGCGGGGAGGTCGTGCTCGCGGACGGCAGCAGGGAGACTGTGCTGGGAAGCGCCCGGCAATTGCCAGAGGTAAATCGATCCTATATCATCATAGGAGTGAGGCGGGAGCACGCAGAGTTGGGCAAATTTCTGGAAATCCACAAGATGATCCCCGTCTCGAACGCAGAAGGAGGCAATCATTCATGAACCTGGAGACAGTTGGCAAAGCATTGGAAGCGGTCAGAGGGGCAAATCCGTTGATTCACAACATGACCAATGTGGTCGTGACCAATTTTACGGCAAACGGGCTGCTTGCCTTGGGAGCATCGCCTGTGATGGCGTACGCCAGACAAGAGGTAGCGGATATGGCGCGGATCGCAGGGGCGCTCGTCCTGAATATGGGGACCTTGGACGAGCAACTGGTGGAAGCCATGCTCATCGCTGGTCAATCAGCCAATGAACACGGCGTGCCGGTTCTGTTCGATCCTGTAGGAGCTGGAGCCACGGCGTATCGCACCGATACCGCCCAGGATCTGGTGAAAAAAGTGTCGGTAGCCATCGTGAGGGGAAATGCGGCCGAGATTGCCAATGTCGTTGGAGAAGCCTGGCAAATCAAGGGAGTAGATGCGGGAGAAGGCAAAGGCGACGTCGTGGAGCTGGCGAAGAGGACAGCGAAAAAGGTAGAGTCGATTGTCGCGATTACGGGCAAGGTCGATGTCATCACAGACGGAGAGCGCACGTATCTCATCCGCAACGGGCACCCGATTCTGACCAAGGTAACCGGTACGGGCTGCCTGCTCACATCCGTCATGGGGGCATTTGCGGCCGTCGTGGAGAACAAGCTCACGGCAGGAGCAGCGGCACTGGTTTGCTACGGAGTGGCGGCGGAGAAGGCTGCGCAAAAAGCCGCCGAGGAAGGTCCCGGCAGCTTTCAGATTCAATTTTTGAACGAGCTGGCGAATTTGACGGCGGACGATGTGCATCGCCTTGGGAAACTGGAAAAAGCCGAATAAAAAATCCCGCCAAGGCGGGAAGAAAAAAGAAGCGCGGCTCTGTTTATTCGAGATATGTTAGCACGTAGCTGTAGTTGCGTAAAGTAAAGGACAGTAGCTTCTTCTGGTGTTCGGAAAGCGCGAGGAATATGAATTCAACCTGATCATTCTCATACGGACGCAAATAGAACCGGGATATTCCATGGCACATGATTTCTCTTTTTAGTGCCAATGCCATTCTGGCGTCTGTGCGTATGTGCAATTCCACCGTGGTACCCTCCTTGAACATTACCTAGAGTACCAAATTTATACTGGGAATTTCATAACAATTGTGACGGTATCATGTCCAACTTGTTACCGATTTTTGGATGAAAATTGATTTCTGAAAGTATTCTGTCAATGCTGCCTAGCGGTCGTCGGGAATGCAAATGCTGCGGGAAAAATAGGAGGAAATCATGGCGGCCGCCCTGCCTTTTTCCGTGGAGAGATCATACTTTCTGCTCGACAGACACTGGAGCAGTTCCCGGTCGCAGCTGCACGAGAAATAACCGCGCTTCGCATAGCAGCGATCATGTCTTTTGCAGCATCTGTCGATGTCGTCGATGGGAGCTCCAGGTCCCGAACAGCCCGGACCGCACCAGTTTCCGTACAAACACGGCCATCCTTTGCTCCGTCGTTTCCTTTTGAACACATCTCATCACCACGCGTGTAGGTTATACTCTCAGCGTATTGGAGCACAGCCGAGATTGCTTTAGGCAGCATACCCGAATTTCAGGAAACCGTGGATGCGATAACAACCAGCCAGACGGCAGGCCGAAAAAGGCGAAGCGCGAGGGAGTGGTTTGACAGAGCGTGTGCGAGGAGCAGAGAGGCCGGGCAGCCGACCAGAACGGGGTGCCTGGCCACTTTAGGCTGGGGCCAAAGTAAGCAGCAGGGAACAGCAGCCATATTTCAATCGGGAAAAACTATTGAAATGATACTTGAAAACAGAAAAAAGATATGGTAGATTATTTCTTGCCGAGCTGATCGGCAAACGATTTGGATGGATGTCCGAGAGGCCGAAGGAGCACGATTGGAAATCGTGTAGGCGGTGTAGAACCGTCTCGTGGGTTCAAATCCCACTCCATCCGCCATCCTGGCCCGTTGGTGAAGCGGTTTAACACAGCAGCCTTTCACGCTGTCATACAGGGGTTCGAATCCCCTACGGGTCACCATCATATACCCCACAAAGTGGAGCAGATGCTTTGCAGGGGCCCCGACAACAGTTTGGGGACTATGGAGGCTTAGCTCAGCTGGGAGAGCATCTGCCTTACAAGCAGAGGGTCGGCGGTTCGATCCCGTCAGCCTCCACCATTCTTCGTGGCTGGTTCCGGCACGGGAATGCAGAGGATCGGTTCTCCCGCAAAGAATTGTCAGCTTTTGCATATGCGGTCGTGGCGGAATTGGCAGACGCGCTAGATTCAGGTTCTAGTGGTGGCAACACCGTGGAGGTTCAAGTCCTCTCGACCGCACCAAATTTCTTCTTTCTTCAAAAGTATGCGGACGTAGCTCAATTGGTAGAGCGTCGCCTTGCCAAGGCGAAGGTCGCGGGTTCGAGACCCGTCGTCCGCTCCATGAAGTGTTTCAGGTCTCTCACCCGTACCGGGTTCACCCTCGTGGTGTTCACAGGCAGCGATGCTCGGGTACTTCAGATCTGGTTTGCATAGAAGCGTCTCGGCGCAGAGGCACCAGTGGAAGCGAGACCCGTCGTCCGCTCCATGAAGTGTTTCAGGTCTCTCACCCGTACCGGGCTTACTTCGAGAGGTTTGAGATTCCTTTTTTTATTATGGCGGTGTAGCTCAGCTGGTTAGAGCGTTCGGTTCATACCCGAAAGGTCGGGGGTTCGATTCCCTCCGCCGCTACCAAATGAAACAGCTTGTGGCGGTCGTGGCGAAGGGGTTAACGCACCGGATTGTGGCTCCGGCATTCGTGGGTTCGAGTCCCATCGATCGCCCCATACGTGAAATCATAGAGAGTGCGGGGAGAATATTCTCCCTGCACTTTTTACATACAGCCGAGAATGGATAAGATTCTTATCCGCTACATGTGCAACTTTGGCACCACCAGTTTTCCCGTTTGGCATGAAAAGGCCCAGCTCGCATACCAGTGTTGGCAGCGATGCTGGGCCGCTTTATTTTTGCAGCATTTGCTTGACCAGTTCGCGGTTGCGCTGCTTGAAGATTTCGCTGTGCGAGGAGACCATGCCGCTGGAATTGGCTTCCGGCGAAATGAACTGCTTTGCCTTGTTGACGGCATTGGCAGCATCCTGAAAGGCTCCGGCGATCAAGTGCAGCTTGCCGTCGTAGTGGACGACATCGCCTGCCGCGTACAGGCCGGGAACGGAAGACTCGCTATAGGAGTTGACGCGCACGTAAAAATCATCGACCAGCGCAATGTCCAGCTCGCTGTTTTTCAACAGGCTGGCGTCCCGTTCATAGCCGTGGTTGATGATCACGTCATCGACAGCCAGCGTGGTGACCTCGCCTGTCGCATGGTTCGTCAGCTCCACGTATTCGACGACCTCGCGATTGGCGGATGCGACGAGGCGCGTAATCGTCGTCTGGAAGAAGCAGGCGGCGGAACTGTTCAGGAACTGGGTGACCTGGGACTCATGCGCGGACAGCGTGTCTTTGCGGTAGGTCAGGTACACCTTTTTGGCGACCGGCTCCAGCTCGTTGGCCCAGTCGATGGCAGAGTTTCCGCCGCCCGAGATGATTACGGTCTTGTCCCGGAAGTAGTTGAGCGACTTCACAGTGTAGTGCAGGTTGGACACCTCGAACTTCTCGGCGCCCTCAAGTTCCAGCTTTTGCGGCGTCAATATACCGCCTCCGACTGCGACGATCACGGTCCTGGAGTAGTGGAGATTGCCAGAGGCTGCGCGCAAGACAAAAATCCCTTCCTCGTTGCGGGAGATCGCCACCACTTTTTCGTTCAGAACGACTTCCGGGTGAAAGGTCAGCCCTTGAGCGACGATCTGCTCGATCAGTTTGGCACCGGGAATCGGGGTGAGTCCGCCGACATCCCAGATCATTTTTTCCGGATACACATGAAGTTTTCCGCCCAGGTGGGGCTGAAATTCGATCAGTTTCGTCTTCATTTCGCGAAGCCCGCTATAAAAACTGGAGTAGAGACCGGCGGGGCCTCCTCCGATGATGGTCACATCAAACAGCTCGTGTTGCTCCATCTGCTTCACTCCTGGATATTCTTGTATATGTAACTGATTATCATTCTCATCAAATTATAAGGTGTTTTCTCCCCGGTGACAACCTTTATTCCCTATTGACACAATGATGGAACGCCCTTATATTATATAACGGTATTGATAATCATTATCACATATGATCTGCCGCCCTTCTTTTCATTCTGCAATTGGAGGTACATAGCCATGGTCCGGATGTATACCGAGGAATTGAACATTGGATACGGGGATCGCCTGATTGTAAAGGCGCTCAGCGTACAAATCCCGGATAAAAAAATCACGACAATCATCGGCTCAAACGGCTGTGGCAAATCGACCCTGCTGAAAGCCATGACCCGGATCATTTCCCACCAGTCCGGCGCCGTCATCCTGGATGGAGAGAGCATTGCAAAAGAAAACACGAAGGCGCTCGCGCGAAAACTGGCGATTCTGCCACAGACCCCCGAGAGCGCGAGCGGACTTACCGTGGGCGAGCTTGTCTCGTACGGACGCTTTCCATATCAGACGGGCTTTGGGCGCTTGACGAAAAAAGACTACGAAGCCATCGACTGGGCGCTCGAGGTCACGGGCACGAAAGAATTCAAATATCGGACTGTGGACGCCTTGTCCGGAGGCCAGCGTCAACGCGTCTGGATCGCCATGGCTCTGGCGCAGGAGACGGAGATCATCTTCCTGGATGAGCCTACGACCTATCTGGACATGGCGCACCAGCTGGAGGTACTGGAGCTTTTGCAAAAGCTGAACGTCGAGCAGGGCCGCACGATTGTGATGGTGCTTCACGATTTGAACCAGGCCGCTCGCTTTGCGGACTTCATGATTGCCCTCAAAGACGGCCAGGTCGTCAAGGCAGGCGGATGTGAAGAAGTCATGCAGCCTGATGTCCTCAAAAAGGTATTTCAGATCGACGCAGAGATCGGGCGCGATCCGCGAACCAACAAACCGATGTGCATCACATACAACTTGGCAAAGGGAGATTAGTTTATGAACAAGTTTTGGGTTTCATTTCTGCTCGTCCTCATGTTCATCGTCAGCGCATGCGGGGCACAGCCCAAGGCAGAGGACAAGGGGCCAGCGCAGGAAGCAAAAACCGGAACCATCACCTATCAGTCGGAAAACGGTCCGATTGAAGTGCCTGCCAATCCGCAGCGCGTCGTCGTGCTTTCTTCGTTCGCAGGCAATGTGATGGCTCTGCATGTCAATCTCGTAGGCGTAGACTCCTGGTCGAAGATGAATCCGCGTTTTCGCGACGGCTTGAAAGACGTGGCAGAAGTATCGGAAGAAAACGTGGAAAAAATCATCGAGCTGAACCCGGACCTGATCATCGGTCTGTCCAGCACGAAAAACCTCGACAAGCTGAAACAGATCGCACCAACCGTTACCTTTACATACGGCAAGGTCGACTACCTGACCCAGCACATCGAGATCGGCAAGCTGCTGAACAAGGAAAAAGAAGCCCGCGAGTGGGTGGAAGATTTCAAATTGCGCGCGCAAGAAGCAGGAAAAGAGATTCGGGCGAAAATCGGGGAAAACGCGACGGTGTCCGTCATTGAAAACTTCGACAAGCAGCTTTACGTATTCGGCGACAACTGGGGGAGGGGAACCGAAATCCTCTACCAGGAAATGAAGCTGAAAATGCCTGAAAAGGTAAAAGAAATGGCGCTGAAGGAAGGCTACTACGCGCTGTCTCTGGAAGTGCTGCCGCAGTTCGCAGGCGATTACCTGATTTTCAGCAAAAACTCGGACGCGGACAACGCCTTCACCCAGACCAATACGTACAAAAATATTCCAGCAGTGAAAAACAACCGCGTGTTTGAAGCGAATGCAAAAGAGTTTTACTTCAACGATCCCGTCACGCTCGAATACCAATTGTCGTTCTTCATCGAGCACTTCCTGGGAAAAAAATAATGGACAGGGAAGGAATTCTTGCCGCGTGAGAATTCCTTCTCCTTTACTTTGAAGAAAAGTGAGCAGAACCATGAATAATGAGAAACGGCGTTTATATCATTTTGGACCAAAACTGATCGCTGCGCTCCTCGTCTTTTTGGCGACGTTTGTCATCGCCATGGTCTTCGGGGCAGCGGACACCACACTGCGGGACGTATGGCTGGCTTTGACCACTTCCGCTGCCGGCGAAAAATTGTCCCTCATTCGTGAAATCAGGCTTCCGCGCGAAATAGCCGCCATCTTTGTCGGGGCGGCTCTGTCTGTAGCGGGAGCGATCATGCAGGGGATGACGCGAAATCCACTCGCGGACCCCGGCTTGCTCGGACTGTCCGCAGGCGCGAACGCAGCTCTGGCGATTGCGCTGGCCATGCTTCCTGGGATCAGTTACCTTGGCATTATGATCGCATGCTTTATCGGGGCAGCGGCCGGGGCTCTCCTGGTGTTTGGGATGGGCTCGCTGAAAAAAGGGGGGTTTTCCCCGCTGCGCATGGTCTTGGCAGGATCGGCGGTATCCGCGTTTTTGTACGCGGTTGCGGAAGGAGTAGGGCTGACCTTCAAAATTTCCAAGGACGTATCCATGTGGACAGCAGGCGGCGTGATCGGAACGTCGTGGATTCAGCTGCAAATGATCGTCCCGTTTATTACGGTCGGCATTATTTTGTCCCTCATCTTGTCGAGACAGCTGACCATTCTTAGCCTGAGCGAAGAAGTGGCGGTGGGCCTCGGGCAGAAAACGATGCTGGTTAAAGCGGTTCTGTTCGTCGTCATCATCTTGCTGGCGGGGGCGTCGGTAGCGCTTGTTGGCAATATGGCCTTTATCGGCCTGATGATTCCGCACATGGTGCGTCCCGTCGTCGGTACGGATTACCGTTACATCATCCCGATGTCCGCTGTCGCAGGAGCTTCCTTCATGCTGCTGGCTGATTTGCTCGGGCGGATCATCAACGCCCCCTATGAAACACCGGTTGCCGCGATCGTAGCGATGCTCGGGCTGCCATTCTTCCTGTTGATCGTTCGCCAAAGGGGGAGAGCGTTCTGATGATTCATCCAGCGATAATCAGAAAACAGCGCATGATCGCAGGCGTGCTTGTGCTCTTGACGGTGGCGGCAGTGGTTCTCGGAATGGGCATGGGCTATGCGTCCTTGTCCTATGATCGGCTGATTCCTGTGCTGCTCGGACATGGTACGTTCAAGGAAGAGTTCATCCTGTTCTCCATCCGTTTGCCGCGTCTTGTCATCACCTGGCTCGCGGGCATGGCGCTGGCGTTGTCCGGGGCGATCCTGCAAGGCGTCACGCGAAACGATCTGGCAGAGCCAGGAGTGATCGGGATCAATTCGGGGGCAGGGGTTGCGATCGCGCTGTTCTTTTTATTCGTCCCGATCGAGGCAGGCTCTTTCGTCTATGTGCTGCCGCTCGTAGCTTTTGCCGGGGCCATGCTGACCGCTGTCTGCATTTACGCCTTTTCCTGCGACCGCCATGCCGGACTTTCGCCCGTGCGAATCGTGCTCGTTGGGGTTGGCTTTTCTCTGGCCCTCTCCGGGGTGATGATCGTGCTGATCTCGTCAGCGGAGCGGGCGAAGGTGGACTTCATCGCCAAATGGCTGGCAGGGAACATCTGGGGAACGGACTGGCCGTTCATCCTGGCCATCTTGCCGTGGCTGTGCATCCTCATCCCGTTTACGCTGTACAAGGCCAATCGGTTGAACCTGCTGGCGCAAAATGAACCAGTCGCGATTGGAGTGGGGCTCGCCATTGAACGGGAGAGGCTTACACTGCTGCTTACGGCAGTGGCTTTGGCGGCATCGGCGGTGTCTGTCACGGGCGGCATCGCGTTCATCGGTCTGTTGGCGCCGCATTTGGCCAAAGCGCTGATCGGGCCGCGCCATCAGCTCAATATCCCCGTAGCCATTCTTCTCGGTGGCTTTTTGCTGCTCGTCGCAGATACGATCGGGCACAATCTGGCCGAGCCGGATGGCATTCCCGCAGGCGTGATGGTTGCGTTTATCGGAGCGCCGTACTTATTGTACCTGTTGTGGAAAAAATAAACGATGAGAAGAGAGCAGGCGCATGACACGGTGAAGTGCAGCCCTGCTCTTTTTTTTGCCGGAGATTCCATTCGTCGCACGCATTTTTGTACAAAGCCCGCGTCGGGACGAGCAACTGCTTCCATTGTGTCAGCAGCTTGCGCTGGTCAAGCGGCCGGCAGCGGGCGAACGGAAGGGTGCAAACTATGCTCGCCGTGAATACATAGCGGAGCGTCATCAATTCCGTTACACTACTATTCATAAGACGTGGATATTTGGAGGCAGAAAAAATGAAACAAGGTGTCCTGTACGGAATCCTGGCTTATTTGGCTTGGGGGACGCTCCCTTTGTACTGGAAGCTGTTTCAGAGCATGGGAGCCTGGGAAATCCTTGCGCACCGCATTGTCTGGTCACTTGTCTTTGTCCTTGTCATCATTCTCGTAACGAAGCGCTGGGCCAATCTGTGGGGGGCGGCGCCCGGCAAAAAGCTGAAGGGGGCCTTGCTTCTTTGCTCGCTTTTGATTAGCGCGAACTGGCTTTTGTACATCTGGGCGGTCAATCACGACCATGTGATGGAAGCGAGTCTCGGCTACTACATGAACCCGCTGATCAGCGTGCTGCTCGGAGTCGTTTTTTTGCAGGAAAAGCTCGCAAAAGCCCAGTGGGCCGCGCTCGCGATGGCAGCCGCCGGCGTTCTGTACATCACGGTTCAGTACGGTCAGGTGCCCTATATTGCCTTGTCTCTTGCGCTGACCTTCGCCTTTTACGGGCTGGCGAAGAAAGTGGTCAATCTGGAAGCGATGTTCGGCCTGGCGTGGGAGACGGTCTTCGTGGCTCCGATCGCCCTGCTTTACCTTTTTCTGATTCAGGCCGGCGGGACGGAAACGGCATTTGCCATGGAGTGGTGGAGGATCGTTTTGCTCATGCTCGCAGGCGTAGGGACGGCCATGCCGCTGTACTGGTTCGCGCAGGCGACCAAACGGCTGCCGCTGTCGACGCTCGGCTTCCTCCAGTATCTCTCTCCGACTATCCAGCTGCTCAGTGCCGTTTTTTTGTTTGGCGAGCCATTCACGATGACGCACTTGATCTCCTTTGCCCTGATCTGGGGGGCGCTGGTTGTCTTCACGGTTAGCACGATGCGAAAGAAGAGCGCAGCTGTCCCGGCGTCTTCGGATCTGCAGCTGAAAAAGCAGGCGTAGCGGCAACAAAAAGGAAACTCCTGGCAAGCCCCCGGATAACCGGTACTTGTCAGGAGTTTTTTCTGCAGGCAACAATTCTTAGGCTTGTTTGGCGCGGCGGTATGCGCCGTGATTGGTCGGTCCTACGTACTGGTTCAGGGCAAACGAGTGGCGGATCGCTTCTGTGATGAATTCTTTCGCCACGTTGACGGCATCGCGTACAGAGCTGCCTTTGGCCAGTTCCGCGCAGATGGCAGCGGAGTAGGTGCAGCCGGCGCCGTGCGTGAAGCTCGTCTCAAAGCGCTCCGACTCCAGCACTTCCACGGATTGGCCGTCATAATACACGTCTACGGCATGGTCGTGCTGCAACTTGCTGCCGCCTTTGACGACGACGTAAGAGGTGCCGAAGTCGTGGATGCGCTTGGCCGCTTCTTTCATGTCGTCCACGCTCTTCAAAGCGCCCAGTCCGCTCAAGATGCCCGCCTCGAACAAGTTCGGAGTCGCTACCGTAGCGCGCGGCAGCAACACTTCGCGCAGGCTCACGGCAATCTCCGGATGGAGGGCTTCGTCTGCTCCCTTGCAGATCATCACAGGATCGACGACGACGTTTTTCAGCTGGAACTGCTCGATTTTGCGGGCAGCCAGTTCTACCAGTTCAGTGGTGCCGAGCATGCCGGTTTTGACAGCATCTACGCCGATTCCGGTGAGCACGGTTTCCAACTGCTTCTCCAGTACGGCTACATCGATCGGAAATACTTCGTGAAACCAGCCGTTGTGCGGGTCTTGCGCGACGATAACGGTGAGGGCGGTCATACCGAAGACGCCAAGCTCCTGGAATGTTTTGAGGTCAGCCTGGAGTCCGGCGCCGCCGCTCGTGTCCGAACCAGCGATAGTGAGTGCTTTGCGCATAGTCATAATCCTTGTCTCCCTTGTTTTCGAGTAGGCACGTACAGCACCAGGCAGGATACGTATTCCCGAACTGTACTGCACTGTAATGTACTACCTCTATTGAAAAGGAAAAATACGGCGGTGTCAATAATATCCCCGAAAGCGAAAAAAGCCGCCCTCCCGTTTGGGGAGAAGCGGTTGCAAGCAGCATGAACTATTTCAAGGATACGGCGTGATGAAAAGAGAAGCTGATTGGCGTAGACATGGACTTGGAACGCGCGGATGCGAGCTGCTTGGCTTGCTTGGCGGCTTCAAACATGCTAGGTGCCTTGATGATCTCTACCCATTTGCGTGTGGCGGTTTCAAACAGAAAACGATAAATGGTCATCTTCGATCTGCCCTCTCGTGTTTTCTTCACAATTTGATTGTAGCAACGATTCGTACGAAGCAGGTTAGCGCTTTGTTACAGCATTTTGAAGAACATGTAACGACTGTGTGAACATGAAAAATTTTCGTGAGGAAGATGTTACATTTTCCCTTTTGCTACGTCTATAGGATGTGTACCCAAATTTTCCATTTCCGATTAAAACATGAGGGGCGTAACAGAGATGGCAAATGCAACAGGCGAGCTGACGGTGACGGGGGTCAACCACAGCTACGGCACGGGTAAGATCAAGGTGCCCGTGCTTTTTGACATCAACCTGCACATTGCGCAGGGGGAATTCGTAGCGCTCTGCGGATCTTCAGGATCGGGCAAATCGACCCTCCTGAATCTGCTGGCGGGCTTGACGCGGCCGGACGAAGGCTCTGTGGTGGTCAGCGGGGAAGAAATATCACGCTACAGCGAGAACGAGCTGTGCTTGTTCAGGCGGCGGAGCATGGGCTTCATTTTCCAATCATACAACCTGCTGCCCAACCTGACCGCGCTGGAAAACGTGGAGCTGCCGCTGATCTTCGCCGGAGAAAGCGTGCGCAAACGCCGGGCGAGAGCGACCGAGATTCTTGAGCGGGTCGGCTTGGCGGGAAGACTCGATCACAAGCCGAACGAGCTTAGCGGCGGGCAGCAGCAGCGGGTCAGTATCGCGCGGGCGCTCGTAAATGAACCGAGCATCATTTTGGCGGACGAGCCGACAGGCAATCTGGACAGCAAGACCGAGCAGGAAATTCTGGCCCTCATGCGGCAAATGAACAAGGAAAGAGGGACTACGTTCATCATCGTTACCCATGAGCAGGAAGTAGCCGAGCAATCAGACCGGGTCATTTATTTGCAGGACGGACGGGTCGTACAAAAAAGGACAAGACCAGCGTAGCAGAGGGTATGAGGTGAACGAAAGTGAGAGCGATGGATTCGTTTCGCATTGTCTGGCGCAATCTGTGGCGAATGAAGCTGCGGACGGCGCTTACGTCAGTCGGGGTCATGATCGGCACGGCAGCCATCGTGGCGATGATCGCCTTGAGCCTTGGGTTGAAGGAAAATGCCGTAAAAAGCCTGGAAAACTTCGGAAACCTGACGGAGTTGAATGTGGAGCCGATGTACTACATCCCGGAGGAGGACCGCGTCATCCCGGATGATGAGCGGAAGAAGCTAAACATGGAGGCTGTACAGGAACTGAAAAAAATCCCGGGCATCGCGGCTGTCATGCCGGTGAAGCAGCTGCAAGCGCAGGCCAAGTTGAAGGTAGGGCGCAGAGAAGGATACGTTGAACTGATCGGGGTCGACGTCAACGAGTCCGCCGCCTACCGCAAAGGCGATGTGGAAAAGGGAAGCTATTTGTCCGGTTCGCCGCAGGAGGTGGTCATCGCGTACGACGTTCCGCAGCAGTTGCGGGATGAAGAAAAGGAAAAACGCGAGGCCCGGCGCAGCAGTGTCGATGCCAGAAACAGGAGAGGTGCCTCCATGCCGCCAGACAAAGGCGGGGGAGCAGCCCCGGTGCCGCTCAATCTGGTCAATAAGGCAGCCACGATCATGCTGACGCGGGAGTACCGCGTAGATGACGAGCCAAAGTACGAGAAAAAGGAATTGCGCGTCCGGATAGTCGGGCAGCTGCAAAAATCGGACAACGGCCGTTACTCGACGGCTGTATACGTGCCGATTGGCGTCGTCAAGGAGCTGAACGAGTGGGCCAACCGCAGCAGGGGAGACGAGATGGCGGACAACTCCACGAGAAGGACGCGGGAGACTGCCAAACAGGATGCTTTTGAATTTGACCAGCTGACAGTCAAGGTCGAGTCCCGCGAAAAAGTGGAGAGCGTCGTCCAGGCGCTGAAAGAAAGAGGCTACGAAGTATGGTCGCCCGCCCGCGAACTGGAGACGATCAACAAGTTTTTCTTCGTTATTCAGCTCGTGCTGGGGGGCATCGCTGCGATTTCGCTGCTCGTCGCGACGATCGGCATCGTCAACACGATGATCATGTCGATCCTGGAGCGAACGAAGGAAATCGGCATCATGAAGGTGATCGGCGCCACGGTGCTGAACATTCGCTGGTTGTTTTTGATGGAGTCCGGCTTCATCGGCCTGATCGGGGGCCTGACCGGCCTCGGGCTGGCCTGGGGCGCCGTGGAAGTCGTCAATTATTTCGGTTCGGCAGGCGGGCTGATGGAAAATTTGAATATGGGCTACGGCCGGGGTGGCGAAGGGGAGGCTGCTGCCAGGCTGGCGGTGATTCCGGGCTGGCTGGCGCTGTTTGCCATCGGCTTCTCCTTTGTCATTGGACTTTTGGCAGGCATATTCCCGGCCATCCGGGCTTCGCGCCTGAGTGCCTTGCAGGCGATCCGATCTGAATAAGGAAATGTGAGGAACGAGAGATGAATAAGAAAAAGTGGGTCCTCCTGGCGACAATCGCAGTCGTGCTGGGAGGAGGGGGATTTTATGGCTACAACTTCCTGAAAGCCAAGGACGCAGCAGTCGACGAACAGCCAGTCGGGCAGCAATCCTATCCGACCGCGACAGTCGATGTGGGCGAGGTGAAAAAGACGATCTTTGCGTCGGGCACCGTAGAGGCGAAGGCGCGCGAGGAAGTAAAGCCCGAGATCAGCGGCAAGGTCGAACGCCTGCTGGTCCGTGAAGGCCAGTCCGTGAAGAAGGGGGACGTGCTGTTCACCGTAGACAGCACGGACGCCCGGCTGGAGTTGGAGAAGCAGGAGTTCGGTCTGCACCGCGCCCAAAAAGAGCTGGCCGAGCTGAAAAACAAAAAAGACAGGATTATCGCCGACAAGCCAGGGAAGGTCATAGAAGTGCTGGTCAAGGAAGGGGATACTGTTACTCCGGATACGGTCGTCGCCAAGCTGACCAACACGGACTATTTGAAGATTACGGGGAAGTTCAGCGCGTATGAAGCAGAGCAGTTTCGCATCGGGCAGAAAGTGAAGGTGTTCGTGACTGCCTCCCTGTATTACGTGGACGGCACGATTACCAACATCGATCTCGTCGGTCAAAAGGAAAAAGGAGTCGGGGGCGTCCACGACGTCGATGTGCTCGTGAAAAAGCCGGGCGCCCTCTATGCAGGCGACATGGGGGAAGTCCAGTTTACCGATGACAAGGGCGTTCTGTTCGTCAGTCAGAAGCCGACGCCGTTTGAGCTTCCCGATGAGGTGGAGCTGCTTGCCGGCACGCACGGAAAGATCGGAAAGGTGGAAGTCGAGAAGGATGACGAGATCAAGGCAGGGCAGCTGTTGTTCAAGATGGACATGACCTCAGCCGATCTCGAGCTGCGGGAAAAGGAGCTGGCTCTGAAGGAGTCGCTCCTGACCATGGAACAAAAGAAGCGGGAGATCGCGAAAAAGCAGGTGGAAGCGCCGATCGACGGGGTTATTACCAAGCTGAACGTGAAGGAAGGCGAGACGCCAGACACTGGAGAGCCCGCAGCCGTCATCATGGATGCGACATCCGTGTACTTCATGGCCGCCGTGGACGAGATCGACATCCCGGCAATCAAGCTGGAGCAGGCCGTGGACGTGTACGTGACCGCTTTTGGCAATCGGCCGTTTAAAGGCAAGGTTATCGAGATTCCCAAGGAAGGTACCAGAGACGACAAGACGGTCCGGTTCACCGTGAAGGTGGAGCTCGCCGAGACAACGGACATGAAGCACGGGATGACAGGCGACTGTGACATTTACGTGGAGCAAAAGGATGGAGTGAAACGCCTCCCGCTGAACGCCGTCGAAGTCATGGAGGATGGCAAGGGCACCGTCATGGTGAAGGACCCGGCTACAGGGGAGTCGACGCCGAAAGAGGTGCAGATTGGGATAGAAGGGACAGACTTTATCGAAATCACGAACGGGCTGGAGGAAGGCGCGGAGGTATTGGTGACCAACGCCTAGAGAGGAACAGTAGCTGCTTTCGCCAAGCACATCGAAATTCCCCGGGACGCATGTGGCAGTGCACACGCGCGCTCCGGGGATTTCTCGTTTGTTCACGCCTCTCGCCGCGGCCGCAGGCAAAAACAGGGGCAATTTTTCCCAGTCAGAAATGGAAAAGGACAAAGGGCTGATTTTGTCGAAAGAAGTAATGAAAGAACGATGCAGAAGAGAAAGTGAGAGGAACATCAACGTGAAAAAATGGGTTGTATCAGCGCTTGCCGTGTGTGTGGCCGTGGGCAGCCTGCTGTCAGGGGCTGCTGTTTCGCCAGCACAGGGGGCGACTACAACGATGAAGAGAAACAGCCAGGTATCATCCTCTGTTCAAAAGCCGGTTCACGACATGATCGTTTTTAACGATTATCAGGTCGCAGGCTTGTCATCTGGCGGCTGGAACTGGGTAAAGAACGACGAGTTTATTCTTCCGCCCGATACGCCGCTGGATGTCGATCTCACACAAACGACGTACGGCAACGGCACGAACCTGAGTCGCAGCCAGGTTTTCCTCGATGGCGTGGAGTTGCCGGAATTCATGAGAGAGACGAGGTCGACGCAAGCCTCCTTGAAATGGCAGGTGCCACGCTTCACGATTCCTTCTGCGCAGCTGTCCGCTGGCAAACATACGTTGACCTTTGTCGTGACCGATGCCAAGGCGCAGAAAAGCACCGTGAACGTCCGCTTCCAGGTAGAAGCCCAGAACTACCCGCATATTTATGAGGGGGAAAATGGAACTGGCGTATCGATTCCGTCAGGAGACATCGTCCCGATTTTCGGGCTGTTTGGCTCCAGGACTTTCTCCAGCAAGCTTCCTGGCACGTGGAGACTGTCCAATCAGGCAACGGGCACGGAGATGAGGTCAGTGGAGGGCACGATCTTTTCGACAGGCTCGCTCAAGGCCGGCCAGTATGAGCTGATGTTCCTGCCGAATGACAGTACCTTGACGCCGTGGACGGCCCATATTCAGGTGGGACAGGCGGAGTTGTACATGGGGACGGACAAGTCCGGGCAAAAACTTTCCCCCAATCAAAAAATTACGGCATCACAGGCTCCCGGCACTGTCCAGCTCTACTCGCCCTATCCGGGGAGATGGTGGGTGAACGGTACCGGCCAGACATTGACGAACGCGCAGCGATTTGATGTGGCCATTCCGGAAATGCTGGCAGGCCTCACGCTCACCGTGACGTTTGAGCCGAATCAAGGGTCTGACACATCCACCTCGTATTTGAACGCAGGCATAGCGATTCAGATTCAGGTGCCGGGCACGCCGCAAGCCTGCGAACCGGCTTCCGCACAGGCGGACATGGACGTGCTGATGCAAGCGAACGAGCGATCCTCCATGATGGTAGAGCGTCGCAATCTGTTTTCGTCCGACATCACCGTCAGGCTGTACCAGAACCCTGTCCACATCATTTGGCTGACGACGGCTGCCGACCATCTCGAATTCGGCACTGAGGAGGACGATGACGAAGGCCCAGGCGTCTGGGCTGTGGACAACGTCATCGTGGACGCTTCCAAGCTGAACTGGGATCATACGGCGCTCTTACTGTCCAGCCTGAGCCTGGGACGCCACAAGATCAATTACTACAGCAAAAGGGAGCCTCGCCAATCGTGGTGCGGATACATCCAGGTTATCGAGGATAAGCCACCCGTGTCTTTCTACCCTGTCTGCGATCCGGACGATATAGGGGCGGTTCCATATCCATCGCCGATGCGCTTCGTGACGAAAAAGGGGAATCAGTACAAGGACGGCGATCACATCGTTGTGGATTCAGACAGCGACCTGAATGATCTGAAAGAGCTGGTGCTCATGTCCACCCACGTGGTGAACAAGGGGATGAAGCGAATCATTCTGAATAAGAGCAGCCGGACGGATCGCAGGTATATTCACGTTCCCGATTTGGTCTGGGAGGACGGGGAGACTTTGCTGGGAACGAAGCAGTATTACGGCGGCACGATTACATCTGAAAACGAAGTGAAAATCAGCTTCAACGGCCGGGCTTTGACGACGATCAAGCCGCGCTTGTCAGAGGATCAGGGTGCGGAGGAAGGCGTCCCGTCTCTCAACCTCAAGCAGTTCATCGACTTCCAGGACGGCAAGCCGGGTGTATACACGATCGAAGTGACCAACACCATGAGCTACCGCACCTGCCAAATCGAGCAGGACGGCAACTCGTATGACAAAAATACCGATACACAGGAACAGCAGCAGACGCTGACGCTGACGGTGGAAGTAAAAGAATAACCGGTATATGGCCCTCTGCTTAGGCAGGGGGTTTTTCCCATAGGAGGGACGGGCATGACAGACGAACAAATGGCGGTTCTCCAAAAGTTTGGCTTTCGCGAAGAGGACGGACAGCTGAAACATTTCAAGCTGGGAATCGTAAGACAGAAAGAAGTGTTCGCCGGATTCGCGAGTACGGAAGAGCTGCAGGAGTACGCAAGGCAAATACTCCGCAGCCAATGCTTGTGGAAGCGGCAGGAGTGAGCGGAAAAGCAGCTGGCAGAACAGGGGGCCTGCGATAAGGATGGAGTCGAGGGAACATTTGCTTCAGGGGCTAAAGGAAGTAGAAGCATGGGAAAAGAAACAGAAAGACTTGTGGTTTTGGGAAAAGCTCGGACGGCTGCCGTTTGTCCTGCTGGACCGCATCACGCCCCATTGCGTCCGCGAAAAACTGGGGACAGCGGTGGATGAAATCGCTGCCTTTCTGGAGACGGGCGGAACGTATCTCGTCTCGGACGAAGCGGTGTACGGCAGATTTCGTTCCCGCCTGACAGGGCAGGAGCGCGCGTTTGCAGCGGCAGAAGTGGCAGAGCTGCCGCTTGCTTGCATGAATGAGGTGGCACACGAGCTGCGTGAGTCAAGAGCCGCGTTTGCAACGGTGCAAGGAGCAACGACCGGAATCGGCGGCATTTTCACGCTGGCGCTGGATATTCCGCTGCTGCTGGGCACCTCGCTCAAAATCTTGCAGGAGATGGCGCTGTGCTACGGCTATCGGCCGGAAGAAAAGCGAGAGCGCTTGTTTGTAGTGAAGTGCCTGCAGTTTGCATCGTCTGACATCGTCGGGAAGAAAGCGATCATCGAGGAGCTGTCGCAGTTTGACAATCCGGCAGCGCAGCGGAATGTCATGGCACAGCTGCAAGGGTGGCGCGAAGTGGTGGTCACGTACACGGAAAACTTCGGCTGGAAAAAGCTGTTCCAGCTCGTTCCGATCGCGGGAGTTTTGTTCGGGGCTTATTTGAATCGCACAACCGTGCAAGATGTCGCCGAAGCGGGCATGATGCTGTACCGCAAACGGCGCATCCTGGAGCGGCTGCGACAGTCCGCCGGGAGAAACGAAGCTAGTTCGTCCACTCCTCAACCGTGATCGCGTACATGTTGTGGTCTTCCCACTTCCCGTTAATTTGCAGGTAGCGGAGGGAAAGCCCCTCGTAGCGGAAGCCGTTTTTTTCGAGCACGCGGATGGAGGCGAGATTATGCGGCATCACCCCGGCCTGTACGCGATGCAGCTGCGCTTCGGTGAACGCGAACTGAAGCGCAAGTCCGACTGCCTGTGTCGTGTAGCCGCAGCCGTTTTGCGCCTGGTCGAGAAAGTAGCCGATGGTAGCGTTCTGCCAGGCGCCGCGAGCTACGTTGGACAAGGCGACACGCCCGATCATCCGGTGGTCCTCCTGCAGGAAGATGCCGAATGCAAAGGCGGTCCCGGCGTCAAAGTCTCGCACGGCCTGCGCGATCAGCTCCTGCTGTCCGGCCAGGGTGCGGTGGGAAGCAGGACGAATCGGTTCGTAAAGCTGAAAGAAATCATGATTGCGCAGCCGCAGCTCAAGCAGTTCGGCAGCGTCTTCCGTTTGCAGAGGGCGCAAGTAAATGCTGTCCGTATGTAACCGCATCGTTCAACCTCCTAGAAAATGTTAGAGAAATATATTACCATATTCGCTCTCTTTTGATAAGACAGAAAATTCATGGTTGAATTGCCTCTGTATTCATTTTTCCATTTACATGAAAATTAGTTGCCACAGAGGGCCGATTTTGGTAGAGTAGAATGAAATTCATAGTGAAAGTCTAAATAGAGGTGCGCCGAAGATGAGTACATCTTTTCGCAAGCTGCCGGGGGGCAGGAAAAGAAGGAAAGGCTAAAGCGCCGAAGCTGTTGTCATTCCCCTGAACGGCAAGGGCTGGGGTGCTCATGAACAATGATCATCCTGTCACGAGAGGTCTTGGGTCTTTCGTGGAGCGCTATTTACGATTGCTGCCAATGTTTGGAAAGCGATGAGTTAGCGCATGCACTCATTGCTTTTTTTGCGAAACGGGAGCTTGCCGAAAAATTCCTGTTTTGCTCAAGCGGGCATGACTGCCGTTGTCTGGTCATGCTCCTAATTATTCAAAATGGTTGTTGACTAAAAGGAGGAAGTACCTGTGAACATGATGGATGCCAATGAAATTATCTCGTTTATTCAAAAAAGCGAAAAGAAAACGCCTGTGAAGCTGTACGTGAAAGGCAATCTGGAAGGGATTGATTTCGGCGCCAGCTCCAAAGCCTTTATCAATGGAAATACAGGGGTCGTGTTTGGCGAATGGAAAGAAATCGAGCCTGTGCTGGCGCAAAACAGCGATAAAATCGAAGACTACGTCGTCGAGTCCGATCGCCGCAACTCCGCGATTCCGCTGCTCGACACCAAAGGAATCCAGGCGCGTATCGAGCCGGGTGCGATCATCCGCGATCAGGTGACGATCGGCAACAACGCAGTCATCATGATGGGCGCTACCATCAACATCGGCGCGGTGATCGGCGAAGGTACTATGATCGACATGAACGTAGTAGTAGGCGGCCGCGGAACGATCGGGAAAAACTGCCACATCGGCGCAGGCTCCGTCATTGCCGGCGTGATCGAACCGCCATCTGCGCAGCCAGTTGTGGTAGAGGACGACGTGCTGATCGGGGCGAATGCGGTCATTCTGGAAGGCATCCGCGTCGGCAAAGGCGCCGTCGTTGCTGCAGGAGCTGTCGTGATCGAGGACGTGCCTCCGTACACAGTGGTAGCGGGTACGCCAGCTCGCGTTATCAAACAAATCGACGAAAAAACCCGTTCCAAGACGGAAATCAAGCAGGAGCTGCGTCAGCTGTAAGGGGTGAGGCATATGGACTGGCGTTCGCTCGATGAACAATACATCGTCTCGACGTACAAACGGCTGCCGATTGCCATTGCGAAAGGCGAGGGCAACTACCTGTACGACACCGAAGGAAAAGGGTATCTGGACCTGTTCACCGGTCTGGCTGTCAACGTCCTGGGGCACTCCCACCCGCGCATCCTGAAGGCGCTGCACGAGCAAGGGGAACGGTTCCTGCACATCTCCAACGTGTTTCTCAACCAGCCGGCCATCCGCCTCGCGCAGCGGCTGATCGAGCAGACGGTTGCGGGGAAAGTCTTTTTCACCAACTCCGGAGCAGAAGCGACTGAGGCGGCGATCAAGCTGATCCACAAATGGACAAAGACGGAAGGGGCAGGGCGCGACGGCATTGTCGTGCTGCGGGGCAGCTTCCACGGCCGTACGCTCGGTGCCGTACGGCTGACGAGGCAGGCACATGTGTACCAGGACTTCCCGCAACCGACTTTCCCTGTGTACGAGCTGGACGCCGAAGACACCGAAGGGCTGCGAGCCATTTGCCGCGAAGCGAAGCCTGCGGCCGTCCTGATGGAGCCGGTTCTCGGTTCGGGAGGCGTCGTCCCGCTGTCGGAGTCGTTTTTGCGTGATGTGGAAGTGATCTGTCGGAATGAAGGCATGCTCTTTGCCATGGACGAAATCCAGACTGGGATGGGCCGGACCGGAAAGCTGTTCGCCTATCAGCACGCGGGCGTGACGCCGGATTTGATCCTGTTCGCCAAAGGGGTCGGCGGCGGACTGCCGCTCGGCGGTGTCATTGCCGGAACACGGCTGATGGACCAGTTCAAACCGGGCGATCACGGCACGACCTTTGCTCCGTCGCCGCTGTCGGCCGCATTGGGCAATGCCGTGCTGGACGAACTGCTGAACCCGGAATTTGCGGCGCATGTGACCGAAGTGATCGCGTATTTGTGGGACGGGCTGGAAGGCTTGCGCAAACGTCTCCCTGAGCAGCTGCAAGCGCTGCGCGGAAAGGGAATGATGGTCGGCATTCCGCTCAGCGTCACGCCGGAGGAGGCCAGCCGTCTGCAGCGCGACCTGCTTGCGGAAGGCATTCTCGTCGACGTGACACAAAAGACGATCGTGCGTCTCTTGCCGCCGCTGACCCTGACGAAGGAAGATGTGGACCGCTTCCTCGACGTGTTCTCCAGGCGATTGACGGCTGCTGTTGCGGGAAAGGAGGCGTAGCCGATGACTTCTGCCGCGCTCGTGCAAATACGCCGTGACCTGCATCAGATTCCGGAGCCTGGCTTTCAGGAAGTGAAGACCCAGCAGTATTTGCTCGCCTATTTAGCGGGGCTTCCCCAGGAGCGTCTGGAGATCAAGACGTGGCGCACCGGCATCCTCGTCAGGATTCCCGGCACCGATCCGCAGCGGACGATTGCGTGGCGGACGGACATGGACGGGCTTCCCATCACCGAGGAGACGTCCTATCCGTTCCGCTCGCTGCACGAAGGCTATATGCACGCCTGCGGACACGATGTGCACATGACGATCGCGCTGGGGTTGCTGACGCATTTTGTGGAGAATCCCGTTGCGGACAACCTGCTGTTTGTGTTCCAGCCTGCGGAAGAAGGGCCGGGCGGAGCTTTGCCGATGATGAACAGCGAGGAGTTTGCTGCCTGGCGACCGGACTGTATCTTCGCCCTGCATATCGCGCCGGAATATCCGGTAGGGCATATTGCCACCAAGCCGGGCATTCTCTTTGCCAATACGTCCGAACTGTTTGTGGATCTGGTCGGCAAAGGGGGGCACGCCGCTTTTCCTCATCTGGCGAGCGACATGGTCGTGGCAGGCAGTCATCTGGTGACGCAGCTGCAGTCGATCGTCTCCCGCAACATCGATCCTCTGGATTCGGCTGTGGTAACAGTCGGCAGGATTGAAGGCGGCACCAAGCAGAACATCATCGCGGAGAGAGCGCGGCTCGAAGGCACGATCCGTACGTTTTCCATGGAATCCATGGCACGTGTAAAGACCCGCATCGAAGAGCTGGTCAAAGGGATCGAAGCGGGTTTTGCCTGCACGGCATCCATCGATTACGGCTGCGGCTACTGCCAGGTGTACAACGAGGAATCGCTGACAGAAGATTTCATGGCTTGGGTGCGCGAGGCGTGTCCAGACGTGACGCTCATTCACTGCAAGGAAGCGATGACGGGGGAAGACTTCGGGTACTTCCTCAGCGAGATCCCGGGCTTCCTGTTCTGGCTTGGGGTGGACACGCCGTACGGGCTGCATCATTCCAAAATCGAGCCGAGTGAAGATGCCATCGGTGTCGCCATTGACGTCGTTTCCCGCTACTTTACAAAGCTGGCAACGCGCTGATTGTCCATATCGACTTGACCAAAGGAGCAGCAAGCAGGACGCTGCTCCTTTTCTTTTTTCCGGCTTCTCATTGTCAAGGGTACTTCACGCTCGCTTTTTACCTGTGCATAAGTCTTTCTCCCTGTTTGTGAAGACTTGTGGATACTGTGGATACTGTTGAAAAAAGTTGCCGCAGAACCACAACTATTTGCCGTTTTGGGCGTATAAACTAGTAGAAACCAATTCGGAGCAAGCAAGCGCGCGGCGCAAACATACAGGAGGAACAAAACATGAAAAAAAGATGGTTGACAGCATTGTTAGGAGCAGCGGTTTTGGCTGGGGCAGGAAGCACTGCCTTGGGCGAAGAAGCGATGCGCATCTTTCTGGGCGGCGAACGAATCGTAAGCAGCATGGGCGCATCCAATGCGGATTCGGTGGAGGACCTGGTTGCCAAAATGGGCGGCTTTTCGGAATACGACCAAAGCTCGGGAAAATTGGAAATAATCAAGCCGAACGTGAACATTCTCGTACTGGAAGGCATTCAGCAGACGCGTAACAAGACGGTGGTCTTCAGCAACCCGATCAAAGGGTACAGCGATAAAAACGTTCCGCGCACATTCAACGTGTTTGTGGAAGTAGACGAGGCTCCGGTGGCCAAAGACCTGAGAATGCAGCTGGTGCTGATTGCGCCGGATGGCAAAGAGGTAGACAAAGGGAAGGAGTGGAAGTATTCGACGCAAAATGCGAACAGCTTCTATTTCTCCGAGCCGTTTATCTCCACCAAGCTGGAAAGTTATGGAACGTACAAAGTCCAGGTGCGGATGAAAACCGAAAAGTACAAGTCTTACGTAGTGGTCGGCGAGAACAGCTTTACAGTCGGACGTTAAAATAATAGCCTGTTTGCGTTCCCACGTGGCTTGTTCACATGGTATAATAGGTGGAAAAGCCGATATACATGGTGAAAGCGAGTACATGAAAGAAAGGAACGATGGGAGCGAATGGAGACAAATCCCCCGCGATCATCCACTGACGTAGAAGGCCCGAGTATACGCATCGCCTGGAAAGATGAGCATTCGATCCAGGCAGAGTGGAACATGACGAAGGAGTTTGAGCAGGAAGTGGAAAAGAAATTTGCCATCCCTTTTGCAGAACTGCCTTTTGTCTTGCGCCTTTTCGATGTGACTGACCGCAAAGAGGTCCGCGATGATGGCACTGACCTGTACACTGATTTTGATATCAACCACCGTTCGTCCGAGTGGATTCTTTACGGAGTGACACAAGGATTGGAATATTGTGCAGATTTGGGCATTCGGATGGTAGATGGAAGGTTTTATTCGCTGTCGAGATCTCAAATGATTTGATCAACGTGCTCACGAATAAGGAAGACCCTCTGCGAAGAGGGTCTTTTGTTTATGTTTTGATGTACGCAGACAATTCTTCTCATACAGCAGGAGGGCGATGATGGAGCCAGGCGGACAAAGAAAAACAGCCGGGAAAATTCGGCTGCATCGTGCCCGGGCAGGGCATTTGTTATGGCTTGCGGGGCTGGAAGTACTGGATTCGCTTGTTGAACAGATGCAGCTCCGCCTTGTAGTCTTTGGCCAAATACCGGCAGTATTCATTTGCCTTGTTTTTGTCACCGTGTGTGGCAGATTCCGGCAGGGAGATTTGGATGTAGTGCTTTTCTTGTCCGTTCACTTCAGCAGAGCCGACACCCACGACGATCGCCTTGTACATGCTCGGATCTTTGCCTTTGAGAAGGAACCAGGAGCCTTTTCCTTCCGTGCGTTCTTCCAGCGTGTAGGGAAAAGCTGCTTCTGCATAAGACCAGCCGAGCTGTTCTCCCGTCTTGGTCGTCATGTCGATATAGCGGGTAAACTTTGCCTTCACGTCTTCAATGTCTGCTTTTGCAACTGTCGATCCTTCTACGAAATAGATGTAGGCCGATTGAAGTTTCACGATTGCACTCACTCCTAGTACCGAGTATATCTGCGTTTAGTTTAGCATTGCTTCCACTCTTTGACAACGCAACAATTCTTGGCCGAAAACAATTGCGCGTCTTTTCTGAAAAGTGTAAAATATAATTATTATTCATATCGCAGATACATGAAAGATCAACGAATTACATGGAGGAATAGACCCTATGCAAGAGGTCTCGATCAGAAACGTATTTGAAGCGCTAAATACGATGCGCGCCATCGACGTGGTGAACAAGGAAGACTGGGAGCGGGCAGCGAAGGAAGCCGAGTTGGATTCCTCCGTTCAATTAAACATTCTCTGGATCATTTATTGCTACGAAGGAGTGCGGGTCACACAAATTGCCGACTGGACCTTCTGGCACCCTTCCTCAATCGTCATTCATATCAAGAAGTTGATGGAAAAAGGGATGGTAACCATCGAAAAGTCGGAGTTGGACGGACGTGTCGTGCATGTCTATCCGACGCAAAAAGGCAAAGAAGTCATTGAAGCGAGCCGTCGAAGTGTACCATCTATTTTTCGATTGACGTATGCATTGGAGAGAATGGAGGAACGCTACAGTACAGCGGTAGTGGAATTGTTCTTTGAATGCCTTTCCTTTGTCGCGCAGTCGCTGCACGGGGCAGAGAAGGTACGCTGGATTCAGGAGGGCGAAGATCGGGTGCCGAATTCCCGGCATTTGATTAGTTAAGCCGCAAATGTAGCAAACAGGTAGGTTTTCGCGTATACTGGTAAGTACTCCGAATATTTATGCAAAACGCATTCGGAGCCAACTTGCAGATGAGGAGGGATTGCTTATGGTGCACTACGACCACTTGTACGAGGAGACCGAGAACGCCAACGTGCGGTTTCTGGGGTTTGTCTCGGAAGGAACTCGCTACGACTTCGGGATTGTGTTTACGCACAAGTTTTACGGCAAGCCATTGGTGATCTGTATGCAGACGGGGCAATCGACCCTTCTCAGTTCAGAGGATGCAGTCAATCCGGATTATCTGCAGCGGATATTCAGACTGAAATCCGAAAGCGAAGCGGAAGCCCTCGCCCATTTTTTTCAAGACCATTTGCCAACGATTCCATTTGAAGAAAATCAGTATTAGCAGACGAGCAGAAGATTTCTTCTGCTCGTTTTTTATCATGAAAATGGGATAGGGAGATTGCCAGACCTGCGCCCTTTGGGTATGATCGTTTGGCACAACCAATGGAGGAGGAACGAGCAATGAGCTATCAATGGCCCGCACCCGAGCCCAAAGGGGCGGTCGTGCTGGTTCATGGCACGGGGGAACATTACGGACGTTACGAGCATGTCGCAGCTTTTTTGAACGAACGAGGCTGGAGCGTGTTCACCGGAGATTTGCCAGGGTGGGGCAGATCCCCGGGCAGGAGGGGGCATATCGATTCCTTTGACCAATACATAGAAGCGGTACATGGATGGATGGCGGAGGCGAGGGCGGCATGCGGCGCTGCGCAGCCGCTCTACTTGCTCGGGCACAGTCTGGGCGGGCTGATTGCTGTGCGGTATGTGCAGTCGGCAGGAAGCGCCGGGCTGACTGGCCTCATCCTGACTTCTCCGTGCCTGGCTTTGAAGCTGGAGGTTCCCCGCTGGAAGGCGAGGCTCGCCCGCTTGCTGGACAGCGCTTGGCCGACGCTGGCGATGCCAAATGGCATAACGGCGGATATGGTGTCGCGGGACGAGGCGGTCCAGGCCGCCTATCGCACCGATCCGCTCAATTACGGGAAAGTGAGTGTGAGATGGTTCCAGGAACTGCAGCGGGCGATGGAGGCTGCCTGGCAGGAGCGGGCGGCGATCCCGCTTCCTGTACTCATCCAGCAGGCGGGAGATGATTCGCTGATCCAGGCAGATGCGGTGGAGCGTTTTGCGGCAAGCCTTCCCATGGCTGAATTCCACCGGTGGCACGGGTTGCGCCACGAAGTGCTGAACGAGCCGGAAAAGGAGCAGGTCATGCAGCAGATGGAGAGGTGGATGAAGCGAACTGCTTTTTGAATGTGACATACTAATTAATCAAAAAATGTACTATGTAGCCGTATTGACTCCCAATGGTGTGGCATATTAATATGTATATACCATCACATTTCTGATGAATTGACCACACCATCATCACACATTGCTCGTACAGCAGTGTGATCACGGAGGGGAACATATATGGGAACAATTGTATGTCAATCGTGCGGGACGATTATCGAACACTTTGAATCCAATCAGGTGAAAACGCTTTACGCAGTTTGCAACTGCGAGTGCCAGCACACGGAAAAACAGGAAAGAGAATAGTTTACCTGCGACAGGCCTGCTTTGCAAGGCCTGTTTTTTTTGACAACCTTCTCAACATAGGGGATAATAGGAAAGAGTGAAAATTGTTGCAAGAGGAGGAATTGTCTCATGAAGCGTAAACCCTTACAGGGTTGCTTGGCCGCGGCATTGCTGGTCACTTCCCTGTGGAGCGCGACACCGGCATTTGCATACAGCCTCGGCGAAGAAATAAAGATAGACGCGAACCAACCTGAAATTGCCAAAACAGGTTACGACATTTCCGAAGATTATGCCGTGTGGATGGTTGAAGGGGAAAAGACCATCACCCTTTATGATCTGGATGACAACTCGGAACGGAAAATCGGGAGTACGACTTCTGTAAAGACAAACCCCAAGGTAGACGGCAACTACGTCGTCTGGATTGATTCCCGCGATGGCGGCTCCGATGTGTACATGTACGATATTGCCAAGAAAAAAGAGTCGCGGTTGTCGAGCGGTTCAGCCAAGGTAACGAGCCTGGAGATCCGGGGAAAAAATGTCGTGTGGGACGACAAGAGCAATGGCGGCTCGGACATCTACCTCTGCGACATTACGACAGGCGAAGTCGAGGCAATCACGACAAGCGGCAAAGCAAGTAACCCGACTTTGGACGATACATACATTGCATGGCAAGACAGCCGCAACGGCGATTCGGACATCTACACCTACAATCTCAAGACCAAAACCGAAAAAGCGGCTGTGACGGCTCACGGAGATCAAATCAAACCGTCCATCTCCGACGACTACATCGTCTTTGAAGATCATAGCGGCGAGTACAGCCAGATTGGCCTTCACACCATCAGCAAAGACAAGACGACCAAACTGACTGACGATGCAAGCGATAAGGAAATGCCGCACATTTTCAATACGACCTATGTGTTCATCGATGACGGCAGTGTTGCGTACGGCGGCGTCAACAAAAGCACCACTAAAGAAGCAGACAGCTTCATTTACGACAAGCTGGCACCGCGCGTCTACGATGATTACATTCTGTATGCCAAAATGGACAATAATAAAAAGCTTCGCCTGAATCTGTACGACATGCACGACAAAGAAATGGTGCCAATCGGCTCGGTGTCGGGAGAGCCAAGCCAGCCGGCCGGCCATGACCGCTATGTGGTTTACATTTCGGAAGGAAACAAGACCGATTCCGTCATTTTGCATGATGTCGAAAACGGCACCAGCAAAGCGATTACCAAAACAGATGCATCTCCTTCCCGTCCGCTGGTCAGCAACCATTACGTGGTCTGGTACGACAACGACGAGGACGCTCTCTTTTCGTACGACATCAAAAAGGGAGTAACAAAGCAGGTGACCAACGAGGACGATGACGAGATAGCCGATGAAGATCTGTACGAGCTGGACGGCGACAACCTCCTGTGGGTGAATGCAGGCAGCAAAGCGGATCTGGTCGTGACGAATCTGGCTACGGGCAAGAGCACCGATATCACGACGTTGAAAAAAGAGCCGCTCAGCATTGATATTCACGGCAACTACGTCTCATGGGTGCTGGAGCAAAGCTCGAAAAAGGCAAGCGTGTTCCTGTACGACATGGACGAAGAGGACGAGATGGAAATCCGCAAGAACGTGCAAGTGGAACAAGCGAAGCTCGGCGACGATTTCGTGGTGTGGAGCGAATATACAAACACGACGAAACCGACCTGGGATTTGTTCTATTACGACATTGATCGCGGCAAGACCAGTTCCTTGCTGCGCTACACGGATCGTGACCAGATCAAGCCGCAAGTATCGCGCAACATGGTGTTGTTCCAGGACAACCGCCTCTCCCCGAACGCCAAAGATTTCTACTACGAGCTGTACGATGTCAAGGATGGCTCCTACAGCGATTACTACTGGGACGATGACGCGGAGGTAGAAGATGCACGCATCGGCGGCAACCGCATCGTCTGGATCGACAACCGCGATGATACGCCGTATGTATACACGATGGCGATCGCACAGCCGCAGGACGACGATGATTCGACTCCAGATCCTGATCCGCAGCCGGAACCGGGTGAGTACAAAGAGTATTCCTTGCTCGATGTCGTACAGGACGGTACGTTCAATGAGAAAATCAGCGAAGCAGGTTACGATAATTTCGTGTTCGTCTTCTTCGGAAACACGAGCAAAGAAGTGACCATGACGCTCAATGAAGTATTTGACGATATGGACCGGTTCGCGGATTTGTTCCTCTCTTCTGACGTAGACGAGATGTATATCCGCATTTACAAATAACATCAACAGGCAGTAAGGGCACATGGCTCCTTGCTGCCTGTTTTTTTGGAGGGAAAGCTGTATGCAAATGACCTTCTGCAAGCGGTTGTTCCAGCTATCTGTTCTTTGTGCGCCGTGCACAAAAAAAGCTGCTGCCGCAGGGGCAACAGCTTTTTGGTGAATGGGCATGTCCTCGTACGTTCTCACCCGGAAATAGCCGTCTGGCGCTTGATGACCTTGATCGTCTTGAGCGTTTCGTCCTCTGGCCCCTGAACGGGGAGACCGACGCGGATGTTCTCTTGAATGTACGCGATATTTTCTTCCGTAATCACTTCTCCAGGCAGGAAGATCGGAATGCCTGGCGGGTAAACCATGATGAACTCCGTGATGACTCTGCCCGCCGCTTCAGCGAGCGGTACGGTCTCCGTCTCCGCGTAGAACGCTTCGCGCGGAGTCGTCGACAAGACCGGGATGTTCGGCAGGGAGATCGTAGGCTTCTCTTCCGCCTGGACGTGGGCAAACTCCACGGACAAATCCCGCAAGGCGTTGACCAGCGTCTGGATGGACTCTTCCGTATCGCCGGCGGTGACGAAGCAGAGGACATTGTAAAGATCGCTCATTTCCACTTCGATGTTGTATTTGTCGCGCAGCCAGTTTTCCACTTCCCAGCCCGTAATGCCCAGGTCGCGCACGTGAATGAGCAGTTTGGTCGGGTCCATGGCATAGGTGGCCGGTTTTCCGAGAATTTCCCGTCCTACGCAGTAAATGCGCGGAATATCGTTAATCATATCTCTCGCCTTATCAGCCAGCTTCATCGCTCGTTCGGCCAGCAAATGGCCGTTGAGCGCCAGGTGCTGCCGTGCCATGTCGAGCGAGGCGAGCAAAATATAGGAGGTGGAAGTCGTCGTCAGCATGCTCATGACCGTTTTGACCCGGTCTACGTCGACGAGCCCTTCCCGCACATTCAGGATGGAAGTCTGCGTCAGCGAACCGCCGAGCTTGTGCACGCTGGTGGCGGCCATATCGGCGCCTGCCTGCATGGCGGAAATCGGCAGGTCCTCATGGAAGTGAATGTGCACGCCATGCGCTTCGTCCACCAGCACCGGGATTTCATAATTATGCGCTGTCCGCACGATCTCGCGCAAATCGCCCGCGATCCCGAAGTAGGTTGGATTGATTACCAGGAGAGCGGCTGCATCGGGATGGGCCTCCAGCGCTTTTTGTACGGCTTTCACGGTGATTCCGTGGGAGATGCCCAGCCGTTCGTCCATCGCCGGGTGAATAAAAATCGGCACTGCGCCTGCAAAAATAATCGCTGACATGACGGATTTATGCACGTTCCGCGGCACGATAATTTTGTCTCCAGGGCTGCAGGTAGCCATGATCATCGCCATGATGGCGCCGCTTGTCCCCTGCACGGAAAAAAAGGTATGGTCAGCGCCGAACGCCTCGGCTGCCAGTTCTTGTGCTTCCTTGATCATTGCCTTCGGATGATGCAGGTCATCCAGCGGTGCAATATTGATGAGGTCTATCGAGAGAGCGTTCTCCCCGATGAACTCGCGAAATGCCGGATGCATGCCCATACCTTTTTTATGGCCCGGAATGTGAAATTGAATCGGGTTCCGGTTGGCGTGCTCCAACAACCCGCTGAACAAAGGAGTTTTCATTTGCCTCACTACGATCGCCTCACTTTACAAATAAAAAATAAAAGGGAAAAAACAAACAAATTGAGTATAGCAAAATAGGGGGGGAAAGCAAGCGAATTTTTATTCATAATCCCGGCAGACGGCAGGAGATTGGCCGCTATTACGAGAAGTTTAACGTCAAATGGGGTGATGAGATGAAAACGAGAGTAACGGAATTGCTACAGATTGACTATCCGGTCGTGCAAGGGGGATTGGCCTACTTGGCATACGCCGAACTGGCTGCAGCGGTGTCTAACGCTGGCGGGTTGGGGCAAATCACGGCCATGTCCCTGCCGTCCCCCGAGGCGCTGCGCGAAGAAATTCGCAAAGTGCGACTGCTCACTGATCGGCCGTTCGGTGTCAATTTTGCCATCGGGCAGTACAACCAGTCGTACCTTCCTTACGTCGATGTCGCTGTCGAGGAAGGAGTCAAGGTCGTTTCGGTTACGGGCGGCAACCCTGAACCGCTTATTCGGCGGCTCGACGGGCACGACATCAAAAAGCTGGTGCTGGTGGCGTCTGTACGTCAGGCGCAAAAGGCGGAGTCCATCGGTGCAGACGCGGTCATGGCGGTCGGCCAGGAAGGCGGCGGGCATCTGGGCAGAGATGACATCGGCACGTTCGTCCTGATTCCGCGCGTTGTCGACTCGGTGAGCATTCCTGTTTTGGCCAGCGGCGGCATCGGCGACGGTCGCGGCATTTTGGCTGCGCTGGCGCTTGGCGCAGATGGCGTTGAGCTGGGTACCCGGTTCATCGCGACAGAGGAGTGTGTCCATGCCCACGCGTCTTACAAGGAAGCGCTGCTCAAAGGGACGGAGCACGACACAGCCGTCATCAAAAGAACGTTGGGCGCACCGGCACGGGTCGTGCGTACGCCAGGCTCCGATCGCATTCTGGAGATGGAAAAGGAAGGCGCCGGATACGAGCAGTTGAAACCATGGATTAGCGGCGAGAACAACCGCGCCTTTATTTATGAAGGAAATGCGCAGCAGGGCTTCGGCTGGGCAGGGCAGGTTATTGGTCTGATAAAGGATGTGCCTACTGTTCAGGACCTGTTCACGCGCATGTTCACAGAATTGGATGACACACTGGAACGGCTTCAGGGCTTCCGGGGAAAGAGGCCTCATCAGCAGTAGTGTTCCCGCGGGTGATCCAAAAAACAAAAGAACAGGCATACGCTTTTCAAAAGAAAGCGGACCTGTTCTTTTGCATATATAACTTACACAAACGTATCGGGAGGCGGTTTATGCACCACAATGACTGATCTGATACAACCTGGTCAAGACAGAAAAGGTCTCGTCCAGGCGTGAGAGCAGAGCGTCTTTGTCAGCCAGCACAGGGTCGTGACGATCAATGGTAATTCCGCAGAGCAATTCCGCTTTTTTGACCTGTCCCAGACGCAGTATCAGCTTTTCCACACCGTCTTTGCCAAGTTCCTTTTGCGGCGTGCTATCCGGCTGCGTATGATCCGGAGACCAGCGGAAATCATCAGGCACGAAGGCGAGAATGTCATTGAGGTTTTGGAGCAGCGCGCGGCTGATCTGTTCCTTGGCAGGAGCTTCGTAGATGACCGCGTACCAGACAAACAGATGGGTACCCCACAAGCCGATTTGAAAGTGCGGGTGTTTTTTGTATCCGCGTTTGTCAGCCGTCCAAGCGACCCATGTATCAGCAGGGGGATTCACCGTTCTCCGCGCATGCTTCGCAACGTGAAAAAACATCTCCGACCCCGATGCGACAGACAGGCCAGGGGCAAAATGCTGACCGAGCGCTTCCAGTTTTGGCCGGATGCGACCCTTGATCGCTTCCATGCGCTGATCGAGGCCCTCAATGGCAAAAACATCGAAATCTTCTTGCAGAAATCCGGTAAATGACGTAGATATTGCCACAAAAACACCTCTTTACAAAACATCATCGCACCTCAAGAAAAGGGCGAACGTCCCTGTCAAGGGAGCTTGGAATCCTCCATATGATATCATACCACGCAGGAAAAAAATACATGCCGGGATATGAATAGCAAAACCGTCGCCTGAATAATATGATATACCACTCACTCCCTTGCAGCAAAAATGTTGTCTGAGTATTCTGTTAACAGGAGGGGCCACGATGAATCTCGGCAGTGAGTTGGAATATGACAATCTGGCTGTATGGTTTGATCGCTTGACGTTACACGCAATGGTGCATGCCCTGGTTGAAGCAGGGGTGAGCGTCACGTGGAAAGAGTCTCCCGAGCAGTTTCACCTCCTCGTGAACACCACAGACGGCCGAACCGATTGGTGCATGCAACGCTTGAATGGCTCCTACAAGCTGCAGTTAAACGGAATACTGCTGTCGGATTCGCGAGTTGCTGCGGTTTTGTACCAATTCATCGAGCAGGCAAAAGGGCATGCCGTCATCAGGATACGCAAGAACGACCGTATCCTCATGAAGCACATCCATTACGGTGAAGCTGTCAGAATAGTGGAAATAAAAGGAGCTGAGAAAAAAGTGATCTACGAAAAATCTTGCAATGTGACGATGGATCAAGTGATTGCCGCGTTGAAACGGCGTGACTCCGAGGAACGTATTCCTGTTTTGCGCCTGGAGCTGGATTACGAGCTCGCGACTCTGTACGACGCCATGATAGCGGAGGACTTGGGACAGATGAAACAATCCAAAGAGCGCTTGAAACAGCTCCGCCGGGAAATGTTGCTTCTGGAAGCGTAAAGTAGACTGGAGGATAGCCGAAGGACGATGAGTTTGACACATAGGCATACGGAATAAAAAAGCGGCATCTCGATCACGAGAGTGTCGCTTTTTTTGGTTTCTGATGAATCTGGCGCTGCTTGCCAATCCAGCTGGCAGAAAGAAGTACGGTAACAATTGTTCGTTTTCCACAGACTATGTTTGAATGACTGGCGATACGGCGTTACAATAGAAAAGGATTTTGGCACCCTATGCACCAGAAAGGAAGTAAATGTTTCATGGAACCATTCCTATCACAAATCCCGAATGCAGGGTCCCTGCTCTTGGCCGTCATTGCTCTGAACATCGTTTTGCTGCTGATCATTATCATGCAATCGGTCCGTATCAGTCGTGTGCGCAAATCAATCAACAGGCTCATGACCGGAGCGGGTGGAGCGAATCTGGAGGAAGGGATGCATCGGCTGCTGGATCAGCTGGATCAAGTGATGAAACAGCACAGCGATCAGCAGTTCATGATTAACCGTCTGGCACAACGCATCGCGGCGCAGCGCGGAAACGTGGCAGTCATCCGGTACAACGCATTTGGCGACGTCGGGAGCGATCTCAGCTTTTCCATTGCGATACTCGATGATGCCCAGAACGGAGTCGTGATTACGAGCATTTTTGGCCGCGAAGAGTCTCGCGTGTACGCAAAGCCGGTCGAGGCGGGCAGTTCCCCGTACTCGTTGTCGGAAGAGGAACAGGCTGTCATTAAAAAAGCGATGAATCCGCCTGTGGGGGCTTAAAAACTCTCTGTATTTCCTTGAAATGGAAAGCATATGGATGATACAGGGAGATCTTTTTACATGCGGGCTTGAGAATGCGCAAATTCAGCCTTTTTGGGAAAATTCATCACTTTTCACTCAAGACTTTTCTAGTTGCCTGATGTATAATAAAAGATGTCAAGGATGGTTTTTCGTAAATACAAAAAGTAGGTGATCCGCCTTCATTACCCAAATCGATTTTCGATTCGCGGGGCAAGGCCAGGTTCTACAGCGTTCCTTCGTTGACACTTAGCGTAACTCCTTTGATTCGGATGATTGTTCGGTCGAACTTTGGCCCATGCAAACCAAAAGAATTGAGGAGATATTATGGCACAGCGTTTAGCGACCAACTACGCCAAGGCCTATTTTACGGTAAATGAAGAAGAGCTGAACCAATTCGTCTCGCTCTTCACCAATGAACATATTTCAGTCGATGTCAAAGTTTGTGACAATGGCGATCGGGACGTGATCCTGACAGACGAAAACGGCGAAATTCAATTGAATTTTGCCCGTTCTGGCAATCGTTATTCGTGTGACAGCTCGTATCTCATCCGGGATCGACAACTGGCTAACGTCATGCGAAAAGCGATGAAAACGTTCCGGGGCTATGGAATTGTCCACCGGATTTATGATGGCTTCACGGTCGTCTACCATTACGATCAAGGCTCGGTCGTGAGCATCCATGAACTGAACGGTGACGAAGAAATGTCCATCTTTGAAAATACCTCTCCGAACGTGGCTCACGAACTGGAAGCGTTGTTCCAGCAAGATGGCAGCGAGCGGGAGATTGAGTCCTTATATCAAGAGACGGACCGATGGCTGGATCTGCGAAATTGGGCCAAGAGATCTGCCCCCGAAAAACTGCCTGCGATTGACTGCCGATTAGCCGAGTTTTCAAAACGTCTGTTTGAACTGGAAGTCTAGTAAATGAATCAAAAAACGGGTGCGAATGCGCCCGTTTTTTATGTTAAGTAGAACGTATTCTTCCCATTGCTTTTTTGTCCAAAAAGGACGCATTTTCCAGGGAAGGGCTGCTGCGGCTCCAGCAATGACTTGGCAGAGCCCAGTTTATGAATTTCCCGTCAATTCTCCAAAAAGGGTATTGTCAAACTGGGCAGAAGCGTGGTATTGTTGTTTTCGTTGGAAACAGGATTAGGAACCAGGATTCACTTCAAAGGGTGGAGAACAAAGAGGGACACCGCCCCCGTTAGTGAATGACGCAGGTCCTAGCGATGTTTAACATTACACTTGCTAGGAAGGGGGAACCGAAAGATGGAATACTCGACTTTCGGAAGACACGTTGCTGTTGACACATGGGGAGTTCAGTTTGATTTGTTGAACGACGCAGAATTTTTGAAAAAAGAAATGATTGAAGCTGCTGAAGCATGCGGCGCTACAGTGCTTGGTGTGCAGGCAAAGCAGTTTTCTCCTCAAGGTGCTACCGTTCTGGTTCTTCTCTCGGAAAGCCACCTGTCCATTCATACGTATCCTGAGCGCGGATTTGCCGCTCTGGATTGCTACACGTGCGGTGAGACGGTTGATCCGCAAATTGCCATCGATTACTTGGTATCCGTGCTGAAGCCGGAGAAAACCTACGCGAAGAAGCTCGTTCGCGGTACTGGTGAACTGCAAGTAGTGGAGCCGGAAATGAAAGCGGCTGTATTGGCAAGCAAGTAACAAATGCAAGGATTCAAGAGGTGCGGAAGGATGTCCGCACCTCTTTTACGTGAAAGGATTCGGGAACGGTGCGGCTCACCGAAACGGAGCGGTTACGGTGCGGCCCAGGTCTTTGAGCAGCAGGCCAAAGTCGTATGCGATGTTGCTCACTTCGTTGGAGACGTTACTCGGGATTTGGCTCATCTGCTTCGAGACGTTGTGCGTGCGGTGCTGGGCTTCCTGATAAATCGCGGCGTTTATGCCCAAAATGCGGGCAAACATGGCTGGGTCGGAAGTGACACGGATGTTCAGGCGGGGGGAAACGGCGCGTGCAGCGGAATGCACCTGCTGCTCAATGACTTTGCCTTGCTCCGGCCCCAGGTTTTTCCGGACGCGAATTCCGATGACGGCATCTTGTCCATGCACCACGACGGTTGCCCGATCGACGCCCGGCACATCATCCGCGACTCGGGTCAGCTGTTCGGCCAGGTTTTGATTGAAGCCGTTCGTTGTGTATCCGTTTCGGTAATGAAAGGCATTCGTGCCTTGCGTATACGCTGTGTGACCGTGAGCGAGACGGTTTAGCATCTCGGGAGACTTCTGGTTTTCTGTACTCTGTGTGTGAGAACCATGATTTTGCCCTGCACCAAAGCTGGCACAACCGGTCAGTGCCGATGCGAGAATGACGCCTGCGATGGCAGTAGACCATCTTTTGTCCATGGGGAGCCCACCTCCATTCCTTATTATGACGAAAAGCAAGTTTTCTAGTCAGGAAGGGATTCCCGTAAAAAACTCCCCATTGTGCCGAGTTTCACAAACTGCTAATATGGAAGGTACGCATAACAGAGGAGGTTCACATGAAGCGTCTTGACATACGCAACATCGCCATTATTGCCCACGTTGACCACGGGAAAACGACACTAGTTGACAAGCTGTTGATCCAATCGGGCACATTCCGCAGCAACCAGCAGGTAGAGGAGAGAATGATGGACTCCAACGACCTGGAGCGGGAGCGCGGAATTACGATCCTGGCAAAAACCACTTCGGTAAAATACAAAGACTTTACCATCAATATTTTGGATACACCGGGCCATGCGGACTTCGGCGGCGAAGTTGAGCGGATCATGAGCATGGTGGACGGCGTGCTGCTGATCGTCGATGCGTTTGAAGGCTGTATGCCGCAAACCCGCTTCGTTCTGAAAAAAGCGCTGGAAGCGAAAGTCACGCCAATCGTCGTCGTGAACAAGGTTGACCGTGAAAACGCCCGTCCGCAAGAAGTGATCAATGAAGTGTACGACCTGTTCATCGATCTTGATGCGACAGAAGACCAGCTGGACTTCCCGATCGTCTACGCGTCCGGTCTGCAAGGCATTGCCGGCCTGGAACCAGACAAGCTCGAAGGCGATTTGCGTCCGTTGTTTGACACGATCATCGAGCATATTCCGGCACCGGATGCGGACGAGAACGCACCGCTGCAAATGCAGGTGACGATGCTCGACTACAATGACTTCCTCGGCCGCATCGGGATCGGACGCATCTACCGCGGCACGATGAACGTAAACGACATGGTTTCGGTGACGACCCGCGAAGGCGTCCTGAAAAAAATGCGCATCCAGAAGCTGTTCGGCTTCTCCGGTCTGCAGCGTGTCGAGCAAAAGACGGCCAGAGCCGGCGACATCGTGGCGATCGCAGGGCTGGATGACATCAACGTCGGGGAGACCGTGTGCGACGTCGATCATCCGGACCCGTTGCCATTCCTGAAAATCGACGAGCCTACCCTGCAAATGACGTTCCTCGTGAACAACAGCCCGTTTGCCGGACGCGAAGGCAAACACGTGACGTCCCGCAAGCTGCGTGACCGCCTGATGGCCGAGCTGGAGACAGACGTTTCCCTTCGCGTAGAAGAAACAGACTCTCCGGATGCGTTCATCGTATCGGGACGGGGCGAATTGCATCTGTCCATCCTGGTGGAAAACATGCGCCGCGAAGGCTTCGAGCTGGCCGTGTCCAAGCCGGAAGTCATCGTGCGCATGATCGATGGCCAAAAAATGGAGCCAGCCGAGCTGCTCGTCATTGACGTGCCGGAAGAATACACGGGTGCAGTCATGGAGACGCTGGGCCAACGCAAAGCGGAAATGGTCAATATGGTTAACAACGGCTTTGGCCAGGTACGCCTCGAATTCATCATCCCGTCGCGCGGATTGATCGGCTATCGTACCGAGTTTTTGACGATTACGCGCGGCTATGGAATCTTGAATCACTCCTTTGACAGCTATCGTCCGCTGGTCGCGGGTGCAGTAGGCGGACGCCACGCCGGCGTGCTGATTTCCCATGAGACGGGGACAGCGACCACGTATGGCCTGATGTCCGTAGAAGACCGCGGCGTCATGTTCATCCAGCCGGGTACGGAAGTCTACGAAGGCATGATCGTGGGCGAGCACAACCGCGACAACGACCTGACCGTAAACGTATGTAAAGAAAAGCATGCGACCAACGTCCGTTCCGCGACCAAGGACGAGACAGTGAAAATGAAAGCACCGCGCATTCTGACGCTGGAAGAGGCGCTGGAATACCTGAATGACGACGAGCTGTGCGAAGTGACTCCGCAGTCTGTCCGCTTGCGCAAAAAGTATCTGAACAAATCCGATCGCGAGCGCTATGAAAAGCAAAAACGCTGGGAAGCCCAGCCGCAAGCGTAAGAATGGATTTGGTCATATAATGCAGAAAAGTCGCACCCCGATGAAAGGGATGCGGCTTTTTTTCGCTTACATATTGCAGGAGTACGGAGGGGGTGGCCTCTTGGCAAAGCAAAAACCCCCGCGAAAAGGTGCGGGGGAGGAGGCGTTACGCATTCAGCAAAGCTTCGATGTCGCCAGTCAGCTCTTCCGGCTGGATGCGCGGGCTAATCCGCTTGGCGACCTGACCGTCCCGACTGATGAGGAATTTGGCGAAATTCCACTCGATGTCCTCGCCATTGCCTTCTGGCGCATGGGATTTTACATATTGATAGAGGGGATGCGTGTTCGGCCCGTTGACGTCCACCTTGGCGAACAGCGGGAAGGTGACGCCGTAGGTACGGTCGCAAAACGCGGCGATCTCCTCCTCGCTGCCCGGCTCTTGTCCGGCAAACTGGTTGCACGGAAAGCCCAGTACGACGAGCCCCTTGTCGTGATAACGTTCGTAAAGCTCCTGGAGCCCTTTGTACTGCGGCGTCAGCCCGCATTTGCTGGCGGTGTTGACGATCAAAAGCACCTTCCCTTTGTACGCGGCCAACGTCTGCTCCTCGCCGTTGATCGTGGTTACTGCTATGTCATATACGCTCATCGTTCTTCCCACCTTTTTCATTTTCACAGCCATCATAACACGCAAGTTCGCATCGCAGCCAGAGCCCAAGGTGCAGCCGGGAGCGGGCATAACAAGTTTTGACAGGATATGTTCCGCCTGATAAAGTAAAATGGACAGATGCGGCACAGGAGGAATTCTCATAATGGATTGGATTCAATTGGCTTCTACCTATGTTCCTGCCAACCCGGACCAATTGTCTGCCTTTGACAGCTTCCGGTTGTGGGCGGATCACAATCGCGCCTGGATCTTGTTTGTCCAGCTGATATTGGTGTACTACCTGGGTTTTGCCACCCGGATTCGCATGCCTATTCTGAAAACGATCTTATTGTACATACTGTTGTTCGCAGGCAGCCTGATTTTTGCCATTCTGGATGTTCAGTTGCCTGTCAAGAGCGCAATGCTTGTGGCCATTTTGATTCTGGTCATCGTCAAAGTGCGGATCAAGCCCGAACAAACCCGGAGAAAGTGAGGCTTGCCATTGAAACGCGAAGATGCTCTCTTTAATTGGCTCCAGATTCAGGTGGTGGCGGATGCGCGTCCGGACGATCGCTCCGCACAGGAAACCGCAGCTTTTTTTGCCGAGCTGCTGCGAGAGGACCATCAGATGAGCGGGCTCGGTTATCGCCAGGAAGGCCCATGGTACATCGTCTTCGGCCAGGCAGGGGCAGAGAGTCTGGAGAGCCGGTATCCTGCCGAGGCGGTAGAGTCGTTGCTGCAAGCGATCGAGAACGAGCCCAAATACAATCAGTGAGAAAGGCTTTTCCAGCTTCCGGACCGTACGGAGGAGGGGGAGGCCTTTTTGCTTGGAGAGGCAGCCGCAGTAGGTACAAAGATGCGGTTTTGCGGCAGGTGCAACCTATTCCCCTGATCTGCCGTCTGTAAGGATGCCCCGGTCAAGCAGGGGATTACTGGCAAGAAAGAGGGGAACGGTCTTGAAAAAAATAATGACAAAGCCTGTGCTCGCGGTTGTTGCTGCGACTGCCATCATGGGAGGATTGACACCGATTTTCGCGGATGCGAGCTCGTTTGCTTCGCCGAGCGCGACCAAGGTCGTCATGAACGAGGAAGGCAAGCAAGTCACGCGCTACAACCTGAAGGAGTTGGCCCAAAATGATCCGGAAACGTTGAACATGCTGCTCAAGACGCAGGCGGAGCATCTGTACATCATCGTGGATGAATTGAAGCTCGACACCAAACTGCAGACATATATGGAAGAAAACAAGGAAGAGTGGGAGCGGGTCTACAACCAGTATTACAGCGACATCTGGCTGGAAGTCCGCTTTACGGATGAAAAAGAAGAGATCGTGAGCGTCAATGCGCAGACGAAAAGCAACAAAGTGTATATCAAAGGAATTGTGACCGAGGACGTCACCAAAGTCATCGTGAAAAAGCCGACCGGCGATCACATCGAAGTCGTGCCGACGAGCGAGCATTCGTTTACCGTCAGCTTTGCCGCGCAGGATATGTCGACGGACCCGTACGTTACCGTGGAAGCCTACGCGGGCAGCACGCTGGTGGACAGCGAAAAGGTGAAGGTCATCTCGCAAGCGGAAGAAGCAGCGCACCTGATCATCCATAGCGCAGCAGTGCTGGATGCGAAAAAGGGCGAGCTGAAAATCAAAGGGATCGTCAAGCTGGACGCTGACAAAGTGACCGTGACTTACAACGGCGTCAATGGAGAGGCGAGCGTCAAAAAGCTGTGGGATGGCGTGGGCATCTTCAGTGTAACCCTGAAAAACGTCAAGGAAGCAGCGAATGCAAAAGCAGCAGTCGAAGTGTTCGAGGACGGGGAAAAACGCGACGCAGACAGCATCGATGTCAAGGTTATCAACGCGCCGGTCAAGGAAGTGCCAAACACGTACGCCATTACGGGAACGGCGGCATTCGACCCGAAAGCCTTCAACATACAACTGAAAGGAACCGTCGTCGGCTGGTCGAAAAACAGCGGCGTCAAGCTGATGATTACCGGACCGGATGGCAAAAAGCAGGAAGTGAAGATCGGCGCTAAAGGAGAGTATTCCTGGAAGTTCTCTTTGAAAAATCGTAACACTGATCTCAAAGGAGTCCACCTCGAACTCTATGCAGGCGACAAGCTTGTGAAGCAGATTGACATGACGGCCTCCATCTCCAAGGCGGTTACCGATGCGCTGAAGCAATGGGAGAGCGAGGCGAGCGAAAAGCTGGAGAACAAAAAGAAACATTTGCCAAACGGCAATGCGTACGGCTTTTGGAAAAAGCACGGTGAATGGTGGACCCAAGGCGGGAAAGACGACAAGCGCGACGATGACAAAAAAGACAAGGACGACAAAGGGAAAGACCGCAACGACGACTAGGAATCGTTACGGCTGGTTGTACGACTGCAAGTATTCGACGAGATCGCGGATGTAATCGCCGATGATCGGAATGGATAAAAACTGAGACAAGAGGGAGCCGAGCAAAGCGAGCACGATGGCGGTTCCGATTGTCAGCCCAAGACCCCGGGCAAGACCTGCGAGGAAGTTGATCCAGAGCAGCTTGCGCGGGGCTGTGTAGTTTTGGACGATGTCAGCCAGGCGAATATCTTCGAGAAACATGGCGATTTTGTCCATGCGTTCGTTCAGCTTGCGCACTTCTTTGATTTCCTGCAAAAGCTCGTCGATCTGTGTGAGCAAACGGTCGGTGGGAGACATCGACAAACCTCCGTTTCACGGTCGTCTTTTTCTACCAGTTTAGGGAAAAACAGTGCGCGGAGCAAGCGCCCGAGGAAATGTTTGCCTATCCTTGCGCAGATGGGTACAATAAACGTACGAAACGTACACAAGGAGGCATCGTAAATGGCTGAAACCGTTTCCCGATCCCTGTCGGAAGAATTGTTTGGACTCTTGCAAAAAGAGCGCTTTGTGACACTGGCTACCATAGACCATGAGTCGGGTTCGCCTTCGCTCAGTTCCTTGTCGTGGACGTTTGCTCCTACAGTCGAGTCGATCCGTTTTGCTGTGGACAACCGGTCGCGAATTTTGACGAACATCGCCAAGGAGCCGCAAGTCGTCCTGCATCTGATCGGCGCGGGTTCCTCCTATGCCATCTACGGTCGCGCGGCCTTGAAAACCGAGCGGCTGGAAGGTGTCCCCTTGAAGCTGGCCATGGTCGAGATCGCCATCGACGCAGTCAGGGACATCATGTTTTACGGCTCTCGCATTTCAGCGGAGCCGCAGTACGAAAAGACATACGACAAAAATGCGGCTGCCAAGCTGGACAATCAGGTGATGGAAGCGTTGAGAAACGCCCGCTGAAAGCGCCTGTTCGCACGGCGGAAATTCCCGTTGACAAAGCAGCAACCCATCCCTTATTATTAGGATCAATTAAATTGAATAGCAAACTTCTTATCCAGAGAGGCGGAGGGACTGGCCCGATGATGCCCGGCAACCAATCACCTGTACAGTTACAGGAAGATAATGGTGCTAATTCCTGCAGAGTTATGTAACTCTGAAAGATGAGAAGGTCTTGCTTACGGCGACGTAAACAAAGCCTTCTTTCAGAGGAAAGGGGGCTTTTTTCATGCCCCTCGCACACGAATGGAGGGAGAGAAATCATATGCATTTGGAGACAAAACTGGTTCAGGCAGGAGTAGGAAAAGACGAAAAAACGGGGGCCGTCAACTTCCCGGTCTACTTCTCGACAGCTTACCGCCATCCTACCTTGGGAGAGAGCACCGGGTTTGATTACTCGCGGACGGCAAACCCGACACGCAGCGTATTGGAAGAGACGATTGCAAGCGCAGAATCCGGAGACGCCGGGTTCGCGTGCGCTTCCGGGATGGCTGCCATCCATACGGTCATGGGGTTGTTTTCCCAGGGAGACCACCTTATTGTCTCCCTCGACTTGTACGGCGGAACGTATCGGCTGTTTGAGCAAGTGTTGTCACGCTACGGGCTGACCTTCAGCTACGTGGATTTGCGCGATCTTGGGTCCGTAGAAGCAGCGGTGACGCCGCAGACGAAGGCCGTTTTCGTCGAGACGCCAACCAATCCCCTGATGCAGATTACAGATATTCGCCAAGTCGTGCAACTGGCAAAGCGGCACGGTCTGCTTACGATCGTCGACAATACGTTCATGACTCCGTACTGTCAACGCCCGCTGGAGTTGGGAGCCGACATCGTGCTGCACAGCGCGACGAAGTATTTGGGCGGGCACAACGATGTCCTCGCTGGCCTGATTGTAACCAAAGGGCAAGAGTTGTCCGAAAAAATCCGGTTTTTGCACAATTCGATCGGAGCGGTACTCGGGCCGCAAGATAGCTGGCTTCTCGTTCGCGGGCTGAAAACGTTGGCCCTGCGTATGGAACGGCATGAAGCCAATGCGTTTGCCATTGCCAAAAAGCTGCGCGAGCACCCTGCGGTCGCAGAAGTGTTCTATCCGGGACTGGCAGAGCATCCGGGACATGATGTGCAGAAGCAGCAAGCGAGCGGGTTCAGCGGAATGGTTTCCTTCCGTGTCCAATCGGTGGAGCAAGTTAAGCCGTTCCTGAAACATTTGCGCATCGTCTCCTTTGCGGAAAGTCTGGGTGGCGTCGAGTCGCTGTGTACATACCCGGCGACGCAGACCCATGCAGACATCCCTGCAGAAATCCGCGAGTATGTGGGCGTATGCGATCGGTTGCTCCGCCTGTCGGTCGGCATTGAGCATCCGGACGACCTGATCGCAGATTTGTCTGCGGCGCTGGATGCGAGCCTGGCTGTTGGGGGGAATGTACGATGAACTTCGCCACTCGTGTGCTGCATGGTACATCGTGCTTTGATCCGGTCACGGGCGCGTCGTCGGTACCGATTTATCAGGCATCTACGTTTCATCAGGCCGATCTGGATCGGCCAGGCACTTTTGATTACGCCCGATCCGGCAATCCGACCCGCCAGGCGCTGGAGGATGCAATCGCCGGTCTGGAAGGCGGCGAGCGGGGATTTGCGTTTGCTTCCGGCATGGCGGCCATCTCCAGCGTATTCATGCTCTTTTCGGCCGGGGATCACGTGATCGTGGCAGAGGATGTATACGGAGGGACGTTCCGCTTTTTGACCCGGGTGCTGTCGCGGATGGGCATCACGGTGACGTTTGTGGATGCTACCCGGATCGAGGACATCCGGGCTGCGATCACTCCGCAGACGAAAGGCATTTACCTGGAGACGCCGTCCAATCCGACGCTGAAGGTGACGGATCTCGCAGCCGTCTGCAAGCTCGGCAAGGAACACAGGCTTTTGATCATCGTGGACAATACGTTTTTGACCCCGTACTACCAACGTCCTCTGGAGCTGGGAGCGGACATCGTGATCCACAGCGCGACGAAGTTCATCGGCGGACACAGTGACGTCGTGGCCGGCCTGGCTGTGACTCGCGACGCTGCGCTGGGCGAGCAGCTCTACTTCATCCAGAACGGCATGGGGGCGATCCTCGGGGTGCAAGACTGCTGGTTGGTCATGCGCGGACTGAAAACGCTCAAAGCCCGCCTCGATGTCAGCACGCACACGGCAGACAAAATCGCCCGCTGGCTGAACACCCATCCCGCCGTCTCGCGCGTCTACTACACCGGCTTGTCCAGCCATCCCGGCCATGCCATACAGGCGTCGCAGGCGAGCGGTCACGGAGCTGTCCTGTCCTTTGACGTCGGCAGCAGGGAGCGGGCCAAAGCATTGTTTGACCGGGTGAAGCTGCCGATTGTGGCGGTAAGCCTTGGCGCAGTCGAAACGATTCTTTCCTATCCGGCAGCGATGTCCCATGCGTCGATGCCTGCTGCCGAGAGAGAGTTGCGCGGCATTACCGATGGATTGATCCGCCTGTCCGCCGGGCTGGAAGATGCGGACGACTTGATCGCCGATCTGGAGCAAGCGCTGGCTGCATTGCCGCCGCTTGAGACGGCCCCTTTGCAGACGAAAAAAGAGGCATTTTCCCGGGCGTAGAGCCTGGGCGAGTGCCTCTTTCTTTGTGCTGATTTTTATGGCGCGCCTGTCCGATTGACGTTGATCTTGTCGTGTCCTCGCGGGGAGGACGGACTGCTCTTGTTGATGCGCTGCTCGTTTTCCTGGGACGGCGTCTCCTCGCGCTTGCGCACATCGCGAGGCATCTGCGGGATGATGCGTCCCACAATATCGGCCAGCTCTTCGGCAAAACCGGAGACCGGATGCCCTCTGCGAATATCGGCGGTCATTTCCCGCAGACGCTGCACGATGTCAGGATCGGCGGTCACGACGGCATTTGCTCCCTGCGGGTCTTCCTTCAACGCTTCTGCGACCGTGTACTTGATGACGCCTACCTCCGGACGGTCCAGATGGGCGTCCACGTCTATGCCGACGACCGCGTATTTCCCGATCACGACGGCCGTGGCTCCATTTACCTTTTTCACGCGGGTCGCCAGCTGGACGAGGCGGTCTGCCGTGGCTTGCGAGGATTGGTTGTAAGTCGGTGCCGGGGCGGTTTGCTGAACGCGCTGCGTATGCGGGGCTTGCTGATTGGGCTGTGGCGCAGCCTGGTTGGCCGACGGATGCTTGCCTGACATGCATCCGGCAAGCAACAGGCTAAGACCTAGATATCCAATGGCGGTCCGTTTCACAATCATTCTCCCTTTCCCGGTGGTTACGTGTATTTTGTCCTGCTCGCCTTTTTTCATTCTGGCAAAGCTCCGTCTAACTGTGTAGGGCCCAACATAGACTGTAGTACATCACGTCACCGCACCAGAGCATCCTTCCAAAAATTGCATAGGGTATATAAGATGGGTAATAGGAGGCGAGATTTTGAAGAAAATCTACGTACTGGACACCAACGTACTCCTGCAAGATCCGCGGGCGATGTTTTCCTTCGCCGACAATGAAATCGTCATACCCGCAGTGGTGTTGGAAGAAATTGATTCCAAGAAGCGGTACATGGATGAAATCGGCCGCAATGCTCGGTACGTTTCGCGATTGCTGGACAGCTTCCGTGAACTGGGACATTTGCACACGGGAATCACACTGGAGACAGGCGGGCTGTTCCGTGTGGAGCTGAATCACTCCTCGCTGCATAAACTGCAAAAACAGTTTACGGAAATGACAAACGACAACCGCATCCTGGCTGTCGCGCTCAATTTGCAGGAAGAAGAAAACTTGTCGCCCCAGCCGCGCCCGGTCATTCTGGTCAGCAAGGACGCGCTCATGCGTGTGAAGGCGGATGCACTGAGTCTGACCGCAGAGGACTTCCTCTCGGATCGGGTCGTAGGCGAATATTCCAGCATTTACACGGGGTATCAGAAAATGATGGTCGCTTCGGATATCATCAAGTCGTACTACGCGACACGAAAGCTGCATTTAGCCTCCTGTTTCCCCAAGTACCGATTTTACCCCCATCAATTTCTCGTGCTAAAAGACGAGATCAACCCTTCCATCTCGGCGATCGGCAAGGTTGACCCGGATGGCAAGACACTGGAGATGCTCGTATCGGACGATGGCCCGATGTGGGGAATACGAGCCCGGAACGTGCAACAGCGCATGGCGGCTGAATTATTGCTTCGCGACGACATTCCCCTGGTTACGATGACCGGCAAGGCCGGAACAGGAAAAACCCTGCTGGCGCTGGCCGCAGGTCTGCTGCAGATCGAGGATCAACAAAAATACAAAAAGCTTTTGGTGGCACGACCCATTGTTCCCCTTGGAAAAGACATCGGCTACTTGCCCGGCGAAAAGGAAGAAAAGCTGAGGCCGTGGATGCAGCCGATTTACGATAATCTGGAGTATTTGTTCAACACGAAGCGTCCTGGAGATTTGGACAAAATATTGGCGGGGATGGGCAGCTTGCAGGTGGAAGCGCTGACCTATATTCGCGGGCGGTCCATTCCGGGCCAGTTCATCATCATCGACGAGGCGCAAAACCTGACGAAGCATGAAGTGAAGACGATCCTGACACGTGTCGGGGACGGTTCCAAAATCGTGCTGATGGGCGATCCGGAACAGATCGACCATCCGTATCTGGACGAGAGCAACAACGGTTTGACATACGTGGTGGAATTGTTCAAGGATCAGAAGCTGGCCGGACACATCAAGCTGGAAAAAGGGGAGCGGAGCGTGCTGGCACAACTCGCCGCAGATATTTTGTAAACGATGTGTATAGTCTGTGCCAATGCGGACCATACTAGCTATTGTCGAGCCCGATGATTCATGGTAAGACGGAACAAAGCCTTGCAGGAGGCGAAGAGCCGTGGATACACATGATCAGGCAGTCGGCGAAAGTCGGTCAGGTGGAACCAAAATTCTTTAGGTAACACAAGCTCTGTTACGGAGGTTGAAGTGCCAAAGAGAATGATCGGTAAAACCTCATAGCAATTCGGGCTCGACAAGGACCGCTCCCGGTTTGGGGGCGGTTTTCACGTCTTTGCCTCCTATGCCTGCTGCACGCACAAAAGCCCGGAACAGCTTCCGGGCCATTTGGATGCGCTTGTTTATTTGCCAGACTTTACGGCTTTCAACAGAAGGCCGAGCGCGTTGGCGTGCATGCCTTCGTGGAACAGGGAGAAGGCGAACATTTCTCCCAGGGTGTGCATGGTGCCTTTGTTTCCCAGGTGGAATGGCTGCGGGAGCTTCTCGTCCAGGCGCCCGGCGAATGCTTCCTTGATCCGGGCTTTTTGCTCCTCCAGTTGGGCAGCGAGCGTTGCCAGTGTCGGGACATCGCCAGTCCAGTCAGCAGGCTTGCTTCCCGGCTTGAACAGCGCCGGATACGACTCCGGCAGATGAGGACAGCTCGGGCCGTACATAAACGAGTCCTGTGTCACCAAAATGTGACCCAGATTCCAGCGAATGTTGTTGTTGAATCCTGCGGGGATCACGTCTGCAATCTCTTCAGAAGCATTGTTCAAAGCGCCGAGCGTGAGGCTGCGCACCAGGTCGTAGGTATCCATGATGAAAGTATTGTTGGACATAGCAAGAACCCCTTTCCTGAAAATGGTGGTACGGATACATGTTACCGCAAACGGGGAAGAAAGAAAACGGTGTCGCGGAGTTTTTTCGGCAAGATGTCCCTGTTTCTCCATACATATAGGAACAGGGAGGGAAATGTCATGGTCAGTCTCGATTCGTCTATTGCTTTTTTGATCTACATCACGGCCGTATCCAGCGCAGCGGCGGGAATCACCGAGGCGTGCAAATCCGTCATTCCGTTCCTTGCGACCGATTACGAGCCGGAAAACGACTGCTGGGAGGACGTGAATCACGCAGCGCGGCTGATGCATTATAAACGTTTTGTTAACCTGGTTATTTCGGTAGTATCGGCGGGTGTCATCTTTGGGGTGATGGGGCTGGACCCTGCGCTTATCCTCACCGGGGCGGAGAAGGTGTACGTCGAGGAGCCGTGGAAGGTCGGGACGTGGATTTGGGGGATCGTCGCCGTGTTTGCATCGCCGCTTTTTGCCTCGCTGCTAAAAATTTTGGAAGGTTTCAAGAATTCCGTGAGCACCAATCAGCCCCCGAACCGGCCGCGCCGGAAAGTGACGGGACCGCGCGAGTAGAACAAGCATTCTTGCTGCTCTGCCGTCCGTGCGGTAAGATAGCGATGTACATACCGGCTGGGAAAAGGTGGACGAAATAGTGAACGATCGATATGGCAAAATGGTTGTGATGTTCCTGCTGGCGCTGGTGCTCCTGTCAGCGTGCTCCTCTGCCGGGTTCGATCCCGAGAACGAAAAGGAATACGGCGTCAGCGGCATCTACCTGGGACAAAACGTGCAGGAAGCGATCGACGTGCTCAAGCCGACCCGGGCTGACTTCATGGACATGGTGTCGAGGCAGTCGTACACCGTCGAGCAAATGGCGCAAGGAGCGGGCGATGCGGTGATGGGAATCCTGCAGGTCGGCCGTACGCAAATCGTGGTGAAAGTGCGGCGCGGCAAGCTGCAATCCATCATGCTGAGCGGAGTGCCACAGGAGGACGCGGCGAAGTTCAAGACGGCGCGGGGACTGGCCATGTACGATTCTGCCGAACAAGTGCACAAGCTGTACGGAAGGGGAACAGGGAAACAGGAAATCGTCTACCAGGGAAGCCGCTGCAAGGCGAGCTTCGGGCTTGAAGGCAGCAAGGTGGCCTGGATGAAATTTGAGAGCCTGTGAAGAGAGCAGGAAAAAGGGAAGGTGCACGTCGATTCGATGAGCTGCCTTCCCTTTTTTCGCTCTCATTCCCCGCGATGGAGCCACACCAGAGACTGGCCGTATGCCCGGGCGATACCGTCCGCGAGCTCCGTCTGGGCATTGTCGAGGATAAAGACCGGTGTAGATGAAGCGGTGGCAGGAAACTGGCCGGAAACGTGCTCGCGCAGCTGCTCCTGTGCTGCCCAGCGATCCTGTTCATTTTCTGTGCCCCCTGCGAATGTGAACAATGCGACGCGTTCTGCATACAGATAGAGATGCTCGCTCTGGCTGACGAAGCCGATGTCCTCCACGGTGTCGATTTGAGCGGAAGAGGGGAGGAGCAAAAGGGAAAAGCGGTCACCGAGCATGCCGGATTTGCTCAGCACCGCTTCGAGCTTGTCCCGTTCTGCTTCGTTTTCCACGATGAAAAGCAAGTTGTCGCGGTCGAAGACATTGACATGGTCTCCGATTTTATGTATGACTTGAGCATAGAAGCCTGGGAGTTTGCCAGCCGGTACGTGAATTTCAACGCCGTACATGTGACGCATGTCTCTCACCTCGTTGCTTTTTTTCTTATGGTATCAGAAATTGAAGGAGGTTCCCATGAGCGACCAACATCTATCCATTCAGTCGTTTCCGTTGGGCGGATTCCAGACCAACGCCTATGTCTTGACCAATACCGCTACAGGAGAGTCGATCGTCATCGATCCCGGCATGCAGCCGCAAGTGTTGCTGCAGGCGATCAAGGACAAAAAGGTAGTCGCCATCCTGTTGACGCACGCCCATCTGGATCATATCGGCGGGCTGAACGATGTACGCGCCTTGACCAAAGCGCCTGTATACATCCACCCGCTGGAGCAGGAATGGCTCACGAACCCGGACCTGAACGGTTCGAGCCGATGGAATCTTTCCGAGCCGATCATTTGCGAACGGGCGGAGCACGAGCTATCTGACGGACAGATGCTGGAGCTGGCCGGCTTTTCGATCCGGGTATTGCATACCCCCGGACATTCTCCCGGAAGCTGCTCGTTTGTGATCGGCAAGCATTGCTTTGGCGGCGACGTACTGTTTGCGCAGAGCATCGGGCGCACGGATCTGCCCGGCGGGGACTACGAGACGCTGATGATCAGCATTCAGGATAAACTGTTCGAACTGGACGACGATACGATCGTCTATCCCGGTCACGGTCCGAAGACGACGATCGACACGGAGAAGACGTACAATCCGTTTGTGACAGGCTTGTTACGATAAAGCGGAGCGGGTGGGTTACATTCCCTTTCGAGAAAGGATTTCGGAAGGGGGCGGCGAAAAGGGAAGGGTCACAAGGAAAAGGAGTTTTTCGTTATGAAGGAAAAATGGCGTTGCCTGGCGATGATCCTCGCCTTTGGCTGCCTAAGCATCGCGGGCTGTGTCCCGTATGCAGCCAATCCGGATACGCCCGCCGACCTTTTGGCCCAGTCGGATTCCCCTGCCCATATGGCTGAAGGAAGCGAGCAGCTGCAGCAGACAAATACGCTGCCGGAAGCTGCCTCGCGAAAACAGAATCAGCCTTCGCCCACGGAGCAGGCTTCTCCCTCGAATCCTGCCCCTTCGCGCTTTCCCGAACAGCGCCTCACGTTGATGGCGGTAGGAGACATCATGGTGCATCAGGAGCAGCTCGACGCTGCCTGGAACCCCGGCACCAGAACGTACGATTTCCACCCGTTTTTTACAAACGTCATTCCCCTTTTTCGACAGGCGGATTGGGTGGTCGGCAACCTCGAAACGACGATGAGCGGTAGTGCATCCGGATATACGGGCTATCCGATGTTCAACACCCCGGCAGAGCTCGGCCATACGCTGAAAGACGTCGGTTTTACAGCAGTTTCGACTGCAAACAACCATTCGCTGGATCGCAAGGAGCCGGGAATCTTGCAGACGATCAGGCATCTCGATGAGGCAGGCTTGCTGCACACCGGCACATTTGCCAGTGCAAAGGAGCGCGAGGAGCCGCTGCTGCTGCAAAAAGACGGTTTCACGCTGGCACTGCTGTCGTACACCTACGGCACCAACGGCATCCCGATTCCCGATGGCAAGCCCTATCTGGTTAACCTGATCAAGCCGGAGTTGATCAAACAGGACATTGCCCGAGCCCGTGAAAAAGGGGCGGATCTGGTGGCGGTCGCCCTGCACTTCGGAGTGGAGTACCAACGCTTGCCGAACGAAGCGCAGAAAAAGACGGCAGAGCTGTGTCTGCAATACGGAGCCGATCTGATCCTGGGCGCGCATCCGCACGTGGTGCAGCCGTATGAATGGAAGACGGTCACGCTGGAGGACGGACGGGAACACAAAGGATTGATCGCCTATTCGCTGGGCAACTTTATCTCCGCGCAGCGCTGGGATTACAAAGATGTCGGCGCCATTCTCAAGCTGACGCTGTACAAGGGCGCATCGGGCGAGGCAAGCATCGAGAGCGCCGAAATGATTCCGACCTACGTCCATTTTTACCGCGAGGCAGGGAAGCGCCACTACGTCATTTATCCGGTGCCGCAGACGCTGGCCAGGCTGAAGAGCAAAGAGAAAATTCCGACGCTGACGAAAGACGCGATCGCCTATATGCGGCGTCTGGAGGACGAGATGGCCGTCCATGTAAGTACAGTCGTTTCCAGGAAAAAAGCCAGCTGACGTGAGCTGGCTATTTCTTTCCAAAGCCGAACGGCAGATTGAAGCGCAGGTGAAGCTTGAGCTCCTCGTTCATCATCGTGATGCCTTCTACTTGAATATTCGGGGAGATCAGCCCGGGGTAAAAGCCAAGGTCGTACATTTTCTCCATGTCCGCGATGGTTGAGGGCGGCAGGGCAAACCCGTCGTAATACAGCTCGTTGATGTGAAATTTCAGCGCTGTCGGCGACACAAGCTCGTAAGTCCCGACGAGACGCAGCTGTATATGGTCGTACGTCCCTTCGACGATCAGCTTGTTGTCTTCAAAGGAAAAATGGGACTGCTTGAACAGTTCGTCCTTGCTCATCAGGAACTGGTTGAATTCGTTCTGCTTGATGGTGAGCGTGTGCGAAAACAAGCCGTCCGACTGGATTCGCTCCGGTGTGACAAGCTCTGGCACCTGGACCATGACATCCGCGAGCAGCCCGAAAAAGGTCTGGAATGCAGGCAGGCCGCGCTTTTGCCAATCGTCGATGAGATTGTCCATGAGCGCTTCGACCTCAGCGGGGTCGTCCAGCTTTTGCACGTTTTTCTCTTTTTCCGCCTGAATGGCCAGCATTTCGGCGAGTTGTGCCTCGTATTTTTTCCGCAGATCTCGCAGCTGTTCGAGACGGTTGTGTTCGTCCTCCTGCATGGTCACGAGCTTGGCGCGCTCCGTCTGGTACATCTCCAGCCGCTGCATGTCGTGGTCGTACAAGAGTTGGATGAAATCGAACATCAGGAGAAATTCGTTGAAATTGTCTGCATTGAACAGAAGGGTCAGAAGATTGGCACGCTCTCCTGTATAGTAAGCTCTCGCCACTTCGCCCGCATGGCGGTGCATGGCTTCTATGACCAGCTTTTGCCGTTTCAGGTCCAGTTCGAGCTGGGCGAGATCACGCTGCGCCCGGGTCTCCTCTTGTTTGATCAGCGTGAGGGTTCGCTCCAGTTCCTTTTGCGTAAAATGCTGCTGCAAGATCAGCTGCTCCAGGGAAACGGGCTTCTCCTCCTGTGCGAATACCGTCAGCGGGCACACAACAACAAGGAACAGGATGAGCAGAAATTTGCGCATGATTTCACCTTTTGTCTTGTGATAGAAAGCGGTGTACCGGATGCAATGACCTATTCTCTCCACATTGTATGACTTCTTTTCGTATTATAGCCTTATACGGATGAATTTGGATAGCAGGAGAAGAGCCCAATGGAACCAATTACAGCAATTCGCGAAGAAATCGCGGCCGCACCGGAAAAAGCGATTCCGTTTGCAAGGTACATGGAGCTGGCGCTGTATCATCCGGCTTGCGGATACTACATGACGGACAGGCCCAAGGTAGGAAAAGCCGGAGACTTTTTTACGAGCGCGGCAGTCCATCCCGTTTTCGGAGAGACCATGGCCGATGTCGTCCTGGACATGTGGCGGGCAAATGGCATTGAGGAGCCTGTGCTGGTAGAGATCGGGGGAGGGACGGGTGCGCTTTGCAAGCATATGCTGGACCGCCTGCAGGAGTCGGCGCCTGACTTGTATCGCGCCTTGACCGTGATCCTGATCGAAGCGAGCCCGTATCACAGGGAGCTGCAACAGGAGGCGATCCGCGCGCACGAAGTGAACAAGCGCTGGTATTCGTCGCTGCGCCAGGCCGCTGCCACAGAGCGAATCACTGGAGTCATCCTCTCCAATGAATGGCTGGACGCCTTTCCCGTGCATATCGTGGAAAAGACGGCAACGGGCTGGCAGGAGGTCTGGGTGACAGCAGGCGCAGCAGGATTGGAAGAAACGTTGAGAGCTGTCACCCCTAAAGCGGCTGCGTTTTTGCAAGAATGGCAGCCCGACGTGCCGAGCGGGGTCAGAATTGAAATCAACGCGGGAATGGAGCAGGCCGCGAGAGAAGTAGCAGCGCTTTTGCAGACAGGGTATGTCGTGACGATCGACTACGGGGATTTGCAGGAGGAGTTGTACCATCCGAGCCGCAAAAACGGAACCTTGATGTGCTATTACCGCCATCAGGCCCATGACAATCCGTATCTGCATCCCGGGCAGGAGGACATCACGGCGCATGTCAACTTTACGGCGTGGAGCAAGTACGGGGAGCGGGAAGGTCTGCGCGAGGTCGCGTATATGCGGCAGGACAAGTTTTTGCTGCGCAGCGGGCTCTTGCAAAAGGCAGTCGCCCACACAGACCGCGACCCGTTTACCAGTATCGCGATGAAACGCAACCGGGCCATCCAGCAGCTCATCGACCCGGCGGGACTGGGCGGACGGTTCCGGGTCATGGTCCAATCCAAGGGAAGTCTTGCGCAGGATAGTTTGCGTTTTCTGTCTGATGCGTTTTGGAAGTAGATTGATTTGCAGGCAAAAAGAAAAAAGATGCTCGAAGGTGAGCATCTTTTTTCTTTACAGCATCATTTGCAGCATTGCGTGTTCTCCGCCGCCAACCGGCATTACGAAGAAAGTGTAGTAGGTAAATCCTACAAAAGACAGGAACATAAAGCCAAAGAAGATGTTCAGATACACTCTTTCTGTGAGGTTCATGTAGCTGAGCGCTACGAAAAATGCTGTCAGACCGAAGAAAATGAGCGCCATCGGGTACAAACCGCCCCAGAAAGACATCAGCGCGATAGCGATGGTCCAAAAACCAAGAACGCGATACATGCGATCCATCTGTGTCCCCCCTTTTGCATAGATCGGTAAGATTTACAAGATTCCTTCCCCATTATATAGGACGGGCGTAGGCGTGTAAACGGGAAGGTATGACGGTTTTTTGGCAGATAGGAAAATACAGGGCATTCTCTTTCAATAGTGAATCACCGTATAATTACACGAATTGCAGCCGCCAATCATGGACTCGTCCTCACGTAATTCAATCTTCCCCAAGTATGTCTCAAATATGCCCATCAAGAGCGCGTTGTGCATCCGGCAGACGGATTGGGGATACTTTTTGGCCGTATCCTGGAACGTGCAATTGTTTACCCGAAAACGAAGAACGCCATCTGCCAGCACTTCGATTTCCGGTTTCAACCCTTGCGCCACGACGAGCTTCTGGATGTGGCCCAGTTTTTCTTCCATAGTAGCAGTCGCAAGTTTCAGGGCGCTTTTGGCTACAGCCCGTTTGGCCATCTCGGTGCCCATGCGATACCCCATCTTGATCAGTGCGGCTTCGCCTGCTTCTCCGAGCGAGAGCAAGGTCTCAATGGCAATGTCGGCCAATAGCTGATAATCGCGGGGAGGGAACTGCAGGCTGACCACCTGGTCGGACAGCGAGTACAGGCGGCAGGGACGACCTCCCTTGCCGCTTTTGTCTGTCACGGCAGTAAGCAAATGAACGTCTTCCAATTTCGTCAAGTGCAGCCGCGCGACGTTCGGATGAATGGAGAAATGGTCGGCGACGTCTTGTACTGTAATCGGATCTTTGCTGTATGCGACGTATTGGTAAATGGAAAAACGGGTGGGGTCAGCCAAAGCGCTTGTTAACTTTTGTGCATCGCAATCCATGCTAGAACCCCCTTCATAAGCAAATCACCATAAGTGTATCCGATTTTTCACGGCTTGTTAAGGTTGTAGTGTGCAACGGTCGACATTCCTCCACTTTTCGCGGCTATATTTTAGATTAACTACTATTGACATAGTGTTAAACGGGCATTTATAATCCGTAGTAAAGAAGGTTTTTTTATTATCTTACTTTTTGCAAGTGGTCGTCCCAAGCTGGACGACGAACATTTAAGGTGGTAAATGTCCGAACCGTATAGATGAGATGGAGGGGTAACCGATGGCAGTTGCCGAACGTACACGCACAAACAAATTAACGTTTTTCACGTATCCAAGCTGCACATCCTGTCGAAAAGCAAAGGCATGGCTGGCGGAAAACGGGGTGAAATACGAAGAGCGTCACCTGTTCAAAAACCCGCCGACAGCAGAAGAGCTGATGGACATCATCAAAATGACTACCAACGGGCTGGATGAAATTTTGTCGACACGCAGCCAGCGTTTCAAAAACCTGGACGTGGACATCAACGAGATGTCCGTCAAGGAGCTGCTGGAAATGCTCAGCGAAGAACCGCAGCTGTTGAAACGCCCGATTTTGACCGATGGCGAAAACCTGATTGTCGGCTATAATTCGTCTGCCATGAAAAACCTGCTGTCGTAACAGCGGGAGCATACAGAAGCAGCACTGCAAAGAGGGGGCAATAGCCGCCTCTTTTTTCTTTTGCCAGACAGGATGCGGACCTGGTGCCAAAGAGTGCAGCCCGGCTTCAGATTCCTGCATAGGATTTTGCCCAGGCAGAAGGTAAAATAAAAAAGAAACGCCAGCAAAGGATGGGAGCAAAAGATGGAGACGATACAGCTAGTCAAACAGGATGGAGTGGCCACGATCACGTTGAATCGGCCGGAAGTACATAACGCGATCAGCATGGAGCTGGTGGACGAACTGACAGCGGTCATGCAAGACTGTCAGGCGGACGAGGAGGTGAAGGTGTTGATCGTGACGGGAACGGGAAAGAGCTTCGTTTCCGGGGGTGACCTGAACCAGTTTATCGCGGCTCGCGGCCATGAGCAGGCGTATCCGCTGCTGAGCAAGGTCGCCGGCCTTTTGTCCGCGATCAACCGGTTCCCCAAGCCCGTGATCGCGATGATCAACGGAGCGGCCATGGGCGGAGGGTGCGAATTTGCCGGGGCGTGCCACTTCCGCTTCGCCAGCGACCGCGCCGTGCTCGGCTTTGTGCAAATCGGCATGCACATCACGACGGGCTGGGGTGGGGGCAGCCGCCTGCTGGACAAGCTGCCGGAATCCAAGGCGCTTGCGCTGCTGCTCACGGGCGAGAAGCTGACCGCTGAAGAAGCGAAGCGGTACGGCTTTGTGGACGAAGTCTATCCCGCCGAAGAACTGCAGGGGGAAGTGATGCGGTTTGCCCGCAAGATTGCAGCGCAGCCTCTGGTAGGCATCGAGCGGTACATGCGTATGCTGCAGTGGAAGCGAGACGGGATCAGCCAGGAGGAGCGGGTTCGCATGGAGGTCGACCAATGCGCAAAAATTTGGGGCAGTGATGAGCATGTGGCGGTCGTTGAAAAATTTTTAGGGAAGAACTAGGCGGCGGCCGGGAAAGGTTCCTTCCGTTTAAACATTTATTCGCTTGGACATACTTTTTCTAGTAGAAAGCGATTCTACAAGAGTAGGGAAAAGCATAGGATGAACTACATCATCCTTTTTAGGTAACGGGAGGGACTTTTATGGTAGCTTCCAGACAAGACGCATGGACCGAAGACGACGATCTGGTGTTGGCGGAAGTCACCTTGCGCCACATTCGTGAAGGCGGTACCCAGTTAGCTGCTTTTGAAGAAGTGAGTCAAAGGTTGGGAAGGACCGCTGCCGCATGCGGCTTCCGGTGGAATAGCTGCGTCCGCAAGCGATACGACGACGCCATAACCATTGCCAAAAGTCAAAGGCAGCAATTGAAGAAAATGGGAAGAATCTCACCGGCAGCTGTCGCCGAGGTGGAAGTTGCTGCGGTACCTGTCAAACGCCAAACGACAAGCGCTGTGCAGGCTGCCAGGCAGGAGGGCTACGACGAGCAGCAAATTGAATCCGTTATTCGCATGCTGCTAAGCCAGAAAGAGCTGGTTCGTCGTGTCAAGGAGCTGGAACGAGAATTGGAAGGAAAAGAATTGGAGATAAAAGAATTGACGGAAGCGAACGAGCGGGCGAGAAAAGAGCTAGAACAGGTGCAGGGTGTCAATGAAGATTACAGGGCGCTCCTCCAGATTATGGAGCGTGCGCGCAAGCTCGCCTTTTTGCAGGAGGAAGATTCGAGCAAGGTCATCTTCAAAATGGATGAGAACGGCAACCTTGAGCGCGTGGAAAAGTGACGGTTCCCGTAGAGCATAGCGGTAAATGATCCGTCCTGATCGGTACAAAAAAGAAGCGGGCTGGTCCGCTTCTTTTCGTTTCCCGTGACGAGGAGCTAGTCTTGCAAGGCGACGTTTTCCGGCAGCCAGACGTACGGATTTTCGCCGCGATCCCGAATAGGGTTGTATTTCACAGGGGTAAAGTTCATTTTCAGCCAGAACTGATCGGCGCGACAGCGAGAGTTGGTTTTGATGGGCGCACCAAAGCTTTTGGCGTGGTTAACCAGAGCTGTTCCGTAATCCTTGTTACGATAATCAGGCAGGACCTCAAGCTTCCACAGCTCGTAGTAATCCTGCGCAGGCTTGAAGTAGCGGTCGTATTTGCCGTCGATTTTGTAGAGGCTCATCCGGGCTACAAGAAGATCGTTATCGTAAATGCCATAAAAAGGAGATTCCGAATCGTTTTCCACGATGTTTGCCTCCAGGTCTTCCTTCATGGACAGCTCTTCCAGGCCAAATTCGCGAAACTTTTGGAACTCCTCGAGCGTCTTGTAGTTGATTTGTAAACGTTTTACTTCATACATTGGTCAGCCACTCCTCTCACAGCTCTTTCCCTTCAGCCACCTTGGCCATTGCTTTTATTATACACCAATATATTGATTCTCGTGGAGTTTTTCTTTGATCGTCGACAATTGTCAGGAGATGGTTTCGCTTTCATGGAATTTTTTACGATTTCAACCTAGATATATATCCACACTCGTGGCAAAATAGAAGGTAGCATTACATGAACCGCTCGGAGCTTGCATTGGAAACGCTTTCAGGAGCAGGCCCGGACGGGTGAAAGAAAGGAGAGTTGCCATGCGTAAGGTGTTGATTGCGAATCGCGGCGAGATCGCCAGGCGGATTATTCGCACGTGCAAGGCGGAGAGCATCGCGACCGTCGCTGTTTATTCGGATGCCGATCGGGATATGCCGTTTGTCAGGGAAGCCGATGAAGCGGTTCACATAGGCCCACCTCCAGTACCCCACAGTTATTTGAACGTAGAAAACATCATTCAGGCAGCGAAAAGCACTGGCGCCGATGCCATTCACCCCGGCTACGGACTGCTTTCGGAAAATGAAAGCTTTGCGCGCCGCGTAAAGGAGGAAGGGCTCGTCTTTATCGGACCGACTCCGGAAGTCATCGGCCAGATGGGCGACAAGCTGACCGCCCGCCGTGTCATGCAGGAAGCGGGAGTGCCGGTCGTTCCGGGCTGCGAGGACCCGCTTGAGACGGCTGACGAGGCTGCGAGCGTAGCGGCGTCTATCGGCTATCCGGTCATGCTGAAGGCAAGCGCAGGCGGCGGCGGAATCGGCATGCAAATCTGCCGGAACGAGGAAAGTCTCAGGCAAGCCTATCAGTCGCTGCGGGGCCGCGCAAAAGCGTACTTCGGAAGCGACGCCATGTTCGTTGAGAAATATATCGAGCGTCCTCACCACATCGAAGTGCAAATCGCGGGAGATTCGCACGGTACGGTCGTGCACCTGCTGGAGCGGGAGTGCTCCATCCAGCGTCGCCACCAGAAAGTGCTGGAGGAAAGCCCGTCACCGTTCCTCGATCCGGCTACAAGAGAGCAGTTGTGTCAGGCGGCTGTCCAGGCGGCCAAGGCAGTCGGGTACACAGGTGTCGGTACAGTCGAATTCATCGTTGACGAAAACAAAAACTTTTACTTTTTGGAAATGAATACCCGTCTGCAGGTAGAGCATCCCGTCACGGAAGAAATGACCGGGCTGGATCTGGTTTCCATGCAGCTGTCCATTGCCAGAGGCGAGCCGCTGTCCATCGGGCAGGCAGACGTACAGGCGAAGCGTCACGCGATCGAGCTGCGCGTATACGCGGAAGATCCGGTCACCTTTTTGCCGTCTCCCGGAACAATTGCGCTCTATCAGCCGCCGGACATGGAGCATGTGCGAATCGACGACGGAGTGGAGAGCGGTGCGCAGGTCACCCCGTTTTACGATCCGATGATTGCCAAGGTGATCGTCTCGGGGCAGACGAGGGGAGAAGCGGTAGAGCGGGCAATCGCGGCCATGCAGAACTTTCAGATTACAGGGATTAAAACGAACATTCCGTTTTTGCAGGAGGTGCTCGTCGACGAGCGTTTCCGCGAAGGGAATTACACCACGTGGTTTGTCCAGGAGAGGGCAGCCAAGTCCAATAGCTGATTGCAAAAAAACATGTAACGAAAAGGAGCGAGGGAATATGAAACAAGTGGCAGCGAACATGGCAGGAACGGTGATTAACGTGCTGGTGCAGGCAGGAGATGAAGTCACAGAAGGGCAAGATGTCGTGGTGCTGGAATCGATGAAAATGGAAGTTCCGATTCAGGCGGAAGTCGCCGGCAAAGTGACGGAGGTCAAAGTCAATATCGGGGATTTCGTCAACGAGGGTGACGTCCTCATCACGCTGGAATAGTTTTATCATGATGCCAAACTGAGCGGTCGCTAGGCGAGGGGTGTGCAGGATGAACATACAGATCGTAGAGGTAGGGCCGCGGGACGGCTTGCAAAATGAAAAAGAGAAGGTCGCCACCACGGCCAAGATCGCGCTGATCGACAAGCTGGTGCGGGCAGGACTAAAGCGGATCGAGGTGACTTCGTTCGTCAATCCGCGCTGGATTCCCCAGTTGGCAGATGCCGAAGAGGTCCTGCGAGGGATCAAGCGGCCAGCAGACGTCATATTCAGCGCTCTTGTGCCGAATGTACGGGGGATGGAGCGGGCGCGTGAAAGCGGGCTGGCAGAGATTGCCCTCTTCATGTCGGCTTCAGATACACACAACCGCAAAAACTTGAACAGATCGATGGAGGAGACCTTCCCGATCCTGCGCGAAGTAGCGCGCGAGGCGCTGGCTCTCGGCATGCGCGTGCGCGGATACGTCTCCACCGTGTTCGGCTGCCCGTATGAAGGAGCGGTCCCGATTGACAATAGCCGCCGGGTGACGCATGAACTGCTGGAGATGGGCGTCTATGAAGTCTCGCTCGGCGACACGATCGGAGTGGCGACGCCAAAGCAAGTGCGGGAAGTGCTGGAAAAGCTTGTGAAAGACTTTACGAACGAGCGCTTGGCGGGACATTTTCACGACACGCGCGGAACAGGGCTCGCCAATGTACTGACGGCGATCGATGCAGGACTGCAGACGTTTGACAGCTCGATTGGCGGGCTCGGCGGCTGCCCGTACGCGCCCGGGGCTGCTGGCAATATTTCCACGGAAGATCTGGTTTACATGCTGGACGGAATGGGCTATGAGACGGGCGTCAACCTCGAGCGATTGCTGGAGGCAGGGGCTTTTATCCAGCAAGAACTGGGACGGGAACTGCCCTCCAAGGTGCTGAAAGCGCACCTGGCAGCCAAAGCTGAGCAGTAAACAAAGCGAAGCAGGAGGATGGGGCATGACGGTAACACTGCGAAAAGAAGGACTCATCGGGGTGCTCACGCTGGAGCGGCCTGACGTTTACAACTGCCTCAATCTGGAGCTGCTTGTAACATTGCGCAGGCTGATCGCAGAGATTGCGCTCGATCCAGACATTCGCGCCCTGATCGTGACGGGTGCTGGAGACAAGGCTTTTTGCTCGGGGGCAGATCTCAAAGAGCGCAAGACAATGTCGCCGCAGCAGGTACAGGTCTATATCCGGACGATCCGGGATACATTTACGGAGCTGGAAAAACTGCCGAAACCGACCATTGCGGCTATCAACGGGCTCGCGCTGGGCGGAGGAACGGAGCTGGCTCTGGCCTGCGATCTGCGCATCATGAGCGAAAAGGCGCAGATGGGCTTGACGGAGACGTCGCTCGGGATCATCCCCGGCGCGGGCGGGACGCAAAGGCTGCCTCGCCTGGTGGGCAAAGGAATCGCCAAGGAACTGATTTTCAGCGCCCGCCGCGTTCGTCCTGAAGAGGCGCTGGCCATCGGGCTGGTGAATCGGGTCGTGCCGGCGGATCAGCTTCTGGCTGCGGCGATGACGATGGCAGAGGAAATAGCAGCGAATGCACCGCTCGCGCTCGCCCAGGCCAAATTCGCCATTGATTGCGGTCTGGAAGTCGATCTGGCTTCCGGACTGCAAATCGAGAGCAACGCTTACCAGCTGCTGATTCCCACCCGAGACCGTCTGGAAGGACTGGACGCATTTCAACAAAAACGCAAACCGGTTTATCGCGGTGAGTGACAAGGAGGACGCCTATGAGCAACCATTTGGAAGAGACGCTGCGGGAAAAAATCGCCCAGATCGAAAAAGGGGGAGACCCCAAATACCACGAAAAGCTGAAGGAACAAAACAAGCTGTTCGTCCGTGACCGGCTCAAGCTGCTGTTCGACGGCGAGTTCATGGTGGAAGACGGGTTGTTCGCCAACGTGATGGCCGGCGATCTGCCCGCAGACGGAGTAGTGACGGCGATCGGCAAGATCCACGGGCAAACCGTTTGCGTCATGGCCAACGATTCCACCGTCAAGGCCGGATCGTGGGGTTCTCGTACAGTAGAGAAGATCATCCGCATCCAGGAGACTGCCGAGAAAATGCGTGTGCCTCTGATTTATTTGGTGGATTCAGCGGGGGCGCGGATTACGGACCAGTTGGAGATGTTCCCGGGCCGTCGCGGCGCAGGGCGCATTTTTTACAACCAGGTCAAACTCTCTGGCAAAATCCCGCAGGTCTGCATCCTGTTCGGGCCTTCTGCGGCAGGCGGCGCCTACATTCCGGCGTTTTGCGACATCGTCATCATGGTGGACAAAAACGCCAGCATGTACCTTGGCTCCCCGCGCATGGCGGAAATGGTGATTGGGGAAAAGGTAACCCTGGAGGAACTGGGCGGAGCGCGCATGCATTGCTCGGTCAGCGGTTGCGGCGATGTGCTCGCGGCCAGCGAGGAAGAAGCGATCCAGTCGGCGCGCCGCTACTTGAGTTTCTTCCCGGCGAACTACACAGCCGAACCGCCTGTCAGCGAAGCGAAGCCCCCAATTGCATCTGCCAAGGACATTTCCACTATCGTGCCGGAAAACCAAAACGCGCCGTTCAACATGCACGATCTGATTTGCGCCCTGGTCGATGAAGGGTCGTTCTATGAAATCAAAAAGCTGTTCGCCCAGGAGCTGATCACCGGCCTCGCGCGGCTGGACGGCAAACCGGTCGGTATCATCGCCAACCAGCCGCGCGTCAAAGGCGGCGTCCTGTTCGTCGATTCGGCTGACAAAGCGGCCCGCTTCATTACATTGTGCGATGCGTTTTCCATTCCGCTGCTGTTCCTGGCTGACGTGCCGGGCTTCATGATCGGTACGGCGGTCGAGAGGGCAGGCATCATCCGCCACGGGGCCAAAATGATTTCCGCCATGGCGGAGGCGACCGTGCCGAAAATCTCTGTCATCGTCCGCAAAGCGTATGGCGCAGGGCTGTACGCCATGGCCAGCTCCGCCTTTGAGCCGGACGCCTGCCTCGCTTTGCCGGGAGCGCAGATTGCCGTGATGGGACCGGAGGCGGCGGTGAATGCAGTCTACAGCAACAAGATCCAGGCGATCGAAGACCCGCAGGAGCGGCAAGCGTTCGTCATGGAAAAACGCAAGGAATACCAGGAGGACATTGACCTGTACCTGCTCGCCTCCAACCTCATCGTAGACGGTATCGTTCCGCCGACAGACCTGCGCCAGGAGCTGATCCGCCGCTACGATGTGTACAAAGGCAAGCGGCAGCAGTTCTCCGACCGGAAGCATCCCGTCTATCCCGTATAACAGAACAAGTTTTGACAGGCTGCCTTTGCCCAAGCGGAAGGCAGCCTTTTTCTGCTGGTACGGAATTTGGCAAAAAATTTTTCGACAATTCCGATCTTTTTTGTCCTGATCAATTGAACAATCTCCTAAACTCTGTTATTCTTGAAATAAGTATTGATTAATGTAGGTGAACAAACACAGGTGGAAAAAGACACTTTGCAAATCGTTGTGGTAGGCGGTGGCTCTGTCGGGCTGCTGTATGCGGCGAGGCTCGCCCTCCATGGGCAAGCGGTTGTCGTAGTCACGCGCAGTTCACCCCAATCGAATCAGCTGGTACAAAACGGGCTGACCTGCTACAGTCTGGACGGCAAAAAGGAATCTGTCCGGATTGGCGCACAGCCGATTGAGCGCGGGTTGCCCCCTGCCTCCCTGTACTTGTTGAGTGTAAAACAGACCGATCTGCCTGAGTTGCTCCCGCTGCTCCGGGATTTGCCAGCCGATGCGCGCGTGCTCGCGCTGCAAAACGGCTTGGGGCACGAAGAGATGCTGGCACAGGTCTTGACGGAGAAACAATGCTACTTTGCCATCAATACGGAAGGGGCACGAAGATTGTCGCCCACGGAAGTGATGCATACGGGAACAGGGCTTTTGCGCATCGGTCCATGGACACAGACCGGTGAAGCAGATCCAGTCATCCGGGCTTTCGCAGCCGTGGCGCAGCAGGCAGGGATGCATGTGGCGATCGAGCATTCGATCAAGCCGTTTGCCTGGCGCAAGCTCTTGGCCAATGCCCTGATCAACCCTTTGACAGCTTTGTACGAAGTTCCCAATGGCGCCCTTCTCGAAAATCCCCATACGGTGCAGCTGATGCGCGAGCTGTTCCTGGAAGCAGCCGCTGTAGCCGCAGCTCATGGGCAAAAAATGGGGGAGGACGACTGGCAGGAAATTGTCGCCATTTGCCGAAATACTTCCCAAAATCTTTCCTCCATGTTGCAAGATGTGATGAGAAAAAAGCGGACAGAAGTGGAAGCGATCAACGGCTACCTCGTCGCAAAGGGGAAGGAAGCCAAAATCCCCACTCCCTTGCATGAAGTGTTGCTCCGCTTGATTCTTCTGAAGACGGACATGGGTACAGGAAAGGAGGGAGGGCGACAGTAGATGACCATGCTCGCGAATGTCTGGTCCTATTTCTGGGGGACGCTGACGGTCGTGCCATATCTCGGGTTCCCGCTGGCCTATCTGCTCGCATATGGATGGAAGCGGGACAAGCGATTGGCGGGCCGCTGGGCGGTAAATATCACGAATTTTTTGTTGATTCGTTCTGTCGTTGCCGCTTATGGCATCATCTGGCCAGAGGCTTTGTCTGCTTGGTGGTGGGTGATTGGCTTCTTCCTCGTCACGATCGCTTTGCTCAGTTGGGTACAAGTGAAGCTCAGAGGAAGGCTATCCCTGAAAAAGGTAGGATTCTCTGCGTGGCGCCTGTCGTTTCTCTGTTTTGGAATTGTCTATATAGTGCTGTTTACGACCGGAATAGTCAAAACGATGGGTGTCGTATAGAGCGCTGCGGTACATATCGTAATTATTCCGATAAGAAAGAAGGTTGGAACTATGCGGCTTCCCATCGAGACCATCGGACACAAGATTCGTATGATTCGGAAAGAGCGAGGCTTTACGCTGGAGATCATGGCGAGCAAGACCGGGCTCAGTAAAGGGCTCCTATCCCAGGTAGAGCGCGGCATTTCGCAGCCATCCCTGGACTCCCTGTGGAAAATCACCAAAGCTCTCGAGTCACCCATCATTCATTTTTTTGAAGACATCGATCAAAAGCAGGTGCATGTGACCCGCGTCCAGAAACGCCGGCAACTGGTTTTTCCTGAATCGACCGGGACGTATTCGCTGCTCTCCATGGGCGGAAGCGCAAAGCTCGGCATGCTGGAGGTGCGATTGGCTCCGGGAGAGAAGGTTGTGGACAAGTTTGTCCAGTCGGAAGGGGAAGAATGCTTCACCGTTATTTCCGGCAGCGTGACGGCGCGTTTCAACGACGAGGAGCACGTCCTGGAGACAGGTGACAGCATTTCCTTTGACAGCAGCAAGAACCACTCAGTGGAAAATACGGGAGAGGCGGAAGCGGTGCTGATCTGGTCCGTGACACCGCCGCAATTTTAACGGAATCACCTCGTACTTACACTTTGACAACCCATAAATGCGGGTTGTCTTGTTTTTTGAAGCGGGAGGGCATGGTATAATTTGCAGTGACCACGGCCTTAAGAAAGGTGAGCTTACATGAACGTTGAATGTATTGCACTTCCGGCTGCCAATCGGCTGGCGCGCGAGTATCAGTTGGGGAACCCCTCTGCACTGCAGTTTTTTGCCTATCATCCTTATGAGATGCAGGCGTACCGGGAACGGTTGGAGTGGCTTCAGGGGCGCACCGGTTACAATCGGGAGCGCCTGACGGAAGGCTTATATAGCTATAACAAAGAGATCGGAAACAGTCAGGAGGCGCTTGGCCAGATCGAGCTGCTCAAACGGCCGGATACATATGTCGTCATCGGCGGCCAGCAAGCCGGCGTCTTGACGGGCCCGCTGTACACGATCCATAAAGCGGTTCATTTGATTCAGGCAGCCAAAAAGCTATCGGCAGAGCTGAATGTAAACGTCGTCCCTGTCTTTTGGATTGCCGGGGAAGACCATGATATTGATGAGATCGATCATCTCTACTGGCTGGCCGACAAAGAGACAAGGCTGCACAAGCAGCGGCTGCCGCTCCCGAAAAAAGGGCGGGTCTCCGCGAGCAGCCTCGCGCTCGATGCGAAAGCCTGCGAGCAGTTTTTGACACAGTTTTTCCACGGACAGATCGAGACGGAGCAGACAGCAGCGATTCGCGAGCTGCTGGAGTCGACAGCCGCCGCATCGGGGAACGTAGCGGAGTGGTTCGCCCGCCTGATGGCGCAGCTTTTTGGCAAGCACGGTCTCGTCCTGGTGGAATCTTCCTTGCCGTTCGTGCGTGAGCTGGAAATCCCTGTTTTCCAGAAGGTGATCGAGCACAACGAAACCATTGCCGATTTGCTGCTAAAAGCGGCCGATCGCATCGCCACAGCCGGATATCCGCTTCAACTGCAGATAGAAGCGCATCAGGCGAATCTGTTTTTATATGAAGGAACTGACAGGCTGCTGCTGGAGCGGCAAAAAGACCGCTTCATCAACCGGCGCGCGGCCTACAGCCGGGACGAACTGCTGAGGCTTGCGGCCGAACAGCCAGAGCGCTTCAGCTCCAATGTCGTGACCCGCGGGCTGATGCAGGAACACCTGTTTCCGACGCTCGCATTTATCGGCGGTCCAGGAGAGGTCGCGTATTGGGCGTATTATCGGGAAGTATTCGAGTTGTTGGGCATGCGGATGCCGATCGTACTGCCGCGCATGTCCATCACCCTGCTGGAGGGGGCGCTGCAGCGGCTGATCGCAGGCTTCGGACTGACGATCCAAGACGTGCTGACTGACTTCCCCAAGTGGAAGCAGCAGTGGGAGGCACAGCAGGAGCCGCATCCGTTGCATCAGCAGTTTGCCGCAGCGCGCGAATCGATCGAAGCAGTGTACCGGCCGCTCGTGGAGGAAGTTGCCCGTCTCGATGGGGGGCTGCGCAATCTCGCGGATAAAAATGCCGAGCTGCTGCTGGCGCAAATAGCTTTTTTGGAGACTCGTCTCGTTCGTTCCTTGCAGCAGCGGGAGGATGTGGATCACAGGCGCATCCAGCGCATTGAGGCGTCGCTGCTGCCGGAGGGCGGTCTGCAGGAGCGCAAGTTGTGTTTCTTTTCTTTCGCCAACAAATATGGATTGGATCTCGTCGATCGGCTGGTCGAAGCGCCATTCGCCCATGACGGGACGCATCAAATCTTTCATATTTGACAGGAATTTTCAATAGAGGTGTAGAAAGCCAAATAATCCTCATTTTGAGCGATTGTTTGGCTTTTCCTTTTTTCGTGCTTGTCCGCCTCGCTGGAAATCATTTCACAGACATAGTACGAAACATTTTCGACAAATTTTGCGTCAAACGAGTAAGACAACAGCCTCTGGATGAAAGGTGGTCACGAAGGATGCAGGATTGGAAGCGACAAATGGGCAAAACGGCAGCAGTCATGGCGCTGGCAGCGTCCTTTGTTCTACCGGGCATGTTTCCGTTGAAAGCAGAGGCTCGCGAAGAGGGGACTGCGCCTTCTGTTGCGTTCTCTGACAGCGCAGGGCATTGGGCAGCAAAAGATATCGAGGCGGCAGCCCGAAGCGGATTGGTTCAAGGCTTTCCGGACGGGACCTTCCAGCCGGAGCAGACGGTGACACAGGAGCAGTTTTTGACTTTGGTAGAGCGCGTCGTTCCGCCGTTTGCCGGACATGAGCCGGATGCCTTCATTCGCGAATCGTACCTGTCGCAGGCAGCCGGTCGCTGGTCGGAAAATACGTACAAACATATGGCGGCGGCGGGGATCATGACGTCCGGCAAGCCGACCGATTCCTTGAATCGCCTCGAGGCGACACGTATCCTGCTGGCGGCGCTGGGGCATCAGTCGGAGGGGGAGAAGTACCGTGGGACAAAAGCCCGATTTTTTCCCGATCTGTCCCCGAATAACGAACAGCAAGTGATGATCGCCTACCCCGCTTACAAGATGGGGATCATGGCAGGCTATCCGGATGGAACGTTCCGCCCGGACGAAAAAATCAGCCGTGCTCAGGCGGTCGTGCTGCTGAACCGTCTCGGCAGCACGATGAAAGAGCTGTACCCGGGAACAGTCACGGAGGATGAGAAAAAGGCGATGACCAAGGCTGTCGCTTCGTTTGTCGACGATGTGATGGACCAGAAGCAAATCCGCCGCTACGACGAGCTGGTCTCTTATGTGAAAAAGAACAAGCTGCCGGTGACGGAGTCGTTTTTGCGGGAGCATTTTTCCTTCATGCAGTACCAGGTACACGACTACGTGCGTTTTCCTGCCTTTGACGAGCTGACCTATTTCGCCAAAATCGACCCCGGCAAGTACCGGATGACGGTCCAATACTACGCGGGAGAACTGGGGGGAAGCGTCGACAAGACCTTCTACCTGTCTTCTGCAGATGGCAAATCGTTCCGGCTGATTGGCAAAGACGAATAACGGCATGGCAAAAAGGCGAGCCGCCAGGGCGCGCCTTTTCTTCTGGAAGCGAACTTTTACCGCCAACTCCTAGTTCCGATCCGCAAGAACCGCCCTTTTTCGGCGTTCCCAGAGGAGGGAGACACAGGCGATGGCGATCGGGTAGAGGGCTGACCAGCCGAGAAACGGGTAAAGCCCTGCCGTGACCAGCAGCGACGTTACGGCAGCCAGACGCCCGATTCGGCTGTCGCAGAGCAGCCGGACCCCGGCGAGGCAGCCGCCGATGTACGTGGCGATAAAGGAAGCGTTCGGCAGCTCGATGAGCGTAGCCAGATCGATCCACCCGAAGTACAGGATGCAGAGCACGACGATGAAGCAGAGCGCCAGAAAGAGCAGGCCGCCGACTGGAGTCCGGTATTTGGCGTGCAAGATGCCGAACCAATGGGGGGCGACGTTTTCCTGGGCCAGGGAATAGGCGATGCGGGATGCGGCTCCCACGTATGCGTTGGCCGTGGCAATACAGATGAACAAAGCCGTCACGGCTACGATCCAGCCGCCTGCAGGGCCCAGAGTCAGCTGAATCATGACGCTTAGCGACGCAGCCGAGATGCCGTTCCCGTAGCTGTGGGTCGCAACGGTCATGAAGGCGACGGAAAAGTAGAGCAGCGCTACCAGGCCTGCGCTCCACAGCACGCCGCGAATGGCGTTTTTCGCCGGGTCGACGAATTCTTCGGACAAATGTGTCACAGCCTCCCAGCCGATGAAGCACCAAAACAGGAGCCCAGCGGCCTGGATGACGCTGTACCAGCCGTTTGGCGCAAACGGGACGAAATTGGCGGTGGTGGCGTGCGGCAAGGCGGCAACGACGGCAAGGATGAGGATCGTAATGATCAGGGAGACGACGATCGTCTGCACCCGTGCAGCGACATTCATGCCAAATACGTTCATCGTCAGTACGGCGATGAGGATGAGAGCGGCAGTCGCGTAGGTTTGCGCTTCGCCCCAGTGGAGCAGCACGGCGAGATAATTGGCTCCTGTCACGCTCAGGATCGGGGCGCCCATCGGCACGGACAGCAGGAAGAACCAGCCGACCATGTTGCCGAACCGGTCGCCGTACGCGTTGCGCACAAAGGTGGAGACTCCACCGGCACTCGGAAATCTGGCTGACAATAGCCCCATCGTGATCGCCATAGGCACGACGAGCACGGACATGAACAGCCAGGCCAGGATAGAGGCAGGCCCCGCCTTTTCAGCGGCAAGGCCGGGAATCAGCAAAACGCCGGAACCGATCACGGCTCCTACGTACAAGGCGACAATTTGCGGCAGCCCCAAAGTTTTGGCCAGAGCTGTCGTTTCCGCTCGGGAAGTGGTTTTCCCCATTGGTAATCCCTCTCTTTTCTCGGTCGAATGTTTTTGCAGGAGTAGTGTAGCATAGACTTTATGATCGGAGTTATCTATAATATCAGATAGAATGAATCGAAAAAAACGATGATATGGAGGCCAGGGATGGATACCCGTTACTTGCAGACGTTCCGCGAAGTAGCCAAATGCCAGAGCTTTACGCGCGCAGCGGAAGTGCTGGGCTATGCGCAATCGAGTGTGACGGCGCAAATACAGAATCTGGAGACGGAGTTCGGGGTCACGCTGTTTGAGCGATGGGGCCGCAAGATCAGGCTCACGCATGCCGGAGAGGCGCTGCTCGGATACAGTGAGCAAGTTCTCGCCATTTTGGATCAGGCCCGAGAGCATCTGTCTGAGCAGGCGCAACTGGCCGGGACGCTCAGCATCGGAACGGTGGAGTCTTTGGCGGCCTTTTATTTGCCTCCCTATTTGCAGACGTTTCGCAAGGAGCAGCCGCGGATGCGCATGCAGCTGCATCCCGGTGTTTGCCAGGATTTGCGCCAGGGCGTAAAAGAAGGCAAGTACGACTTTGCTTTCGTGCTCGATTGGCTGCAAGATCACCCGGAGCTGACCAGCATCAATCTCGGAGAGGAAAAGATCGTCGTCATCGCCGCTCCTGACCACCCTCTGACCAAAAAGGACCGGGTGGAAGCGAAAGATTTTTCGGGTGAGAGCTGGATCTTTACGGAGGCTGGCTGCAGCTACCGCGCGATCATGGAGGCGGTCTTGCGCGATGCCGAGGTGACAATTGACCTGTCGCTCGAGTTCGGCAGCCTTGAGGCGATCAAACAATGTGTCGCCCACGGACTGGGGATTGCGCTCGTCCCGTATATCGCCGTGGCGGAGGAAGCAGCGAAAGGCACATTGGCGATCCTGCCGTTCTCCCATCCCGAAGTGCGCGTATACCGGCAGCTCATCTACCATAAAAAGAAGTGGATGTCGCAAGCGCTGCTGTCCTTTTTGGAACTGATGACGGCGGATATTCGCGGCGCAGCGCCGCAATCCCCGCAGCTGGCGGCACAGAATCTGGATTGAACAGGAAAAACAGATGATGCGTCTACTTGCGTATGATATGATTGAATTTGAGTTGGCTTTCGCTATTGGACTTGGCGACGAGCCAGGTTTTTCTAAAGTTGAAGGAGGTCCATCCATACATGAACATGGTTTCTGAAAGCATTGTAAAAGACATGGCGTTGGCACCCAACGGCCATCTGAAGATTGACTGGGTCAAAGAGCACATGCCCGTCCTGAACCGCATCCGCGAGCGCTTTGAAAAAGAGCAGCCGTTTGCAGGTCTGAAAGTGGCGATCTCCCTTCACCTGGAAGCAAAGACGGCTTACCTCGCCAAAGTCGTGCAGGCTGGCGGCGCGGAAGTCACCATCACAGGCTCCAACCCTTTGTCTACGCAAGATGACGTGTGCGCTGCGCTCGTAGAAGACGGCATCCGCGTTTTCGCCAAATACAATCCGGACCCGGCAGAATACAAGGAACATCTGATCAAGACGCTGGAAACCCGTCCTGACCTGATCATCGACGACGGCGGCGACCTGGTGTCCATCCTTCACAGCGAGCGACGCGATTTGCTTTCCCAGGTGCGCGGCGGCGCAGAAGAGACCACGACCGGTATCCTGCGCCTGAAGGCTTTGGAAAAAGAAGGCAAGCTGGAATTTCCGATGGTCGCAGTGAACGACGCGTTCTGCAAATACTTGTTCGACAACCGTTACGGTACAGGACAATCCGTATGGGATGGCATCAACCGCACGACGAACCTGGTGGTTGCAGGGAAAACCGTCGTGGTAGTCGGCTACGGCTGGTGCGGTAAAGGGGTCGCGATGCGTGCCAAAGGTCTGGGCGCGAAAGTCATCGTGACCGAGATCGACGCGATCAAAGCGGTGGAAGCGTACATGGACGGCTTTGAAGTCATGCCGATGAGCGAAGCGGCAAAGCGCGGCGACTACTTCGTCACTGTAACCGGCAACCGCGACGTGATTCGCAAAGAGCATTTTGAAGTGATGAAAGATGGCGCGATTCTCTCCAATGCGGGTCACTTCGATGTCGAAGTGAACAAAGTGGAGCTGGCTGCCTTGTCGACATCCCGCCGCATCGTGCGCAAAGACATTGAGGAATTTGTCTTGGCAGACGGTCGAAAACTGTACCTGCTGGCTGAAGGACGCCTGGTCAACCTGGCAGCGGGAGACGGACATCCGGCCGAAATCATGGACATGACGTTCGCTTTGCAGGCCGTTTCCCTGGCTTATGTGAACGAACAGTACAAAGCGATCGGCAAAAAAGTGCTGAACGTGCCATACGAGCTGGATGCGATGGTTGCGCAGTACAAACTCGAAGCGTTGGGGATTGGCATCGACAAATTGACCGACGAGCAAAAAGCTTATCTGGACAGCTGGACCGAATAGGCCGCGAAACCCGTCTTTTCCCGGCAAAAAAATAAACGAAAAAATCCTGCTTACAAATGCAGGATTTTTTTTTATAATAACAAGTAGACCACGAAGTGGGGAAAAGTGGGGGGAAGTGGAGCCAGTCGGCAGGAAAGTGGGGGACCTGGGTGTGTTCATGGGGGAATACCAGCATAGCATCGACGAAAAAGGGCGCCTGACGATCCCAGCCAAATTCCGTGAAGGACTGGGCACTACCTTCGTAATGACCCGCGGATTGGACCAATGTTTGTTTGCCTACCCGATGGAAGAATGGAAGCAGCTTGAGGAACGGCTCAAAACACTTCCCTTTACAAAAGCAGACGCCCGTGCTTTTACGCGGTTCTTCTTTTCCGGAGCGACCGAATGCGAGTGGGACAAGCAGGGAAGGGTAAACATACCGCAGAACTTGCGCGAACACGCTGGCATGCAAAAGGAATGCGTCGTGATCGGTGTATCCAACCGTGTAGAAGTATGGAGCAAGGAGCGCTGGGAAGATTACTTTGCCCAGTCAAAGGACTCCTTCGGCGATATCGCCGAGAAGCTGGTTGATTTTGATTTGTAGCAGCAAGAAGAACGGGAGTGACGATCTTGTCGTTTCATCATGTGACCGTACTGCGGGACGAAGCTGTCGCCGGACTGAACATTCGGCCAGGCGGAATTTATGTGGATTGTACGCTCGGGGGAGCGGGGCACAGCAGCCTCATCGCATCCCGGCTGACGGAAGGCGGGCGCCTGATTGCCATCGATCAGGACGACTGGGCGCTGGACAACGCCCGTGAGCGTTTGGCCCCCTACATGGACAAAGTTACACTGGTGAAAAGCAATTTTCGCCATCTCAAAAATATAGTGAGCGATTTGGGGTTGGATGGAGTCGACGGGGTGCTGTTTGACCTTGGGGTGTCCTCCCCGCAGCTGGATGAGGGCGAACGCGGATTCAGCTACAATGCCGATGCCCCGTTGGACATGCGCATGGACCAGCAGGCATCCTTGACCGCGTACGAGATCCTAAACGAGTGGGACGAGGAGGAGATCGCGAAGATTATCTGGGAGTACGGGGAAGAGAAATTTTCCCGGCGAATTGCCCGGCAAATCGTCCAATTCCGCGTCAGACAACCTGTTCGGACGACAGGCGAACTGGTCGAGCTGATCAAGGAAGGCATTCCGGCAGCGGCGCGCCGTACAGGCCCTCACCCGGCCAAGCGCACCTTTCAGGCCATCCGAATCGCAGTAAACGATGAACTGAATGCTTTCAAGGAAGCAGTCACGGACGCGATCGGCATCCTTCGCCCGGGAGGCAGAGTCAGCGTCATCACCTTCCATTCGCTGGAGGACCGCATATGCAAGCAGGTGTTTCAGGAGCTGTCCAAAGGGTGTACGTGCCCGCCATCGTTCCCCGTCTGCGCATGCGGGAACGAGGCGACGGTGAAAGTCATTACCCGCAAACCGATTTTGCCCTCCGAAGAAGAATTGGAAGCGAATCCGCGAGCGCGTTCCGCAAAGCTCCGTGTGGCGGAAAAAATATAACTGCTGACGGCGACGGAAAAAGGAGAGAAAATGAGCGATGAGCTACTACTACCGCGGTAACCTGGCTGTGGAGCTGGAACAACAGTCGCGCACCGTAACCAAGACCAAACGGACGATCCGGATCAAGCCGACGATTCCGACGGGAGAAAAACTGCTGTACCTGCTCTTCATCTCGATCACGGTCATCGGCCTCGGCCTGGTCGGTGTGCGTTACTCGCAAATTTCTCAGTACAACTACGACATTCAGAGCATGAAAAAGGAGAATCGGCTGCTTGCCGAAAAAAATGCGGCCGTAAAACTGCAGATCGAGCAGATGAGCAACCGCGACCGCATCCAGAGCGAAGCGGAAAGCCAAGGCATGGTGTTTAATCCCGCAGCGGTGCATGTGATTGGCCAAGCGAAAGGCACGAGCCAAGTACAGGCAAGCTCTCTGCCCGCAACACAACCGCAACAGCACTAACCATAATGTTACTGGCGTCAATCGCAGTAACATTTTTTCTTAACGGCAGGAAGGCCGCTGATGGATGGCGACGATCATAGTCTTGATGGAGTGAGATGACGTGGAAGGGAAACGACGCGTAAACTGGCGAATTTTGATGCTCGCGCTGTGCATGATTCTGGTCTTCTCCGGGTTGAGCTTTCGAGTCTGGTGGCTGCAGACGGTGGAAGCGGCGAAAATCATGGATTATGCAAGCGGCCAATGGGATTGGGAGAAGACACTCAAGCCGAAGCGGGGCGCCATCCTGGACCGCAACGGGGAAATTCTCGCCTACGAGGGCAAGGCGTACACGGTCAATGCGCGCCTCAAGCCGCAAAACGAGAAAGATCAGGATTATGTCAAAGATCCTTATTATACGGCGACGACTTTGGCGAAAATTTTGAATGCTCCGGTAGACGAGCTGTTAAAGTCGCTGACGAAGCCGAATTCCAAAATCGTGCTGCTCGGCCGCTACGGGAACAAAATAACGGAAGAACAGAAAAAGATGATCCAGGACGCGCAATTTCCCAAGCTGCCGAGCGGGGTGCAAGTCGAGACCAACCAGCTTCCGGGGATTTACCTGACGGAGACGACCCGCCGCTTTTACCCGAACAACAGCTTCGCGGCGCATGTGCTGGGCTATCTCGATTTCGACGAGCAGCCCAAGATGGGTATCGAGCTGCAGTACGACAAAGAACTGCGCGGCGAAAAAGGCGAGATGGAGATTTTGACGGACGGGGCGGGCTATCAGCTGCCGGATGGCGAGCGCAAGTACAAGCCGGCCAAAGACGGCGACAACGTCTATCTGACCATTGACCGGCAGATCCAGGACTACGTGGAGCAGGCGTTGGACAAGGCGGAACGCGATTTCAAGCCGAAGGGACTGACTGTCGTGGTGTCCGACCCGCAGACAGGCGAGATATTGGCCATGGGCAACCGTTCCCAGTTCAACCCGAACACGTACTATGAAGGAATCTCGAACTACACGAACCACGCAGTCACTACGATGTTCGAGCCAGGTTCGACGTTCAAAATCATTACGCTGGCCGCCGCGATCGAAGAAGGACTGTTTAACCCGAATGACACCTATCAGTCCGGTACATACAAGATCAAAGGACAGATCCCGATCCGTGACCACAACAACGGGCAGGGCTGGGGCCGCATCAGCTACCTGGAAGGCGTGCAGCGCTCCAGTAACGTCATGTTTGTCATTCTCGGTTATGAGAAATTGAAGCTGGAAAAGCTGAAGGAATACTTCTCGAGATTCGGCATTGGTTCGCTTACCGGGATCGAGCTGCCTTACGAGAAAAAAGGAAACCTGATCAACCTTGAGAAACCGCGATCTCCCCGTGACTGGGCGGTTACGACCTTTGGACAAGGGGTGACGGTCACGGCAATCCAGCAGGTGGCGGCGGTAGGAGCCATCGCCAACGGCGGCGAACTGCTCAAGCCGCATATCGTGAAAGAACTGCGCGACCCTCATACGGGAGCTGTCGTGAAGCGGACGCAGCGGGAAGTGGTGCGGCGCGTGGTCAGCGAGGCTACCGCGAAGCAGACGCGCGACATTTTGGAAACCGTCGTGGAAGGGGAGGCGGGTACCGGGTCGGCTTATCGGATCGAGGGCTATCACGTAGCAGGGAAAACCGGTACGGCCCAAAAGTACGATCCGAATACAGGCAAGATCATGGAAGGGCACTACATCGCTTCCTTCATCGGCTTTGCGCCGAAGGACAACCCGAAACTGCTCGTGTACGTTGTCGTAGATGACCCGACGACAGATGAATGGTACGGGACATGGGGAAAGACGATTATCTCGCCGATCTTCAAATCGATCATGGAGCGCAGTCTGCAATATTTGCAGCAGCAGCCGGACATCCAGGCGACGCAAGCGGCTGTAGCCAAAAGCGGCAAGGTAGCCGCAGGGGCGCAGATCCAGCCTCCAGCACTGCCGGAAGTCACGGTGCCGAAGCTCGTGGGCATGTCCAATACAGCGGCGCAGCTTCGCGCCAAGCAGGAAAATCTGACGGTTTCGGTCATCGGCACGGGCACGAAAATCGTGGAGCAGTATCCCGCTCCTTATGAAAAGGTCGCGGCAGGCAGCCAGGTCGTCCTCGTCACCGACCGCGTCAAAGGTTCCAAGATGCCCGATTTCAAAGGAAAGTCGCTGCGGGATGTGATGGAGTTCAGCTCGCTCGCAGGCATTGCGGTGCAAGCGAGCGGTTCCGGCTTCGTCGCCTCGCAGAGCATTCCGCCGGGAACGGTCTTGACCGGCTCGGAGAAGCTGCAGGTCACGTTGCGGCCGGAGTCAGAGCCGCCTGCCGCGCTTGCGAATCAGGCGCAGACGGGTGGCACGGCAGGCCAGACAGGTACGCCGCCGGTGTCAGGGACAGTTGTACCGCCGCCTGCGGGAGGCAGTGCTAACGAAGCAACGGGAGGAACAACTGCCAATCCGCTGCCGCAGTCTACCAATCCTGCGAATAGCGGCACGCCACCCTCTGGACAGGCAGAGGCCGGTACAACTCCATAGTTCTACGCCGTCCCCCCGACGAATAGGGTAAAAGAGACAACCTATTCGAGGGGGGACTCGCTTTGCGGGTATCCAATGCTACTGTACGCCGTCGCATTTTTGTGGCACTGGTCATCGGCATCGTGTTGTATTGTGCCCTTATCACCCGTCTGGGGTATGTGCAATTGATAGAAGGTCCGAAGCTGGCACAGATGGCAGACAATTTGCTGGATCGGGAAATCAAGTTCAAGCCCAATCGGGGGAGAATTCTCGATCGGAACGGCAATGAGCTCGTGACCAACATCAGTGTTCCGACGGTTGTGGCTGTACCAGCGCAGATCAAAGACCCGCAGGAGGTGGCGAAAAAGCTCGCCGTCATTCTGGGGCAGCCGGAAGCAGAGGTTTTCAAGGCGATCACGAAAAAAGCGATGAGCAACGACCAGATACCCGGGGGCAAAAAAATCTCGGCTGAAAAAGCGAAACAAATCCAGGAGTTGAACCTGCCGGGCATTTATTTGGCGGGTGACACCAAACGCTTTTATCCGAACGGCAGCATGGCCGCACACATTCTCGGTTTTACGGGGATCGACAATCAGGGGCTGACGGGGCTGGAGCGCATTTACGATCCGTTCCTGAAGGGGACGGACGGTCACATCTCCTTCCCTTCGGATGCAAAAGGCCGCGTCATGCCGGGCGGGGCGGAAGAATACGTGCCGCCGGTAAACGGAATGGACATGTATCTGACCCTGGACAGCAGCATCCAGTCGTACATCGAACGCGAGCTGGATCAGGCAATGGTCGCCTATCAGCCTGACGACGTTCTCGCGATAGCGATGAATCCAAAGACCGGGGAAATACTAGGCATGGGCAGTCGGCCAACCTTCCAGCCGGACCAGTACCAGGACTACCCTTCGGAAGTGTACAACCGCAACCTGCCTATCTGGAAAACGTACGAGCCCGGTTCGACCTTCAAGATCGTCACGCTGGCAGCGGCGCTCAACGAAGGGGTCGTCAATTTGAACGAAGGATTCTACGACCCAGGCTACATCACGGTTGCCGGCAAGCGGCTGCGCTGCTGGAAACGCCAGGGGCACGGCCAGGAAACGATGCTCGAAGTCGTGGAGAACTCCTGCAACCCAGGTTTCGTGACGATGGGCCAACGGCTGCAAAAGGAAAGGCTGTTTGACTACATCAAGAAGTTTGGCTTTGGGCAAAAGACGGGAATCGACCTGATCGGTGAAGAAAACGGCCTGTTGTTTAACCTGAATCGGGTAGGGCCGGTAGAGCTGGGGACGACCTCGTTCGGCCAGGGGGTTTCGGTCACCCCGATCCAGCAAATGGCAGCCGTGTCTGCGGCGATCAACGGCGGCAAGCTGATGAAGCCGTACGTGGCCAAAGAGTGGCGGGACAGCGTGACCCATGACGTAATCGGCAGGACCGTACCGACCGAAGTCCGGCAGGTGATTACGCCGGAGACTTCCGCGAAGGTCAGGTATGCGCTGGAGAGCGTCGTCGCGAAAGGAACGGGAAACAAGGCGTACATCGAGGGCTACAGGGTCGGCGGCAAGACAGGGACAGCGCAAAAGGTCAAGGACGGACGCTACGTCGACGGGGAGTATATCGTATCCTTCATCGGATTCGCCCCGGCCGATGATCCGCAGATCGTCGTCTATTTCGCGGTCGACAATCCGAAAGCATTGGCGTTCGGGGGCTTGATCGCGGCACCAAGCGTGAAAAACATCATCGAATCTTCCCTGCAGCATTTGGGCGTGCCCAAGCGAAAAGACGGGATTGCCAAGGAAATCAACGCGGCACTCGGCGAGAAGAGCCCGATCGAAGTTCCGGACATGGTCGGCCAGACCTTGAAGGACGTCGTCGACACCTACGAGACGCTCCCGCTCGTCGTCTCAGGCAAAGGAAAGTACGTCATCAAGCAGTCTCCGGCACCTGGCGTGAAAATCGATGACGGCGGAAAAATTCGTATCTACCTTGGTGACAAATCGAACAATTAGCTATAAAATGAGATTTCGGAGGCGGAGGGGGGGGGAGGCTTTTCTACGGGCGCTCCACTTCCGCCTTTGTACAAATCGCCAAATGTTTGTCTATACTATAGTTGGAGAATGGGGTGCCTGTTTCATGTTTCTACGGGATCTGCTCATGCCTCTGTTGCCGGTCACGATCACAGGGGATGACAGCATGGAGATTACAGGTTTGACAGCGGACTCGCGCCAGGTACAGCCCGGCAGCCTGTTTGTTTGTCTGACTGGATATACCGTGGATGGACATTCGTATGCGGCGCAAGCGGTTCAAAAAGGAGCAGTTGCCGTACTATCCGAAAAAGATCTGGACGTGCCAGCGACCGTTGTCAAAGTGTCGGATACCCGGCGGGCAATGGCCATGCTGGCTGACCGTTTTTACGGCTCCCCTACGCGCAAGCTCAAGCTGATCGGTGTGACCGGGACCAATGGCAAGACGACGACCACACATTTGATCGACCGGATTTTGCGCGATCGAAGCAAACAGACGGGTTTGATCGGGACGATTCACATGCGGATCGGAGACGTCACGGAAGAGGTTAAAAATACGACGCCGGATGCGATTGATTTGCAAAAAGCCTTCAGCCGCATGTGCGATGTGAATACGGAGTACGCCATCATCGAGGTGTCTTCGCACGCGCTGGAAATGGGGCGTGTCCGGGGCTGCGACGTGCATACCGCCGTCTTTACCAACCTGACGCAGGACCATCTGGACTATCACAAGACGATGGAGAACTATCGCCATGCCAAATCCTTGCTGTTTTCCCAATTGGGCAATCGTTATGACCCTGATCGGCTGAAAACGGCCGTTTTGAATGCAGACGACGAATCGTCCCGGCTCTACGCTGCAGTGACGCCTGCCCGCGTGCTTACATACGGGATCGACCACGCGGCTGACGTGCGCGCGACGGACATCGAGATCACAGGCAAAGGAACATCGTTTACGGTTCAGTCGTTTGCCGGCAGTGTGCGGATGAACCTCAAGCTGATGGGCAAATTCAACGTGTACAACGCCCTGGCAGCTACCGCCGTCGCCTTGGCGGAGGGCGTCTCGCTGGAGGACATCCGGGACAGCCTGGAGAAGGTGGCGGGCGTCAACGGGCGCTTTGAAGCGGTGGATGCAGGGCAGCCGTTTGCCGTGCTGGTAGACTATTCGCATACGCCAGACAGCCTGGAGAACGCGCTGGTCACAGTAAAGGAATTCGCCAAGGACCGCGTTTTCTGCATTGTCGGCTGCGGAGGCGACCGCGATCGGACCAAACGCCCGATTATGGCCAGGATTGCAACAAAATATGCGGATCACACCGTCTTGACTTCTGATAACCCGCGCTCGGAGGACCCGCAGGCGATCCTCGACGAGATGCGCGCAGGGCTGGACGGAGTCGAAGGGGAGCGCTATACCTCGATCGTCGACAGGCGAGAGGCGATCCGTTACGCCGTCGCACTCGCGAAGCCGGGCGATGTCATCCTGATCGCCGGAAAAGGCCACGAGACATATCAAATCATCAAAGACCAGGTACTGCCGTTTGATGACCGTGAAGTAGCGCGGGAAGCAATCGCCATGTACAACCAGAAATAGAGACAGATGTGGAATGGACACATCAGAGAAAGGAGGTTCGGGCATGTTCGCTGACAACGTACTCATCGTCACGATCGTCGCCGCGTTTCTCATCGCCGTACTCATCGGTCCGCTGTTTATCCCGGTACTTCGCCGCCTCAAATTCGGGCAGGCAATCCGGGAAGAGGGGCCAGATTCCCATCAAAAGAAGGCTGGTACCCCAACGATGGGCGGAACCATCATTCTTTTGGCACTCATTTTTACCGTGCTTAAGTTCGCCGCTGCGAAAATGGAAATTTACTTCCTGTTACTGGTGACACTTGGTTACGGATTGATCGGTTTTTTGGACGACTTCATCAAAATCAGGAAGAAACGAAATCTGGGTCTGACGGCAAGGCAAAAGTTTGCCGGTCAAATCCTGCTCGCTGTAGGGGCATACATCCTGCTCATCCTCATGGGGCACGATACTTCCCTGCACCTGCCCGGCACTCCGTGGAAGCTGGAGCTCGGCTATTTCTACTTCCCGTTCCTGCTGTTCCTGCTCGTCGGGACGACGAACGCCGTGAACCTGACAGACGGGCTGGACGGACTCTTGGCCGGAACGGGAGCGATTGCCTTCGGGGCTTACGCGATCATTGCCTGGTTCGGTCAAGACTACGACACGGCCATTTTCAGTGCTGCTGTCGTCGGGGCTGTGCTCGGGTTCCTCGTTTTCAATGCCCATCCGGCGCGCGTCTTCATGGGCGATACCGGTTCGCTCGGCCTTGGAGGCGCTTTGGCGGGAATTGCCATCATGACGAAAACGGAGCTTTTGCTCGCCATCATTGGCGGCGTATTTGTGGTGGAGACGCTCTCTGTCATCATGCAGGTCGTGTCCTTCAAGACCCGGGGCAAACGCATTTTCCGCATGAGCCCGCTCCATCACCACTTTGAACTGACAGGCTGGTCGGAGTGGCGCGTCGTCGTGACGTTCTGGCTGGTCGGCATGGTCTTTGCCGGACTCGGCGTATACCTCGAGGTGGTGACAATCCGATGAACCGCTATGAAAATCAGCACGTTGTTGTAATAGGAATGGCGAAAAGCGGTGTGGCAGTGGCAAAACTGCTCCACCGCTTTGGTGCGAATGTCGTCGTGAACGACAAAAAGCCGCGGGAAGAGGCGCAGGGCGCTGAAGAGCTGGAGGCGCTCGGCATCTCCGTCATCTGCGGCTATCACCCGGACGATCTGGTTCATCCGGGCGTGTCGCTCGTTGTGAAAAACCCGGGGATTCCCTATGAGGCGCCGCCCATTGCGCAGGCGCTCCGGCTGGGCATTCCCGTCGTGACAGAGGTCGAGCTGGCCGGCCAAATCGCCAAGGCGCCGATCATCGGGATCACCGGCTCCAACGGAAAGACGACCACGACGACATTGGTAGGGCTGATCCTGCAGGAAGCGGGGATTGATGCCATGGTGGGAGGAAACATCGGAACGGTTCTGTGCGGACTGGCTGAAGTTGCCCGCCCGGACCAATGGCTGGTGGCCGAGCTGAGCAGCTTTCAACTGATGGGGACGAGAGAGTTTCGCCCGCACATCGGGGTGCTGCTCAATCTCTACCCGGCGCATCTGGACTACCATCACACCATGGACGAGTACCTCGCGGCGAAGTGCAAGCTGCTTGCGAACCAGACGGCGGACGATGCGGCAGTTCTGCCGTTCGACCAGCCACAGGTGCGGGAAAAATGCGGGCAGCTCGCGTCGAGCACGTACTACTTTAGCCAGTCGCAGCCGGTGCCGCGCGGAGCGTATGTGGACGCCGGCATGATCGTATTTACGGACGGAGAAGGCAGCCGCGAAGAAATCGTCGCGGTCAAGGATATTACCGTACCCCATCTGGACAATGCTCTGGCAGCCGTTATCGTCACCAGACTGGCAGGGGCGGACAAGCAAGCCATCGCCCAGGTACTCACCACCTTCCCGGGTGTCGAGCATCGGATGGAGTTTGTCGCGGTCAAGAACGGGGTCAAATATTTTAACGACTCCAAAGCGACGAATCCGGAGGCAGCCAAAAGGGCGCTTCTGGCGTGCAAGGAGCCGATTATCTGGATTTGCGGCGGTTTGGACCGGGGCATTGACTTTCGTGAGCTTGTCCCCGTCATCGAGGGCCGGGTGAAAGCGGTAGTCGCTCTCGGCCAGACCGCACCGATTTTGCTTGCGCGGGCAAGTGAAGCAGGGATTAAGGAGCGCATCCATGTCGATACTGTGGAAAAAGCCGTTCTTGCTGCTTCCCGGCTGGCAGAGTCAGGTGACGTGGTGTTGCTGAGCCCGGCGTGTGCGAGCTGGGACATGTTTCCGTCGTTTGAAGTGCGGGGGAGCATGTTTAAGGACGGCGTGCATAGACTGTAAACAAGCCTAGCATAACGTCCCACCAGCATAATTGGAAAACAGCGATGAGCGGGACGCGTGAGAAAGGATGACCTGGCAATATGAGCAAGGTTCGCTCAGCTCCCGACTTCGTAATTATTTTTGCAACACTTTTTTTATTAGGAATTGGCATTGTGATGGTGTACAGTGCGAGCGCGATCGTCGCGCAGAAGGCTCCGTTCAACGACCCGTACTTTTTTGCCAAGCGGCAGCTGATTTTTGCCCTGCTCGGCATCACGGCGATGTACATCACGATGAATGTCGACTACTGGGTATGGAAGCAGTGGGCCAAGCCGGGGTATCTTGCAAGCATCGGCCTGTTGATCCTGGTGCTGATCGTCGGGATCGAGGTCAACGGCTCCAAGAGCTGGCTGGGCTTCGGGGCGTTCGGGATTCAGCCCGGTGAATTCGCCAAGTTGGGCGTCGTCGCTTTTCTGGCACGCTGGCTCTCCGACAACCAGAAGCAGATCGTGCTGTTCCGCAAAGGGCTCATGCCGGCGCTGGCTATTCCGGCTCTCTGCTTTGCGCTGATCATGCTGCAACCGGATTTGGGTACAGGAACGGTTCTGATGGGAACGGCAGTCGTGATGATTTTCGCTTCTGGAGCGCGGATCAGCCATTTTGCAGGACTGGGGCTGGTGGGGATTGCCGGGTTTGTCGGGCTGGTTTTGTCGGCCCCCTACCGGATCAAGCGGATTACGTCTTTCCTCGATCCGTGGTCTGACCCGCTGAATACGGGCTACCAGATCATCCAGTCACTGTATGCGATCGGACCGGGCGGCCTGCTGGGGCTGGGACTCGGGCAGAGCCGGCAAAAGCACCTGTACTTGCCGGAGCCGTACAACGACTTCATCTTCTCGATCGTCGCCGAGGAGCTTGGTTTCATCGGAGGGACCTTGATTCTGTTGCTGTTCCTCCTGCTGCTGTGGCGGGGAATGCGGACGGCGATTACGGCGCCGGATTTGTTCGGCAGTCTGCTCGCGCTGGGCATCATCGGCATGATTGCCATTCAAGTCGTCATCAATATTGGCGTCGTGACCGGGATGTTTCCCGTCACCGGGATCACGCTGCCGTTTTTAAGCTACGGAGGTTCCTCGCTCACCCTGATGCTGACAGGCATAGGGGTGCTGTTGAATATCTCCCGTTTTTCCAGATAAGGATGTGATTGTATGCGCGTCGTCTTGACAGGCGGTGGCACAGGTGGACATATTTATCCGGCGCTTGCGGTGGCGAGAGAAGTTGCTCGCCAGGATTCGCAGGCTGCCTTTTTGTATATTGGCAGTAAACACGGACTGGAAGCCCAGCTCGTTCCACGCACGGACATTCCGTTCCAATCGGTCGAGATCAGCGGGCTGAAGCGCAAGCTGAGCTTCGACAACGTAAAAACCGTCTGGAAGTTTATCCGGGCGGTGTCCGACTCGAAACGGATGCTTCGCGAGTTTGCGCCGGACGTGGTGATCGGAACCGGCGGCTACGTCTGCGGGCCGGTCGTGTATGCGGCAGCCAGACTGGGCATTCCAACGCTCATCCACGAACAAAATGTCGTGCCAGGGTTGACCAACAAGTTTTTGTCCCGTTCGGTCAGCAAAGTCGCCGTTTCATTCTCCGAGTCGCTGGCCTTTTTCCCATCCGCCAAAACGGTTCTGACAGGAAATCCCCGCGCGACGGAGGTCATGCACGGAAACGCGGAGGCGGGCCGCGCGTTTTTGGGTGTGGACAAAAACAAGAAAATCGTCCTGATCTTCGGCGGCAGCCGCGGCGCGCGGGCGATCAACGAAGCTGTGCTGTCCATCGTAGGCAGATTGTCCGGCCTTGCCGATACGCATTTTGTATACGTCACCGGTGATGTGCACTACGAAAAGATCTCGGCTTCGCTGCGGGAGCTGGGAAATATCCCCGGCAACCTTTCCGTTCTGCCGTTCGTCCACAATATGCCGGACGTATTGGCGGCGACCCATATTCTGGTAGGGCGTGCAGGCGCGTCGACATTGGCGGAAGTGACCGCTTTGGGCGTGCCTTCCATATTGATCCCGTCGCCGTACGTGACCAACAACCACCAGGAAAAGAATGCGCGCGGACTGGAGCGGGCAGGAGCAGCCGTGGTGATTGTCGAACGAGAGTTGACAGGGGAAACGCTGTTGCAAACGCTGACCGGACTGCTAAGTGACGAGAAGCGGTGGGAACAGATGCGTGAAAATTCTCTGACGCTCGGCATGCCAAAGGCAGCGACTGATATCGTGGCACAGCTTCGTGCGCTCTGCCGCAAATGAACAGGTAGGCGATTGTCACGCTGATTTGGGCGATCGCATAGTATGGAGCAAACACGTGATAAGAATTAGGTCCGACCTAGCATGTGTATCAGGAGGTTCACAGATGAAGCAAATTGCAGATGAGTTGAGGCAGGCAGGAATCGAAAAAGTGTGGACCGATGAACCTCTCGCCAATCATACGACTTGGCGGATCGGGGGTCCTGCTGACTTGTTGATCCAGCCCAAGGATAAGGAATCCTTGCAGGCTGCCTTGCAAATAATCCATCGTCATGAAATTCCCTGGAGTGTAATCGGGCGCGGTTCCAACCTTCTGGTGAGGGACAGAGGGATTCGGGGGGCTGTGCTCAAGGTGACTGAAGGGCTGAGTCACTGTGAATTCAGGGGCGAAGAGGTGTGTGTGGGTGCCGGATATTCCATGATCCGCCTGGCGATGGAAACAGGGAAGATGGGATTGACAGGGATGGAGTTTGCAGGAGGAATTCCTGGTACGGTAGGCGGAGCAGTCTATATGAATGCAGGGGCGCATGGATCTGATCTTTCACGTATTCTACTTGATGCCGAGATCCTCTTTGAAGACGGTGAAAGGAAAGTGTTGAACAACGAGGAATTGGGCTTCAGCTATCGGACCTCACTCTTGCAAAAGAAAAAGGGGATTGTGCTGGAAGCGCGGTTTCAACTGCGCAAGGGCGATCGCGGGGAAATAGCGGCTGCGCTCGCTGCCTACAAGGAGCGGCGCCGTCTCACGCAGCCTTTGCAAATGCCGTGTGCCGGAAGCGTGTTTCGCAATCCGCCTGGGGATCACGCAGGTCGCCTGATCGAGGCGGCCGGGCTGAAAGGCTACCAAATCGGAGGCGCTCAAGTTTCGGAAAAACACTCGAATTTCATTGTGAACTGTGGAGGGGCCACGGCTACCGACGTCCTCACCTTGATCGACTATGTCCGGAGCACGATCCAGAGCAAATACGGGATTGAGCTGCATCCGGAAGTCCTGGTGGTGGGCGAGGGGTAACACGGAGGTGAAAGTTTGGAGACTTTTGCGATCGAAGGCGGAAGACCTCTGTCCGGTTCGCTTCGTATCCAAGGTGCCAAGAACGCTGCTCTTCCCATACTTGCTGCCGCTTTGCTGGCGGAAGGGCAATTCTATATCTACGATGTCCCCCACCTGAAAGATATCAAAGTGATGCTGGAAATTCTGGATTCGCTGGGGGCGAAAACGAGGCATCAGGATGGATGTGTCGATCTGGATACTGCGTCTGTCTCCGTCCCGCAGATCCCGGACAACTTAATGAGCCAGATGCGATCTTCTATTTTCCTGGCTGGCCCGCTCCTGGCGAGATTGGGCGAGGTCACCATTTCCAGGCCAGGCGGCTGCGACATTGGAGAGCGCAGAATCGATTTGCATTTATCCGGGTTGACGGCGCTTGGTGCCAAAGTGGAAGAATCAGAAGGTTACATTACATTTCGGGCGAAACAATTACGCGGGACCAATATCTTTCTTTCCTTCCCCAGTGTGGGCGCGACAGAAAATATCATGATGGCGGCCGTTTTGGCAAAAGGTACGACTCGCATTTGCAACGCGGCGAGGGAACCAGAGATCGTTGATTTGCAAAACTTTTTGAATGCGATGGGGGCACGAATCCGCGGAGCGGGTACCGATACGATCGAGATTACCGGGGTCCACAAACTGCGTTCCGTCAGCTACCGCATCATTCCGGACCGGATTGTGACAGGTACGTTCCTTTTAGCCGCAGGGGTGGCCCAAGGGCATATCGAACTGACCAATACTTTGCCCGAGCACCTCACTGCATTGATTGAAGTGGCACGTAGCTGTGGTGTTGAAATCAAGACCCGCCATGATATAATGGAAATCAAAAGTACATCACGTCCACGCGCTTACGACCGGATTATTACCTCCCCGTTTCCGGGATTTCCGACCGATTTGCAGGCGCAGCTGATGGTGTTTTTGTCACAGGCCAGGGGAACGAGTGTTATCAAAGAAACGATATTCGAGGCAAGATTCAAACATGTGAATGAACTGGCGCGAATGGGCGCCTCCATATACGTGGATCTGGGATCAGCTATTATTCGCGGTGTCAACAAGCTGACAGCGGCGAGTGTGGAAGCGACGGATCTTCGGGCAGGTGCAGCTCTGGTGCTCGCCGGCCTCGCTGCCGAAGGAACGACGACTGTAAGCCAGATTCATCATATCGACAGGGGATATGAGCGGCTTGAACTGCAGCTTCAGCAACTGGGAGCCAACATATCGCGGGTGTCGGTATAACCGAGGGAGAGCTAAGCGGCATAGTGCTATGCCGCTTTCCCTGTTTTGTTCCATTACAAATATTCCAATCCGATCCATTTTTTTCTATTGCGAATCGATCAACGCGCACACGGGACAAGCCCAGGATGGATGGAGAAAGGAAAAGGTCATGGCGGTATACGAGGAACGCATTCCGCAAGTCAGACAGCAACGCCCTCGAAGAAGGGGAAACCGCAAACTGGTTACTTTGCTTGTGCTGTTTTTTCTTACCGTACTTATTATCGTATTCATTCGCTCACCATACAGCAAAGTGCAGGAAATTCAGGTGTTCGGCAACGACATCTATTCTGCGGAGCAGATTGTGAGTCAATCTGGCTTGACGAAGGACATGCAGTTTCTTAACGTATGGGAAAGCGACGTGCAAAAAAATCTGGCATCCTTGGCGGGGATCAAGGAAGTCACTGTCAGCCGCTCTTTCCCGGGAGTCATTTCGCTGCATGTCACCGAGCAAAAGCGGGTGGCCTTCTGGAACGGGCAGGACGGGACGCGCTATCCGCTGCTGGAAAACGGGCTTGTGCTCAAACAGGTCAATTTCGCCGATCGCGTAGTGGACAGGCCCTTGATCAGCTCGTGGTCGTCTCCGGAGTTGCTGCCCAATCTCGCAAAATCGCTGGCAAAGCTAAGTCCTGCCGTATTGGAGGAAATCTCGGACATTACACTCACCCCGACTGTGTATGACAAGCAGCGGGTGACGTTGTTCATGCGGGACGGAAACGAAGTGCGAAGCGTCATTTACAAGCTGGACAAAATGCTGAACTGGTATCCTGCTATTGCAAAAGAACTGCCTCCTGGCAAAAAAGGCGTACTCTCTCTATTTGAACAGCCCTGGTTCGTGCCGTATGAAGCAGCGAGCGAAGCCGTGCCGCTGCAAACGGCGGAGGAACAGTCCCAAAAGCAGCAGGAATGAATAAAGGGGAAAGTAGAACATGAGTCGACGGCGCAAATTTCATTTCTATTTAACGATCGTGACGTGTTGTACCGGATTTTTGGTGGCGACTTCGATCGAGACCACGAAGCTGACGCGCAAGGAGCGATACAACGATCAGCTGTTCCAGCAGGAGACCCAGCTCAACGACCGGATCGTGTCGGAAAAGGAGCAGAATCAGCATCTGGAAAAGCAGCTGCTCGACCTGCAGCGCCAGGTAGGCAAAGTCGAGGAGGCGATGGCCGAGCGCAAATCAGAGGCGGCGGAAACGTTTGCCCAGCTGGAAGCGGCGCGGATGCTGGCCGGTGTGGTCGCCGTAGAAGGACCGGGTATCGTCGTCACCATGCAGGATAGCCAGAATGCCGCCAGCAGCGCGGATATTGCCAATTACATCGTGCATGAGCAGGATGTCCGGCTGGTCGTCAACGAGCTGCGCGCAGCCGGAGCGGAAGCGATCAGCATTAACGGCCAGCGCCTGGTCAGCAATTCGTCTATCCGCTGTATTGGGCCGACGATCATTGTCAATGGCATCAAGTCCGCTGCCCCTTTCGTCGTCACGGCCATCGGAGATCCGGCCACGATGGAGAGCGCCTTGAACTTGCCGGGCGGCGTGCTGCATTCCTTGCAGGACTTTGTGCAGATCGACGTAGCCAAAAAAGACCGCGTTCAGTTGCCAGCATTTGTGGGTGACGTCAAAACCAAACACTCCTAGTTGAAGGATGCGTTTACCGATGTTACAAAAAAGCCGAAAAATCACATTTATTCTTGCCATCATTAGTGCTATCATAGGTGTGATGTTGGCCGTACAGGTCAGGAGCAATCTGAACCCCGTGCACAAAGAGTCTCGCAGTATCGCTGAGCTGCGGACGACGTTGCAAAAGGAACTGGAAAAACATAAAAACCTGCTGGCGGACATCTCCAAGTACAACCAGCTGTACTACCAGTACGAGACCTCACTCAGCGAAGACGAGAGTATCTCCGTCATGAAAGAGGAGCTGGCCCGCAACCGCAGGATGGCCGGATTGGTTGAAGTGGAAGGAGAGGGCGTCGTTCTGGAAGTGGTGGACGCCAAAATTCCCGATGATAACGTCCTGGACGGTCACATGACGGCACCTGTCACGGATTACACCATTGATGACGAAGATTTGCGGTGGCTCGTTAACATATTGTTCGCGAATGGAGCACAAGCGGTGTCGATCAATGGCCATCGGCTGATTTCAACTACTGCCATTCGCAACGTAGGTGACACGATCCAGATCGATACGCACACGATCAAGCCGCCTTACGAACTGAAAGCCTTGGGAGACCCGGACGTGCTTTTGTCTGCGCTGAAGCTGGAAGGGGTAGAGGAGAATTTTCAGCTGGCGAACAAGAAAGTGCTCGCGGAAAAACGGGACAAGCTGGTGATCTCTGCCAATACCGAGCCTCGTTCCATCCAATATATGAAACCTGTAAAAGAAAAAGGAGATTCGTAACATGTGGCTCCCGCTTATCGGACTGATCGTCGGTCTCGTTGTCGGCTTCTTGCTGGATTGGCGTGTGCCCCAGGAATATAGCAGTTATCTTTCCATTGCCTTGCTGGCCGGATTGGATACAATCTTTGGGGGGATTCGTTCGTTTCTGGAGCGTACTTTCAATGTTCGGATTTTCTTGTCCGGATTCTTTTTCAATACGCTCTTCGCGGCCGGCCTCGCTTTTATTGGCGGGTTTTTGGGGATTGATCTCTACTTGGCAGCGATCGTTGCTTTTGGCGTACGATTGTTCAATAATCTGGCCGTAATTAGGAGAATTGTGCTATCTCGCTGGATCAACCAGCAAGACTAGTGCAGGTAGTGGGAAAAAGGTCATATTTTTACAAAAAATAAAGCTGAAAAAAAGGGAATGGGTGTCCTGTGTGGAATAATTTATGCAGGTGTTCTCGCTTTTGCAAAATAAAAGACGTAGCAGAGGAGGTGTCACAGGTTTGGTAAGTAATGAACTCATCGTCAGCCTAGATATTGGAACATCAAAAGTTCGCGTCATGATCGGCGAAATCAACAACGGTTCCATCAACATCATCGGCGTCGGCCAAGCACACTCGGAAGGAATTAAAAAGGGCGTGATTGTCGACATCGACCAAACCGTGCATGCCATCCGGGAAGCGGTTGACCATGCAGAGCGCATGGTTGGCGTTTCGATCGAAGAAGTGTATGTCGGTATCACTGGGAATCATATCGAGCTGCATGAGACACAAGGGGTTGTCGCTGTATCCAGCGAAGACCGTGAGATACGGGAGGAAGACATCCAACGCGTAATTCAGGCAGCAAAGGTTGTTGCCATCCCGCCGGATAGAGAAATTATCGAGGTCGTTCCAAATGAGTATATTGTAGATGGTCAGGGTAGTATAAAAGACCCGCGCGGAATGATCGGTGTCCGACTGGAAATGGAAGGAACCATTGTGACCGGTTTGAAAACGGTTGTACATAACATTGTTCGTTGCGCCCAAAGGACCAATTTGCGGGTTGCCGGAATTTTCCTGCAGCCGCTTGCAGCCAGTACCGTAGCCCTTTCCAAGGATGACAAAAACATGGGTGTTGTTCTGGTCGACATCGGTGCGGGTTCTACCACGATCGGTGTATTTGAACAGGGAAAACTGGCAGCTACCACCGTAATCGGCATCGGTGGCGACCACATTACCAGCGACATTTCGCTCGGATTGCGCACGCATACGGATGTGGCCGACAGGGTGAAAGTAAAGAATGGCTGCGCCTTGATCGACGAGGCGTCCGAAGACGTGAAATTCAAGGTCAACCGGATCGGCAGCGATGTTGAGAAGCAGTTTACGCAGGTCGACCTGGCCAATATTATCGAGCCGCGAGCTGCGGAAATTTTCCAATTAGTCGAGGAGGCAGTCTACAAATTGGGCTTCCGTGACGAAATCGCGGGAGGGTATGTGCTCACGGGAGGTACGGTAGCGATGCCTGGCATGCTCGAGTTGGCCAAGGAAGAGTTGGGAGCACCTGTGCGCATCGCGATTCCGGATTATATCGGAGTGCGGGACCCTGCCTACACCACTGGGGTAGGTTTGATTCAATATGCCTTGCAGTTGATGGAGCGCCGCAGCATTCGCTCGACCCCCTCATTCAAAGGCACACCGAAGCAAACCGTGTCAAAGCCGAAGGATGGCCCCGGTTTGATGGAAAAAGTGAAAAACTGGTTCAGTGAGTTTATTTAACATCTTGTGGCCTTTGGCTATAGAAGATGACGATGGCGAATATTGGAATGTTTCGTTTTCTGCAAAAGGTGGAAAGGTTTCAACGAAATGTTACTTTGTTTGACTGAAGGCTTCACGCAGACACGGAGCTTCTTTATGTTGAATTGGGGAGGACTAGCAACATGCTGGAATTTGATATGGATTTGGAATCCTTTGCGCGAATTAAGGTCATTGGCTGCGGGGGCGGCGGAAGCAACGCCGTGAACCGCATGATCGCAGGCGGTGTGAAAGGGGTAGAATTCATTACCTTGAACACCGATGCACAGGCACTCCAGTTGTCCAGCGCGGACATCAAGCTGCAAATCGGAGAAAAATTGACACGGGGTCTCGGAGCGGGTGCCAATCCGGAAATCGGGAAGAAGGCTGCTGAAGAAAGCCGCGACATGATTGAAAATGCCTTGCGGGGAGCGGACATGGTATTCGTCACGGCAGGTATGGGCGGTGGTACCGGAACCGGTGCGGCCCCTGTCGTAGCGGAAATTGCCAAGGAACTGGGCGCCTTGACGGTAGGGGTCGTGACCCGTCCGTTTTCCTTTGAAGGCCGCAAACGTTCCCAGCACGGGGAAGCAGGGATTGCTGCCCTGAAAGAAAAAGTGGACACGCTGATCGTCATCCCGAACGACCGTCTGCTGGAGATCGTCGACAAAAACACGCCGATGCTGGAAGCGTTCCGTGAGGCGGACAACATCCTGCGCCAGGGGGTGCAAGGGATTTCCGACCTCATCGCCGTACCGGGATTGATCAACCTCGACTTTGCGGACGTCAAAACGATCATGACCGAGCGCGGCTCCGCCCTGATGGGAATTGGTGTGGGCAGCGGTGAAAACAGAGCGGCCGAAGCTGCCCGCCGTGCGATCTCCAGCCCGCTCTTGGAGACCTCGATCGACGGGGCACGCGGTGTTCTGATGAACATTACAGGCGGTACCAACCTGAGCTTGTACGAAGTGAACGAAGCGGCAGACATCGTGTCTTCTGCGGCAGATCCGGACGTCAACATGATCTTCGGTGCCGTCATCAACGAAGATCTGAAAAATGAGCTGGTCGTGACAGTCATTGCCACAGGCTTTGAACAGTCTCAGCGCCAGGAAGCGGCACGCCGTCCGCAGCCGCAAATCAATTCGGTTGGCAGCAGACCGACGCAGGTGTCCAATCCGAATATGAACCGTCAAAAGGATGAGGAAGACGACAAGTCCTTTTTCTCCATGAGCAATCTGGACAATCTCGATATTCCCGCATTCCTGCGCAACCGTCGCCGGAATAAAAAATAGCCATACGTGCAAAAGCAAGACCTTGTTCCTACGCGAAGGAGCAAGGTCTTTTTTATGCATCGGTCTTCATCTGCGGATTCTTGAAGGGGAACGGCTGCGCCGCCGTGATAGGCTTCCATCTACAAAAAATCCAAAATTACATCGTCAAGAATTGACAGATTTTACATACACATTGATATATACTGCATGTAAGCCGTCAGGAAATCGGCCGCATGCGGCAATCACTCTCGTCAAAGCACGCTGACTGCCTGGTTGGCTGGCAAGGGAGGGATGAGGCGGGAGGTGACGAGAAAGTGGTAGTGTACCTTGATATCATTCTACTCCTGAACATGGCGATTGATACCTTGTTGCTCTGGTTTACCGCCTATTTTCGCAAAGAGCGCGTGGTCTGGTGGAGGCTGATTGTTGCTGCCCTGTCTGGCTGTACGTATCTTGCCTTTTTCTTCTTCCCGGCGTTTTCCTCGATGTATCAGTGGTCGATCAAGCTGCTCTTTTCCATCCTCATGCTGTGGATCGCTTTCGGCAACAAAAGACTGCTCGCCTTTACCCAAAACCTGATCATTTTTTACTTTGTCGCGTTCGTGTTTGGCGGGGGCGTCTTTGGTCTCCAATATTTTCTCGCCCCGAGGAGCGAAATCGTTCACGGGCTGGTCGTCACGCACAACGACGGCTTCGGTGTCGGGTTCAAGCCGACGCTGCTCATCGTGATCTGCGGGTTTGCCATGGTGTACGTCATTAACCGGAAAAGCTACCGCGCCATTCAGGAGCCGCGCAAGCTGGACGCTTTTCTCGTCGATGTCGCTGTGACGCTGGCAGGGGAGAAGGTGATTTGCCGGGGACTCGTGGATACGGGCAACCAGCTGCATGAGCCGATTACCCGCATTCCGGTCATGATTATGGAAACGCGCATGTTGGCACATTTGCTTCCGCCGCCGCTTCTCCGACAAGCCGATGAAAACGGTGGAGTGTGGGAGAAGCTGGACGGCTCCTGGGGAGACCTGCCGGCAGAGTGGCAGCCGCTTGTCCGGTTGATTCCGTACCGGAGCGTGTCGCGAGGAATGGATTTTTTGCTCGCAGTCAAACCGGACCACGTCCTTGTCGTGCAAGGCAGTACCCGCTATGAGACGCAAAAGGTGCTGATCGGCCTCAACCCGATTCCGTTGGCCGCTGACGGGCGTTATCAGGCCATCGTGCATCCCGCAATGATGGAGACCAATTCTCAAGAATCGACCTTTATTCTCGAACAGGAGGGCTAATCATGTACGTAAAACTTCGCCTGAAACTCCAATTGATCTGGTACCGTATCTTGCTGTGGATTGGTGCACGCGCGGAAGAAGTCTATTACATTGGCGGGAGTGAAGCCCTGCCTCCACCGCTGACCAGGGAAGAGGAGGAGATTCTGCTGGGACGGCTTCCTTCCGGAGACCCGGCAGTTCGGGGAGTGCTGATTGAGCGCAATCTGCGGCTGGTCGTGTACATCGCCCGCAAATTCGAGAATACGGGCATCCATATCGAGGATCTGGTCAGCATCGGGACGATTGGCCTGATCAAGGCGGTGAACACGTTTGACCCGGACAAAAACATCAAGCTGGCGACATACGCCTCGCGTTGTATCGAGAACGAAATTTTGATGTACCTGCGCCGCAACAACAAAATTCGCTCCGAAGTATCGTTTGACGAACCGCTGAACATTGACTGGGATGGCAATGAACTGCTGCTCTCGGATGTGCTGGGGACGGAAAATGATACGATCTACAAAAACATCGAAGACCAGGTCGATCGCAAGCTGCTGAAAAAAGCGCTGGATAAACTGTCCGAGCGGGAGCGCATCATCATGGAGCTGCGCTTCGGCCTGGCAGGGGAAGAGGAAAAAACGCAAAAGGATGTCGCGGACCTTTTGGGCATCTCCCAATCGTACATTTCCCGTCTGGAAAAACGAATTATAAAACGGTTGCGAAAAGAGTTCAACAAAATGGTCTAACGCATATTTTCCCATTCGAGGGGGATACTGTTCCTAAACCGAGACCGAGAGTGGCTTTTTCCACTTTCACGTCGGCTACGCGTCAGTACGCGGCCTTTCAAGACAACCGGGATAGGGACTTTTTTCTTGCTTCGAGGAGGGAAAGACGTGACGCGCAACAAGGTAGAGATATGCGGGGTAGATACCTCCAAGCTTCCTGTGCTGACGAACAAAGAGATGAGAGAGCTGTTTGAACGGCTCCAGGGCGGCGAACTGGCTGCACGCGAAAAGCTGGTCAACGGCAATCTGCGGCTGGTGCTCAGCGTCATCCAGCGGTTCAACAACCGCGGAGAGTTCGTGGACGATCTGTTTCAGGTGGGTTGCATCGGATTGATGAAAGCGATCGACAACTTTGATCTCGGGCAAAACGTCAAATTCTCCACCTATGCGGTGCCGATGATCATCGGCGAGATTCGGCGGTATTTGCGGGACAACAATCCGATACGTGTCTCCAGATCGTTGCGCGACATCGCGTACAAGGCCTTGCAGGTGCGCGACAACCTGACTAACAAACATTCGCGCGAGCCCACCATCACAGAGATCTCTCAGGAATTGAACGTAGCCAAGGAAGATGTCGTATTCGCTCTCGATGCGATTCAGGACCCCGTTTCCCTGTTCGAGCCGATCTATCAGGATGGCGGAGACCCGATCTACGTCATGGATCAAATCAGCGATGAAAAAAACAAGGACGTGACGTGGGTGGAAGAAATCGCCTTGCGGGAAGGCATGCAGCGTCTGGGTGAAAGGGAAAAAATGATTTTATCCATGCGCTTTTACGAGGGGAAGACCCAGATGGAGGTAGCGGAGGAAATCGGTATCTCGCAAGCTCAGGTGTCACGGCTGGAAAAAGCGGCGATCGCCCATATGCAAAAGCACGTACAATCGTAACGGTATCTTACATAGGAAACCCGGCGGCATTCGGTCCGTTCGGGTTTTTTGTATGGTTGTCTGGAAGAAGGAGACGCCGCCCCGAGCTTTTTTCTTCAGACGGGACATATTCCGCACGCGACTCATATACTACAAGTAACGGAGAAAAGTGGGTGAGAAAGAATGGTGAAAATCTCTGACTTCCAGACGAAAGAAGTAGTGAATATTCTGGACGGGAAGCGGCTTGGGCATATTTCCGATCTGGAAATTGATTTGCGTCACGGACGCGTAGAGGCGATTGTTGTGCCTGGACCTGGCAAGTTTCTGGGCTTTTTTTCATCCGGCAACGATTTTGTTATTCCCTGGCGCAATATTGTCAAGATTGGCAAGGATGTCGTGCTTGTACGCATAGAAGAGACGCTGCGGGTAGAGGCGAGAACCTCCGGTGAAGATTACAGAGGGTAGGGAAAGAAAGGCGGGGAATCGCCTTTTTTTTCTGTTCAGCTATGGTATGATAAGCCATATGAGGAAGGTGACAACATGAGAGAACCGTTTGTCATGGCGCAGGATCGACCGTTTTTGCATTTGCAGGATTGGGAACATCGGTTTCCCGGTCTGGTAGCTGGGTTTACGATTCGCACGGGAGGAGTAAGTGAACAACCGTACGAGTCTTTCAATATGGGGTTGCACGTAGGCGACGACCCGGCGCATGTGGTGGTCAATCGACGGATGCTCGCCCAGCATCTTCAGTTTCCGTTTGAGGCGTGGACGTGCGCGGATCAGGTGCACGGCAACCGCGTATGCCAGGTGACGGCGGGAGGCGCTGGCAGAGAGAGCCTTGGGGATGTCATTGCGGCTACCGACGGTCTGTTTACGGAAAAAGAGGGAATTTTGCTCGCTTCCTTTTATGCTGACTGTGTGCCGCTGTTTTTCCTCGATCCGGCCTCCGGGGCGATCGGACTGGCGCACGCGGGCTGGAAAGGGACCGTTGCGCGTATTGCCGAGGAAATGGTGAAAGCGTTGGAGCAGCAATCCAAAGCGAAGCGCGAACAGCTGTTGGCAGCCATCGGGCCTTCGATCGGCGGCTGCTGCTACGAGGTGGATGAACGAATCATGGAGCAGGTGCAAACGAGCGCCAGGGACTGGGAGCAATGTGTAGCTCCATCCGGGAACGGACGGTATATGCTCGACTTGCGCAAGCTCAATACGCTCATTTTGCTGGAAGCGGGCATTTCGCCGGACCATATCGAATCTACAGACTGGTGTACGAGCTGCCGTACCGACTTGTTTTTTTCCCATCGCAAGGAAGCGGGAGCAGCGGGAACTACGGGGCGGATGGCTTCGTTTATCGGTTGGAAAACCAGGAAGGGAGCAAGTAGTTCGTCATGAGTATGGACATGGAACTGTTGAAGCAACGGATGCAAGCAATCGAGGAAAGAATTCAGGCGGCATGCGCGCGAGCCGGGCGAAAGCGGGAAGACGTAAAGATTATTGCCGTAACCAAATACGTCGATGCCGAAGCGATCCGCGACCTGCTTGATGCCGGAATCGAGCATATCGGGGAAAACCGCGTGCAGGATGGCGTGCCCAAGTACGAGCAGTACGGGGATCGGGGCACGTGGCATTTCATCGGCCACTTGCAGACGAACAAAGCGAAAGAAGTCGTAGGACGATTTCCGTACATCCATTCGCTGGATCGACTGTCTCTGGCCGAGGAGCTGAACAAAAGGGGACAGGCGCTAAATCAGGTTGTCCATTGCTTTTTGCAGCTAAATATTTCCGGTGAAGAGACAAAATTTGGGCTTAGTCCCAATGATGTATTGGCTTTTTTGCAGGAAACCAGTAATATGAAACATATAAAGATCATGGGATTGATGACCATGGCGCCTGTTGTCGAAAATGCGGAGGAGGCGCGGCCGGTATTTCGCGGTTTGCGCGAATGGAAAGAGCGAATAAACGAATGGACATTCCCTCACGTGCAAATCGAGGAGCTGTCCATGGGTATGTCCAGCGATTTTGAAGTGGCGATTGAAGAAGGAGCTACATATATTCGACTGGGCTCTGTGTTGGTGAAGCCATGAACCAAGGTTCGGTCCTGTCGACGGTACAGAGTAAGGAAAGGAGGATAAGAGAATGGGAGTTATGAACAAACTGATGGGGTTCCTGGGTCTGGAAAACGAAGAATACATCGAAGAAACGATTGAAGAAGACGATCACGAGGAGCAAGAGACTATGCACAGACGGCCGCAAGCGAGCCGTGCGAACAACGTGGTCCCTTTTCAAGCCAGGGAAAAGGAGGGCATCCGTCTGATTCTCTGTGAACCCCGTCATTACAGTGATGCGCAAGATATCGCAGACAACCTGCGCCATCGCAGGCCGGTCGTGGTGAATCTGCACCGCGTGGAAAAGGACCAGGCGAAGCGGATTATCGACTTCTTGAGCGGAACGGTCTATGCGCTGAACGGAGATATTCAAAAAGTGGGCGACACCATCTTTGTGTGCACCCCGGATCACGTGGACATCCAGGGTACAATCTCCAGTGTGATGGAAGAATAGGGATTATACGATGAAAAAAGGGTGAGGGAATGGGTTACCTTCTGACTGTATTGGATTTTGCATTTACGGTTTATCAATACATGATTATTGCCTACATCTTGATGTCGTGGGTGCCGCAAATGCGCGAGACCGGAATCGGGCAGCTTCTGGAACGGCTGGTCGAGCCGTATTTGGCGCCGTTTCGCCGCTTTATCCCGCCGCTCGGATTCATTGACATTTCTCCGGTTGTCGCTTTGATCGCATTACGTTTTGCCTATTACGGACTTTTTTCCATTTTGACGAAAATTGCTTAGGCGAGTGAGCACGATGAGTCTATTTGATCACTTTGGAAAAGAAGAACGTCCCTTTGTCGAACGGGCGCTGGAAATGCTGACGCAAGTAGAGCGGAAGCAGGCCATGCGCCTTACTGATTTTCTGGACCCGCGGCAGCTCTTCATCTTTCGCAGTCTGTCCTCCCAGGTGCACGATGTGTGCATTTCGGCACACGGCGGCTATGACGGGGCTGAGCGTGTGCGGGCGATTCTCCACCCCGAGTACATGACCGTTGACCCGGAAGACTACCGGCTGGCCTTGCTGCGTATTCACGCCGACCAGCGCTTTCACGTATTCGAGCACCGGGATGTGATGGGGGCGCTTCTGAATGCAGGGATGAAGCGGGAAAAATTCGGGGACATGCTGACAGATGCAGAGGGCAGCTATGCCGTCGTCGCGGAGGAAGTGGCGGATTACATCTGTATGCAGGTGACGCAGATTCACCGCACTTCTGTCCAGTTTGAACGGGTGGCATGGGAGGCGTTTTCCCCGCCGGCACCGCGCTTTGCGGAGAAAACGATTACGGTGCCGTCTCCTCGGCTGGATGCCGTCATCGGGGAAGTGCACCATTTATCGAGGGCCAAGGCCGTCGTGCCGATCCGTGCCGGGAAAGTGAAAGTGAACTGGAAGATTGTGGAGGACCCTGCGCATGCGCTGCAGGCAGGGGATATGGTCTCCCTGGCAGGTTTTGGGCGCTTCAAAGTGCTGGAAATCATGGGACCGACCCGCAGCGGCAGGCTGCGCATGAATGTCGGGCTTGTTACATAAGATAGAGCTGATCTGAAAAATTTGCAAAATACGGCAGGATATACAGCTGAACTTGTCGAAAGGTAAGGCAATGATTATCGGGAAAAGTGGGGGGTTCATGTGCCTTTAACGCCGTTGGATATACACAATAAGGAATTCAGTACCGGATTTCGCGGATACAACATTGACGAAGTAAACGAGTTTCTGGATCAGGTCATTAAAGATTTTGAACTCCTGATTAAAGAAAAAAAGGAATTGGAAGAGCGCATCGCCATTCTCAATGAGCGTGTGGATCATTATAAGAGCCTGGAAGAAAATTTGAGCAAGTCCATTCTGGTGGCGCAAGAGACGGCGGAAGATGTCAAGTCGAATGCGCGCAAGGAAGCGCAGCTGATTTTGAAGGAAGCCGAGAAAAATGCGGACCGGATCGTCAACGAAGCGCTGGCCAAGTCCCGCAAGATCGCCATCGAAATCGAAGAATTGAAAAAACGCGCCTCCGTCTACCGCATGCGCTTCCGCACACTGCTGGAAGCCCAGCTGGAAATGCTGGAAAACGGTGCGTGGGATGACATCGAGCAGGCAGATTCTGCTGTCGTTGTTGAATAAAGCATTGACGTTCGGTTGATGATGGTACTATAATGAAAATCAACTTTTGTTCTGACAACAACATAAGTCGACGATGATCGGGAAGAGTACGTGAGAATCGCGCTGTCAAGAGAGCCGGGGGTAGGTGAGAGCCCGGTCAGCTGCATCCGCAGAAAATCACCCGGGAGTTCAATAGCCGAAATCTTGCCGACAGCTGGTGGCGAGGGAGTAAGTGAGCGCGTCATTCCCGTTACGAATGAGACAAGTGGAACGATGGTCGGCTTATGCCCTTTTCGCATAGGCGGTCGTTCAATCTGGGTGGTACCACGGGAGCCTTCTCTCGTCCCAATCGGGATGAGTGAAGGCTTTTTTATATTCATTTAGGAGTGAATGTAGCTATGGATTTCAGCAAAACGTTATCGCTGCCAAAAACGGATTTTCCTATGCGCGGCAACCTGCCGAATCGCGAGCCTCTCGTGCAGGCTGCGTGGGACGAGATGGACATTTACAAGCTCGTTCAGGAGCGTACAGCGGGGCGCCCGTCCTTTGTCCTGCATGACGGCCCGCCGTATGCGAACGGGGATATTCACATCGGCCATGCGCTGAACAAAATCCTCAAAGACTTTATTGTGCGCTACAAATCGATGGCGGGCTTCTGCGCTCCGTACATTCCGGGTTGGGATACGCACGGCCTTCCGATCGAACAGGCAATCGTCAATGCGCAAGGGCTGGATCGCCGCAGCATTGAAGTCAATGATTTCCGCAAGCGCTGCGAAGACTATGCCTGGTCTTACATCAACAAACAGCGCGACCAGTTCAAACGTCTGGGCATTCGCGGCGACTGGGAAAACCCTTACGTGACGCTGCGTCCGGAATACGAAGCGAACCAGATCCGCGTGTTCGGGGAAATGGCGAAAAAAGGCTACATCTACAAAGGGCTGCGCTGTGTGTACTGGTCTCCTTCTTCCGAGACGGCTCTGGCTGATGCGGAAATCGAGTACAAGGACAAACGCTCCCCTTCCATTTACGTCAGCTTCCAGGTGGTGGACGGCAAAGGACATCTGGACAATGAAACAGGCGTCGTCATCTGGACGACTACCCCGTGGACGATTCCGGCGAACCTGGCAATCTCGCTGCATCCGGAGCTGGAGTACAGTGTCGTGAAAGCGGATGGCCGCAAGTTCCTCGTCGCGAGCGGACTGGTGGAAGGCGCAAGCAAGGAAATCGGCTGGGAGAGCGTAGAAGTGCTCTCCACGCACAAGGGCGCAGATCTGGAAGGCGTCGTGACGCAGCATCCATTCTATGACCGCACTTCTCCCATCATCCTTGGCGAGCACGTGACACTGGATGCCGGTACCGGCTGCGTCCACACGGCTCCCGGACATGGGGAAGACGACTTTGCTGTGGGACAAAAATACAATCTGGGCGTGCTTTGCCCGGTCGACCACGAAGGAAAAATGACCAGTGAAGCGCCTGGCTTTGAAGGTCTGTTCTACGAGGATGCCAACAAAGTAGTGACGGAAAAGCTGCAAGAAAAAGGCGCATTGCTCAAGCTCAGCTTCTTCACCCACTCCTATCCGCATGACTGGCGGACGAAAAAGCCGGTGATCTACCGCGCGACAGAACAGTGGTTTGCGTCTATCGACGGTTTCCGCGAGCAAATGCTGGAAGCGATCAAACAGGTGAAATGGATTCCGCACTGGGGCGAAACCCGCCTCGCCAACATGATCGCGGACCGCGGCGACTGGTGCATTTCCCGTCAGCGCGTATGGGGTGTACCGATCCCGATCTTCTACTGCAAATCCTGCAATGAGCCGGTCATCAACGACACGACGATCAACCACATCGCGGAGCTGTTCCGCAAAGAAGGCTCCTCTGTCTGGTTTGCCCGCGAAGCAAGCGAGCTGGTGCCGGAAGGTCTGTCCTGCTCGAAATGTGGCTGCACCGAGTTCCGCAAAGAAACGGACATCATGGACGTCTGGTTCGATTCCGGTTCCAGCCACGTCGCTGTCTTGAAGGAACGGGGAGTCAGCTGGCCGGCAGATTTGTATCTGGAAGGCTCCGACCAATATCGCGGATGGTTCAACTCCTCGCTGTCCACCAGCGTTGCCGTGTTTGGCACGGCGCCGTACAAAGGCGTGCTCAGCCACGGCTTCACGCTCGACGGCGAAGGACGGAAAATGTCCAAATCGCTGGGGAATGTGATCGTGCCGCAAGAGGTTATCAATAGCCTTGGGGCAGACATCCTGCGTCTGTGGGTCGCTTCCGTTGACTACCAGGCAGACCAACGGATTTCGGATGCCATCCTGAGCCAGATCGCGGAAGTGTACCGGAAAATCCGCAATACGTTCCGCTTCCTGCTCGGAAACCTGGACGGCTTCGATCCGGCGAAACACCGCGTTACCTACGAACAGCTGGGTGAGCTGGACCGTTACGTGCTGGCGAGAGCAGCGAAGATGGTCAAACGCGTGCGCAAGGCGTACGATGACTACCAGTTCCATACGGTATTCCACGCTGTCCGCAACTTCTGCGTCATCGACCTGTCCGCGTTCTATCTGGACATCTGCAAGGACCGCCTGTACGTCGAAGCGCCTGACAGCCTCAAGCGCCGGGCAGCTCAAACCGTCATGTACGATTGCCTGCTCAATCTCGTGAAGCTGGTGGCACCGCTCTTGCCGCATACGGCAGATGAAGTGTGGGGCTTTATCCCGGGCGTGACCGAGAAGAGCGTTCAGCTGACCGACATGCCTGAAGCAGACGAGCAGCATCTCGGCTTCTCTGCCGAAGAAGCGGACAAATGGGATGCGTTCCTCACCGTGCGAGACGAAGTGCTGAAAGCAATGGAAGAAGCGCGCCGCAACAAAGTGTTCGGAAACTCCGTTGATGCGAAGCTGACGCTCTATCCGCAAACAGAGGTAGTGGCGAAGACGCTCGCGGCTATGGACGATCTGGCGGATCTTTTCATCGTGGCAGAGGTCGAAGTACATCCACAAGGGACTGCGGCACCGGCGGAAGCTGTCCAGCTCGAAGGAATCGCTGCAGTGGTCACTGCTGCAGAGGGCGTCAAGTGCGAGCGTTGCCGTGTGGTCAAACGCGACGTAGGCGTGCGCCCGGCCTTGCCGACCATTTGCGGACGCTGCGCGGATATCGTCGAGAAGCATTACGCCCATCTGGTCGAGTAAGCAAACCACAACCGAAAAACGAACGTCAATCGAAAACCTGTCATTCCCATCCGGGGCTGGCAGGTTTTTTTGTACAGGATTGGCAAGAGCAGGGCAGACACGGACAAAGGAAGAAAGCGGGACTGGCTGCAATGGCCAGGCGCAGCCAGGTTTACGAACATGAGCGATACGCAGTCAACTTATGGGGGCAGGTTATTTCGGCACAAGCGAAGACATACTACCAGGTGAGGAAACCAAACAAAGGTGGTGTCTGCCGTGGACCAAGACTTGCTGGCAAGGTTTCGCGCAAGGCTGCTGGAGCAGAAGAAGGAGCTCGAAGATCGCGTCCAGGACCATTACGGCATGCGAGAGGCGATGACGGCTTCCTTGCAGGAGTTTGCCATGTACGACAACCATCCCGCTGACATTGGCAGTGAGCTGTTTGAACGGGAGAAAGATTTGGCGCTGGACAGCCTGGACCGGGAGACGCTGAAGGAAATCGACCAGGCGTTGAAGCGGATGGACGAGGGCACATACGGAGTCTGTACCGTCTGCGGGAAGGAGATTCCCGTGGAACGTCTGGAGGCTTTGCCGCAAGCCCAGACCTGCAAGGAGCACGCCCCGGCGCCGCACGTCAACGAGTCGCGCCCGATTGAGGAAGAATTTATGCAGCCTCCGTTCGGGCGAACATCGCTGGACGAGAAAGAAGGGCAAAACGGATTCGACGGCGAGGACGCCTGGCAGATTGTCGAGGCGTGGGGCACCTCCAGCACGCCTTTTTCCTACGCGGACAATGACAAGACCGACTACAAGGAAATGTATGTGGAAAGTGACGAGCCAGACGGCTTTATCGAGGAAGTGGAAGAAATCGGCTACACCGGCATCGACGGGTATCACGGCCGGGACAGCGTCCACTTCATGCGCAGCGGTACTTACGAGGAATACATGCGCAAGGGCGAAGGAAAAGGCTACTATCTCAACTACGATGACTACTAAAAAGAACGGGCGGGTCGGGAAGGGCGCGACGATCTGATGTAGCGGGGGGATCAGCCGACTATGCAAATCGAACGTGTGGAAACATACCCGCTGTTGTACCGCCTCCCGCAAGCATACGGCGATGCAAATGGCTACAAGCGCTACCGCACCTCCTATCTGATTCGCCTGATCACGCGGTCGGGAATCGATGGCTGGGGGGAAATTATCGATTGGCTGCCGACGCTGCATCGCGGCTTTCAGGAGCGAATCATTCCGTTCTTGCTCGGGAAGCTGGCGACAGACAGGCTGACCATCACGGACGTCATCAGCAAGTGGCATCAGCGGTCGGCAGCGGGAGTGAGCATCGCGCTGACAGAAATCGTCGCCAAGCGCGCAGGGTTGTCTGTATGTGAGCTGTGGGGCGGGAAGTTCCACCGGCAGATTCCGGTATACGCTTCCTTTCAATCGTACCGGGAACAGGGTGACTGGGCAGAAAGCTCCATCCGGTTTGTAACCGAGCAAATCCGCGCCGGACACAAGCGGGTAAAAGTAAAAATCGGCGGCCGCTCCATCGCAGAGGATCAGGCGCACATCGACCGGCTGATGCAATCGCTGCCGCCCGACGTACTGGTCGCCCTCGACGCCAATCAGAGCTACGACCTGGCGCATGCCCGACTTTGGGAGCGGATCTTCTGGCGCTACACGAACTGGATGTGGCTGGAGGAGCCGATGCCGCTCGAGCGCACACAAGAGTACGTCAAGCTTAGGGCGGCGCTGTCGGTGCCGCTCGCTGGCGGAGAAAATCTGGTGAGCTGCGCACAGTTTTTGCCTCTGTACCAGGCGGGGGCCCTCGACATCGCCCAGCCTGATTTGCAGCACACACACGGTATCGACTCGTACCGGACCCATCTGCAAATGGCTCGTCAATTCGGTTACCGCATCTCCCCTCATTCCTTTGACGGCGGGCTGTCCCGGTTGTACACCCTGTTTGCGCAGGCTTGTCTGCCGGCATGGTCCAAAATGGATGCCGACCCGATCGAGCCGGTAGAGTGGGATGTGATGGAAAACCCTTTCTCACAGCTGTTTCCGTTGCAGCCCGTGAACGGAGCGGTCACGATCCCGGAAGGAGCGGGGATCGGGATCGAGCCGGACTGGGAGCTGATTCACGCGATGCGCTGGGATGGCAGTGTGTACGCATGAAAGAAGGAGTGTCATATGGCGCAACATACAAAAAACTTGATTGGCTTGACAGGTATTCCGCTCGTCATGGTGCTGGGCAACTCCATGCTGATTCCCGTCTTGCCGACGATGAAAGCCAAAATGGACCTCACTTCGCTCCAGACCAGCCTGCTCATTACGGCTTTTTCGATTGCGGCAGGTCTCGTCATTCCGCTCGCCGGATATTTGTCGGACCGGTTCGGACGGAAAATCATCATTCTTCTCTCGCTCATCGTCTACGGGCTGGGGGGACTGTTGGCAGGTTTGGCAGCCTTGTGGTGGGACAAGCCGTATTCCATTATTATGATCGGTCGTGTCCTGCAAGGGATCGGCGCAGCGGGAACCGCGCCGATCGCCATGGCTTTGGCGGGGGATTTGTTTCAAGGTGCATCGGAGAGCAAGGCATTGGGGCTGATGGAGACGTCGAACGGTCTGGGAAAAGTGCTTAGCCCGATTTTTGGTTCCTTGCTGGCTTTGATCTCGTGGTACATGGTGTTTTTGGCGTTTCCAGTCATTTGCGGCGTTGTTCTGCTGCTGTTTTTGTTCCTGACGAAGGAAAACCAGCAGGAGAGACAGCCGATGCCGGTCAAGCAGTATTTGCACGCCATCGGTCAGGTGTTCAAACAGCACGGGAAGTGGCTCGTTCCGGCGTTCTTTATCGGGAGCATCTGCCTGTTTACGCTGTTTGGCGTACTGTTCTACCTGTCTGATCTGCTGGAGGAGAAGTATAAAATTGACGGCGTCATCAAAGGGGGATTTCTGGCGATCCCGCTTCTGGTCATGAGCATTGCCGCCTACCTGACCGGCCTGATTATCAAAAAGAAGCTCGGTCTCATGCGCTGGTTCGTCATCGTCGGGATGTTCATGCTGTCGGCATCCTATGTACTCGCCAGCTTCGTGAAGGGGGCGTACGTGCTCATCGGAATTCTCGTGCTCGGCAGCATCGGGACCGGGATGATCTTGCCGTGCTTAAACAGCATGATCGTCGGAGCGGTGGAGAAGGCAGAGCGCGGGATGATTACTTCGCTGTACAGCGGCGTCCGCTTTATTGGCGTAGCTGTCGGTCCCCCGATCTTCACCTGGCTGCTCGGCATTTCGCGGACGGTGATGTTTACCTCCATCGCAGGCTTGTCCCTTGTCTTTGGCGTGCTCGCGATCTTTTTCCTGAAGCCGAAGCAGGCACAGCAGCAGGTTCAGGGAGCGGGAGAGGCGGACGCGCAGGCGAAGGAGAGAAAGGCGTGGAGGCAGGTGTCGGAGCTGCTGGGAATCGAGCCCCAGACGCCGGAAGAAAAGCGCAGAGAAGCTGCGGTAAGGAAGTTCGGCTTCGATCCGAACGAACTCATCAAGCGAATCCTGTCCGGACGAAAAGAGAAGGAAAAAAATTAACAGGCATCGCCCTGTCTGCCCCAGGCCCCCTGGAAAAGGGGCGGGCGGACTTTAGGAGATGCCTGTTTGCTGTCGTGCTACGGACAGGCGAATGGATGTGCCTTGGCCCGGGCGAGCGCCAGCGGATAGACGTCGTCGTAGAGCAAACTGGAAAACAGCGGATTTCCTTTTACATGATCGGGATAGTCTGCAAAAGGAACAGTCTCTACCACGTCGCTGCCCACAGGAGTCTTGGCATATGTGCGGACGCGGGCTACGTAAATATCTTTGTGCATGGTTTGGTCAATTGTATATTGGCCGATGCGCTCGATGCCTTCGAGGATGGCCCCCGTCTCTTCGTACGCCTCGCGGACAGCGGCGGCCAGGCTGCTCTCGCCGGCTTCGACTTTTCCCCCCGGCAATTCGATGCCACGGGTACGATGGCGGGTAAACAGCAGCTTGCCCTGCCAAAACGGAAAAATCAGGACATGGCGCGCCTCGTGTTGACAATACGTGTGCGGATCAAAAGTCAACTCGACGAGCAAGCCAGAGTTATCGTAAAAAACGTGCATGACCTGCTCTCCTTTGCTAGCTCGATTCGTCTTGCTGGATTTGCAGCGAGATGTGCTTCACGGCTTTCATCGCTTGCCCGGCAGCGAGCGACAGGCTGGCGTAGGAAGCGCCGTTGCTGACGTCACCCAGGGCGTAGACCCAGTCGCAGCAGGTACGCTGGCATTCATCGGTCTTGAGATAGGCGTCTCCAAATGTCGTCAGCATCGGAAAATCGGCGCTGTTGCCATGGACGCCGATGCGCGGCAAAATCCAGTCGACGACGATTTCCGCAGGCTGTGCAGCATGACGGGAGCGCAGCTTGAGGGCGATTTTGCCGTTCCTTGGCTCGTACGTCTCGATTTCCGTCTCCCAAAAGACGCGCAAATGGGGAAACTCCTCCAGACGCCGGGTCCACTCCGGGCGGGCACGCAGATGATCGCTGCGGATGAGAAGATCGACGCGGTTCGCAAATCGGCCAAGATTAAAAGCGCTTTCCAATGCGCGGTCACCACCTCCGACGATGGCGATGTCCTGGCCTGCTACGGAGGACGCGTGTGCAGTGGTGGAAAACTCGGCAGTCAAGACGCGCGGGCACCCTTGCAGCGAGGGAATGACGTTCGGGCTTACCCCGGTCGCTACAATCAAAAATTGCGCATGGTAGGCGGCTTTCGTGGTCGTTACGATTTGCGCGTGAGAATCGATGGAGACAACCGCTTCTCCCAGCCTTGGCTGCAAGTCGCGGATTGCCGGATGAAGCACCAATTCCCCCAACAAATCAGCCCCATTGGAATAGACGCGGGGAGGAAAGTCCACGATTTCATTGCGGATTTGCAGCAGCTGCCCACCGAGTTGTTCTGTCTTTTCCACAAGCAGACAAGATAATCCCAATCGTTGGCACCAAATAGCCGCGGACAGTCCGCCGATGCCGCCACCGGCGATCAGCACCTGTACGTGTTCCACTCCCAGTCCCCCCCGATTCTCGTTAACTTTCCTGTACAACACCCAGTTTTAGACTACCTGTTTCGTATGCAGAGTGCAAGGATGTACCACAACCGAACGGGCTGATGCCCCTCTGTTCTACAATTATTCGGCAGATTGTGGTAAAATGGGACATGATTTTCAAAATGTTAGGAATCTTATCGCGGCAGCTTGCCAATCTCATGAGAAAAAGGAGTGGATGTACGTGCCTGCAAGAATGGGAAAACCGCAAACTCCTGCAAGCCAGGCGAGCAAAAAGAAGCGGCGCGGCAGGGGCAGCAAAAAACTGTATGTGCTTCTGGCCAGTTGTCTGTTTTTCTGCCTGTTGGCTGCCGGTGCCGGTTACGCACTTAGCCAGCTGAACCAGACGCTGGATATCGTGACGGAAGACCCGTACAAGCTCCCCGATCAACCAAAAGTCGAACAGCCGTATGAGAAAAAGAAATCGCTTTCTTTTGTCATCGTGGGTTTGGATACGCGAAAAAATATCGGCATGCTCAACACGGACGTCCTGGTGGTGGCCGTGGCGAATCCGGTGACGCAAAAGCTGACGATGCTCTCCCTGCCAAGGGACACGCGGGTGGAAATACCCGGCTATCCGGGCTATCACAAAATCAATGAAGTGTTCGCCCTCGGGGAGGAAATCAGGAAACGGGCGGAGAGCAAGGGAGAGACCGTGACGGAAAACGGAATGACCTTGCTGAAGAAAACGTTGGAGCACATGCTGGGGGTATCGGTCGGCCACTACGTCCAGCTTGATTTTGAAGGCTTTACGGCCGTGATCGACAAGCTCGGGGGCGTGAAGGTGGACGTGGACAAAGACCTTGTTTACGAGCTGCCGCAGGGAGGAGTCTACCGCAGCTTGAAAAAAGGGACGCAGGTGTTAAACGGAGAGCAGGCGCTTGGCTTTGTCCGCCATCGTCTGGACAAGCGGGGCGCCGCCTACAATTCCAGCGACTTCGACCGCAACCGGCGCCAGCAGCAGGTGATCAAGGCGGTAGCGGACAAGGTCGCTTCCATAGACGGGATCGCCAGTCTGACAGACGTGCTGGAAACGGTTGGCAAGCATATCCGCACCGATCTGTCCAAGGATCAGATTACCGGGCTGGCGATGGATTTCGGCACGATTTCCTCGGAAAATATGGTCTCGCTCGACAACGGAGCCGTGTGGAGCTCGCCCTATTCGCTCTGGCCCCGGGAAAAGATGGAGGCGATACGGACGAGCCTGCAGGCGGAAATGGGCGCAGAGGGGACGAAAAGCTCCGGGGAGCTCAGTGATGCGGCCATCTACGAGGTAGCTAAGGCGGACATGAAAACACAGACAAAGCCGGTGGCGAGCACTCCCGTAAGGCAGCCGCAAAAGAGCAGCCAACCTCAAAAGCCGGCGGCGTCAGACAAGTCGAATCAGACGCCAGCGAAGCCGCAGAATCCTGACAATGAGACGAAACCGCCGGAAACGGCCAATCCGGACAACGGGTCAGATGGCCAGGAGGAGCAGCCGTATTCTCCGGACATGCCGCCGCCAGACATTTTGGCTCCGCCCGCGCCTGTCGAGAATGGCGAGACTGTGCAAAGCGGTGCCTAGCCGGGCGCACATCTGCTAGGCAGTCGTACATATACTGCAGGGAAAACCATCGCTTCACCGGATTCCTGACCGAAACAGGGGGAAGGAGGAAGAAGCCGTCGTGAAAAACCTGCAGGAGACCATGAGAGAGCTGCAAAAAACGTCAGAGAGCCTGGCAAAGCTGAACTTCAACCAGGAGCATCCGTGGCAGGCACTCAGCCAGATGAATCAGATTCTGGACGCGAATTTCTGGGAGAGCCTGGTGAAACTGACGGGACAGACAGCCTCGCAGGCAACGGCACAAGCCAGTGAGGCCGTAGCGGCGATGCCCAAGAAGCAAAAAAAGGAGAAAGTCAGGCCGATCGTCATGCCCCGGTCCAGTCCTGAAGCGTTCCCTGTTACGGACATTTACCAAACGGAGCATTTGCTCATCGTTTGCTGCGAGCTGCCGGGCTTTGCCCGAGACAGCCTGGAAGTTACGTTGACAGAGCAGCGCACGCTGGAGATCAAGGGCGCGATCAAAAAGCACCCGTATGCCGCATCCTGTATCCGGCAGGAGCGCGCATTCGGGACGTTCAGCAGGCAAATCGAGCTGCCGGTGTCGGTTAGTGCGAAAGGGATGAAGGCGCAGTACCAGGATGGGCTGCTGGAGCTGTATTTGCCAAGAGACGGTTCGCCGCGCGAGAGAAAGACAACATTTCGTGCCAATTTGTAGGGAGGAGGCGCAGCGGCCTTCTCCTTTTGTCTGTTCGCCTTGTCTGTTCCCCGACGGGCCGGTCCTGCCAAAAATAAAAACAGCGTTAATGAATATCCATTAACACTGCCTTTACACATTACCGACGAGCGGCTGATCCACCACACTCGGATCGAGCGTGTTTGTGGCGCTGGCACCGTTGACGGTGTTGACGAGGTTGCCGGTGTTGCCGCCGCCTGATCCGGAGAATGTCTTGGAAGCGGATTTTGGAGATATGTTGAGGGTGTCTCCAAAATTGACCGTTCCGGAGTTGCTGTTGATGTTGACTGCTCCTATGATTGAAGGCAACGATATCTCCTCCCTTCACATCCGGCATGTCGTACTAGCGTTCGTCGCGGACGAGGTGCCGGATATTTTTGACCCGGGTTTCCAGTTCCATACACTCGCTCGAGCCGATGTGAATGACGGATGAAGCGGCTGCAAAGGAGACCGTTACCTTGTCGACCCGAATCGCATTGCTTTCGTGGAACGTAGTGATCGTGAGAGGCTCCTCGTCGCAGGGGAGAGGGAGCGGCACGGAAAAGGCGGTATAGTCTTGGTACAAAAATTCATTTTCATGAAAAATAGCTTTATCACGTTGAACGGCGAGAATGTTGGAGACAGCGTCGATTTTTTCGGAATCGCCAATCTCGATGACGGATGAGGTGTCCAGCGCAATATTGCTAAACGAATGGACGTGACTGGTTCTGCTGTGCATAGCCAGCCTCCTTTACGGTGTCGCTTCAGGTGTCTTTGCAGTTTGTTCGACGCCTACGATGTACGTCTCGGGCGGCGTCTCGTCGATGGAGGTGAGAATGACCGAGCGACAGTCGCCGATAAACAGGGAGGCGGCGGAAGTCAAATTGACAATGTTGACAGAGCCGACGTGCAATTCACCATTGATCACCTTATAGATCATGACCGTTTTCAATCCCCCCGCGCGGCAAATTGCGGACGAATGTTTCGCAGGTGCGCTCGATGTCGCGCTTCACCTTCTGAATCGTCCGATCGCATAGTGCGTCGATCTGTTCCGGTTCCCAGCCTTCCGCTTGTGCCTGATTCAAATAGTAGCGGATACGTGAATCGATCTGCTTTTTGATATCGTCCACGATAAAGGTCCGATAGTTGTCATCCAGCGCGTGCCCGAATTCTTGCTCGATCCTCTCGAGCATGCTGTAGGCATCGTGGTTCAAATAGTCGTAGATCTCCTTTTGCACGCGGGCAAAGGCCGGAGAATCGCTGTCCTGGGCTGGCCGCTGTCCCGAGGCTTGATTGATGGAATACTCGCCCACGCTGCCGTCCGTACCGTTCGGGTTCAGGCCGATGTTCAAGGTGCCTTCGAGCCGCTCCACCTTCAACAGGTCGAATTTGTATTCGTTTTTGATCACTGGCGGCGGAGCCTGCTTCTCCTTCAGTTCCGCCATATCGTTATTCAGTTTTTCGATCAGCTTTTTCAATGTTTCCATATTTTTGCTTTGGGCGTGCAAATATTTATGCAGCTGTTGAAAATACTGCATCATTTCAGGACCCATGTACATACCGATCATCCTTACTTCGCTTCTCAACAAAAGCGCAATGCTGAATTTAGCGCGGCTCTACCAACGGAACGAGGGGGACGAATTGGTCGCTTCGGCCAATCTCTTCCGGGAGCGGTTGTGCAGGCGGTGCCGGTTCTGTGAATCCGCCTGTATTGTATAACTGGGACAGCGGTTTGATCATTCCGGCGCTGCCGATTTGCAAGACGGACGAGTTGTTCAGGCCATCAATTTTCAGGCTGTGAATGACGATATTTTGATGGATGAAAAAATTCATGAGCGATCCCGTCCCTTGCTCGCAGGTTCACGGATTTCTTCGACGAATACAGGCCAATCCTCGCCTTTGCTTTCATGGATATAGACGACGCTGCGCGGAACTTTTACGTTCAGCGTCGTACCCGAGTTAAAGGACCCCCCGCCCGCAAATGTTTTGGTGTAGTTCACCGGCGAGATTTTACGGACATCCCCGACGTTGAAGACGCCGCTGATGCTGTTGATATTGATGACCCCGACGATTGCTGGCATCGCATCTTCACCCTTTTCGGAGAAATCCTTTTTGTATTGTATGCCTGCTTCCGGTGGGTGTTCATACCGGTTTTGGATGCCACATGCGCGGGCGGCGGCATACGATGAACCATCAGCCCAGGCTGATCGCTTTCATTTGAAGGAAAAGAGGTATGGCGGAGGATGGAACTGAAAATGACCGTGAACAACAAAAAGCTGGAGGTCGGGGAAATCCAGAGCAACGATGTTTCCCAGTCCTCCCTTATATTGATCGGCGATGCGGAGGAGATTGTCTGCTCGTCGGTTTTCGATACGCCGGCAGACTCGCTTGTCATCAGCAAGGAAGTGCCCATTCGCAGAAAGCGCGGCTAAGGCTGACTTTGCCCGTACTTGCTGCGGTAGTGGCTCAAGGCGAGCAGCGGCCAGATCCAGCGGTAGCTGTGGTAAGCAAAATAGATCCCGCCGGGTCGTCCGCCGCCTGTCGGATACGCGGTCGTCCAGTCGTTTGCCTGTGCGGAGCGGAGCAAGCAGCGAATCCCGCGCTCGACGGCCGGAATAGGCTCGGGAAAGACGGAGATGAGCGCGTCGACTGCCCAGGCAGTCTGGGAGGGGGTGCTCGCGCCGAGGGAGACGTACGTCTGTTTCTCATCGCTCGCGCAAGACTCGCCCCATCCGCCGTCGGCATTTTGGCGCTGGAGCAGCCAGTTGACCGCTTTTTGCACGGCAGGATGGTCGGCAGCTACACCTACCGCCATCATTCCGGTGAGGGCCGCCCAGGTGCCGTAGAGAAAAGCAATACCCCAGCGACCGTACCAGGAGCCGTCTGCACGTTGATGGCGGATCAGCCAGCGAACAGCTTTCTGGACTTGGGGATTTGCCTGACGCAATCCCGCATAATTTCCGAGAAACTCCAACGTTCTTCCCGTCAGATCCGCAGAGGACGGGTCTGTGCTGACGGTGTCGGAGCCTTCGATGGGCAGTCTGCGGATGAGGGGAGAGTCTGTATTTTTTTCAAAGGCGGGCCACCCACCGTCGTCGTTTTGCATGGACAGGAGCCAGTCCAGACCGCGTTTCCACGCGTTGGCGGCGCTCCTGTCTGTTTTGCTATAGGCGAAAATGGCGCGCAAGGCAGCTGTCGTGTCGTCGATATCGGGGTTCATTGTATTTTGATCGGAGAAACCCCAGCCGCCCGGGCGCGCCTGTTGATTGCGGATTTTCCAATCGCCGGGTTTGGTTTGCTGCTTGCCGAGCAAATAGTGGATCGCACGGTGGATGACGGGACGGGCGGGGTCCATGCCAGACTCTTGCAGGGCGTAAGTGAGCAGGGCCGAATCCCAGACGGCGGAAGTTGCCAACTGCAGATGTGGCCCGTCATCCGTCGGGCAGATTGCGGCCCGCAAGCCCGAGATGGCTCCCGTGATGCGGGGATGCTGCGGCGAGTAGCCCCGGGCGAGCAAGGCGTAGATCATGAAAAAGGTCGAGGTGGCATATGTGTACAGCGTTCCGTCCGGCTCGATCCGCTCGAGCATGTATTTCTCCAACCGGCGCAGGGCCACCTCACGAAGCTGTGCGGGGAGAAAGGGCAGACTGCGCACATAGTCGTCAATCGCGGCGAGGAAGCCTTGAGCGCCTCGGGTAAATTGTTCGATTTGGCGATGCGGGAACACTCCACCGGAAATAGGAGCTTCCACGTACAGATCAGACAGGTCTGGCGTCCGAGGCGTGCGCAGGACGTATTTGCGGTCGGCAAAGATCATCATGGGGGCAAGATGGACGCGGGCGTACCCGACGAAATCATAAAAGCTGAGGGGAGAAAACGGCGGGAGCAGGGCGATTTCTACCGGGACGAGAAAATGCCGCGGCCATTCATATTGGCCGGTCAAGGCCGTGACGATCTTGGTCAGCAGGTTGGCTTGCGTCAGCCCGCCATTTTCGCGGATGAACCTTCGTGCGGCCACCATGCGTGGATCAGACTTTTTCAAGTATCCCGAGAACAGCAGGGCGTAGTAAGAGTCGATCGTCGCCGACAGATTGCCGTTGGGCTCGTCGGCGTAGATCTTCCATGCCCCGTTGGGTTGCTGCTTGTTCGCGATGCTGTTTGCCAGCCCGAGGATCAAATCCTCATCATCAATCTGGAGCGAGCGGAGTAGGATGATCATGTAAGCGTCCGTCACCGTTCCGCATTCCAGGCAAAAGCGCCAGGAGCCGTCCATCGTCTGCTTCTGCACGAGGACGGCTTGCATGCGGCTGATTTCAGCATGTACGTCTAGCAACCCATTCACCTCCAAAAGGCTTAGGGACGTCAGGAAAGGAGGAACTGTGCCGGGATTGTCTTGGATGCGAGCATCGTCGCTGAAGTCCCTTTCTGTACAACTGAAGCGGGCACAGAGAGCGGCAAAGGAACAGGGGACCCCCGATACGAGATCGTTGCCTGTGGATGAGCGGAAACTCTTAGAGGAGATTCGGGAGCGGACCGACGAGCGAAATCGCGACAATGTCGAGCGCACCCGCGCCTATCTGGATTTTTACCAGAAGCATACGGACATACATTGGGCCTTGCTCGCTCACCTGGTTTCCCGAAACGCGGGCTGGAACATGACAGATTTACGTGGAGAGCTGCTGCCCCGTCTGCTTTCTGCGAAGGAGCAGCGGAATTTCTTTCTGTTTCTGGAGCGAGGCAACTGGCTCATTTTTCGAGACGCCTACCCTCAATTGCTACTGTATGAGGAAAGCGTGCGCAGACAGACCAACCTTTTTCACCTGCTGCCCTATTTTCACACGTCGGTGTTTGTCTCTGCCCTCTGGAACGAGTACTGGAACAAGGGGGACAGCGAGCTGCTGACGGTCGGGCTGATCATGAACGAGCAGCAGCATCTGGAAGTGCATCTGATGCAGGAGCAAAGCTACCGGAGTACGGTGCTGGATACGCTGCCGTTCGCCGCGCAGGAGATGCTCGCGCTCAACCAGATCCTGTTTCCATGCCACGGGGAGCAGCCCTTGCGCCTGATCGGGCAGAACGTCTCCCACTTCGCCTCGCTCCTTGAACGCATTGCGCTGGGAAAAAGGCTGTACGCCCTGCTGTTCCGCGATCCGGCTCAGCTAGCGGATGTCTATCCATGGGCGTCGAGCCAGACGCACACCGGCTCGCGTAAAGACTTTTGGCCGCATCTGTTTCACGACATCCGGGAGAGCGTTCCCGGCAAGCCGCACCAGAAGCGGATGGAAGGCTGTCGGCTCAGGAGCGGGCAGCCGCGTCTTTACTCCCCGCCCTTGCGCCACGCCTGGGAACGGGTGGAACATACACCACCCGATCCGCAAGACTGGTACCGTGATCGCAGTGCCCTCGCTCTCCTGTCCCCGACAGAGTTGCCGTCCTCCTTCGACATGGGGGAAGCCTATTGCCGCACATTGGAGAAGGTGGAGCTGGCCGTCATCGCCAAGGGAAAAATTTTTGGCGGGTGAACGGCTGAATGGGATATTGTTTGTGAAGATAGAGTTGGCAGCCTGATCGGGGCTGTCTTTTTAATAGCGCAAAATGTCAACAAGTGTGGGAACCACTCCGAAAAGAAATGGAGTAGACTTGTTTTCAAAGAAGAATTTATTCGATACATTTGTTGAGAGAGTTTTTTGAAGGAGCGATTACCATCTTGAAGACATTAATTATTGCGGAAAAACCGGATATGGGACGAAATATCGCTGCCGCAATAGAGCCGAAAGCGAAAAACTTCCGCTCGTATTTGGAGGGGGAGAAATATATTGTTACGTGGGCAATCGGTCATTTGATCGAGCTGGCGGAACCAGAGGCATACGATGAGAAATACAAAAAATGGAACATCAATGACCTGCCAATCATTCCGGATCAATTCAAACTCGTTCCCAATCGGAAGACAATTGACCAGCTGAAAACCATCGCCCAGTTGGCCAAGCGCAGTAATTTGCTGGTGAATGCATGCGATGCCGGGAGGGAAGGACAGCACATTTTTTCCCTCATTCAGCGGCATCTAAAGCTAAAGCATCCCGTAAAAAGACTCTGGATCTCAGACCTGACTCCTGAAACGATCCGAAAAGGATTTGCGGAGCTAAAGGATGCCGCAGCGTATGAAAACCTGACCCGCGCAGCCAAAGCCCGCAGTGAAGCGGACTGGCTGATCGGTATGAATGGCTCCCGTGCTTTTACGACCAAACATAATGTGCTGCTTTCCGTGGGAAGAGTGCAGACGCCCGTGCTTGCTCTCATTTATGATCGGCAGAAGCAGATTGAAGCGTTTACATCCGTAAAATATTTTGACCTGGAAGGACACTTTTCCCAAGGCGACGTAGCTTACAAAGGGATATGGCAAGGAGATCGCATCACCGATCCAGCCAAGGCAGAAGCGTTGGCCCGAAAAGTAAAGGGCAAACCTGGCCGCATCGCTTCCTACGAAGTGAAAGATACCAAAGAATATCCGTTCAAGCTGTATGATTTGACCTTGCTGCAGCGTGAGGCAAACGGCAAGTACGGTTTTTCAGCGAAGAAAACACTCGATATCGCACAGTCTCTCTACGAGAAGCATAAATTGATTTCTTACCCCCGGACGAATTCCAACTATGTGACGGAGCAAAACATTCCGGACATGCACAAGACACTGTCATCCTTGCAAGGCACGGAATACGATGACCTGGTGAAGGGCGCAAACCGCCAGCTGGTACATAAAGGCAACAAATTTATTTGCAACCCTGCCAAAGTAGAGGACCACCATGCGATTCTGCCGACCAATCGCAAAGCAACGCGGCTTTCGCCGGACGAGCAGAAGTTGTACGACATGATCGTTCGCCGCTTCCTTTCGCAATTTTATCCCGCCGCCGAATACAAGGTGCACGCTGTCATGACCAGCGTCGAAAACGAAAACTTTAAAACGACGGTGAAAGAGCTGGTCAGTCTCGGATGGAAAGTGATCTATCCTGATCAAAAGAACAAGGAAAAGCCCAAAGGGGCAAAAGGCAAGGGCAAAGATGCGGACGAAAAGGAAGAAATGGAAGTCAACGAGCCTTTCACCCTCTCACCCAAGGATGGTGTGAGGTGTTCGGATGCCTTGGTCAAGGAAAAAGAGACACAGCCGCCAAAGCATTATACGGAAGGGACACTGCTGAAAGCCATGGAAAGCGCGGGCAAGCAGATCGAGGATGAGGAACTGCGCGAAGCGATGAAAGAATCAGGTCTCGGAACACCGGCGACCCGTGCCGCGACCATCGAGCGTCTGAAAAAAGTCGGTTACGTGGAAATGAAAGGGAAGCAAATACAGCTTACACAAAAAGGCCGTACCGCGATCGAACTGATCAGGGACGCGGGGATCGAATTATTGACTTCTCCGGAGATGACAGGACAATGGGAGCGCCGGTTGAACCAGATCTCGAAAGGAGCGGCCTCTGATGAGCAATTCATGGAAAATGTGAAGAAATTCGCTACCATGATCGTAGAGAAGGTTCGTGTCCAATCTCGTGCTGCGAAGACTTTGTTTGAGGGCGAGAGTACCAGTGGAGCTTCCAAAAGACGAGGACGTGCCGGCAGCGAGGGCAAAACAAGTTCATCACGCAGCCGAAGCGTCGCTGCAAAGTCAACGCCCGCAGTGAAAAAGGGGAAAGAACCACGGACTGCTGCTGCTTCAAGCATCATCGCCAGGTGCCCACGCCCAGGCTGCGGCGGTTCGATCTTTATGGGACGAAAAGGTTACGGCTGCTCCAACTACAACATGGGCTGTACATTCGTGATCTGGAAAGAAAACTACGGTCGCATGCTGACGGATGCCCAAGTCAAAGCACTCATTGAAAAAGGGAAAACCGGGAAAATGAAGCTTGTCCTGAAAGACGGGTCGCAAGTTCAAGGCCGGCTCATGATAAAAAACATCGAGTCGGGTGAGCTGACGTTCGAGTAAATTCCCGTATCACCGGGGAGTGGCAGCGGTCTCGCACATAACTTGAAGCGGCCGGGCAGTCCAAATTCATGTGAAAAATCGCAAGCACAACTTTGAAACTTACTTGATTAACCAACGTAAATACATGTATAGAGAAGTCCGGCTGACAGAAGCAGCCGCACGATTATCAGACGAATTCAAGGAGGAAATTCCATGTCTATTTTCAAACGACTGCGCGATTTGACCATGTCCAATCTGTACGCCCTCATCGAGAAGGCAGAAGACCCGATCAAGATGACTGACCAGTATTTGCGCGACATGCAGGAAGATCTGGAAGAAGCGGAAAAAGCGGTAGCCGCGCAAATCGCGCTGGAAAAGAAATTCAAGGTGCTGTACGAAGAGCAGGAAGCGCTCGTGAAGAAGCGGGAAGAGCAGGCGCACGTAGCGGCTCAGGCGAAGAACATCGACCTTGCCCGCCGCGCGCTGGAAGAAAAGAAAGCAGCCGAGCAAAAGATGAATGAATACAAGGACGCTTACGAGAAAAACAAAGCGGCTGCAGAAGGCTTGCGCGACAAGCTGGCAGAGATGAAAAAACAGGTGACGGAGCTGAAAAACAGACGCGAGACGCTGGTTGCCCGCGTGAATGCAGCAAAAGCGCAAAAGACGATCAACCAGACGATGGCCGGTTTCGACTCCAACTCCGCGATGGCGGGCCTGAAGCGGATGGAAGACAAGGCACTCCAGCTCGAGGCCGAAGCGGAAGCAAGCGGCGAAGTATACAAGAAGGAAAAGTCGCTGGATGAGGAAATCGCCAAATTGACGAAAGACCGGCAGATCGAGGACGAACTTGCCGCGCTGATGAAAAAATACGAGGGGTAAACCGCCTGGAGCGGTTCCCCTTTTTTTCCGCAAAAGAAAGAGTAGAACGATCCTGAAGACTGGGGGAATGTGACGGTGACTTGGGTAGAAGTAGCAGCCATGCTCGTATGGACGGGCGCGGGCGGGATTCTGCTGTTCGTGCTGATGTGGGTCGACTCGCTGTTTACGAGATACAAGGATATGACAGAAATGAAAAACGGGAACATAGCCGTGACGACCCGTTTTGTGATGAAGCTGTTCGCGCAAGGATACATCCTGTCCCAATCGATTCTCAATTCCAATGAATTGTGGACCGCCTTGCTGGTATCTGTGGTATCATTCATTATTTTGTTCATGTTGGAGCGCACCGTGGAAATCGCCTTTCGCGCGTTTGCTGGTCTCGATCTCGAAGCAGGCGTCAAGCAAGGAAAAGTCGCGCATGCACTGCTGGCAGGATCTTTCCATATTGTCGGGGCGATGATCCTGGCTGCATGTCTGTAGTTTCTGGCAGGAGGGAGTACGACCATGAGCTTGTTCAAAAGAGTGAAAAACATATTTGCCAAACCTGAACCGCCAGCGCCGGAAAAAAGCATCTTGACGGTCGGGCCGGGAGACGTTGTCGAAGTGTCGCTCGTGACCTACCAGATTACGGGCAAGGCGATGAACCACAGCAGAAAAGCCGCGATGCTGACTTTGCAGGACGGAAACACGATCCGCTACCTGTACATCGAGGAGCGGGAGCGGCTGGTGTACCAGCTGTTCAGCGCCATCGACGGCCGCCTGGAATCGGTGGAGGAAGTGCCGAGCACGATCGAGATGGACGACGTCACCTACCATCTGGAGGAGCAGTATTCGGGGCGCGTCCAGGTGCTGGGCAAGACGCCGTTCCAGTCGTCGGGCGAGCAGTACGTCTGGCATTTCCAATCTGATCAGCGCCAGCTGCTGCGGATTGAATGGCAGGATGGCAGGTTTATGCTGTACGAGGGAGAGACCGTTCTTCCGGCGGACGTGCAAGTTTTACGCGGGACGTAAGGAGGAGAGGGAATGCCACAACGATGGTTCCAATCAATCAAGCTGCTGCTTATACCCACCCTGTTCCTGCTTGCGCTGTCCGGCTGCGGGAGTCCGTCCGTAGGCGATACGTATCCGCTGGAATCGGTGTCGACCAAGGGGCAGCAGACGTCGCGGGTGTACCGCGCAGCCAACAAGACGGTGCCAGTCGTCGCCAGGGAGCTGGCAGATCAGAGAGAGCCGGATGAGATCTCCAAAGAAGATAACCAGCACATGTTTCTCATTTATCCGGATGAGGTCTACCACGTCCAGCAAGATACTGCAAAGCCGTCAGACACGCTAATCGAGGTAGACTCGAAAGAATACGTGCGCAACAACTACGATTCCTCATTTTTGCAGGGCTATATTTTGGCAAGTGTGCTCGACGATCTGTTCGACGGACACAGGAAGAGCTATACGGGCGGCTATCGCGGCTATTCGAGCCGTGACGTCTACAAGCCGTCGGGAACGTACCATGCGCCGACGGCCGAGGAGAAAAAGGCCGCTCCGCCCATTACGACGGGGGGCAAAGGCAGCATCATCAAGCGGGGGAGTACGTCCAAAAACAGCGACGGCTCCGTAGGCTCGGACGGGAACATTTTCAAAAAGCAGGTGGAGCCGTCCAAAGGGAGTTCGGGGAAAATCATCCGCAGCTCCGGCAGCAGCTCGTCGGGTTCCGGCAACTACGTCACGCCGAAACGTTCCTCGATCTTTTCTTCGCCGAAGAGCAATTCGCCCCCGCGGACGAAAACGGGCGGATTCGGCCGCATTACAAAACGCAGATAGCGCTCGCCAAGGAGCAAGCAAAAGACACGACATAGGCGGATTTCCCGCCTGCCGTGTCTTTTTTTATGCTCTGAGCCAGGCAGCGGCGGCGCGTGCATCGCGCTTGTTCGTCAAAGGCTTGACAGGGCAGCGCGGACGTTGAAACAGCATGCCGCGCAAAGCGAAACAGATGCGGGGAATTTGCGCAACGGCTTTTGTATGGAACGTCTCTTGGGCCGATTTTGTGAGAGCGCTTGCATTCATGTGCGTTTTGAAAATGGCCTTCGTGTATTTCATAAAGGAATGAATGAATACAACAGCCCCTTTGTAAGCTGAAAATAGGCGGTTGTTCGACGCGTGAAAACGGTTACTGTGCAAAAGCCCCCGAGTATTGCTATTTGGTGACGAAAATATAATCGTTGATCGACAAAAGAAGAAGGGATGTGCGTCCAGCGTTCGACAGTCTTTGTTAGAGGCATTGGCTAGAATGACTGTGTGCTGATACAAACATGCATAACCAGCGGTAGATCGAAAATTGCGGAAGGGAGTGTTGAGCAATGCTGGAGAAAATACGAGAGCTACGGTCACAATCCAAATCGATTGCCCAAATTGCAAAAGAATGCGGATTAACTGTCGGACAGGTCAAATACCAGTTGCAAAAGGAAAGAGCAAAGGCTGCAGAAGCCCGTGATCTCACCTCCTCTACGCCCGCGAAGGTCCAGAAGCGGCAGGACGACGAGTGGCGATTGCCGGACTTCTACGGACGGGATCTCGTCAAGGTCATGGCCCAGGGCCCTACCGTTTTGTTCGTGTACTGGGAAATCACGTGGCCTCGCATGAGAATGGTGGCTTCCTATTTGCAAGCCGATTATCGCCAAATCCAGAAAGGGCTGCGCATCTACGACGTCACCGACCGGATCTTTAACGGACAAAATGCGCACGGGGTCCGAGACGTGCTCGTCCACGAAGACGCGCACTCCTGGTATGTGCGTGATGTTGCGCCCGGCAGGACATACCTCGTTGATTTTGGCTTGTACGAACAAGGGCGGTTTTGCCCGATTCTGCGCTCCGAACCGGTGGAAACGCCGCGCAATACAAAAGCTGTATGGGGGGAGCCGCTGATCGAGCCAGCCAAGGAAACGACATCTCCATCGTGGTTCGAGAATTTTTCCTCCTATTCCCTCTACATGAAATCCAACAATTAAGTGAGTGAGGTGTCATCGGTGAATAACGGTTATCTCTCCCTCGTGTTACATGCGCATTTGCCTTATGTTCGGCACGGGGACCGGGACGATTGCCTGGAAGAGCGCTGGGTGTACGAAGCCATGCTGGAATCTTATCTTCCGCTGCTCATGGTCTTCGACAAGCTTTTGTCAGACGGCATCGCTTTTCGCATAACCCTCGCTGTTTCTCCTACGCTGTTATCGATGCTGGAAGATGAACTCATTCAATCCCGTTTTCAGGCCCATCTGGCCAAGACGGTGGAGCTGGCTGGAAAAGAAGTGAAACGTACAGTTCACGAGCCGCGCGAGCACAAAGTCGCCAAAATGTACCTGGAGCGCTTCCGGGACATCGCGACTTACTGCCGCAAGCACGACTTTCAGCTCATTTCGGCACTCAAGCGGATTGCGAGAAGCGGTTGCCTGGAGCTGATTACTTGCGCAGCGACGCATGCCTTCCTGCCGTTCGTGGAAACGGAAGAGGCCATCATGGCCCAACTGCAGGTCGGCATCGACACGCATGAGCGCATCCTTGGCATGCGGCCGCGCGGCATCTGGCTGCCGGAGTGCGGCTATACGCCGGGTCTGGATCGCCTGCTGAAAAGAGTGGGGATCGACTACTTTTTCGTGGACACGCACACGATTCAGCATGCTACACCGACTCCGATGCGCGGTCTGTACGCCCCGCTGTTCACGCCCCACGACGTCGCGGCGTTTGCCCGGGACGATCAGGCATCGCGGCAGGTCTGGAGCTCCTTTGACGGCTATCCGGGCGATTACGACTATCGAGAGTATTACCGCGATATCGGGTTTGACCGGGAAATGGAATACATCGCGCCCTATATCCATCCGGAAGGGATACGCGTCAATACCGGCCTGAAGTATTACCGTATCACTGGCAAGACGGGCGAGAAGGACTGGTACGAGCCGGACTGGGCTCGGGAAAAGGCCGCCTCGCATGCCGGACACTTCCTGTACCATCGCGAGCAGCAGATCGCCGAGGCAGAAGCGTGGCTGGACCGCAAGCCGCTGGTGGTCGCTACATACGATGCCGAGCTGTTTGGGCATTGGTGGTACGAAGGCCCGCAGTTTCTCGACTACCTGCTGCGCAAGACTGCGTGCGATTCCAAAACGGTACAACTGATTACGCCGTCGGAATATTTGGACGAATATCCGCAGCAGGACCGAGCCCGTCTGCCGATGTCCACGTGGGGACGCAACGGCTACGGGGAGGTGTGGCTGAACGAAAACAACGGCTGGATGTACCGGCATTTGCATCAGGCAGAGCGAGAGCTGATCGAGGCTGTACATAGGCACGAACTGGAAAAAGGACAAGGCGAAAGCGGCGCAGCCTGGGCGAGCCGCTGCCTGAAGCAGGCGGCGCGTGAGCTGATGCTGGCGCAGAGCAGCGATTGGGCCTTCATACTGGATGGGCAGACCGTCGTCCAGTACGCCGTCCGCAGGTTTCACGACCATTTGACGCGCTTCCGCGAGCTGCTCGCGATGCTTAGGTCGGGGCAGCCAGCAGAAGAGAGGTTAGCCGAGATGGAGGCGGCCTACCCGATCTTTCCGGCGATGGATGAGTCGTACTATTTGCCAGTTCGTTCGCATAGAGTGAACGTATCGCATCAAATGATTGCGGCGAGCTCCTCCCAGCCGCCGGAGCGCAAAGTGCTGATGCTCACCTGGGAGTTTCCCCCGCACGTCGTCGGCGGGCTGGGGCGGGCCGTCTACGAGCTGGCACGCCAGCTGGTTCGCCAAGGCACAAAGGTGCACGTGCTCACCACGGCGGCAGGTGCAAAAGCCGGCCAGGAAATGGTCGACGGCATTCACGTCCACCGCCTGCAAAGCGACGTGCCGGGAGAGCAGACAGACTTTTTGCAGTGGGTGTTCCAGCTGAATCTGGCGATGGTCGATTATGCTGAACAGCTGCTGCAGGGCGGCCTGCGCGTCGATCTCATACACGCCCATGACTGGCTGGCAGGTTGGGCGGCCATGGAGTTGAAGCAACGCCTGTCGATTCGGCTGATCACGACCATTCACGCTTTGGAGCACGGGCGCAACCAGGGCATCCACACGCCGTTGCAGCAGCGCATCCACGAGTGCGAGCGCATGCTGACGGCGGCATCTGACAGAGTAATCGTCTGCAGCCATTACATGGGAGAAGAAGTCAAAAGGCTGTTTGGAGTCCCCCATGAAAAAATGAGCGTCATTTTCAACGGTGTAGAAGCAGTCCCGGCGAACCCCGTGAATCCTGAACCAGACTTGCGGCAGGAGCTGTCACTCGGGGATGGCCCCGTGCTGTTCTTCGTCGGCCGCCTGGTGCGGGAAAAAGGGGTGCATCTGCTGTTGGAAGCCATGGCCCGGCTTGGTACGGAGTTTCCGGATGCGCGTCTGGTCGTCGCCGGCAAAGGGCCGTACCTGGATGAGCTGCGAAACCTGGCGAATCACCTGTGGATCGGGGAAAAGGTGCGCTTTCTCGGCTTCATCGACGACGAGCGGAGAAATCAGTTGTTCCGCCTGGCGGATGTCGCGGTCTTCCCGAGCTTGTATGAGCCGTTCGGCATCGTCGCGCTGGAGGCGATGGCCCACGGCACGCCGCTTCTCGTCGCCGACACGGGAGGACTGCGCGAGATTGTAAGACACGGGGAAAATGGCGCGATGATGTACGCAGGAAATGTCGATTCGCTCGTCGATCAGCTGCGCTGGCTGCTGAAAGATCCGGACCAGCGCCGCCAGCTGGCAGAGCGGGCGTTAAAGGAAGTGCAGAGCCGCTACGACTGGGAGCAGCTGGCCAGACAGACGGTGGAACAGTACCGCCAGCTGGAACCCGTACTCATGTCGGCTATGAGATAAAAGAACCAAGAGGGCACCCGGGTGAGCTTTTGATGGCAGAGAAGCAACGAAGGTGTCAGCAACCAAGAAGGAGGAAGTATTGATGAAGGCAGTGATCATGGCTGGCGGCAAAGGAACCCGCCTGCGTCCGTTAACATCCCACACTCCAAAACCAATGGTGCCCTTGCTGAATCGTCCGTGCATGGAGTACACCATCGATTTGCTGAAAAAGCACGGAATCACTGAAATTGCCGTAACGCTGCAATTTTTGCCCGATGCGATCCGCAACGAGTTTGGAGACGGCTCCCGGTACGGCGTGTCGCTCGTCTATTTTGAAGAGACGACGCCGCTCGGGACGGCAGGCAGCGTGAAAAACTGCGCCGACTTCCTCGACGAGCGTTTTATCGTCATCAGCGGCGATACGTTGACCGACATCGATCTGACGGCAGCTGTTGCTTTTCACGAGCAGAAACAGGCGCTGGCGACGCTCGTCCTCACGCAAGTCGAGACGCCGCTGGAATTCGGCGTCGTCATGACCGACGAGGACGGCCGCATCATCCGCTTCCTGGAGAAGCCGACCTGGGCCGAGGTGTTCAGCGATACGGTAAACACCGGCATCTACGTCTGCGAGCCGGAAGTGCTCTCTTATATCGAGGACAATCGGGAAGTCGATTTCAGCAAGGAAGTGTTCCCGCTCTTCCTGCGCGAAGGCAAACCGATGTACGGGTACGCAGCAGACGGCTACTGGTCCGACATCGGCTCGCTTGCCGTCTATCGTCAGGCGCAGTTTGACATGCTGGAAGGAAAAGTCAAGGTCGACATCAAGGCAAAGGAGATCGCCCCCCGCATCTTTTTGGAAAATCAAGTGCGGATCGACTCGTTCGTCCGCCTGGAAGGCCCGGTCTACATCGGCGAAAATGTGCATTTGCAGGCGGGAGCCTCGATCGGCGCTTACTCCGTGCTCGGGAGCAATACAGTTGTCGCCAGCGGCGCGAATCTGTCCCGCGCGATCATTTGGGAAAACACGCTGGTCGGCAAAAAGTCGGAAATGACGGGGGCCACGCTCTGCCGCAATGTGCAGACGTCCGAGTCTGTGCTGGTGGGAGAGGGGGCCGTCATCGGAGACAACTGCGATCTGGGCGCCAAGTCTGTCGTCAAGGCAGGCGTGAAAATCTGGCCGGACAAAGAAGTAGGCGAGAGTGCCACTGTCAGCAAGTCGCTCATCTACGGCGCGAAGCAGAACAAAAACCTGTTTGGCACACACGGCATCAAAGGCATCGGCAATGTGGAGATCACGCCTGAATTCGTCACCCGGCTCGCGGCCTCCTACGCCTATTTGCTGCAGGCAGGCAGCCGGATTGCGCTGTCAGCGTGCCCGCATCCGTTTGCCCAGCTGCTCAAGCACAGCATCATGACCAGCCTCTGCTCGTCGGGGATCGACACCGTCGACTTGGGCGTCGGCAATGCGCCGCTCTTGCGCTACGGGGTGCGCGGCCTGCAATGCGCAGGGGGAATCCATGTTTTCATGGCTGAGCCTGCGGAAAACAAGGAAATCGTCATCCAGTTTGTCGACCAAAACGGGCTGCCTGTCTCCCGTGACATGGAGCGGAAGATCGAAAACGCCTACTGGCAGGAGACGTACGTCCGCACGCTGCACCATCTGGGCGAGCTGCATGTGGAGCATCAGATACAGGAAGCTTACCTGCGCGCCCTCGCAGAGCGGGTCGATGTCGCCAGCATCCAGCGTCAGCGCTTTAAGCTGCTGGTGGAGTGCGAGGCGCGGTTCATGCCTTCTTTTTTGGCGCCCCTCTTCCAAACCCTGGGCGTCACGGTACGGTACGGCCAGATCCAGGAGGGTGTCAGCAAACACGGAGCAGATCTGGGTGTTCGCATTGACAAAAACGGGGAGCAGATCGACCTGTTCACGGAGCGCGGCGAGAAGCTGACAGCCGAGCAGCTCATCGCGCTGCAGCTGCTTGCGTGCAGCGGCGCCCACAGCAAGATCGGCCTGCCGGTCAGCGCCCCGATGGAGCTGGAGCATCTCGCGCAGCTTTTGCAGCTTAAGGTCGTCCGGACCAAGGTGGCGCCGCGGGCGATGATGGAGGTAGCGCCGGAAGAGCGGTTCCACCCGATGTTCGACGCCGTCTACAGCCTGCTGCGAATCCTGTCCTACCTGTCGAAGGAAGAAAAGCCGCTCAGCGTGCTGCTCGAGCTGCTGCCTGCTTGCCACATGGAGAAAAAGATCGTGTTCTGCCCGTGGGCTTCCAAAGGCAAGGTAATGCGGAAAATGCTGGAGGAAAACAAAGGCAAGCCGCTGGAGCTGGTGGACGGGATCAAGGTGTACGACGCAAACGGCTGGGTGTTGATCCTGCCGGACACGGAAGACTCGCATGTGAAAGTGATTTCGCAAGGCACAACGGCAGAGACAGCTGCGACGCTCGCTTCTTCCTACGCGAGACGCATCGCGGAATACCAATAAAGGACGTGAAGGCATGCCGAGACCGCTCGTGGTCGGTAACGGGAGACTGCTGATCAACTTTGACGACAGGCTTCACATGCGCGATCTCTACTATCCCTATGTGGGCCAACTGAATCATGTAGGGGGACACTTCAGCAAACTGGGCGTGTGGGTGCAGGGACGTTTTTCCTGGCTGGACGACGACGGGTGGAAGCGCACGCTCGGCTACGGCAAGGAGTCTCTCGTGACGGACGTCCACGCCCAGAACGATCATCTGGGGGTGTCCCTGCGGATTTCGGACGGAGTGCATCAGCGGGACCCCATTTACCTGAAAAAAATCCGGGTGCGCAATCTGACGGGCGAGGCGCGGGAAGTACGGCTGTTTTTCAACCACGATTTCAGCATCAATGAAACAGAGGTAGGCGATACCGCTGTCTACGACCCCGTCCTGCGCACCGTCTATCACTATAAACGCAATGTTTACATCATGGTCAACGGCAGGACGCCAGAGGGCGGAATCGAGCAGTTCAGCGTCGGCATCAAGCGCTTCAACTACGCGGAAGGGACCTGGCGCGACGCAGAGGACGGCATCCTCTCCGGCAATCCGATTGCCCAAGGCTCTGTCGACAGTACCGTCTCGTTCCGGCTGATGCTGGAGCCGCAGGGGGAAAAGTCGCTCGATTACTGGATGTGCGTAGGCGACTCCTACGACGCCGTCAAAGCGCTGAATCAGTATGTGCTGGAAAGCGATCCGGAGCGGCTGCTCAACCGGGTAGCCGTCTACTGGCAGCGCTGGGTGAACAAGGAGGAACGGGATTTTGCCGACCTGCCCCAGCCGGTTGTCGACCTGTACAAAACCAGTCTGCTGCTGGTCCGTACGCAGATCGACCAGAACGGTGCGATCGTGGCGGCCAACGATTCGGACATTCTCCAGTTCAACCGCGATCACTACAGCTACGTCTGGCCGCGCGACGGAGCGCTGATCGCCTGCGCGATGGCCAAAGCGGGCTACACCGGGACAGTGGCCCCGTTCTTCCGCTTTTGCGCGAACGCGCTGAAAGAAGAAGGCTATCTGCTGCACAAGTACAATCCCGACGGCTCTGTCGGCTCCAGCTGGCACCCGTACATCGTGGACGGCGAAGTGCAGCTGCCGATCCAGGAGGATGAGACGGCGCTCGTGCTCCACGCCCTGTGGGAGCAGTACAAGCACGGCAAACAGCTCGAGGATTGCCAGGCGCTGTATCCGACGCTCGTCCGTCCGGCTGCCCGCTTTTTGCTCCAGTACATCGAGCCTGCCCTCCAGCTTCCCAAGCCGAGCTACGACTTGTGGGAGGAGCGCAGAGGGATCTTTACCTTTACGTGCGCCACGGTGTTTGCCGGTCTGAAGGCAGCGGCCCGCTTCGCCCAGTTGTTCGGCGACGACGATCGCTACCGGCGCTACGACGAGGGCGCGGAGCGAGTCCGCGAAGCGATGCTGCGGCATTTGTACGACCCGGATATCGGCCGCTTTTTGCGGGGGCTCTACGTGCGTCCGGACGGGCGGATCGAGAAAGATTTTACGGTGGAGAGCAGTCTGTTTTCCGTCTACGCGCTCGGGGTACTCCCCGTCGATGATCCGCGGGTGACTGGCACGATGGAAGCGGTGAAACGCAGCTTGCGTGTCGATACGGAAGTCGGCGGGTTTGCGCGGTACCAGGGGGATCATTATTTCAAAAAATCGCACGATACAGCAAAGGTGCCGGGCAATCCGTGGATTATTTGCACGCTGTGGGTCGCGGATTGGGAAATCGCCAGGGCGCGCACCATGGAAGAGTTGCAGGAAGCGAAAAAATGGCTCTCCTGGGTGGTGAAGCACGCCTTGCAAAGCGGGGTGCTTCCCGAACAGCTGGACCCGTATACGGGTGCACCCGTGTCCGTGGCTCCATTGACCTGGTCTCACGCGACATTTGTTGCAACGGTTATGAATTATTTGGAGAAAGCAAGCGAGCTGACGGTCACGAGAGAGGAGAGACGATAATGAAAGCGATCCGTTTTGGTACTGACGGCTGGCGGGCCATTGTGGCTGACGAATTTACGATGGAGAACGTGCGAATCGTGGCGCAGGCCATTGCCAGCTATACGAAAGAGAGCGGGAGGCAGGAGCAAGGCATCATCGTCGGGCACGACACGCGGTTTCTGGGCCGCCGATTCGCGGAGGAAGTCGTCCGTGTCCTGACGGCGAACCAGATCCGCACCTATCTGGTCAACGAGGCTTCGCCAACCCCGGCGGTTGCCTTTGGCGTCAAGCATTTCGCGGCGAGCGGCGCCGTGATGATCACCGCGAGCCACAATCCGCCGGAATATAACGGGATGAAGTACATTCCGCATTACGCAGGGCCAGCTACGCCCGACATTACAAAGCGGCTGGAGGAGTGGATTTTGCAAATCCAGCAGTCCGGCGAGGTGCGCACCCTCTCCCTGGAAGAGGCGAAAGATCGGAAGTTGCTGCAAATCATCGTGCTTCGCCCCCACTACGAAGCGCATCTGCGCAGGCTGGTGGACATGGAGGCGCTGGGACGATCTTCGCTGGAGGTCGTCGTAGACGCGATGCACGGTGCCGGCATGGGCTATGTGACCGGACTGCTGACGGAAGCCGGCGTCCGCAACATCGGCATCCGCGAGACGCCGGACGCGGCATTCGGGGGCGACCTGCCTGAGCCGAATGACAAGCATCTTCGCCTGCTGAAGGATGAGGTCGTCTTCCGCAAGGCATCGCTCGGGCTGGCCAATGACGGGGATGCCGACCGCTTCGGTGCCGTCGACCGGTTCGGCCAGTACATCCCGCCGAACGACGTGCTCGTGCTGCTTGCCTACCACCTCATCAAAAACCGCAAGCTGACCGGCCGCATCGTCCGCACCGTGGCGACGACCCATCTGCTCGACCGGATGGCGGAAGCGTACGGACTCGAACTGGTCGAGACGCCGGTAGGCTTCAAGTACATCGGCGAGGAGATGCTGAAAGGGGATGTCCTGATCGGCGGCGAGGAGAGCGGGGGAGCGAGCATCCTTGGGCACATTCCGGAAAAAGATGGCGTCCTGATCAACCTGTTGCTTGCGGAGATGTGCGCCGTCGAGCAAAAAGGGATCGACCAGATTTTGCAGGATGTGCACGATCTGTTTGGCGAGCTGTTCCACACCCGGCTGGACATTCAGCTGCCGGAAAAAGAACGCTGGATTCGCGAGATGGTTACGGAGCCGCCGACACAGGTCGGGCCGTTTGCGGTCAAAGAAATCAACCGGCTGGACGGAATCAAGCTGCTGCTTGCGGAAGGCAACTGGGTGCTGATCCGCCCGTCGGGGACGGAGCCGCTCGTTCGGATCTACTGCGAAGCGACGAGCGCGCTGGCCCTGGAAAGGCTGAAAGAGTCCATCCGCGACTGGTTTCTGGAGATCAATGTGTAAAGAGGCGAGAAGAACCCGCAGAAATTGCGCGGTTCTTCCTTTTTTTCATAATTGCCTTTTGCTAGAATCAAAGGGGAGAAGCAGCTGACAAAGAGAAGAGGGCCTATGCGTATCGATCAACAGGTGTTGCAAACGTTTTTGCAGGAGGTCAAGCTGGAAAGCCAGTCCCCGGACGATCCGGTCGTCGTCCTGCATACCCCTTATCCGTGGGAGTTGGTAGGCACCGGCAATTACGCCGCCGTGTTCGCCCATCCCGATTATCCGAGCCTGGTGCTCAAACGCTATGCGCCTGGCCGTCCTGGTTGGGAGCAGGAAGTGGAAGTGTATCGCAAGCTGGGCGAGACCCGCTCTTTTCCTGTTTGCTATCAGTATGGCGAGGGCTACCTGGTGCTGAAGCGGATCAACGGCATTACCCTGTTCGACTGCGTGCGCTTCGGGATTCCGATCCCGCCCCAGGTCATCGAGGACGTGGAAGAAGCGTTGGCGGAGGCCAGGAGGAAGGGGCTGTTTCCCCATGACGTCCACGGGAAAAATGTGCTGATGGACCAGGGACGCGGCTACCTGATTGACGTCTCGGATTATTACAAAAACATCCCGGACAGCAAGTGGAAAGATTTGCGCAAGGCGTACTACCGCATCTATCTCCCGTTCCTGAAAGATCGCGGGTGGAAGTTCCCGCTGTGGGTACTGGATGCCGTCCGCAAAGGATACCGGCTGTACAAAAAAGCAAGCCGCTTGTTTCGGTGATGGCGCTGTAGTAAAATGTACATTTGACATTGTGTTGCCATGCTGGTCGAGCCAGACGAAGGAGGATTCCCATTGTTGTACTACCTGATTGCTGTTATCATTATCGCGCTTGATCAGTGGACCAAGCATCTGGTTTTGACTCATATGGAACGGGGAGAGTCGATTCCCCTCATCGCCGACGTGTTTCACCTCACCTCCCACCGCAATATGGGAGCGGCTTTCGGCATTTTGCAAAATCAGCGCTGGCTGTTTATCGTCATTACGCTTGCCGTCGTCATCGGGATCGTGTACTCGCTGATCCGGATCGGCAAAAAGCAGCCGCGCGTATCGCTTGCGCTGTCGCTGGTGCTCGGCGGGGCAGTGGGCAACTTCATCGATCGCGCGACGACGGGACAAGTCGTGGATTTTCTCGATTTTACGCTAATCAACTTCCCGATTTTCAACGTGGCGGACATGGCCATTACGATCGGTGTCGTCGTTTTGCTGCTGGATGTGCTGCTCGAAGGGAAAAGGAACGGGCGGTAAGATGAAACTAGAAGCAGCTTCGACAGTAACTTTGATGAGGAGACATACATGAACGACACGCAATTGTTTGAACGTTACGATTGGACGGCAGATCCGGCTGACAACAGCGAACGGATCGACAAGTTTATCACCTTGCAAAACGAAGACTGGTCCCGTTCGCAGGTGCAGGCGTGGATCAAGGAAGGCCGCGTCACGGTAAACGGCGACGCGGTCAAAAGCAATTACAAGCTGCAGGCAGATGATGAAATCACCTTGCGCGTGCCGCCGCTGAAGGAAATGGCAATCAAGCCGGAAGCCATGCCGCTGGACATCGTCTACGAGGACGCGGATGTCGTGGTCGTGAACAAGCCGCGCGGTCTCGTCGTGCATCCTGCTCCCGGCCACTACAGCGGTACGCTGGTAAACGGCCTGCTCGCCCACTGCAAGGATTTGTCGGGGATCAACGGAGTGCTTCGGCCAGGGATCGTGCACCGGATTGACAAAGATACCTCCGGCCTGCTGATGGTCGCCAAAAACGACCGGGCGCATCTGTCACTGGCCGAGCAGCTCAAGGAGCACACCGTCAACCGGAAGTATGTAGCGATCGTGCACGGCGTGATTCCCCACGAGATGGGAACCGTTGATGCGCCGATCGGACGGGACCCGAAAAATCGCCAGCAGATGGCGGTCGTTTTCGAGAACAGCAAACCTGCCGTCACCCATTTCATCGTGCTCGAGCGCTTCAAGGAGTTTACGCTGGTCGAGCTGAAGCTGGAGACGGGGCGGACGCACCAGATTCGCGTCCATATGAAGTACATCGGGTATCCGCTCGCAGGAGACCCGAAATACGGTCCGAAAAATACGCTGGAGCTGAACGGACAGGCACTGCACGCCAAGACGCTCGGCTTCACGCATCCGCGGACAGGAGAGCGCCTGGAATTTGAGGCGCCGCTGCCGCAGGATTTGACGGACGTCATTCAATTCCTCAAACAAGCGTAAGGGCGGGATCTGGATGCTGAAAAGGCTGGCGCATGTGACGCTGTATGTGCGTGACTGCGAGGAAGCGCTGCGTTTTTATACGGAAAAACTCGGATTTGAGAAGCGGATGGACTCGCGCATGGACAACGGCGCGCGCTGGTTGACGATCGGACTGCCGGGTCAAGAGGTGGAGATCGTCCTGCACGATCCTGTTCATTGGCACGGCGAGGAAGTCGCCGGGCAAATGCTGGCGCAGGTCGGGAAGAATCCGATGTGGGTGTGGGAGACGGACGACTTTGCGGAAACGTACGAGACACTCAAGCGCAATGGCGTCACGTTTCTCAGCGAGCCGCACGAGGTGATGTACGGCACGGAAGCCATCTTTTGCGACCTCTACGGAAATCAATATTTGCTGCTTCAGCCGGTATCCTTTTAGGTGCTACATAAACGGCAGGAGAATGGAAAACGCTAGGGAAGAAAGTAGTCGATCATCCGTGGCGTTTTTTTATACTACGCAATATGAGGAGGAGATTCGCATGCGGAAAAAATGGCGGGCATGGGTGAGCGGCCTTTGCATCGCGGCTATGCTGACGGCGGGCGCCGAGACTGCCTGTGCGCAGGAGGTGACGGAGCAGCCTGCGCGGGTAAACCAGGCAGCTTTGCCAGCAAAGATCGCTTGTACGAATAATCAACATCTCTGGCTGCTCGACGGCCGTGTTGCCGGAGCCAAGCCCAGACAAATCACGAAGGACGGCACCGCCGAGATCGTCGGCTGGTCTGCGGACGGCGAATGGCTGCTGTTTTTGCAATACAAAGGCAGTGACACGACCGGGACACCGGGCTATTTGTGGGCAGTGCGAGCGGACGGGGGCAGCACGTTTCAGGTAGACGAGCGGCCCGTCATGGAGCAGCCGAAGTGGGCGCCGGACGCTCCCCGCTTTGCTTACCTCGTGAATGGGGGGAGCACGGAGTCGCCGAAGCCTTTGTTCGTCATCAAGGAAATGAAAGGAAACGAGGCGGCAGTCGTGCAAAGCGCGAAGGAAGCCGACTTCGTCGATTTTTCGTGGATGCCGGACGGCAAGCAGGTGCTGGTGTCGACGGCAGCGGCAAAAGACCGCGCCATGACGCTGCGCGTGCAGGATCTCGCGGGAAAAACCGCAGCGACCTACCCGATTGCCGATCCGCCCAACGTGGAGGAAGGCATCTATGCGTGGGCGGCGAGGGCGATGGCTGTTTCGGCAGATGGCAGGCACGTCGCCTACTTCCTGCAGTACAACTCGGCATCGCTGTCGGCCGATGGGGTCCCGATTCAGCTCTTTGACCTTGGGCAGCCTGCGCGAAAGCCGCTCGATCTGGGCACAGGGCTGATTCATCCGCAGTGGCTGCGCTGGTCGCCGGACGGCAAGCAGCTTGCCTTTATCGAGGGGACTGACCGGATGGCGACTTCCGGCAAGCATTTGAAGCTGGCGGATACGAGCGGCAAGGTCGCAGCGGACGGCACGCCGGACAGTGTGGACGGGATGCCGACGTGGACGGAGGCAGCGCCGTATTCCCTGTTTTTCACGCGGGGTACGGGGACAGAGTACCACTACGAGCCGAATAAAGTGATGGTGCCCGGCCAGCGCATCTGGAAGCAGCCGGCGGACGCCATGGCGCTGCAAGTCACCCAGGGAAATGTGCAGACGGCAGACTATTTCCCGTCCCCTTCGCCGGACGGGAGCCAACTGCTGTTTGCCCGGCTCGACCGCGCGGTGCACGGAAGCCTGTACTTGTCTGCGGAAGGCAAGGAGACCGAGGTATTGCGCCATGTGACCGGCGATATCGGCTACTACGCCAGCTATCTTCCTCCGTGGGTGAGCGTGTACTGGACAGGGGGAACGGAAGCAGGGAAAAGCAGCAGCGGCAATGGCGGGATTGCAAAAGACTGATGAAATTGCATGCACGTTTTTTTAGTGCTAGTAAAATGAAAAACCGTATTTTCCGTTGACAGTCGTCCCGATTCGTGACATAATCCTACTTGACGAATGGAACCTTTAAATCCAGTCCAGTGAGGCTGGCAAGGGCACGGGATCGACATGACTGCATGAGGGGCCAATGGCCTTTCTGCTGTCGCGTCCTCTGGCTTCTTGTCACCTGACAAGGAGTCTTTTTTCTTGAGTCCACACAGTTCCCGTCAGAGGGGGTAAGCAGATGATCAACAAAAGTGTCATCATGGACGAAGCGGCCATTCGCCGCGCACTCACTCGCATCGCTCACGAAATCATCGAGCGCAACAAAGGTGTAGAAGATTGCATCATCGTCGGCATCAAGACGAGAGGGATTTACCTTGCGCAGCGCCTGGTTGAGCGAATCGAAATGATCGAGAATGTCAAGGTGCCGGTCGGCGAACTGGATATTACGTTCTATCGGGACGATCTGCAGCACAAGTCAGAAGATGCGGTCCTGCAAGGCTCGCAGCTGCCGGATCAAATCACCGGCAAGACCGTCATTCTCGTTGACGACGTGCTCTACACCGGTCGCACGGTACGCGCAGCGCTGGACGCTTTGATCGACAGCGGTCGGCCGCGTATGATCCAGCTGGCGGTGCTGGTCGACCGCGGTCATCGCGAGCTGCCGATTCGTCCGGACTTTGTAGGCAAGAACGTCCCGACGGCGCGCACAGAGATCGTCGATGTGCAGCTGTCGGAAGTGGACATGATGGACATTGTCTCCATCCGTCAGCTGTTGTAACAAGCAAATACTTCCTCTTTAACTGCGATCCCGTGAGGTCGACAAGAGGCAACAATCCTTCCCATGCCATGGTGAAGCTAGCCTCTTTGTGCCCGCGCAAAGAGGCTTTTTGTTTCGCCGTAAAAAGCGAGAAACACAGGGAAGAAAAAGAAGTACAGGGGGAACCTATCGATATGAGCCGGAAAAATTACATTGATGTGCATGAAACACCAGAACTGAAAAAATTGCTGCCCCTATCCATTCAGCACTTGTTCGCCATGTTCGGCGCGACGGTGCTCGTACCGATCCTGACGGGGCTTGACCCCGCCACCGCGCTGTTCACGAGCGGGATTGGCACGCTCTTGTTCCTCTGGATCACGAAAGGAAAGATTCCGAACTACCTGGGTTCTTCCTTCGCCTTTATCGGACCGATTATCGCGGTCACAGGGTCGCACGGGGTCGGGACGGCTTTGCTCGGCTGCTTCCTCTCCGGTCTTGTATACATCATCGTAGCGGCGATCGTCCGGAAAGCCGGCGTCAAATGGATTGACAAAGTGCTGCCGCCAGTCGTAATCGCCTCGGTCATCGTTGTCATCGGGTTGAGTCTGGCTGGTGTCGCGGTGGACATGGCAACGAAAGTCACGGTAGACGGACAGTCGCAACTGTCGTTGACCTCCATCGAAATCTCGCTGGTCACTATGCTCGTCACGATTCTGGCAGCCGTACTGCTGCGCGGATTCCTGGGTCTCATCCCGATCCTGATCGGAATTATCGCCGGTTATCTGTATACGCTGCTGCGCCACCCGGAGTTGATCGATTTTCAAAAAGTGGCGGATGCGCCATGGGTAATCGGTCTCGGCGACATGTTTACGGCACACTTCAAATTCACTGAAGTAGCGTCTGTGATCGGAAATCCTTCGGCATGGGTGGCGGCGCTGGTCATCGCGCCGGTCGCTTTTGTCACGCTGGCCGAGCATCTGGGCCACCTGCTGGTAACGAGCAAGGTTATGGACCGCGATCTGATGAAAGATCCAGGTCTGCACCGCAGCTTGCTGGGCGACGGGATCGCCACTTCGCTTGCGGCCATCATCGGCGGACCGCCTGCGACCACGTACGGCGAAAACATCGGTGTCCTCGCCATCACGCGCGTCTTCAGCAGATTCGTCATCGGTCTGGCTGCTGTGCTGGCCATCCTGTTCGCCTTCATCGGCAAGGTCAGCACGCTGCTCATGAGCATCCCGACCCCGGTATTGGGCGGTGTCTCCATCATCCTGTTCGGGATTATCGCGGCACAGGGCTTGCGGATGTATGTCGAAAACAAGGTAGATTTCGCCAACAAGCGCAACATGATCGTAACGGCAGCCATCCTGGTCACCGGGATTGGCGGCTACAAAATCAGCTTCGCAGGAACCGGCATCCCGTTCCTGAACGATTTGACCATCGACAACATCGCATTCGCCACCTTCCTTGGCATCATTCTGCACGTGATCCTGCCTGACAAGGAAGCAGCGATGGGCGAGGTTGCGCCAAACGAACAATCGCAATAAGTGACGAAGAACGTTCTTCATTCCTTTAATCCAGTCCAGAGAGGCTGACAAGGCATAGAACGCTGTTTCCCCTGCCCGCAAAGCAAAAGGGGAGAAGACTGACTCAGCTTCTTGTCTCGCCAGCCGCGACGGCCATGCGAAGGCAAGAAGCTTTTTCTTTCCTCACTTTTCAAATGATAAACGGAGGGATTCACGATGAATAACACGGGTCACCTGATTGGTATAAAAGACATGACCAAGGAGCAGATTGTGTGGCTGCTGGAGCGGGCGGCCTACTGGGCAGATCGCCCCGGCGAACAGACAGACGTCCTGCGCGGGCGCTTCGTCGCCAATCTTTTCTTCGAGGCGAGTACACGGACGCGCTTTTCCTTTGAGGTAGCGCAGAAGCGTCTGGGGGCCCACGTGTTAAACTTCATCCCGGAAACCTCCTCGACTGTAAAGGGAGAGACGGTCTACGACACGATTCGCACGCTGGAAGCGATGGGCGTGGAAGCCGCCGTCATTCGTACGAAAAAGGAAGGCCTCCTGCAGGAGCTTGCAAGCAGCGTGGACCTGCACCTGGTCAACGCCGGCGATGGGACGAACGAGCACCCGACACAATGTCTGCTCGACCTGCTGACGATGAAGCAGCAGTTCGGGCGGCTGGAAGGGCTGACCGTCTCGATCATCGGCGACCTGCGCCACAGCCGGGTGCTTGGTTCTCATCTGCACGCGATGCCGAAGCTGGGCATGAAGCTGCAATTGTCCGGACCGGCGAGCATGATGCCGCAGCCGGCGCAAATCCCGGATGGGGTCAAAGTCGTCGGAATGGACGAAGCCATCGAGACGTCAGACGTGGTTATGATGCTGCGCGTCCAGCTGGAGCGGCATACCGAATCGCTGTACATTTCCAAAGAAGAATATCATCAGGCGCACGGTTTGACACTGGAAAGAGCAAAGGCGATGAAGCAAGGGGCCGTCATCATGCACCCGGCTCCCGTCAATCGGGGAGTGGAAATCCATACAGACCTGGTGGAATGCGAGAACTCCTTGATCCAAAAACAGGTGACGAACGGCGTCGCAGCAAGAATGGCGGTACTAGAAACTTTGCTGAAAGGGAGCGATTTGAAATGGGAACCATCCTTGGTAACGGCAAACTACTAAATCAGGCAGGTGACCTGATCCCGGCGGAAGTGTTGGTGGAGGACGGACGAATCGCAGCCATCGGAGAAGCGATCCCGCAGGATGGCCATGAATGGATCGATTGCAAAGGCGGGCTGATCAGCGCCGGACTCATCGACGTGCACGTCCATTTGCGCGAGCCAGGCTTTGAACATAAAGAAACGATCGCGACTGGAGCGGCAGCGGCAGCGCGCGGCGGATTTACGACCATCTGCTGCATGCCGAACACGCGCCCGTCCATCGACAGCGCCGAGACGGTGACTTATATTTTGGACAAAGCGCGCGAAGCTGGCAAGGCACGCGTCATTCCATACGGTGCGATTACCGTAAGACAGCTGGGCAAGGAGCTGACGGACTTCGCACGATTGAAGGAAGCCGGTATTTTCGCCCTGACCGATGACGGTGTGGGCGTGCAATCGACTGCGATGATGAAAAAGGCGATGCAGGCAGCGCAAGAGTTGGGCATCTCCATCGTCGCGCACTGCGAAGACGACGACCTTTTGATTCCGGGCGCGGCCCTGCATGACGGCGAAGTAGCCAAGCGCCACGGACTGCCCGGCATCCCGTCGGAGTCCGAGTCCATCCACGTCGGACGCGACATTTTGCTCGCTGAACAAACGGGCGTGCACTACCACGTCTGCCACATCAGCGCCAAGGAATCGGTGCGACTGGTGCGCGACGGCAAGCGGGCGGGAGTCAACGTGACATGCGAAGTGACGCCGCACCACCTGCTCCTGTGCGACGAAGACATTCCGGAAAACCTGGATACAAACTGGAAAATGAACCCGCCGCTGCGCTCCCGTGAAGATCGCGCGGCGCTGATCGCGGGACTAAAGGACGGCACGATCGACATGATCGCCACCGACCACGCGCCGCATACGGCAGAAGAAAAAGCGAACGGCATCAACCGCGCGCCGTTCGGCATCGTAGGCTCCGAGACAGCTTTCCCGCTTTTGTACACGCACTTCGTACAGACCGGCGAACTGACCTTGAAGGAACTGGTTGATCTGATGACCATAAAGCCCGCTGCAGCGTTCGGGCTGTCATACGGACGCCTGGAGGTAGGCGCGACAGCAGACCTGACAGTGATTGACCTGGAAACGGAGAAAAAAATCGACCCGGCAAGCTTTGTCAGCAAAGGAACCAATACCCCGTTTGCCGGATGGGTATGCAAAGGATGGCCGATCCTGACTTTGGTAGAGGGCAAGATCGTATATCAGGAGCAGTAGCAGCAGCCGAAGCATCAGCCGGACTGTGAACCGGCTGTGAAGGGAGCGTGCGCGATTATGAAGGAGGAACGACAGATGCGAGCAAGACTGATCTTGGAAGACGGAACAGAGTTTAACGGAGAGGCGTTTGGCAGGGAGAAGGAATCGTTCGGCGAAGTGGTGTTCAATACGGGATTGACCGGCTATCAGGAGGTGCTGTCTGACCCGTCCTACTGCGGGCAGATCGTGACCATGACATACCCGCTGATCGGGAACTACGGCATCAACCGCGACGATTTTGAAGCGGTTAGGCCATACATCCACGGCTTTGTCGTCCGCGAAGACTGCGACATGCCGAGCAACTGGCGCAACACCAACACGCTCGATGAACTGCTGAAAACGTACGACATCCCCGGAATCAGCGGCGTGGACACGCGGATGCTGACGAGAAAAATCCGCTACCACGGCACGATGAAGGGAATGATTACCACGAGTGAAGCTCCGCTGGCAGAACTGGTGGCCATGCTGCAGTCTACGGCTCTCATGACCGATCAAGTATCGCGGGTTTCCACCAAGAGCGTGTTCAGTTGCCCAGGTACCGGACATCGCGTCGTGCTGGTTGACTTCGGCTCCAAGCACGGAATCCTGCGCGAGCTGACCAAGCGCAATTGCGACGTGGTCGTGGTGCCGTACAACGTGACCGCAGAAGAGATTCGCCGCATCCAGCCCGACGGCATCCTGCTGTCCAACGGCCCCGGCGATCCGAAAGACGTGCCGCAGGCCATCGAGATGATCAAAGCCATTCTGGGCGAGTACCCGCTGTTCGGCATTTGCCTCGGCCACCAGCTGTTCGCGCTGGCCTCCGGTGCAGACACGATGAAGATGAAGTTTGGCCACCGCGGTGGCAACCATCCCGTAAAAGAGTTGCCGACCGGTCGCACCTATATCACTTCGCAAAACCACAGCTACGCGGTCAAAGAAGAATCGCTCCAGGGAACGGAGCTGGAAGTAACCCATATCGCCTTAAATGACGGAACTATCGAAGGGCTGCGCAACACGGCGAAGCGCGCCTTCTCCGTGCAGTACCACCCGGAAGCGGCTCCTGGCCCGTACGACTCCGGTTACCTGTTTGACCAGTTCCTGCAAATGCTCGAAACCGCCAAGGAGGAGAAAACCTATGCCAAAGCACGCTAACCTGAAAAAAATCCTCGTGATCGGTTCCGGTCCGATCGTGATCGGGCAAGCCGCAGAGTTCGACTACGCCGGCACCCAGGCTTGCGAAGCATTGAAGGAAGAGGGCATGGAGGTCGTCCTGATCAACTCCAACCCGGCGACGATCATGACCGATACGAACATGGCGGACAAAGTATACATCGAGCCGATCACGCCTGAATTCGTAGCACGCGTCATCCGCCAGGAAAAACCGGACGGCCTGCTCCCGACACTGGGCGGACAGACTGGACTGAACATGGCCGTCGCACTGGCCGAGCAAGGCGTGCTGGAGCAAGAAAACGTGAAGCTGCTCGGGACGAAGCTGGAGTCGATCAAGCAGGCGGAAGACCGCGAGCTGTTCCGCGCCCTGATGAACGAGCTGGGCGAGCCGGTTCCGGAATCCGTCATCGTCAGCACGGTCGAAGAAGCCGTAGACTTTGCCAATGAGATCGGCTACCCGATCATCGTGCGGCCGGCCTACACGCTCGGCGGAACGGGCGGCGGCATTTGCGAAGACGAAGAAAGCCTGCGCGAGATCGTGGCGAGCGGTCTGAAATACTCGCCGATCACCCAGTGCCTGATCGAGAAGAGCATCGCAGGCATGAAGGAAATCGAGTACGAAGTGATGCGCGATGCCAATGACAACTGCATCGTGGTGTGCAACATGGAAAACATCGACCCGGTCGGCGTACACACAGGGGACTCCATCGTCGTGGCGCCGAGCCAGACGCTGTCGGACCGCGAGTACCAGATGCTGCGCTCCTCGGCTCTGAACATCATCCGCGCGCTGGGCATCGAAGGCGGCTGCAACGTGCAGTACGCGCTCGACCCGCACAGCTTCCAATACTACGTCATCGAAGTAAACCCGCGCGTGAGCCGTTCCTCCGCGCTTGCGTCCAAAGCGACCGGCTACCCGATTGCGAAAATGGCAGCGAAAATCGCCATCGGCTACACGCTCGACGAACTGAAAAACCCGGTTACCGGCCAGACCTATGCCTGCTTCGAGCCTACTCTCGACTACGTGGTGAGCAAAATCCCGCGCTGGCCGTTTGACAAGTTCCAGTCCGCGAACCGCAAGCTGGGTACGCAGATGAAAGCGACCGGCGAAGTAATGGCGATCGGCCGCACCTTCGAGGAATCGATCATGAAAGCGATCCGCTCCCTGGAGATCGGCACGTACCATCTGGAAATCAAGGGCGCAGACCAGATCGGGGCCGACGAGCTGAAAGCACGCCTGGTGGAGGCAGACGACGAGCGGCTGTTCCTGTTGGCAGAGGCGCTGCGCCGCGGCTGGACCATCGAGCAGCTGCACGAGCTGACGAAGATCGACCTGTTCTTCCTGCACAAATTCCGGAAAATCGTTTCCTATGAAGCCGAGTTGGCGCAGGGCCTCACGGCAGAAAAGTTGTACGCAGCCAAGCGCATGGGCTTTACGGACAGAAAGATCGCCGAGCTGTGCGGCAAGACGGAAGACGAAGTGCGCGAGCTGCGCAAACAACACGGTTTCGTACCGGTATACAAAATGGTTGACACATGCGCAGCCGAATTCGAGGCACAGACGCCGTACTACTACTCCAGCTACGAGACCGAGGACGAGCGCATGGAGACTGGCAAAAAGCGCGTGGTCGTACTCGGTTCCGGACCGATCCGCATCGGGCAAGGGATCGAATTTGACTACGCGACAGTGCACGCGGTATGGGCACTGAAAGAAGCCGGGTACGAAGCGATCATCATCAACAACAACCCGGAGACGGTATCGACCGACTTCAACACCTCAGACCGCCTGTACTTCGAGCCGCTGTACATCGAAGACGTCATGAACATCCTCGACGCCGAGAAACCGGAGGGCGTGATCGTCCAGTTCGGCGGCCAGACCGCGATCAACCTTGCGGACAAACTGGCGGCGCGCGGGGTTAAAATCCTTGGCACCAGCCTGGAAAACATCGATGCGGCCGAGAACCGCGAGAAGTTTGAAGCCCTGCTGCGCAGCCTGGACATCGCCCAGCCTCCGGGCAAGACAGTGACATCCGTAGAAGAAGCGGTCGTAGCGGCAGAAACACTGGGCTTCCCGGTTCTGGTCCGCCCGTCGTACGTGCTGGGTGGCCGCGCGATGGAAATTGTCTACAACCAGCCTGAACTGCTGGAGTACATGGAAAAGGCTGTGAAGGTGAACCCGGATCACCCTGTGCTCGTCGACCGTTACATGGTCGGTGTCGAGGCAGAGGTCGACGCGATCTGCGACGGCGAAAACGTACTGATTCCGGGCATTATGGAGCACATCGAACGCGCTGGGGTTCACTCCGGCGACTCGATTGCGGTCTACCCGCCGCAATCGCTCTCGCAGGCCATCAAGGACGAGCTGATCGAGATGACGACGAAACTGGCGCGTGCGCTGCAGATCAAAGGGCTGCTCAACATCCAGTTCGTCATCTACAATGACCGCCCGTACGTGATCGAGGTCAACCCGCGTTCGTCCCGCACGGTGCCGTTCCTCTCCAAAGTGACCGGCATTCCGATGGCGAACATCGCGACCAAGGCCATTCTCGGACATTCCATTGTCGACCAGGGCTTCACGCCTGGCTACCACCTGGAAGAACAGATGGTATCCGTAAAAGTGCCGGTGTTCTCCTTCGCCAAGCTGCGCCGTGTGGACATCACGCTCGGACCGGAAATGAAATCGACCGGGGAAGTCATGGGACGCGAGCGAACGCTGGCGAAGGCCCTGTACAAAGGACTGGTCGCGGCTGGCATGAACATCCCGACGAAAGGTGCGTTGCTCGTCACCGTAGCAGACAAAGACAAAGAAGAAGCGCTGGGAATCGTCAAACGCTTCCGCCACCTTGGATTCAAGCTCCTGGCAACCGCCGGAACAGCGAACTATCTGGAACAGGCAGGCTTGCCGGTGACGTGGGTCAACAAGCTGTCCGAGGGCACGCCAAACCTGCTGGACATGATCCACAGAGGCGAAGCGAACATCGTGCTCAACACGCTCACCAAGGGCAAAACGCCGCAGCGTGACGGCTTCCGTATCCGCCGCGAGGCAGTCGAGAACGGCGCCGTTTGCCTGACCTCGCTCGATACGGCATCCGCCCTGCTGCACGTGCTGGAGACGATCACCTTCTCGACTGAAGCGATGCCGGAGCAGCGCAGCGGAGCGAAAGTGGCTGTCACGGTATAACCCCGCTAGAGAGCGCAAGAGAACGGACAGAAAGAGGAGAGAAGCTGTGCAACCAACAACCATTGATGTGAGAGAGCGCATGATCGTTGCGCTCGACTTTTCCACACGGGAAGAAATCAGGCAATGCCTGGAGTCGCTGGAAGGCCGCATCCGCTACGTGAAGGTTGGAATGGAGCTGTTTTATGCAGAAGGGCCAGCGATCGTCCACGATTTGAAGGAGCGGGGGCTGAAAGTATTCCTGGACCTGAAAGTGCACGATATTCCGAATACGGCCAAGGGCGCGATGAAGAGCCTGGCCAGACTTGGCGCTGACATGGTCAACGTCCACGCGGCAGGCGGAGTGGCGATGATGGAGGCAGCCCGTGAAGGACTGGAGCAGGGGACAGCGGCAGGCTCTCCCCGCCCGATTCTGATCGGGGTCACCATGCTCACCTCGACGAGCCGGCAAACGATGAACGAACAGCTGGCCATCCCCGGCTCGGTCGAAGACGTGGTCGTCCACTACGCCCGGATGACAAAGCAGGCAGGTCTCGACGGTGTGGTCGCCTCTCCGCTCGAAGTTCCCAAGATCAAGCAGGCGGCAGGAGAGTCGTTCCTGACCGTGACGCCGGGGATACGTCCGCTCGGATCGGATAAAGGCGACCAGACCCGCATCACGACACCCGAGGAAGCGTTCCGGCTGGGAAGCGACTACCTCGTGATCGGCCGCGCCATCACAGCGGCGAAAGATCCGGCAGCTATCTGGGAGAGCATTGTTTCTGCTGTAGAAACAGGCCGCCTTTAATCTACGTATCTGGAGGGAATTTTCTATCATGACGATGACAACTGCCAAAGAAATAGCAGCCAGCCTGCTGGAGATCGGCGCGGTTCACCTGCGCCCGGAGCAGCCGTTTACATGGACGTCCGGGATCAAGTCGCCGATTTACTGCGACAACCGGATTACGATGTCTCATCCGCAGGTGCGCCGCCTGATCGCCCGCAGCTTCGCAGAGACGATCCGCACGCAGTTCCCGGAGGCGCAGGTCGTGGCAGGAACCGCGACCGCAGGCATTCCGCACGCGGCATGGGTGGCGGAGCTATTGGACCTGCCGATGATTTACGTGCGCGACAAGGCGAAGGGACACGGCCGCCAAAACCAGATCGAAGGTGCCCTCGCTGCCGGCCAAAAAGTGGTCGTCATCGAAGACTTGATCTCCACGGGCGGAAGCTCCCTGAAAGCCGCCCAGGCCGTGCAGGCAGAAGGCGGGGAAGTGCTCGGGGTCGTCGCGATTTTCAGCTACCAGTTCCCGGATGCAGAAGCGCTCTTTGCCGAAGCGGGCATCCCTTGCACGACCCTTTCCCACTATACTGCTCTGCTCGAGGCGGCCAGCGAACGCGGCGTCATCACAGGCGAGCAGGAGAAAATGTTGGGCGAGTGGCGCAAATCTCCGCGTACGTTTTTTGAATAAATCTTCCATTTCGATTGCAGATGGGAAAGGAGATGAGGACGGCTGGCATGTCGTTCTCTCTCCTTTTTTTATGTAGGAGAACCTCACGAAAATTGGGGAAGACCGCTTGAACGAAAGCCGGTCTGACGCGAATATTTGCGCACCTTCGCCGCCTGAGCGAGCCGTATGGACAGCTGACAGGCAAGAGATGAAGAGACAGTGGAAACTCGAATGAAGCGGGTATACGCCAACGTATACGCCGCTTCTTTTTTTTCGCACTCCGCCAAAAATCGCAACGCTTTGGTGAATGGTGAAAACAAGGAAGGTTTTGGGCGTATGCAAATTTATTGCGAATAATAATGAAAGTTATCTGTTTTCCATATTTTTCTTGCTGATGGAATGATTTATAATAAAATGGTTGAAATTGTACAAAGTGGAAAGGGGAACAAGCATTGATCGAACAGTGGCTGCAGCCCTCCCTGCGAAATGGGGGAGTCAAGGAGACCAGATCCTATCGCATCGGTAATTTTCTCTACGCAGGTTTCTTTGGCGGTTTGCTTCCCGTTCTTGTCCTGGGCACGATCAACTGCCTGTGGCTGCGCGCGAAAAAGAAAGAGACGGTACGGATGCTGCTGGCCGGTCTGTTACTGTGGGCCACGGCGTTCTTTTATACATGGCTTTCGGGATCAGGGTACGATGCGCTGCTGTTTTCCCGCGTGATTGCCGTCGGGTATGCTTTCGTTTATCGCCTCGTTCTGAAAAAAAGATTTCGCCTTCATGCGGTTGTGCAGGGGGTGTACCAGCCGCTGACAAAGCCGGCCGTCTTGCTGGTTTTGCTGGCCTTTCCCCCGGAACTGCTGCTGATTCATGCGGGGGAGGTATGCCACCATGGAACATTGGCCGGATAAAGAGCGATGCAGGTGGCAGGAAGCCGTCTACTACTACGAGCTCGGCAAGTTCGTCCAGGCAAAGGAAAAATTCCGGGGCATCCTGGCGCGCATGCCGTCGGATGGTATGGCCATGTACTATGTGGCCTCTTGCTCCTTTCATCTGGCACAGGTCGATGAGGCTGAGCGATTGGCGCGGGAAGCCGTCCTGCATGGAGCAGACAAGGAAATGAGCTATGCCTTGCTCGGGGCGATCTGTATCGAGCAGAAAGCGTACGTCGAAGCGGAGGAGTGGCTGCTTGCTGCCTTGAGCGAGAACCCGAACAACGCAGGGCTGCTCGCCCAGTACGCCTATCTGATGCTCCAGACCGGCTACGAAGAAAAAGCGAAGCGACTGATGGCAGAGGCCCAGCGACTGGGGCATGACGACGAGACAGTCTTGCATTACCTGTACTTTTTTCAGCGTGCGTACGAGCAGACAGACGAGCAGGAGGAGACAATTCGCACCTGCTTGACGGCGGGCGGCAATCAGGCGGACAAGCTGGTGAAGCTCGGTCTGCTGGCTCTGGACCGGCATTCGTACAGCGCGGCCAGGCACTACTTTTCCCGGGCGTACCAGCTCGACCCGATGAACGAAGCATTGGTGCAGGTGCTCGAGCGTCTGGATCAGCTCATCCATCCGTTCTCCTGGCCGGAGCGTTTGATTCTGCGGACAGGAGGGGCAGCTGTCTGGTGGGGGCTGCTCATGCTGCTCCTGCTCGTTCTGGTGAAGCTGCAATGCCATGCGTTTATCGGGGGAACCGTCCTGCTCTCGCTTCTCGTTTGCGGCTACATCTGGCTCATTCCCTTCCTGTACAAATGGATGTGCAAAAAGGATCGCAGAGGATGACGTACATGACGAAGATCGAATTATTGAAAAAATGGGTAACCAATGAGCCAGGAAATGCGTCGGCGTGGTTCTTGCTCGGATTGGAATACAGCGAGCGGGGGAACAGCGGGGAGGCGCTGCTCGCGTTTACCCAGGCGCTGGCCTGTGGAGACGAAGAATTGAAAAGCCGGATCGTGCAAGAACTGAACAAACTGAACAGCCAGATGCCGCGCCGCCAGGGGGGACAGCCACTCGAGCAGGAGAGCGGGCGAACGGTTGGGAAAAGGAACACACGGATGCGCGTAATTGAAGGCGGGAAGAGCAAGCGAAGCGCGCTGCAGTGGACAAAGCCGGAAGAGAACGTCAGCTTCGCGCAAGTGGGGGGGCTGCACGAGGTGAAAGAGACGATCCGGATGAAGATGCTGCAGCCTTCTTTGGCGCCAGTTTTGTACGAGCGGTTCGGAAAAAAGACAGGCGGCGGCTTGCTCCTGTACGGGCCGCCGGGCTGCGGGAAGTCGTTTTTGGCAAAAGCTGCGGCAAGGGAGTGCAATGCGCGGCTGTACCATGTGCAGGCGGCGGACGTGCTCGATCCGCATATCGGGGTCAGCGAGCGCAACATCCGCTCCCTTTTCGCATCCGCTCTCACCAACAAGCCGGCGGTGCTGTTTCTGGACGAGATGGATGCGCTCGGGTTCCATCGCGGCAAGTCTTCCTCGACCTGGATGAGAGGCATTCGCGACCAACTGCTGGCGGAAATGGACAGGGCAGCCGGGCGCGCAGACCAGCTCCTGGTGCTCGGGGCGACGAACATGCCGTGGGATGTCGACCCGGCCTTTCATCGTCCGGGACGCTTCGAGAAAATGGTGTTTGTCGGACCGCCGAATCACGAGGCGCGGGAAGCCATATTTCGGCTCAAAATGCAGGGAAGACCTGCCGAGCCGCTCGACTACAGGCAGCTGGCGGAGTGGACAGAGCTTTATTCCGGGGCCGATATTGAGTACGTCGTGGAGCTGGCGGCGGAGCAAGTGCTTCGCGACATTGTGACCAAAGGCATCGAACGCCCCATCCGGATGAGCGACTTGCGCGAGGCGATTGCAGCGACCCGGCCCACGACGATCGAGTGGCTGCGAATGGCAAAGAATCTGGTGAAATACGCCAATGACGAAGGGCTGTACGACGGTGTCGAGCAGTTTTTGTCCCAGCACCAGCGCGTATAAAGAAGATTGACGCTTTTTCGGCAATTCGGTTACGCTTGGGAAAATGGCTTTTGGAAGGGGCAAAGCAAATGAAGCTGTACGATATTTCAAGACCACTGGCTGCGGACACGCCGACATGGCCAGGAGACACACCCTTCTCCTACGTCGTCAACTGGCCCAAGTCAGAGAGCGGCTCCGTCAATGTGGGGAAGCTGACCATGAGCATCCACACGGGTACCCATGTAGACGCCCCGTTTCATTTTGACGACGAGGGACGAAAGATGCTGGAGCTGGACCTCGAGCTGTACGTAGGACCCGCGAGGCTCATCGACGTGACGGGGAAGCCGAGCATCGGGGCAGATGATTTGCGGGAATACGACCTTCGGGGGGTCACCCGGCTGCTGCTGCGGACAGGCTCCTGGGACGATCCCTCCCGCTTTCCAGGCGAAATCTGCTACCTGCGGGCGGATCTGGCCCCGTATTTGGCAGAACTGGGCGTTCGCCTGATCGGCGTCGATGTGCCGTCCGTCGATCCGCTCGCGAGCAAGGAGCTGCCGGCGCACCACGGGCTGCACCGCCACGACATCCATATTTTGGAGGGGTTGCTGCTCGACCACGTGGAGCCGGGCGATTACGAGCTGATCGCGCTGCCCCTGCCATTGGCAGAAGCCGACGGCAGTCCGGTGCGAGCCGTCCTGCGCACCTTGTAGGCTGCCGCCTAAGTAGGGAGAGCGGTTGCAACAACCGGCGCAAAGACATAAAACGTTCGTACCAGGCTGTCGCGCGAACGTTTTTTCTATGACAGCAGCGCAATAGGTTTCGAGTCATTTTGTTTTGCGGAGGGCTTGATTACGTGCCTGTTTTCTCTATAATAACGATGTGAACATGAATCGCATCTGGGATAAAGAGAGGAAGGGGTCGGGATCGCTCATGGATTCGATGACCTTTGTGTTGTTTGGTGCTACAGGAGACTTGGCAAAGCGTAAAATTTACCCTGCCTTGTACAATTTGTATCTCGATCAAAAAATGCCCCCTGTTTTTTCCGTCGTCGGTGTTGGCAGACGGGAATGGACGGATGAACAGTTTCAGGAGAGTGTCGCCCAGGCGGTGCGCACCTTTTCGCGGCGCAGCCAGGGGGGAGCGGAGCGGCTCGACGCCTTTTTGCAGTCGTTCCGCTATTGTGCCGTCGATGTGACTGACCCCCGGGCCTTTGTCCCGCTGCTCGAGCTTGTGAAGCAGCGGGAAGCGGACTTGTCCATTCCGGAAAACCGGATGTTTTACCTGTCCGTGGCTCCGGAGTTTTTCGACCGGATCGCCGCGAACATTCGAGCGAGCGGTTTGGGAGACGGGAAGGGCTGGAAGCGGCTGATTATCGAGAAGCCGTTCGGACACGACCTTGCGTCCGCCTGCGAACTGAATGAGAAGCTTGGTGCTGCCTTTGACGAAGACGAGATTTACCGGATTGACCACTATCTGGGCAAGGCCATGGTGCAAAATCTGGAGGCGCTGGAGTTTGCCAACCCCGTTTTTGCCGCGTTGTGGAATAACCGGTACATCGCAAACGTGCAGATCACGGCCAGCGAAACGGTAGGCGTCGAGGAGAGGGCAGGCTTTTACGAGAAGACCGGGGCGCTGCGCGACATGGTGCAAAACCACATGCTGCAAATCTTGATGATGGTCGCCATGCATATTCCCAAGCGGATTACGGCCACAGACATTCGGGCGCAAAAGCGCAAGGTGATGGAGGCAGTGCGGCAGCTGGCAGTCAAAGATGTGGCGAAAAACATCGTGCGCGCCCAGTATCGCGCAGGGAAAATCGGTGAGGCTCCGGTTGTCGGCTACCGGGAGGAGCCTGGCGTATCGCCTGCTTCCATGACGGAGACGTACATCGCCGCACGCGTCTGGATTGATGACCCGTTCTGGAGCGGGGTACCTTTTTACATTCGTACCGGAAAGCGCCTGAAGGAAAAAGCGACCCGCATTGTCATCGAATTCAAGAACCCGTTGGAGCAGCTGTACCGGGAGCAGCAGGAAAAGACCGCTCCCAATCTGCTGATTGTCAATGTACACCCCGATGAAGGAATCGCCTTGCAGTTGAATAGCAAAAATCCGGCCAACAGCGGCAAAATTGAGCCAGTGACGGTTGATTTCAGCTCGGGCCACAAGGACGTGCCCGAGGCTTACGAGCGGCTGCTGTTCGATGCGTTGCGCGGGGATTCCACCTACTTTGCGCATTGGAACGAAGTGCGGCTGGCCTGGGAATGGGTGGAGCCGATCCTGGCTGCTTTTGAACAAAATCTCGTGCCGCTTGCATCGTATGAGGCTGGTTCGCACGGGCCAGAGGCAGCACGTGACCTGCTCCGGGAAGAAGGCTTTTCCTGGTGGCTGGATGAGATAGAAGAACGGGAGCTTGCGGCGGCGCATCCGTAAAGCCGGAAAGGCGCAAGCTGACGCAAGTGCAGGTTCGCTTCCCGCAGCCTGAGAACCTATTCGTCATGACGAGCGGCCAAAAGGTGTCCGGGCAGCAGCGGCGAAGCAATGAAAAAACGAGGGGGATGCGATTTATGCGTTTTGGCGTGATCGGCACAAACTGGATTACCGAAGAGTTCATCCAGGCAGGTCTTACGGTAGAGGGCTTTTCGCTGCAAGCTGTTTATTCGCGGACGAGCGAGCGCGCCAAAGAATTTGCCGACAAATTCGCAGCTCCTTATGTTTTCACGGACATCGCAGAGATGGTGGCGAGCGGACAGATCGACGCCGTCTACATTGCCAGCCCCAATTGCTTTCATGCCGAGCAGGCGATCCTGTGCATGAGCATGGGGCTGCACGTGTTGTGCGAAAAGCCGCTCGCCTCGAATGTGCGCGAGGTCGAGGCGATGCTGGCGGCGGCGAAAAAATACGATGTCTTGCTCATGGAGGCTGTGAAGTCCACTTTGGTGCCGAACTTTTTCGCGATTTCCGACCATTTGCCCAAGCTGGGAAAAATTCGCCGTTTTACCGCCAGCTATTGCCAGTATTCCTCCCGCTACGATGCGTACCGTGCGGGGGAAGTGCTGCGTGCCTTTGACCCTGCCTACTCGAACGGGGCGTTGATGGATCTTGGAATCTACTGCCTCTATCCGGCGATTGTTCTGTTTGGCAAGCCAAAGCAGGTCAAGGCAGAAGGAATTTTGCTCGCGTCAGGGGTAGACGGAGAAGGCAGTATTCTCTTGAAGTACGATGAGATGGATGCCGTCCTCAGCTTTTCCAAGATTACGACCTCCTATCAGCCCGCGGAAATCCAGGGCGAGGACGCAACGATGGTCATTGATAAAATCAATCACCTCACGCGCGTCGAGATTCGTTACCGCGACGGCAGGGTAGAGGATGTGACCAGGCCTCAGGCATCGAAAACCATGCAGTATGAAATCAGGGAGTTCATCCGCCTGGCCGCTGCGGGTGCCAGAGAGTCGGCGACGAATTCGCATACAGCCTCGAGGTTGGCCATGGAAGTGATGGACGAAGCGAGAAGACAGATCGGCGTCGTATTTCCCGCCGATTTGCCGCAAGAATAGCTGTGTTTGCTTCTTCCAGCCAGCAAACAGGTTCTTGCATCCGTTGACAACATAGATCGGGCTTGACTGATTGAATGCACCAACCAGCAGGAGAGCGGGGCGCAGTCCTGAATTTGTAATGGATACATGCAAAAAAATGGAGCTTGCCCGCAGCCCCGTGCGGTGGAAGGAACAGACGGAGGGAAAACGCGATGATCATGTACGATGTAACCGGAGCGATCTTTGAAGGAATGACCGTGTACAAAAACAAGCCGGAGAAGCAGCCGAGAATCAAGCCAGTCACGAACGGGTACGTGACCGAATCCCGCATCGAGCTGGACGTACATACCGGGACGCACGTGGATGCTCCCTTGCACATGGTGACAGATGGCGAAACGTTTGAATCGATCGCGCTGGAGAAGCTGGTGGGCAGCTGCAGGGTGCTCGATCTGACGCATGTGGAGGACCGGATCTGCCGCGCGGATCTGGAGCCTTTTGACATTCAGCCGGGCGAATTTCTGTTGTTCAAGACGAAAAACTCGCAGGACGAGGCGTTTTCCTTTGATTTTGTCTTTTTGGCAAAGGATGGGGCGGAGTATTTGGCGGACCTTGGTGTGCGCGGAGTAGGTACAGACGCACTCGGGATCGAGCGCAGCCAGGAAGGCCATCCCACCCACAAGGCGCTGTTCGCCGGCGGTGTCATTATCATCGAAGGACTGCGGCTGCGGGAAGTGCCGGATGGGGCATACTTCATGGTGGCCGCACCGCTCAAGCTCGTCGGCACGGATGCCGCGCCTGCCAGAGTCTTGCTGTTTGACGGTGTGACTGTCTCGTAGGAGAAACCGTTTGGCCAGTCTGAGGGAGAATGTGCAAAATGAAAAAGGGGGATGCGACATGCTCGAACGTCCAGCGAAAGGCGAGTACAACGTCTATTACACCAGTTATGTTGATCTCGTGCCGGAGGGGGTACTGCTGCCATTGCTGCTGGAGCAGCTGGAGGAGACGACAGCGAAATTTTCTTCCCTGACCGAGGAGCAGCAAGACCGTCGCTACGCGCCAGGAAAGTATACGGTCAAGGAAGTGCTCGGCCACATCATCGACACGGAGCGGATCATGAGCTACCGACTGCTCCGCATTGCGCGCGGAGACCAGACGCCGCTCGCCGGGTACGACGATGAAGCGTACGTGGCAGCAGGTGCCTTTGCCACAAGACCGATGAAGGACATGGTCGAAGAGTTCAGGGCTGTGCGGCTGTCCACGGTCGCGCTGCTCAAAGGTGTGCCCGATCATGCCTGGTCCAGATCAGGGATCGCCAATGACAGCGAGATTACTGCACGTGCGCTCGCGTACATCATTGCCGGTCACGAGCGTCACCACCTGCGGGTTCTCGCCGAGCGATACGGCGTCTGAACGGATTGAGGCTCACAGCAAGACTTCTATCTGGGCAAATCGTCAGAATGTGGTTGACGGATGGAGAGGAATTTCTTAGAATATACTTCAACAGCATACAACGTTCTTATCCAGAGAGGTGGAGGGTCTGGCCCGATGAAGCCCGGCAACCGTCACGATGTATGTGACAAGGTGCCAATTCCTGCGGGACTGCGGTCTCGAGAGATAAGAAGCGGGCTATTCGTACAGACTTACGAACCTTCTTCTTCTCGAAGAAGGTTTTTCTGTTTTACAAGCGGATGGTTTAGAAACTTCATAGCAATTTTTTTCTTATCCAGAGAGGTGGAGGGACTGGCCCGATGAAGCCCGGCAACCGTCACGATGCATGTGACAAGGTGCCAATTCCTGCAGGAGAAGCTCATCCTGAGAGATAAGAAGGGGATGCCCGATGAACATCAGCCTTCTTCTTCTCGAAGAAGGTTTTTTTGTTGCACAATAATTTACCGATGGGGTGACTGGAATGAGTGTAGAGGTAGTCAAAGTAGGATTGCTGGGGCTGGGTACAGTCGGAGGAGGCGTGATCAAGACGATTCACTCCCAGCAGGAGAAGCTCGCGGCGCGTCTGGGGAAACGGATCGAGATCGTCAAGGCGCTGGTGCGGGACGCGGAAAAGGAGAGGGCCGTACAAATGGGCCGCACCGTGCTGACCACCGACTTTGACGAGGTGCTGCATAGCGGCGTGGATATCGTCGTCGAGGTCATGGGCGGAGTCGAGCCTGCTTACGATTACGTGCGGGCCTCAATCGAAAAGGGCTGTCATGTCGTCACGGCGAACAAGGAGCTGCTGGCCAAACGGGGCGCAGAGCTCGTGGAACTGGCGAACCGGCACCAGGTACACCTGGCCTATGAGGCGAGCGTGGCCGGGGGAATTCCCATTCTCGGCGTCCTGCGCCAGTTTCTCAGGACGAATGACATTACTGGCATTCGCGGGATACTCAACGGGACGACCAACTTCATCCTGACCAAGATGGAGGCCGAGCAGCTTTCGTATCAGGAGGTGCTGCGGGAGGCGCAGGAGCTGGGCTACGCCGAGGCAGACCCGCGCTCCGATGTGGAGGGCTTCGATGCCATGTACAAACTGTATATCCTCGCCCAGCTCGTGTACGGGGAATCGCTGCCGCTCGCGGAGGTAAGCCGGAAAGGGATCGCGGACCTGACTTGCGGGCAGATCCGGATCGCCAGCGAACTGGGGTACCGGATCAAGCTGATCGCCCAGGCGAACCAGACGGGGGACGGAATCCATCTGTCGGTCGAACCAACCGCGCTGCCTTTGGACCATCCGCTGGCGCAAATCCAGGATTCCTACAACGCAGTCCAACTGTCGGGGAACATTGTGGGCGACTTGCTGTTTACGGGCAGGGGAGCCGGGGAAATGCCGACAGCGAGTGCGGTCGTGGAAGATTTGGCGTACCTGTTGACCCAGCCGTTCACACCGCACCCCGTCTGGAAAGAAAGAGAGGGAGCCGCAAAAGAGCTGTCAGGGGGACGGGAACAGTCGCTCTGCTACGTGGAAGGGGCGGGGCCGGCTGCAACTCCGGATCGCGTCCTGCAGTTTTTGCGTGCCAGCGGCGTCGAGGTACACAAGCTCAAGGTCCAGTTCGATCTGGGCGGCGTCCTGCGCGCCGGACTGATTACGTCCGGGCTGCACGAGGAACACACAGATTTGCTTCGCTCCGACTTCGGTCTGCAGGTGCGGTGTTTTCCTTTGCTGCACGCTTCAGAATAGGAGCGCCAGAACCGTTCACGAGCAGCGGCCATTCGGGCGGATGAGGCCGATGCCGGTAGGGCTGGATGCGTTTCTGCCAGACGGGCGCCCGTTTCGTCACCTTTCCTTTTCACAGGAGAAGAAGTACAATGAACAAAAGTTTTGGCAAATGACGGGCCGCGCGCCCGAGCGTGGAGGGGAGCCTATGCAGCTGGCATTGGATCATATCGTTCATTTCTTGCACCGTTCTCCGGCAGAGCCAGTCGAACAATTCCGTCAACATGGATATCATGCGGTTGCCGGAGGAAGACATGTGACGTGGGGGACATGGAACAGCTTGAGTTACTTTGGGCTGTCGTATGTAGAATTTTTGTCTGTAGAGCTTCCGGAGATTGCTGCAAACTCCGATAATCCGCTGATTCGCCAGCTCGTCGGGGAACAGAATCGTGGAGAAGGTCTCGGGCAGATCGCGCTGCGCACACGGGAGATGGATCAGTGGGCGGAGCATTTTGCAGGCAAAGGCTTGCAGGTGACGGGGCCGGTAGCTGGCAGCCGCAAGCGTGACGACGGTACGGTCATCCGCTGGCGCATGCTTTTTTTGCGCGATCCGGACAGTGGGCTGGTGCCGCCGTTCCTCATCGAATGGGAAGCAGATGACGCGGAACGCAAGCACGACCTGACACAGCGGGGTGTCATCGCGGCACATCCGAACGGTGCTGCCGCTGTCGACTCTATCGTCTATGCGACGACGGATCTGGACGAAGCGGCGAGCCGCTGGCAGCACTGGTTTGACTGGCAGAGCGGCGACGTGTATCTGGACGATCTGCTCGGAGCACGCTGCCGCAAATTTTCCCTGTCTGGCGGCGACGTCGTGCTCTGCGAGCCGGTCCGGGCTGGCATTGCCCAGGAGGCATTGGACAGCAGAGGAGAGCGGCCGTTCGCGGTGCGGATCGCGGGAGCAGCCAAGGAAGGGCTGGATCAGGTGTACGGCGGCTATTACGTCCGGATGAGGTAGGCGAGGAGAGCAGAGTGAGGTCGGGAGAGAGCAGAAGCCCTGTGGCTGCCAACAAAGGATGTCGGGGAAGCTAGACTGCATTCTCTAAAGCAGTTTTGTGCAATAAAAATTCTTTGGCAAGGATTTACAAGTCAATCAAGGTTGTAGACATGTTTTTTTCGTGAAGAGATGGGCCAGAAAAAAGTCACGTCATCATTTGGCCCATCAACTGGTTTATCAGTGCGGTGAAGTTCAAGTCATCCTACTGTAAACCCGCTTTTATCACCATAAAGTCTGCGGCAGAAACGGGAGGATAATAAACTCCCCCCGTTATCAAGATACAAATGCTTAACAATAAAGCTGGTATATTAAACTTCTTAAGCTTTCTTTTCATTCAAGCTCCCGCCAACATGAAGAGTTTAATCATATTTCTTGATCATCTCGTTTACCCTTGTCAATTTCGGAAGCTCATTATAACTATACGTTGCCACATCTTCTGGCTTTCCAGGGATGAACACCATAATCACCATGCGCTGAACATCTGTAGCCTTCACCTTGATTGCCATTCCATTTTTCAAGTAGATCGTGCTGCCGTCTTTCTTAAGGATCGTTCCCTTGATAGTCAGTCCTTTTGGAGACGGACCATTCCCAACCAGCACCCCATTTGTCACCTTCAGACTATTGTGAAACTGATCCGCTACTTTACGCCCTACAACAATGCCGTTGTACTCGATGTGCAGGAACTTGAAAACCTTTGCCGCTTCCGCACGGGTAAATGGACTTTCAGGTGTCTGTCCCCAAACTTTCGGAAGGATACGCCTTGCTATCAGGTGCTGGTAGTTGGTAGTACCTGGCCAAATTCCTCCATGATATGGCTTCCACGCGTTGTTCACAATCAGAGACGCTTCCTCCTTGGTAAGAAGGCGGTTCGGATCAATCGGAACACCTGCAAGGATTCCTGCTTTATTGGATTTTTCATAAATGTCTTTCGCCCAATGCCCGACTGGGAGCTGTGCCACGGGAGCCTTCTCTTTCAACTGCATGACAGCAACCAAACTCGTCAGCAGCTGTCCTTGCGTGATTTGGGCGTTTGGCCGGAACGTCCCGTCTGCGTATTTCCACATCACTCGTTTTTCCAGCACGTAATCGATGTCGTCTTTATACGCATGATTCTGATAGTCGGAAACACTGGCGACCTGTTTTCCTTCCGCTGCTTGTACGTAAAAAGCCGGGGCAACCGCCGAAACGGAAACACCCGCCGCCAGCAGCGATGCCATCATCACTGCGCTTGCTGGTTTTTCATCATTTGAAATACCTTCCTCTGGTTACAAAGTTTTCACTTGCATCGACTTCCTTCTCTAAAAAAAAACGAATCGATGTATTGTAAATAGTTCCCTGCAAATTCCTGTCCGGCTCGGGCAAACGAGATGGCAGAAAGCGCAGTTGTTCACTGGCGGATTGCCAAAAAGTTTGCCAATGAAAGCGAGTGCAGGTTTGCCCCTTGTTTGGCGGCACGAAAAAATCCCCTCCGGTCAACAGTAACGAGTCCATGATCGCATGAACTCCTTTTTACTGTCTACCATGAGGGGATCATCCCAGTGTGGCAGAAGTCTCTTGTCTTTGTTTCAATCCGTTACGTGCCGAATGTTTTCTTCGTCAGTTGACGGTACATGTACAGCATCGCGATCCGCCAGGGCACCAGCATTCCGAAGGCGAGCAGGAAGAACAGGCCGCCGGTTTGGATTGGTGTGAACGAGTCGTTGATCATCAGCTTGATGACCAGGCGAATCACCAACAGCCCCATGAGGATGACAAAAAAGGCTTTGGAGCGCTTCAAGTACACATCCTGCCCCACGATTTCAAAGCGGGAGGTCAAAATCAGCGGGATCGAAAACACCATCCCCACGAGAAAAGCCGTAAAGTCGTACATCGGGGGCGTGGCCGCCTCTGGCAGGAAGAACATCGCAAAGCCGGTCGCCATGAAAAACGGCGGCAGAATGATGCTTTTGGCCGAGACAGGCTTTTTTTGCCGGCGCATCCGCACGAAAATGACCAACGTTGCCATAATGAGCGGCACCAGGATGCCCAGTGCCGTTGAAGACAGTATTTGCATGGAAGAATCCCTCCAACATATTAGCAGTGGATACTCATATCATACACGATTGTCGGAAGGAAGGTAAAGGATCTGGCAATGTTTCCCCCATTTTTCAGGCGGCTGCTTCGTCTGTTGCGCGGATGTCCAGCTTGCGTTTTTGGCTGTACAGATAGGTGCCGACTCCGCAGGCTGCGGTCAACGTGCCGATGCACAGCAAGTAGCCCGTGATGCCCATCAGGTCCAGACAGACGCCGGTGACGCCGAGCGCGAGCAGGAAAAAGCTGCGGTCGAGCATGCTCTTGAAGGAAAAGAACCGGCCCTGCTGGTGCTCGGGGAGGCGCTTTTGGAAGATGGTGGCGGTGACGGGGAAAAAGAACGCCACGACAAAGCCAAACATCGCAAAGGACGCGAGCACTGTCACTCTATGGGTGGCAAAGGACATGCCGTATTGCGAGATGCCGAAAAATACGAGCATCAGCGTAGAGGAGGCCATCAGGTTTTTGCCGCCGACCCAGCGCTTCGCAAGCAGGCCCCCGGCGAAGATGCTCAGTCCTTCCGCCATGTAGATCCAGCCCATAAGCCGCGGCTCGTGTTGAACTTCGCTAAAGTTGAGGATCATCAGGTTGATACCGCCGAGAAAGAGCGTGATGAGCCCGTTGTTAATCAAGCCGACCAAAAGGGCAGGATCTTTTCGGGCGATGCCGAGCACTTCCCGGAACTCCACCTTTTCTTTCATGCTGCGGGTCGTGATGGCCGGAATGCGCAAAAACAAGGTGACGACAGTCAGGATGGCATAGGCGATGATCGAGCAAATATAGAGCATGGACAGGTCCATCGAGACGACCAGCACCCCGCCGATTGCGGTACCTCCGATGCGGGACAGCGTGGAGATGTTCAGATACACGCTGTTCGCTTTCAGCAGCTCATCCCTGGACAAGATGGCGGGCAAGGAAGCCTGCACGGTCGGGAAGTAAAAGGCGGCGGAGCATTGCATGACGATGAGGGAAACGACCATCCAGGCCAAGGATGCTTGAGAGAGAGCCGGAAACATGAAAACGGGATTCAAGCAGCGGATCAGGCTGGCGATCAGCATGATTTTTCCTTTGTCGTACATGTCAATGATCACCCCCGCTTTCGGGGAAAGGAGGATACTGACGACGAGGCCGCTCATCAAGACAAGCGCCTTGACCGTATCGGACGGGATCAGGCTTTGCATGAACTGCAGGTTGGCGATGATGGAGATCCACATCCCTGCTCCTGCGATTACCTCACCGGTCATTAAGAGTAGGAACGTTCGGTTTCGCCACAAATAGGGGTCCTCCTTATCAAAAAAATTTTTTCAAAAAGCGCAAGCCATAGTATACCATTTGCAGAATCGTTTGTATATTGGTTGCGGCCCTGTATACAGGCGGCGGGGAAAGGCAAAAACTAAACTGATTGTGGAGACAGCGTACGATCAAATCGGCAATCGTTTTCTTTTGGGGAGGAGCTTGTCCGTATGAAGCAAAAAAGGTCGCTGCTTCTCTTGATCGGATACGGTTTTGCAGCCACCCTGTCCATTTTTTACGGGCTCGTGGAAAAGCAAAGTCTGTTTGTCACCTTCGTCTGCTTTCACCTGCTCGTTTGCCTGGGCATCCCCGTCGTTCACGGCTGGTGGGAAGGGAGTCTGCAAAAAAGCTGGCAGTTGGCCTGGGGGCGGTTCGAGAGCAAAGGGGCGGTTTGCGGTCTGGCCTTCGGCGTTCTGCTGCTGCTCGGCGGAACAGGCGGCATCTGGCTGCTGCTTCGGGCCGACGGGCGAGCGGAGCAAATACGCGGCATCCTGGAAGCATGGGGACTTACGGAGCCGTGGATCTGGTCTTTTTTCCTCTACCTGACCATCGTCAATTCGCTGCTGGAAGAGCTGTTCTGGCGCGGCTTCGTCCTGCAGCGTCTGGTGCTGGGCATGAGCAGGTTCGTCGCCATCCTGCTGACGAGCTTCTTTTACTCGCTCTACCATCTTGTCGTGTCGACGGTGCTGTTCGGTTTTGGGTGGGGATGCTGCATCACCTTGATCGTCTTTGCGGTCGGCAGTGTCTGGGGGAGGATGAAGGAGCGCTTTCCGTCGGTCTATCCGACCTGGTTCAGTCATATGCTGGCCGATTTGGGACTCGTCATTTCTGTGATCTGGTGGATTTATTGAGAAAAAGGTGCAGGAGGGAGACCAATGCTTGCGAGCCACGAAGAAGCGAGACTGCGCAAACGGCTCTTGTCCGTTTTGCGGCAAAACAGCGAGTACGTCCGACTCTATTACGATACATACGGCTATACACCGGTGGAACCTTTGCTCGCATATATACGCACGCTAAAAGGCGGGGAGTTCGTCACGAGGGCCCATCTATGGCAGGTCGTGGAGCACGATCCTGGCAGGCTGTTCGAGTGGGATGGCGGAGAATTGATCCGGGCGACACACGGCTTTTCGCCGACGATAGCGAAAGGCAGGCTGGCGGAGGAGGAACCTCCCGAGCTGCTCTATTACGGGACGCACCGCAAGCTGGTCGGGCAGGCTCTGACAGCAGGGCTGCTTCCCATCGCCAGTGAATACGTCCAGCTGGCGGCCTCACCGACCGCAATCGGAGAGCCGCTCGACACGCTTTCGCTGCTCGTCGTCAAGGCCGGGCAGGCACATGCGGCAGGCGTGCGCTTTTACCGGCTCTGCACATCCGAAGTGCTGCCGTGCCCGTACTACTTTGCCGAGGCCATCGCCCCGGCTTTTTTGCAAGAGTATTGACTGCTTATCCCTCCAACTTGCTGCGCTCCTGTTCACGCAGCTCCAGCTGGCGCTGCCTTTCTGCGAATACTTCGCTGCGGTCGCGCAGCATGTGCTTGTTCAGCAGGTAATGATCGTTCATGTCGCTGTCGCAGTGGACGGGCGCATGGCGCAGTGCGCATGCCTGCTCGTAAGCGCGGCGCAGCGCTTCATCCTGGATGGGGAGGGTCAGGCTGCGGTACGGTGCTCCGGCGGTTACTTCCTTTAGCCGATCTTCAAGCAGCTGCGACAAGGCGGCGCTGTCCAGGCCAAGCTGCCGGATGTCCTGCTGGTGCCGACGAACGATGTTCAAGGCGCTTTGGAGCATTTTTTCGGCGCCTCGCAAATTTCCCCTGCGCTGGTGGTATAGACCGACGGCTATTTGGATGAGCCCGACCCAGACAGGCTGGCGTTCTGCGGCGGGGGCGCTTTTCCAATATTCTTCCAGTATTTCATGACATTCAAAATAGTCGCGTTCTACGTGAAATTGCACCAGATACTCCAAAAAGGGTTGCGGGTACATGAGAGAACCACCTCGCTGCTTGGTTTTCAACGGTTTCGTTATGTACTATTATATAAGAAAGCAAGTAGAAAACGAGGTGCGAACACATCATGACCACGGAAGAATTGATGGCGGTCCTGGAAAAAAAGAAACTGACTGATATTATCGAACTGATCGACGACGCGAAAGCAGGAGAGTTGGAGGAACTGGAACTGGTGGAGAGCCTGGGCCTCTTGATGGACCCGGAGTTGAACAGGGAAGTGCTGCAGCTGCTTCAAAGTCTGGGTGTGTCGATTGTTTACGTGACCGGCGAGGAAGACGAGCTGGATGAAGACGACGAGGACGATGACGAATAGGGAAACGGGAGAACCAACCTTTCCGGCTGGGAGGGTTGGTTCTTTTTCATGAAGGCTGGAAGGAAGAAGATCATCCAGATTGCGTGCTGCCAGTTTTTTCGAGGGGCGTGCTTCTTACTTTTGCGTCCATACCCGATTTTTGTTGCGGGTCGCCGGGAACTTTTCCCCACGGCGCAGTTCGATGATCATCGGGTCCTGGACACTCGCCCCGGTTTCGCCTACTTCCATGTAGACTGCGTTTTTGGGCGATTTTTCACCTTCGCGAAAACGGCTGTGCTCTCCCATGCGGTCACCCTCTTTCGTCGGAGATAAGTGAGAACAGGTTTAGTATTTCCGCCGCAAGGACCTTCATCCAGCCCGCTCTATTGACGTTACATTCTGAATTCATATACGATTATTCCAGTAGCTAAGGAGAGGTGAAGCCATGTTCAAATTGACGCTTCAGAAGGATTCCAATGTTTCCTATCACGAACAATTGTACCAGCAGATTGCGGCCTTGATCAGGAGCGGAGAACTCCCCCCGAACGAGCAGCTCCCGACGGTAAGAGAACTGGCTGCCCACCTGAAGATCAATTACAACACTGTGCGCAGCGTCTACCTGCGGCTACAGCAGGAGGGCATGGTCGACTCGCGGCAGGGCCGGGGGACGATTGTGAGCAGTCTGGTCAATGATCCGCTCCTGACCCGGAATCCTGCTCATTTGGCGCTCCTGGCCAAGGAGACCTTGCACAAAGTCAAGGCGATGGGGTATTCGATGGACGAGTTCACGCGAGTCCTTTCCTCGGTCATGCAGGAGATCAACCAGTTTCCGGTCCTGTTTTTGCGCTTCACAGAGCTGGAGCTGGCCGAATATTTGCGGCTTGTCCAGTATCATTTGCCCAGCGCCATGGTGGAAGGACGCACCTTCGAGGACTTCACCAGCAGGCTGGAGCAGGATGCGAGCTTTTTGCAACAGTACAAGGCGATTGTGACACACCCTTCCGTCAATCTGCGGACGATGAAGCAGTCGCTCCCGAAGGAATCGCCGCCGCTCGTCAGTCTCGACTTTATCCCGGACCCGACGACGGTTATCCCGGCGATGGAGGCGTATCCGCGCCATACCAAGGTCGGCCTGATTTGTGCCACCATCCGCGGAGCCGCAGGGATGATGAACGATTTGTACAATGCAGGGATTACCCATCTGGATCTGCGGACGATCGAGGCCAATCATCCGGATGTATTTGAACTGATCGCCAGCTGTGATGTTGTCTATATTTCCAAGCCAGGGTACATGATGCGGCCGAATCTGCTGACGCTGCCCAAGGTAAAGGAGTATCAGGAAATACCCGATCACCACGGCATCAATGAGTTGCGCAAGATCGTCACCCAGTAGGTTGGGTCTTTATCTGTCTGTTATTTACCCTGTTCTTGAGGAGAACGATGACATTGAATCGAGCATACCTGATGCTGATTGGGTCTGTTTTTTTGTGGGGGCTGACTGTCGTGCCCATGAAGTGGACGTTGGACACGGTTCAGCCGTTTACCTTGATGTTTTTGCGACTGCTGCTCGCCAGCCTGCTCATGCTGCCTTTCGCCTGGAGAGGGCGTCGACAGTCGCCTGAGTCGTCGGCACCGATCCCGTGGAAGCGGATTGCGATGCTCTCGTTTACAGGAGTTGCCGGCTATTTTTGGCTCAATACATATGGAGTTTCTCTCACCAGCGGCGTCAACGCCAGCATGATTTCTGCGACGTTGCCGCTGTTTACGCTGCTGCTTGCGGCGCTGTACTTGCGTGAGCAGATTCGCCCCGTGCAATGGATGGGGCTCTTGGTCGGAATCTGCGGCGTTTTGCTGATCACAGTCCAGCCGCAAGCAGGGGGGCGGCATTCGCTGTGGGGCGATATTCTGGTGCTCGCCTCCCAGTTGATTTGGACCGTGTATGTTGTCCAGCTGAAGCGGCCACAGGGCGAGGAAAAGCTTTCCAGAGAGCTGTTCACCGCGCTGTCCTTTCTGCTGGGGAGTCTGATGCTCCTGCCGTTTGCGGCATGGGAGACGTGGCACCACGGATTGCCCGCCGTCTCCACAAGGTCGCTCTTGAGTTTTCTGTTTCTGGTCTTCTGCTGCACCATACTGGCGTATTTGCTGTGGAACAAGTCGCTGGAGACGATCGCGGCGGCAAAGGCCGGCATCTACTTGAACGCAATCCCGCTGTTCAACGTGCTGACGTCCATTCTTTTCTTGAACGAGGGCATGAGCTGGCGCACGGTTACGGGAGGAGTCCTCGTGTTGGCAGGCGTCGTCTGGGCCGAGCGGAGGAGTCCTGCTTCCCGGCATGCTGCCGAAGGGCTGTAGAGCCGGGCTGCCGCTTGGGTCGGAGCAGGACAATCGCTCATTTTGCGGATGGACTGGGGCAAGTGTCCATGCCAACGCCTCCCTACCTACATACCTTGTTGATGTACCGATCAAGAGGGGGTGAGGGTAATGGGTTGCGGATGCAGAAGGTCTCGCTGCAGCTGTCATGTACGGAAATGCTGCAAGAGAAAATACTACAAAAAGCACTGCTACTATAAGCCTGTTTACAGAATGGAGTGCAAAATGAGCCACGGAGGCTGTGGTCATCACTATGGTGGCAGCTACGGGTTCGACGGCTACGGTTCCTCTTCGGGTTATGGTCACGGCGGCAAATACTAATCATGAACGAAGGGCGCCCTCGGGCGCTTTTTCGTTTTCCGTTTTTTCGCAAGTTTGCGCAGATTCCATCGTAGACTAAACTATCCGAAAACAGGAGGGTCATGATGAATCATCTGTATGAAAAAGAGGAACGGATGTGGGCCATGATCGCCCACCTGTCTGCGCTGATCGGGTTTATGATTCCACTGGGAAACGTCCTGGGGCCGCTGATTATCTGGCTGTTCAAAAAAGAGACCAGTCCGTTTGTCGACAGGCACGGCAAAGAAGCGCTCAATTTCGGCATCACGATCACGATCTACGCCGCGGTCTCCTATCTTTTGCTCATCGTCTTTATCGGTGCGCTGCTGCTGTTCGCGCTGTTCGTGTTCTGGATGGTTTTCCTGATCTTGGGGGCAGTCAAGGCGAACGAAGGCAGCGAGTTCCGTTATCCGCTCACCATTCGTTTTGTCAAATAGGCGTTTCGCTCGGGTTCGCGGCCATGTGCCGTCTGCCGTCGGAAAGAATATCCGTTGAGCGACAAAGGAAACTGTGGTAGAGTAAACGTATCAAGATCCTGCGATGTACGTAAGGCCGTAAATGTTTCTAACCTTATACGTTTTTTTAGGGAGGCAGAATTTCGTGATGGAAGTCAGGCCCACCTCCTGGTTCGGGATGCATGGGAAGGCAGAAGTGCGGAAGGGTCACCCACCTGTGTGAGCGCAGGTTATAGAAACATGAGGTCAACGGCAGAGCGGGGACTTGTCCTGTTTGTGAACAAGCTCTGGGGCTATCCATAGAATGCGAAGCAGACAAAAAACCACTTGGACATCACGTTCCAGGTGGTTTTTCGTCGTGAAGGAATGCCGAGAAAAGGGGGACAGCGTTTAATGCATCGTCCTGTTCTGACTGCCCGAATTGCGGCTTTGGTCTTGTCCGCCGTTGCCATGGCGCTGCCCTTGACCCTGGCCGTCCTGTTGATCGCCCTGGCTTACGATCGTCAGTGATTGCTCGAGCGACTGCGGATCTTTGGCGTCCTGCAAGATCTGGTACATTTGCAGGAAGTTTGCCTTTTGCCCCTCGGGGATGCCTTTGATCCGGACGGTCATCTCCTGCGGACCGCTCTGCTGCTGTTGCTGGCCGCCGTTGCCGCCGCCCCCATTTTGTTCCTGGCTGCTTTGCTGTTCGTCCAGAAAGCTCAAAAACAGCGAATCCTCTTGCTGCTCATGCTGGCCATGTCCCTGATCTTTGCCGCTGGACTGGTGACCGCCTTGCCCACCGTCCTGTTGCTGCGGTTCAAACAAGACGCTGAATTCGTTTAGATCCGTCTGGATGATGCCGATAACGTTCATCCCGATCCCCCTTTCAAATGGTCATAATTCAGCTTCGCCCGGATGTCTGGAATGATGGATGCCGCAATGCTGCAAGGAAGCGTGGAAAAAATACTTTGCTACGGCAATCACGAAGGCAGTGGGCAAAAATCTCCGGCAACCGGCAGGGGTGACCCCTTTCACGCTCTTAGTATGAGCTTACCTACTTTCGCTATGCGCACTGGCGGCGTTCGTTTTTAACTGGCGAATGAGCGCCGGGTCGGGCGTGACGTACAGGGTGCGCTGCTGCTCGTAGATGACATAGCCGGGTTTGGAGCCGCTCGGTTTTTTCACATGCTTGATCAGCGTGTAATCGACCGGCACCTGGCTGCCTTGCTGGGCGCGGCTGAAGTAGGCAGCCAACTGCGCGGCTTCCAGCAGTGTCTGGTCGGAGAAGGAGCGCGCGCGGATGACGACGTGCGAGCCGGGGATGTCCTTGGTATGCAGCCATGTTTCGTAAGGCCCTGCCAGCTTGTTGGTCAAATATTCGTTTTGCTTGTTGTTTTTCCCGACCAAAATTTCCGTGCCGTCTGTCGATCTGTAGACCTCCAGCTCGGGGCGGACATCCTTTTTCTTGCGCGGGCCTCGCTTTTTGCGGTCGCGGACGTAGCCTTGCTCCACCAACTCCTCGCGTATTTCTTCGGCGTCCTGCAAGGTGGCGTGGGCGAGCTGGACGAGCAGCCCGTCCAGGTAAGCAATTTCTTCCCGGGCTTGCGCGATTTGCTCGCTGACGACCTGCAGGCTGTTTTTCGCCTTGTTGTACCGTTTGTAGTAGGACTGCAAATTTTCCGATGGAGTCTTGAGCGGATCGAGCGGAATGGTGACCGTCGCCCCGGTCTCATCGTACCAGTTGACTGTGACCAGCTCGGTGTCTCCGCGCTTCATCTGGTGCATGCTTACGGTGATCAGCTCGCCGTACAGCCGGAACAGCTCTGCTTCCTTGGCCTCCTGCAGGGTCGCTTCGAGCTTCTCGATTTTTTTCTCGTTCTTGCTCTTTTCCCCGCTGACGAAGCGGATGAGGTCGTGGGCACGCTGCTTGACTGTATCGCGCAAGGCTTTGCCCGCGTAGAATGCTTGCAGGCATTCCTGTACGGAAGGGTACGAAGTGGCGGTGCCGGCTTCGGCAAGGTGCGTCAGCTCGACGACGTGAAAATTCGCCTTGTCCCGGGTCTCCACGATGGCGGGAGCGTACTGATGCTGCCGGATTTGTTCCATGATGCCGGAAAAGGATTGCCACAGCGATTCGCGGTTGGCAAGTCCGGCCCGAAAGACGATCTCCTTGGCGAGCAGCGGGCTGATCCCCGTGTAAGCCTCGACGATTTGTTTGTCCAGCCGGCCGCTGTTCCAGTCGATGGAGGCAAGAAACGCCTGCTCCGTGACCGCGAGCGGATCGAGCTTGTTCTGGCTGGGCGGTGCGACGTAGGTTTTGCCCGGCACGACCTGGCGATACTGGCTGATTGCCATGGTCACGTGCAGGGCGCTGTCGAGAATCATGCCGGACGAAGGCTCCACGAGGATGATGTTGCTGTGCTTGCCCATGATTTCCATGATGATGCGCCGGGTCACGGTATCTCCGAGTTCATCCCGGGTGCGGACGTCGATGTGGATGATCCGCTCCATGCCGATCTGCCGGACCGACTCGATCGTGCCGCCTTCGCAATGCTTGCGCAGCAGCATGCAAAACATCGGGGCTTCCAGCGGATTGGTAAACTCCTCTGTCGTAATGTGAATGCGCGGGTAGGTCGGGTTGGCGGAGAGAAGGAGTCTGACGTTCTCCCCCTGGGTCCGCACTTGCATGACAATATCGGTATGGTGGGGCTGATGGATCTTGGAGATCCGCCCGCCCGCGAGTCTATGTAATTCCCGCACGACAGCACGGGTAACTACGCCGTCAAAAGCCACAATTGCTCACCTCGTATCGAAGAAAATGCATCGGAAAAGTCCGTTGGCACGATGATGCTGCCAGTCACAGTGTAGCACAAAGGCATGCGGGGAGGAACTTGGTTGTCCGGTCTTGGCTCGGTTGACACTGCCAAGAGTTCTCTCCTATAATGAATTAATTGATTTTACGTCTGTGGAAGTGAAAACGATGATTCGTAGCATGACAGGGTATGGGCGAGCAGACGACATGCGAGGTTCCTTGCGATTGACTGTGGAGCTGCGTGCCGTCAACCACCGCTTTCAGGAGATTCTCGTGCGGCTGCCGCGAAACTGGAGTATGCTCGAGGATCAGGTTCGCAAGCTCGTCGCGCAGTACGTGAGGCGAGGCCGTGTGGAAGTGACGGTTTCTTTGGAAGGAAGCGCCGCGACTCCCTCCACGGTGTCCATTGATTGGAGCGTAGCCGAACAATTCGTGCAGCTGTCGCGCGAGCTGGATCAGCGCTTTTCACTGGAGACGCCGCTTTGCGCCAAGGATTTGCTGCTTTTGCCTGGCGTGATACATACCAGCAAGACCGAAGAAGCAGACGACGGGGAAGTGGCCGAATGGCTGCTTGCCAATGTCCGTGCTGCTGCTGCAGACTTGCTCTCTATGAAACAGATGGAAGGCGACGGGCTTTTGGCCGATCTGTCGCAGCGGCTGCATGCAGTCGGCAAATGGCTGGAGGAAATCCGTCTCCTCGCCCCTGCGTGCGCCGAGGAATACCACAGCCGCCTTCATCAGCGGCTAAGCGAATGGGCCGCGCAAGCTCCGTTTGACCTGGACCCGCAGCGATTGGCGCAAGAGGTCGTTTTTTTCGCTGAGAAAAGCGACATCAGCGAAGAAATCACCCGGCTTACGAGCCATTGCCAGCAATTTCGCCAGCAGTTGGAGAAAGAGGAAGCGGTGGGGCGCAAGCTGGACTTTCTGCTGCAGGAGATGAACCGGGAGGCGAACACGATCGCGTCCAAAGCCAATCATTTGCGCATCCAGCATCTGGCGGTCGAGATCAAGACCGAGTTGGAAAAGATGAGAGAGCAAGTGCAGAATGTTGAGTAGGATGAAAGGATGGGCTGGGCCGTTATGGCGATCAAGCTGATCAATATTGGATTTGGTAACATTGTCAATGCGAACCGTATTATTTCTATTGTGAGTCCGGAATCTGCGCCGATCAAGCGGATTATTCAGGAAGCGCGCGATCGCAACATGCTCGTGGACGCGACGTACGGCAGACGGACGCGCGCGGTAATCATTACGGACAGCGATCACGTCATCTTGTCGGCCGTCCAGCCGGAGACAGTAGCCCAGCGGCTGACGACCAAAGATGACGAATCGGATGAATAAAGTAGGAGTGGAATCATGACCATGATGGATCGCGGTCTTCTTTTGATTCTGTCCGGGCCGGCAGGAGTGGGAAAAGGAACGGTGTGCAAAGCTTTGCGGGAGAGAATGCCCGAGCTGGTATACTCCGTATCTGCCACCACTCGTGCGCCGCGTCCGGGAGAAGTGGAAGGAGTCAATTACTTTTTTAAGTCCAGGGAAGAATTTCGCCGGATGATCGAGCAGGACGAACTGCTGGAATGGGCGGAATACGTAGGGAATTATTACGGCACCCCGAGACAGTTCGTGGATGAAATGCTTTCTGCGGGAAAAGATGTTATTCTGGAGATTGAAGTGCAAGGGGCGCTGCAGGTCAAGAAACGCTTCCCGCAGGGGACGTTCCTGTTCCTGGCACCCCCTGACCTGAATGAACTGGAAAACCGGATCGTCGGCCGCGGCACCGAGACCGAAGACGTCATTCGCAAGCGGATGGAAGTAGCCCGCGCGGAGATCGAATTGATGGACCACTACGATTACGTGGTCGTCAATGACGTCATCGAGTCGGCGTGCGAGCGGATTGCGGCGATTATCACGGCGGAACATCTGAAGAAGGATCGCCAGGTTCACAAGTATCGCAAATGGTTGAAGGAGGCTGAATAATTTATGCTGTATCCATCCATCGATGAGCTGACCAAAAAGGCAGACAGCAAATACATTCTCGTGACGGTGGCGTCCAAGCGCGCACGCCAGCTGCGGGAAAACAGCGAGCTGCAAGTCGTGAAACCGAAATCCAAAAAGTTCGTCGGGCAAGCGCTCGAGGAGTTTATCTCCGATGAGCTGGTCCACGAATTTCTGGACGGACGTAAATAAGGCTGACCCACGAAAAACAACCTCCTGCAGGTTGTTTTTTTCGGATGGGGAAGAGAGGAGAGGAAGCGGATGCATTCGCTCGCAGGAAAAAGAATCGTGCTCGGCGTGTCAGGGGGCATTGCGGCTTACAAGGCGGCGGCGCTCACGAGCAAGCTGACGCAGGCCGGGGCGCAGGTGCACGTCATGTTGACGCAAAACGCGCTGCAGTTTGTCCAGCCCGTGACTTTTCAGGCTTTATCGCATCAACCTGTACATATTGATACATTCCAGGAGCCGAATCCCCATGTCATCAGCCATATCGACCTGGCGGACAAGGCTGACCTCGTCGTGATCGCACCTGCTACGGCGAACATCATCGGCAAGATGGCAAACGGAATCGCCGATGACATGCTGACGACGACGGTGCTGGCGACGAAGGCCCCGGTCATGGTCGCCCCCGCGATGAACGTCAACATGTACGAGCATCCGGCAGTGCAGGCGAATATGCAGCGGCTGGCGGACTTTGGCTATCGCTTTGTGGAGCCGGGTGTGGGCCTGCTCGCTTGCGGCTGGGTCGGCAAAGGCAGGCTGGCAGAACCGGAGGAAATTCTGGCGGCAGTCGGCGCGTTTTTTGCCGAGCAGGAAAAAGCGCAGGCTCGTCCGCGCGATCTGGCAGGGAAACGGGTGCTGGTCACGGCTGGCCCGACGCGGGAAAAGATCGATCCGGTGCGCTACATCACGAACCATGCGTCCGGCAAAATGGGCTACGCCATCGCGGAAGCGGCAAGAGACCGCGGGGCCGATGTCGTGCTGGTCAGCGGTCCGACTGCCCTGGCGAAACCGGCCGGCGTGACATTCGTCGCCGTCGAGTCCGTGCAGGAAATGTTCGACGCTGTCATGCAGCATTTGCCAAAAAGCGATATCGTGGTCAAGTCGGCCGCCGTATCCGACTATCGCCCGAAAACCGTGCACGAGCATAAGATGAAAAAAGGCGACGGTCCGCTGGTGCTGGAGCTGGAAAAGGCGCCGGACATTCTCCGGACGATTGGGGAGCGAAAGGCAGAAGGGCAGTTCGTCGTCGGATTCGCCGCAGAGACGCAAGACGTGCTGCAGCATGCGCAGGCGAAGCTGGAGAAGAAGAATCTCGACATGATCGTCGCCAACAACGTGCTGACGGAAGGCGCGGGCATGGGAAGCGACACCAATATCGTCACGCTGCTCACGCGGGCCGGAGAGCAGGCAGCGCTGGAGAAAATGGACAAACGCGAGGTGGCGGATAAGCTGTTTGACGCCGTTTTGTTGAAGCTGTCCGGCCGTCCGCTGTCGGAGCTGTCATGATCGCGCAGGTCATCGTGGACGTGCCGGTCAATCGGACGAACCGGCCGTTCGATTACCGCGTCCCGGACTGGCTCGCCCCTCTCATCCAGGTCGGCAGCCGCGTCGTCGTTCCGTTTGGCCCGCGCAAGCTGCAGGGCTACGTCGTCGGCATCGCGGAATCAGGAGCTGAGATCGCAGATCCGGCGCGGCTGAAGGATGTCGAACAGGTGCTGGACGACACGCCGCCGCTGACGAGCGAGCTGCTCGATATGAGCGAGTGGATGTCGAAGCAGTATTTGTGTCCGTGGGTCACGGCGGTACAGGCGATGCTGCCGGCTGTGCTCAAAGGCAGGGCGGAAAAATGGCTGACGGCCACAGACGAGCTGGAGGAAGACATGTGCGGACAATCCGGTTTGCTCTGGGAGCTGTATCGCAAGCGCCACTTGCCGCTCGCGGAGGTGGAGAAGCAGTTTCCTGATGAGTTTCTGCTCGTGCCCGGCTGGATTTCCAGCGGGCTTTTGGCGACCGAATATCAGGTAAAGGACCGCATCACGCGCAAGCAACAGTCGTTCGTGCGCTGTTTGCTCGAAGGAGAGCAGCTGAGCGAGGCGCTCGCTTCGCTCCCGCCTCGTGCCGGGCAGATGCGCCGTGTGCTGGAGTTGTTCGCCGCGCACGAAGGTCAGTCGTTTTCCATCCAGATGCTCCGCGACGAATGGGGCATTCCGCGCTCTCCCCTAAAAAGTCTGGAGGCAAAAGGCTGGCTCGTGATCGAGCAGGTGGAGGTATACCGCGATCCGTACGCGAACAGGCGGTTTGCCCAGAAGGCGAGACCGGAATTTACGCGGACGCAAAAGCAGGCGCTGACACCGATCCTTACGTCCATCCGGGACCGTCAGTACGCCGCGTATTTGCTGCATGGTGTGACGGGGAGCGGCAAGACGGAGGTGTACCTCGAAGCGATCGAACAGACGCTGGCAGAAGGGCGGGAAGCGATCTTTCTCGTTCCGGAGATTTCCCTGACGCCGCAGATGGTCGAGCGCTTCAAGGCGCGCTTTGGCGCAGACGTAGCCGTTTTGCACAGCGCCCTGTCCTCCGGCGAAAAGTTCGATGAATGGCGGAAAATCATTCGCAAGCAAGTAAAGGTAGTCGTCGGGGCGCGCTCGGCCATTTTCGCCCCGTTTCAAAACGTCGGGCTGATCGTGATCGACGAAGAGCACGAAAGCTCGTACAAGCAGGAGGAAACGCCCCGCTACCATGCCCGCGAGGTCGCGCTCTGGCGGGCGAAGCACAACCAGGCGGTGCTCTTGATGGGGAGCGCGACGCCGGCGCTGGAGACGTATGCGCTGGCGACGCGGGGACGCTACACCTTGCTCGAAATGCCGGAGCGGGTAGGCAATCGTCCCATGCCGACCGTCCACATCGTGGATATGCGCGAGGAACTGCAAGCCGAGAACCGCTCGATGTTCAGCCGCAAGCTGCACGAGATGATCGCCGACCGGCTGGCCAAGCAGGAGCAAATGGTGATTTTTCTCAATCGCCGGGGCTTCTCGACGTTTGTCATGTGCCGCTCCTGCGGATATACGATGCGCTGCATCCATTGCGACATTTCGCTGACGTACCACAAGACCAACCACACGGCGCGCTGCCATTACTGCGGGTATACCATCGCCCAGCCTGCGCATTGCCCGGAGTGCCAGAGCGAGCATATCCGTTTTTTTGGTACAGGCACGCAAAAGGTCGAGGCGGAGCTGGCCAAACTGTTCCCGGGCATCCGCGTCATTCGCATGGACGTGGACACGACCTCGCGCAAAGGGGCGCATGAAGAACTTCTGAACAAGTTTCGCAATGGCCAGGGAGACGTCCTGCTCGGAACACAAATGATCGCCAAAGGGCTGGACTTTCCCCGGGTGACGCTCGCCGGGATTATCGCGGCGGACACTTCGCTGCACTTGCCGGACTTTCGCGCAGCCGAGAAGACGTTCCAGCTGCTCACGCAGGTAGGCGGCCGGGCAGGTCGGCACGAGCTCGAAGGCGATGTCGTCATCCAGACGTACACGCCGGAGCACTACAGCATCGTGCATGCGACGCGCCACGACTACCCGGCGTTTTACCGCGACGAAATGCTGCAGCGCAGGCGCACCGGATATCCGCCGTACTTCCGGCTGGTGCTCATTACCTTTTCGCACGAGGATGTGCCCGTGGTCATCCGCAGCGCCCATATGATGGCGGACTATTTGCGGCAGCGTCTGGCCGAGACGACGATCCTGCTCGGGCCTGTCGCTTCGCCGATTGCGCGGGTGAAGGATAGATTTCGCTTTCAGATCATGCTAAAATATCGGGATGAGCCGCAGTTGCCTGCCCTGCTTGCCGGGGCGAGTGCTGCGTTTGAGGAATGGAACAAACAGCAGAAGGTACTCATGACAATCGACGTTGATCCGTACGTACTGCTTTAGGGAGGATAACAACCAAATGGCTATTCGCACAATCGTAAAACATCCGGACCCGATCCTGCGGGAAAAAGCAATTGTGGTCACCAAGTTCAATGCCAACCTGCACAAGCTGCTGGATGATATGGCAGATACCATGTACGATGCGGACGGTGTCGGTCTCGCGGCACCGCAGGTCGGCGTCTCCAAGCGCGTCATCGTCATGGATTGCGGCGATGGACTGATCGAGGTCGTCAACCCGGAAATCGTCGACTTCAAAGGCGAGCAGTTCGACTATCCGGAGGGCTGCCTGAGCATTCCGGGCCTGCGCGGGGACGTGCGCCGTCACGCCTGGATCAAGCTGCGCGGACAGGATCGCTTCGGCAATCCGATCGAGATGGAGGCGGAAGAGCTGCTCTCCCGCTGCGCACAGCACGAGATCGACCACTTGAACGGCGTGCTGTTCATCGATGTCGCCGACAAAGTGTATCCGATCAGCAAGGATGAGGAAGGGGAATAAACCATTTTGAAAGATGCACGCGTTTTGTTCATGGGTACGCCTGACTTCGCCGTCTCCAGCCTGGAGGCGCTGCTCGAGGCAGGGTACAATGTGGTCGGAGTCGTCACCCAGCCCGACCGCCCCGTGGGACGCAAGCAGGTGCTGACGCCGCCGCCTGTCAAGGAGGCGGCTTTGCGTCATGGGCTTGCCGTCCTGCAGCCGGAAAAAATCAAAGAGGAAGCAGCGCTAAAAGAAGTGCTCGCGACAGAGCCCGACCTGATCGTGACCGCTGCGTACGGGCAGATTTTGCCCAAGCGGCTGCTCGAGGCACCGCGTTTTGGCTGCATCAACGTCCATGCCTCCCTGCTGCCGAAATACCGAGGCGGCGCGCCTATCCACAAATCGATTGTGGAGGGAGAAAAGGAATCCGGCGTCACGATCATGTACATGGTGGAGGCGCTGGACGCAGGGGACATGCTCTCCAAGGTCGTCGTTCCCATCGAGGAGCGGGATTCGGTCGGCAGCCTGCACGACAAGCTGGCGGCGGCAGGCGCAGCTTTGTTGGTTGACACCGTGCCGCGTCTGTTGGCTGGAGAAATCACTGCGGAGCCGCAGGATCACGCTGCCGCGACTTTCGCGCCGAACATCAAGCGCGCGGACGAGCGCATCGACTGGTCGCGCACAGCCGAGCAAATCTACAACCAGGTGCGCGGGCTGAATCCGTGGCCGGTCGCCTTTACGACATGTGGTGGAAAAGTGTGGAAAATATGGTGGGTAGAAAAGCTCGCTGCAAACGATGAGGGCAAGGAACCGGGCACGATCGTCGCCCGGGAAGAGGATGGCCTGGTCGTAGCTTGCGGCAGCGGCGCCGTGAAAATCACGGAGCTGCAGCCAGAGGGCAAGAAGAAGATGAGCGCGCTCGACTTTTTGCGCGGAGCGGGCAGCGGCATTGAAATCGGCACAAAGGTAGGAGAATAGCCCGTGGCAAAAAAAGGCGCCCGTGAAATTGCTCTCGATGTACTGAATCGGGTCGAAGAACATAAATCCTACAGCAATCTTGAGCTTCGCAACGTCCTGGACCGCGCGGAATTGAGCGCGGCCGACTCCGCACTGGTGACCGAGCTGGTGTACGGCACCATCCAGCGAAGACTTACGCTTGATTTTGTCCTGTCCCAGTTTGTGGGCGGGAAAAAGGTACAGACCTGGGTCCGCAATCTGCTGCTGATCAGCCTGTACCAGATCCGTTTCCTGGATCGAATCCCCGAGCGCGCAGCCGTGCACGAGGCGGTTGAAATCGCCAAGCGGCGCGGGCATCAAGGGATCGCGTCCATGGTCAACGGCGTGCTGCGCAACGTGCTGCGCCAGCCGGACGTATGGGAGCGGCTGCCCAAGGGAGATGTGGCCGCGCAAATCGCCGTCACCCATTCGCATCCGGAATGGCTGGTGCGCCAATGGCTGCAGCAGTACGGGGAGGAAGCGACCCGCGCCATCTGCGAAGCGAACAACCGGCCGCCGCATACGTCCATTCGCGTCAACCCGTTGAAAATATCGAAGGACGAGCTGATGGCGAAGCTTCGGGAAGAAGGCAGCGAGGTACGCCCCTCCGCGCTGTGCGAGCAGGGCATTCTGCTGGACGGCGGGCATGCGGCAGGAACGCGCCTGTTCAAGGAAGGCTATTACACCTTGCAGGACGAAAGCTCCATGCTGGTCGCCTCTGCAGTCGCGCCGCAGCCGGGCATGCGCGTGCTCGACGCGTGTGCGGCACCGGGCGGCAAGACGACGCATCTGGCAGAGGTGATGGGCAACCGCGGCGAGATCATCGCCAACGATGTCCATCCGCACAAGCGCGAGTTGATTGCCGCCTCGGCGAAGCGGCTGGGCATCACCATCATCGAGCCGATCGTCGGCGATGCGCTGGATCTGCCGGAGAGAGGACTCGGCACCTTTGACCGGGTCCTGCTCGATGCCCCGTGCACAGGATTCGGCGTGATCCGCCGCAAACCGGATTTGAAATGGAACAAGTCCCAGGCGGATGTCCGCGCCATTTCGCAGCTCCAGTACCAGCTTTTGGTCAGTCTGTCCGGGATGGTCGCTCCAGGCGGCACGCTGGTGTACAGCACATGCACGATCGAGCCGAAGGAAAATGAGGAAGTCGTGCGGCGATTTGCAGACAAGCATCCGGAGTTTGTCCTGGATGCGACGCTGCAAGGCGACCTGCCCGTGGCCGTGCGGGACAAAATGGACGAGTCCGGGGCCTTCGTGCAAATTTTACCGCATCATTTTGAAAGCGACGGGTTCTTTATCGCCCGTCTGCGAAGAAAAGGCTGATGAGAGGAGTGGCGCGCCTTGCGGGACGATGCCACTCCTTTGCCGTTGTTTGCGGCTTTGCGGATTGGTTTACACTAGGAAAAGCGACGCATTTCCGGATTCGATGGCAAAACCGTTTGAAGCGTGGCGCAATGCAAGGTACAATGATAAGATGACTGAAACATGCAAGCGACGAATTTGAGGATGTGAGACAGCAATGCCGATGACGACATTTACGAGCGCAAAGCCGCTCATATACAGTTTGACGCAAGACGAATTGAAGCAATGGCTGCAGGAAGCGGGAGACAAAGCGTTTCGCGCGCAGCAGATTTTTGACTGGCTGTACGTGAAGCGCGTGACCTCTTTTGAAGAGATGACCAACCTGTCCAAGGAGCTGCGTCAAAAGCTGACGGACACGTTTCGCATCGATCCGCTCACAGAGATCACCCACCAGCAATCGCAGGACGGGACGATCAAGTTTCTGTTTCAACTGGTGGATGGGCATGCGATCGAGACGGTCATCATGCGCCACAACTACGGAAACAGCATTTGCGTGACGACGCAGGTGGGATGCCGGATCGGCTGTACGTTCTGTGCGTCCACGCTCGGCGGGCTCAAGCGTAACCTCGATGCGGGCGAGATCGTATCCCAGGTATTGATGGCGCAGCGCAAGCTCGATGCGGAAGGCGAGCGCGTGAGCCATGTCGTGGTGATGGGCATCGGGGAGCCGTTTGAGAACTTCGAGAGTCTGATGGCGTTTCTCTCCATCATCAACGACAATCGCGGCCTGAACATCGGCGCCCGCCATATTACTGTCTCCACCAGCGGCATCGTGCCGAAAATTTACGAGTTCGCAGAGCGCGGCGGACAGGTGAACCTGGCCATTTCCCTGCATGCTCCCAACTCGGAGCTGCGGTCGCAGCTGATGCCGATCAACCGGGGCTTCCCGCTGCCGACGCTGATGGAAGCATGCCGTCATTACATCAACAAGACGGGGCGCCGGATCAGCTTCGAGTACGGCCTGTTCGGCGGCAAGAACGACCAGCCGCATCACGCAGAAGAGCTGGCGAGCCTGATCGGGGATATGCTGTGCCACGTCAACTTGATCCCGGTGAACTACGTGCCGGAGCGGGACTACGTGCGCACGCCGCGCAACGAGATTTTCCAGTTCAAACGCATCCTGGAGGACAAAGGAATCAACGTGACCATCCGGCGAGAGCACGGCAGCGATATTGCAGCCGCGTGCGGCCAGTTGAGGGCACAACATGCCAAAGAAACCGTGGGGTGATACCATGGAAATTGCAACGAAATCCCATGTAGGACACGTCCGTTCCGTGAATGAGGACTACTTCGCCTGCGAGGCTGACGCGAACGGACGCGCCCTCGCCGTTCTTGCTGACGGAATGGGCGGGCATGAGGCAGGCGAGATTGCGAGCCGCCTCGCAGTTGAGCGAATAGTAAAAGAACTGCGTCACATCGATGGCGACCTGGACGGAGAGGACGTGCGCGAGCAATTGATGAATTCCGTCCTGCTCGCCAACAAGGAAGTGTATGAGTACGCACAGGAGCATCCGGAATGCAGCGGGATGGGAACGACGACGATTGCTGCCGTGCTCGGACCGACCACGGTCACTACGGCGCACATCGGCGACAGCCGTCTGTACAAGTTCGGCGCCGACGGCCTGGTGATGAAGACGGAGGATCACTCGCTTGTGAACGAGCTGGTCAAAAGCGGGCAGATTACGGCGGAAGAAGCCGCTGTCCATCCGCACCGGAACGTCATCATGCGCTCTTTGGGCACAGAACCGGACGTGCTGATCGACCTGGACCAGTTTGAATGGGAGCCTGGCGATGTCGTCCTGATCTGCTCCGACGGGCTGAGCGACAAAGTACCGGCTTCCGTCATGGAAGAATGGATGCGCAAACAGACATCACTTCAGGAGAAAGTGGATGGCCTGGTGCAAGAAGCATTGGCTGCTGGCGGGCAAGACAATATTACGCTGGTTGCAATCCGCAATACGCCCGTTGCCAGTGAGAAAGAGGGGTGAGAGAGATGGAAAGTCAACGGCTTGGAGGACGGTACCAGTTGGAATGCCGTGTCGGCGGGGGCGGCATGGCTATCGTGTACAAAGCCAGGGATTTGATTTTGAATCGTCCGGTTGCCGTGAAAGTGCTGCGTTCACAGTTTGGCACGGATGAAGATTTCGTGAACCGGTTCAGGAGGGAAGCGCAGGCGGTTGCGAGCCTGTCTCACCCCAATGTGGTCGGCGTTTACGATGTCGGGCAAGAAGGCGACACCCATTACATGGTGATGGAATACATAGAAGGCTACACGCTGAAAGAGCTGATCGTCCAGCGAGGGGCACTGCCGGTGGAAGAAGCGGTGCGGATCGCGCAGCAAATTTGCGATGCCCTCGACCATGCCCATCAAAACCGGATCATTCACAGAGACATCAAGCCGCACAACATCATGATCGGCAAAAACGGCCGGGTGAAGGTGACGGACTTCGGGATCGCCCGTGCAGTCACTTCCACGACCATTACCCATACGAATGCGATGCTCGGCTCCGTGCACTATTTCTCGCCGGAACAGGCGAGGGGCGGAATTACGGGGGAAAAGTCCGACATCTATTCTCTCGGCATCGTGCTGTATGAGATGGTGACTGGAGAGCTGCCGTTTTCCGGGGATTCGCCGATTTCGGTCGCGCTCAAGCATCTGCAGGAGCCTTTGCCGGAGCCGCGTCAGGTGAATCCGGCCATCCCGCAAAGCGTCGAGAACGTCATCCTCAAGGCATTGGTCAAAGATCCGTTTCTGCGCTACGCCTCGGCGCGCGAAATGCTCGAAGATTTGGAGACGTGCCTTTTGCCCGAGCGCTTGAATGAGCCAAAGCTGACGTTCCCTGTCGATGAAGAAATGACGCGTGTCGTCCCGGTCATTACACAGGAGATGCTCGACAATCACGGGAACGGACGGACTGGCGCCGGTCAGCGCAGCCGGTACGAACAGCCGCGCGATGACGAGGAAGATGAGAAGCCGCAGAAAAAATGGTGGGTGAAGACGCTATGGTGGGTGGCGGGCATCGGCTTGTTCCTGGTGCTGGCATTTTTCGGGTTCAATTTCTTGCTGAACGTGTTCCCGTCTGTACCGGAGGCGGCGGTCCCGTATGTTGAAGGCATCGAAGTGTCTCTGGCGCAGAAGAAGATCGAGGAGGCCAAGCTCGTCGCCAACATCGTCGAGGAGGCCAACGACACCATCGAGAAAGGCATGGTCATCCGGCAGGACCCGGCACCGCCCATGCGGCTGAAGGAAAATGCCGTCGTGACGCTTTACGTGAGCAAAGGACAAGAGGCCGTCGACATGCCGAACCTCGTCTCGTTGTCCCGTTCGGTTGCGGAAGATACGCTCAAGCGAATGGGCTTCAAGCCGGAGCTGATTACCTTTGAGGAAGTCGAGGACGATAAGGCAGAAGCGGGTATCGTCATCGGCCAATCGCCGGATGCAAACGCGAAGGTGTACCCGACCAAGGACGAAGTGCGCGTTACGGTCAGCAAAGGCAAAGCGTTCGTGAAAATGCCGGACGTCACGGGCAAAACGATGGAGCAGGCTCGCGTCGAGCTGTTCAAATACGGTCTGGCCATTGGAGAGATCAAGGAGGAGCCGACTTTCACCACCGACAAGGCGGGCATCGTCCTCTCCACGCATCCGTACGATCCGGGCATGCAGGTGCAAAAAGGCCTAGCGGTGCCGCTGACCGTGAGCAACGGCCAATATCCGCAGGAAGCGAAGCTGGCCAACGCGCCGGTCTATGTCGAAGTAGTGCCAGGCGAGACGGCGGACATCAAGATCGAAGTCAGCGACGCGCGCGGCGACGGGCAAGTCCTGTTCAAGGAGACGATCACCACGAGCAAGGAGTACGACGTTCCGCTCGTCCTGTCTCCGCAAAAGGATGCCGTCATCAAGGTGTTCAAGAAAGATCCGGCGAAAAACGAATACGTGGAATACCAAACCAGTTCGATTTCGTACAGTAGCTTGCCATAATCATATGGAGGGACATGAATGCCAGAAGGACGGATTGTGAAAGCGTTGAGCGGATTTTACTACGTAGCCGATGGAGAGCGCATATACAGCTGCCGGGCGCGCGGGCTTTTCAAGAAAAAGGGAGCCAAGGTGAACCCGCTCGTAGGGGACTGGGTCGTCTACGATGCAATCAACGAAGAAGAAGGGTACGTGATGGAGGTGGGTGAGCGGACGAGCGAGCTGGTTCGCCCGCCCATTTCCAATGTGGATCAGGCAGTGCTCGTCTTTTCCATGTTCAAGCCTGCCTTCAGCTCCCTGTTGTTGGACAAGTTTCTCGTGCATACCGAGCATGCCGGGATCGATTCCGTCATTATCCTGTCCAAGGCCGATCAGGTGCCGGAGGAAGAAATCGCCGCCATCGTGGCCAAGTACGAGGCGATCGGCTATCGGGTCATCCCGACATCGACGAAGCAGCCGCGCGGACTGGACGAAGTCCGGGACATCTTGCACGACCGAATCTCTGTGTTTGCCGGGCAGTCCGGGGTGGGGAAGTCGTCCCTGATCAATGCGCTGTTCCCGGGCATCAGCTTGCAGACAGGCGATGTCAGCGAAAAGCTCGGACGGGGCAAGCATACGACGCGCCATGTCGAGCTGATCCCGCTTGCGGGCGGCGGCTACGTGGCGGATACGCCGGGATTTAGCTCGCTGGAGTTCGCGGACATGGATGAGCTGGACCTCGCTGAAGCGTTCCGCGATTTCGCCCAGCGTTCGCCTGACTGCAAATTCCGCGGCTGCCTGCACGTAAGCGAGCCGTCCTGCGCCGTGCAGGAGGCGGTGGCAGCGGGCGAAGTGAGCCGGGAGCGGTACGACCATTACTTGCAGTTCCGCGACGAGCTGAAAGAATATCAACGGAGGAATAAACCATGGTAAAAATTGCGCCTTCCATTCTGTCTGCCGACTTTGCCAGATTGGGGGAAGAGATACAGGATGTCGAACGGGGAGGAGCCGACTGGATTCACGTCGACGTCATGGACGGGCATTTCGTGCCGAACATCACCATCGGTCCGTTGATCGTGGAGGCGATCCGTCCGGTGACCAAGCTGCCGCTTGACGTCCACCTGATGATCGAGGAACCGGACCGCTACATTCCGCAGTTCGCCAAAAGCGGGGCGGACTGGATTACCGTTCACCAGGAAGCGTGCCGCCATTTGCACCGCACGCTGTACCTGATCAAGGAGCAAGGAGTCAAGGCAGGCGTCGTGCTGAATCCGGCCACGCCGCTGGTGACCATCGAGCCGGTGCTGCCTGACCTGGACATGGTCCTTTTGATGACGGTCAATCCCGGCTTTGGCGGGCAAAAATTTATTCACAGCGTCGTGCCGAAGATCAAGGAGCTGCGCGACATGCTGGACGCGCGCGGCCTCGGTCACGTCGAGATCGAGATCGACGGCGGCGTGAACGCCCAGACAGCGCGTTTGTGCGAGGAGGCCGGTGCGACAGTCCTCGTTGCCGGCAGCGCCGTGTTCAACCAATCGGACCGCGCCCAGGCGATTGCCTCCATTCGCGGGTAAGGAAAGCGCTTTGATCGGGCAAGACAAACTGGCAAGACAAACAGGTAAGACAATAAGGGGCTGTCTCAAAAGTCGATTTTTCGACTTGGAGACGCCCCTTTTGCCGTTCAGGAACGTTGAAAAATCAAAGGTTTTCAATTCGGTGCTGGTCGCATGTTTGCCCTTTTTGGGCAGCCCCTTTCATTTTTCAGGAGCGGCTGCCTGCTGCCGGCCCCGGCGGATCGGAAGTGACGTACGTTCCTGCGATCAGATCGTGGATCGCGCGCTTGTCTTCGCGGACCCCTGCCATGATCGCGCTAATGATGGCGCCGATCCCGAGCGTCACGGTGTAGACGAGCCAGCTGCCCACGACGACTCGCAGCAGCATGGTTCCGAATCCCGGAGGTTCACCGTTTACCTTGACGATGCGCACGCCCGCGATGCGTTTTCCGACCGTGTAGCCGTACCAGAATATCGGAAGCAGCAAGCTGTAGAGTATCGACACCAGATTGGTAAACCAGTTTCCTTTTGTCTCACCTGTGACGAGATAGGAAATGAGGGCGAGGGGGATGCCGATAATCAGGCCGTCCAGCAAGTTGGCCCCCAGACGTCGCCAAAATCCGACCGGATTGCTCGGTACCGGTTTTGCATACTCCACGATTCAATCGCTCCTTCCCGTTTGATAGGGAATGTATATGACCGGCGAGCGAAAAGTAGAGCAAAAGAAAACGCCGTCGCTTGTCCGGGCATCGAGCAGCGGCGGCTACAGGGCGGTGAACAGGCGCAAAAGAACCGCGATGCGTCCCGGGATCGCATCGATGACGACATGTTCGTGCGAGGCGTGGGCCCCGTCGCCGACCGGCCCCAGTCCGTCGAGAGTCGGGATGCCTTCGTCAGCGGCGAAATTGCCGTCGCTCGTCCCACCCACCCCGCGTTCTGTCAAGGCGAAGCCTTCGAGCCTGGCCTGCTCTTGTGCCAGCAGGAACAGCTTCTCTGTGTCTGGGGTGCGGACCATCGGCGGTTTGCAGATGCCCCCTTCCACGACGAGCCTTGCCCCGGGCAGGACGGGGGAGAGCTGCTGCATGAGAGCCGTGATCCGCGACGCTTCTTCACGCGTGCTGACGCGGACATCGATGTCAGCTTCGGCAAAGTCCGGCACGACGTTGGAGACGGTGCCTCCCCGAATTGTCCCGACGGAGAGCGTCGTGCCTGCTTCGTAGTCGGTGAATCCCTGGATGGCGATGATCTGGTGAGCGATTTCCTCGATCGCATTGACGCCAAGGGCATGATCGTTTCCGGCATGGGCTGCCCGGCCGGTTACTTTCAGGAAAAACTCCCCGCCGCCTTTTCGGCTCGTCTTCAGCGAACCGTCGCCAGCAGCAGGCTCAATGACCAGCGCACATTTGCTCCGCTTGGCTTCCTGCCGAATCCATGCCTCGGACGATTCACTGCCGATTTCCTCATCGGTATTCCAGAAAAAGACGAGCTTGCTTTGCAAAGGGATGTTCTGCTCGATGATCTCCTTGAGCGCGAAGTAGCAGAAGACGATTCCGGCCTTCATGTCGTATGTACCGGGCCCGTATACCCGTCCGTCCTCGATCTTCCACGGCTCCCGCGCGAGTGTTCCCACTTCCTTCACTGTGTCAAAATGGCCGAGCACCATAACCTGCTCCGTGCCCATCCCGTACTCAATCCGCAGCTGATCCCCGTATTTCTCCTGGGGAATGACTTCGACCTTGCAGCCGAGCGAGCGGAAGCGTTCTGCGATGAATGCGCCAAGCCGGTCGACTGCAGCTTTGTCGTGTGTCGGCGTCTCCATTTCGACGTAGGTGCGCAGTTCTTCGAGGATTGCGGCGAGCTGCTTTTCAAAGTGGGCAGTCCATTGCATGGCCATCCTTCCTTCCTCCTAAAAGTCGTCGTTCATATGCAGAATAATGGATTGGCTGCATTTTTGCCAGCCTTCCGCACATTTTCGATGGAAGCGCAGGAGAAAAAAAGGACATCCTACAAATGTGGCGAGCGAGGGGGGGTCATTTATAAATAAAATTCTGTAAATTGGGTATTTAAAAGGAGGCTAAAAATTTGATTGAATTTGTTCGCTAAATGATTAAAATAGTCATTGTTGTGTATAAATATAAGTTGTCGAGTCATCTATTTCATTTGCATGCTCGGCACCTGTATTGTCGATCTTGGACCAACTACAATCCTGATGGAGGTACCTTCATGAAGAAACAGATGTCGATCTTTTCCATGGCCTTAACGTCACTCCTTGCTGTAGCCGTAATGGCAGGATGCGGCACGGGCAATCAATCCGGAGCAGGACAAGCCCCTGCACAGCAGCCGGCAGGCCAGGAGCAAGCCCAGCCGAGCGGGGAGAAAAAGACGCTGACCATGGCTACATCTGCGGACTACAAGCCGTATGAATTCCACGATCTGACCAGCGGCAAGGACGAGATTGCCGGCTTTGACGTGGACATCGCCAAATACATCGGCCAAGAGCTTGGCTACGAAGTGCAAATTACCGACATGAACTTCGACGGACTCATCCCGGCTCTGCAAACCAACCGCGCCGATTTCGTCATGGCCGGCATGACCCCGACTCCGGAACGCCAAAAGAACGTCGATTTCTCGGACATCTACTACGATGCGAAAAATACGATCGTCTCCAAAAAAGACAGCAACCTGACGAAGCCTGAACAGCTGGCGGGCAAAAAAGTAGCGGTACAGCTCGGCTCGATCCAGGAGTCCGCTGCCAAAGAACTGGCCAAAACAGCGACAGGCCTGCAAATCACTTCCTTGAACAAGGTTGGGGAAATCATTGAAGAAGTGAAAACCGGTCGCGTCGACGCGGCGATTATCGAAGACACGGTAGCGAAAGGCTTCGTGGAGAGCAACCCGGGCCTGCAGTATACCACGATCGAGTCTGAAGAGGCGAACGGCTCGGCAATCGCGTTCCCGAAAGGCTCCGCGCACGTCGACGAATTTAACAAGGTCATCAAAAAAATGAAGGAAAATGGCGAGATGGACAAGCTGATCAAAAAATGGTTCGGTCAATAATCGCCATGCATGTTCATGTTTCGTAGCAAAGGATGGGATTGGGCATGAATTTGGATTTTGGACAGATTGTGCCCTATATCCCTTTTATTTTTCAGGGGATAAAGGTCACATTACTCGTCACCTTGCTTTCGGTTGTTCTAGGGTTCATTTGGGGTTCGATTCTGGCACTCATCAAAATTTCCAAATTCGGTCCATTGAACTGGCTGGCAGTCGCCTATACGTCCGTCTTTCGCGGGACGCCGCTGATTTTGCAGCTGACCTTCGTCTACTTCGCGACGCCGCAGCTGACGGGCTACAACATTTCGCAGCTGGAAGCGGCTGTCCTGACGTTTACACTGAACTCCGGCGCGTACATCTCCGAGACGATTCGCGGCGGGATTCTCGCTGTGGACAAAGGGCAGTGGGAGGCGGCGAAGTCACTCGGCGTACCGTATCGCCGGATGATGCTGGACATCATTTTGCCGCAGGGAATCAAAAACATTTTGCCTGCGCTGGTCAATGAAACGATTGCGCTTTTGAAAGAGTCTGCGCTCGTCTCCACGATCGGTCTCGCGGACATTTTGCAAAACGCCAACGTCGTGAAAGGGGCGATCTTCCGGTACTTTGAGCCGTACATCATCGCCGGTGCTCTCTACTACGTCATGGTCATGATCCTGACCTGGTTTGCGCGCGTGCTGGAGAGGAGGATGAGACGCAGTGATTAAGATTGACAACATTACCAAATCGTTCGGACAGCTGCAGGTGCTGAAAGGAATTTCTACCGAGATCACCAAGGGCGAGGTTGTCGCCATCATCGGACCGTCCGGCTCGGGGAAATCGACCTTGCTGCGCTGCATGAACCTGCTGGAGGTGCCGACGACCGGCCGCATCATCATCGACGGGCAGGACATCACGGCGCCGAATGCCGACGTCATGAAGATTCGCCAAAATATCGGGATGGTGTTTCAGCACTTTCATCTGTTCCCGCACATGACGGTCCTTGGCAACCTGACGTACGCACCGGTCAAGGTCAAAGGTCTGTCCAAGGCAGAGGCCGAGAGCAAGGCAATAGAGCTTCTGCAGCGCGTCGGCCTGGCAGACAAAGCCGACGTCTATCCGTCCCGTCTGTCCGGCGGGCAGAAGCAGCGTGTCGCCATCGCCCGCTCCCTCGTCATGGAGCCGCAGATCATGCTGTTCGACGAGCCTACCTCCGCACTCGACCCCGAGATGGTCAAGGAAGTGCTGGAGGTCATGAAAGGTCTCGCCCATACCGGCATGACGATGGCGATCGTGACGCATGAGATGCGATTCGCAGAGGAAGTCTCTGACCGAATCCTGTTTATCGATCACGGCCAATTGATCGAGGAGGCGGTCCCGCAGGAGTTTTTCCGGCAGCCAAAGAGCGAGCGGGCCAAACAGTTTCTGGAAAAAGTGCGCTAAACCGAAGATGCCGCGGCCAGGTAGTGGTCGCGGCTTTTCCTTTTGACAGGATGTGCGGCTTTGGCTAGAATCAGTAACAGCCGAATGGGCATTGGCAATCATGACAGGCTTTTTAGGGAAGGATGAACGAGTATGGAACGAGTACGACTTGTAACCTGGCTGGAAATGGCAATGATGGCTGCCTTGGCCGTCGTCTTCAGCATGATCAAGCTGTTCGACATGCCGCAAGGGGGATCGGTCTCGCTGGTGATGGTTCCGATTGCGCTGATCGCAGTGCGGCGCGGCCTGTGGGCAGGGATCATCACGGGAGTGGCTGTAGGGGTGCTGCAGCTGTTTTTTGGCAGCACGGTTGTGCATCCTGTGCAATTGCTGCTGGATTACCCTCTCGCCTTCGGAGCATTGGGCTTGGCCGGACTGGCGCGCCACTGGATTGTTGAAGGGAGAGGAAAACGCATCCTGGCGCTGTGGGGCGGGCTTTTGGCAGGAGTCCTGGTGCGGTTCGTCTGCCACTTTGTCTCCGGGATCGTCTGGTTTGGGGAATACGCGCCGGAGGGGACTCCTGTCGCCCTGTATTCCTTCGTTTACAACATCACGTATTTGCTCCCCGAGTTGATCATTGCCGGGGTTGTGCTGACAGTTGTGATGACCAGTGCGTCCTCGCTGCTGTTTCCGTCCCGGGATCGTTTCGCGTAAAAGGGACACGCATTTTGTCGGGACGTTGTGCATAAGGTAATCAGGCAGCAAATCTGTTGCCTGATTTTTTTACGCAATCTGACAGGCAGCGGGCTGTCTGCCATTTTCCTCGTATCTGTGACGTGTGCAGGCTGCCGTGTCGCGCGTTTTTACTTTTTCGCCTGACAGGATACATGTTTATCCGACAGCAGAATATGATGTAATATGCACGTGTGGGAGAACACCTGAAGGAGGTGCAGTATAAATGGGATTGCGCTCCTATCGCCTGCGACAGGGGGGCGCCTTGCGACGTGTTCTCGGGGTTGCGTTGGCTGTCGGAGGTATCACCATTTTCCTGTACATGGCACCTCCGTGGGTTTGGTATAGCCTTTTATCGTTGGCTCTCGTGGGGGCGGGCTGGTATTTGTATCATGTGAAGTAATTTCGGTGAGGAGGGGTAGCATGAGGTTTTACACCATCAAGTTGCCGAAGTTCCTGGGTGGCATGATCCGCGGCATCATAGAGGCATTCAACAAGAAAAAATAACGGCGTCGCCTCGGCCTCCCGAGGGACCTCGGCATCCGAGGGAATAAGCGTGCGCCTGTGAAAAGCAAAAAAGCACCTCAAGGGTGCTTTTTTTCGCGTTGTGCAGAAAACTACACGCGAGTTACCAGTCCGGATTTCAGTGCTCGTGTACTTACATAAACGCGCTTCGGTTTACCATTCACGAGAATGCGCACTTTTTGTACGTTAACACCCCAGGTGCGGCGAGTTGCGCGCATGGAGTGGGAGCGAGCGTTTCCAGCTTTAGCAGATTTACCAGTTACAAAGCAACGACGTGCCATTACGATCCACCTCCTTGTTGCATCTAAACGGAATTCCCCAAGTTGGGAAATACAAATACTCAACCATAGTAGCATACGAATGCTGTCAATTGCAATACTTGACATGAGGAAAAGCCCTGCCTTCCTTAACGCTCTCCCGGTTGGACCCAAAGCGCTTCATTTCTTCATTTTGTTAGTGTAGAATTGTATGAAACATGTTTACGCTTGCCAAAGCGATCAAGCTGTTGCAAAGAGGAGGAGTCCTTTCATGACAGTGGAAATGAGCACATCTCTGGGAAAAATAGATGTTACCGAGGAAGTGATCGCACGGATTGCGGGAGGAGCCGCTATGGAAGTTTTCGGGCTCGTGGGCATGTCGCCGCGGAAAGCGTTGAAGGACGGAATTGCGGAGCTGCTGGGGCGCGATAACCTGAGCAAAGGGGTTGTCGTTCACAACCAGAACGGCGAAGTGACTTTGGACATGCATATCATCGTCAGCTATGGCGTGAAAATTTCCGAGGTGGCCGGCAGTGTGCAGCGCCGCGTCCGTTACACCCTGGAGCAAACCGTAGGAATCGACGTCGCTGCCGTCAATATTTTCGTGCAGGGTGTACGTACAGACAGGGACGCATAGGTAAGGGGGAACATCAGTTGTCACATACGCATCTTGATGGCGTGCTGTTTAGCCGGATGGTTTACCTGGGGGCAAGTCTTCTGACGAAAAATGTCAAAGTGGTGGATGGGCTGAACGTTTTTCCCGTACCCGACGGTGATACCGGGACGAACATGAATTTGACGCTTGCCTCTGGTGCGGAGGAACTGCGCCGCAAAGAGTCTCCCCGCATTGCGGAAGCGGCGTCCGCACTCGCCAAGGGCCTGCTGATGGGAGCGCGCGGCAACTCCGGCGTGATCTTATCCCAACTGTTTCGCGGCTTCAGCAAGGCAGTGAACGGGAAAGAGCTCATCAACTCTCGCCAGTTTGCCGAGGCGTTAAAGGCGGGAGTGGACGTAGCCTATCAGGCAGTCATGAAGCCGGTCGAGGGAACGATCCTGACCGTTGCCCGCGAGGCGGCGGAAATGGCGGTCCGGGCAGCCCGCACGTCGGACGATCTCGTGACCGTCATGGAAAAAACGTATGAACAGGCGCAGTCCACACTGTTGCGCACGCCTGAAATGCTGCCTGTGCTCAAAGAGGTCGGCGTCGTCGATTCAGGCGGACAAGGGCTGTTGTATATATACGAAGGATTTTTGCGTGCGCTGCGCGGCGAGGCAGCCGACGACGATGGGAAAAAGCCGCAGGCGGCGGTCAGCGAAGCAGAGCTGGAGCATGCGCAAATTCACATGAAAACGGAAGACATCGCCTTTGGCTATTGCACCGAGTTTATGGTGCACATCGCCCGCAGCACGGAGCCGAACAAAAAGCCGTTCGCAGAGGGGCTGTTCCGCAGCCAGCTGGAACAGATGGGCGACTCCCTGCTGGTCGTAGCCGACGATGAGGTCGTCAAGGTACATATTCACGCCGAGCAGCCGGGGCAGGTGCTGCAGTATGCGCAGCAGTACGGCAGCCTGCATCGGATCAAGATCGAAAACATGCGGGAGCAGCACGCCAATATTCTCAAGGCGGAGGAGGCCAAGGCGGCGCCTGAGGCTGCTGCACCGCTGGCGGTTTCTGCATCGCACAAAATTGAAACGCTTACTTACGGGCTGATCGCTGTTGCCGCAGGGGACGGGATGGCCAAAATTTTGCGCAGCATGGGCGTGCACGTGGTCGTGGAAGGCGGACAGACGATGAATCCGAGCACGGAGGACTTCCTGAGCGCAATCCAGGGTCTGCACGCGGAGCACATCATCATTTTGCCGAACAACAGCAACATCGTCATGGCCGCGCAGCAGGCGGCGGAGCTGTCCGACGCTTCCGTGACCGTCATTCCCACCAGGAGCATTCCAGAGGGCATGGCGGCGCTGGTCGCTTTTAACGGCGAGGCCGGGGCGGAATCCAATGAAGCGGCGATGAAAAAAGCGATCGCGGGTGTGAAGACCGGGATGGTCACCCACGCTGTTCGCGATACGCGCATGGGCGACGTCGAGATCAAAGAGGGCGATTTCATCGGGATTGCCGAAAAGGAAATCGTCACAGCCGGTCCCGATCTGCTGCAAAGCGCCATTGCCCTGCTCAAGGAGCTGATCGACGAGGATGCCGGGATCGCCACGGTTTTCATCGGAGAAGGAGCGACCAGGGAACAGGCTAAAGCCCTGGAGGCGGCACTGGCAGACGCGTATCCGGACGTCGAAGTGGAGATCCAGGACGGCGGTCAGCCTCTGTATCCGTTCATTTTTTCTGTGGAGTAATTGGGAGAGGAGTCCTCGCGAATGCCTATTGTGATTTTGACTGACAGCGCATCGGATATTGACGCCTCTGTACGGGAGTCGCTGGGAATTGTGGTCGTGCCGTTGAAGGTGATGTTCGGAGCGGAGACTTATCTGGACGGCGTCACGATTTCCTCAACCGAGTTTTTTGACAAACTGAGCCGCTCGAGCGTGCTGCCGACGACCTCGCAGCCTTCGCCGCTGGAGTTTGCGGAAGCGTACAAGGCGATCCGCGAGCAGCATGGCAGCGACGTGCAAATTATCGCGATCATGCTCTCGTCTGCCTTGTCGGGCACGTACCAGTCCGCGATGATCGCCAAGTCCATGCTGGAGAAGAGCCTCGACATCACGGTGATCGATTCCCGCAAAGCCTCCTACGTGCACGGGATGATCTGCGTGGAGACGGCCAAGGCAGCACGGGAAGGCAAGAGCAAGCAGCAGATTCTCGATATGATCGACCGCTATCTTGACGAGGTACAGATCTACTTCATCGTCGATACGCTGGAGTTTTTGCAAAAAGGCGGGCGAATCGGACGAGCTGCCGCCGTGATCGGTTCCCTGCTCAACATCAAGCCGATATTGACGCTGGACCCTGCGGGATACGTCGCCGCCTTCGACAAGGTGAGAGGGACGAAAAAAGCGCTGAACCGCGTGCTGGAAACGTTCCAGGAGTACGCGCAGGGAAAGCCGGTGAAAGTCTGTGTCCTGCACAGCGCAATACCGGATCAGGCTGCGGAAATATTGGAGCGCATCAAGCAGGAATTTCAGGTGGCGGATTCCCACCTGGAACAAATCGGTCCCGTCATCGGAACACATGCCGGCCCCGGTCTTTTGGGCATTATGATGGTGAGGGCCTGACAGTGGAAGACATTCTCGAGCGAATCGGGAGTGTCTTTTTTCTTGCCCATCCGGCCAAACGGTTGCACGGGGAGCCCGGTGCGGAAATGGCGCGGCGAGCAGCCGCCCTGCGAAGGCGGTGTCGAGCTTGCTTTCACGGATGTCCTCAGCACCATGCAGCTGCCTGGAAACGGTTGCCTGCGCAGCTCCCACTGCTGCCGCCGCGGACGGTATCCGCCTGATGTGGATAAGGTGAATTTTTACATATTGGCGTTTTTCCATGATTCTACCTGATTCCAAAGCCGATGACCTTGATGCGAATGGATGTTTTTGTTAGCTGTCTCCCCGACATAGACATTTTGGCCGGGAAATTTGTAGCGCTTTCACACCCTGTACGATACAATGGGAGTGAATCTTGTTGAACCCCTTGCCACTTTTAGGAGGAGAACCGGTTGAAGTACAAAAGCGTATTTGATATCATCGGTCCGATCATGGTCGGGCCGTCCAGTTCCCATACAGCAGGTGCCGCGCGCATCGGCAGGGTGGCCCGCAAGCTGTTCGGCAAAGAGCCGAAGCGGGCGGACATCACGTTCTATGGCTCGTTTGCCAAGACGTACAAAGGCCATGGCTCCGACGTGGCAACGGTCGCTGGCATCCTCGATTTCGACACGTCAGACCTGCGTTTGAAAAATTCCTTGCTCATTGCGGAAAAAGCGGGGATGGAAGTGAACCTGACGACGTCCGAAGCCTTGACGGAGCATCCCAATACCGCACGCATCAAGCTGTCCGACGACCAGGATGCAATCGTGTGCGTCGGCGTTTCCATCGGCGGGGGCAAAATCGAGGTCCTGGAGATCAACGGCTTCCATCTGCAGCTGGGCTTCGACAGTCCGACGCTGCTGGTGCTGCATGAGGACCGCTTCGGGATGATCGCTGCCGTTGCCAAAGTGCTGACGCAGCATCGGATCAACGTTGGCCTCATGGAGGTATCCCGGCACGAGCGCGGATCGCGAGCCTTGATGGCAATCGAGACGGACGCTCCTGTATCTGCACAGGTGCTGGAAGAAATCCGGCAGATTCCGTATGTATTTGACGTTTCCCTGCTGTCGTTGAACTAGGGATATTTGGCGACCGCAGGAGTAGAGGAGTGATGGATCGAGATGTTTCGCAATGTGGCTGAGTTGGTAGAATTGGCGGATTCCCAAGGGAAAAAGATTTCCCAGGTGATGATCGAGGCGGAGATGGAGGTGTCCCAACGCAGCCGGGATGCCATCATGGAAGAGATGTACGCCAATCTGGATGTGATGGAAAAAGCAGTGCGCCGGGGCCTGACGGAGGATATTCTCTCCCATAGCGGACTTACGGGCGGCGACGCGAAAAAGCTGCAGGAATATATGAAGAACAAGCCGTTTCTGTCGGGGCCGACGCTGCTCAATGCCGTCTCGATGTCGGTGGCGGTGAACGAAGTCAACGCCGCGATGGGCACGATCGTGGCGACGCCGACGGCCGGGGCTTGCGGGATCGTGCCGGGCACGCTGTTTGCGGTATCGGACAAGCTGAAGCCGACGCGCGAAGAGATGGTCAATTACCTGTTTACCGCAGGGGCGATCGGCTACTGTATCGCCAACAATGCGTTTATCTCCGGCGCGGCAGGCGGTTGTCAGGCGGAGGTCGGGTCGGCGACGGCGATGGCGGCGGCGGCGATCGTGGAAATGGCCGGCGGCACCCCGGAGGAGTCGGCGCAGGCTGTTGCGATTGCCTTAAAGAACATGCTCGGTCTGGTTTGTGACCCCGTAGCCGGACTGGTGGAGGTGCCTTGTGTCAAGCGCAATGCGATGGGAGCTGCCATCGCGACGGTAGCGGCTGACATGGCGATGGCCGGCATCAAGAGCGTCATCCCGACAGACGAAGTCATCGAAGCGATGTACCGGATCGGCTGTGCGATGCCGACGACGCTCAAGGAGACGGCCCAGGGCGGACTGGCCGCGACCCAGACAGGGCGCCAGATCGAAGCCAAGATTTTCGGCGTACGGATGGAAAAGGAATGACAGCGTCTTATCGTGTTCCCGTCTCCCAGCTTCACGGGGTAGGGGAAGAGCGGGCAAAAGCATTTGCCGGGTTGGGGATTCACAGCGTAGCCGATCTGCTGGAGTATTTCCCTTCCCGCTATGAAGACTACCGCGTGCGCGATTTGACAGAAGTAAAAGACGGAGAGAGGGTCACGCTGGCAGGCACGGTGTACGGCGAACCCTCTGTTCGCTTTTATGGCAAAGGCAAGTCGCGCATTTCCGTCAAGGTAGTCATGGACCGGGTGGTCGTCACGGCCGTCTGGTTCAATCAGACATTCGTGAAAAGCAGGCTGTCGCCGGGCAAAGAAATTCTCATCACGGGCAAATGGGACAAGCACAAGCTGCAGGTTACGGTCAGCGAGATGACTGAAGCGGATTCAGACCGCGCCGCCAAGCGGGGAGAGCTGGCCCCGGTCTATCCGCTCCGCGGGGATGTCACGCACAATCTGCTGCGCAAGACGATCCAGCAGGCGCTCCGGCAGTATGGCCAGCAGATCCCGGAAATTTTGCCCGGGTACATCGTCGAGCGCTATCGGCTGATGCCGCGCGCGGAGGCGATTCACGCCATTCACTTTCCGCCCAATGCGGAAGTGGGGCGGCAGGCGCGGCGCCGGATCATGTTCGAGGAGCTGTTTTTGTTCCAGCTGAAAATCCAGGCGCTGCGCCGGGTGAACCGGCAGCAGACCGAAGGCATGGCCTTTTCCATTCCGCTGGACGAGGTGCGCCGGTTCATTTCCTCGCTGCCGTTTCCGCTCACGGATGCGCAGAAGCGGGTGGTCAAAGAAATTTTGGACGACATGCGCTCGCCGCACGCGATGAACCGGCTGCTGCAGGGGGACGTCGGCTCCGGGAAGACCGTGGTCGCCGCCATCGCGCTGATCGCCGCAGTCAAGGCTGGTTTTCAGGGAGCGCTGATGGTGCCGACGGAAATTTTGGCGGAGCAGCATGTCCAGTCGTTGACGAGCCTGCTTTCGCCGTATGGCGTCGAGGTGGCGCTCCTGTCCGGCTCGCTCAGTGCCAAGCGTCGGCGGGAAGTCATCAGTTCCCTGCAGATGGGCCTCGTCGATGTCGTCGTCGGGACGCATGCCCTGATCCAGGAGGACGTGTTTTTCTCCCGGCTGGGTCTGGTCATCACGGACGAGCAGCACCGCTTCGGCGTCGAGCAGCGGCGCATCCTGCGCAGCAAGGGGCTTTTTCCTGACGTCCTGTTCATGACCGCGACTCCGATCCCGCGGACGCTGGCGATCACCGCTTTCGGCGATATGGACGTCTCCACGATTGACCAGATGCCGGCAGGGCGCAAGCCGATCCTGACGACGTGGAAAAAGCACGACCAGTTTCCGGCTGTGCTGGAGCAGATGCGGGCCGAGCTGCGCCGCGGGCGGCAGGCATACGTCATCTGCCCGCTGATCGAAGAGTCGGAAAAGCTGGACGTGCAAAACGCGATCGACGTCCACGCCCAGCTCACGCACGTCTTTCCCGAGTTTGGCGTGGGCCTGATGCACGGGCGCTTGCCGGCGAAGGAAAAGGATGCGGTCATGCAGGCTTTTCTCGCCGGGGAATACGCAGTGCTCGTCTCGACGACTGTGGTCGAGGTCGGGGTAAACGTTCCGAATGCCACCTGCATGGTCGTGTACGATGCAGAGCGCTTCGGCCTCGCCCAGCTGCACCAGCTGCGCGGACGTGTCGGGCGCGGCTCCGAGCAGTCGTACTGCGTGCTGATCGCCGATCCCAAGTCGGAGGTCGGCAAGGAGCGGATGCGCGTCATGTGCGAGACGACGGACGGCTTTGAGCTGTCCCAGCGCGATCTGGAACTGCGCGGACCAGGCGATTTTTTCGGCACCAAGCAGAGCGGCCTCCCCGAGTTCAAGGTGGCGGACCTGGTGAGCGACTACAAGGCGCTGGAGGTGGCGCGCCAGGAGACGGCCCGGCTCGTGGCGGAGGAGGCCTTCTGGCGGGAGGCCGAGTACCGCCCCCTGCGCGATTATTTGCAGCGCGAGGGCGTGCTGGACGGCATCGTGTTTGATTAGGGCTTCTGGCTGGCAAGCAGGCGGACAGGTAAAATGGCAAAAGGCCTCCTCCGGATGTGGAGAAGGTCTTTTTGTTGCCATGCGCGGATTGCAGGCTCTGTGCTCGGGGCGAAATGTTAGGGGGCGGCACTTTCCCTGCATGGAATTCGCGTGGAAGTTTTCTCGTCGCTTGCTTTTCAGCGATTGTTTAGTACAATGGTTTTATGACTACACAAAAAGCATTGGATACGGAACAACGGATAAAAATTTTTAAAGCGCTGGCGGATGAAACCAGACTAGAGATCATCCGAACGCTGTATGCCAACGGAAAGGAGATGAACTGCGGGGAGGTTGGACAGCTTTGCGAGATCTCGAAGTCGAATACGTCCTACCACTTCCGCACGTTGCGCGAGGCGAAGCTGATTCAAGTACGGAAAGAAGCCCAGACGAAGTATATGAAGCTCAATTTGGAGACCTTCGATACGTATTTGCCCGGATTTCTGGATACGCTGTAGAAAGAAATCTTTTTTTTGTTCTATAGTTCAATAATTGTTGAACAACAAAACTAACGACGATTGGAGAAGTGATTCAGATGAATGCCTTCCTTGCCCTGTTTTTTTCGATCATGTTCGTCATCGGCACGGATACCTTTTTGATTGCGCCGCTGCTCCCTGCACTGCAAGGCTTGTTTCATATTTCTACTGAACTCTCTGGCTGGATGGTGGGCGCCTATGCGCTGGGCTATGCCGTCTTTGCGCTGATTGCGGGACCGCTTTCCGATGGCTGGAACAGAAAGACAGTGATGCTCTTCGGCATGCTGGGCTTTTCCGTCGCGACGATTTTGTGCGGCACTGCCACAGGCTTTTGGTCGATGTTTCTGTACCGCTTTTTGGCCGGCATCTGCGCAGCTTTTGTCTCGCCGCAGGTCTGGGCGACCATTCCCGCGCTGTTTCCGGTCCCCAAAATTGCCAAGGCAATGGGCATCGCGGCAGCCGGCCTGGCCGTCTCCCAGGCTTTTGGTGTGCCAATCGGAAGCCTGCTGGCGTCCGTCCACTGGTCGTATCCGTTTTTTGTCATCGGCGCATGCTCGCTGCTGCTGGCGATTGCGATCTTTTTTGCCATGCCTGACATGCGGCCGAATCCCGGTCATGGCGAGATGGGCCCTCTCTGGAAGCGGTACCTCCCGCTGTGGACGAATTGCGTGGCGCGGGGAGCTTTCCTGGCGTACTTCCTGTTTCAACTGGGGAATTTTGCAGCCTTCGCTTTTATCGGAAAGTGGATGACGGACCGCTTTCACCTGTCGATTGGGCAGGTAGGGTACGTGATGATGTTTCTCGGACTGGGAAACTTGCTGGGAAGCATGACCAGCGCTTATGTGCTTTCTGCCATCAGCCGTTTTCGTGCGATGCTCGCGGGCCTGGTTTTTCTGGCGTGTTGCTTTGTCGTCCTTCCGTACCTGCCGTCTGTTTCCGTGGTGGCAGGCGCGTATTTTCTTATCTTCACCTTGCTGGGAATCCTTTTTCCGCTCATGATGGGGCTGTTGACTTCGTTGAACCCGGCGATACGCGGCACGATTTCGAGCCTGGCCAATTCCGTCATGTACGCTGCCACGACTCTCGGATCGTGGATCGCCGGTCTGCTTTACGCGGCGTTTCGCGGTTTTTTCGCTGTGGCCGTCTTTACGGCTGTCTGCTTTGTCGCTGCGCTGGCCGCTTTTATCGCCAGCGGCGCTTTGCGCATGCAGGAGAAGCCAAAGCGGGAGCTGGCGCCTTGATGCGGGAGACGGAATTTGGAAAGAGTTACCGGAAAAATTTCGCGGGAGAAGGTATAAAAGCGAACGTTTGTTTGCTATACTAGAAATGAAGTTCATATGAGAACACCAGTTCTTATTTAGGGGATGTCGATATGGCCAATGCGAACAAACGGATCGTTTTTTTGGTCGATATGCAGAGCTTTTATGCCAGCATCGAGAAGGCGGCCAATCCGCAGCTGCGGAATCAGCCGATCGTCGTGGCGGGAGATCCGCAGCGGCGCAGCGGGGTGGTCCTGGCAGCATGTCCGATTGCCAAATCGTACGGCGTGGTCACGGCAGAAGCCTTGTGGCAGGCGCAGCAAAAGTGCCGCAGCCTCGTGGTGGTCCGCCCGCGGATGGAGATGTACATTCGCATCTCGATGCAAATCACCCGCATTTTTGAATCGTTTACAGACAAAGTCGAGCCGTACTCGATCGACGAACAGTTTCTCGACGTGACCGGGAGCGTGCACCTGTTTGGCGACGTGCTGCAGATGGCGGAGCAGATCCGGCGGCGCGTCTGGCTGGAGACCGGGATCAACTGCCGGGTTGGGATCGGGGAGAACAAGGTTTTGGCCAAAATGGCCTGCGACAACTTCGCCAAGAAGCGGCCGGAGGGCTATTTCTGGCTCAAACGGGAAGAGCTGGCCGACACGCTCTGGAAGCTGCCGATCGAGAAGCTGTTCGGGGTGGGCTCGCGGATGAAGCGCCACTTTCACCGCATGGGGGTGTACCAGATCCGGCAGCTGGCGGAAATGGAACCAGCCGTGCTCGCCCGCCGTTTCGGAGTGAACGGCGAGGTGCTGTGGCGTACCGCACGCGGAATAGACGATTCGCCCGTCTCGCTCCAGGCGTACGATACGCAAAAAGGGATCGGCCACCATATGACGCTGCCGCGGGACTATCATACGGCGGCGGAGGTCAAGGTCGTGCTGCTGGAGCTGTGCGAAGAGGTATGCCGCCGGGCGCGGAGCAAGGAACTGATGGGCTCGGTGCTGTCTGTCGGCTGCCGGGGAGCGGATCTGGATGCGGCGACTGGCTTTGGCAGGCAAATGAAGCTGGCGGAGCAGACCAACGACGCGATGACGCTGTACGAAGCGGCTTGCTGTCTGTTCGACCGGCATTGGCAGCAGACGCCCGTGCGCAGCATCGGCGTCACGCTGGGTCAGCTCGTGCCGGACAATGTCCTGCAGCTTAGCCTGTTCGCCGACCAGCACAAGCGCCGCTCGCTCGCCCGTGCCATGGATGACATCCGCAACCGCTACGGTCAGGACGCGATCCTGCGGGCCGCCTCCCTGCAGCAGTCAGGCCAGGCGAAAGAGCGTGCCCGCAAGATCGGGGGGCACTACAAGTGAGCGGGCAGCAGGAGTGGACGGGCGAAGGGGAGCAGGAGCTGATGCGTCTGTACGTCCTGTTTGGCATCCTGTTTCGCGTGGTCATGGTCGACTGGGGGAAGGTCCGAAACGTGCCGCTCAAGCTGTCCTACCAGGCTGTGTTTGACTGGGTGCTGCTGGAGCTGTCCCGCTGGGCGGAGCGGCAGCATCATCAGCTGCGTCGCCTGCTGCGCCAGCGGGGATGCGTGGTGGTCAGCTACCGGCGGCAGGGGCATGTCTACGTCGTGCAATACCGGCAGCGCGGGTATTTGCGCGAGGCGTGTTACTCCATCGAAATCTTGCGGGCCGAGTGTCAGGAGCTGGTCGGCAAGTGGGTCGCACAACATCAGCGAGGAGAGAGGATATCATGAGAGAGACGCGTGTGTCGAAGAAGGATAACCTGTTTGCTTCCAGCCGGTTCGTACTTCCCGAGCACCGGGAGTGGTACGCGCGGATCAAGGAGGAGGAGCGCCGCTACGTGCCGCCCCAGCTGGATTTGGATCAGCTGGGAGAGTTGAGCGAGCGGGTGTGGCAGGCGTACCAGACGGGCAGCGGCCTGACGCTGACCTACTACGACGGCCACGAGCCGCGCCGCCTGTCTGCCCACGTCGTCCACATCGATCAGGAGAAGCGGCGGATCAAGCTGCGCACGGACGGCGAGATCCACTGGATTGCGTTTGCGCGCTTGCTGCAGGCAGAGTTGCCGACGGGCTTTTGAGCAGATCATTCAAAAAATCGACAAACTTGGGCCTCTTGCCAATGCGCAAGCGGCAAAAAAGCGCGTCTGCATGATCAAATGGCACGCATGGCGATGAGGCGCGTTTGCGGAAACGAAAAGCGGTCAAAAACAACCGTTTTTCGCGTTTTTTTGGCTTCCCTGGATTTTGCCAGAACGAAAGGTTTCCCTGTATTGTTAGGATATCTTTTTGAAGCAGATATATGTGGGATAGGACAAAGGGGACTGGAAATGTTAGCAAGAGAAATGGGAGTCATGTTCACAAAGCATGCGGATCAGATTACTTCCAAGAGCTGGGGTGACTTTATTCAACAACTGGAGGAAAAAGGCCTGTACGTACTCATCGAGACAGATACCATTGGCAGGGTGATGAGCCCGTTCGGCGGTCTGATGCCAATGCCCTGCAAGAGCGAGACCCTCCATATCGTGACTGCAGCCGAGCTGGAGCAACGCGGCTTGCCGCTCGGTCATCACATCGTTACCAAGCCGAAAGAAAAGGTAACGGCCCCGTAAACGAAACGAGAAACGAGCACAGCCTTTCCGGCAGGAAGACATTGCTTCCTGACAGGGGAGGCTTTTTTGTTTGCCCGCATGGCAGCAAGGCGAGGCGAAGACGCGGTATTTCCGGCTCTGTCCGGAAAGGGAGCCAGGCGGCGCGTTGCGTCGGGGCAGCGCTTTTTCCGCAGTTGCCTTGAAACCTGGGACCGCCGTATGCCTATGTGCATACGGTGATAGCAGGGCATTGTCAGTGTGGCGGTGCATGCGCCCGGACAGGTAAAGGCAAGCAACCAGAAGGAGGCGACAGCCGATGGGAGATGGCCGAACGCTGCGGCGATTGCAGGAGGTCCAGTTTGCGCTCGTGGAGCTGCAGCTGTATTTGGACATGAATCCGGACGATCAGCGTGCCGCATGGCAGTACAAAGCGTTGTCCGCCCAGCTGGCAGAGCTGCGGCAGGCATACGAAAAGGGACGCGGACCGTTGCTGCAGTACGGAAACTCCGCGTCCCCCGATCGCTGGACATGGCATCAAACGCCGTGGCCCTGGGAAATCGAGTATTGAGGATAGGTGGCATCAGGCATGTGGATTTACGAAAAAGCATTGGAAATCCCGGTACGGGTGAGCAAGCCCGATCTGCAGCTGGCGAAATTTCTCATCACGCAGTACGGCGGACCGGACGGAGAGCTATCCTCCGCGCTGCGCTATCTGAACCAGCGCTACACGATGCCGAACAAACGGGTCAAGGCGCTGTTGACCGACATCGGGACGGAGGAGCTGGGGCATATGGAGGTCATCGCGACGCTGGTATACAAGCTGGTGAAGGACGCCACTCCCGCGCAGATGAGAGAGGCCGGGCTAGGGGCGCATTACGCGGATCATGACCGGGCCTTGTTCTACACCGATGCGAATGGCGTGCCGTGGACGGCCGCTTACATTCAGGCCAAGGGCGACCCGATCGCAGACCTCGCCGACAACATCGCGGCGGAGGAAAAGGCGCGGGCGACGTATCAATGGCTGATCAACCTCACCGATGATCCGGACGTGAGCCAGGTGTTGAAATATTTGCGCGGCAGAGAGATTGTCCACTCCCAGCGATTCCGCGAGGCACTGTTTATCATGGAAGAAGAACAGCGACAGAGAAAGGCGATGAAGGAGGACGACGTGTGAACAGGTGGTCACCGCACCAGCCGGGAGAGCAGCAGCGGCACGTGCTGCCCGGCAAGCTGACCCGCCCCCCTCTGCCCTGCCAGTCCATGCCATTCGGCTATCATGGAGGGATGCCGTACCATCCGCCCCTTTACTGGATGCAGGGTGGCTGGGGGCGGTACGGCTGGGGAGCTTGGCCCCCGCAGCGGCGGACAGCCCAAAGGAAGCAGACGCCCCCGATCGCGCCGGTAAAACCGTGTCCGCCCGATCCGTACATCAACCAGTTCACGCTGGCAGAGGCGCTGCAGAAAGGGACGCTGTTTCCGTGGCTAAGTGAGCCGGAAGAGGACGCGACAGGGGGACGGGCAGAAGAAGTGAACGACGAAAAAAGCGAGGCACAGGACAAATAATCGGCGGTACGACCGGACAGGAAAGAAGCCGATGTGGCGAAAGAGCCGTTTTGTCCTGTGCAGGCATCAAGCCTTACCGTGATCGGGTTGCGGATTTTTCTTCGGAAGCCAGAAGGCGATGATAAGGCAGACGAGCGCGAGAGCCGCGACAATCAGGAAGTTTTGATGAATCCCGGCTGCGAGCGTGGCAGGAGGGACTTGCGCTCCCGAGTCTGCGTGGCTGCCGATGTGCTGGTTTAGAAACGTTCCCATCACGGAGACCCCCAACGTCTGCCCGAGCGTCCGCACAAACGTGTTGGACGAGGTTGCGACCCCGCGCAGGTTCCAGTCGACCGCAGATTGGACCACGATCGTAAAAATGGTGATCGACAAACCGAAGCCGAGCCCGAGCACGAAGACGATGCCGAAAATGAGCCAGGGCGGTGTCGTCATCGTGATCAGGGACAGGCAAAAGGTGCCGAGCACGAGAAAGAGAATGCCGAGCAGCGAAATGGGTCTGGCACCGTAACGTACGAGCAGTCGTCCTCCCAGCGTGGCACCGATCGGCCAGCCAATGGACATGGGCATCAGGATCAGCCCCGAGTAGATCGCGCCTTTTTGCAGGACGCCCTGAATCCACAACGGGAGATAGGCGGTGATTCCGATGAGGATGGCGCTCGCCAGAAAGGAGATCAGGTTCGGCACAGACACCTCGCGAATGTGGAACAACTGGATCGGCAGCATCGGCTCCGGATGGCGCCTCTGAATGGCGAAAAACACCACGAGGAAGACGACGGTCACGATCAGCAGCGAGTAGATCACGGGCGAATTCCAGGCGTACTCATTGCCGCCTGTCAAGAGGGCGTAGAGCAAGGCTGTCGTCCCGATTGTAAAGGTGACCGCCCCGCCGTAGTCGATTTTACGCTCCCGCTTTTCCAGCTTTTCGTGCAAGTTTTTCACGATCAGCCAGACGGAGAGCAGGCCGAACGGCACATTAATGAAAAAGATCCAGTGCCAGCTTACGTAATCGACGAAGAAGCCGCCCACAAGCGGGCCGAAAATACCTGCGATTCCCCAGATGGAGGCGAACAGACCCTGCACGCGCGCCCGTTCCTCAAAAGTGAAAATATCTCCGATGATCGTGAAGGTGATCGGAACGACAGCTCCCGCCCCGATTCCTTGGATGGCGCGGAACAAGATCAACTGCTCCATGCTTTGGGACAGGCCGCAGAGCATGGAACCGACCAGAAAGAGGGCGCATCCCCATAAAAATACGTTCTTTCGCCCGAACAGGTCGGCGATTTTCCCGAAAATGGGAGTCGTCACTGCGGAAGTCAGCAGATAGACGGCGTATACCCAGCTGATGAGCTCCAGCCCTCCGAGTTTGTTTACAATCGTCGGCATGGCGGTACTGACAATCGTCGCTTCAATGGCCGACAAAAACGTAGCGATCATCAGCGCCACTGTAATTTTTCGCTGATAGGCAGTCATTTTTGTTTTTTGCTCCTTTCGATCTGTTCCATTACTTGTACGCGCACGGTACGGGACAGCCTGTCGAGCATCTCGTCCAGCATGGCAAGCTCCTCCTCCTGAAAGTCTTGAAAGGTTCGGGCGTTGCTCGCCGCCGTCCGCGGCTGCATCCGTTTGAGCGTGTCTTTTCCTTGCTGGGTAATGCGCACCCGTGTCACGCGCCTGTCTTGCACATCATTCCACGTCGTAATCCATCCGCCCTTTCGCATGCGCTCGATGAGACCGGTCATGTTTTGCTTGGTGACGAGCGTTTCCTCGCTCAACTCGCGCAAGGTTATGCCTTCATTCCGATCAATGATGCCGAGCAGCTGCCACTGCTGGACGCTGGACAGGCCGGTCCCTTCCACAAGTTGCAGCCCCAGCCGGTGCAACTGGGCGGACAGACGCAGCAGGTTCAAGATGATGCGTACTTTACCATCCACGAGGGCTGATCTCCTTTTTTGCTGGGATGAAGATACGGACTATAGTAAAGGGAGGCGGGGAGTTAGTCAATATGTTGACTATATGGAAAGTGCAAAGATCGGCTGGCCTTTCGCAAAAGCGAGCCGCACTACCTGTCAAACCGGGGCTGCGGGACGATGTTTCCAGCCAAGCCGCGTCCAGCCAGTCAGAAAAAATGCCCGCCAGGCGCCGGGTGCCGAGGCGGGCTTGCTTTTGCGGCGAATCAGTTGACGCCGCTATCGACGCGCTTCCCGTCCGGGTAATCCGCTGCCTGGTTCGCGCGCCACGAACATGCGCCGCGGTTGTCTGCCGCGAACGGGGGAAGCGTCACTCGTTTTTGGCCCCGGCCGGCACCACCCGGGAAAACAGTCGCCGCATGCAGAACCACGCGACCAGCGGCCCCATGCCGATGGCGAGAATGAGCCAGTTCAAGGTGGCGACAGAGGTGCCGAACGACGTCACTGCGAGGAAGATGAGAATGCCCAGCATGCGCCCTGCGTCGAGACCGAATTCCCGCAGCACGACGTACTCGACCCGGTTGCGGGCGCCCTCCTCACTGGACCCGATGAGATCGAAGACGGTCGAGATGATCGGGAAAGAATAGAGCGGGTAAAACAGGCCGACTGCTACGCCGAACACGAGGAGCGTAATATAGCTCACTTGCCAAAAGAAAGGAATGATGGCGGCGATGATGGCCAATGCTCCGAGAAGCATGCCCCACTTGCGGTAGCGGGGTTTGAGCCATTTTCCCACGAGGTAAGAGCTGACGAGACCGACTGCGGAAGTAATCAGCCAGTAGTTGCCGAGCGTCATCTCGCTCTTCGTGGCGATGTAGACGAGCAGCCCGATGATGAAGCCGAACACTCCTTCCCGCAGCCCCTGGCCCGCCAGAGCGGCGAACGCCCAGCGCCAATCGGTATCCTCGCGCAAGGCGCGCGCAGCGAACGTCCACGAGTAGACCCCTTCGGACTGCCGCTTTTTCAGGAAAAAGCTGACGACGACGCCGATGACGAACAAGGCGAGGGAGAGCGTAAAGATCAGGGGATAGCCTTTGGCATCGGTCAGCCGCGAGATGAGCTGGCCGGAGACCCACGGGGCGAGCATGCCGCCCCCGGATGTGAGCAGCCCTGCCCAGCCGTTGAACAGATCCCGGTTGTCCGGCTCCGTAATTTCAAAGTAAACGACGTTAAAGGCGAGCCAGAAAAAGCCGGCGGCCATCCCTTGCACCACCCCGAGCAGAGCTGCGTACATGACGACCTTGCTCCCAAGGATGAGCACGAGCAGGTAAAAGAGGGCGGAGACCGCCATGCCCGAGCGCAGCGCGTTCATTTTGTTGTAGCGCTTGACCCAGGCGCCAGCCAGCCAAAACGTGAGCGCGCCCGCCAGATGATTCGCCAAGGTAAACCAGGCGATCGGGGCGAACTGGCTTTTGACCTTCCATAAATAAACGTTGACGAACGTCCCTGACAAGGCGCCCGCCGTGATAAACAGGACGTTGACGATGAGCAGCAGCCGGGCCTGGCTGTCGAGCTCTCCCTTTCTGCGGGCCGGCTGCTTTCCCGCGATGCGATGCTCGGCAGGAAGGGTCTCTCTGAACGTTTTCAGGATGGCGGGGAACCCGGATTTCGTCTTTTGGTGCATATGTCTGCCCCCTCCCGTGGAATTTGTGAGCGGCCCCGTACATAACGTGCCCGTTTGGGACAGGGAATAGACTGGCAGTCACGATTTTCCGCGCGACTGTTTTGCGGCTATCAGAAAAATCATGGAGGGGCAGAAGGAATCGGGTTGTCCGTTACCCAAATAAAGGGAGAGGAGTACAGCAAAACAAAGGAGCGGTGACATGACCACTACCATTTTTACCAACGGGCGGATTTACACTGGCGATCCGCAGAAGCCCTTTGTGCAGGCAGTCGTCGCAAGGGACGGACGGGTGCACGATCTCGGCGCTGCGGACGACATGCTCCTTCACTGGGGCAAAGATGCGCGGATCGTCGACCTGGAGGGCAGGACCGCTACGCCGGGCCTGATAGACAGTCATCTTCACCTTGGCTGGCTGGGCCTGGCGTTTTTGCAGCTGGATCTGACAAAGGCCGCTTCCAAGGACGAGATGCTCTCCCTGATCAGGCAAAGGGCACAGCAGACCGCCCCGGATGAATGGATCGAGGGCTTCGGCTGGGACGAAAACCTGTTTGCGGAAGGCGGCGGGATACCGACCATCGAGGAGCTGGATCAGGTGGCCCCGCATTGCCCGCTCATGCTCTCCCGCATTTGCGGCCATGCGAACCTGGTCAACAGCCGGGCGCTCGAGCTGGCGGGCTACCGTCCCGACATGGCGGTTCCGGCTGGCGGCGTGATTGTGCGCGATCCGGCGACGGGCAAACCGACAGGCATGCTGCTGGAGAACGCATCCGCGCTGATCAAGCCGCACATTCCCAAGCCGGGGTACGAAGCGTTGAAAAAGGCGCTGCGCAGCTCCATCCGGTACGCGCTCTCCCACGGCCTGACCGGTGCGCATACGGAGGACTGCCGCGAACTGAACGGGCTTGCCCAGACGTACCGGCTCTACGACGAGCTGATCAATGGCGAGCAGCTGGGGCTGCGCTGCAACCTGCTGGTGTACTATCCGCACATGCACGAGCTGCGCGATTTGCAGATGTATGCCGGGTACGGGAATCATCATGTAAACATCGGGGCGGTGAAAATTTTCGCGGACGGAGCGCTGGGGCGGCGGACGGCGTACTTGTCTGTCCCGTATGCGGATGACCCCGCGACGAGCGGCTATCCGGTGCATGAGCAGGAGGCGTTGACGGAGCTGGTGCGGCAGGCGCGCGAACTGCAAATGCCAATCGCCGCGCACACGATCGGGGACAAGGCGCTGGAGATGGTGCTGGACAGCCTGGACCAGTTTGCCCCAGCCGCGTATCGCGACCGTCTCATCCACACCCAGATTTTGCGTCCGGACCTGCTGGACCGCCTGGCGCATCCGCACCGCATCGCCGATATTCAGCCGCGCTTTTTGGCAGGAGACTTTCCGTGGGTGATCGAGCGGGTAGGGGAGGAACGCATAAAGTATTCGTACATCTGGAAGACGATGCTGGAGCGGGGGATCATCTGCGCAGCCGGGTCGGACACACCGGTCGAGCCGATCGATCCGCTTCTTGGCATGCACGCGGCCGTCACGCGAAAAGCGCCGGGCGAGACGCACGGCGGCTACCTCCCGCACGAAAAACTGACGATGCAGGAAGCCATTCGCCTGTTCACGCTCGGGGGTGCGACAGTCACGGGGGAAGACCATCTGAAAGGCACATTGACCCGGGGAAAATTCGCGGATCTGACCGTCTACTCCTGCGATCTGTTCACAATCGAGCCGGACGAGCTGCTGTCGACCAAGACGGTCATGACCGTCATCGGCGGAGAAGTCGTCTATTCCCGTTAAACAGGTGAGGAAAACAAGGAAAAGAGAGCGCCAGGCGGGCTGCTCTCTTTTCGTGTTTCTAAGCGCGGCCATGAAAGAGAGGGAGCGCTTTGGTCTACAGAGGCATGTTCCTTTCCGGGAGCGGGGAGGCTTGCTGCTTTTTGCCGCGGAACCACCGGGCGAAGTCAATTTCGGCGATGAGCACGCTAAGCAGCACAAGGGCGGCGCCGATATAGCCGCGGATACTGAGCGTCTCGCCGCTTAGCAAAAAGGCAAACAGGGCGGCAAACACAGGCTCCAGGGAAAAAATCAGGCCGGTGTGCGTTGGCGATGTGTACTTCTGTGCCACGGTCTGTACGACGAAGCCGATCGCGCTGCACAGGACGCTGAGTACGAGGACGGCCAGCCATGCCTTTGGCGTATGGGGCAGCCGGGGCGACTCGAAGAAAAGGGAAGAGACAAAGCCAAAGGCAGCCGCAAAGCCGAGCTGACAGACGCCGAGCGCGATGGCGTCCGACTGCGGTGCCAGCCTCCCCGTGACGATGATGTGCGTCGCGTAGAACAGGGCGGTGGCGATGCAGAGAGCGTCGCCCATGCTGATCCGCAAGCTTTCGTTGAGCGTAAGCAAGGCGATTCCGACGACAGCGAGCCCCGCACCGAAAAACACGCGCGTCTGCGGCTTGTGCTTCAGCAGGATGGACAGCAGCGGCACGAAGATCACCGTGAGACTGACGAGAAAGCCTGCCTGCGAGGCGGTCGTCGTTTTTACGCCTTCCGTGACGGTGGCAAAGACGACGAACAGGATCGCGCCCAGGATCAGGGCGTGCCCGAGTGTTTTGCGCGTCGTCTGCAGGAGCCGCCGATAAAAGATACAAGCCGCGATGACGAAGGCGATCCCGAAGCGCAGCCCGATCAGATTGAAGGTCGAAAGGTCGGTGAGCCCCATCTGCATGAACAGATAGGACGACCCCCAGAAAAGAGTGACGAGCAGCATGGCGAGATCGGCTTTGAGTTGAGGCTTCATGGTCATACTTCCCCCTAGCGCCGGGCAGGATGGTCTGATCCGGATATTGTGTCGAGTAAAGTATAAGCGTATCTTATAAATAAGAAAAATGAATGTTTATCATTGTTTGCATGAACGGGATTGATGGAAAGGGGACTGGCCGATGAGCCTCAGCAAATTTGAAGTGGTCATTACTGCCATCGAGACGGGCAGCCTGACGAGAGCGGGAGAAGTGCTCGGGCTGACGCAATCCGCGATCAGCCATGCGATCGCCAGTCTGGAGCGGGAATACGGCTTTTCCATCTTGACCAGGGGCCGTTCCGGAGTCAGTCTGACGAGCAACGGGGAGCGTCTGCTCAAATACATGCGGGAGATGCTGCGCTGGCGGGATCAAATGATGCAGGAGGTGTCGGCAATCAACGGGATCGAAGTGGGAACCGTGCGCATCGGGACATTCACCAGCGTGTCCACGCAGTGGCTTCCGGGCATCCTCAAGCAGTTTCAGGACCAGTATCCAGCCATCGAGGTCAAGCTGATGGAAGGCTACTACGACGACATCGAAAACTGGATTGCCACTGGAGCCGTCGATTTGGGCTTCGTCTCCCTGCCGACAGCAGAGGCGCTGGAGGTCGTGCCGCTGCATCAGGATCGCATGCTGCTGATCGTTCCGCAGGAGCATCCGCTGTGCAGGCAGCAGGCGGTCAGCGTAAGCGACTTGCAGCAGGAGACGTTTATCATTCCAAAGCCCGGGTGCGACAACGACATCCAGCGCATTTTCAGGCAATACCGGATTACCCCTCGCGTCAAGTACGAAGTAGGAGACGACCACGCCATTATCGCCATGGTGCAAAGCGGTCTTGGCGTCAGCATTTTGCCGGAAATGGTCCTGTTCCGCCTGCCTGCGAATATCCGCACCATTCCGCTTGAGGGCGGGCACTACCGGACACTCGGCATCGCTGTTCCTTCCATGGAGCACATGTCACCGGCAGCCCGCCGCTTTCTCGCGTGCACGACGGCGCAGCTTCGCGGCGGGGCGTTGTAACCGCACAAAATCGGGATGGAAAACCGCCGCTGATCCGCTTGTTGACGCCAAGGGAAGAAGACCACCGCAAACATTCAATGCTCGGGCAGCGGTATGATCAGCTCCATGCGCCTGCTCCCGTCCTTGGGGCTGGTCTCGAACAGGATCAGCGTGAGCGTGCTGTTTTGCTGCGCTTTTTTCACCTGAATCGTCCGGGAGAAGTCACCCCAGGCGGGCGCTCCCGCAGAAGCCTGAATGGAGCCGCGAGCGAGCTCGTTGTGCCCGTCCTCGACGACGTAGCTTACAACGGCCTCAAACACTCGTGCCTGCCCCTTGACCTCAAATGTATCCGGACCGGTTTTGCGCACGGTCACCTTTTGAAAAATGTCGTTGGCGTATTCCGGCGGAGCCTTTTCGGCCGTAGGCTGCTGTTCGGGCGGAGCGGAAGGCTCTGCGGCGATCGGCGGCTGCCGGGACGAGGGTGGCTGCGGATTTTCCGGGGCGGAGGCGGGCGGCTTTTCCTGATTTGCCGGCACGGCGGGATTGCCTTGCCCGCTGCCCGTGCAGCCTTGGAGCAGGAAAACAGTCAGCAGGAGAAAACAGGCTTTTTTCATGAAATCCCTCTTTTCTGTCGTGGTTGCAGGAAACGTTCTCACATAAGTAGGACGTGAAAACGACGAGAGTGTTCCTAATGAAAGCGTTCACGCAGGCAAATCTGTGATAGAATGTGAAGGAGCATTACCTACTAATTGCAGAAAGCTGGTCGAAAAGGAATGGGAGAACAAACATATCGAATTGAGAAGGATTTTCTCGGTGAAAAGGAAATTCCTGCAAACGCCTACTACGGCGTCCAAACTATGCGTGCCATGGAAAACTTTCCGATCACCGGTTACCGCCTCCACTCGTCTTTGATCGTCGCGATGGCGATGGTGAAAAAGGCAGCGGCAATTGCCAACATGGAAGTATCCCGGCTCAATCCGCGCCTGGGCAACGCCATCGTTGCAGCAGCACAAGAGATCATCGACGGAAAATGGCATGATCAGTTCATCGTTGACCCGATCCAGGGCGGGGCGGGCACGTCGATTAACATGAATGCCAATGAAGTGATTGCCAATCGCGGGTTGGAAATTTTGGGCGAGAAAAAGGGAGACTACTTCCACCTCAGCCCCAACACCCATGTAAATATGTCCCAGTCTACCAATGACGCGTTCCCGACTGCGATCCACATCGCGACGCTGGATTTGCTGGAAAAACTGCTGAAGACGATGGAGAACATGCACGATGTCTTCGGGCAAAAAGCGCAGGAATTTGACGATGTCATCAAAATGGGGCGGACCCATCTGCAGGATGCGGTTCCGATCCGCCTCGGACAAGAGTTTGAAGCCTACCGCCGCGTGCTGGAGCGCGACATCAAGCGGATCAAGCAATCCCGCCAGCACCTGTACGAAGTGAACATGGGGGCGACGGCCGTCGGTACCGGCCTGAACGCCGATCCGCGCTACATCACGGCGGTCGTGAAGCAGCTGGCAGAGATCACGGGCTTCCCGCTGGTTGGAGCGGACCACCTCGTCGATGCGACGCAAAATACGGATGCGTACACCGAAGTATCCGCCGCATTGAAAGTGTGCATGATGAACATGTCCAAAATCGCCAACGACCTGCGTCTGATGGCATCCGGTCCGCGCGCAGGGCTTGGGGAAATTTCCTTGCCTGCCCGCCAGCCTGGTTCCTCGATCATGCCGGGGAAAGTCAATCCGGTCATGGCAGAGGTCATCAACCAGGTGGCCTTCCAGGTCATCGGCAACGACCACACGATCTGCCTCGCTTCCGAAGCCGGACAGCTGGAGCTGAACGTGATGGAGCCTGTGCTCGTGTTCAACCTGCTGCAATCGATCAGCATCATGGACAATGCGTTCCGCGCCTTTACCCAGTATTGCCTGTCCGGCATCGAAGCGAACCGCGAGCGCATGAAAGAGTACGTCGAGAAAAGCGTCGGCGTCATCACAGCGGTAAACCCGCATCTGGGCTATGAAACAGCGGCACGGATTGCCCGCGAAGCGATTTTGACCGGCAAATCCGTACGCGAGCTGTGCCTGCAATACAATGTGCTCACCGAAGAAGAACTGGACCTGATTCTCGATCCGTTTGAAATGACTCACCCTGGCATCGCTGGGGCATCCTTGCTCGACCGCGAGTAAAGGGCCCTTGCGAAAAACTCCCGCTGCGTTAACGCGTGCACGGCGGGAGTTTTTCTTTGGATCAACGCGGCGGGAGCTGGTCCAGCGACTTGAATTCATAGCCTTGCTTGCGCGCGTCGTCGATGATTGCGCCAAGGGCATCGGCGTTGTCCCTGGAGACAGAATGAAGCAGGATGACGGCACCCGGGTGCAATTGCCCCATGACGTTGTCGTAGGCGTATTTCCAGCCGCGCTGCACCTTCGTGTCCCAGTCCTTGTAGGCGAGTGACCAGAACACGTTGGTGTAGCCCAGCTCTTTGGATACCGCCAGCGTCCGGTCGCTGAAAATGCCGCGCGGCGGGCGCAAGTAGCGCATTTCCTTTTGACCCGTAATCTCGGCCACGGCCGCCTGTACTTTCGTCAGCTCTTCCTTCACTTTTTCATTGGGGATGGCGGTCATGTCGGGATGGCTCCAGGAGTGATTTCCGATGAGGTGCCCTTCACTGACCATTCGTTTCAGCAGTTCAGGCTGATCCTTTACATAATGTCCGGTGACGAAGAAAATCGCCGGCACTTTGCGCGCACGGAGCGTGTCGAGAATGGCAGCCGTGTAGCCGTTTTCGTACCCGTTGTCGAAAGTCAGATACAGCTCTTTTTTCGTCGTGTCGCCCAAAAAGACTGCCCCGTGGCGCTCAACAATGTTTTTGAAGCCTTCCTCGTTGATGGAGGGGAGCTGTCCATTCTTGCTTTTTTTGAAGCCGAAGTGATACGGATGGTCGGAGACAGCGTCTGCAGCAATAAGGGGAGATGTTAGCAGCAACAGGAGGCTGATCCCCAGCAGCTTCCACAGGGAGAAACGCGCGGGCAGCCTTGCAACCAGCTGGTGCATGAGCAAACTTCACTTCCTTCCCGATGGTGAAAGGTGACAGGCTTCGATGAAAGTTTGTCCAGTCTCCTGCCATTTATGTAACGGTTCCCGCCCCGGCGAAGGGCGAAAGATGGGTGTAAAAAGTGGAACAGGTGAGACAAATGCACATACCGCCATTCGCCTCCTGTCATATAGTATTGGGAAGTCAACGGTAAAATCGCTGACGACCTGCTAGTGATACCATTCTACCGGGGAGGTGCGTGGCATGGGAGGAAAATGGCTGAAGTATTTGCGCGATACGGTCGGCGATGATGAAGGGATCGAAGAAGTGGAAGTCAAGCTTGAGTACAGGGACGGAACCAAGAAAAAGTGGATTTTCGTCGGGGACAATGAGCCCGTTTTGGAAGACGGGGAAGACGAAGCAGAGGATGAGGATGAAGAGGAAGAAGACCAGTAACAGGCGCTGCGCTTGACTGGCTCGAACAGGTGCGTCCGTGGACGCATCTTTTTTCTTTTTCCACCCCTGTCCGGGGACAGAAGGCTTTTATTTGGCAGTCAGCCATGGATATTTGTCCGTTTCGTGTTCCAAAATGGCCGAATAGTTTATTTAAGAAGTCGTACGAAATCACCATATGTACTGCGGGGGGATGGAATGGAACAGTATCTGATTACACCGTGGGATACCCGGACTGGTTCTGAGCCGGTTCCTGTGGACTGGGATTTGACAGTGCCTCCTGAGGTAGACATGATCGCGGAACAGGTCATGAAGCAGTACGACATGACAGTGACTTCCCGTACCCTGATTACTTCCAAGCCAGACAAAGGCGGCGCCATCTGGCGAATCGAGACCAACAAGGGGCCGCGCAGCTTGAAACTGTTGCATCGCAATCCCGAACGCAGCTTGTTCAGCGTGGGGTTGCAAGATTATGTGGTGCGGCAAGGTGCCCGCGTTCCGGCGTTGATTCCGGCAAAGGACGGCAAGCTTTTTGTGGAGATGGGCGGCAAGCTGTGGATCGTCACGGACTGGATCTCCCTCACGCCGGCGACCAAGGTGGATTTGACCGGCGCCCAGGAATTGTGTTACGGACTGGGTGAATTCCACAGGCATACGAAGGGGTATGTTCCCCCCATTGGCGCCAAAAACTCGTCTCGCTTGTATCGCTGGCCGAATTATTACCAAAAGGTTGCCAAAAAGATCGGTTGGATGAGAGAAATGGCCAAAGCCTATCGAGATACGGTCGCCAGTCCGGCGATACTGGCTGTGGTCGACCAGTATGAACGGCAAGCGATGGAGGCGCTGGAGCGGTTGAAAGCGTCCGCCTATCCGCGCATGGCAGCGATGGGGGAACCGTACTGGGGGCTGGCCCACCAGGACTACGGCTGGTCGAACGGGCAAAATGGCCCGGGCGGATTGTGGGTCATCGACCTTGACGGTGTTTCGTATGACCTGCCGTTCCGCGATTTGCGCAAGCTGATTACCAGCACCATGGACGACATGGGCGTGTGGGATTTGCAGTGGATGCGCGGGATGATCGACGCCTACCATCAGGCCAACCCGCTGGATGCCGAATCTTATGAGGTCCTGCTGATTGACATGGCGGTACCGAACGAATTTTACAAGCATTTGAAGGAAATGTTCTTCGATCCGCTCACGTTCCTGAATGCGGAAGCAGAGGCGATCCTGCAGCGCGTCGTAGCGGCGGATCAGACCAAAGCGCAGGCATTGGCAGAGCTGGCTGCTGAGAAAGGCAAGTACAAGGCAGGCAATTACGAGCAGCCGATCGCTGCTACAGCTCCGCAGCGCGTTCCCTCCGAGCCGAATACCTGGGATCAAAGGAGCTGGGCACTGCAGCCGCAGCAGCAGCAGCCGCAGCCGCAGCAGCTGGCAGAAGCCGTCGCCGATCCTGCTCCGGTCGAAAAAACGGCCTCCTTCAAGGTCGCGAAGAAGACGAAACAGACCGCCAAAAAGGAAGCTGCAAGCGACACGAAAGCAAAATCCGAGTCCAAAGCAAAATCCGGCAGCAAAGCAGCGCCGTCCAGCGATCAGCCGCGCCAAAATATTCCTGCCGAAACGGTCGATGCCAAAGATTCTTCGTCCGCAGCAAAACAGGCTGCGCCAGGCAGGGTATATACCTCGAATATCATCGAACTGATTCCGAATGGCTCTGGCGGCGTCAAATCCGGCCAGCGCAGCAGAAGAATCCGCGTGAAGAAAAAGGCAAGCGTCGGTGCCAACAGAGGCAAGAAGAAAACGGTTGTGTCTGCGAAGCCGAAAGGGCAGGAGCTGAAGAAAAAGAATGCCGCAACGTCGGGCAAGGCGAAGGCTGGAGCGAAACCAAAAGCCAAAGCAAAAGAAAATACAGTCAAAACGGCAAAAAAGACGGCAAACTCCGCCAACCGGGCTTCTGCTTCAGCCAATAAAACGAAAAACGCGGCTCAGTCGAAAAAAAGTCATTCCTACACGAAAGTGCCAGCACCTGGCAAAAAAATGAACAAACAGGCTGGCAGCAAACTGAAGGTGAAAAAAGGGGTAAAGACCAAGGAAGTGCGTTGAGCCGTACGAGGAAAGGAGAATTCGGATGAAGGTAGTCATGATCTGTACGGAAAAATTGCCCGTCCCTCCCGTCCGCGGCGGCGCCATTCAAACCTATATTGCAGGCATCGTCGATTTTCTCGGTCAGCATCACGATCTGACTGTGCTGGGAACGACAGACCCTTCCCTCCCGATGGATGAAAGGGTCCGCAATGTGCGCTATGTGAGAGTGGACGGACAAGGTGTGTTTGAGACGTACGCCGAACAAGTCGTGCAGTTTCTGCGCACTCAATCGTACGATGTCGTCCATGTATTCAACCGTCCGAGATTGGTGCCGCTCATCCGCGAGGTGCTGCCGAATGCGCGCATCATCTTGAGCATGCACAACGATATGTTTGACCAGGGGAAAATCAGTCCCGAGGTTGCCGTCAAAACGATCGCCGAGACGGAGCGGATCATTACGATCAGCAACTACGTGGGGCAGGTGATTCAGTCTCTCTATCCCGAAGCGGCAGGGAAGCTGCGGACGATCTACTCGGGCGTCGACCTGCAGAAATTCGTCCCGTGGGAGATGTCGCAAAGAGCACAACAAGCCCGGCAGGAGCTTAGATCCATGTATAATCTGGGCAACAGGCAGGTCATCCTGTTCGTCGGCAGGCTGACCCCCAAGAAAGGCGCGGACATTCTGGTCAGGGCGATGAACGACCTGCATGAGCGGTATTCCAACATCGCGCTGGTGCTCGTAGGCGGCTCGTGGTACGGCGTCGATAAAATCAGTGACTATGTAGCATACGTCCGTGCCTTGGCCGATCGTTCGCCCATTCCTGTCATTACGACGGGCTTTGTGAACGCAGAGCAGATCCATCAATGGTTTTGTGCGGGAGACATTTTCGTCTGTCCGTCGCAATGGGAGGAGCCTTTGGCCAGAGTGCACTACGAGGCAATGGCAGCAGGCCTTCCTTTTGTGACGACCAAACGGGGAGGCAATGCGGAGGTTATCATCGGGGACAACGGCCTTCTCGTGGAAGAACCGGAAAATCCGCAGTGTTTTGCCACCCAGCTGGGCAAGCTGCTCGCCAGCAAAGATCTCCAGAGGCGGATGGGCAGCGCAGGACGGAAGCTCGCCGAGGAGAGGTTTACGTGGGAACGGGTGGCGCGGGAAGTCCTGGACGTATGGAACAATCGCGCGCCCCAACTTTAACTGTACAGAGACGATAGCCCGCAAAAGCGGGCAGATGCTTCATGTCTTGTCTGGCTCCACGCAGCGAGGCATTTTCTTTTCGGGACAAAAACGGACAAGCAGCCGTGGGAGGGCTTGTCCACGATGCGTACGGCTGCCGGTCGTTCCTGGCAGGGGGCGGCATGCCAGCAGATGCTGCCCGCTCCCCACGCCAAGAGAGGATTAACCGGACGCAAGCTGCTTGGCGTCCGATTCTTCGGCTTCTCCGCCCCAATGCAAAGAGATGGTCTCCTGCCGCTGGGCATCGCCCAAAGCTGTCTTTGCAGCGGGCTGAACGCTTCGGATCAGAGCAACGATCTGATTGAGCGGGATGAGGATGCGAAACGCTTCCTGACCTTGAGCAGGACAACCTTTGAGCTCGACGATTCCTTCCTCGACGCGCACGACGCTGCCGGTGCGGAAACGCCTGCTGCCCTCTCCCCCCCCTTCCGCTGCGAGCAGCAGCTCGACGGTCTGGTTTTCCCGCATGCATTTGCCAAGCTCCCGGCGCAGTCCCTTCATGCTGATCTCATTTGCTCCTTCCTCCGCTTCGACCTCGACCTGCACGATGGGAGCCGGGATGACGATGGGCTCGGGGGCCTGAACGTTAACTGCCGGGGCTTCGACCTGGACTGCAGGCGACGTAACCGTGACCTGCGGCGTCGGCGTCGTGACGTGGACTTTCGGGGCGCGCACATGGACGCGCAGAGGAGCGCGCGCACTCCTGGCCGCCTTCGTATGCGTGCCTCCTTTCGCACGACTGACAGTCCGCCGCCTTGCCTTGGCAGCGGATAGACGCGCTTTTTTTCTGGCCGCCTTCGACTTTCTCATAAGCAGACACCTCCCATAAGACATGGTTTATTATATTCAATGCAGGGGTGGCGGTTATGGACAAATACCCCGCCCGGAAAAAAGGGGCAAGATCGCCTGCTTTTCGCAGCTATTGAACGAAAATTCCCGCAAACAGCAGCGCGACTAATCGCCCGCAAATTGCGCTTTTGTACAGGTGCGAATTGTCCGAAAGGTGTATAGTCATAAGGGAAGGGGTGTACGGGCCGCTCTCCGCAGCAGCGGAAGGAGGGTAGCCGCATAAAAACCGCCGCATAAAACGGCGAAAGACAGGAAGGGGAAAAACGATGAACGCAGCACAGCTTCTGGCAGAAGCCTACAAAAAGAGCAGCTATCAAGTACCCGGGCACGGCCCGCGCCAGATTCAGGTTTTGCAGCAAGCGCTGGCAGAGCTGGAAGGGACCGTGGAGAGCGACTTGTACGGGAAGGGAGCCGTCATCGAAGATTTCGAGAACAAGCTGGCGGCCTATTTGGGAAAAGAAAAGGCCGTCTTCTTTCCGAGCGGCACGATGGCCCAGCAGATTGCCCTGCGCATCTGGTGTGACCGCAAGTCGTTGAAAAAGGTAGCGTACCACCCGCTTTGCCACCTGGAGATTCACGAGGAGGACGGGTTGAAAGTGCTGCACCAGATCGAGCCGATCCTGCTCGCGGACAAGACCCGGTTGATCCGGCTGGAGGACGTGCAGCGCATGGATACCGAAGTCGCCTGCCTGCTGCTGGAGCTGCCGCAGCGGGAGATCGGCGGCGAACTGCCAGAATTTGACGAGCTGGTTGCGATCTCCCGTTACTGCCGGGAGAGGGGGGTCAAGCTGCAGCTCGACGGTGCCCGCCTGTTCGAGGTGCTGCCGTACTACCAGAAGTCAGCCGCAGAGGTGTGCGCGCTGTTTGACAGCGTATACGTCTCCTTCTACAAAGGAATCGGGGGACTGGCAGGCGCGATCCTCGCAGGAGACGAAGATTTCGCGAAGGAAGCGACCGTGTGGAAGCGCAGGCACGGCGGCGACCTGATCAGCCTGTACCCGTACATTCTCAGTGCGGATTACTACTTCGAGCGCAGGAAGGATCGGTTCCCGGTCTATTTTGAACAGGCGAGGGGGCTGGCGAGCCTCTATAACGGCTGCAGCGGGGTGAAAACCCGACCCGCCGTGCCTGTGTCGAACATGTTTCACGTTCATCTCGCCTTCCCGAAAGAACAGCTGGAGCCCGTATTTACGTCCGTTTACGAGGAGACGGGTGTCGGCCTCACGCATGCCATCCGCGCCGTTGATGAACAGAGCAGCTACTATGAAGTGAGCGTCGGCGACAATTACGGCAAAATCCCGAAAGCCGCCCTGCAGCAAGCGTTTCGCACGCTGGATGAGAAGTTGCAGCGACTCGCCAGCCGTTGAAGCCATATCCAATCGTCGAACTTCCTCGGGTTAACCGCAGGGAGTTTTTCATTTGTTGGCAATTTTTCACAACATTTCGCAAAAGACCAGTCGAAAAATGTTCTATGATATAATAAAAACTCACTCTTTGTCACAGAAAGGAGGGGGCTAGCCGATGAGCGACAAATATTTTCCCGCTCAATCGACCCCATCGTCCACGCTGCAGCTCCCCGCAAAGGGAGGGCAAGGGGGAAGGCGCAAGCGCAGCGGGTTGTTTCGCGGATTGTTCCGGGCATTCGCACCTGCCCGGTCGGAAGGCAAAAAATCCCCGTGGCCGCTGATCTTGACGACCGTCGTCTGGGCAGGACTCGCCTACGCGGGATACGTCTTTGCTGTCCATACGCTGGACAAGCAGCAGCAATACGTCAATCAGCGCTTTGAACAGGTGCAGGAAGAAAACCGGAAGCAAATGCTCGCCCTGGGTGAACAGCTGACACAAGTACATGAGGAAATGAAGACCGTACAAGACGGCTTGGCGAATTTGGAAGAAGATTTGCAATTGACTGGAGAGTCGATCGGCGGAACCAACAAGACGAAGGAGGCCCTTCAGAATCGGATTGACCAGTTGAACAAGCAGCTCGTCGATCTGAAGGCTTCGTTGAAAAAACTGGAGGACGCAGCTCGTGCTTGGTAACGTGAACCGGTTTTTTGCATTTCTCCTCGCGCCGGCGCTCGGCTTTTTGGTGGCTGTATCTTCCGCCGATCCCATGGACAAGCTCCAGTTGGAGGCATTGCAGCTTCCGGTTCAGGAGACCCGCGCGCAGGCGAATGCGCTGCGCGATAAACTGGATGAGACGAAAGAGAAAATCAGCGATGCGCAAGAGCTGATTGCCGACATCCGCGACAAGTCGGAAAAGGAAAAGCAGGAGTTCGAGAAGCAAAACGAGCATATCGGCAACCTGCTGGCGGCGAGTAAATCGCAGACGCAGAAATCGGCAGACGTGCTGGACACGATCCTCTCCAACATGCTGGGGAATCCGATCGGCCAATCGTTCGGGAAAAATTCCACCGTCAAGGTCTACTCGCTGGAGGAAGCCGGGTATCGCGGCTACATGGCAAAGGTTCGCCTGAATGATCCGAAAGCGTTGAAAATGGTGCTGGCGAACGATTCGGTGAGAAGCAAGGGCGAGACGACGAGCCATGCGGGCAGGCGCAAGGGCGCCGTCCTGGCGATTAACGCGGGCGGTTTCATGACGGACAAAAGCGGGTACGTCACTCCGCTCGGGATCACGGTCGTGGACGGTAAAATCCGCACGTTCTCCAGCAACTCGAAACTTAGCTTCGTCGGCTTCAACAGCAAGGGCCATCTCGTCGGGACGAAGATCACGACGCAGCAGCAAATTTCGCAGCAAGGCATCCTGCAAGGCGCCAGCTTCCTGCCGCGGCTGCTGCAGGACGGCAAGCGGCTGGCAATTCCCCGGGAGTGGGCCAACGCCCGCCAGCCGCGGACGCTGATCGGCCACTTCGACAACGGCGATCTGCTCTTGATCGTCATCGACGGTCGACGCCAGGGCTGGAGCAACGGCGTCACGCTGGAAGAAGCGCAGAGAAAGCTGCAAGAGTTCCACGTGGTCGATGCGTACAACCTGGACGGCGGCGGTTCCAGCGCGTTTTATTACAACGGGAAGCTGTTGAACAAGCCTTCGGGCGGCAAGGAACGCCCGGTTGTCAGCAACCTGATTATCATGCCGTAACAGGAAAGCGTGACAATCTGTCCTTTTATTCTGCCTGGCTCCATGGTAAGGTAGAGCAGAACGTATGTGTCTGTGAAATCAGGAGGGCAGGTCATGAATCATAATCGCACTACCGGTCTGACTATCGTCGCACTATTGTCAGCAGCACTTCTGGGCGGATGTGAAGCACCTTCGCTAACAAGTTTGCTGTCGCCAAGCAAGTCGGAGGCTTCCGCAGCCCCTGCAGGGGAAACGGCAGCCGGGCAAGCAGAGGCCAGCGGGCAACAACCGCAGGGAGGCGTTGAGGCCTCCGCCGTGAAAAAGAAGCAGCCTTCCTTGGGGGAGACCATACAGATGGTGGACGGCGTCCCGACCGTTACCAACCCGACGGAACTGACCGTGGTAGTAAACAAGGAGCGGGCGCTGCCGGCAGACTACATCCCGCCCGACCTCGTAGAGCCGAACGTGCCGTTTCCTTTCGACGAAAAGGCCGAGAAACGCCAGATGCGGGCAGAGGCTGCCGGGGCGCTCGAGAAGCTGTTCGCCGCAGCCAAGGCGGAGGGGATCGAGCTGTATGCCGTCTCGGGCTACCGCTCGTATCGCACGCAAAAGTCGCTGTTTGATACGTACGTGAAGACCCAGGGAGCGGAGCACGCAGCCATGTACAGCGCGGTGCCCGGAAAGAGCGAGCATCAGACGGGACTGGCGATGGACGTTTCGGGGGCGGACGCCGAGACGAGACTGGAAGAATCCTTCGCGGCCACGCCGGAGGGAAGATGGATTGCGGCCAACTGCGCGAAGTTCGGGTTTATCATCCGCTATATCAAGGGGAAGGAAGACGTGACCGGCTATGCTTACGAGCCGTGGCATTTGCGCTACGTAGGCAAGGACGTCGCAGAAGAGATCATGAGCCGCGGCATTACCCTGGAAGATTACTTTCAGGATGCGGCGTCTGCGCAAAAGCAATAGCAAGGCAAGCGAACCGACTGCACAACAAAAGCCGCTCTTCGTGGGCGGCTTTTGTTGTGCATGATGAAGAATTGTATCCGTTGAGAAAGCGCGGCATCGCCTGTGTCCGAAGGCTGACCTGGCCTATTGGCGCAGCCAGGTTGCCTGACTTGTTGCGGCTGGAGTCTGTTAGTGCGGGAGGCGAATGCCGGAGAGCGGCCAGTAGACCACTTCAGCCCGTCCTACCACATGATCCAGCTTTACCGGGCCGATGACGCGGCTATCCATGCTGTTGTTGCGGTTGTCTCCCATGACAAACACGCTGTCTGCCGGTACGGTCACCGGGCCGAAATCTTCCGTCAAGGTGACGCCCGCAGCGGCTGCCTTTTGTTTGTTGCTGGCGAGGTAATCTTCCTTCAGCGGCTGTCCGTTGACGTATAGCTGGTCATCCTTGGCTTCCACAGTGTCGCCGGCGACAGCAACGACGCGCTTGATCCAGTTGTCCCCGCTCGCATCCGGGTGGATGATGACGATGTCGCCTGGCTGCGGTTTTTTGACATAGTAGATGGCTTTGTTGACAATGACACGTTCGCGGTCATGCAAGGTGCTTTCCATGGAGCGACCCTGGACGACGTAAGGTGCCATGACAAATACGTAAATAAATACGGTCAAACCGCCAATCAGCAAGAACGATTTCAACCAGTCAAACAATTCGACTTTCCATTTCGTCGCGCTATTCGTTTGTTCCATCGATCTGATCTCCTATGTATGTGGTTTTCGGGAGGGTGCCTGTCCAAAAAGTCCAACCTGCCCTTTCATTATACATTCATTACGATTGAAAGCGGAAGAAGATTCACGGAAAAAGCTGGGAAGTGTGCTGCCGGGCAGGGGGCAGCGAGGCTGTCGCGATTTAACGCCTGAACCTGACAACGCGAAACGATCAAGAAAAGCTTTGTTCGCAGACGGGTAATCTGGGAGATTCTGGTATACACTAAGCCGGTATCATACAAAAAGGAGGGCGGTACCTGATGGAACAACGCCAGCGTGAGGAAACGGGCGCACTCCATCCGACCGCAGCAGCGGCAGACGAGACGAACGGCTCTCTCGACAGCATGGATGGACTGGCGACGACGCAGGAACAGATCAGCGATATGTACAAGGCGGGAACCATCGAGGAACGCGGAAGCACGAGATAGGGAGAGATTCCGGTGAATAGCGAGAGCCAGCCTTGCGGAGAAGCAGGCTGGTCTCTCGTACTCATTTAATAAAATATATTTTATTGACTTGTATCTGTTTATCGTTAAAAATAAAGTGGGAATCTGAAAATGAGCAAAGGGCGTGAGATGGATGAAAGACCCTCGTTTAGAACAATTGGCGTATAATCTCGTGAATTATTCCGTTTGCGTACAGCCTGGCGAAAACATCCTGATTAATGTCAAAGGAGAGACGCCTGACCTGGTAGCCGCGCTCGTTCGGGAAATCTACAAAGCAAAAGGCAATCCATTTGTGCAGCTGGTCAACCCTGCGATCAGCCGTGAATTGGCGATGCAATGCAACGAGGAGCAGCTCGCCGTCATGGCCGAGCACGAAGTGAAGCTGATGGAGAAAATGGATGGATACATAGGCATTCGCGCAGGCAGCAACATCAACGAAATGGCAGATGTGCCCGGCGAAAAGCTGGGGATGTACTCCCGCCTGTATGAGCTGCCGGTGATGAACGTCCGCGTCCCGCACACCAAATGGGTCGTGCTGCGCTATCCGAACCCGTCGATGGCCCAACTCGCCAACATGTCCACGGCAGCGTTTGAAGAGTTTTACTTCCAGGTGTGCAATCTGGATTATGCGAAGATGGACAAAGCGATGGACAGCCTCGTCGAACTGATGAATCGCACGGACCAGGTGCGGATCGTCGGGCCGGGCACAGACCTGACTTTCTCCATCAAGGACATTCCGGCTGTCAAGTGCGCCGGACTGCGCAATATCCCGGACGGAGAAGTGTACACCGCGCCTGTGAGAGACTCGGTGAACGGAACGATCACGCACAATGCGCCGACGCCTTACCACGGCTTCGTCTTTGAAAATGTCCAATTGACCTTCGAGAACGGAAAAATCGTCAAGGCCACTGCCAATGACACGAAGCGAATCAACGAAATTCTCGATACGGACGAAGGCGCGCGCTACATCGGCGAATTTGCCATTGGCGTGAACCCGTATATCCGCAACCCGATGAAAGACATCCTGTTTGACGAAAAGATCGACGGCAGCTTCCATTTCACCCCTGGCCAATGCTACGATGAAGCCTACAATGGCAACAAATCCTCCGTGCACTGGGACATGGTGTCCATCCAGCGTCCGGAATGGGGCGGAGGAGAGATCTGGTTTGACGGCGTGCTGATTCGCAAGGACGGACTCTTCGTCATTCCGGAGCTGGAATGTCTCAATCCGGAGCAGCTGAAAGGGTAACGGCCCCCGTCTACTCGGCGTATTGCTTCAAACGTTCTCTTGCCAGTTCGACGTCCATGTCGACCTGAAACAGCATATGCAGGTTGCTGGTAGTCATGAGGCTGCGTCTGGCGGCATGAAACAGGACTGGCTTGTGTTCCTTGACGACCGTCATGATTTCCACGACGGGCGGCACGACCTGTTTGATCCGCAACAAGCTTTGCAGGTAGCGGTGCAGCTTCTGAATGGCTCCCGGGTCGTCCAGGTTGGGGATGGTATCGATGAGCTCGAAAAAGTCCCGGATGATCACGCGCCTGGTCTCCATCGGTGCGGCAATAGATGTTCGTTGCATGGATGTCACCTCACTGGTAAAAGTAGAGTATTCTATCTTATCCTCTTCCTTTCTTGGGACAGACGTAAACCTGAAAATGAAAAAAGTCTTGGCTATCGCAGGATGGCCAGGACTTTTTGCGTTGGGCACTACTTTTTTGGCGCATAGACGGCCTGTTCCTCGATCGGGATGCGTACGCGCAGGAGAAGCCAGGCGTTGAGCAGCGAAAAGGAAAACGCCGTGAGAGCAGCGCCAAACGTCATCGGCAGAGCGAACAGCTCGATGGCGACGACCAGGTAATTGGGATGGCGCATGAACCGGTACGGACCGCGTCGGACAGGTGGGGAGCCGGGCAGAACCATGATACGCGTGTTCCAGCGGTTGCCAAGGCTCCAGATGCACCAGTACCGCAGCAGCTGGGCAAGCAAAAAGGCGGAAAAATACACCTGCCACCCGGAAGGTAGCGAGCCGGGAGACGGGGCTGTCGTCACTTCCCCGATCAGGCAGGCGAAGAACAGCACATGCAGGAGGACCAGATAGATGTAATGTCCGGCACCGATTTCATAGCCTCCCAGCGAGCGGATAATGCGGGCATTCCGCGCTGCCAAAAGCAGCTCGAAAATGCGCTGCAACAGAAGCGAAGCGAGGACAATCCAAAACAATAGCATCGGCTTCACCTCGCTTCCAGCAGCAGCATTTCCGAGCTGAACCCGGGTCCCAGTGCGGCGAGCAGTCCCAAATCTCCGGCCTCCCAGTCCTGCTCCATGCTCTTTTCCAGTACGAAGAGAACGGTTGGCGATGACATGTTGCCGAAGCTGTGCAGAACTTCCGCAGACAGGCGAGTCGCGTCCGCGGACAGTCCCAACGACCGCTGATAGGCCGTGAGCACCTTGGCCCCACCGGGATGGAAAAGGAAATGGCGCAGGCGGTCCACAGACGTCTGGTGCGGAGAGAGAAAGCGGTCGACGTTGTCTTTCATCGACTGCAAAATGAGAGTGGGAATGTCGCGGGAAAAGACGACCTTCAATCCCGGCTCGGTCAGCTCCCAGCCCATGACGTCCAGCGTATCCGGCCAGGTCGTGGTCCGCGCCGCACGAAAACGCAGGCGGGTCGGACGACTAGCACTAGAGCGGACATCATCACCTTCCACGAGTACAGCGGCAGCTCCGTCGCCAAACAGGCATGTGGCGACCAGATTGCTTTTGGACATGTCCTGCCGGATAAAGGTCAGGCCGCACAGTTCCACGCTCAACAGCAGCACGCGGCGATCCGGATAGGCCTGCGTGTACTCGCAGGCGCGGGACAGTCCCATGGCACCCCCGGCGCATCCCAGCCCCCAGAGCGGTACGCGCGTGACGTCAGGGCGCAGCCGCAAGCGGTTGACCAGCCGGGAATCCAGGCTCGGGGTGGCAATACCTGTGCTGGATACGAACATGAGGCAGTCGATGTCCTCTGGTGCCAGACCGGCTTTCCCCATGCATTTTTGCGCGGCTTCGGCGGCCAGCTCAACAGCGTTTTCTACATATAACCGATTTTTTTCGGCAAAGGGGCGCTCTTTCTCATACCAGTCCAGCGGCATGCAAAAATGACGCTTGCGAATCTGGCTGTTTCCGAATACGCCAAGCAGCCGGTCAATGTCCGGATAGGCAACCTGAAACAAACGGCGGGCCAGCCGCATCGATTCCTCCTGGGAGACTTCATGGGGAGGGACAGCGGTGGCGACGGCTTCAATACGGGACATTCCTTCCACACTCCCGTCAATTGGTAAGTATGTCTTAGTTTGTCCCTTCCATTTCGTTCCAATTCATGTTTCTCATAGTTGCAGGCTTACCCAAAAGAAAACAGAAACAGCTTAGGTGATGGACACCGTATGTGGTTCTTCGGCTGCAGGCTTGGAAGAAGCAGCGTTCACCGCTTTTCGGACGAAGCGGCTTTGGCATAGCCCGCCGGCGAGCAACAAGACGCCAAGCAACGAAAACCAGAAAGCTCCGCCCATGCCGCGAAAGGCAACGGCTCCGACAGACGGGCCAAAGGTGCCGGTAATGCTCCAGTTCGCACCGAAAACAGCGAAGTAACGTCCTCTGTGTTCTTCGGGAGCCATGACCGAGATGGCTTTCTGAATTTGCGGACCGTACAGCATCTCGCCGATGGTAAACATTGTCTCGGCGATGATGAGGGCGAGCAGGCCGGGTGCCCAGCCGTAGCCGAAGCCGACACAAGCGAGGAAGCCGTAGGCGATGAGGATGACCCGATGCGGGGGGAAGCGCTCGGCGAGCTTGGCGATGACGATCTGACAACAAACGACGAGAATGCCGTTGATGGTGATCAAGGTCGCAAAGACGGTCAGAAAATCATCGAACTTGGTGCGCAAATGCTGCGGCAAGATGATCTCCACCTGCGAATAAAGCAGCGAGACGGGCACGGCGGCCAACGTCATCCAGATCAAAGTCTGATGCTCCGACCATTTCAGCCGGGGAGCAGGCTTGCTTCCGGGTTCCCTGGCTGCCCGTCTGCGCTGCTCGGCAGGCAGTGTCTCGGGGATCTGCCAGAGGATCAGGAAACAGTAAACGAAGAGCATCAGCGCACAGATGCCGAAAGCGATGCCGGGATTGATCTTGTACAAGGAGACTCCGATCAGAGGACCGGCAGCGGCTCCCAGGTTCAAGGCCGTATGAAGCAGCGCAAACACTTCGCTGCGCTTCTCCTCGGGCACGATATCCGTCACTTGCGCGCTGGCAGCCGGCCAGAACAGCGAAGAGCCCACTCCGTTGACGATCGTCAGCAACGCAAAGGCAACGAGCGACTCCGCCCAGATGTAGCCCGCCATGGAAACGGCTTCAATCAGCAGCGCAGCGACCATCAGCGGTTTTCGCCCATACCGGTCAGAGAGGCTGCCGGCAAAGTAGCCGGCGATGATGCTCGTCAGCGGCTGCAGGCTCGTCACCATTGCCGCCAGCAGCAGGTTGTTGTCCAACCTGTCGTACAAGTAAAAGGCGAGAAACGGCCGGAGCATGAAGCCGGCAAACGTAGTCAGAATGGTACCGATGACGCGGACCCAGATCGCTCTGTCATAACGGGCGACAAGGTTGTGCAGCCATATCATTCAGCTAATTCCCCCTTATCGATAAAAGATATTTTTGTAAGTATAGATGACAGTCATATAAAAAGAAAGAGGGTTGGGGTTAATGTGAATAGTCAGTTTATTGTACAAGCCACAGCCAGTTCAGGAGAACGCAAATTGGTCTGACCAGAGCATATTAAAACTTGATCTCAAGAGAAAACATAGGTAAAATATCCCTTAATGCATGATTCTAGACCTATATATTAAGCTGTGATAATGAGTCTTGTGCTCAGAGGTGCGATGTTGTTTACATGGACCGGAGGGGGATTTCTTTGGATTCACGCTGGGTCGGATTGGGAGTATCCTGTCTGATGATTGGAGTCTGGCTGTTTGCGTTTGGAATGCGGGTAAGTCAGACCAGTGCCGTTTTCGTGTCAGGCGCGGCTTTCCTGCAGCTGGCAATCGGGTATCGCGTCGGCCAGTATATCGACTGGTTGCGGCATATGGCCGATCACGATTCGCTGACCGGGGTGCTCGTCAACCGCCGATTTGTGGCGAGGTTGAATCAAGAGGTGGAGCTGGCTTGTAGAACCAAATACCCAGTCACTTTGTTGTTTATCGATTTGGACAATTTTAAAAAATACAATGATCGCTACGGTCATCTGGAGGGCGACAAGCTCCTGCAGGAGTTCGCGGGAATGCTGAAGTCGTGCGTGCGCAAACAGGACGCCGTCGGCCGCTGGGGCGGAGAGGAGTTCGTCGTGCTGCTGCCGCATACGGATACGAACAAAGGAGTGGCAATCGGGGAGCGAATCCAGAACCAGACTCGTCAGCAGCTCTCCGGCGTGACCGTCAGCATCGGCGTGGCGTCATTCCCGCTGCACGCTGCAGACGCGTTACAGCTGACAGAGAAAGCGGACAGCCTGATGTATGAAGCAAAGAAAAAGAAAGACTGCATGCTCGTCGCACAAAATTAGAGAACAGAACGGGCAGCTGCGCGAACACTCGTGCCAGAACAGGGAAACGGGTGTTTTTTGTTGGGACAGGACTGCTTTACAAAAACTTAATATTTATTTAATGAAAAATACATATACTTTCGCTTGTTTTCAAATTTACGTTCACATTAATGTTCGATATAATCGTCTAGGTGTGATTTTTCCAAAGGAGTGACTAGAGGACGTATGTTTAAATCAAACAAGTATATCTTCTTCGATCTGTTTGAACAGCAAATTGCCAATGTTCACAAAGGAACACATCTGTTCTACGAGATGATAGGCAACTATCAGGATCTGGAAGAGAAAGTAAAGGCGATCAAAGCTGTTGAGAAAGAAGGGGATGCAATCGTTCGTCAGATTATGAACGAACTGAACTCCACATTTATCACTCCGCTCGAACGCGAAGACATCCATCTGTTGGCACACACGATGGATTCGATGATCGACTACATCGATGGAGTGGCAGACCGCATGTACCTCTACCAGGTCCGTCAGCCCGACCCGCGCGTTCTCGCCCAAGCCAACATTCTCGTAAAATGCTCGGCCAAGCTGATTGAACTGATCCGCACCTTGCGCAAGCTGGATCACAAGGTGGTTGCCAAGATCGCAACGGAGATCAAAGACCTGGAGCACGAATCCGACTCCAACTACCGCAAGATGGTTTCCGATCTGCTGAATGCTCCGGATGCGAATCCGATTGAAGCGATCAAGCTCAAAGAAATTTACGACAAGCTGGAGGACTGTGCGGACTTTGCCGAGGATGTATCCAATCTGGTAGAAGGGATCGTGTTAAAGAATGCCTGATCTTTCGCCAGAGGTGATTATTCTCGTTCTTGTCGTCATCATGGCGCTTGGGTTTGACTTCATCAACGGCTTTCATGATACCGCGAACGCGATCGCAACGTCCGTCTCCACCCGCGCATTGAGTCCGCGCACAGCCATCATTCTTGCTTCTGCATTCAATCTGATCGGGGCGCTGACGTATACCGGCGTGGCCAAGACGATCGGGGGAAAAATTACCGATCCGTTCAAGCTGGAAAACGGCCTCGTTGTCGTTCTTGCGGCACTTACCGCCGCCATCCTGTGGAATCTCATCACGTGGTGGTTTGGTATTCCGAGTTCTTCTTCTCATGCGATTATCGGCGGTGTAGCCGGTGCTGCGGTAGGTGCTGCAGGATTTGACGCGATCAATTTGGAAGGCTTCCTCGATATTGTGGAAGCGCTGATCATTTCTCCGATTGTTGCTTTCGTCGTTGGCTTTATCGTCATCAAGCTCGTCTCCTTGCTGGTCGCGAGCATGGCGTATCACCGGACGAACCGCAGCTTCCGGGCTTTGCAAGTTCTCTCTGCCTCCTGGCAATCCTTCAGCCACGGTGCGAACGACGCCCAGAAAACGATGGGGGTCATTACACTGGCGCTGCTCTCCGGCGGTTTCCTGCATCAAGCTCCGGGAGAGTTCACCATTCCGATCTGGGTCAAGCTGTCCGCTGCCATCGCCATGGCGCTGGGAACGTCGATCGGCGGCTGGCGCATCATCAAAACGATGGGCGGCAAGATTATGAAAATCAAGCCGATCAGCGGGTTCTCCGCAGACCTGTCTTCCGCCCTCATCATCACCATTTTTACAGCGCTCAAACTGCCCGTCAGTACGACGCATGTCATCACCTCCTCCATTCTCGGGGTAGGGGCGTCCCAAAAGCTGAACGCAGTGAAATGGGGGTTGGCTGGCCGGATCGTTGTGACATGGGTGATTACCTTGCCCGTGACCGCACTGCTTGCAGCTTCCTGTTATGTCGTTTACGACGTCTTTCTGTAAAAAATTCATTCACGCTTTTGTTACATGACGAAGACACCTGACGCGGGACAAGCCGTGAAAGGTGTCTTTTCTTATCCGCTATGCCGGACTTAAGCGGAACCAGTCAAGCGCGCCCACAAGCCTGGCTTCGGGCGTATTTGCACGAGCCGAATGGCGGAGAGGGGGATGTAATCCAGCGAGCCATCCGCTTCCTCGAGCAATATACCGCTCGGGCCGAAATCGTACAGCTTCCCGTCCAGACAGGGAGCGAGACCGGCGCCGATCATGCCCGGAGCGAAGTGGATGCGCACCGGGCGGTCCAAATACTCTTCCAAAATATCTTCGTCCATAATCTTCTCTCCTTTGCTTTATCCGCAGCCGTTTTCACCAGTTTACCCAGCTTTGCGACAATTCAGACGAGAAGGGCGAAAAAAATGCGCCCCTTTTTTGTAAAGGGACGCTGCGTGCAATCACTGCATTATTCCATCGTATTGTGCGACTCATTGCGGGACTGTTTGCTTTTGCGGGCAAAGATGAGCATCAGGATCAGCCCGAGCGCAACCAGCGTCAGACTCACGAGCTGTGCCACACGCAAGGTGTCAGCGATGAGCAGGCTGTCGGTGCGCATGCCTTCAATGAAGAATCGCCCGATGGAGTACAGAATCATGTAGCTGAACAAAATTTGTCCGTCGAACTTTTTGAAGCGATAGAGCATGATCATCAAAACCGCGAACACAACGAGATTCCACATCGATTCATACAGAAACGTCGGATGGTAGTATTGACCGCCGATGTACATCTGGTCTCGGATAAACGCGGGAAACTTTTCCATGAACTCCGCAGTGGCCGGACCGCCATGCGCTTCCTGGTTGATGAAGTTGCCCCAGCGCCCGATCGCCTGACCGAGAATGACACTCGGCATCATCACGTCTGCCAGCTTCAGGAACGGCAGGCTGTGCTTGCGGATGTACCAGGTACCGGCGAGCACACCGCCGATCAGCCCGCCGTGAATGGCGAGACCGCCTTTCCATACCGCGATGATGTCCATCGGGTTGGTCTTGTATTGATCCCATTCAAATGTCACATAGTAGAGGCGGGCGCAAATGATTGCGGCTGGAATAATCAGTACGACCATGTTCAGGATGTGATCGGCATCGATGCCTGAACGTCTGGAATTGTACCGGGCGAGATAAGTCCCCAGAAAAAAAGCCAGTCCCATAATGATGCCGTACCAGTGAATCTTTAAGGGCCCGATTGCAATCGCTATCGGATCAATCATGAATGTTCCTCCTTGCCTCAAAAGGTCTCTGCACAGTATAGCACAAACAGGAGCAAGGATTCAAAATTCACGATCTTCTCCGCTGCAAAAAGGAGAGGATGGCGTCGAGAGAGGAACGCCTGCGTGGAGCGGATACGGCGGCAAACAGGTCACCTTTGGCCCGGAGCCGGCCAGGCACGCTGTAAACGGTGAAATCGGTCGGGTGAATATGCGGCACTTCTTCCCAGGCCAGCGGAGTGGAAACTGTCGCGTGAGCACGCGCCCGCGTCGAGTAGGGCGCAGGCAGCGTCTTGCCGCGCCAATGCTGCAGGTAGTCGATGTACAGCTTCGTTCCGCGGTTTTTGATCAGCCGCTCGATCGTGAGCAGCTGCGGATGCTTGCTGACCAGGTAGGAAGCGATGAAATGGCCGACTTCACGGGTTTGTTCAAAGGTGTAGCGCAGCTCGATCGGCACGTAGATTTGCAGGCCGCTGGCACCAGATGTTTTCACGAAGGAGGGGAGGTTCAGCTCATCGAGCAATTCCTTCAGCAGCAAAGCCGCTTCGGTCACGACGGAAAAATCGTCTGTAGAAGGGTCGAGGTCAAAGACCAGCTCGGTCGGGATCTCATCGCAGGCGCGGTGGAAGGAGACATGCCACTCCAGCGCCGCCTGATTCGCCATCCAGATGAGCGTCGCCTGATCGTTGCACATGACGTAGCGCGTATTTTCCCACAGGCTCGTCCGAATCCAGGGCGGAGCGTACACGGGAACGTTTTTTTGAAAAAAGTGCTTGCCGCCGAGCCCGTGCGGATAGCGAATGACGGTCAGCAGCCGGTCTTTTGCATAGGCGAGAAGAGGCGCGGAGACTAGCAATAAATAACGAATGTAGTCCAGCTTCGTCACCCGGGCGTCGGGCCACAACGGCTTGTCCGGATTGGTAATTGCCATGGTCTGGCCATCTAAGGTCAGTTCATACTCTGTCAATCCTGCAGGCAAGTCGGGCACCTTCCTTCCAGTCAGACGTTGCCCCTACTATTTTTCGCAGAACGCATCGCTATCCGCGGAAAAGTCTCCCTGTATACATACAATCTGGCCGTCTTAACCATAATACGGATATATTGTCGATGGCTGGTGAAGAGATGAAATTTCCGAAAAAAGAAAAAAACCGGTTACAAGAGCTGATAGAAAGCACCGGCGTCTGCAGTCTGACTGAGCTCGAGGGAATTCCTTTATTCCCTGATCTGCATGACAACATCGCTTTTTTGAACAACTTGTTCTCGGATTGCTCCGACTTCGTCATCCGCGAATTCAAGCAGAAAAACAGCGTGTGTGCCGTCGCCGTGTTTGTGGACGGACTGATCAACACAGAAGAAGTAAACGATGCGTTGAAGACGCTGATGGTGATGGAAGAAGGGGCGGCGGACATCAAGGTCATCGAGGAGGCGTTGCTCCCGGTTTCGCAGATCGCCAAAGTCGACGATTACAAAAAGCTGCTGCTGTCGGTGCTTGGCGGGGACACCGGCATCCTCGTGGATGGAAATACCAAGGCGCTCACGCTCGGGCTTCGCGGTGCGGAGAAGCGCTCCGTCAATGAGCCGGAAGGGGAGGTCGTCGTGCGCGGTCCCCGGGAAGGCTTTATCGAAAACATCCGCACGAATACATCGATGCTCCGACGCAAGCTGAAGACCCCCCGTCTGAAACTGAAATCGCTGGTGGTCGGCAGGGAGACGAATACGAACATCGTCGTGGCATTTCTGGAAGGGATCGCTGACCCGCAGGTCGTCGAGGAAGTGACCAGAAGAATCAGCAACATCGACATCGATGGGATACTGGAGAGCGGGTATATTGAGGAATTAATCCAGGATAGCGTGTACTCGCCATTTCCGCAGGTCAAATATACCGAGCGGCCAGACACAGTGGCCGCCTGGCTGCTGGATGGGCGAGTCGCCATTTTTGTCGACGGAACCCCGATGGTCCTGATGGTGCCGGTCACGTTCTGGATGCTGCTGCAAGCGAGTGAAGACTACTACGAACGCTTCGAGATGTCGACGCTCGTGCGTTGGCTGCGCTATTTGTTCGTGTTCATCTCTTTGTTGACGCCAGCCGTTTACGTCGCCATCACCACCTTTCACCAGCAGATGCTCCCGACCACGCTGCTGCTTACCGTGGCGGCAGCCCGCGAAACGATCCCTTTTCCGGCGATTGTGGAGGCTCTCCTCATGGAGGTTGCGTTTGAAGCGCTGCGGGAAGCGGGGATACGCCTGCCCAAGACGGTCGGCCAGGCCGTCAGTATTCTCGGCGCACTGGTCGTCGGTCAGGCGGCGGTTCAGGCGGGGATTGTCTCTGCGCCGATGGTCATCGTTGTTTCCGTCACAGGGATCGCCTCCTTTACGATTCCGCATTTTAATGCTGCGATCTCGCTTCGGATGCTCCGTTTTCCAATCATGATCGCCGCTTCGATTCTGGGAATCTACGGTATATTGATTATGCTTCTCATCATCGTGGGGCATATGGCGAATCTTCGCTCGTTCGGCGTGCCGTACCTCTCGCCGATCGCTCCTTTGTCGGTATCGGATCTGAAGGATGTCTTGATCCGCTCGCCCTGGACAGAGATGGAAAAACGCCCGAGCTTTGTAGGGACCCCAGATGCGCGCCGAATGGATGCTGGCTTTGCCAAGGGGCTTCAACAGGGCGGAGGGGAGGAGGGGGTTAATGGGAACAGTGATTCAAACGGGGAGGGAAACTCGTGAAGCGCCTGGCACTGGTATGCACGATTGCACTTGGTATGCTGGCCGTCGCCGGCTGCTGGGATCGCCGCGAAGTGAATGACATGGCGATTGTCGTTGCTTTGGGCATTGACAAGGAACCAGATGGCAAGTATCGCCTGGCTGTCCAGGTCCCCCTCGTCAGCAGTCTCGGCGGCCCGTCCGGCGGAGTGGGCGGAACGAGCGGCGACAAGGCGTACTACGTCGATTCGGATGTCGGCGTTACCATCCGCGAAGCAAACAACAGGATTCAGTCCCGCATGTCCCGACATCTGTACTACGCCCACCACCGGATTGTCATAATCGGCGAGCAACTGGCAAAGGAAGGCTTCAGTAAGTCTCTGGACATTATTTCCCGCTTTCCGGAGAACCGGTTGACTGCCTACATCGTGATGACGAAGGGGCGGGCAGTCAGCCTCCTGCAGGCGAAGCCGCAGTTTGAACGCTTTTCCGGGGAGGCGATCCGTGAACTCGTGAAGGCGGAGACGATCCCCGTCACCATCAAGGATATTTCCCAAATGCTGAATACACCTGGGACAGATGCCTATTTGCCGATTTTTGAAGCGGTAGACACCCATCCGAAGGGAAAATCCAAAGAAATCGAAGCCCAGGGAATTGGCGTTTTTCGGGGAGACAAGCTCGTCGGTACGTATTCTTCGGAGGAAGCAAAAGGACTTCACTGGTTTCAACGTGCGTTTACCCCTTTTTCCACATTGCTGAATCTGGGGGACGGACAGCGGCTCAGCGTTTTCTACCAGAATGGAAAAGCAGATATTGAGCCGGTCATTACGAAAGGAAAGGTACATTTTAACATCCGGGTGTCCGCATCGGCGACGATTGTGGAAAATTTGAGTAACTACGATTTGGCGAATCTCAACGTCAATGAAATGATCGAGAGCAAGCTGGCAATGGACATCACGAACAGCATCCAGAAGATTTTCGATCGATCGAAAAAACTGCGCTCCGATACGATCGGGCTTGGCATCGCGCTGGCCCGCCATTTTCCGAATGCGTGGCAAGGCAACTACCGGGATCGTTGGGATGAAGAATTCCCACGGGTTACCTGCACGATCAAGAGTAAAGTCCAGATCACGACCGTGGGCCAGACGACAACGGATATTACAAAGGAAGATCCTCGATGAATCGACTGTTTCTGCTGATTTATTGCATCGCCTTTCTCGTCAGGGTGATCGCCTTTGTGCGGCACCGAAAACGAATGCCCGGCAAGCAGCAAGTGGTCATGTGCACGTTGTACGTATTGACGATCTTTGTTTTTGCGGCACTGCAATTCCAGCATGCCGAGTTGCTCCCTGTTAGTCATTTCCTGAATGGCTTGTCTCCACAGGTCAAAATGTGGGTGGATCAGCTGCAGTAGAGGAGGGAACCGAATGATCCACAAGCAAGTAGTCAATCACCGGCAGATCGCCTGGATGGTCGGAAGCGTGCTGCTGACAGGAATGCTCATCTCTTTTTTTCGCTCTGTCACGGAGATCGCCAAAATGGATGCCTGGTTTTCGCAGGTGTTGCCTGTCGGTTATGCGATGCTGGTCGCCTACGTCCTGGCGGAGATGACGCGTGCCTATCCCGGGAAGAACATGTTCGAAATTATTTTCATCGTGTTCGGAAAATGGGCAGGCGGAGTCGTCAATTTCGTGCTGCTCCTCTACTTCTGGATCATCCTCACCCTCGAAATCAAAGGGGCAACCAAGTTTTTCCACGCCACTCTGCTTCCGCAAACGCCTGTGGAGATCACGCTGCTCGTTCTTGTGCTCATGATCATGTACTACGGAAAGACGAGTCTGGAGGTAGCGGCGAGGGTCAATGAGATGTACTTCCCTGTCTTTTTCCTGCTGGCGATGGCGATGTATGTGATGCTCTCCAACGAGTACAGCATTGAGCGCCTCGAACCGATCCTGAACACCAGCCTGACGCGAATTTTCATCAGTAATTTCATGACGGTCGGTATATATGGAGACATTTTGCTGTTCGGCGCTTTTCTGCATGCGTCGACCCAATCGAGGCTGTTTTTTGCCGCATTGAAGCACGGCATTCTCATCGTCGGTTTCGTTGCCACCATCCTGTTGTCCATCCTGCTGGGCGTGATGGGGTACACGATCGCCAGTCGGCTCAACTTTCCGCTGTTCATTCTCATCCAGCAAATCCACTTCACCGACTTTTTGGACCGGGTCGAGATTGTGTTGTTCAGCATCTGGTTTCCTGCGTTCGCGATCAAGGTCATCGTCACGTACCTGGCGTTTCTCGTGGGCCTCGGATCGTTTGGCGGACAGGCGAACTATACCGTGTTCAACTTCCCGGCAGGCTGGTTCATCATCGCTGCTTCCCTGTTCGCGTTCCGGTGCATCCCCGATCTGGATGAGTTTCTTAGTTACAGCCTCCCGCCGATCGTCCTCATCCTGCAGATCCCCCTGTTGCTTGTTTTGTATATCAAATCGCGGATGTCCCGGAAAGAGTCGGAGCAAGCATGCATCCAGGAAGGAACGAAACTGTACCGATTTTACAGGTATTGCGTCTGGCTGGGGAGGATCGCAATGACCGCCAGCGTTCTTACGATCATCATCGGCAGCCTGCTATTGAACAAGTCCAAAATGGGTGGAATCATCACGGCGATTTGCTATGTCGTTTTCTTCTTTTTGGCTCTTTTGGCCAGCTACGCCGAGATGCAGGCATTGAATCACGGAAAACAAAAGCTGAGCAGGAAAAAGAAACCTGGGTCTTTCCGGCAGTAGAGGAATTGCGCCGGTTGTCGCCGGCATTCAGGCGGGCATTTCCTATATAGAATGGGGTTCTGTGCCGGGTTCACGCACGCACTGATCCGGCGGGAGGTCAACGAATGCCTGTATGCTGGGCTGGCGCAATGTCCCGCTTTCGGTCCACTCTGCAAAATTCACTTTCACGGCGAGCTGTGGCAAAAGCCAAATGGCCTCTTTTGCCCTCGCTGGTTTATGGAGAAAGGGCATCTCCTGCCGGACTAACGGGATGATCCGCTCTGTCAGGGCCAGCCAATCCTGCCGCGTCAATGTACCGGCACCTGCATGACCGATGTAGTGAAGGGCCCCGTCTGCGCGGTAGTGGCCGAGAAGGAGAGAGTTGACCACGTTATCCCGGATCGTAACGCCGCCGACAACAGCGATGGTGTCCTGGTAGTTTTTTTTCTTTTGCCACGCTTTCTCTTTTCCGCCGATGACGTATTTGCTGTGCACATTTTTCATGACGATGCCTTCCAGACCATGCTGCCGGATGACATCGAACAGGGCATGTCCGTTCGGCTGGCAAGACACCAACTGAATGCGGTCATTGGGAACAACGATCTCGGAGAGGATGCGGAAGCGCTCCTCGAACGGGTAATCCGTTATCCATGCTTCATCCACGAAGAGCACGTCAAAAATCATGTAGGTAACAGGGACAGCCTGCTGCACCTGGCGCACCTTTTCCAGACGCCTGATGCCGTCGCGCCGCATTACTTCGCGAAACGACGGCTTCCCGTCTGCTCCCAGCGCGATGACTTCTCCATCGAAAATGACAGAGCGTACCCGGCCGTATTCGCGCATGTCGGTCATTTCGGGATAATGATAGGTTCGTTCATGCAGCCTGCGATTGTAGAGGCGTGTCTGTTGTCCGTCATAGTAGGCAAGCACTCGCACGCCATCCCATTTTACCTGGGCGATCCAGTCCGGTCCTTGCGGGATGGACTCGCAGTTGATTGGTTCCATAGGAATAAGGGGCTTCATGGTTCACCTCGGCGCAAAGGAATTACGCTGCTCTCGACAGTTCTTATGGACGTAATATGCCATGTTTTTTGAAAAGCATGCGACTCTCTTTCCTCTGCCAAAAGCTGCATTCACGAGCTGGACAGATTCGCTGGTATAGCCATTCTATTTTTATTTTCACTATTATTAATACAAATTTAATTGATATACAATTCTTTTGATGCTTATAATGGCTGTAGTATCGTATTTTTCGTCATGATTGCGATCATGTACAGGGAAAGAAGGAATTGTCTTGCCGTTTCTTCGATTTAAGGGCTTTGAGAAAGAGTGGCTGCAAACGGTTTCTCCCGTCATTGTGAAAGAATTTGCCCAACTAGCGGAAGTTGCGGAGGAAAAAGTAAAGATCGAGCTGCTGCATGCCGAACCGATCACGAATAGCCCGCTCTCGCTGGAGATACTCATGTTCGAGAGAGAGCAGAGGAAGCACGATGCGATTGCCCGTGCGATTCACGACATTATCAGTCCGTACGGCTACGGGAATACCCATATTTTCTTTATCTTGCTGTCTCCTTCCCTTTACTACAAAGAAGGGCTGCCGCTTACGGCGAAGTCCATCCGCGAGTGAAAAGAGGTCGAGTCTCCCCACGGGGCTCGGCTTTTTTTGCTTACCTCACAACATTTCATCCCGATTGCGCGATGTCGAATGGCTAAGAGGAATGGGTATAATTACCTATTATATTTTATTGTTCGGATATTTTTTTGGTACGATATTACTAAAAAATAAGAATAAAACTCATGCATTAAGGACTTAATTCCTATAAAATGAAGATGCGATAGAACAAACAGGATCGTCTGTCACGGACAGCACGGAACTCGCGCTGGCCAGCGAGATTGCGTCCCGGAGACAGAAGGTCGAGAACAACCTATTGAGTCGGCTCAAACTGTCCATGTCCCGTACGGCCAAATCTGCTCCGAAATCAGGCAGGCCGCGGCCCAAAACGGGGAGAGACAGTGTTCGGGTTCAGCCTGTATTTGCACAACTGGTGAGGGGAGACGAGGAGGACATGAACCTGTATGAAGCAATTGTCAATCGTCAGGCAAAAATCGCGGTCGTCGGACTTGGCTACGTGGGGCTTCCGGTAGCTGTTGCGCTTGCGGAAAAAGCGGAGGTGCTCGGCTTTGACGTAAATCGTCAGAAAGTGCGGGATTTCCGCCGCGGAATTTGCACGGACGGGAGCGTCGAGGAGGAGCGCCTGCGGGCAACTGCCATCGAGTTTACCGATGATCCGGCGAGGCTCAGCGAAGCGCGTTTCTTCATTGTAGCCGTCCCGACTCCGGTCAAAAGCGGCAATGTTCCTGACTTGCGCTACGTGCAGGAGGCGACAGGGATGGTGGCGAGGCAAATGCCAAAAGGTTCTGTCGTCGTCTTTGAATCGACGGTCTATCCGGGCGTGACGGAAGAAATTTGCGTGCCCATTCTGGAGAGCGAATCCGGCATGAAGTGCGGCCGTGATTTCAAAGTCGGCTACTCGCCGGAACGCATTAATCCGGGCGATCCGGTTCACCTCTTTGAAAACATTGTGAAAATTGTCTCGGGAATGGATGAGGAGACGCTGGACATTGTCGCGCGCGTATACGGACTGGCTGTGCAGGCCGGTGTGTACCGCGCAGAGAGCATCAAGGTGGCCGAAGCGGCGAAGGTGGTCGAAAATGCGCAGCGCGATATCAACATTGCGTTTATGAACGAGCTCGCCATGCTCTTTCATCAGATGGGGATCAACACCAGGGACGTTTTGCAGGCAGCCGGCACGAAGTGGAACTTTCTCAAGTTCTCCCCTGGACTGGTTGGCGGGCATTGCATCGGGATCGATCCGTACTATTTGACGTACAAGGCGGAGGACAGCGGCTACCGCTCGAAAATCATCCTCGCCGGACGCCATATCAACGACGGCATGGGCAAGTTCGTGGCGGAACAGATCATCAAGACCGTCGTTCGCCTCAAGCTCGATGTGGAGCATGTGAAAATGGGCATACTGGGGCTTGCCTACAAGGAGAACTGTGCCGACATCCGCAACACGAAAGTGACGGACATCATCAACGAGCTGCAAGAGTACGGGATCTCCCCGCTTGTCGTAGACCCGCTGGTCAATCCGCAGCAGGCGTATGAGGAATACGGTATCGAACTGTCCGCCATTGACGCTCTGCGAGACTTGGACGTCGTTGTCGTCGCTGTTCCCCACACGCTGTTTGCGCGCATGACCGTCGATGACTATGCGGCCATTTTCGGGAACCGCCCGAAAAAAGTCATGTTCGACATAAAAGGAGTCTACTCTCGTGACAGTTTCGAGCGCAGCGGCTATCATTACTGGAGCTTGTAAGTTCGATGGGAGTGGGCGACCGTGATTCTGAAGAAAAAGAAGAAAAGTGTCCCGGGGGAAGAAGTCCTCACTGTCTCCCGTAGTGACCGCAGGCTGCTGTCCAACGTGCCCGATCCCGAAAATATCCGGACCAAGGCGGATCGCAGAGGCGTCAGGGAAGATCAGGTAAGGCGCGGCAATCTGGCCGATCCGGAATACTTGGACAAGCTGCGCATGCTAAGCCTGCGATATACGGCAGACTTTGAGGTCGTGATCTATCCCCGGCGGCAGAAGAACAAGGGCGGATGGAAGGGGCGCGCAGTCGACATTTCTTCGACGGGAATCCTGGTGGAATTCGGCCCTGCGGTCGCGGAGCATGTCGCGATCGGAAAAATGCTCCGCATTCACTGTGAAATCCCGCCGGGTACGATGCCGGAAGGGTTTGAACTGTCCGTCAACATCGACGCGACCGTAGTCCGTTCGTTCACCAAAGTAGAAGGCGAACAGGAGAAGCTGATGGTCGCCTTTGAATTTGCGAGACCGTTGACCGTGTATTTTCAAAAGAAACGGTGGGGCTATGCCGTCTATACATCGAGCACGCTGCTTCTGGTGGCGTCTCTTCTCATTATGCTGATGCGGGCCGAGAGCATCGTGTACTTCAAATACAATGCCCTGCTATACCTGTACAGCCTGACCTCGGCAGCGTTCCTGCTGACGCGCTATCTGTTCGGAGCTCTCTATCGGGATGTGCCGATCAATCCGGATTTCACACCGGGGGTGTCGATCATCATCCCGTGCTTCAATGAAGAGAAGTGGATTCACCGAACGATTGTCAGCTGTGTAAATCAGAACTATCCGATCGACAAGCTGGAAGTCATTGTGGTGGACGACCGCTCCACGGACAAATCCGTCGAACAGATCGAAAAAATCATCTCCTTGATCCACAAAGAGGCCGAGCGATACAAGACGAGGGAACGCGTGCGAATGCACGTCCTCGAACAGAACGGCGGGAAACGGGTGGCGCTCGTCAAAGGCGTGGAGATGGCCAGACACGATCTGGTCGTATTCGTGGACTCGGACAGCTTTCTGGAGCCAAACGCCATCCGCCATCTGGTACAGCCCTTCCAGGACCCGAAAATGGGCGGCGTCGCCGGGCGAACCGATGTCGAGAACAAGTTTACGAATTCGATTACAAAACTGCAGACGGTGCGCTACTACATTGCCTTTCGCATCATGAAAGCCGCCGAAGCGTGGTTTGACAGCGTGACATGCTTGTCCGGGCCGCTCTCCTGTTATCGCAAGGAGCTGATTGTCCAGCATGCCGAGGCATGGCTGACGCAAACGTTCCTTGGACAGCCCGCGACGTTCGGCGACGACCGGAGCATGACCAACTTTATTTTGAAAACGCACCGCACGTCGTATCAGGATTCGGCAATCTGCTCCACTATCGTGCCTTCCGACATGGGCGTTTTCCTGAAGCAGCAGATGCGCTGGAAGCGTTCGTGGCTGCGCGAATCGCTGCGGGCGAGCGCGTTCATCTGGAAAAAGGAGCCGTTCATGGCGCTGTTCTTTTACATCGGAGTGATCGTCCCCATCGCCGCTCCGGTAATCGTGTTGTACAATCTGATGTACGTGCCGGTCGTTCATCACGTTTTTCCCGCTACGTTTTTGCTGGGATTGTTTTTGATGGCTCTGCTCATGAGTTTGGCTCATCTGCTGTATCGCAAGAGCAAGCTGTGGGTCTTCGGGGTGGTCTTTTGCGTCTTTTATGAGTTTGTCCTGTTGTGGCAGATGCCGATTGCCTGGTTCACTTTCTGGAAATCGACCTGGGGGACGCGGGAGACACCGCAAGATATCGAGGCACGACAACGCAAAGAAGCCCGCAAGCAAAAGGGCAAGAGAGGCTTCAGGCTGCCATTTTAGCCTTCGCGCAGCGAGATTCATGGAATGTGGGGGGCAGCGAATATGAGGGGAAAACGAAACCTCGCCCTGGATGTGAAAAGGAAAAACCGCAGGAAAGTCAGACGGACGATTTTGCAGTTCGCCATTTTGCTGATGGTCGGAGGGTTGCTGTACCACGCTGTTTTTGATACGAAACATTACGCGGCAGCGAACTCGGCGGAGTGGCGCAACGACAAAGGGTTTATTGCCATTTCCTATTTCGGCGTCGGAAGAGAGGGGACGTCGAGGCTCATCGCCAAGGACCGTCTGGACGAGCAGCTTCGTGCCTTGAGGCAGCAGGGGTACGAGACGATTTCCCAGCAAGATATTTTGGATTTTTACCTAAAGGGCAAGCCGCTCCCGGACAAGGCGCTGCTATTGGCTTTCGAGGACGGCCACGCCGACACGCACCTGTTCGTCCAGCCGCTGCTGGAAAAGTACAATTACAAGGCGACGGCTCTGACCTATGCCAACAAGATGAGCAGCTACGACAACAAGCTGTTGCAGCCCAAAGATTTGCTGAACATGCAGGAGACCGGCTACTGGGAACTCGGCACAAATGGCTATCGGCTGACCTATATCAACGTGTTTGATCGCGCCGGCAATTTTTGGGGGGTACGAGATGAAGATCAGCTGCCTTCCAAGGGGAACATCGCGACCTACAACCACTACCTGATGGACTTCATCCGGGACAGCAACATGATCCCTGTCGAGGATCGGGCGCAGATGGAAGCGCGCATTACAGCGGACTACAACCAGATGAAGGAGATTTACACCAGCAGTCTCGGCTTCGTCCCGCGCCTGTACATGATCATGCACGCCAATACGTTGTACAAGGGGATGAACCGACTGGTCGCCGATGTCAACGATGCGAATATTCACCAGCTGTTTGCCATGCATTTCAACCGCGAAGGCTTTGCCTACAATACGCGCAAGGACAACCTCTACGACTTGACGAGGGTGCAGCCGGAACCATACTGGCACACGAACCATCTGCTGATGAAGCTTCAGGAGGATACACAACAGAAGATGAAGTTCGTTCAGGGAGCCGAGCAGCAGGCAGCGCAGTGGCAACTGCTCGGCGGCGCAGGAGAATTTGCAGGCAACCAGATCGTGCTCACTTCGCCGCCCGGAGACAACGGGTTGCTGTATTTGAACAATTCTTCCGACAGCCGGGATTTGCAGGTGTCGACCAAGCTGGAGGGCAATGTCGTCGGGGAGCAGGCGATCTACTTGCGGTATGACCGGAAACAGGGCTCTTTTGTCCGGGTAGTCTTGCGCGACAATGTGCTGGCCGTCGAACAGAAAAAGCCGGGAAACCCGCGCGTGGAGCAGCTGTATTCCGCCCCGTTGAATGAAGTGAAGTGGAATCCGGATGAGTTGATTTACGACCGAGCGACTGTCTACTCCAAAGCAGAGGCGGTGGCAGGCGGCCCGATCGAGGACGCAGGCTATCCTGAAAGCATCCAGAATACCCGGAAGCTGGACATGATGCTGCAGGGTGACAAGCTGACGGTTTCTGTGGATGAGAAAGTCATCGTAAACGGGCAAACTGTCGACAGCGCCATCGCAAGCGGCGGCGTCGCACTGGAAGCATCCAGCAGCGAAAAAAACAAGAAGGACAACATTTACGATGGCGTATTTACAGACGTGAGTGTCACAGCGCTGGCAAAAGATGCTGCGGGCGAGGGCGGCGTGCTGTTTCATAATACGTACACCGGCCTTGAAAAAGTGTGGAACGAGATCAAGCAAGTGCCATCCGCGATCATTGACTGGGTGATGGATACATTTTGAGCAGAGGGAAAAGGGGTACGAGACAGGTGACAGAAAAGAACGGTACGCGAAGGAAATGGATGCCGCTGGCCGTGTCCATGGCGGTGCTGTGCTTGTTGGCGGCAGGATGTGGCACAGACCATGCGCCGGATACGATAAAAACCGTGGCGGCAGCCGAACAGCCTCTGGAGAAAACCGCCTGGGTAGTCGATTGGCAATGGCGGGCAGGAGCCGACGATCTGCAGGGAATGACAAGCGGTCTGACGAGCGTCCAGATGTTCGCGGCCTATTTCGACGAGTCGGACAACCTGTTGTTTACGGAACGGTTTCAGCAAGGGCTGCCCATCGTGCAGGAGATCTCCCGCAAAAGCAGTCTGGTGCATGTCGATCTGACGATTGTCAACGACCAGCTGCGCCGCGACGGTTCGACCCAGCAAAAAGACCCGGCTGTCGTCTCGCGGCTGCTGGCGACGCCGGAGAGCCGCAAAAAGCACATCGATCAAATCATGGCGGCCGTGACCACCTATGATTTTCATGGTGTCGAGATCGACTACGAGCAGATTGCCGACCAGGACTGGCCCCGCGTGCTCGCCTTTTACAGGGAGCTGTACCAGCGTCTGCACGAACAGGACAAGACGCTCAGGGTAGTTCTCGAGCCGCGCACGCCGATTGAGAATATCTCGCTGCCGGAAGGGCCGGTCTACGTGATGATGGCGTACAACTTGCACGGCCCGCAAGCCGGTCCTGGACCGAAGGCGGATCGGGCTTTTATCACAGAGTTGGCGAAGCGGATGAAAAAGGTGCCGGGAGAAAAAGTCATTGCCCTGTCAGCAGGCGGGTTTGACTGGCCGGAAGCGGGCGGGGGGGAGGTCGCCGCCCTGACGGAGAAACAGGCGTCAGAGCTGGCGAACTCGAGCCTGGAGATGCCCAGAAGGGACAACGCGAGCGGGAGCCTGCACTTTCAGTACCTCGATGCAGACAACCGCAAGCACACAGTTTGGTACGCAGATGATACGACGCTCCAGACATGGGCAAATCTCGTCCGGGAAGAAGGCTACCGCAAGATTGCCCTCTGGCGGCTTGGCGATCTGGGCAAAGGCAGCGTGCGGTTCATGAACGAATAAAAAATGAGCAAAAAAGGGGCGTCTTCAAGGCAAAAGTCGACTTGTAAGACGTCCCTTTTTCGCGTTATCCGCTCTTGTCACCGGCTAGTAGTACAAACTTTCCGTAAGCAAGCATTTCTCACAGGTGCGGGCGAGCAGGCCCTCGCGGAACGAATGCGCGCAGTTTTGCTGCAGCAGGAGCAGCTGGCGCTGATGCTCCAAAATGGCCTTTTGCAGGCGCAAAATTTCCTCGCGCAGCCGGATTGCTTCCTCCATGCGGCACTCCTCCCTTTGCCGAAAAGTGGGATGTTACAAATACAGGCGGTTTCCCTCCGAACGAAACTGTTCGGCTTTTTCCTTCATGCCTTCCTTGAGTGCTTCCGCGTCGGTCAGTTGCTTCTCTTGCGCGTATGCCCGGATATCCTGGGTGATTTTCATGCTGCAAAACTTCGGTCCGCACATGGAGCAAAAATGCGCCGACTTCGCTCCTTCTGACGGCAGTGTCTCATCGTGGTACTCGCGGGCGCGCTCCGGATCGAGGGAGAGGTTGAACTGGTCGGTCCAGCGAAATTCAAAACGTGCCTTGGACAAGGCATCGTCGCGCTCTCTTGCGCGCGGGTGGCCTTTTGCCAGGTCAGCGGCGTGGGCTGCGATTTTATAGGCGATCAGTCCATTCCGGACATCCTCCTTGTTCGGCAGGCCGAGATGCTCCTTGGGCGTCACATAGCAAAGCATGGCGGTGCCGAACCAGCCGATCATGGCGGCTCCGATGGCTGACGTGATGTGGTCGTAGCCGGGCGCGATGTCTGTCGTCAGCGGCCCCAGCGTATAGAAAGGCGCTTCGTGGCAGATGGTCAGCTGCTTATCCATGTTCTCTCTGATCTGGTGCATCGGAACGTGACCTGGTCCTTCGATCATGACCTGAACATCGTAGCTCCAGGCGATTTTTGTCAGCTCGCCCAGCGTCGTCAGCTCGGCAAACTGCGCTTCGTCATTCGCGTCAGCGATCGACCCCGGCCGCAAGCCATCTCCCAACGAGACGGCGATGTCATACTGCTGCAAGATTTCGCAAATTTCTTCAAAGTGCGTGTACAAAAAGTTTTCCTCGTGATGGGCGAGGCACCAGGCGGCCATGATGGAACCGCCCCGGGAGACGATGCCAGTCACGCGCCTTGCCGTGAGCGGGATGTATCGCAGCAGCACGCCGGCATGGATGGTGAAGTAATCCACCCCTTGCTCCGCTTGCTCGATCAGGGTGTCCCGGTAGATTTCCCAGGTCAGATCCTCTGCCTTTCCGTTCACCTTTTCCAGCGCCTGATAGATCGGGACAGTCCCGATGGGGACGGGGCTGTTGCGCAAGATCCATTCGCGCGTCGTATGAATGTGCGGCCCCGTGGACAAATCCATGATCGTATCGGCACCCCAGCGGGCAGCCCGGATCATTTTTTCCACTTCCTCTCCGATGGAGGAGGAGACGGCAGATGTCCCGATGTTGGCATTGACCTTGACGTGGAAGGAGCGGCCGATAATCATCGGCTCACTTTCCGGATGGTTGATGTTGGCCGGAATAATGGCGCGGCCCTGTGCGACTTCTTCCCGCACGAATTCGGGGGAGACCCCTTCCCGCAGCGCGACGAATTCCATTTCCGGGGTTACGATCCCACGTCTCGCGTAGTGCAGCTGAGTTACGGCCCGGCCTTCCCTGGCGCGCAGCGGTCGTTGTCCCGCCTTGGGAAATACAGGGTACTGTCGGGCGGCAGCCCCGCCTTTGAGCCCGTCGTCCAATGGCTGCACGGGACGTCCCTCGTACGCTTCCGTATCCTGCCGCGCTGCAATCCATGGCGCGCGCAGCGACGGGAGCCCTTTTTGCAGGTCGGGGACAAAATGTGGATCTGTGTACGGGCCGCTGGTGTCGTAGACGCGCAGCGGCGGATTCGGAACTTCGCCGTGCGTACCTTTCGACGGATGCAGAGCAATTTCTCTCATCGGCACCTGGATGTCAGGCGTGCTCCCCGGCAAATAAACTTTGCGGCTGCCGGGGAACGGCTCGACGGGTGAAAGAGTGAGTGGGGAGTTGCTGGTTTTGGACATAAGAAAACCTCCTTGTCATGGTTGCACAGTGCGTGAACCTTGCGGGGAGGCGAAAGAATCCTCGCGCTACGAAAAAGCGCCGCATGGGAGCATGCGACGCCAGACGCGAGAGAAGGACGAATACGGGTACCCTAAAGAATACGCAGTATTGATCCTGCCGTATATGACAATTCCTCCGCTGGCATTACCCAGTTCAGGTTCAACGGTCGACAGCAGAACAGCCGTCCTCTCAGCCTGGTTTTCCCAAGCTCCCGTGCTCATTTTCATTTTGCTTGACAGCAACAGCATACCGATTTCCATTTCCTTTTTCAAGCAAAAGTTTGACAGAAAGATTGTAGGCGTGCAACACATTTTCCCCCTTCCTATAGTCGTGAACCGGGCTAAAACTGTTTCTGTAGACCCACTCGAACATCGTCTGTTACGATGAGGGTCGGATATGGCAGACAACAGGAAGCGTTCTTTTTTCTATCTGCGAATGTTCGACAACTGGGATTTTTGAGGTGATGGCTTGTGGATGTGTACGCGAATATGAAGCAAGGGGAACGTGGAGCATGGGTCAGTATTATTGCCTATGTATTCTGCTCGGCGTTGAAAATAGGAATCGCCGTCCTGGCTGGCTCCGAAGCGTTGATGGCAGACGGTTTGAACAACTCGACGGATGTCATCGCCTCTGTCGCCGTCTTGATCGGGTTGCGCATTTCCCGAAAGCCGCCGGACAAGGACCACCCGTACGGTCATTTTCGGGCAGAGACGATCTCTGCGCTTATCGCGTCTTTTATCATGCTGTTCGTGGGGATACAGGTGGTGACGGATGCGGTTCCGTCTCTCTTTCATCCGGTTCATGCGGCTGTGGACATGCTGGCGGGGTGGACGGCGCTCTTTACGTCTGCTCTCATGTACGGCGTCTACCTCTACAACAGGTCGCTGGCAAAGAAGACGAACAGCCAGGCGCTGATGGCGGCAGCGGCAGACAATCGCTCGGACGCGTTGGTCAGCATCGGGACATTCGCCGGGGTGGCGGGCGCACAGTTTCAATTGCATTGGCTGGACCCGCTGGCGGCATTCGTCGTCGGGCTGATGATCCTGAAGACCGCCTGGGATATATTCCGGGAGTCGACGCATCGGCTGACGGACGGCTTTGACCAGGACCTGCTGCAGCAGCTGCGCGGCACCATCTCCGGGATCGCCGGGGTGGAAGAAATCAGCGACATCAAGGCCCGCTACCACGGCAGCAGCGTGCTCGTGGATGTCGTCATCCACGTCGATCCGGAGCTGAACGTCGTCGAGAGCCACACCATCACCGAGAAAATCGAAGAGCGGATGAAAAGGGTACACAAAATCAATACGGTGCATATTCACATTGAGCCGATCAAGAAAGCGATACAGCGATAACAAAAAACCTGTCCGGGGCATGGACAGGTTTTTTCTGTCGCAGTATGGGAAAGCAGGCATTTCCAATGCATCTCGCCCGAGTGGCAGCCTTTCCTGGCTTAGCCTGTCGTTTTTTTGCGGCGCAGCGCCTTGGTCGTGGTCCCGTGGCCAGAGCCGCCTGCCTCCTGCCTTGCAGGGACCGTTTCTTTCGCGCTGTCGGGCGCAACTGATCGTTTGCGGGCCGGCTTTTTCCTGGCTGGCTCTGGCTTTGGCGTCGGCTCGGCTTCCAGCTTGACTGGCCCCGTGCTGCTGCCTGCCGTTGCGGCGAGGCTTTCCTTCAAGGCCTGCATCAGGTCGATCACGTTCGCCCTGGGTGCTGCTGGCGATGTGGCGATCTCCTGTCCTTCCAGCTTTTTCTCGATCAATGCCTGCAGCTCGGACCGGTACTCGTCCGTGTATTTGCCCGGATCAAAAGGCACTGTCATGTTGTTGATCAGCTCGGTCGCCATTTTTAGCTCATTTTCCGCGAGCGCGATATTCGCTTCGGGAAGGGCAGGCACCTGGCTTACCGGACGGACTTCATCCGGATAGTAAATCGTTTCCAGCATGATACAATGCTCGTACAGGCGCACGACAGCCAGGCTCTGGCGGTTGCGCATCGTGACCTTGGCCACTGCGATTTTGCCTGTTTGCTCCATGGCCGAGCGCAGCAGGGCGTACGCTTTGTCGCCAGTCTCGTGCGGAGAGAGGAAATAGCTTTTGTCAAAATAAATCGGGTCAATATCTTTCAAGTCGACGAATTCGAGGATTTCGATGGCGCGCCGGGTATCTGGCGTGATCTCCTCCAGATCGCTGTCGTCGATGATGACGAAGCGGCCTTTCTCGTATTCGTACCCGCGGACGATCTCGCTGGCATCGATTTCGCGGTTGCAATGGGGACACATCTTGGCGTATTTGATCGGGGTATGACAGTCTTTGTGCAGCTGACGAAACCGAATGTCGCGCTCCTGTGTCGCCGTGAACATGCGTACAGGGATATTGACCAGTCCGAAGCTGATCGAGCCTTTCCAAACCGTTTGCATCTCAAACCTCCCGTCTGCGTCTCCTGAAAGTAGTATTCGCCTGCAAGACGCGGGAGAGGGAAGGGAATTGCAGGCATCCGCCAGCTTGTGAATGGGAATGCGTGCAGCCAGCCGCAGTTGCAGGCTGGCTCGGTGCGATTACTGTCCGTGCTTGACGATGTCCGACTGGTCGGCGGCAGACTGCATTTGCCTTGCTCGATCTGCGCCCTCACCGGTGCGGTCTGCGATGGATTGGGCTTTCGATGCTTCCAGCTTCTGTTTGGACGGCTGCTTTTCGGCCAAGATCAGCACACTCCTTTTCGGGCGAAGGTTCACTTGCAGGCTGGCTGCCAAGTTGCACGGCAGCCCTGTGTCCTATTTTGCCCGAAGACAAAAAAAATACCCCATCGCCCAAGGGCGACGAGGCAGCCGTTCAACTCCTCCCGCGTGGGGAGAGATGGCACGGAATGCTCCTATCAGACACGCCGTGCGCCAAAGTGAACGCCTTTCAATTATGGGAGAGGAGAAACCGGAGGAAGAGCTTATGGGGAAACGTAAGTCTTCTCCGCGGTTGTCAGCGACACCGTTGCGTCGCTATCCATAGTCATTTCCCATTTGTTTGCCACTTATACATCCCTGCCAGCATAATTTTACCACTTGCAATTTTACGCCCTTTGGCAGTTGTGATAGTATGAAATCATTCTCTGCATACGAGTACATCAATCATTGACAGGTGAATCAGAATGCGGGTCATCGCAGGTGAACACAAAGGGCGTAGGCTTACGGCTGTACCCGGAAAAGGGACGCGGCCTACGACAGACAAAGTGAAGGAATCGATCTTTAACATGATCGGACCGTATTTCGACGGAGGATGGGCATTGGATCTTTACGCCGGCACGGGTGGCCTGGGAATCGAGGCGTTGAGCAGGGGGGCAGAGCGGGCCGTTTTTGTGGAGCGCGACCCCAAGGCGTTTGCCGTCGTCCGGCAAAACGTCTCCCTGTGCAGGCTGGAGAGCAGTGCGGAGTTGCTGCGCATGGAGGCGGACCGGGCGATCAGGTCGCTTGCGGCGCGCAAGCAAGCGTTTGATCTGGTATTTCTCGACCCGCCGTACGCTCATCAGAAAATTGCCGAAGAAATCCGGTTGTTTCAAGAGTTGGGACTGCTTGCGGACGGCGCGTGGATCGTCGCGGAGCACGATGCCGAGGTCGAGCTGCCGGAAGAGATCGGCCGGTGCGTGAAAGACCGTTTTGCCAAATATGGAGATACCGCAGTATCCCTGTATTATTTCGAGCAAGAAAACGCAGGGTCGCTGCCCGAGGAAGGATGAAGTGACATGACCATTGCGGTATGTTCTGGAAGTTTTGACCCTGTTACATACGGCCATCTCGATATTATTTCGCGTGGTGCGAAAGTATTCGACAAGGTAATCGTCGCCGTCTTGATCAATGCCAAAAAGAAATCGTTGTTCAGTGTGGAAGAGCGCGTGGAGCTTTTGCGGCAGGTGACAGCCGGAATGGACAACGTGGAAGTGGATTCGTTCGACGGCCTGCTCATCGATTACATGAAAAAGCGCAACGCCCAGGTAATCATCCGGGGGCTGCGCGCCGTTTCCGATTTTGAATACGAGATGCAGGTCGCGTCGATTAACAAAAAGCTGAACGAGAACGTGGAAACGTTTTTCATGATGACCAGCAATCAGTATTCGTACTTGAGTTCCAGCATCGTGAAGGAAGTGGCCAGCTACAAGGCCAGCGTGAAAGACCTCGTTCCTTTGGTCGTCGAGCAGGCGCTGATGGCCAAGCTGCACGGCGAAGGCTAGCGGGTACGCCCTCTGCGCAGCCGGTTGACAAGTCCGCTTGCCAGAAGCAAGAAGGCAGCGACTCCCAGCGCGAGCAGGCTGGAGTGCCAGAACGCTTCCCACCACCCGAATACGGGGATGCCCAAGCTGGAGGGCAGAAAGACCGGGAGACTTTTTCCCGAGAACCATGCCGATGTGCGAAGCGGCTCCCAGACGATAAAGGTCAGGACGGCGGCGAGCAAGGCGTGGGCGGCGCGAGCGAGCAAATAGGGCGCGACGCGGATATCCGTCTCGCTCAAAATGCTGGCGACCTGTGCGTGGACGCTAAGTCCGCCCCAGGACAGGACAGCGCTCGCGATCGCGGCCTTCCAGACCATCGATACGCCATCTGGCACGACGCTGGCCGCTTGGGCGCCCAGGGTCACCTCGAACAATCCGGCGACGATCGCCTGGGAAAATGCGGGCGGAAAGCCGAAGGGAACGAGAAAGATGGACAGCAGCGTGCTGAAGATGTGCGTGAGCTGGATGGCGGAAAAGAGTTGAATGAACACGGAAAACACAATGATGAATCCGCCGATCATGAACAGGGTGTTCAGCGCGGATTGGACGGAGTCGCCCATCAGCTTGCCGAACGGCCGGGCATCCTGCAGGCGAGCCCGATGCATCGCTTGCAGCGCGCGCAGCGGCAGAGGCAGGCGGGTCCTCTCCAGCGGCTTGCTGACGGTTGCGAAAGGCGCGTGAAAGCGGTAGAGGAAGCCGATGATGAGCGCGGAGCAGTAATGGGTCAGCGCGAGGATCAGCCCCATCTGCTCACTGTGGAAAAAACCGATCGCTACGGCTCCCATCACGAACAGCGGGTCGCCCGTGGTCGTAAACGATACGAGACGCTCGCCTTCTGCTTGTGTCACACTGCCTTGCTCGCGCAGCCGGGTCGTCAATTTGGCAGCGACGGGATAACCGGATGAAAACCCCATGGCGAGGATAAAGCCGCCGGTGCCAGGCACATTGAACAGGGGACGCATCAACGGCTCCAGCAAAACGCCGACGAAGTGGACAACGCCAAGGCCCATCAAAATTTCCGAGAGGACGATAAATGGCAAGGTAGAGGGAAACACCACTTCCCACCAAATTTTCAATCCGCGGACGGCGGCTTCGAAAGACATTTGCGAATGGGCGACCAACGTAAGGACGAGGGCGATAGTCGACAAGGCGAACAACAGGGTAAGCGTCGGAGAGTGGCGTGACATGGATTCCTCCTGAGCGGAATACAAGAATAGTACATGTCTACGTCACGTGCCGACAAACTATGCTCGGACATCTGTCTCCAGATGTGAAAGGATCGACGAGTCCCCACATACGCTAAGGTACAGGGGGAATGTGATGATGGCAGCGAAACGCAGGCCGGTGGTAGGAGTTGCCCTTGGCTCGGGAGGAGCCAGAGGGTTCGCGCACATCGGCGTCCTCAAAGCATTGGAGGCCCACGGGATCGAAGTGGATATGCTCGCAGGCAGCAGCATGGGCAGCCTCATTGCCGCCGTCTATGCAAACGGAATCGAGCCCCAGATGATGGGCAAGCTCGCACAAAACCTGAAACGCAAGCACTGGCTGGATTTGACCGTCCCCGGCCTTGGCTTCGTGGCAGGGGAAAAGATCAAACAACTGATCCGGCTGCTCACGCATGGCAAGCGGATCGAACAATTGAGCAAGCCGCTCGCGATTGTGGCGACTGACATCGAAACGGGGGAGAGGGTCGTCTTTCGCGACGGGCCGATCGACCAGGCAGTGCGGGCGAGCATTTCCATCCCCGGCATTTTCGTCCCGGAGAAAGTGGACGGACGCCTGTTAGTCGACGGGGGAGTGATCGACCGTGTGCCGGTGACCGTCGTCCGTGAGATGGGAGCGGATATCGTGATCGCGGTCGATGTCGCGCAGGTGGACACGCCGATGAAGGTAGCGACGATATTCGATGTCATCGCACAGACGATTGATGTCATGGAGCGGGAAATTTTGCGGCACAGGATGCTGGCTGCCGATCACGTAATTCGGCCGGATGTTGGACATTATAGCAGTATTGCATACACGGGCGTCGAGGAAATCATCGAGCTGGGCGAGAAGGCCGGGAGGGAGCACGCGCAGCGTATCCAGGAATTGATCGAAAATTGGGAGGCAGTAGAATGAGTGAGGATCGGCTAAACTCCAGGCAGAGAAAAGCGAGAAGTGCCAAAGGCGCAAGCTGGGTGCTTGCTCTGGCATCCGTTGCGCTGGGCCTCTCCTTTTTTGTACCGACGAATTACTACATCACCAGACCGGGCTCCGCAATCGAGCTGGCGCCGATGATTGAAGTGGAAGGCGGGAAAAAGGACGAAACCGGTTCCTTCATGTTGACCACTGTGCGCATGGGAGAGGCAAATCTGGCGTGGTACGTGTACGCCAAAGTGTCGCCGGATGCCGAGCTGATGGAAAAAGAGCTGGTAGTCAGCCAAGGCGAGAGCAACGAAGACTTCGTGCGCCGCGAGCAAGCCGTCATGGACAATTCGCAAAAACTTGCGGAAGCAGTGGCCTTCAGGCTCGCCGGCTACGACGTGAAGGTGGAAAAGCAGGGCGTATGGGTGATGGGCACCATTGACGGATTCCCGGCCAAAAAAGAATTGAAAATCGGAGACGTCATCACCTCGGTGGACGGGGTGCCCACGCCGGAAACGAAGGATCTCTTGCAACTGCTCTCCACGAAAAAAGCGGGAGATACGGTCTCGCTTACGTATTTGCGAGATGGACAAGAAGCCAAAACGGTGTTAACCTTGGTACCACTGCCTGAATCCAAATCAGTCGGAATCGGCGTTCGCCCGGATGACAAGCAAAATATCGTGATCCCGAAAAAGGTCAATATCGCCTCCCAGGGAATCGGCGGACCGTCGGCTGGGTTGATGATGACCCTGGAAATCTACGACCAGTTAAAAACGGACACCGACTTGACGAAGGGCTACAAAATTGCCGGAACGGGGACGATCTCACTGGACGGAACTGTCGGGCGAATCGGCGGCATCAGCCACAAGGTCGTGGCTGCGGACAAGGCAGGGGCGGATATTTTCTTCGCGCCGCAGGACACGCCAGGGGCTGACTCCAACTACGAGGAGGCTTTGGCTACCGCCAAGCGCATCGGCACCAAAATGCGCGTCGTCCCGGTCAAAAACGTAAAGGACGCGATTGCCTATCTGAATGAACAACCGAAGAAACCGTCCTGACGAACAAAGGTGTCAAGGGAAAATGGTTGACAAAGTTTTGGGCAAGGTCTATAATCATCCTTGTTGTGCATGAGGTGAACGCTATGAATATCAAGTTGACAGAGTTAGAGCATCGAAAGGGAGAGCCGTTGCCGTTTCAGCTGACGCTCGATGCGTCCGAGCTGAAAAATCGCCACGACGAGATCAGGGGCATTACTCCGGTTGAAGCGGAAGGCGAGGCCGTACAGTTGGGCAATCTCTACTATGTAAAAGGCCGGTTGGAAGCGGACGTGAATTTTGTCTGTGCCCGCTGTCTCAAACCTTTTACGCATCATGCGACCGTTCCGTTTTCCGAAACCTTTGCACATGAAAAAGATCCGATTCTTCAAGAGGATGAGGACAGTGACATTCTTCCGCTGGAGGGTGACGAGATCGAGCTGGACTCGTTGCTTCAGGAAGATTTTCTGCTCGCCATGCCGACTTTCCCGTTGTGCGAGGAAGATTGCAAGGGCCTGTGCCCCACTTGCGGTGTCAACCGCAACGAAGAGGCTTGCAGCTGCACGAACGAGCGGATCGACCCGCGTCTGGCCGGGTTGGCTGATCTGTTCAAGGACAGCAGCAAGTAGTCGTTCCTACTGTTTTCAAGATGGGACGCCGACTTTCCGGTTGGAACGTCTCATTTTTGAAGGATGGCATAAGCATTTCGCCTATACTATCCACCCAAATAGAGCATCTTAGCATTTGTCAGTTGAAGGAGGTGTAAGGAAGATGGCAGTACCTCAACGGAGAACTTCCAAAACCCGTAAAAGAATGCGTCGTACGCACTTCAAATTAGAGATTCCAGGCATGATCAAATGCGATAATTGCGGCGAATACAAGCTTGCGCATCGCGTTTGCCCAAGCTGCGGTCACTACAAAGGTGTGAAAGTAGCGAAGTAAGCTTCGCTGCTCAAAAAAACAAGGTGAGAAATCACCTTGTTTTTTTATGCCGTTTTGCCGATCGGGAATGGAGCCCTCTGCTGGCCTGCATACCGCCCGCAAAACCTGCGCCTGTTGCCGGGCGCAGCTCTTTCGATAACACCGAAAGCGGATGGCAGCGGACGCGGGCAATCAGGCAAGCCCTCTGGGTAGGCACGCAAAATGCTTGTGATTACTTGTGAATGCTTGAAATAACTTGCTTGAAATCCGCAAATGACTTACAATGATTTTGAGAAAAAAGATCTCGTTGCCTTCGATGGAGTGAAGCAGGATGTTTCAAGAAGAAAGGCTCGCTGCGATCTTGCAGTTTTTGCAGCATCATAAGCGGATTACCGTTCAGGATGTGATCGAGCAATTCGGCGTTTCCCGCGACACGGCCAGACGGGATATGGTGAAGCTGGAGGAGCAGGGGCAGATTGTTCGGACGCGGGGCGGGGCGATTTTGCCGACGCTTTCCAAGCAGAGCTACCCCTACCGGGAGCGCATGCAGCTCGACTTGGCAGGCAAGCGCCGGATCGCGGCCGTCGCTGCCAGTCTGGTCAAAGGCGGCGACTACCTGCTGATCGATGCGTCGACGACCGTCCAGCTCGCGATGGAATCGCTGGAGACGACGGGCCACGTGGTCATTACCAGCTCGCTTGCGGCATCGTCCAGCCTGGCAGGCAAAAAAGGCTTTCAGGTGAAGCTGCTCGGCGGTGACGTCCATCCCGAAGACCAGTATGCGTACGGATCGCGCACGATTGAAAATCTTTCTGACTACCATGTCGACAAGCTGTTCATCGGCGCTTGCGGCCTCACGCCGAACGGGCTGTTCTCTCCAGCGGAGGAATCCGGCCATTTGATCAAGGAAATGATCAAGCGGGCCGATCAAGTCATCGTGCTGGCCGATCACTCCAAATTCGGAAAGTCGATGCTGTACCGGGTGGCAGGGCTTGAGCAGCTGGACCTGATCGTGACGGACCAGCAACCGCCAGCCGAGATGCGTGAAGCTCTGCGGGCGCATGAGGTGGAACTGCTGGTGGCGGACGAGGAGCATGAATAAGCGGATAAACTTCGCTTGGCTGGCGTGATTGGGATCGGGAGCGTGACAGCAAGCGGATTTATCAAGGAAGGTCCTTCTGCGGAAGGGCTTTCTTTTTTGTCCAGATCTTTTGTCCAGATCGAGAGTAAAAAGACTCCTCTCCAGCGAATTAGCCAGCCCGCACATGTCACAGCCTTATATGGCTGCAAAAGCTTGGCGCAGCCGTTTTTTTTCAATCTTGCTGCTTCTTCCAGATTCTTGTATAATCATAATTCTCGCTGCTCAGAAAAGGAGGGTGCCATGGTCTACTGGCGGATTATTTGCAAGAGCTATCGTCGCAATCTTCAGTATCGTCTGTCTCATTTTGTAAACAATCTGGCGAGTTCGATCTTCGGACTCGTGTTCATCGCCATCTGGGAGGGTGTGCTCAAAGGCAAGCAGGCGCCGGGGCCGTACGATGCCCAGACGATGGCACATTACATCGCTGCGGTCCAAAGCGTGCTGTGGATCACGGCGTTCCTGTCTCCGGGCCTGAATGTGCAGGTGGGGGTGAGAAGCGGCGCGGTAAGCCTCGACCTGCTGAAGCCCGTCCACTATCTTTGGTACGTCCTCAGCCAGGAAGCGGGCCGAATCGCTTACAACGCATGCTACCGCAGTGTGCCGGTCGCCCTGATCCTTGGGCTTGCGGTCGGCTTTTTCCATCCTGCGAGCCTGTTGACGTACGGCTGGGCGGCCTTGTCATTGTTGCTCGGGGCGTACATCGGCCTGCTGCTGTTTTACCACGCGGGAATCTCCTCCTTTTGGACGACGGAAATTCGCTGGGTCCACTACATCCTGATTACCCTCCTGTTCGGCCTTGGCGGACAGATGATCCCGGTTGATCTGATGCCTGGCGTAATGGGCATGATCGCCTCCTGTCTGCCGTTTGCAGCCGTCATTTCCCGCCCGGTGACGATTTATTTGGAGCTCGCGCCGACGTCCGAAATATGGACACAGGCAGCCTGGGCGCTCGCTCTGACCGGCTCGGCCCTGTTTTTGACGAGATGCGCCAGGCGCAAGCTGGAAATTCAGGGGGGCTGACCATGTTTACGCTTTATCGAAAACTGATCGCGTCCAGCATTCGCGCGCAGATGCAGTACAAGCTGAACTTCCTCTCCAGCGCGGTGACGAGCGGCCTGATCATGGTGCTCGATTTCGCCGTCCTGTCAGCCATCCTCTACCGGTTTCACGATATTGCCGGCTGGAATTTGTACGAGGTCGGCATCCTGTACGGCATTTCATCGGCCGCAGTCTCTCTCTACCGCCTTTTCGCGCCGGAAATTCACGACTTTGATCGGTACGTCATCCAGGGAGAGCTGGACCAGCTGCTGATTCGCCCCGTTTCGCCCCTTGTGCTGCTGCTCACCCGCAACCTCGACCTGACGCGCATTGGGGGCGTGGTGCAGGGGCTTGCCATCCTGGCGATTTCGCTCTCCGGCATGTTCCTGCAGGGCGAGAGTATCTGGCTGCTGCTGATGTTCATTCCCGTCGCGATTATTTCGGGCAGCGTCGTCTACTTTTCCATCGGGCTCGCGACTGCTGCTGCGTCCTTTTGGCTGCACCAGGTCAAAGATTTGCAGACGTTCACGCTGTACGCGCCGGCGAATGCATCCAACTACCCGGTCGGGCTGTATCCAGGCTGGCTGAAGTGGCTGTTCTTTTCCGTCATCCCGATCGCGTACATCAACTACGTGCCGATGCTCGCCCTGCTCGGGAAGGGAGGAAGCTGGTACGATCCGTTGCTTGCGCCATTCGTTGCGGGAGCGGCGCTGTTTGCAGCAGTCTGCATCTGGCGGCGGGGGATTCGCCGCTATCACAGTACGGGAAGCTAGAGAGGAGGATATGCATGATCGAAGCGGTACATATCGGCAAGTCGTTTTATCAGTCCCAGACAAAGCAGGGGGCATTCGCTTCCCTGCGGACGCTGTTTTCCCGTGAGCAGAAAGAAATCCGGGCAGTAGACGACATTTCGTTTACGATCCGGGAAGGCGAATTTGTCGGCTACATTGGGCCGAATGGAGCAGGGAAGTCGACGACGATCAAAATGCTCACGGGTATTCTTCACCCGACGCGGGGAGAAATTCGCGTCGGGGGCGTAAGTCCGCAAAAGGAACGCCAGAGGGTAGCGGCCCGGATCGGCGTTGTCTTCGGGCAACGGACACAGCTGTGGTGGGATTTGCCTGTGCGGGATTCCTTTGAAATTTTGCAGGCGATGTACAAGATCGACGGTTCAGCGTATCGGCGGGCGATGGAGCTGTACAATGAGCTGCTGGGCCTGCACGAATTTATCGACATGCCGGTGCGCAAGCTTTCGCTGGGCCAACGGATGCGGGCCGATCTGGCGGCGGCCCTGCTGCACGACCCGCCTGTCCTGTTTCTGGACGAACCGACGATCGGCCTCGACGTTTTGGCCAAGACGCGGATTCGCGCCTTTTTGCGCGAGGTGAACCAGTCCGCGAAAAAGACGATCCTCTTGACCACCCACGATATGGATGACATTGAACAACTGTGCGGCAGGATCATTCTCATCAACCACGGCACGAAGATGCTGGATACGACGGTAGAGGGGCTGCGCAGCCAGATCGGCTTCTCCAGCGTGATTCAGGTCGAATACCGCACCGCGCCAAAGCTGCCGCCTGAGATCGAAGGCGTGGAGCGGGTGGAGGTATGCGGAAGCGAGCTTACCCTCTACTACGACAAAGGCAAGACCGCATCGCCGAAGCTGCTCGCGGAGCTGGGGAAATGGGGAGAGCCGCTCGACATCCGCATGAAGGAACCGGAGATCGAGGAAGTCATCAAGCGCCTGTATTGACGAGACTATCGGGCTATTTTCCGCAAGTTTGCTTGTAATTCCCGGCAACCTCCCTTATACTTTGTTTGGTACCAGGTATTAAAAACTGATCGCAATACAGAAAAGTGATTGTGAAACTTGCTGGGGGGTGTTGAGCATCGCCCGTTTGCCGAAAAAAGATCGCCAGACCAGATTAGTTCAGTCATTGCAGGAAAATCCATTTGCGACTGACGAGGATCTGGCCGAGTTATTTCAGGTCAGTATTCAAACAATACGCCTAGATCGTTTGGAGCTGGGCATTCCCGAGCTGCGCGAACGCATCAAATCGGTGGCGGAAAAAAGTCTGGACCCGGTCAAATCGCTCGGGATCGACGAAGTCATCGGCGAGATCATCGATCTGCAGCTTGATTCCCAGGCCATTTCCGTGCTGGAAATCAAGGAAGAGCACGTCTTTACCCGAACGCAAATCGCTCGGGGACACTACATATTTGCCCAGGCCAACTCATTGGCCGTGGCAGTCATGAATGCTGATGTGGCGCTGACAGCTACGGCGAGAATTCGCTTTGTCCGGCCTGTGCGACTGGGTGAGAAACTGGTAGCGAAAGCGATTGTGCGGAGCCGTAACGGCGATGAGTGCAAGGTGCGTGTGGAGACGAAGGTTCAGGGAGAATTGGTCTTTACCGCAACATTCCGCGTCGTCGGCATGCCGTCTGTCACATAACGTCATGGTTGAGAACTAAGGAGGAGACACGGTTGCGAATTGCATTGGATGCGATGGGCGGCGATAACGCACCGCGCAGTACGGTACAGGGAGCATTGGCTGCCGTCAAGGAAAACCCATCACTTACAGTCGTTCTGGTGGGAGATGAACAAGGCATTCGGAACCACCTTCCAGGTGAAATTCCGGCAAACATTGAGATTGTACCTACATCTGAAGTCATCGATCCGGATGACGAGCCGGTGAAGGCTGTGCGCAGGAAGAAAAACTCTTCCCTTGTCGTGGCCGTTCAGATGGCACGCGAAAATTTGGTGGATGCCGCCATTTCGGCAGGAAATACGGGCGCGCTCATGACAGCCGGCCTTTTGCTTGCTGGAAGGATGGACGGGATCGAACGTCCAGCATTGGCGGCATTTATTCCAAATGTAAAAGGGCGGGTCACGCTGCTATTGGACGTCGGAGCCAACATGGACGCGAAGCCCCATCACTTGCTGCAGTACGCTGTCATGGGCAGCCTGTACGCGGAGCGTGTGCTGGGCTTTGAACGGCCTTCCGTCGGTTTGCTCAACGTCGGGACAGAAGAAGGAAAAGGCAACGAGCTGACCAAAGTCGTTTATCCGCTGCTGGCGGGAGCCGATCTGAATTTTGTCGGGAATGTAGAGGCACGCGACGTCCTTCAGGGGGCGTGCGACGTGCTCGTCTGTGACGGATTTGTCGGGAATGTTTTGCTGAAAGCTGTCGAAGGGGCAGCATCTACAATCTTTTCGCAGCTGAGGCAGGAGTTTACTTCCAGTCTGATTAATAAGGTAGGAGCGGCCATTTTGAAACCGGGGCTGATGCGTTTCCGCAGACGGATGGATTACGCGGAATACGGCGGGGCACCGCTGCTCGGTTTGAGAAGCCCTGTCATCAAGGCGCACGGTTCATCTGATGAGAAGGCGATCAAGAACGCGATTTCCAGCGCTGCTACTTTTGTGCAACAGGATGTCAATCAAATTATCCAGCAGGCGCTGCAGAAAAACAGTACGGGAGAAAGCGAGTGAGGCAGATGAATGACAAACGTTCAGTAGGCATTTTGGCAACCGGTTCTTACACCCCTGAGCGGGTGTTGACCAACTTTGATCTGGAAAAAATGGTGGATACGTCCGATGAATGGATCGTCACGCGCACAGGGATTCGCGAGCGCCGCATCAGCTCTCCTGAACAGGCTTCCTCCGACCTCGCTTACGAGGCAGCGAAGAAGGCTTTGGCAAAAGCGAAGCTGAGCCCGGAGCAGCTGGACATGATTATCGTGGCGACGGTGACGCCGGACACCATGTTCCCATCCACTGCCTGCATCCTGCAAGATAAGCTGGGAGCGACACGCGCAGCGGCGATGGACTTGTCCGCCGCTTGCACAGGCTTTCTGTACGGCATTACAACGGCAACCCAGTACATTGCCAACGGGCTGTTCAAATACATTTTGGTCGTGGGCGTAGAGAGCCTGTCCAAAATTACGAACTACCAGGACCGCAACACGTGCGTGCTGTTTGGTGACGGTGCCGGAGCGGCTGTCATCGGAGAAGTCAAGGAAGGGTACGGATTCCAGTCGTTCGAGCTGGGAGCGGACGGTTCGGGTGGTCCGCTGCTTTGCTTGCCTGCTGGCGGCTCCCGCACCCCGGCAACCAGCGAGACGGTGGCAAACAACCTGCACTACCTGACCATGGCGGGGGGAGAAGTATTCAAATTCGCCGTGCGCGTGATGAATTCCGCGACGGAGACCGTCCTGACGAAGGCGGGCCTGACCAAGGACGACATCGATCTGCTCGTTCCGCATCAGGCGAACAAGCGCATCATCGACTCGGCCGTGCAGCGCTTCGGCTTGAGCGAAGAAAAAGTGGTGGTCAACCTGGACCGCTACGGCAACATGTCCTCCGCGTCCATTCCGGTCGCGCTGGATGAGGCTGTAGAGGCTGGCCGTGTCAAGGAAGGCGACAACCTCGTACTCGTCGGCTTCGGCGGCGGCCTGACCTGGGGGGCGACACTCCTGAAATGGTCGACAACTCCTGCAGAAGGGAGCAAGCAATAATGGGTAAAGTAGCATTTGTCTTTCCTGGCCAGGGCTCGCAGTTTGTCGGGATGGGCCAGACGCTTTCCGAGCAATCGGAAGCGGCGCGCAACGTTTTTGAGCAGGCAGACGAAGCGCTCGGTTTTTCCTTGTCGGCCCTGTGCTTTCAAGGCCCGGAGGAAGAGCTGCGCCTGACAGCCAATACACAGCCGGCGATTTTGACGGCGAGTGTGGCCGTTTTGGCTGCTTTGCGGGAAAAACGGCCTGATTTTCAGCCGGACTTCGTAGCCGGTCACAGCCTGGGCGAATATTCCGCACTGGTCGCAGCGGGGGCGCTCGACTTCGCGGATGCCGTCAAGACCGTGCGCGCACGGGGACAGTTCATGGAGGAGGCTGTTCCTGCCGGGCAGGGGGCCATGTCGGCTGTCCTGAATCTGGACCGCACCGTTTTGCAGACCGTTTGCGAAGAAGTGACGGCATCCGGGCATCCCGTGCAGCTGGCTAACCTGAACTGTCCGGGACAGATCGTCATCTCCGGGTCTGCGGAAGGCGTGAAGCTGGCAGGCGAAAAGGCCAAAGCCGCAGGGGCGAAACGCGTGCTCCCGCTCAACGTCAGCGGCCCGTTCCACTCCAGCCTGATGCAGCCGGCAGCAGACAAGCTGCACGCGGTTCTGGCGGGCGTCACCGTGCGCGATGCCAGCATTCCGGTCGTCGCCAACGTGACGGCGCGTCCAGTGTCCGCAGCGCAGCCGATTGTGGACAGTCTCGTGCAGCAAGTATCCGCCCCCGTTCTGTGGGAAGATTCGGTCCAGTGGATGGTCGAGCAAGGCGTGACGACCTTCGTGGAGATCGGCCCGGGCAAAGTGCTGGCCGGTTTGGTGAAAAAAATCGCGCCAGCGGATACGACCATCATCTCGGTACAAGACATGGAATCGCTGACTGAGCTTTTGAACGGAGGGTTATTATGCTAGCAGGAAAAACAGCTTTGGTGACAGGCGCCTCTCGCGGGATCGGCCGCGCGATCGCCCTGAAGCTGGCGGAAGCAGGGGCCAACGTCGTGGTCAACTACGCGGGCAGCGAGGCGGCTGCCGCAGAGACGGTGGCGCAAATCAAGGAAATGGGCCGCGACGCCATCTTGGTGCGCGCGAATGTGTCCCAGTCTGAAGAAGTAGGGGAAATGTTCAAAGCTGCCCTTGACCATTTCGGGGCGATTGACATTCTCGTGAACAATGCGGGCATCACTCGCGACAATCTGCTGATGCGCATGAAGGAAGAGGAATGGGACGATGTAATCGCGACCAACCTCAAAGGCGTCTTCAACTGCCTGAAAGCCGCTACTCGTCCGATGATGAAGCAGCGCTCAGGCAAAATTATCAACATCACCTCCGTCGTCGGGGTCCTTGGCAATCCGGGCCAGGCCAACTACGTGGCAGCCAAAGCGGGTGTCATCGGCTTGACCAAAACGGCAGCGCGCGAGCTGGCATCCCGCGGAATCACCGTGAACGCTGTCGCGCCAGGCTTTATTGACACCGAGATGACCGCCGTCCTCCCTGAAGATGTGAAGGCAGGCATGCTGGGGCAAATTCCACTGGGCCGCCTCGGACAGACGGATGACATCGCTTCAGTGGTGCTGTTCCTGGCGTCGGACGCAGCCAACTACATGACCGGCCAGACCTTGCATGTCGATGGCGGAATGTACATGTAATTTGCGGGTTATCTCTGAACTGGTTTTTTGGAAGTCCATCCACTATAATACGGGAGAGGGGGTGAAGCAAGATGGCAGATACATTGGAGCGCGTGAAGAAAATCATCGTCGATCGTCTGGGTGTAGATGAGTCCAAGATTACTTTGGAAGCTTCTTTCAAAGAAGACCTGGGCGCCGACTCCCTGGATGTAGTAGAACTCGTAATGGAACTCGAGGATGAGTTTGATTTGGAGATTTCTGACGAAGATGCTGAAAAGATCACTTCTGTAGGTGAGGTTGTCAAATACATAGAATCTCACAAGTAGATCGATCAGTTTGAAGTCCCGTAACGTACGGGACTTCTCCTTCATTCCCGAGTGTACATAGGAACCGAGCTTTTCACATGGAGTAAAAAAGAAGCGGATTGCTGATTTTCATATAGAGGTGATCGTAATGAAACGAAGAGTGGTGATTACCGGCGTCGGAGTCATCTCCCCGGTGGGAAATGATGCACAGACTTTCTGGAACAGCTTGCTGGAAGGAAAATCAGGCATTGATCGCGTGACTTCCTTTGACGTTTCGGACTATCCAACACAGATCGCAGGGGAAGTGAAAGATTTCAACCCGGAACTGTACATGGATAAAAAGGAAGTTCGACGTACAGACCGATTCGTTCAGTTCGGTTTAGCTGCAGCCAAAATGGCGATTGAAGATGCCAAGCTGGAAATTACAGCTGAAAACGCGGAACGAGTGGGTGTATACATCGGGTCCGGGATCGGCGGTTTGACCACGTGGGAGGAACAGCACAGCGTCTTGCTGGAGAAAGGCCCGCGCCGCGTCAGTCCGTTCTTTATCCCGATGATGATCGCTAACATGGCATCTGGCGCTGTCTCCATCCAGTATGGAGCAAAAGGCCCGACCTCCAGCGCGATCACGGCATGCGCGACAGGCACGAATGCGATCGGGGATGCGCTGCGCCTGATTCAGTTTGATCATGCAGATGTCATGATCGCGGGCGGCGCGGAAGCTACGATCCGTCCGATGGCCTTTGCCGGATTTTGCTCTGCCAAGGCCATGTCCACGCGCAATGACGAACCGCAAAAAGCGAGCCGTCCGTTTGACATCGGCCGCGACGGTTTCGTCATGGGCGAAGGCGCGGGAGTCGTCATTTTGGAAGAGCTGGAGCATGCAAAAAGACGCGGGGCCACCATCCTTGCTGAAGTGATCGGATATGGCATGAGCGCGGATGCCCACCACATTACGGCTCCGTCTCCGGGGGGAGAAGGGGCTGCCCGTTGCATGGCCAATGCGCTCAAGGACGCTGGCATCGACCCGACAGAGGTCGATTACATCAATGCGCACGGCACTTCCACCGATCAAGGCGACATTGCCGAGACGCAAGCGATCAAATCCGTTTTCGGCGAGCACGCATACAAGCTCGCTGTCAGCTCGACCAAGTCGATGACCGGTCACTTGCTCGGTGCGACAGGCGGGGTAGAAGTGATCGCCACGACATTCGCGCTGCGCGATCAAATTTTGCCGCCGACCATCAATCTGGAAAATCCGGACCCGGAATGCGACCTCGACTACGTGCCGAACGTAGCGCGCAAGGCGAAGGTGAATGTCGCTGTTTCCAACACATTCGGATTCGGCGGACACAACGCGTCGGTCATTTTGAAACGATACGAGGCATAAATGAGTCCTACGGAAAGAATAGGTAGGAAGTCTCCTGGAATGGTGGTGAAGGTGATGAGTTTCGCACAGCTGCAAGAGAGAATAGGTGTGCGCTTTCACGACGAAAGTGTGCTGCGGCAGGCATTCACCCATTCTTCCTACGTGAACGAGCAACGGGGGAAACGGATTCAAGACAATGAACGGCTTGAATTTTTGGGAGATGCGGTCCTCGAATTGACCGTTTCCCAGTTTTTGTACAAGACGTTCCCCAAGATGAGCGAAGGGGAAATGACGAAGCTGCGCGCAGCCATTGTTTGTGAACCGTCTCTGGTGAAGTTTGCTGAACTGCTGAATTTCGGCGATCTCGTTTTGCTTGGAAAAGGGGAAGAGCTGACAGGTGGACGCCAGCGGCCGGCCTTGCTGGCAGACGTGTTTGAAGCATTTGTAGGCGCCCTTTATTTGGATCAAGGCTTGGATGCAGTTTTTTCCTTTATGGAGAAATACGTCTATCCTCGGATAGATAAAGGAGAGTTTGCCCAGGTAACCGACTTCAAGAGCCAGCTGCAGGAATTTGTTCAACAAGACAATCTGGGAGACATCCAGTATCGCATCGTAGAAGAAAAAGGACCAGCGCATAATCGGGAGTTTGTGTCAGAAGTGCTGCTAAACAATCGTTCGCTGGGCGTCGGCTCAGGCCGCTCCAAGAAAGAAGCGGAACAGCAGGCAGCTGCGCGGGCACTGGTCAAGCTGGGCGAAAAATAAACGTTCTGGAAAGAAAGGCTGCACCTGCTCGATAGGGGTGCGGCTTTCTGGCTTCTTTTCGAGTGACATCCGAAGTCCGGGAAAGGTTGCCGGATTGTTGTCGACAGAGGCTGTTAAGGAGGGCCGTCAGTATGTATTTAAAGCGCCTGGAACTGGCAGGATTCAAATCCTTTGCCGACCGGACAGAGCTGGAGTTTGTGCCGGGAGTGACAGCGGTCGTGGGACCAAACGGAAGCGGGAAGAGCAATGTGTCCGATTCGATCCGCTGGGTGCTCGGGGAACAGAGCGCCAAATCGCTGCGCGGAGCCAAGATGGAGGATATCATTTTTGCCGGCAGCGACACGCGCAAGCCGGTCAATTTTGCGGAAGTGACCCTTACCTTGGACAACTCGGACCGATCGCTCGACGTCGAGTATTCGGAGGTCTCGATTACGCGCAGGGTGTATCGCTCCGGCGACAGTGAGTATTACATCAACAACAGAGCCTGCCGCCTGAAAGACATCATGGAGTTGTTCATGGATACCGGATTGGGAAAAGAAGCGTATTCGATCATCGGGCAGGGCAAGATCGAGGAGATCCTCAGCACCAAGTCCGAAGATAGGCGCGGCATTTTTGAAGAAGCCGCCGGGATCGTCAAGTACAAGACGCGGAAGCGCGAGGCGGAAAAGAAGCTCGATGAAACCGAGCAAAATCTCGTCCGTATTCACGACATTGTCAGCGAGATTACCGAGCAGATCGGTCCCTTGCAGGAGCAGGCCGAGACAGCGCGGACGTACAAGGAGCTGCACCGCAGGCTGGTCGAGCACGAAGTAGCCTTGTACGTGCAGCAGATCGAAGCGGCACATGCGAAGTGGGAAGCGGCGACACAGCTCGTCCAGGAGCTGAAGGAGCAGTTGGTCGCCCAGTCGACGGAGGCAGCGAGGCAGGAAGCAGACCTGGAGCAGGCGCGTTTTCACGTCACCCAAATCGACCAGTCCATCGAGGAACTGCAGCAGGTGCTTCTGGCGGTCAGCGAAGAGGCGGAAAAGGTGGAGGGGCAACGGGAAGTGCTGCGCGAGCGCATGCGCAACCTGAATGCGAACCGCCAGCAAACCATGGAACAGATGCACCGGATTACCGAGAAGCAGCATGCGCTGGAGGCCGAGCTGGCCGAGGAGCAGGAGCGGGCGCAGGAGGCCAAGCGCCGGATGGCAGAGGCCAGTTCATCCTTGCAGGAAGCGGAAGGGCAGTTTTTCTCCATGGTGCAGTCGCTGACAGACGATGTGGAGCGGCTGAAAGGGGATTATTTCGAGAAGCTCAATGAGATGGCCAATCTCCGCAACGAGATGCGCCACCAGCAGCAGCTGCTGCAGACGAGCCAGGCGCGCCTGGACCGCCAGCTATCCGGCAAGGAGCAGCTCGATTCCGAGGAGCAAAAGCGGCAGGCCAAGCTGGAAGAATTGCGGGAGCAGCTGGAGACGATCGATGAGCAGATTCAGCAGACCGTCAACGGCTACAGAGAACTGATGGAACGCATCCGCGAAGGGCAGGCCCGATTGGAGACAGCCCGCCGCGAATTGCGGCAGCTGGAGCAGAAGAAAGAGGCTGCCAAGTCCCGCCTTGATTTGCTCAAGGAAATGCAGTCGGAATTTACGGGCTTCCAGCAAGGGGTCAAGGAAATCTTGAAGGCCCGCGAACGCGGCTTTGCCGGTATTCACGGCGCGGTAGCCGAGCTGGTCGTCGTGCCCCAGCAGTACGAGACGGCTTTGGAGGTCGCGCTTGGCGGAGCGCTGCAAAACGTGGTCGTAGACAACGAAGCGGCGGGTCGTGCCGCCATCGCCCACTTGAAAAAGCACAATGCCGGCCGTGCGACCTTTTTGCCGCTCGATGTCATTCGGCCGCGCCATTTGCAGGCAGAGGACAAGCGTATTCTCGCCAAAGTAGCGGGAGTCGTTGGCATCGCCAGCGAACTGGTCTCGTTTGAGGAAAAGTACCGGCCGATTCTCGAATCGCTGCTCGGCAACGTGATCGTGACCCAGACGCTGGAGCAAGCCAACAAGGTGGCGCGGGCGTTGCAGTATCGCTACCGCGTCGTCACCCTGGAAGGCGACATCGTCAACGCTGGCGGCTCCATGACCGGGGGTGCGCTCAAAAAGAACAGCACCAACCTGCTTGGCCGCAATCGCCAGGCGGAAGAACTGGAAAGCCAAATGGGCGAAATCGAACAGGAAATTTCTGGGTATACTACGCGCATGGATCAACTGACCGGCGAACTGCGGAGCATGGAGCAGGAACAGGAGTCGTTGCGCAGCCAAGGCGAGACGCTGCGTTTGAAGGAACAGGAAGTCAAAGGCCTGCTTCAGCAGACAGAAGCGGAAGGACGCTCGCTGGAAGAGCGCGCCCGGCTTGTCGAACAGGACATCGCCGCGTATCGCCGGGAAATGGAAGACGCCGAGCACAGACTGCAGGAGCTGCAATCGTCTCTCGCCGCGCTGGACGCACAGGAAAAGGAGCTGGCCTCGCATGTGGCGGAAGCCGAAGCCAAGCGGCAGGAGCAGCTCGAATCCAGGGAAGAGATGAACAGGAAGATCACCAGCCTAAAGGTGTTGAATGCGCAGGTTATGCAGGAGTATCAGTCGCGCATCGAGCAGACAGAGCGCCTGATCGAGCAAAAAGCCACCCTGCAAAAAGAGTGGGAAGAGCAAAATGCAGCGCTCGCCTCCCTCGACGAGCTGGAGCGGACAAACGAAACATCCGGCTCTGCCCTGGATGAAAAGATTGCAGAGCTGCGCCAGGACAAGGATCGGGTCGCAGGACTGATCCAGGAGCGCCGCAGCGAGCGGGCCACCCTGTTCTACAAGCAGGAGCAGGTGGAGCAACAAGTCAAGGAAATGCGCAGAGAACTCAAAGCGAAGGAAGACAAGCTGCATCAGGAGGAAGTCAAGGTGAACCGAAGCGAAGTCGAACTGGATCACCTGTTGAACAAACTCTCCGAAGAATACGAAATGAGCTACGATCTGGCGAAGCAAAAATACCCGGCTCGTGGTGAAATAGCTGAAGAAGTGCATATCGTGGGACAGCTGAAGAAACAGATCGCGGCGCTGGGCACTGTGAATTTGGGAGCGATCGAGGAATACGAACGACTGTCGGAGCGCCAGCAGTTTTTGAGCGCCCAGGAAGCCGACCTGAACGAAGCGAAAGCCATGCTCTACCAGGTCATTTCCGAGATGGACAGCGAGATGTCCCGCAGGTTCAAGGAGACGTTCGATGCCATCTCCGAGCAGTTCCGCGACGTGTTCGTAAAGCTGTTCGGCGGAGGACGTGCCGACCTGTTGCTCTCCAATCCGGACAATCTGCTGGAGACGGGGATCGACATCGTCGCCCAGCCGCCGGGGAAAAAGCTGCAAAACCTGGCGCTGCTCTCCGGCGGGGAGCGGGCCTTGACGGCGATGGCTCTGCTATTTGCCATTTTGCGCGTCAAGCCGGTGCCGTTCTGCGTGCTGGACGAGGTCGAGGCGGCGCTGGACGAGGCGAACGTCAACCGGTTTGCCGAATACATGCGCCACTTCAGCGGCCAGACCCAGTTTATTTGCGTCACGCACCGCAAAGGAACGATGGAGAGCGCAGACGTCCTCTACGGAATTACGATGCAGGAAGGCGGCGTCTCCAAGCTGGTATCGGTGAAGCTGGAGGACAGCGACAAATTTATCGAATCTGCCTCCTGACGTCAGCGGCCGATTTCATTACTATCCGCAAAGGAAGATGAACATGAGCTTTTTCAAGCGCCTTCGGGACGCGATTGTACAAAAATCAGAGGAAGTTACCCGCAAGTTTACGGACGGACTGGCCAAAACGCGCGATCTGCTCGTGGAAAAAGTGGAGGATCTCGTCCGCCGCTACAAAAAGATCGACGACGATTTCTTCGATGAACTGGAAGAGATTTTGATTACCTCCGACGTGGGAGTCAGCACGGTCATGGAGCTGATCGACGATTTGCGCACGGAAGTCCGCAAGCAAAAGATCGAGAACGCCATGGAATTGCAGCCGATCCTCTCGGAAAAACTGGTCGCCCTGCTGAAAAACGACGAAGCCTCCGACACTGCGCTCAACGTGCAGGACGGACGCGTCAATGTGATTTTGTTCGTGGGCGTGAACGGCGTAGGCAAGACGACGACGATCGGCAAAATGGCCCACATGTTCAAGCAACAAGGGAAAAAAGTGTTGCTGGCCGCAGGCGACACGTTCCGCGCTGCCGCGATCGAACAGCTCGAAGTGTGGGGAGAGCGCGTAGGCGTTGAAGTCATCAAGCAGCAGCAAGGCTCCGATCCGGCTGCAGTCATCTACGATGCAGTCCAGGCGGCAAAATCCCGTCAGGTCGATGTCCTGCTGTGCGATACTGCAGGCCGTCTGCAAAACAAGGTCAATCTGATGGAAGAGCTGGCGAAGGTGCACCGCGTCCTGCAGCGGGAGCTTCCGGGCGCGCCGCATGAAGTGCTGCTCGTGCTCGACGCGACGACAGGGCAAAACGCGCTTTCGCAGGCCAAGACGTTCGGCCAGTCTGCGGGCGTGACCGGCCTCGTGCTGACCAAGCTCGACGGCACGGCAAAGGGCGGCATCGTCATTGCGATCAGAAGCGAGCTGAACATCCCGGTGAAATACGTCGGCCTGGGCGAAAAGATGGACGATCTGCAGCGCTTCGATCCAGAGCAGTTTGTGCACGCCCTGTTTGCGGGACTCATCGAGCAGGAAGTGCATGACGAAGAGCAAAAGGAAGCGTAAACACGCCTCACCAAACAAAGAAAAATGATGTCAATAAAAAACCTTGACACCGGGTGTGGAATTGGGTACTATAATCTACGTGCTGTAAAGAAAATGTCTTTACAGTTTGCACCGAGTACCTCATAGCAAAGGATTGGTTCCCATGCTGGAAAAAACCAATCAGGTGAACCTCTTGTTTGATTTTTACGCTCCGCTTCTCAAAGGCAAGCAGCGTGAATATCTGGAGCTGTACTATCTCGATGACTTGTCTCTTTCAGAAATTGCCGAAATGCATGAGGTTAGCCGTCAGGCCGTGTATGACCACATCAAGCGAGCGGAAAAGCAGCTGTTCGAGTATGAACAGAAGCTCCGCCTGGCAGAACGTCATGAAAAGCGGCTGAATGTGCTGAACCAGATGAGAGAGCTTGTGAGCGAGCTGGCTGACAGCGAAGCGAGAGACGAGCTGAACACTTTGCTGCACCAACTGTCAGAGATGGATTAGGAGGGCTCGCATGGCGTTTGAGAGCTTGGCCAATCGGCTGCAGAACGCGTTTGACAAACTGCGGGGCAGAGGCAAGATCGACGAGACCGTGGTCAATGAAGCGATGCGGGAAGTACGACTCGCTCTGCTGGAAGCAGATGTGAACTTCAAAGTAGTAAAAGACTTCGTCGCGCGCGTCAAGGAGCGCGCAGTCGGTCAGGACGTCATGAAAAGCCTGACGCCGGGCCAGATGGTCATCAAGATCGTGCACGAAGAGCTGATTGATCTGATGGGCGGCAGTGTCGCTCAACTGACGATGGCTCACCGCCCGCCGACTGTCATCATGATGGCAGGTTTGCAGGGGGCAGGGAAAACGACCACGACAGGCAAGCTGGCGAAGTATTTGCAAAAGCAAAATCGCAAGCCGCTGTTGGTGGCGGCGGACGTATACCGTCCTGCTGCGATCAAGCAGCTGCAGGTTTTGGGAGAGCAGCTGGGAGCTCCCGTCTTCACTCTCGGAGATCAGGTCAGTCCTGTTGAAATCGCACGGCAAGCCATTGAGCATGCCAAGGCGAACCATTTCGATGTCGTTTTGCTCGATACGGCAGGCCGCCTGCACATCGACGAAGCGCTGATGGATGAGCTGAAGCAGATTCGCGAGGTAGTGAAACCCGATGAAATTCTGCTCGTCGTCGATGCGATGACTGGACAAGACGCTGTGAACGTGGCAGAGAGCTTCAACAGTCAGCTGGAGCTGACCGGTGTGGTTCTCACCAAGCTCGACGGCGATACCCGCGGCGGCGCGGCACTATCCGTCAAGGCAGTCACCGGCAAGCCGATCAAGTTCGCGGCGACGGGTGAAAAGCTGGACGCACTGGAGCCGTTTCATCCGGATCGCATGGCATCCCGTATCCTTGGTATGGGGGACGTGCTCAGCCTGATTGAAAAGGCGCAGGCCAGCGTTGACGAAGAAAAGGCGCGCGACATGGAACGCCAGATGCGTCAAGGGGAATTTACCTTCGACATGTTCCTCGATTCCATGCAGCAGCTTCGTAATCTGGGGCCTTTTGAAGACATTCTCGGCATGCTGCCAGGAATGAACAAGTTGAAGGGCAAGATGAACGTCGATGAGAAGCAGATTGCCCGCGTAGAGGCGATCGTCAAGTCCATGACGAAAGCGGAAAGAGCCAATCCTGAACTGCTCAACGCAAGCCGCCGCAAGCGCATTGCGAGCGGGAGCGGGACCAGCATTCAGGAAGTGAACCGGTTCATCAAGCAGTTTGAAGAAATGAAAAAGATGATGAAGCAGTTCTCCGGCGCCGCAGACAAGATGATGAAGAAGTCCAAGAAAAGGGGCGGACTCGGACTCCCGTTCATGGGCAAGGGCGGCAAAAACCAGGGGGGCATGAACTTCCCGTTCAACTTCAAACCGCCGTTCAAATGAGTTTGCATGATCTCTTCGCGCGGCTGACCCGTTCAGCTGTCGCGATGGTTCAGATATAGTAGCAGCAACGCGATGTCTTTACCGCGTTGATCCATACAGGAGGTGACACAACATGGCAGTTAAAATCCGTCTGAAACGCATGGGTTCCAAGAAAGCTCCTTTCTACCGTGTAGTAGTAGCTGACTCCCGTTCCCCACGTGATGGCCGTTTCATCGAAGAAATCGGTTACTACAATCCGGTTGCTCAACCGGCAGTGGTAAAAATTGATACCGAAAAAGCGGTACAATGGATTCTGAACGGTGCAGCTCCAACTGATACCGTTCGCAACCTTCTGTCCAAAGAAGGCGTTCTCGCGAAAGTACACGAAACCAAATACGGCAAATAAGCCGTTCATCTGGAGGTCTGATGATGAAAGCGCTGGTCGAAACGATCGCAAAGGCTCTCGTCGATCATCCGAATGAGGTTCGTGTCAACGCAGTGGACAAAGAGCGCACACTCGTCTTTGAATTGTCGGTGCATCCTGATGATATGGGCAAAATCATCGGCAAACAGGGACGAATCGCGAAAGCACTGCGCACGGTCGTGATGGCTGCCTCCGTGGAAGCGGACAAGCGCGTCACGGTTGAAATTGTTTGAGTGAAAAGGCTGGGAGCATTCCCAGTCTTTTTTCTTAACGTTTTCGGAAGGCGCGAAAACTTGCCCGCAATACGCTTGCGCTCTTCCATGGACAAACCTCGGCAGATAGTTTGCATGAGCGATACTGGACGGCTGTTCTGATCGGCCGTCGAAGGGAGTGGCTGGAAGTGCTCACGGTGATTCGTTCGGTACAGGTCAAAATCATTATGACAGAAGCCTCCCGCGCGGCGCTTGTCGAGCAGTATGCCGGACAAATTCGCCAGCATCGCGAGGCTTGGGAGCAATGGCAATTTCAGTCGAAAAAATTACTTGCGGACGCCAAAAAGAAGTCAGCAGATACATATGCACTGGTCCAGGAGAAAATTGCCCGGGAAGATCAGAAGCGCAAGGAAAAGCTGGAAATGCTCCAATTTCAGCTGCAGCTGGCGGAGCAGTTGCCGGTGGGCAGCGAAATGGACTATCAGACCGTGCAAAGCCCCGTGACGGTCCAAATCGGCGATGTGTGGGATGAAATCATGACCGGAACGGAAATCCTGATAAAAGATGGTCAGGTGCATGAGATTCGGCAACGAACAAAAGGACCTCAGGTGTGAGTTTAGGAGGAGTGAACGGATTGGAAAAGCGTTATTACGGAGTGGGCAAGCTGGTGAATACCCACGGTTTGCGCGGGGAAGTGCGGGTCATTTCCACCACGGATTTTCCCGATCAACGTTTCCGCAAAGGGAGTGAGCTGTTTCTGTTTCACCCGACTCTCCCGGAGCCGTTGAAATTGAAAATCGCGACCCGCCGTTCGCACAAAGGGTTTGAAATATTGAGCTTTCAAGGCTATACGAATATTAACGACATCGAAAAGTACAAGGGCGGCGAGCTGAAAATTCCGGAAGAGGCCTTGATGGAGCTGGAAGAGGACGAGTTTTACATCCACCAGCTGATCGGCTGCGAGGTGGTCACGGACGAAGGAGAGGAGCTGGGAAAAATCGTCGACGTGCTGCAGCCTGGAGCCAACGATGTCTGGGTCGTCAAAGGCGGGCGCGGAGAGATTTTGCTGCCGTACATCGATGATTGCATCAAGCACGTGGACGTCGCAAACAAACGCGTGGTCTGCCATCTGATGGAAGGCTTGCTGTAGGAGGGCTCGGCGCATGCGCATTGACATTTTGACCCTGTTTCCCGAGATGTTTGCAGGCGTCTTGTCCAGCAGCATCCTGGGAAAGGCGAGCGAAAAGGGACTCGTAGAATTTCACGTGACGAATTTTCGCGATTTCTCGGAAAGCAAGCACGGCACGGTAGATGATACGCCGTATGGCGGCGGCGGCGGGATGGTGCTGAAGCCGGAGCCGCTGTTCCGTGCGGTGGAATCGCTGGCGGGCGACAAGAAGCCCCGCGTCATTCTTATGTGTCCCCAGGGAGTGCCGTACAACCAAAAGCTCGCAGAGGAGCTGGCGCAGGAGGAGCAGCTCGTCTTTATTTGCGGCCATTACGAAGGGTACGACGAGCGCATCCGCGAACATCTGGTCACAGACGAGATTTCCATTGGCGACTACGTGCTCACGGGCGGAGAGCTGGCTGCGATGGTCGTCATTGACAGCGTCGTCCGCCTGCAGCCAGGGGCGCTCGGCAACCAGACATCAGCAGTCGAGGACTCCTTTTCCACAGGCTTGCTGGAGTACCCGCACTACACGAGACCGGCCGAATTTCGCGGCTGGAAGGTTCCGGATGTCCTCTTGTCCGGCCACCACGCCAACATCGTCAAATGGCGGCTGAAGGAGTCGCTGCGCCGCACGAAGGAGCGCAGGCCCGACCTTTTGGAAAAGCTGGAATGGACACCGGAGATGAAAAAGCTGATGGCCGAACTGGAAACGGAGAAAAAAATGGGGGACAAACCGTAGAAACTCCCTTGTAGTCGGACGCCTGATGTGTTAATATACTTCTTGTGGCAATTTTGCCCGCTGACTAAGGCGGTCCGCTACTCGTATCTCAGGCAAATGCGCTGGGCCAACGATTTGGTAGACGAGTAAGAACGTCTGATCGGAAGGAGGGAATTCAAATGAACCAAGTTATCCGTGAATTGGAAAAAGAGCAATTGAAACAGGACATTCCTGCGTTCCGACCTGGTGACACCGTACGTGTACACGTAAAAGTTATCGAGGGTCAGCGTGAGCGTATTCAGCTCTTCGAAGGCGTTTGCATTCGCCGTCGTGGTACTGGTATCAGCGAAACATTCACCGTTCGTAAGATCTCTTACGGCGTAGGTGTTGAGCGTACCTTCCCATTGCACACGCCGAAGATCGACAAGATCGAAATCGTGCGCCATGGTAAAGTGCGTCGTGCGAAACTGTACTATCTGCGTGACCGCGTGGGTAAAGCAGCTCGTATCAAAGAAATCCGTCGATAAGCGTTTGCTAACGCATAGGAAAGAGGACTGGTCTGCTAGCCAGGCCTCTTTTTTCCATTTCGGCACATATTGCGTGTGTTCGGGCATCGTCAAGGCAACAATAGGATGGACGAGCTAACATGGGAGGATTCGATCATGAGCGAAGAAGTTACCTCCACCCGCGCCAAAAAGAACGAGTTGTGGGAATGGACCCGGGCGCTGGTTATTGCCATTATCCTGGCGTTTCTCATCCGGACCTTTCTGTTCGCCCCCTTTATCGTAGAGGGCGAGTCCATGGAAACCACCTTACATAACAACGAGAAACTGGTCGTCAACAAGGCTGTCTATTATTTGCGGGAGCCAAAGCCAGGCGAGATCATCGTCTTCCATGCGGAGAAGACGCGCGATTATATCAAGCGGGTCATCGCCGTTGCGGGAGACACGGTAGAAGTCAAAAACGACCAGCTCTACGTAAACGGCAAGCTGGTAGAAGAGCCTTATCTGGCGCAGCATAAGGCGGAAGCGAGACGGCAGGGCGAACCTTTTTTCACGAACGACTTTCCCCCTGTCAAAATACCGGCGGACCACATTTTTGTCATGGGAGACAATCGGCTGAACAGCCACGACAGCAGGGCGATCGGGCCGGTCGCTGTCAGCACGGTCGTGGGGCGGGCCGAATTTACGTTCTGGCCGCTCGCAGATGTCCGCATGGCGCGATAAAGAAATGGCAGACAAGCAGGAACCGCATCAAGGTAGGTGAGAAGAAATGACAATCCAATGGTTTCCGGGCCACATGGCAAAAGCGCGCCGTCAAGTGACGGAGAAGCTCAAACAGATTGATGTGGTCATTGAATTGCTGGATGCGAGACTTCCTCTCTCCAGCCGAAACCCGATGATTGATGAAATTGTCAGCGAGAAGCCGCGGCTGATCTTGCTGAACAAAGCCGATCTGGCAGATGAAAAAGTAACCGAGCAATGGATTGCCTATTTCCGCAATCTGGGGATTCGGACTCTTCCGATTGACGCCCTTAGCGGCAAAGGCGTGAGCAAGCTGCCCGAGCTGTGCAAGGAACTCGCTGGCGACATGCTGGCCAAGAGAGCCGAGCGGGGGATGCAGGCGCGGGCGATCCGCATCATGATTCTCGGCATTCCAAACGTGGGCAAGTCTTCCCTGATCAATCGCCTGTCCAAACGCTCAGTGGCGCAGACGGGAGACCGACCTGCCGTGACGAAAGCGCAGCAGTGGGTAAAAATGGGAGACACGCTGGAGCTTTTGGATACGCCGGGGATTTTGTGGCCGAAGTTTGAAGATCAGATGGTCGGTTTGCGGCTCGCCGCGAGCGGCGCTATCAAAGACGAACTGCTCGATTTTACGGAAGTCGCCTTGTACGCCATCAGCTACATGATGCACTACTATCCGGAGCGGCTATTGGAACGGTTCAAGCTGAAGGAGCTGCCTGCAGACCGGGTGACAATGCTCGAGGAAATCGGGAAGAAGCGCGGCTGTCTGGTGTCTGGCGGCAACATCGACTACGACAAGGCAGCAGAGCTGTTTTTGCGGGAGCTGCGTTCAGCCAAGCTGGGCCAGGTATCGCTGGAACGTCCGATCGACTGGGAAATGGACGAGCCGATCGGCAAGCCGCTTTCCTTGGCCGAATGATCGCGAAAGGCAACGGAAAACCTGTCTATCGACTGCGGTAGACGGTTTTTTTATTCCGTACACAAGGAGAAATGCATCAATGAATGTCGAGGAAATGTCGATAAAGGAAATACGGGACTGGCTCGAAAAATTGGAGGAAATACCCAAAGATTTTTTACAATTGTTAAAGAATGACAAGCGAGCAGGCGTGCAGCAGATCGTTCGCAAGCAGGAAGCGGCGCTGGCCCGCCAGGAAAAGCTCGCGCAGCAGTGGGCGGACATGACGCAGTACGAGCGCAGCCTGCGGGAAAAGGGACGGCAGTTCATTTTCGGTGTGGACGAGGTAGGGCGCGGACCGTTGGCAGGACCGGTGGTGGCAGCTGCTGTCTGCCTGGCTGCCGACTTTTACTTGCCGGGATTGAACGACTCCAAGAAAGTACCTGTTGCCACACGTGAGGCTTATTACGAGGTCATCATGCGCGATGCGTTGGCCGTCGGGATCGGGATCGTGGATGCCGCCCGCATTGACGCCATCAATATTTTGAACGCCACGAAGGAAGCCATGCTCCTGGCGCTCCATAATGCCGGAACAGCGCCGGATGTGTGCCTGATTGATGCGGTGCAGCTAACAGGGCTTGCCTGCGAGCAAGTGCCGATCATCGGCGGTGACGGGAAGAGCGTTTCCATCGCGGCTGCATCGATCGTCGCCAAAGTGACAAGGGACCGGCTGATGGCCGATTACGCGCGCGAATATCCGCAGTACGGTTTTGAAAAACATGCCGGTTACGGGACTGCGGAGCATTTGGCTGCGATCGCCCGCTTCGGTGTGACGCCGATTCACCGGAAGACGTTTACAGGAGTGAAGGAACAAGCGTAATCGCTTTAACAGTAAATGGAACTGCGGGAGGTGAAGGTACCATGTTTTCTCCGTCACAGTTGATTCAATCGCTGGTGCAGCGCGCGCCTGTTCCAGCACAGAAGCCGGTAGAGCTGACGCCAGGGCAAGTTTTCAAAGGGACAGTCGTCAAGCAACTCCCGGATAACATGGCTCTCGTCCAGATTGGCGGATTGCAGGTGCAGGCAAAGCTTGAGGCCAAGCTCGAACAAGGACAGAAAGCATGGCTGCAAGTACAGCCCCAAACTGACGTCGTGACGCTGAAGGTGCTGGATACTCCGGTGGAGGGGCCGGGAAAAGAGGCTTCCCTGGAAGGGCTGATCCGCTCGCTGGGGCTCGCAGAGACGAAAGAGAGCAAAGTCATTGTCAGTGCCTTGATGAATGCCAATTTGCCGATTAACAAAGAGACGGTGCAAGCATTCGCGGCAGTCGCCGCTCGTCTCGGTGTGGACGACGCGACGGTGGAGGCATTCATGATGGCTGTCAAGCGGAATTTGCCGTTAACACCGGATACGGTTGCGGGTCTCAAAGCGTTTCTTGGCGAGAAGCCGATCAGTCAGGCGATTCAAAACTTTGTGCAGCAAGCCGCGCAATTTTTGGCGCAGGACGCGGAAGGGGAGGGCCAGGCAAGGGCTACGGTGGTGACAAGCCAGCCAGGACAGGCGGGCGGAGCAGGAGCGGCGACAAGCCAGCCAGCACAGGCGAGCGGAGCAGGAGCGGCGACCAACCAACCAGGACAGGCGAACGGAGCGGTGGTGACAAGTCAGCCGGGGCAAGCGGGCGGAGCACTGCGCCAGCTTGTTTCCGCCTTGCAGGAAAAAGTGGCTGCTCTGCCGCTGACCTTCGCGCCATCCGCAGAAGCCGGGCAGACCGCAGCCCTTGTGGCGGCCAATCAGGCAGACGGGAGCCGAACAGTCGCAGCAGCAGACGGGCAGGTCGAGGCACGCGGGGGGAACGTTGCGAATGCGCCCGCAGGAAGTCAGCTGCCTTCAGGTGCGTCTGTTCCGACAGCGCCGGGATTGCCAGCCGGGAAGCCGCCTGCAGGGGGCGTGGAAGGGCAACCAGTCGGTTCCGCCGTGACGCAGCAGAATCAGCAGCAGCTTCCGGCAGGCAAAGGAATTGCAGACAGCGCTCCCATGCCCGCAGGCAGTGCTTCAACGCCGAACCCGGGGACGAATCAGGGGACAGCGGGATTTGCCGATGTTGCGCGCGCAGAGGGTGGTATGCCGCAACAGTCGGCCACCCCTGCTGGAGCAGGCAAGTCCGGTCAGCATCTGGCAGACATGCCGCCAGTACGCGCCGAGACGACTGATGCTATGACCCCAGCCAGCGCCGGTACGCTCCGGCACGGCACAGAGGAGGCACCGCAGGCCGCTCCGCCGGCAAATTTCCCTACGCAGTCCGCCACGAACCCGGGCAGCCATCCCATCCAGACACTGCTTCGCCAGCTCGGAATCGCACACGAGCGGGAGCTGATGGGACAGGCGTTGTCAGGGGGCGCACCTGAGGCTGGCTTGCACAAGCAGATGGAATCTGTCAAGTCGCTGCTGCTGCAGATTACGCAATCGCAGTCGCAGCATCTTCCCGCAGCATTGCGGGAGGCGGCTGACCAGCTCTTGCAGCACGTCACCGGCCAACAGCTGATGCTGATGCCGCAGGCGAACCAGGTATTTTCGCAGGTCGTCATGCAGATTCCCATCCGCGCAGGCAGCGGCGAGGAAACAGCCTATGTGCAGATTGAGTCGAAGAAAAAGGACGGCGGACAAGTGGACGCAGAAAATTGCCGCTTGTTTTTCCACCTTGAGCTGCAAAAAATGGGGACGACGATGATCGATGTCAGCATTGTCAATCGCATCATCAATTTGCAAATTTTTACGAACACTCCCTGGGTGGAAGGACTCGTCCAAGGGATGAAGGAAGGGTTCGCCGGACAGTTGCAGGAGGTCGGCTACCATCTGTCTGCTGTGCGCGTTCGATCCATTCCCGAGCAGCGGACGAAGAACTCTGTCGCCCCAGGAGCCAAAGGCGCCATTTTCGCCGATTACAAAGGAGTGGATCTGCGGATATGAGCGAGATGAGTCCATCCGACAGCAAGCGAAAGCAGGCAGTGGCTCTGAAATATCAGGCAGGGACGATGGAAGCGCCGAAAGTGGTGGCGAAAGGAAAAGGCTACGTTGCGGAAAACATCCTGAAGACGGCGAAAGAGCACGACATTCCTGTCCAGGAAGACCCTTCGCTGGTGGAGGTGCTAGGCAAGCTGGATCTCAACCAGCAAATCCCGCCGGAGCTGTACCAGGTGGTGGCGGAAATTCTCGCATTTGTCTACCGGCTGGACAAAGGAGGGGCAGGCAGAGGATGAGCGAACGGCGGCGTGCTTTGGGGCAGCAGGGAGAGCAACTGGCAGAGACATATCTCATACAAAAGGGATACGAAATCGTCGGGCGCAATGTGCGCACGCGGCGGGGAGAGATCGACTTGATCGCTGTTGATCGCGGTTCGCTCGTTTTTGTTGAGGTGCGGACGCGCTCCAGCCTGGCCTTTGGTACCGCCGCCGAATCGGTCAGCTGGCGGAAACGGCAGAAGCTGCGGGAGCTTGCCATGGAATATTTGCAGGGTCTGTCCCGCTATGTGCCTGCCTTTCGCTTCGACGTCATCGCCATTCATGTCAGCCGGTCGCACGAGTCAGGCAGACATGCGAGCATCGAACATATCGAGCATGCTTTTTAATCCGACGCTCGTACCAACGGCGGCTGGAAGCGCGCGATGAAAAAAACGGGCTCCAAAATGCCGAACGATTGGGGATATGTCTACATCATTCGCCTGCCAGCCAGCGTACTATGGTACTGTACTCGACGCGATGAAACTCCTCCAAGCATCAACATAGCCCTCCGGCAATGCAGCCGGGGAGCATTTTTTTTGCTCACAAAAACCGCGTCAGTCCGAAGCTGCTCGTTAGCCTGGAGATTGCGGCCGCCGTCCGGCTTGCGGCAGCGGTTATTTCCCCGACGGCAATGCCTACAAATGTTTTTCAAAAAAAATGCGGGATTTTATGTGACATTTTTCCATATCGTACGTCAATCAAGGTAGAGGAACAGAACTAGGAGGTACATAGATGAAGCAAATGAGAAGCAAGTTTTTTCAAACCTTGGCGGTAGCCTTGGCGACGGTGTGTGCGGTACACCTGGGACTGCCGGCAAGTACATACGCTGCCCAGACGGTGAATGCACAGGCGGCAAGTACATACGCTGCCCAGACGGTGAATGCACAGGCGGCAAGTACATACGCTGCCCAGACGGTGAATGCACAGGCGGCAAATACATCCGGCCTGGTGGCGAACGCGAGCTCGTCGAGCATAACGAAAGGGAAAACGGCAACGGTTACCTTGACATATAACGGTCAAAGTCTCGATGCCTCCCGCGCTGCCTGGACCACGTCCAATCCGGATAAAGCGACAGTGAGCAAAGGGGTTGTAACCGCAAAAGGGTCAGGAACCGTCATCATCACGGCGAGTTACAACGGAGAATCGGTGAAGGTCCGTTTTACCATTAACGATCCGGATACGCTTACCGCCGACGTATACAAAACGACCCTGAGCAAAGGAGATCAGCAGACGATCTCTCTCTATTTCAACGGCAAAACGTTGGATGCCAGGAAAGCGAACTGGGCTTCCACGAATGACTCGGTGGCCACGGTCAGCAAAGGCGTCATTACCGCCAAAGGGAAGGGGACGGCCGTAATCGCCGCGACGTATAAAGAACTGTTTGTTCTCATCGATGTGACAGTAGATTCAAATGTGTCCGGCAAGCTGGAAGCGAGCGAAACGACGATCAAAATGGACAAGGGCGACAAAAAAACGATCAAACTCAAGTACGATGACAAGACCCTTTCCGGTTCAAAAGCGACCTGGACCACTTCCAAATCTTCCGTCGCAACGGTCGATGACGGCGAGGTAACGGCGAAAGGAACCGGGACGGCTACCATTACCGCCGAATACAAGGGCGATAAGGTAGAAATCGAAGTCAAGGTAGGCGGAAGCTCCGGCAAGCTGGAAGCGAGCGATGACGAAATTTCGCTGCGCAAAGGCGAAAAGGAAACGATTAAACTGAAGTATGACGGCAAGAGTGTGACAGGCTCCAGCGCGGACTGGTCGACCTCAAAATCGTCCGTCGCGACGGTCAGCAACGGAACGGTGACAGCAAAAGCGAAAGGCACTGCGGTCATCAAAGCCAAGTACAAAGGCGAGACAGTCGAGATCGAGGTAACCGTCAAAGATTCCAACCTGCTGGAAGCAGACGACACTTCGATTACCATCAAAAAAGGCAAGACGGCAACGATTGAACTGTTCTACGACGACAAGGATGTAAAAGGCAGCAAAGCGACATGGAGAACATCGGATTCTTCTGTGGCTACGGTGAAGGACGGGGTCGTGACTGCCAAGAAGAAGGGAACGGCAACCATTACCGCCGAGTACAAGGGTGAATCCGTGAAAATTAAAGTGACAGTCAAATCATAGATCAGCACATTTGTGAAAGCCCATCAGAGTCTGCACTGCCAGATTCGTGGGCTTTCTTTGATTAGACCCTCTCATCGCGCGATCCGGGAGGGTTATTTGTATCGGTTCGACATAGGAAAGAGGGGGATGACATGTTCTTTTATATACCCGCGCTCTTCACGTTGCTGGCTGACCAGCTGACGAAGTACATCGTACGCTCCTCGCTTGCGGTCGGAGAGACCGTCTATCTGGACAAACTTCAGCTTACCCATTATGAGAATGCCGGCATGGCGTTCAGCCTGTTCCAGGGGTATGCCCGCCTGTTTGCAGTGGCGGCTATTTTGTTTGTGGCGGGCGTTCTCTACTACCGTAAGCACGAAGCGCCCAAAAGCATACTGGTCAATGTGGCCCTGGGGTTTTTGGCAGGAGGGGCGTCGGGGAATGCGCTCGACCGCATCCTGTTCGGAAAGGTGACGGACTTTCTGGTGTCTCGCTCTGGAAAGGGCATCCTCAATCTGGCGGACCACGCGATCAACGCGGGGATCGTGCTGTTGCTGCTCCATGTGCTCATTTCCTTTGCCGTACAGAAATGGGGCAGGCGGAATAACAGAATGGTTCCCTGACGGCGACAACGTCTAAATCACGAATTCCCCCATACATTTATGAAAAGGACAGAGGAAAAGGGGGAGGGACGTTCCATGACGTGGAGAAGAGCTCTGGGAATGCTGTCCGTAGCTGCCGGCGCGGTCTGTCTGATCCAGACGAGCGCGGAGCTGTCAGTCGGCTCTAATATCATTCTGATTGTAATCGCTGTCGGTCTTGTTCTCCTTGGACTGCAATTGTTTGAAAAATAAGAGCATCTGGACAGGGAACAGCTCCCAAATCCAGCGTTTATGGCCTGAGGCGAAAAATTTGCGTCCCTCCGCTGTCTTTTTCTACGCTACTGACAGAGGGGGGACTTCACTATGTACGCTTGCAGTTATTCCGGTACCGTTTTTGGCATTGACGGCATGGTCGTTTCGGTGGAGACGGATATTGCCAACGGCCTGCCCCAGTTTGATCTGGTGGGCCTTGGCGGCTCCGCCGTAAAGGAAGCGCGAGACCGGGTGCGTGCCGCGCTGCGCAATGCCGGGTTTGATTATCCGATGCAGAGGATTACCGTCAATCTGGCGCCTGCTGATTTGCGCAAGGAAGGCTCGGGCTTTGACCTGGCGATCGCGTTTGGCATCTTGCTCGCCTCGAGGCAGATTACTCCGCGTGCAGAGCGAATCCTCATCATGGGCGAGCTCGCGCTGGACGGCTCCCTGCGTCCCGTTACAGGTGTGTTGCCGATCTTGCTGGAGGCCAAAAAAGCAGGGTTCACGCACGTAATCCTGCCAGCCCAAAATGCCGCAGAAGCGCGGCTTGTCGATATGATCGTCTTACCGGCAGTGAGTTTGGCTGCTGCCGTCCACATCTGGCAAAAGGGCCTGGAAGCGCCGCAGATTTCCGAGCCGCCAGCTGCTGCCGTTTTGCCACCCAAGAAACAATCCCAGAATACACCTGACTTCGCCAATGTATACGGACAGCAATTCGTCAAACGCGGCCTGGAGATCGCGGCCGCCGGTTTTCACAACGTCCTTCTCGTCGGCCCTCCTGGCTCCGGAAAGACGTTGCTTGCGACCTGTCTGCCAGGCATCATGCCGAAGATGACGACGGAAGAGTCATATGAGGTGACCAAGATATACAGCATCGCGGGACAGCTGACGCAAAGGAGCGGGCTCATTCAGGAGAGGCCGTTTCGCTCTCCCCACCATACGATTACGGCGACCGCCCTGATCGGCGGCGGAGCGCAAGTCCCGCGCCCGGGAGAGTGCAGCCTCTCCCATGGAGGCATTCTGTTTCTTGACGAGTTGCCAGAGTTTTCGCGGCATGTCCTGGAAGTGCTGCGTCAGCCATTGGAGGCGGGAGTGGTGACGATCGGCAGGGCGAAGCGGGTATTTACGTTTCCCGCACGCTTTTTGCTTATCGCTGCATGCAATCCGTGTCCGTGCGGATTTTTCGGTGTCGGAGAGCAGCAGTCATGCACGTGCACGCAGCAGCAGATCATGAAATACCGCTCCAAACTGTCCGGGCCGCTTCTCGATCGGATCGATCTGCATCTGGAGGTGCCGCGGGTGCCTGTCCGGCTGTTGAATCAGCGAGCGGCGGAAGAATCGTCTGCCGACATTCGCAGCAGGGTGGAGCAAGCGAGAGCCATCCAGGAGAGCAGGTATGTGCAACGGCAGGGAAGTCCTTTCAACAGCACCATGAACGGGAGTGAGCTGCGCCGCTTTGCTGCGTTGGACAAGGAAAGCCAGGAGCTGCTCCAGCTGGCTTTTGAAACGCTGGGCTTGAGCGCGAGGGCATACGACCGGATCGTCAAGGTAGCGAGAACGATCGCGGATTTGGCAGGCTCCGAGCAGATCAGGTCCACTCATGTTGCGGAAGCGATCCGCTATCGGACGTTGGACAGGGGCGTCTCTTTGTAGCGGGAGCGCAGCTATTCGATGGTGACGATGGCAAATAGGAAATGTACGCAGTCGGCATTTTCCCATGGACGGCAATATTTCAAGGCAATAGACGTCATTCCTGGTTGTAGGGCGTGGAAGGTGAGCACCTGATGTCCACCCTGACCAGCCCGCGGTGCCGCAGGTGGAAGATAATCGTTGCTGATCAGCTTCAAGAACCGTCCGTCCAACGGATTCGATAAAAACCATTGGTATCCGGTAGTCGGGTTGGCGTCCATTGTGAGCGTGAACGTCTGCCCGGAGGTTACACGCATGCTACGGGTGGTCGAGTCTGCCACAAAAGCTTCATCCTTTCGCATCGCTTTACTTTCCCTCCCAGTTTATGTTCCGCCAGCCAATAGGTGCTATTTCGTGATGGTGAACATCTTTCATTTTCATCAAATTTACAAATTCGTGAAAAAAAAACAGGGCAGTCTCAATTTTTGTGGGTATTTAGAATGAGTGAAAAAAAGGGATTTGCCTGATTTTGGCGAATGAATAGGGATAAAGACATAAAATGTCGAATGATAAACAAAAGATTTCTGCTCAATTCTTCTTAATCAATTGGGCGGGAAACAGACAGCAAGGGCGTTTAGGCCGAATATAACGAAATCGCAGCAATCAGGTTTTTCATATATTGATCACTTCCCGCAACTTTCAAAAGGGCAGCCAACCGACGTTACTCTTCTTTTGCGGGAGTAGCTTTTTCGTTGTGTGCACCTTTGGCATAAGCGGGAGAGGGAAAGGAAAATTGATGGAAAGCATTGCGAAGCTTTTTGAAGAGAAGCAGTATTATCACGCATTTCAGCCGATTTGCAGGCTGCCGGAGAAAACACGAATTGGTTATGAGGCCCTCCTTCGCAGCAGCGCGAATGTGAATCCGGAAGCCTTGTTCAGGCAGGCCCAGGAAAAAGGCGAATTGACGATACTGGATATACATTCCTTGCATAACGCTCTGTTGGCGTTTTTCTCATCACCGGATCGGCCCGCGAGCGAACTGTTATTTGTCAATATTTTCCCTTCGACGATTGTCGAGGCTGCGTTTCCTACCTTTATGGAGCAACTTGCCCGCGAATTTGCTGAACGGTTGTCGCAGATAGTCCTGGAAATCAACGAGTCCGTCATGGAAGGAGAAATATGGAACGAGCCGCTCTTTCTTCAGAGAATACAGTTTTTGCGGGAACTTGGCTTTATGATTGCCTTGGATGATGTAGGCGACGGAACGACGACCTTTCGGAAAATACTGGAGGTTGCCCCGGATTACATAAAAATGGACCGATTTTTTTCCAAAAACTTGTCCGAATCTCGCAAGAAGCAAAAAGTTGTGAGACTGTTCGTGGAGTTTTGCCAGGACGACTCGCTGTTGATTCTTGAAGGGATTGAGGGTGAAGAAGACTTTGCCTGTGCTGCTTCCCTTGGGGTTGCGATCGGGCAAGGGTATTTGTTCGGAAAGCCCGGAGGTTTAACGGGCGAGTAAGAACTGCCCGGATGGAATGGAGGAGTACATATGATTGGTGAGAGTAATGTGGCGACTCGAAAAGCCACTTTATCCCTGAAAATTTCTGAATTTGAAGTGCCGCCAATGCAGGATCTGCTCATCGTTGGGAGGAAAGCACCGATCGGGCCGGAAGCTGTGCGGAGGATGGCGGAAGCCTTGTCCCCAGAGCAGTTCACCCTCATCAAACTGGATCATCCCAAAATCGAAGCGGTGCTTCTGCGCACCTCGTTGCTGCAAATCATCGATGAAAAATTGCTGATGACGATCATTATGGAAGAAGCGGAGCGAATGATCAGCGAGTCGATGGTTCTGCGCTCCGAATTGAAAATAGTAATGTCGGTACAGCGGGAGGTCGACTTGCTATGGAAGTCTCCGGTATGATGACGGGTCAGGTCTGTACGATCAGTTCGGACAAAAGCGTCTCCAATGCTGCGAATAGAATGCACGAGTGTGGCACAGATTGGTTGATTGTGGTAGACCACGGGAAGCTGATGGGAGTCGTCACATCTCGACAGATTATGGCCGCACATCCCAATCGCATTGTGGCAGATGCCATGAAAGGGCAACCGGGGCGCATTCGTCCGGATCAGAACGTCTGGGAGGCGCACTCCATTTTCCACGAACATGACGATGAGGTGCTGCTCGTCATGAATGAACAAGAGCTCGTCGGCATCGTGTCCAGAGACGCGGTACAACTGAAGATTGCAGAATATATGGACCCGTTGACGGGCCTGTACCGGGCGCCGTTTATCGAATACGTCGGCGAAAAATGGCTCAAGGAGCAACAGCCCTTTCACTTGCTGTTCATCGATATAAACGATTTTGGCAAGATCAACAAGACATACGGGCATCCGTTCGGCGACGATGTCATCCGCTGGTATGCCCGAGTCCTCACCAACATGATCCAGGATCAGACGGACCAGCTCTGCCGCTATGCGGGCGACGAATTCATCGTGCTGACGACGGCTGGTGATGAACGGGTGCGCCAGTACGTGGATGTGATGGAAAAGCCTGCGGAAATTGGCCAGGTTCAAATATCAGCGGCCGTTGGACATCTTGACGGTTACCGGGAGCCGAATTTCTTTGCGCAGCCCCTGCGGGAGTTGATTGCCCAGGCCAGCCTGTTGTCCACTTCAGCCAAAATGCGTTAGTCTTCCTCGAGCGAGGCGCACGGATACGGTGGCGGACGGGCCGTTGGCATAGCTATGTGCATCCCGGCATAAACTGTTTGATGAGAATTGACTGTCCTCGAAAAAAAGGCGGAACTTGTCAGCGCTTCAATCGTAATACCTAGAGAGGCTATGCATTGAATTTAACAAACAGGAGGCTTTCCCTATGATTGTTACAACGACCAATACATTGCAAGGAAAAGAAATTGAGGCATATTTGGACATCGTGAGCGGCGAAGTCATTATGGGAGCGAACGTGGTCCGCGATTTTCTCGCTGGTATTACAGATATTATCGGGGGCAGAAGCGGTGCGTACGAGAACAAGCTGGCAGAAGGCCGCGAGCTCGCCCTGCGTGAAATGAAAGAAAAGGCGAGAGCGCTCGGTGCAAACGCAGTCGTTGGCGTGGACCTCGATTTTGAGACGTTGCGCGAAGGCATGATGATGGTCATTGCGACAGGGACAGCGGTTAGATTGAAGTGAGCCGGATACTCCGGCTTTTCTTATTTCTTCCAGTAAAAAAATAGAGGCAGACGTGCGCAGTTGCAGACGTTACTGAATACCTGTGCATTGCAGAAATAGCTAGGCAATACGTGAAGGATTCCTGTAAAATATGACCAACGAACTACGGTTTGCCAAATCAAAAGAACGAGGGAAAACATGCGCCAACAATATTCATTAGTAGCGGTCGTCACACATTGGACAGAACAAGCCGTCGTTTTTGACTTTTACCAGGAGACGAGATGCGAGAAGGCCGACCGGGATTTGCTCAAGCACCAGGCGGTTCTGCCTCGGCACTACTTTGACTATTTACTTCATTCGGGGGTGATGGAGATAGAATGCGATCCACCGTATATCTCCGCCCAGGTGCAGCCTGCTTCCATCGGGATGAACATTCGTTCACTGGGGAGTTCCGTTTTGTTTGACATGTGTTTCGCCCCGCAGACGTATAAATTGTGGCAGAACACAGACGCCGTTTTGGAAGAACTTTCGCTGCCCGCCGACACCTTTGAAGAATACGTCTATCGGCTGGGTGCGATCAGCCGATTCCGTTACTTGGGGCGAGTCGATGATCCGGTCGTGGCTACCCAGTTGGGCGAAAATGACATGATTGAATTCAAACGCGACTTTTTGTTGTCGAAAAGCGGGATTATCAAGACGATTGTGGCGTTTGCCAATTCAAACAACGGAAATCTGTTTCTAGGCATTACGGATGAAGGGGTCATCACGGGAATCAACCACGAGATCGAACAGTACGGCGACCCGGACAAATACATTCTGGCGATCACTCAGTACATTCAGGACAAGACTTCGCCGCTGCTCTCGCCATTCCCGAAGATCTCCCTGAAAAAAGTAGGGGATCAATACGTCGTCGCCATCTTCGTGGAAGTCGCATCCGAACTGATTTGCGGTTTGGACAAGAATGGAGAAAAATACGTCGTCATCCGCACGAACAATCGCTCTGTTATCGTCAAGGACCCGCATCAAATCGGCGAAATATACGTGAAACGAAAACTTGGCAGTGAAATCAGCCGTCGATTGGGACTTCTGTAGCATCATCAGACAGATTCCACGCAATGAGGGAGGATTGCTGCATGAAATCGTCTTTACGTGCCTGCCTGCTGACCATCGTGGTGGCATGCATGGTAGTGACTGGTTGCGCGCAAAATACCAAAATTACGGAAGCAGACATGAAGAACCGTATCGAAACCGAGCTGGATACGGTGGAACGGGTCAGCGTCATGTCGACAGATGGGCAGGAAGTGTCACTGGACTTGCGCTTGTTTCTCAGCGAGCTTCACGGGCAAGGAAAAGACTTGCAGTTGTCCGACGAGCCGCTGAAGCAAGAGGATGTGAAATTCACCCTTGTCCTGTATCGCAAGCAACTTGCTCCGCTCGTGGTTTCGGTAGGCGAGAAAGCCAGTCAGTTCGGCGAAAGCACGTATCGCGGACCGGGAGCTATTACCTTCTATCAATGGATTCACCGTCTGACCGGCAAAGGGCTGATGGCCTTGCAGGAGGACAGCATCTTGCTGAATGCCGACGACTTGTCCGAATCGCGGACACTGTCGCTGGAGGAGGCAGGCTACATCCAGAAAGTGCTTAGGGAAGCAGTGCCGGAGAGCGACAAGAATGAAGACCAGCAGCCGCTCTATCCTCACTATCGACTGCGGATCAACTCTGGCGAAAGACCGATGGAGGTGACGGTGCTCACGCCCACGCTCATTTCGGTTCCCTTTGGCCGGGATACGCATTACTTTCAGGTCGATGGCACGTTGTTCTCTCGCTTGACCGAATATTTGGTCCCCCGCGAAATGACAAGCGATCCGATCGAAAAACTTTTCAAGGCAACGAATATCCGCGTCGATGCGAGCGGGCAGATGCCAGTTGACAATATTGATCTTGATGTCACCCAGAGCACAGTCGAGCAGGGGCTTGCCCATCAGACTGTCAGGCTGCTGAAGACAGGCGTACCGCTCCCGCAACCGCCGCAGCAGAGCGGGCTCGTGCAGTACAAGCTGCATTTTCGGGTAAGCGGAGAAGAGCGGACGGTCACTTTCTACTCTCTGTATTTTCAAATCGATGATCAGTGGTACAGCCATAATCAATTACAAAAAACGATTTGGAAATGGATTGCCTCTGCACAAAAGTAAGGAATGTCTCATGAACTTGATCCATTATGGTCACGATAAAGAGAACAATATGACTACCACTTTTGCAAATTTTGTCGTAGAATAGTTACTGTTGCACTGAAAGTGGCGGTGTTGACTGGAACAGTCATTTGTTTATGAATCAGTCATGATTCCTGCCGATCTTTATCTGCCATAGGAGGATGGAGAATGAACATTCATGAGTATCAAGGTAAAGAGATACTTAAGCAGTACGGTGTGAAAGTTCCCGAAGGTCGCGTAGCTTTCACAGTGGATGAAGCTGTAGAGGCGGCAAAAGAACTTGGCACACAAGTCGTTGTAGTAAAAGCGCAAATTCACGCTGGCGGCCGCGGTAAAGCGGGTGGCGTGAAAGTGGCAAAAAATCTGGATGAAGTTCGTACATATGCCCAGGAAATTCTCGGCAAGGTACTGGTTACTCATCAGACCGGTCCAGAAGGCAAAGAAGTAAAACGCCTTCTGATTGAACAAGGCTGCGACATTAAAAAAGAATACTACGTAGGCGTGGTTGTAGACCGTGCAACTGGAAGCGTAGTCATGATGGCGTCCGAAGAGGGCGGTACGGAGATCGAAGAAGTAGCAGCAAAAACTCCGGAAAAAATCTTCAAGGAAGTCATTGATCCTGTGACAGGCCTGAACGCTTTCCAAGCTCGCCGCCTGGCATATGCGATCAACATTCCAAAAGAGCTGATCAACAAAGCAGCCAAGTTCATGATGAGCTTGTACCAAGCTTTTGTAGAAAAAGATTGCTCCATCGCGGAAATTAACCCACTGGTTGTAAGCGGCGACGGTGAAGTCATGGCTCTCGACGCCAAACTGAACTTCGACAGCAACGCGCTGTACCGTCACCCTGAGATCGTGGCGCTGCGCGACCTGGATGAAGAAGACGAAAAAGAAATCGAAGCGTCCAAATACGACCTGTCCTACATCGCACTCGATGGCAACATCGGTTGCATGGTAAACGGTGCTGGTCTGGCGATGGCTACGATGGACATCGTGAAATTCTACGGCGGAGATCCGGCAAACTTCCTCGATGTTGGCGGCGGTGCTACCGAAGAGAAAGTAACCGAAGCGTTCAAGATCATCCTGCGCGATGAAAAAGTAAAAGGCATTTTCGTCAACATCTTCGGCGGCATCATGAAGTGTGACGTCATTGCAAACGGTGTGGTAAACGCTGCAAAACAAATCAAACTGGACAAACCGCTGGTCGTTCGCCTCGAAGGTACGAACGTAGACCTTGGCAAGAAAATCCTCAACGAGTCCGGTTTGAACATCGTAGCTGCTGAATCCATGGCAGACGGCGCTGAAAAAATCGTATCTTTGGTGAAGTAAGTCTGGCAGTCAGATACGTAAAAAAAGGTGGGAAAAATACGCGATGAGTATTCTCGTTAATAAAAATACAAAAGTCATTACACAAGGGATTACGGGTGCAACTGGTCTGTTCCACACTCGCGGAGCCGTTGAATACGGTACACAAATGGTGGGCGGTGTAACACCTGGTAAAGGCGGCACCGAAGTTGACGGTATTCCGATTTTCAATACGGTAGCAGAAGCAGTCGAAAAAACTGGCGCGAATGCGTCCGTTATCTACGTAGCTCCTCCTTTCGCAGCTGACGCGATCATGGAAGCGGTAGACGCTGAACTGGATCTGGTAATCTGCATCACCGAAGGTATCCCGGTTCTGGACATGGTCAAAGTAAAACGCTACATGGAAGGCAAGAAAACCAAGCTGATCGGTCCAAACTGCCCTGGCGTCATCACTCCGGGCGAGTGCAAAATCGGTATCATGCCTGGCTACATCCATACCCCGGGTAAAGTGGGTATCGTATCCCGCTCCGGTACCTTGACTTATGAAGCGGTACACCAAACTTCCACTCGCGGCATTGGCCAATCCACTGCTGTCGGTATCGGTGGAGACCCTGTAAAAGGGATGGAATTCATCGACGTCCTGAAAATGTTCAACGAAGACCCGGATACCGAAGCTGTTATCATGATCGGTGAAATCGGCGGTACGGCTGAAGAAGAAGCAGCTGAATGGATCGCTGCAAACATGAAAAAACCGGTAGTAGGCTTCATCGGCGGACAAACTGCGCCTCCAGGAAAACGCATGGGCCATGCTGGTGCGATCATCTCCGGCGGTAAAGGTACTGCTGCTGAAAAAATCGCGAAGCTCGAAGCATGCGGTGTGCGCGTAGCGAAAACACCTGCTGTGATTGGCGAAACACTCGTTGAGGTGCTGAAAGAACGCGGCATGCTCGACAAAGTGATGAGCAAATAAGCCTGATTGGAACGAAAAGGCGGACAAGCTGCGACTTGTCTGCCTTTTCTTTTTGAACGCCCTGCTGTCTTTCGCTACAATAGCTCTCGAAACTGCCTGTGTATGGGCGGCAAAGGAAGGCGATGGAAGACATGCAGGAAAGAGACTGGCTGTACGTGTTGAGCCTGGTCCCCGGATTGGGAAGGAAACGGATTCGCAGCTTGTACGAAAGGTACGGATCTTTTGCGGACGCTGTAAAGGACTGGCCGTCGCTGGAAAGAGCGTGGAAGCTTCCGGCGAAGGTATCCGAGCAAATTTGCCAACATATAAAGGAAGAAAAAGCGCGAATTCTTGTCGAACAAAGGGAGAAAAACAGCTGCCAATATCTTTGCTTTTTTGACAGCGACTACCCGGACCAGTTGCGTCACATCCCCGATTTTCCGCTCGTCCTCTTCTGCAAGGGGGATACTGCCTTGCTGCATCAACCCTCCATCGGCGTTGTAGGCTCACGCAAGCCTACTCCGTACGGTAGAGCATGCTGTGCCCATCTGGTCAAGGAACTGGCGCAGCACGGGCTAGTGATCGTATCCGGGCTGGCGCAAGGGATCGACGGCGAAGCGCATCAGAGCGCTTTGCAGGCGGGAGGCAAGACCGTGGGGGTCCTTGGATGCGGGATCGATCAAGTCTATCCTGCGGGTCACCGCGCATTGTACCGGAAAATAGAGTCTTTGGGCCTACTTGTTTCCGAATATCCGCCAGGCACACCGCCTTTGCCGGGGCTGTTTCCGGAGCGTAACCGGATTATCAGCGGGCTTTGTCTGGGGATCGTAGTGGTGGAGGGAGCGGAAAAGAGCGGGTCGTTAGTGACGGCCGATTGTGCCCTCGAGCAAGGGAGAGATGTTTTTGCGGTTCCTGGCTCGATTTTTTCATCTGTGAGCGCAGGCCCGCATAACTTGATCAAACAAGGTGCAAAGCTAGTAACATCAAGTGCTGATGTGCTTGAGGAATGGAGCCATCTGCTGCCGATCCGGGAAGCGGCATGCACGCGTGCTGACGTGGCGGAGGAAACGCTCGATGAGTGGGAAAGGGCCGTTCTGGAAGCCGTGACTCCCGAGGGTACTCATCAGGACGAATTGACGGTTCGACTCTCTCCGGAGGCAAGGCCAATGTTGCATCGAAGTCTTTTGCAGCTGGAAGCAAAAGGAAAGATTGTCTGCCTGCCTGGTGGGTATTTTGCAAAGCGGTAAGGCTACTTCCTTCTCCCTAACTCCTTGTGAGTGTTTGACAAATCGGATAAGCATATTTAATAATAGGGAAGATTCATTACGAGAAGGGGAGGAAAAAAATGGCTGACACGCTCGTTATCGTAGAATCCCCTGCGAAAGCGAAAACCATCGGAAAATATCTGGGCAGCAAATACATTGTCAAAGCATCGATGGGTCATGTGCGCGATCTCCCGAAAAGCCAAACGGGTGTAGACGTTTCACGCGGCTTTGAACCCAAATACATAACGATTCGCGGCAAGGGCGATATTCTGAAGTCGCTGAAGGATGCCGCCAAAAAAGTGAAGAAAGTCTATCTGGCGGCCGACCCGGATCGCGAAGGGGAAGCAATCGCCTGGCATCTGGCGCAGTACCTGGGGCTGGATTTGAACCAGCCGCTGCGCGTCGTCTTTAATGAAATTACGAAGGATGCCATCAAGGAAGCCTTCAAACATCCGCGCCATATCAACATGGATCTGGTGAACGCCCAGCAGGCGCGCCGTATTCTGGACCGATTGGTAGGGTACAACATCAGCCCGATCCTGTGGAAAAAAGTGCGCAAAGGATTGAGTGCCGGCCGCGTGCAATCGGTCACGGTCAAGCTCATCATGGACCGCGAACGGGAAATTCAGCAGTTCATTCCGGAAGAATACTGGACGATCTCAAGTAAGCTGATCAGCAACGGAAAAGTATTTGAAGCGAAGTTTTACGGCTATGGGGAAGAGAAGGCGGAGCTGAAGTCCGAGGCGGACGTTCAGGAAGTATACAAGCGGATGGCAGGTCAGCCGTACGTCGTGCAAAAGGTGACCAAGCGCGAGCGAAAGCGCAATCCTGCGCCGCCGTTCACCACCAGCTCGCTGCAGCAGGAAGCCGCTCGCAAGCTGAACTTCCGCACCGCCAAGACTATGCGCATCGCCCAGGAGCTGTATGAGGGGATTGACGTAGGCGGCAAGGAAGGTGCGGTCGGTTTGATTACATACATGCGCACCGACTCGACCCGCATTTCCGCGACAGCTCAGGAGGAAGCCAAAGAATACATACGGGAAAAATTTGGCGAGGAGTACATCTTGTCCGAGCCGCGCGCACAAGCGAAAAATGAAAATGCGCAGGACGCCCACGAAGCAATCCGGCCGACAGCGGTCATGCGTACACCGGATGAAATCAAAGAGTTTTTGTCTCGGGACCAGCTGCGTCTCTACCGGCTGATTTGGGAGCGTTTCCTCGCCAGCCAGATGTCTTCCGCCGTGCTCGATACAATGAGTGTCGACATTGCTGCGGGCGAGGCGACCTTCCGTGCGACCGGTTCCAAGGTCAAGTTCCCCGGATTTATGAAGGTGTACATCGAAGGGAGCGATGACGGAACCGAAGAGGAGAGCTTCCTGCCCCCGATCGAGGAAGGGCAGGTTTTGGAACAGCAAGCGATCGAGCCGACCCAGCATTTCACGCAGCCGCCGCCGCGGTACTCCGAGGCGCGACTGGTGAAGACGCTGGAAGAGCTGGGCATCGGTCGGCCCTCTACATACGCACCTACACTGGAAACCGTCCAGAAGCGCGGATACGTCGCACTCGAAGAGAAACGCTTCGTGCCAACCGAGCTGGGTGAAATCGTCATCACGCTGATGGAAGAATTTTTTCCGGAGATTCTGGATGTGGAATTTACCGCCCACATGGAAAGCGACCTCGACAGTATCGAAGAAGGTGTCGCCAATTGGGTAGAAGTTCTGGATGCGTTTTACGCCGACTTTGCCAAGCGGGTAGCCTTCGCCGAAGAAGAAATGAAAGAGGTCGAGCTGAAGGATGAGGAATCGGACGAGAATTGTGAGCTGTGCGGCCGCGTCATGGTCTACAAGCTTGGCCGTTTCGGCAAGTTTCTCGCCTGCTCCGGATTCCCCGAGTGCCGCAATACCAAGCCAATTGTCAAAGAAACGGGAGTAGAATGCCCGCAATGTGAAACTGGAAAGATTATCGAACGTAAATCTAAGAAGAGCCGTATTTTTTACGGTTGCAACCGATATCCGGAGTGCGATTTTGTTTCGTGGGACAAACCGATTGCCAGACCTTGCCCGAAATGCTCCAGCATGCTGGTAGAAAAGAAACGCAAGAAGCAAGGCGTGAGTGTCGTTTGTACCAAATGCGACTACCAGGAAGAAGCAGATTCATGATCAGATTTCAAAGCTTGGAGGACTACCATCATGACACAACAGACGATCACCGTTGTGGGCGCCGGGCTGGCAGGAAGTGAAGCCGCCTGGCAAATCGCCCAGGCCGGTGTTCCCGTGAAGCTATACGAAATGCGCCCCAAAACACAGACACCGGCTCACCATACAGACAAGTTCGCCGAGCTGGTGTGCAGCAATTCATTGCGCGCCAATTCGCTGACGAACGCCGTGGGAGTATTAAAAGAGGAAATGCGTCGGTTGAACTCGGTCATCATCCGTGCAGCTGACCGTTGTGCCGTTCCTGCGGGCGGTGCGCTGGCGGTGGATCGCCACGAATTTTCGGAGTACGTCACAGAAGCGGTGCGCAACCATCCGTTGGTCGAAGTCGTCACGGAAGAAATCACGGAAATTCCGGAAGGGGTCGTTGTCATCGCGACTGGCCCTCTCACTTCGCCGGCCCTGTCTGAAAAACTGCGGGAGCTGACGGGAGAAGAGTACCTGTACTTTTACGACGCGGCTGCCCCCATCGTGGAAAAGGACTCCATCGACATGGAGAAAGTGTTCGTCGCGTCGCGTTACGACAAAGGAGAGGCGGCGTACCTGAACTGCCCGATGTCCGAAGAAGAATTCAACCGCTTCTACGAAGAGCTGATCGCAGCGGAAGCCGCCCCGCTCAAGGAATTTGAGAAAGAAGTGTTCTTTGAAGGCTGCATGCCGATTGAAGTGATGGCCAAGCGGGGACGCCAGACCATGTTGTTTGGCCCATTGAAGCCGGTAGGTCTGATTGATCCGCGAACAGGCAAAAAGCCTTATGCTGTGGTGCAGCTTCGCCAGGACAATGGTGCCGCAACCTTGTACAACATCGTAGGTTTTCAGACTCATTTGAAATGGCCGGAGCAAAAACGCGTGTTTTCCCTGATCCCTGGATTGGAAAACTGCGAGATTGTGCGATACGGCGTCATGCACCGAAATACGTTTATCAACTCGCCCAAACTGCTGAAACCGACGTATCAGTATAAAGAACGCGAGACGTTGTTCTTTGCTGGACAGATGACCGGTGTCGAAGGCTACGTCGAGTCGGCCGCCTCGGGATTGCTTGCGGGTCTGAATGCAGCCCGGCTGGTCAAAGGAGAAGATTTGCTGATCCTCCCTCCGGAGACAGTCATGGGAAGTATGGCAAACTATATTACGACAGCAGATCCGAAGCATTTTCAGCCGATGAATGCGAACTTCGGACTTGTTCCGGAGTTGCCTGTGAGGATTCGCAACAAGCGGGAGAAGAACGAAAAACTCGCTGAACGAGCGCTAGATACAATTCAGAATTTTACACAAGAAAGACACAATTAACGTTGTAATCCGAATTTCTACTGTGGTACTATATAGATGCTTCGAGGAGAGTGCATCCCACATGGACATTTCGCAACAGAACTCTGCGGAAATTGCGATGTTTACCCGATATTTGCAAGTCGAAAAGAACGCCTCTCCTCACACGGTGAAGCAGTATGTGGCAGATATCCGCGAATTTGTCGCTTTTATGGAACAGCACCAAATCACCGTATTTGCTGCTGTTTCTTATTTGCATGGCCGTTCCTTCCTCGCACAACTGGCGAAAAAAGGACTCTCCAGGCGAAGCATCGCCCGCAAGCTCTCCAGCTTGCGCAGCCTGTACCGCTTTTTGATGCGCGAAGGCCGACTAGAACAAAATCCATTCCAACTCGTTTCGACTCCAAAAATGGAGAAGAAACTTCCTACTTTTTTGTATCCACAAGAGGTTCAATCATTTTTTGATCTGCCGGATCTCTCCACTCCGCTTGGAATCAGGGATCGGCTGATTTTTGAACTGTTGTACGCAAGCGGCATTCGTGTCTCGGAGTTGGTCACGCTCACGAAAGATGCAGTCAATCCGAGTATGGGTGTCGCGCTCGTTTTCGGAAAAGGGGCAAAGGAGCGTTATGTGCCCGTAGGAAGTTATGCATGCGAGGTTCTTCAGCAATACCTGGAGTATGCCAGACCCAAACTGCTCGCTGGTAACGAAGAACATGGATATCTAGTAGTCAATTACCGTGGTGAACCGTTAACCGATCGCAGTGTTCGCCGCGTGATCGACAAATACGTAGAGACATACGCTCTCCACCTTCACGTGTCGCCGCACACGTTTCGTCATACATTTGCTACCCATATGCTCAATGGTGGGGCCGATCTGCGCACCGTCCAGGAACTGCTCGGGCATGTAAATATATCGACGACGCAAGTGTACACGCACGTGACCAAGGAGAGGCTCCGCCATGTATACGACACCGCACATCCGCGTGCCCACACGCGTGATACCGGTTCCACCAATCGGACGTAAAACGGGAGGAATCAGTCATGGAACAGTTTCATGCCACAACGATCTTTGCCATACAACATAACGGGGCTGTAGCGATGGCAGGTGATGGTCAGGTCACCTTTGGCAACAGCATGGTCATGAAGCATGGTGCAAAAAAAGTAAGGCGGCTGTATCGCGGAGAAGTCCTGGCAGGCTTCGCCGGGTCCGTAGCGGATGCCATTACGCTGTTTGAGAAGTTCGAGGGCAAGCTGGAGGAGTATCACGGCAACTTGCAAAGGGCTGCTGTCGAGCTGGCAAAAGAATGGCGCATGGATAAAGTTTTACGTCGCCTCGAAGCGATGATGATTGTGCTTAACAAAGACCACCTGCTCCTTATATCTGGCAACGGCGAAATTATCGAACCGGATGACGGGATACTGGCCATCGGTTCCGGTGGCAGTTTTGCGCTGGCTGCCGGACGGGCGCTGAAAAAATATGCCCCGCATCTGAGCGCGCGAGAAATTGCCGAAGCATCTCTTCTTACGGCTGCGGAAATATGCGTATTCACGAACACCAACCTGGTTGTCGATGAACTGAATTGAGCATAAGGGAGGACGTTTCCGTGTTGAATCTTGAGCAATTAACCCCGCGTAAGATTGTAGAGCATCTGGACAAATACATCGTCGGGCAAGCGCAAGCCAAGAAAGCCATCGCCGTTGCCCTGCGCAACCGTTATCGCCGCAGCCGTTTGCCGGAACACATGATCGAAGAAGTCGTACCGAAAAATATATTGATGATTGGACCTACTGGTGTCGGCAAGACGGAAATTGCCCGTCGGATCGCGAAGCTGACAGGTGCGCCGTTCATCAAGGTAGAAGCTACGAAATTTACGGAAGTGGGCTACGTAGGCAGGGACGTAGAGTCCATGGTTCGGGATCTGGTCGAGGCTTCGATTCGTACCGTCAAGCAGGAGAAGATGGAAGCGGTCAAGGAAAAGGCAGAGACGCTCGCCAACGAAGCGATCGTCAACGTGCTTGTCCCAGGCCGGAAACAGCAAAGTTCGTTCAAAAACCCGCTGGAGATGCTCTTTGGCGGACAGCAGCAGAACTCCTCATCCAACGATCCGGAAGACGCCTCTATTGAGCAAAAGCGCAGGCAGGTTGCATGGCAGCTGGCAAACGGGCAGCTGGAAGAACAGATGATCGAGATTGATGTGGAAGATCAGTCACCGACGATGTTTGACATGTTCCAGGTTCCGGGTACAGAACAAATGGGGATGCAAATGCAGGATATGCTCGGCAGCCTGTTGCCAAAGCGGACGAAGAAGCGAAAATTGCGAATAAAAGAAGCGCGAAAGGTATTAACTCAGCAAGAAGCGCAAAAACTGGTGGATATGGACGAAGTGACACAGGAGTCAATCCGTCGCGCCGAGAATCACGGCATTATCTTTATTGACGAGATTGACAAGATTGCCGGAAAGGATGGCCGCGGCCCGGATGTGTCCCGCGAAGGCGTGCAACGCGATATTTTGCCGATCGTGGAAGGGTCTACGGTAATGACCAAGTACGGGCCAGTGAAAACGGATTACGTCCTGTTTATAGCAGCCGGTGCCTTTCACATGGCGAAGCCGTCCGATCTGATTCCGGAATTGCAGGGACGCTTTCCGATCCGGGTCGAACTGACCAGCCTTCTTGTAGAAGATTTCGTGCGCATTTTAACAGAGCCGAAAAATGCTCTGCTGAAGCAGTATATCGCGCTTTTGGAAACGGAAGGAATCCGGGTAGAATTTACGCCGGATGCCATCCAGGAGATCGCCCGCCTGGCAGCAGAGGTCAACCAAAGCACAGACAATATCGGTGCGCGACGTCTGCACACGATTTTGGAGAAGCTGCTGGAGGATTTGTCCTTTGAGGCGCCGGATATCCACCTGGAAGTCGTGCAAATCACCCCCGAATACGTTCAGCAAAAACTGGGGACGATCGCGGGTAACAAAGATTTGAGTCGATATATTTTGTAAAGAACCGTATCGCATCACGCATACATTGGGAGGAAATCGAGATGGATCTACTGTCAAAAACTAGAAGAATTAACCGCATGTTGCAAAAATCTGCAGGGCATGCCGTCAATTTCAATGAAATGGCGCAAGTGCTGAGTGACGTGATTGAGGCGAACACATTCGTAGTCAGCCGCAAAGGCAAGCTGCTCGGCTTTGCCATTTACCAGGAGATGGACAATGAGCGCATCCGCAAAATGCTGGAAGAGCGCCGTTTTCCGGAAGAATACAGCCAAGGCCTGCTGAAAGTGGAAGAAACCTCGGCTAACCTGGATGTAGACAGCCCTTATACGATCTTCCCTGTAGAAATGAAGGAAGTATTCCGCACTGGCTGGACGACGCTCGTTCCGATCATGGGCGGCGGAGATCGCCTGGGTACGCTGATTCTGGGCCGCATCAACAACCAATTTGTCGATGACGATCTGATCCTGGCAGAGGTAGGGGCGACAGTAGTAGGCATGGAAATCTTGCGCGAGCGTTCGGAAGCGATCGAAGAAGAAGCCCGCAGCAAGGCAGTCGTCCAGATGGCGATCGGCTCCCTGTCGTACAGCGAGTTGGAAGCAGTGGAGCACATCTTTGAAGAGCTCGAAGGCAAAGAAGGTTTGCTTGTCGCGTCGAAAATTGCTGACCGCGTAGGGATTACCCGCTCTGTAATCGTAAACGCGCTGCGCAAACTGGAAAGTGCCGGGGTTATCGAGTCCCGTTCACTCGGTATGAAAGGAACCTTCATCAAAATATTGAACGAAAAATTGTTGCCAGAATTGGATAAATTGAAAACCTCCTAAACTTGCGCGGCAAAAAAGGGCAGATTGCTAAACAAAAGGCGTAGCACGATTAAGTGCTGCGCCTTTTGTTGTAGGACTAAATGCCTAATTTTTGGGATGCTTTCCGCACTATGGTCAAATACACTGCATGATTATTGACTTGTATTCTTTCTAATTTATGTCATTTTCCCATAAAAAATTGTTAAAACAAGTAAAAAAACAGGAAAGACCAGCCATTTAGTCCCATTGAATCATTTTGAAAATCATCATGAAAAGGGGCTTTTTTCGATATGTCAGTTTTGCTATGATGGACGTATCATAGATGTCGAATCTGGAAGAAATATCGTGCTTTGCGAAAGTATTTGGAAAAAAATGACGGGGTGAACGAAGATGCTGGGAAGCTACCATATGCAGGTCCTTGAGAGATCAATGGCCGCTGCAAACCTTAGACACAGGACGATTGCGAACAACTTGGCCAACATAGATACCCCACATTTCAAGAGCCAGCAAGTGGTTTTTGAACAATATTTGCAGCAGGAATTAAATGGTGTACTAGGAAATCAGCAACTGGAAGCCTATCGCACCAATCCAAAGCACATTCCGTTTGCAAATTCCGGCAGTATCGCAATGCCGCAGATCGTCTCCAATCCGAACAACTATGTGCAAAATAACGGGAACGATGTCGATCTGGAGGCAGAAGAAACCGAGCTCGCGAAAAACCAGATTTGGTACAGTGGCTTGACGCAATTGACGGCAGGAGCTTACCAAAAAATCCGTAGCGCTATTGACGGTGGAGGGAAATAGAGTATGAGTCTCTTTCAGGGGATCAACACGAGTGCCTCAGCGCTCACAGCCAATCGGCTGCGTCTGGATACAATCGCTTCCAACATTGCAAACGCAGAAACGACCAGAGCTAACTTCGTAAATGGAGTCTGGCAACCATACAAGCGGAAAATGGTAGAATTATCTCCCCAATCCGGCGAATCGTTTGACAATCTGTTGCAAGCAGCAGTAGGAAACATTACCGGCAAGAGCGGAGGCCAAGGGGTGCGTGTAACGGCCATCAAGGAAGACGAGACTCCGTTCAAACGGGTATACGATCCGAGCCATCCGGATGCAGACAAGGACGGATATGTGCTGATGCCCAATGTGGACGTGATGAAGGAAATGGTGGACATGATTTCCGCTTCCCGATCTTACGAGGCGAACGTGACTGTTTTGAATGCAACGAAAAGCATGATGATGAAAGCCTTGGAAATCAAATAAAAGGGGAGGCGATAATCGATGGATGTTCAATCACTTTCACAGTTTAGCCCCATTCAGACGACAGGGGTGAGTAAGGCACCGACACCGGCGCAAGTAACGAAAGACTTCGGAGCGTATCTGTCGGATGCGTTGAACGAAGTCAATCAGGCGCAGGTGGAGTCGGCGATTCTGGGAGACAAGTTCGCAGCAGGGCAAATTGACAGCATCGACCAGGTAATGGTCGCAAATTTGAAAGCTACGAATATGTTGCAGATGACCTTACAGGTACGAAACAAGGTGATCGAGTCCTATCAAGAAATCATGCGAATGTCGATATGATTTGTTGTTGGTATCCTGTGAGAGGTGAATCATGAACGAGCGTGTAGCAGTAATCAGAGAAAGGCTTACGTCAAAATGGAACCAGTTTTCCAAAAATCAGAAATGGATGATTGCAGGAATTACCTTGTTTCTGCTCATCTCGCTTGGTTTATACATATACATCGCGGCCCAGCCAGTGTACACACCGTTATACAATCAAAGGCTGAGTGAGCAAGAAATCGGAACAATCAAACAAGAGCTGGAAAGCCAAAAAATCCCCTACAGGATTACGGGCAACGGGACAAGCATCGAAGTCCCCGAAAAAATGGCGCAGGATGTCATCGTAGACTTGGCAGCAAAGGGGATTCCGAGCGAAGCGGGGTTCAACTCTGAGATTTTTTCCAATACGCTTGGCGTGACAGACCGCCAGTTTGACGTCATGAAGAAAGAAGCCTTGCAGCAAGAACTGCGGAAGCTTTTGGAGAAAGTGAAAGGCGTACGCAACGCGCAGGTCATGATCACGCTGCCGGAGGAAAGCCACTGGGTAACCGAAACACCAGATACGGCGACGGCTTCTGTGATTGTCGACGTAGAACCTGGCACGACATTGGACCAGAAACAGATCAATTCCTTGTATCTGCTCGTTTCGCGCAGTGTTCCGAAGCTGCCGATGGATGCGATCACCATTACGGACCAATACTCCAATCCGTTGGAGCGCTCCGATACGAATGAGGACGAAGGGTCACTGAGCAGTTTCAAGCAACAAGAGCAGATTAAGGCCGAAGTTGAAAAAAGTATACAGCAAAACCTGTACAACCTGCTCGGTACGATCATGGGCAGAGACAAGGTAATCGTCCATACGTTTATCAAAATGAACTTTGACAAGGAAAACCGCGTAGAAAATCTCGTGGAAGCACCGGACAAAGAAAATAACGAAGGACTTATTATTTCATCTCAAAAGTTGTCAAAAACATACACTGGACAAGGTTCTCCTCCTGGTGGCATCGCCGGAACCGCTGACAGCAGCGTCCCGAGCTATCCAGGGAGCAATCCCCAGGGAAGCAACAGCAACTACGAAGAACTGAACGATACGATCAACCGTGAAGTGAACCGCATTACCAGAAATGTGACGCTCAGCCCGTACAAGATCGAGGATATGACCATCAACGTCGGGGTAGAACCTCCAACTGGCGGCACTTTGGACGAAGCGACAGTCGAAAGCATCAAGCAAGTGTTGCGCAACGTCGTTCGCGTGACTTTGAGCAACCAGGGAGTCGAACTGACGCAGGAGGAACTGGACAAGCATATTTCGGTACTGCCGCGTACGTTCTCTGGTAAAGTGGCGGCTGAAGACTCCAGTTCGCTTAGCCCAGCCGTTCTTTGGACAGTCGGCGGCATTGCAGTTTTGGCACTCGCAGCAGTTGCCTTCCTCGTACTGCGCAGACGCAACCAGGCGAAACAGCAGCTGGAAGAAACAGAGTTGCTCTCGCAGGTACAACCTTCGGAAATCCCTGATCTGATCTATCAAGAGGATGGCGATCAGGTCGTAGTCAGGAAGCAGCTGGAAAAATTGGCGCGCAGCAAGCCGGATGAATTCGTTGTGCTGCTTCGTACCTGGCTAGCAGAAGATTAAGGAGTGAATCGTATGGCTCGCGGCGCTAAAGAGTTGACCGGAAGACAGAAGGCCGCTATTCTTCTAATTTCGCTCGGGCCGGAAATCTCCGCCCAGGTGTTCAAGCACTTGCGAGAAGATGAGATCGAGCAGCTGACATTGGAAATTGCCAATGTACGGAAAGTAGATAATGATGAAAAAGATAAAATTTTAGCTGAATTTCATCAAATAGCGGTAGCCAAAGAAGTCATTTCGCAGGGCGGTATTACGTACGCCAAGGAAATTTTGCAAAAGGCGCTGGGCGAGACGAAAGCGATGGATATTATCAACCGTCTGACGGCCAATTTGCAAGTTCGGCCTTTCGATTTTGCTAGAAAAGCAGATCCGGGTCAAATCCTTAACTTCATTCAAAACGAGCATCCACAGACAATCGCGTTGGTTCTGTCCTACCTGGAGGCCCAGCAGGCAGCCATGATCTTGTCCGCGTTGCCTCAAGAGCGGCAGGCCGAGGTGGCGAAGCGCATTGCGATGATGGACAGCACATCACCGGAAGTGATCGCGCAAGTCGAGCAGGTACTCGAGCAGAAGCTGTCGGCTACAGTCACACAGGATTATACACAGGCTGGCGGAATCGAGGCAATCGTTGCTGTACTCAATGGTGTCGACCGGGGAACCGAGCGCACGATTCTGGATTCCTTGGAAATTCAGGACCCCGAGTTGGCGGAAGAAATCAAGAAGCGCATGTTCGTATTTGAAGACATTGCAACTTTGGACAATCGTTCCATCCAGCGTGTCATTCGGGACGTGGAGAACGCCGATCTCCAGCTTGCTCTCAAAGTGGCAAGCGAGGAAGTGCGCGAAGTCATTTTCCGCAACATGTCCAAACGGATGGCCGATACCTTCAAGGAAGAAATGGAATTTATGGGGCCAGTCCGACTTCGCGACGTCGAAGAAGCACAATCCCGTATCGTTGCCATTATCCGTCGCCTAGAGGAGGCTGGTGAGATCATCATCGCTCGCGGTGGAGGAGATGATATCATTGTCTAGGATCATCAAGGCCTCTTTTTACCAGCCTTCTGACGATTCTGTGCTCCTTGCGGTAACGCCTGCACCACAAAAGACGGAAGTAACCTCCGAAAGGTTGCAAGAAAATCAAAAAATTTTACATCAAGCCGAAGAAGAGGCGAAAATCATCCTGCAGGATGCGGAAGAAACAGCGCAAAAAATATTGCAGCAAGCGTCCGAACAAGCGGAACAAATGAAGCGGCAGGCGATGGCAGAAATCGAGCAATGGTGGAAGCAAAAAAACAGCGAGGCGGAAGCGATGTTTCAGCAAGTACGCGAGCAAGCATCCAGCGAAGGACATGATTCCGGCTACGAAGCGGGCAAACAGCTCGCGTATGAGGAAGAGACGAGCGCGCTGGAAAAAGCGCGTGCGATTCTGGAACAGGCTTACAGGGAGAAAGAGCAGATCATTGCAGAGGCGGAGCCATTTCTTGTGGAACTGAGCATGGATGTCGCCAGAAAAGTGATCACCGCAGAACTGCAGCATTCTCCCGAGCAAGTGCTGGAGCTGGCGCGGAAAGTGCTTCGCCGCTCACGGGTGCATGGCACGATCACGGTCTGTGTGAACCACCGGTACTTTGACTATGTGCAGGAGCATCGGGCACAGCTGCTGGAGCTGTTGGACGGTCAGGCAGAAGTGTCGATCTATCCGGACTACACGGTTCAGGACGGCGGCTGTGTAATCCGGACGCCGCTTGGAAGCGTAGACGCGAGGGTCGATACCCAACTGGCCGAGATCAAACAAGCGCTGCTGGAGATTGCGCGAGGAAGTGATGCGCCATGAGCATGCTGGATCTTGCAAAATACAAGCAGGCTTTGCTCGGCCTTGATCCCATGCGCGTGAATGGAAAAGTAACGCAGGTAGTCGGGCTGACCATCGAGTCGCAGGGACCGGAAGTGAAATTGGGAGAGATTTGTCACTTGTACCCGAGCAACAGCGTAGAGCCGCTCATCGCGGAGGTCGTCGGCTTTCGGGAAAACAAGGTGCTGCTGATGCCGTTGGGAGAGCTGACAGACATCGGTCCCGGCTGCGATGTGGTGGCGACGGGACGTTCGTTGGAAGTAAAGGTGGGGCCTGAAATTCTCGGGTCGATCTTAGATGGACTCGGCCGTCCGTTCAAGGGAGCCCTGCCGCTCGGACTGGCAAGCTATCCGACCAACAACATGCCGCCAAATCCGATTCTCCGCCCGCGTATTCAAGAACCGCTTAGTGTCGGTGTTCGCGCGATTGATGGCTTGCTTACAATCGGAAAAGGACAGCGGGTCGGCATCTTTGCCGGTTCCGGTGTCGGAAAGAGTACCCTGATGGGGATGATTGCCCGCAATACGACGGCGGATATCAACGTGATCGGACTGATCGGAGAGCGCGGCCGGGAAGTCATGGAGTTTATTGAAAGAGATCTGGGGGAAGAAGGACTAAAGAGATCGGTGGTCGTGGTTGCGACCTCGGATCAGCCCGCCATGATCCGGATCAAGGGAGCCATGATCGCCACATCGATCGCAGAATACTTCCGTGATCGAGGGATGAATGTGATGCTGATGATGGACTCTGTCACGCGTTTCGCCATGGCGCAGCGGGAAGTCGGTCTCGCGATTGGTGAGCCGCCGGCGACCCGGGGCTATACGCCTTCGGTGTTCGCGATGCTGCCCAGGCTCATGGAACGGGCAGGAACGGCAGATCGGGGCAGTATTACCGCTTTTTACACGGTGCTGGTAGACTCGGATGACATGAACGATCCGATCGCCGACGCCGCGCGCGGTATTTTGGACGGGCACATTGTGCTCGATCGGAAAATTGCCCAGAAAGGACATTTTCCTGCAATCGACGTATTGGCCAGTGTCAGCCGGGTCATGAATGAAATCGCCAGCGATCAGCATCTGGAGGCAGCGCGGCAGCTGAAGCGCTATCTGGCTACCTATAACGATGCGGAAGATCTCATTAACATCGGCGCATACAAGCCGGGAACGAATCGGGAAATTGACGCTGCCATTCGCTATCGCGACGTGATCCGAGACTTTACGGCACAAGGGGTACATGAGCCATCCACCCTGCCAGGTGCCGTGAAAGCATTGACTGCACATTTCGGAGGAGTGAGCTAATGTGAAAGTGTTCCAGTTTCATCTCCAAAAGGTTCTGGATCTGAAAGAAAAGGAGAAGGAACAGGCAGAGTGGGCATTCGGAAAATCGGTTCAGCGCAAGAACGAAGAAGAATGGAAGCTGTATCGCTTGCATGAGCGCCATGACGAAATGAGCCTTCTCATTCAGGAAGCGCAAACGCAAACCTGCAGCGCTGCCCAGCTCATTCAGATCACGCAGTACAAGCAGTCCGTCGAACGGTCGATCCAGAACCAGAAACGCACGCTGCAAGGGTGCGAGCGGGATGTGGAACGTTGCCAGTCCCATTTGACGGAAAGGATGAAAGAATCCCAGCTTTGGCAGCGGCTGCGGGACAAATTCCACACGCAGTACATGGATGCGGAAAGAATGAGGGAACAAAAAGAGTTGGACGAGATCGGCACCCAGCTCTATCTTCGTCGAAGCAACTGAGGGAGGTACCAAATGGAAGAAATCCAGGAAGAACGGGAGTACGGCAGGTGGGAATGGTTTTTTTACATGATTGTCATTCCGGCGCTGTTTGCCAGCCTCCTCGGCGGTGTGCTCCTCAGTCTGTTAGGGGTCAACGTGCTAGGGAATGTTCTCCATTGGGCCAGCACCGTACCATATGTGGAGAAACTGGTCCCGGACAAATACGCAGCAGCTCCCGGATCTGATCCAAAAGAAGAATTGACCAAGCAGGTATCCACGCTGCAGAACGAGCATCTGAAAAGTCAGCAAGCTTTGTCTTCATTAAAAGATGAAACGGCCAAAAAGGATTCAACGATACAGGCGCTGGAAAAGCAGGTAGAGGATCTGAAAAAGCAGCTGGAAGACAAACGCACCTCTGAGGAGGAGCGTCAGCAGCAATTTGCGGATCTGGCCAAGGTCTACACGACCATGTCACCGAAAAACGCGGCTGCCATCATTGAAAACTTGAGCCTGGAGGAATCGGTTGCTGTCATGACCAAAATGAAGCCGAACCAACGGGCAGACATTCTCGCGAAGATGGACCCGAAGAAGGCGGCAGACATTTCGATCATGCTGAAAGACTCCGTGGTCAACAAGGATGACGATATCGCGGCCTTGCAGCAACGATTGCAAGTGCTGACCAACGCATTGAGCGAGAATCGTAATGGCTTGTCCGGCACTGGAGGAACGAAGGAATCGCTGATCAATTCGTTTGCACAGATGCCGCCAGCAGATTCGGCGGCCGTTATCCGCTCGTTGATGCTGACGAACAAGGCGCAGGCCATCTCGATTTTGTCGGCCATGCCCGAAGACAAACGGGCGCTGACACTTGCAGCAATCGCCGAGGAAGACAAAAAGAAAGACGATAACATGGCGGCGCGCATTACGGAAGCGTTGCTTCGATAACAGACAGTGAGAGCTGTGCTGCTATCGTTTCCATAGCAACAAAAACAATCAGGGAGGTGAATGAGATGAATGTGACAGCCGTGACCACACCGACCGGAGCATCTGGCACCGTAACGGCGAACGCAGGAACTGTCGCCGGCGGAGCAGGAATCGGCGATCTGTTCTCCATGCAGTTGGTCCAGGCGTTGCAGACCTTGCCGACAGCACCGGCTGCTGAGGAGGCAGCGCTTCCATTGCCGGGAGCATCTGTTGCCGTAACGGCGAATACAGGCACTACGGCTGGCGAAGGAGAAATCGGCGACCTGTCCCTTTTGCAATTGGTTCAGGCATTGCAGACCTTGCCGACGGCCGACGAGGCGGCACAAGCACCGGAAGGATTGCGCGGTGAAGATCTGGACGCGCTGCAGGATGTGATGATGCTGCTCGCGCAGATGATGGCATCCGGTCAAAGCTTGCCGCAGGATTTGGCACCTGTGCTGGAAGAAAAAGCGGGGGTGGTCCATCAACTGCTGCAAAAGGTGCAGGCACAGTTTCCGCAAGCGACGGAAGACTGGAAACAGCTTCTGATGAAACTGGCTGACGGTGAGCCTGCGACGGTCGAAGTGCAGAAGCTGTCTGCTATGCTCGAAGACCTGAAAGGCCAAATGGGTGTGCAGGAGCATGCCAGGAAAAAAACGCTGCTGCTCCGCTCTGATGTGATTACGAGTGGCAACAGCCTGCGGCAGGATGCAAGCAAGAACATCCAGCAGCTGCGCTTCCATCAAGGTCTGTCTGCATATAAGGCCGAAGCTGGCATTCCGTCTCAAACCGTACAGCCTTCTTCGCAGGGCGCGGGATTGAATCATCAGGAAGCCAAGGAAGACAGCGGAATGCCGTTTGTTGCCGTACAAGGCCCGGCAGCGTCCGGTACCCAGGTGCAAACCAATCCGACGCTTCCCCAGCCAACGGTACAGACGCATCAGGTTCATGCCAACCAGCTGACTAAGCAAGTTACACAGCTTTTTGTGAAGCAGATGAAGCTGACGCAAGTAAATGGCTTGCACGAGGCCAAGCTGATCCTGAACCCGCAATCCCTGGGCAAAGTCGATGTGACGATCACCTCGCACAATGGTGTCATTACCGCGCACTTCTCGGCGGAGACACAGGCTGGCAAGGACCTGCTGGACAACCAGTTGCCGCAGTTGCGAGCTGCATTGACCCAGCAAGGCTTGCAGGTAGACCGTCTCGAAGTGAACCAGCAGCAGGAAGTGAACTTTGGCTTCCAAGAGCAGCGTGAACAGGCGAGACAACAGCAAGAGCAAAATCGCAAGCGCGACCAGCAGGAAGAGCAGGAATTTGTACTGGAAGCCTTGGTGGACAGCAATGAATCGAAAGAATCGTTATGGAATCGCCTGCGTGGCATCGACGATATCGTCTAGGAACGGAATATAAGGAGGAAACACGATGAACCCATCTCGTGTGACGCAAACTTACTTCCCTCCGAGAACGAATCATGTCACCAATACTGCTGCCCTGACTTCTCACGTAAGCGGCAAACCGTTTCAACAGTATTTGACGGAATCACTGAATGCTCCGGCGAAGAGCAGGCCGCTCAGCATGAGCCAGCACGCCGTCAACCGACTGAAGGAGCGGGGGATTACACTCGATGCTCCGCAAATGGAGCGTCTGGAAACAGCCGTGAACAAGGCTGCTTCCAAAGGAGCCAAGGAATCTCTCATATTGATGGATAATGTGGCCTACGTCGTGAGCATCGTCAATCGGAAGATCATTACCGCTGTCGACGATGGAAGCATGAGGGACAATGTGTTTACCAATATCGATAGTGCGATCTTCGTGTAATGAGTGCAGCAAGGGCTGGACCTCACGGAGGGAGCCCGGCGGTTACCGATCGACAGAGGTAATCGCATTGAAGATCGAGTAGAGGAGGAAACAGGTTATGCTTCGTTCCATGTACTCCGGTATTTCCGGATTGCGCGGTTTCCAGACCAAGATGGACGTGATTGGAAACAACATCGCAAACGTGAATACCGTCGGCTTTAAAAAGGGCCGGGTTATGTTTCAAGATATTTTGAGCCAAAACATTCAGGGGGCAAGTGCTTCCAGCGATGGAGGCGGAAAAGGCGGAACGAACCCGATGCAGGTCGGTCTCGGTACGTCGATTGGCTCCATCGACACGGTGTTTTCCGCAGGAAGCCCGATGACGACGAACCTTCCGACGGATTTGTCCATTGAAGGTGATGCGTTTTTCATGGTATCTCCTGATGACGGGACTACGATCTACTACACGCGGGCAGGTAACTTTACTCGCGACTCCCAAGGTTTCCTGGTGAATTCGCAAGGAATGAAGCTGCTCAATTCCGATGGAGGGCCGATTCAGATCAGCCAGGCTGACAACATCGTATCGTACTCCATCGGCAAGGACGGCGTGATTACGACTGTGGATGACACGGGCGCGCTCGCTACCGACAATACAATCGGGCTGATGACGTTCAACAACCCTGGTGGTCTGAAGAAAGTGGGCAACTCGTTGTATGAGAACACGGTCAACGCTGGACCGCGTGATGAGGACCCGAACACACCGACCACTGCTACTGACGCAAAAGTAAGCATCATTTCAGGTCAGCTGGAAATGTCCAACGTAGACTTGTCCGAAGAGTTTACCGAGATGATCGTGGCGCAGCGCGGCTTCCAGGCCAACTCCCGCATCATTACGACTTCCGACACATTGCTGGAAGAACTGGTTAATCTGAAACGCTAAGGCTTGGCGGAATAGATGAGCACGGGGAAGAGCATTTGCTCCTCCCCCTGCCATCCGCCGAAAGGAGCAGCCGATGATCAAACTGACACGTTTTAACGGCTCCGTTTTTTATCTGAATATCACACATATCGAGACGGTAGAGGCTACTCCCGATACAGTGATTACTTTGTTCAACGACAGGAAATACATCGTCAAAGATTCGGCAGAGTCAATCGCTGAACGTGTTTTTGCCTTTTATCAGAACGTTCAACCGGCACGCAGCGCACCGAAGCTGCCGGACGAAGCAAATGAATAGCGGGAGGCTTTGCGATGTTTCAAAATCGGTTGTTTAATATGGCTCTAATTATTATCATCGCGATTTCGCTACTGGGAGTAATATCGTTCGTGCTCTGGCAGACGTATCTCTCTCCGACCGCACAGACGGCAAGCAGCGCAGGAAAAGAAGTGGAACCTTTGTCTGCAAAGGAAATGCAGGAGTATTCCGTAGATACGGGAGAAATCACCACCAACCTGTTGACCAACAACTATATCATTGTTCGTTTTACGATCACCGCAGACAGCAGTGACGGGAAAGCAGAACTGGAACAACGTCTGCCGCAAATCAATCAGATCATCATCAAGACGTTGGCGGGACTGACTCCGGAAGATATCAAAGGAACGGAAGGCGTCGACAAACTGGAAGCCAAAATTATGAATGAAATCAGCGCCCTGATGCAGGAAGGCAAGATCGTCCAAGTAGTGACGACCAAACGCGTCTTGTCTTAGGCCGCGATGAACGTATACATAGCAAGGAGGTGACGATATATGGCCGAGGTTCTCTCACAGAGTGAGATTGATGCCTTGTTGGCTGCTCTCTCATCCGGGGAGATGGATGCCAACGAGCTGAAAAAAGAAGAGACTGAGCGCAAAGTAAAAGTATATGACTTTAAACGGGCACTGCGTTTTTCCAAGGACCAGATTCGCGGTCTGACACGCATTCATGAAAACTATGCGCGGTTGTTGACGACGTATTTTTCTGCTCAGCTCCGTACCTTCGTGCAAATTACGGTTGCCTCCGTCGATCAATTGCCGTATGACGAGTTTATTCGTTCCATTCCCAAAATGACCATTCTCAACATCTTTGAAGCGCCTCCGCTGGAAGGGCGCATGGTTCTGGAAGTGAACCCGAACATCGCCTACACCATGCTCGATCGTCTCCTGGGGGGCCAGGGGGCGATACCGGAAAAGATGGGAGCCCTTACGGAAATTGAGACAACGGTGATGGAACGTGTTTTCGGCAAAGCGTTGGATACATTCCACGAGGCATGGAAGCAAATCATTGAGCTCGATCCGTACCAGGAAGGGCTGGAGATGAATCCGCAATTCATGCAAATTGTCTCGCCGAACGAGATCGTCGTGGTCATTTCGTTCAGCACCAAAATCGGCGACACCACAGGGATGATCAACCTGTGCTTGCCGCACGTGGTGCTGGAACCGATCATGACGAAGCTGTCTGGACAGTATTGGTTTTCCAAACAGAAAAAGACGCGCGATGAAGAAGAACGGCTGCGCGTAGAGGAACGGGTGAAGACAGCCAAGTTGCCGATTATCGCGGAGATGGGAACGGCCACGATATCGGTAAGAGATTTCCTCCAGCTTCAAAAAGGCGATGTCATCCAGCTGGATCAGTCATTGGACAATAAGCTCAAAATCAAAATTGGAAATCAACTGAAGTTTCTGGGGCAGCCGGGAACACTCAAAGGCAAGGTTGCCATTCAGATTGATGAAGTCATAGAGGAGGGGGAGGAGCACAATGAGTAGAGATATGCTTTCTCAGGACGAAATTGACGCGCTGCTTCGCGCAAACAACCTGGTCGAAGATGAAGAGGAAGCGGGTACAGCTGCCACACAGGATGTCGCCGATTTTCTCTCCCCGTTCGAGCAAGATGCTCTCGGGGAAATCGGCAACATTTCTTTCGGCAGCGCCGCAACGGCACTCTCCACCTTGCTGAGCAAAAAAGTGGACATTACGACCCCTACTGTGTCGGTCGTCAACGTGGATGAACTGGAAAGTGAATTCCCGATTCCGCACGTAGCCGTACACGTGGAATATACGGACGGCTTCAAAGGAATCAATCTCCTCGTAATCCGAATGGAAGACGCAGCAGTGATTGCCGACCTGATGATGGGGGGAGAAGGGCGACCGGAAAATACCGAACTGTCTGAACTGCATATCAGCGCGGTACAAGAAGCGATGAACCAGATGATGGGTTCTGCCGCGACCTCGATGTCGACGATCTTCAACCAGTTCATCAACATCACTCCCCCCGGTATTGATGTGATGGATTTGGCGCAGGGCAAGGGTGGAGACAGCTTTTCGGAAGACGACGGTCCGCTCGTGAAAGTTTCGTTCCGCCTGAAGGTAGGCGAGCAAGGAGAACTGATCGACTCCAATATCATGCAACTGTTGCCTCTGTCGTTTGCGAAGAAGATGATCGACAGACTGGTCGGAGGCACAGAAGAAGAAGTAGCAGCTGCTGCCGTGGCAGTCGAGAAACCGGGCAGCCCGCCTGTTACCCAGTCTGCCGCCCAGCAGACAGCCGCGTCCGCACCTGCACAGCCAGCGTCGGCGCATGTGCCGCCAGCAGCTCCGCAAGCAGAGCCGCAGCAGCCGCCGATGGGCTATCCACCGTATCCGATGCATGGGCAGCCGATGGGCTACCCAGGCCAGCCAGTTTATCCGGACCCATACGCCCAATATGCGATGCCGCCAGGATACTCGCCGTATCCGCCAGCTTATGCAGCGCCGCCTGCGGCTCCGCAGACACCCCAACATTTTGGCAGCCCTGCCGGAAGCCAGGCAAACGTGAGACCAGCTCAGTTTGCGCCGTTTGGTAGTGCTCCCATGTTTGCCGGGGAAGAGCAAAACTTGAATCTGCTTCTCGACATTCCGCTGCAAGTGACAGTCGAACTCGGACGCACCAAGAAATTGATCAAAGAAATCCTTGACTTGTCTGCCGGTTCAATTATACAGTTGGACAAGCTGGCTGGTGAGCACGTAGACATCCTGGTAAACAACAAGCTGATTGCCAAGGGCGAGGTAGTCGTCATCGACGAAAACTTCGGCGTTCGTGTCACCGATATCATCAGTCAGTTCGATCGTGTTCAAAAATTGCAATAACGAAATTTACTTTGAAGTAATGGGAGGAGCCAAATCATGTCAAACAAAGTTCTTATCGTGGATGACGCAGCTTTCATGCGGATGATGATCAAGGAGATCTTGTCCAAAAACGGATATACCGTTGTAGGGGAAGCAAGTGACGGCGCACAGGCGATCGAGAAGTATAAAGAACTCGGCCCTGACCTGGTGACGATGGACATTACGATGCCGGAAATGGACGGGATTGCTGCACTGAAGGAAATCAAAAAAATTGACCCGAGCGCACGCGTCATCATGTGCTCTGCGATGGGACAACAAGCCATGGTTATCGATGCCATCCAGGCGGGCGCAAAAGATTTCATCGTGAAGCCATTCCAGGCTGATCGCGTGCTGGAAGCGATCAAAAAGACATTGAGCTAATGATGAAATTTTGGAATGTGGGGACAAGGTTCATCTGGGTTTGTTGTCTCATCTTGCTGTTTGTCGCCACCCTACCTGGTTGGGCATCGGCTGATGGTACGGTAGCGGATTCCTACAATCAGGGGAATGTACCCAAGAGCAATGCGCCCGCCGGCGGTGAACAGCCGGCGGCCATTCCGGGCAGCGGTACCGGAAGCATATGGGGTTATTTGATCCAGGTGATCTTTTCTCTTGCATTTATCGCTGTACTGATATACCTGCTCCTGCGTTTTCTGGGCAAGCGTCAATTCGGTCAAAACCGCGGTCCTATCAAAGTCATTTCCGCGACCGCGCTGGGCAACGGGAAAACGGTGCAGATCGTGATGATCGGGGAGACCTTGTACATCGTTGGAGTCGGGGATAACGTGCAATTGCTGCGAATGATCGAACCGGGTGACGAAGCCGATCTCATCCTGTCCGACGCAGAAATCAAACCGCTGGAAACGGCGTTTTCCTTGAAGTGGCTGCCCTTCGGAAAGAAAAAGCAGCTCGAAGAAGAAATTTTGTTTTCTTCCGATGTGGATGGAAAGTCATTCCAGGAAATGCTGAATGGTCAGTGGAACGATGTGAACAAAAGGACCATGCAGGCAGATGTGTGGACCAAAGAGGAAGCTCAGGACAGAGGGGACCTAAAATGAAACATTTTTTGCAGGTGCTCGTGATTGCCGCAGTGCTGCTGGCGATACCGAATGTCGTACTGGCAGCGCCCGTGGGAACACCGATTGTTCCGAGCGTTGATTTGAAAATTGGCGGCGGGACTGGAACGCCTCAGGAGACTTCCTCGGCGATTCAAATCTTGCTGATTTTGACCGTATTGTCGGTTGCCCCAGCCATCCTGCTGCTGATGACAAGCTTTACTCGAATTGTCATCGTGCTGTCGTTTGTCCGAAATGCCCTGGCGACCCAGCAGATGCCTCCGAACCAGGTTTTGGTGGCGCTCGCCCTTTTCATGACGTTTTTTATCATGGCGCCTACGCTCGGGAAAGTAAACGAAACCGCCGTGCAGCCTTTTATGGCGGGAAAGATGACTCAGCAGCAAGCATTTGATGCGGCAGTCGTACCGTTCAAGGAATTCATGGCCAAGCAGACCCGGGAAAAAGACTTGGCGCTTTTTTTGGAGTACACGAAGGCCGAACGGCCGAATACGATCCAGGACATTCCGCTAAGCGCGCTCGTTCCCGCCTATGCGATCAGCGAGCTGAAGACGGCTTTTCAGATCGGCTTTATGATCTTTATTCCGTTCCTCGTCATCGACATGGTCATCTCCAGCATCCTGATGGGGATGGGGATGATGATGCTGCCGCCTGTGATGATTTCCTTGCCGTTCAAGATTTTGCTGTTCATTATGGTGGACGGCTGGTACCTGGTCGTGAAATCACTCTTGATCAGTTTTTAGGACATTCCAAAGGGTTCGAGGAGGTAGAGCATGACACAAGAATTACTGATGCAGATTGCCCAAAGCTCTGTTTATACCATCCTGCTGCTTGCGGCACCCGCCCTGGGGATCGCCTTGCTGGTCGGTTTGATTGTCAGCGTCTTTCAGGCAACGACACAAATTCAGGAACAGACACTCGCATTCATTCCGAAAATTTTGGCTGTATTCGTTACGATATTGGCAGTGGGGCCGTGGATGCTGCGCGTGATGCTTGATTTCACGACAGGGATCTTCGGCAACCTCCATCGGTTTGTCGGGTAACTTATGGATCTGTTTTTCACGTATTTTCCTATCTTTTTGCTGACTTTTGTGAGAATGAGTGCCTTTTTTGTAGCCGCTCCCTTTTTTTCGATAAAAGGCGTGCCGAATCAGTTCAAGATCGCGCTGGCCTTCATCATGGCCCTGATCAGCTTTCAGTTCATCCCGACGCAAGCGCAGATTGCCATGGACTTCAGTTTCGTCCTCCACGTGATCAAGGAAGCCCTGGTGGGAGTCATCCTTGGATACGTTTGCGAGTTGATGTTCATTGCGGTACAGGTAGCCGGAGGGCTGATGGACATGCAGATGGGACTGGCGATGGCGAATGTGATCGATCCCAAGACCGGTGTGTACGTTCCCGTCACAGGGAACTTCAAGAACATGTTGGCGGTCCTCTACTTTTTCAGCATCAATGGACATCACATGCTTATCCGGGGGCTGATCAAAAGCTATGAGGCAATTCCCCTCGAGGCAGTGTGGGCGGCTTTCGGAAGCGAGCAAGTGTTGATGACGGCTGTCAAAGTCTTTGAAGACATGTTCCTCAGTGCGTTCATGATGGCGTCGCCAATTGTCGTGGCGCTGTTTCTGGTGGACGTCTCGCTTGGGATCATCGCCAAATCGGTGCCGCAGTTCAATATTTTCGTCGTCGGCTTGCCGTTCAAGATGCTCGCAGGCTTTCTGCTCCTGATCGTGGTGATGCCCGCTTTTTTGCTGACCTTGAACGGATTGTTTGAAAGCATGTTCCGGGCGCTCGCACAAATGATGAAAATGCTCGGAGGCGCACCATGAGGCAAAACAGGTTTCGCTTCCCCCTAGACCTGCAATACTTCAGCGGGGAAAAAACGGAAAAAGCAACACCGAAGAAAAAACAGGAAGCGCGCAAGAAAGGGCAAGTGGCCAAAAGCCAGGATTTGTCGCCGTCGATCTCTTTGACCGCATTCTTTTTTCTGCTCATCATGCTGGGTTCGGAAATGCTGGCGACCTTTCAGCGGATCATGAGAGAATCGCTGACCACCTACATCGGCTGGCAATTGAACGAGGAAAATTTGAAAGTCATGGTCATGCAGCTTGCGTATGAAGCGTTCAAGATCGTAGGGCCAGTCCTTGGCGTTTCTTTGCTGGTCGCATTCGCTGTCAACTTTATGCAGGTCGGATGGTTATTTTCAACCGAACCGCTGCAAATGAAGCTCGAAAAGCTCAATCCGATCGAAGGAGCCAAGCGGATTTTTTCCATTCGCTCCTTGGTAGAACTGCTGAAATCTTTGCTCAAAATCAGTGCAGGTATTTATGTTGCCTATACCATTTTATGGAATACAAAAGAACAAGTCGTACAATTGTCCTTAAAGTCTTTAGGGACTGTCCTGTCCTATACAGCGGGCGAAGTCGCCAAGCTGGGAATCTATCTCGGAGTGTTGTTGTTTGTGCTGGCAGTGCTCGACTACGCTTACCAGCGCTATGAACACGAGAAAAATTTGCGGATGTCCAAGCAAGACCTGAAAGATGAATACAAACAGTCAGAAGGGGACCCGCTGATCAAAGGAAAAATTCGGGAGCGTCAGCGCAGCATGGCGATCCGGCGAATGATGCAGGAGTTGCCAAAAGCAGATGTCATCATCACCAACCCGACGCATTTTGCCGTTGCCATTCGCTACAATGCAAGCGAAATGAGCGCTCCTACGGTGGTGGCCAAAGGGCAAGACTACCTGGCTTTGAAGATCAGGGAGGTGGCCAAAAAGCACCGGATCGTTACCATGGAAAACAAGCCCTTGGCCAGGGCTCTCTATAGTCAGTGCGAGATCGGGCAACAAATTCCCGAAGAGTTGTTTAAAGCTGTAGCGGAAGTTCTCGCGTACGTGTACAAGCTGCAGGGGAAAGTGAAATAAGGGAAAGGAGGACGAACAGTGGGATTCAAGTTCAAAGAGTTGGGTACGATTTTATTCGTCATTAGCATTGTGGTCATGATGGTGATCCCACTCCCTTCTGGGTTGCTTGATTTGTTGTTGATTCTCAATATCTCCCTTGCGTTGACGATCTTGCTCGTGTCGATGTACACAAAGGAAACGTTGGAGTTCTCCATTTTCCCCACGGTTTTGCTGATTACGACACTTTTTCGCCTTGCGCTGAACGTGTCGACGACGAGAAACATCCTTTCTCACGGGGAAGGCGGCAAAGTGATTGAGACCTTTGGCGACTTCGTGGTTGGCGGAAACCAGGTCGTCGGGTTCGTCGTCTTTCTCATCCTGATCATCATACAGTTTATCGTCATCACCAAAGGCTCCGAGCGGGTGGCAGAGGTCGCAGCGCGCTTCACCCTTGACGCGATGCCAGGGAAACAGATGAGTATCGACGCAGACTTGAATGCGGGGATGATCACAGAGGCGGAAGCGCGGGCAAGAAGGAAAAAAATCGAGAATGAAGCAGATTTTTACGGCGCCATGGACGGTGCCAGCAAGTTCGTAAAAGGGGATGCCATAGCCGGAATTATCATCTTTATCGTGAATATTATCGGCGGCTTCATCATCGGGATGCTCGTGCATGATATGAGCTTCGCCGAGTCAGCTTCGCGCTTTACGACCATGTCGGTAGGGGATGCGCTGGTGAGCCAGGTTCCCGCCCTGCTGATTTCGACGGCTGCCGGTATCATCGTGACCCGCTCTACTTCCGGCGAAGGACTGGGCGACGATATCGTCCGGCAGATGTTCAGTTTTCCCAAGCTGCTTTACATCGTCGCTGGCTGCATAATCTTGCTGGGGCTGTTTACGCCGATCGGCCTTTTGCCGGTGCTTCCGGTAGCGGCAATCCTCGGCTTTGCCGGTTGGAAGCTCAACTCTAAGCAACGGATGGAAATGCTCGAGTCGGCAGACAAAGTCGAGGAGCAGCAGATAGAAGAAGTGCGCAGTCCGGAGAGCGTCGTCAGCCTGCTGCAGGTGGACCCGATCGAGTTCGAGTTCGGCTACGGTCTCATCCCGCTCGCAGACGTCAAACAAGGCGGCGATCTGCTCGACCGCGTCATCATGATCCGCAGACAGATCGCCCTGGAGATGGGGATTGTCGTTCCGGTCATCCGTATTCGCGACAACATTCAGCTCCGTCCCAATGAATACGTAATCAAGATCAAAGGCAGCCAGGTAGCCAAAGGGGAGATCATGCTGAATCATTATCTGGCGATGAGCCCAGGCTTTGAGGATGATTCCGTCGTCGGGATCGAAACGGTGGAACCTGCGTTTGGATTGCCTGCATTATGGGTAACAGAAGAGAATAAGGAGATTGCCGAGCTGTCCGGCTACACCGTGGTCGATCCGCCGTCCGTCGTGGCTACCCATCTGACGGAGATCATCAAGCGCCACGCGCACGAACTGCTGGGCCGCCAGGAGACGCGCGCCCTGATCGACAACGTGAGGGAAACGGCGCCCGTGCTGGTCGACGAGCTGATTCCAGGCATGCTGTCCATCGGGGATGTGCAAAAGGTGCTGCAAAAGCTGCTCAAGGAAAAAGTATCGGTGCGCAACCTGAACGTGATCCTCGAGGCGCTGGCCGACCATGCATTGTACACCAAAGATCCCGATGTGCTGACAGAGTATGTGCGCCAGGCGATGTCGCGCCAGATCACGCTCCAGTACACCGAGCCGGGACAGCCGCTGCGGGTGCTGACAGCGGGGGCAGGCCTGGAAAAAGCAATCTCCGAGCGTATCGAGCAATCTGAACAAGGCAGCTACCTGGCCATGGACCCGGAGACTTCCCAACGCATCTACCAGACGATGTCGGCAGAAGTGAGCAAGATGATCAACTCTGGCCAGCAGCCGATCATTCTTGCGTCCCCGGCGATTCGCATGTATTTGCGCCAGCTGCTTGATCGGATGATGCCGGATGTTCCCGTTTTGTCTTACAGCGAGCTGGAACCACATGTTGAAGTGCAAAGCGTAGGGATGGTGAACATTACGTGAGAGTGAAACGCTACATAGTCGATTCCATGCCGGAGGCTTTGGAAAAGATCCGGGCCGATCTCGGGAAAGACGCAGTCATTTTAAACTCCAAGCCAGTGAAAACGGGCGGGCTGTTCGGGATGTTTGGCAAGATGCGCATAGAAGTGATTGCCGCAGTGGACGAAAGAGCCGCTGAGGGCGAAAAGAGCCAGAAGCCTGCCAAGAATCGGACTATGGATGCTGCCACTCACGCACAGACCGGTACGTATACGGCCAGACAAGCGTACCGGAAAGCGGGTGATCTCCAGCCTAAGCTCCGCGAAGGCGCCATTGCCGTGCAGGAGCGTGACGCCTTGTCGCACGCACAGCGCGAGGAAGCTTTGCAAAGGGAAGCCGTACGGGCCACCGAAGCAGTGCCTGCAGCCGTTGCAGGAAATGCTCCTGCAAACGGGACAGCGCCCCAACCCGAGCAGGCCGGAGCGGCGCCGAAGCAGGTCGAGTATGGAGGGGCAGATGCCCTGGCGAGCGAAGTGCGCGACATGCGGCAAATGTTCCAGAAGCTGCTCGTCAACGATTTGAGCAGGCAGCTCCCCGAGGCCGTGCAAACCATGCGGGCACACTTGCTGGAGCAGGGCGTCACGGAGGAACTCACGGCGGAGATTTTACGCAAGCTGATGGAAAAGGAAAGCAGTCCCCACGCTTGGCAAACGGAAGAAGCACGCACTGCTTGCAGCCAGATCGTGACGGAAATGCTCTCCGAAGGTCAGCAAAACGCCGTGAAGCTGGGACGCACCATTCAGTACGCTTTTTTCTTCGGGCCGACTGGCGTAGGAAAGACGACAACCATTGCCAAGCTGGCTGCCGAAAGCATGTTGAAGGAAAAGCGGAAGATTGGTTTTATCACGGCGGATACGTATCGGATGGCTGCCGTCGAGCAGTTGAAGACTTACGCCAATATCCTCAATGTGCCGCTTGAGGTCGTGTTCCGGCCAAACGAAATGACGGCAGCTATGGAACGGCTTGGCGACTGCGACCTGATTTTTGTCGATACCGCCGGGCGCAATTTTCGCAACGACGAATACGTACAGGGGATTCGGGAGCTGGTCAATCATGGCAAAAACAGCGTGAACTACCTCGTGCTAAGCCTGACCTCCAAGTATTCGGACATGAAGGCAATCATCCAGAATTTCTCGGAAGTACCTAGCAAACAGGTGATCTTTACGAAAGCGGATGAAACACAAAGCTTCGGGAACATGCTGAACGTGGTGCAGGAGATGAAGCTCCCGTTTTCCTATATCACGACAGGGCAAAATGTTCCGGATGACATCGTCGCAGCGACTCCTGCACTCGTTTCATCCATGATAGTAGGAGACTAGTCAAATGCGTGACCAGGCAGAACAACTTCGACAACGAATCCAACAGAGCACACAGGAGCGCCAAACGAAGCTGGTTACTGTGACGAGCGGAAAAGGCGGGGTAGGAAAATCGAATTTCAGCCTGAACTTCGGCCTTGGACTGATCGAGAGAGGGCATAAGGCAGTTCTGTTTGATGTCGATTTGGGACTGGCCAATCTGGACGTCCTGATGGGTCTGACTCCGAAGAAGCATTTGTTTCACCTGCTGGAGCCGGATGAGACGATCTGGGGCATCCTGGAAAAAGGGCCGGGTCAGCTGGAGTTTATTGCTGGAGGATCGGGCTTTACCCAAATCATGCAGCTGGATGATGGCAAGCTGGAGCTGCTGTTTAACCGGCTGAACCCTCTGCAGGGTTACGCCGATACGATTATTTTTGATACGGGAGCAGGTTTGTCCAAAGAATCGCTGCACTTCATGCTCTCCTCGGACGAGGTGATCGTCGTCACGACCCCGGAGCCGCCGGCGATCACAGATGCCTACGCAGTCATCAAGATGCTGCACTCCCGCAGTCCTGTCGTCAAAATTCGCCTCGTAATCAACCGCGTTACCTCGGAACGGGAAGGGAGAATGACGGCAGACAAGCTGACGATGGTTGCCAAGCGCTTTCTGAACATGGAGATCCACCCGCTCGGCTACGTCCTGGACGACGTTCATGTGTCCAAGGCAGTCAAGCAGCAACGTCCTTTTTTACTTGCCTATCCGCAATCGAAAGCTTCTCGGAGCATTCGGGATTTGGTGGGGCGGTATTTGGAGAGTTCCGCAGCAGCGAAGCTCCCTGCGAATGGTCTGAAAGGATTCCTCGCTAGGCTGAAACACTTCATTCGATAAGGCAACATGGGGTAGGAAGGGAGCGACATTGCATTGAGTAAAATTCGAGTTCTCGTAACCGATGATTCTGCATTCATGAGAAGAGTTATTTCCGACATTTTGACTACGGACCCTGATATAGAAGTCATTGACCGGGCAAGAAATGGACTCGAGTGTATTGAAAAATGCAAACAACTGAATCCGGATGTTCTCACACTGGACATCGAAATGCCCGTCATGAACGGCCTGGATGCCTTGAAGGTACTGATGAGCGACCATCCCCTGCCGATCGTGATGCTGAGCAGCTTGACCAGGGAGGGAGCAGACGCGACGATCGAAGCGCTTGAAGCGGGGGCGTTCGACTTCGTCACCAAGCCGTCGGGGCCAATATCACTGGACATACATAAAGTTGGGGATCGTCTGATCGAGCGGGTAAAGGCAGCTGCTCTGGCAAAAGGGCGGATGAGAAGGGGGTTGCATACGCCAAGGGCAAACAAGCCGTTTGACCCGAAGGCAGCAGCACCTGGTACACCGGCCGCTCCAAAGGCGCATGGTACATCCGGTTCGTCAACAGCGCCTCACACACCGCTTGCGTCTCCACAGCCGGCAGCTCCTGTTCCGGAATCGTTGGCCGCAAAAAGATCTTTATCCGGTTTGAGTCAGCCGAAGCGAGTGCTTGCAAACGGAAAGCCGGGATTGGTCGCACTGGGTACTTCGACAGGTGGACCAAAAGCGCTGCAGGTCGTTTTGACAGCCCTGCCAGCCGACTTTCCCGCTCCCATCGCAGTGGTTCAGCACATGCCCGCCGGCTTTACAAGATCGCTGGCTCAACGCTTGAACACACTGTCCCACATTCGCGTGACAGAGGTGGAGGACGGTGAAATACTGGAGCCGGGAACAGCCTACATCGCGCCGGGAGGTTATCATTTTGAAGTCCGGCAGGTGAACGGACGTTTGCAGGCCCATCTGCAACAGGAGGAGCCGCGCGGCGGTCATCGCCCCTCTGTCGACGTACTGTTTGAATCAGTCAGTCGATTGTCAAATGTAGACAAATGGGCAATTATCATGACAGGAATGGGGAATGACGGGACAAAAGGTCTAAAATTAATGAAAGAGCAAGGTCATGTTACGAGCATTGTCGAGGATGAGTCGACCTGCGTCGTTTACGGGATGCCCCGTGCAGCCGTTCAAGCGGGCCTGGCAGACAATATCGCCCCCGTCGAAAAAATTCCCGAGCTGTTGTGCAAGCTCGTGCACTGATTTTTGGGAGGTGGATCACCGATGGAAATGAATCAGTATTTGGACATGTTCATAGAAGAAGCGAAAGAACATTTGCAAGCGATCAACGATAATCTGCTTCTGTTGGAAAATGATCCGGACAACATCACGCATGTGAAGGAAATTTTCCGCTCCGCTCACACCCTGAAGGGGATGTCCGCGACCATGGGCTTCGAGGACATGGCGAGCTTGACACACGAAGCGGAAAACGTGCTGGACCTCATCCGCAACCATAAGCTGAAGATCACCAGCGACATCATGGACGTCATTTTCCAAAGCGTCGATTTGATCGAGAGCATGGTCATTGACATTACCGAAGGCGGAGAGGGTTCTGCAGATGTATCCGGGCCTGTGAAAAAGCTGCGGGCGATCGTAGCGGGCGATTTCACGGCGGAGTCGGAAGTGGCAGCAACGGCGGTCGCGGAAGAGAAAGAGGAAGAAGCGGCAACCGAACAGCAGGCATCAGGCGTGGAACAGGAACTGGACGATTTCGCGATCATGGTTTTGAAACAGTCCAAAGAGCTCGGCAACAACCTCATGTGGATCAAGGTGACCTTGAAAGAGAATTGCCTGCTGAAAGCGGCCCGCGCATACATGGTGTTTGATCTGCTGGAATCGCAGGGGGAAATCATCAAGACGAAGCCTTCTGTCGAAGATATCGAAAGCGAGCGATTCGAGACTTCCTTTGAGCTTGCGTACGTTACCATGCAGCCTGAAGACAAGATCCGCAGCGGCATTTTGAATATTTCTGAAATCGAGGATGTCAAAATCGCGCCGCTCCAGCTGAAAGAAGCCCAGTTGCCGGCGCCTGTGGCAGCGGTTGAGAAGGCGGAAGCAGCGGAGGCCAAAAAAGCGCAGGAACAGCAGCCAACGCCTGCCCGCAAACCGGCGGCAGGAGGCAAGACCATTCGTGTAGACATCGATCGTCTGGACATTCTCATGAATCTGTTCAGCGAGCTTGTCATTGACCGGGGACGTCTGGAACAACTGGCGAGAGAGATTGGCAAAAGCGAGTTGCAAGAGACTGTCGAGCATATGAGCCGCATCAGCGGAGATTTGCAAAACATCATCCTGAACATGCGGATGGTGCCGGTCGAGCAGGTATTCAACCGATTCCCGCGCATGATTCGTGATTTGCAAAAAGAATTGAACAAAAAAGTCAATTTGGAAATCATCGGTGCCGAAACTGAGCTGGATCGCACCGTGATTGACGAAATCGGAGATCCCCTCAACCACTTGCTGCGCAACTCGCTGGATCACGGGATCGAATCGCCGGCGGACCGCAAGAAAGCAGGCAAGCCGGAAGAAGGCACCATCGTGCTGCGCGCGTTTCACAGCGGCAACCACGTATTCATCGAGGTCAAGGACGATGGCGCGGGGATCAACAAGGAGCGTGTGCTGAAAAAAGGGATCGAGCGAGGTATCGTCAACCCTGCAAACGCGGACAGCATGACGGACAAGCAGATTCATGAGCTTCTCTTTGCGGCTGGCTTCAGTACCGCAGAGGTCATCTCCGATATTTCCGGACGGGGCGTGGGACTGGATGTCGTCAAGTCCAAGATCGAGTCTCTTGGCGGCAACGTGACCGTCGAGTCCGTTCGGGGACAAGGGACGACCTTCCTGATCCAGCTGCCGCTTACGCTTTCGATCATCTCTGCCATGCTTGTGCAGGTTCAGAATGAGAAGTATGCGGTGCCGCTCAGCTCCATCATCGAGACGGCCGTTTTCAAAAAGGATCAGATCATGATGGCCCACCGTCAGAAAGTGATCGATTTCCGGGGAAGAGTGGTTCCGCTGGTATACTTGCAGGACATCTTCCATGTACCGAGAACAAGCCAGGTGCAAGAGGAAGACGAAGTCGCTGTCATTATCGTGCGCAAAGGGGAGAAAATGGCCGGTCTTGTCGTGGACTCCTTTATCGGACAACAGGAAATCGTCCTGAAATCCTTGGGCAAGTATCTGGTCAATGTTTTCGCCATCTCTGGTGCAACGATCTTGGGAGACGGACAAGTAGCGCTCATTATCGATTGCAATGCGCTGATCAAGTAAAGCTGCGGACGCTGATGCAGCGATACCGGTTCCTGCATGGAGAAGTGCACACGCTTTTGCATGCTTACACGTGAAAAGGAGGGGCATCCACATGCTCGAGCACAAGGAAATCGTAAGCGAAGTGAAAGTGATTGTCTTTCGGCTGAAAGATGAAGAGTACGGGGTAGAAGTCAACCAGGTGAAATCGATTGAAAAACTGGAGCATATCACCCGCGTGCCGCGTACGCCAAAGTTCGTAAAAGGGGTAATCAACCTGCGCGGGGTCGTGACGCCGATCATCGATTTGCGCAATCGCTTTGAACTGGAAGATTGTGTCTACTCCGAGTCGACCCGCATCATTATCGTGGCGGTGGGAGAACTGGAAGTCGGTTTGATCGTCGACGCTGCCAATGATGTAATCGATATTCCGGTGGATGCCATCGAGCCGCCGCCAGAGGTAGTAGGCGGAGTCGAAGCGGCTTACCTGCGCGGTGTCGCCAAGCTCGACAAGCGTCTCTTGATTCTGCTGAACCTCGACAAAGTGTTGAGCACGGAAGAAATCAAGCAACTCGACGCAATTGAGGGGTAAAATCCATGGGCTATTTTACGAAGTTTGGAGATTTCCAGTTTGACGTTCTGCGTGAAATCGGAAACATCGGTGCGGGGCATGCAGCGACCGCCCTCTCTAAGCTCTTGAGCAAAGAAATCGATATGAAAGTGCCGCAGGTCAGCGTCATTCCTTTTGACCAAGTGGCAGACTGCGTGGGGGGAGCCGAAACCGTCGTCGTGACGGTTTTCCTCCGCGTCGAGGGCGACAGTCCCGGCAATATGTTTTTTATACTGGACATGGATTCTGCAAAGCATTTGCTTCAGCAGATCACGGGTATTGAGAAGGACGTGTTCGAGTGGGGCGAGTTCGAGATATCAGCCTTGCATGAGATCGGCAACATTTTGACGGGATCGTATCTTTCCTCCCTGGCGGATTTTACGAAGCTGAACATGCAGCCGTCCGTCCCCGCTCTTGCTGTGGACATGGCAGGGGCAATCCTTAGCTACGGGTTGATTGCTCTCGGCCAGGCAGGGGACGTTGCGCTGACGATTGACACTGCTTTCTTTGAGGGAAACGAACTGGTAAAAGGGAACTTCTTCTTGATTCCCGATCCTGACTCCCTCCCAATTCTATTTCGTTCACTAGGAGTTCCTTTCGATGGAGATTATTAAGATAGGTATGGCCGATCTCGGTGTGGCGAAGTCGCCGAGCCGACTGCGTACTACTGGCCTGGGTTCGTGCGTGGGTGTAGTGCTCTACGACAGTATCCACAAAATTGCCGGAATGGCGCATATTATGCTGCCAGATTCATCGCTGGCGAAAAATGGAGAGCTGACAGTAGCGAAGTATGCGGATACGGCAATTCCTGTTCTGATCAATCAGATGGAGCGTGCGGGAGCTTCTGCGCGGCATATGGTGGCGAAACTGGCTGGGGGGGCACAAATGTTTGCTTTTCTCGGCAACAACGATTCGATGCGGATTGGCCCGAGAAATGTGGAGGCGTGCAAGATCGCTTTGAAGGAAGCGCAGATCAAGATCGTGGCAGAAGATACAGGGGGTAACTGCGGTCGGACAATAGAGATGGATGCCACAAGCGGAATTCTGCAAATCCGGACAGTAAATCAAGGTGTGAAGGAAGTATAGGGATGATGGGAACCATTTGGATTCATGCTGGCGTAGGACTTGTGGCCTTTGTCGTCACACTGTTGGTGGCCTTGACGGGCAATGTCTGGCTCGTCGCCTTGGAGAGGGCGGGCATCGCATTTCTCGTGTTTTTCCTCGCTGCTTTTCCGGTCCGCTGGGTGCTTGCCAAGGTGACGCAGACTCCCGCGCTTCCTTCCGCAGGAGAAGGAGAAGCTGGAGCGGGTACTGGCGAAGCTCCTTCCACGAATGGGAGCGAGAAGCGGCAAGAGCGGGAGGATGAAGAAGGATTTTCTCCCTTCTCGCTTTCCCAGTTCGAGAAAATTCGCCCAATCGAAGATCCTACCACTGTGGCAGAGGTCGTCAGGCGCTTAACAGATGAGTAAAGGCTGGTGAGTAATTCGTGGCACGGCTAACCATACAGGAGAAAGCAAAAGAATTCGATAAATGGGTCATGTGGAAAATGGAGGGCAGTCGTGAGGCAGAGGTCGATCTGATTACACGATTTTTGCCGCTCGTGGACAAAGTAGCCAACCGCTTGGCCATCAACTTGCCAGCAAACGTAGACAAGGACGATTTGATCAGCTACGGCCGTTTCGGGCTGCTGGATGCTTTGGCCAAGTTCGATCACACACGCGGATTGCAATTCGAGACATACGCCATGTGGCGCATTCGCGGTGCCATGATTGACGGTTTGCGAGAAAACGACTGGATTCCCCGTACGGTTCGCGACAAGGCCAAAAAAATCGAAGAAGCGTATACAACCTTGGAACAGCAAATGCTGCGAATGCCCACCGATCACGAGGTAGCGGACTATTTGGGGATAACGGAAAAGGAACTGCAGCAAGTGTTTTTTGAGACGTCTCTGGCGTCCATGGTTTCTATTGACGAAGCCGTCGGCGAGGAAGAGGAACAAAAGACCGCGCGGCATTCGTACATCGTTGACGAGCTGACACCTCGTCCGGAGAACGTCGCTGAACGCTCCAGTCTGAAAGAAGTGCTCGTCACGGTTATCGACAAGCTCCCTGAAAAAGAAAGGAACGTCGTCTCCCTGTTCTACTTTGAAGAGATGACGCTGTCTGAGATCGCAGAGATTATGAGCCTCTCGCCTTCACGAATCTCCCAGCTTCATTCCAAGGCCCTGTTCCGACTTCGTTCTGCGTTGTCACGATGGAAGTCGCAATTAATATAGACAGTTGAAGGGGGTTAGAAGGCATGGAAGAGACCGAGAAGTATCGGCTGGAGATTATCACATCACCGGACAAGCTGGAAGCATGGCTCCTCCTTCACGTAGAGGAAGAGGATCTCGAAAACCTTCTGATTTCGGAAGACGACATTTACAAGCAGCTTCATTCGCAGAAGGTTACTTTTGGCATTCTGAACCATGTGGTGCGGGATATTTGCGCGGTTCCGCGAAAGTATGTGAACACAAGGATTACCATTGCTCGCGGCGTGGCTCCTGTCCAGGGTGCGGACGCTGCATTTGAATACCCGTATCTGGAAAAGGTCGAAGGGGAAAGCGGCCCGAAAGAGTTGGACGACGGCCGGGTCGATTACTACAATTTGACGACGATTCCGAATGTGGTCAAGGGGCAATTGCTGGCGCGCAAAATTCCCGCAAGCCAAGGAGAGCCAGGCACAGCAGTTACCGGAGAGACCATCGCGCCCAAAGCCGGTAAAGACCGGAACTTGAAGCCAGGGAAAAACGTGGTGCAGAATCAGGAAAGAACCATGATTTACGCAGCCATAGATGGGCAGGTTTCGTTCACGGACAACGACAAGCTCAATGTCTTTCCCGTCTTTGAAGTGAACGGGGATGTGGACTTTGGCGTTGGCAACATCGATTTCGTGGGAACGGTGGTCATTCGCGGCAACGTGTTAAATGGTTTTCGGGTAAGCGCTTCTGGCGACATTCGTGTTTTGGGCAGTGTCGAGGGGGCAGAACTGCACGCAGGGGGCTCCATTGAGATCAAGAGCGGCATCGTCGCGCAAGACAAAGGCTCAATCGTAGCCGGGCAAGACATTCGGACTTCCTTTATTCAAAATGGCAATGTGACGGCAGGCAACCAGGTGATTGTCTCCCAGAGCATCATGTTCTCAACGGTCCGGGCAGGCAAACAGATCAGCTGCATGGGTCCCAAAGGAATTATTATCGGAGGCGTCTTGCAGGCGGGAGAAAAGATTACCGCGCGCGTTTTCGGGAATACGAGCGCCACGCCGACCGTGCTGGAAGTAGGCGTCAAGCCGGAACTGCGCCAGGAGCTCGGGCAAATCCAGAAAGAACTGCAACTGGTTTACGAAAATTTGCGCAAAACGGACCAAGGCCTGAACGTGATCAACCAGATTGTTCAGACCAGCGGCGAGTTGCCGCCAGATAAGCGCATGCTGCAGATTAAGCTGACGAACACAAGGCTCGTGCTGGAAAAAGAGTGCAAGACACTGGAGGCGCGCAAAAAAGAAGTGGAAGCCGAATTGAAAGGCGAAGTGCCAGCAACTATTGATGCGTACCAGATCATGTATCCGGGGATCAAGATGACGTTTGGCAAGCTCGTTCACTTTATCAAGCACGAACACGCAAGAACACGTTTTATCGTGCTCGATGGCGAGATCAGCACAACGGCACTCATTTGATGGAGAGGACGGGCTTCAGCTCGTACAGAGGAGATGAGGACAGATGAGCCTCAAAAACGTGGAATTGCAGGTCGCATTGCCCCGCACGCTCGAAGTGAGCCGCATCCAGGATCAGCAACAGCATCGCAGCGTCCATGAGCAGCTATCGCTGATGGATGAGCGCACTCTCCACGATCAGCAGATGCGGCAGCGTCCGATGGATATCGAGCAGACGGACAAAAACAAACTCCGCGAGCGGGAACAGAAGCATGGCAGAGAGAAGCGGGAAGCGCAGGCCGCTACCCCCGCTGGGGAGCACGCCGAAGAAGGGAAGAAAAGTGTGCCGGTCGAGATGAAGGACCCGTTTCGCGGCAGGTTCATTGATCTTTCCTTGTAGGCAGGATCTACGCAGTACAAGCCAGAAGCAAAGGTGGCAAACATGGACGTAGTATATCTCATCTTGATCGGAGTCGGAGTTGTCAGTATGGCAGCAGCCCTCATCATGAAAGGGAAGCCGACTGGTGACCCCGATTCCTTGTTACTGACCTACCGCACCGCAGATAAGGCGGAAACAGACAAGAAGCTGCAGCAGCTCGGCAACCAGATCAGGCAGGAGAAAAACTGGCTGCAAGCACAGTTGCAGGAGCAGTCCGCAGAGCTGCACCAGGAACTCCGCAGCCTGCGTGAGCGAGTCGAGCAGCTGGAGGCGAGTGACAGAAGAGGACGAGAGACGCCCTTGGCAGATGGGGCTATTGCAGCTCCCGGCGGGCAAGAACCGCAGGATGTGGACATGCTGGCTTTGCGGGAAAGGTATCGCAGGGTCTTTGAACTGCAGAGGGAAGGCTTGAGCGCGGAGGAGATTGCGAAGCGACTGGGGGCTGGCAGAGGCGAGATCGATCTGATCTTTTCCTTGGCAAGGAAGAAAGAAAGAGGGATGGCCGATGCGTAGACGAGAGCTGCTATTCGGGTTTGGAGCCGGTCTGATCGTAGCAGCCGGGATTGCGGGCTGGCATCAGGGGCAGCAAGCGCCGGCTGCTGCGGCTGCTCTTACCTCGGAACAAATCAAGCAAGCGGCAGAGGAGCTGCAGATGGTTGTGTTGAGCAAGGACGAGTACGACCAGTGGCAGCAGGAGAAAAAAGTAAATGTAAAGCCAGCGCCGAATGCCCCGAAAGCACCTGCCGCACCGCAGACGGGCAATACCGGGCAGCCTCAAAGCCCGTCCGCCGCACAGCCGACAGCACCGACCGCTCCTGCAGAGCAAAAGCAGGCTGGCGCGACTCAGCCTGCGGTCCAGCAGCAGGGAGAAGTGCTTACGCCCACCGTTCAGCAGCCAGTGGATGCAGCCTCGCCTGTTCAGGTAAAGCAGCCTGCCACCCCGCCAGTCGAACCCGCCCAGCCTAAGCGGCAGGTGACGTTTTCCATTCCCTACAAAGCAACGGCGGAGGGGGTAGCAAAGCAGTTGGCAGCCGAAGGGATTCTTCCGGCTGACAACAAGCTTGTCGAGGAGCTGCGCAGTCAGGGCAAACTGAACCGGATTCGCGTGGGAACCTACCAGATTACTACGCCTGCGAGCGTCGCAGACATCGTCAAGCTCATCACGACTCCGCCCCAGCAATGAGGCGGATTTTTTTGCGAAAATAATGGAATGTGTTTGTTGCAATTGAAAGTGCCATATGATATATTCATTAACGGTGTTGAAATCGCACGCCCACCAATCCCGGCAACGGTGCTGCCTGTGGCAGTCTTGCTTGGGACATGCGGTGCGGCGGAGGTAGGCATCAAAAAAACCACTTTTAAGGAGGTGTGAAATATGGCAGTAATTTCGATGAAACAACTGCTCGAGGCTGGTGTTCACTTCGGTCACCAAACTCGTCGTTGGAACCCGAAAATGGCTCGCTATATCTTCACCGAACGTAACGGAATCTACATTATCGACCTGCAAAAAACCGTGAAAAAAGTAGAGGAAGCGTACAACTTCGTACGTGAACTCGCTCAAAACGGCGGCAAAGTGCTCTTCGTTGGTACGAAGAAACAAGCACAAGAATCCGTAAAAGAAGAAGCTGAACGTACAGGTCACTACTACATCAACCAACGCTGGTTGGGTGGTACCCTGACGAACTTCACGACCATCAAAAAACGTACCGCTCGCCTCGCTGAGCTGAAACGCATGGAAGAAGATGGCACGTTTGAAGTATTGCCGAAGAAAGAAGTAATCGTTCTTCGCAAAGAAATGGAACGCCTGGAGAAATTCCTCGGCGGTATCGCTCACATGGACCAACTGCCGGACGCTCTGTTCGTTATCGACCCACGCAAAGAGCGCATCGCTGTTGCAGAAGCTCGCAAACTGGGTATCCCAATCGTCGCAATCGTAGATACTAACTGCGATCCAGACGAGATCGACTACGTGATCCCTGGTAACGACGACGCTATTCGCGCCGTAAAACTGCTGACTGCAAAAATGGCAGATGCCCTGCAAGAAGGCAACCAAGGCGAAGAGCAAGCCACAACAACTGCGTAAGCAAGTGTTAAGAGGGTGGACTGAGGGTGTCAGAACCCCGTCCATCCTTTTTTATACGGACAGGATTTCCTGTCCCGCATTGGCGGAACTGAACATCATGGTTTCACACCGTATACGTAAAGAACGTAACTTTCCAAGGAGGTTTACTCAATGGCAATTAGTGCACAAACCGTGAAAGAACTGCGTGAACGTACAGGCGCAGGTATGATGGATTGCAAACGCGCGCTGGAAGAAACTGGCGGCGACATGGAAAAAGCGATTGACCTGCTGCGCGAACGCGGAATCGCAAAAGCAGCGAAAAAATCCGGCCGTATCGCAGCAGAAGGTCTGACTGCTACTGCAATCGCTGGAAACGTAGCTGCTGTTGTTGAAGTGAACTGCGAAACCGACTTCGTTGCGAAAAACCCTGAGTTCCAAACGCTTGTGAAAGACATCGCTGAACACGTTGTTTCCCAACGTCCTGCAACTGTAGAAGAAGCGCTGGAGCAACCTTTCAAAGGCGCTGGCGAGACTCTGGGACATGTCATCAACGAAAAAATTGCCACCATCGGCGAAAACATCACCCTGCGTCGTTTCTTCGTTTCCGAGAAATCCGACAACGGCGTTTTCGGTGCTTACCTGCACATGGGCGGCCGCATCGGCGTTCTGGTGACGCTGGAAGGCACACAAAACGAAGCGCTGGCCAAAGACCTTGGCATGCACGCTGCAGCAGCGAATCCGCGCTTTGCAAACCGTGAAGAAGTATCCCAAAGCGAAATCGACCGCGAGCGCGAAGTTCTGAAAAACCAAGCGCTGGCTGAAGGCAAACCGGCAAACATCGTAGAAAAAATGGTGGAAGGCCGCCTGGGTAAATTCTTTGAAGAGTACGTGCTGGTTGAACAGCCGTTCGTCAAAGACCCAGACAAAAAAGTATCTGCTCTGCTGAAAGAAGCAGGCGCTACCTTGAAAGAATTCGCTCGTTTCCAAGTGGGCGAAGGCATCGAGAAAAAGCAAGAAGACTTTGCAGCTGAAGTAATGGCGCAAGTGAATAAACAATAATCAGGATATAGGGAACACCTCCGTGTTCCCTATTTTCAAAGCGAGAGTTTCACTACATGTGAAACTCTCCTGCACGTAAACAGCCATGTGCGGCATGCCGCACATGCAACGGAGGCGCCGGGAGGGAGCTTGTGGATCGCCCAAGTTTCCCAATCGGGAGGAAAGCCGACAACGCATAGAGAATGATTCATGAATGGAGGCCGTTTTCACATGCCACTTCCTGCCTATAAACGGGTTGTGTTAAAGTTGAGTGGGGAAGCATTGGCGGGAGACCTTGGGTACGGAATCGACCCGAAAGTCATCTTTTCCATCGCTAACCAGATCAAGGAAATCGTAGAATTGGGAGTACAAGTCGCAGTAGTCGTCGGAGGAGGTAATATCTGGCGCGGACTTTCCGGCAGTTCCAAAGGAATGGATCGGGCGACCGCCGATTACATGGGCATGCTGGCCACGATCATGAACTCACTCGCCTTGCAGGATGGGCTGGAGCAGGTAAACGTTCCGACACGCGTACAAACATCCATCGAGATGAGACAGGTGGCGGAACCATACATACGCCGACGTGCGATACGCCATTTGGAAAAAATGCGTGTCGTCATCTTTGCTGCAGGCACGGGCAACCCTTATTTCTCTACGGATACAACGGCAGCTTTGCGCGCAGCCGAAATTGAAGCTGAAGTGATCCTGATGGCGAAGAACAAAGTAGACGGCGTGTACTCTGCAGACCCGAGCCTGGACCCGACTGCGGAAAAATACGACCGCCTGACGTTCCTCGAAGTCCTGAACAAGGGACTTGGCGTCATGGACTCCACAGCATCAAGCCTGTGCATGGATAACAATATTCCACTGATCGTCTTTAACATTTCCGAAGAAGGCAATATTCGCCGGGCAGTGATGGGCGATAAGATCGGTACTCTTGTAAAGGGGGAATAACGAATGGCACAAAACGTGATCAAAGACATGGAAGATCGCATGAGCAAAGCGATTGCAAACCTGAAAAGAGACTTGTCCACTTTGCGCGCTGGTCGGGCAAACCCTGCAATGCTGGACCGCGTCATGGTTGATTACTACGGCACACCGACGCCGATCAGCCAATTGGCAAACATCAGCGTTCCTGAACCGCGCATGTTGACCATTCAGCCATGGGATAAAACGGCTCTGAAAGAAATTGACCGCGCTCTGCAACAATCCGATCTGGGTATCACTCCGAGCAACGACGGCGTGATCATCCGTTTGGTCATCCCGCCGCTCACCGAAGAGCGCCGCAAAGAGTTGGTGAAACTGGCAGGCAAAAGCGGCGAAGAAGCAAAAGTCGCGATTCGCAACATTCGCCGCGATGCCAACGACGAGATCAAGAAGCTGGAAAAAGCAGCGACAATCTCCGAAGACGAATCCCGTCGCCATCAGGAGACGGTTCAAAAGACAACAGACAAGTTTATTGCTGAAGTCGACAAAATCGTGAAGGATAAAGAGAAGGACATCCTGGAAGTGTAATGCAAGGGAATCCCCCTCATTTTGAGGGGGATGTACGTCTATATCTCTCATTACGGGGGAACACTTTATGTTAGAACATCTGGCGCGCAAATGGACCCGCAAGGAAAAGCAAAACGTCCAGGAGGAATTCGACTCATCCGGCAAGATTCCGCAGCATGTGGCGATCATCATGGACGGAAACGGAAGATGGGCCAACCAGCGCAATTTACCCCGGGTCGCCGGGCATCGAGCAGGCATGAAAACGGTGAAGGAAGTTGTAAAGGCCGCTGACGAAATGGGCGTGCGGTACATGACGATGTACGCCTTTTCTACCGAAAACTGGAAGCGCCCTCGGGATGAAGTGGATTTTCTCATGAAGCTTCCGCAGGAGTTCTTGTCGACAGAATTGGATGAATTAATTGAACGAAATGTGAGAATTCGCATGTTGGGAAGCAAGGGCGAATTGCCTTCCCACACCTTGAAAGCCTTGCGGGAAGCGGAAGAAAAAACGCGCGACAATCACGGGTTGCAGCTCAACTTTGCGCTCAACTACGGAGGACGCGACGAACTCGTCAAGGCGTTTGCGATGATTGCTGAGCAAGTGAAAGCGGGGACACTCGACCCGAAACAATTGGATGAAGAAGTCATATCCCGTTACCTGTATACAAGCGAAATTCCCGACCCTGACCTCTTGATTCGCACTAGTGGAGAGATTCGTTTGAGCAACTTCATGCTATGGCAATTGGCGTACACCGAAATGTGGTTTACGGATGTGCTTTGGCCAGATTTTACCCGTGAACACTTTTATCAAGCGATTGTGGAGTACCAAGGCCGAGCTCGTCGTTACGGGGCGGTATAGCCGAGAGGTGGAATCTGTTGAAGCAACGAATAATAACGGGTCTGATTGGTGGGGCGGCTTTTCTGTTTTTGATTTACGCTGGGGGAGCCTGGTACTCACTTTTGGTGTTTTTACTGGCCGTCATTGGCCATTTTGAATTTATGAGGATGGCGGGTCTGAAGCCGTGGAGCGTGGCGGGATTGCTCGGGTACGTATTGCTGGCGGGCATTCTTTGGCCGTCGCTGTCTTTCGCCAGCTTGCTTGCCATCCGTACGCCGGATCTGATGCTGGCGGTCCTTTTGCTTTTATTGATTTACTCCGTTTTGCGGAAAAATCAGTTTCATATTGAACACATCGCCCTGACAATTGTGGGGGCGTTATACATAGGCTTCGGTTTTACGTATATGGCTGCTACCCGCAATCTGCCGGACGGATTGATGCTGACGGTACTGGTCATTCTCGGCATCTGGTCGACGGATTCCGGTGCTTATTTCGTCGGCAAGGCCATTGGCAGGCACAAGCTGTGGCCACAGATCAGCCCGAACAAAACGATCGAGGGCTCTTTGGGAGGACTGTTTGCTTCGATTGTGGTCGTGCTGGCTGTGAATGCGTGGCTGGGCAGCCTGAGTGTGGGACAAGCGCTGATCCTTGCAGTGGTTGCCGGATTGATCGGCCAACTGGGAGATTTGGTGGAATCCGGCCTAAAGCGTCACTTCGGCGTGAAAGATTCCGGACAACTGATTCCCGGGCACGGAGGAGTGTTGGACCGGTTCGACAGTTTTCTGCTTGTTTTTCCGGTATTGCATCTGCTAGGAATCGTCTAAGAGCTGGCGCATAAAGAATAATAGAGGGTGAAATCAGTGAAGCAAATAGCACTCTTGGGGTCCACGGGCTCGATCGGAACGAGTACGCTGGATGTAGTCGCCCAGCATCCCGAGGACTTCGCCGTTGTCGCGATGGCTGCAGGCACGAATGTGGACTTGCTGGCAGAGCAGGTGATCAAGTTCCGACCCGAGCTAGTCTCTGTCGCGCACGCGCAGACTGCCTCTGCCCTGCAAGAGCGACTGGGAGGCAGGGCAAAGCCGCAGATCGTCTACGGAGCGGACGGACTGGCGCAGGTCGCGCGTCATGAGCAGGCAGACTTCGTCATGACGGCCATCGTCGGCAGCGTAGGGGTGGAGCCCACGCTCGCTGCGATCGAAGCGGGCAAGACGATCGGGCTGGCCAACAAGGAGACGCTGGTGAGCGCAGGCCCTGTCGTCATGAAGGCGGCCCGGGAAAAAGGAGTGCCGATCATTCCCGTAGACAGCGAGCATTCTGCCGTTTTCCAATGTCTGCAGGGCGAGCGCAGCGAAGATGTTTCCCGTCTCATTCTGACCGCTTCCGGAGGGGCATTTCGCCATATGGGCAGGGAAGAACTTGCGGATGTGTCCGTCGAGCAGGCACTGGCCCATCCGAACTGGAGCATGGGGGCAAAGATCACCATCGACTCCGCTACCATGATGAACAAAGGGTTTGAGGTGATCGAGGCACACTGGCTGTTTGATTTGCCGTATGAGCGAATCGATTGCGTGCTTCACTATGAAAGCATCATTCACTCCATGGTAGAATACAGGGACAGGGCCGTCATGGCGCAGCTGGGTACGCCGGACATGCGCGTTCCGATCCAGTACGCCCTCAGCTATCCGGGCAGGATGGAGCTGGATACGGCACCGCTTGATCTCGTAAAGCTGGGCACGCTTCACTTTGCTGCCATGGATTTTGAACGCTATCCTCTGTTACAATTGGCATACGAGTGCGGAAAAGCAGGCGGCACTCATCCTGCAGTCCTGAACGCAGCCAATGAGGTAGCCGTCGCTGCGTTTTTACAAGGGGCCATCCGTTTTCTCGAGATTGAAACGATCGTCAGAAAGACATGCGAAGCTCACCAAGGTGTAGGCAACCCGTCGCTTGCGGATATTTTTGAGGCCGATCAATGGGCCCGCTCGCATGCGCAGGAGATGTATACGGTCGGGCTTTAGATACCGAATGAAAGGTGGCTGTTCACTTGCCTTTTCCCAATTTGGATTCCGTTGAATCGATTCTCGCGATTGTGGTCGTGTTTGGGGTACTCGTATTCGTGCATGAACTGGGACACTTCCTGCTGGCGAAAAAAGCGGGAATACTTTGCCGCGAATTTGCACTTGGCATGGGGCCCAAAATTTTTCGCGTGAAGCGGGGAGAAACGGAATACACGCTTCGCCTGTTGCCGATCGGGGGACTCGTCCGTATGGCGGGGGAAGACCCGGAGATGGATATGCTGAGGCCGCACATGGAAGTTAGTGTGGAACGGGATGCGGTGGGAAAGGTGACACATATCCTTTTGGATGGGCCAAACAGCGGCTCGCCACGAGCTATTTCCGGTACGGTAACTCATTTTGATCTGGAGCAAGCGCTGAACCTGACGCTTGAAATCGGAGGCGAGCAGCGCACGTTTTCCGTTCATCCGCAGGCTCAGTTGGTAAAAGATGGACAAGAAGTACAGATTGCACCGCTGAACAGGCAGTTCAAGGGCAAAAAGGTGTCGCAGCGGTTCTGGGCGATTTTCGCGGGTCCTGCTGCCAACTTTATTTTGGCCTTTCTGCTGTTCGTATCGATCGGATTTATCTACGGCGTGCCCAAAGACAGTCCGTATCTCGGAGACGTGAGGGCAGGTGGTCCAGCTGCACAGGCCGGGCTTCAGACGGGTGACAAGATCATCGCGATCCAGGGCAAGCCTGTCGATACGTGGAAGGAAATTGTCGAGATCGTCAGCCAGTCTCCTGGCAAGGAATTGACGTTTGAGTACGAGCGTGCCGGACAACGCCATAAAGTGCAGGTGAAGGTCGGGGCAGACGAAAACAACGTCGGCAAGATCATGGTGACCAATTCGCTGTCGTATGCCCCGGGAGAAGCCTTGAAGTACGGCGCTGCGTCTACCTACGAGTTCACCATGATGATCCTGAAAAGCCTGGGGATGCTCTTTACCGGCTCGGTCGGGATCAACGATCTGAGCGGACCGGTGGGGATTTTCAAGATGACGGGGGAGTTCGCCCAGCAAGGGATGGCGATTCTCATAAAGTGGGCGGCAGTGCTAAGCATCAACCTGGGGCTGTTCAATTTGCTCCCGCTGCCCGCGCTCGATGGCGGCAGACTGGCATTCCTGGCGGTGGAGGCTCTTCGCGGACGTCCAGTTGACCCGCACAAGGAAGGGATGGTTCACTTCCTTGGATTTGCCTTCCTGATGCTTTTGATACTGGTCGTGACGTGGAATGACCTGCAACGGTTTTTCTTTCAATAACGTACCAACAGATTAGAAAGATTACAGACAAAATGAAGGATGGTGCAAAATGTACAAGCGCGAGGAGACGAAACCGGTATTTGTCGGAGGCGTACAAATCGGAGGCCAGAAGAGCGTCGTCATTCAGTCGATGACGACCGCTGACACGCGTGATGTTGAAATGACATTGGCCCAGATCCAGCGGTTGCACGATGCAGGCTGCCAGATTGTTCGGCTGGCGGTCATCAACGAGGACGCCGCGCGTGCGATCAAACAGATCAAGGAGCGTTCGCCGCTGCCGCTGGTCGCTGACATTCACTTCGATCACAAGCTCGCCCTGATTGCTCTGGAGAGCGGCATCGACAAAATCCGGATCAACCCGGGGAATATCGGCTCCAAGGAGAAGACGAAACGAGTGGTCGAAGCTTGCAGAGAGCGCAATGTCCCGATCCGCATCGGGGTCAATTCCGGTTCTGTCGAAAAGCGGCTTTTGGACAAATACGGCTATCCGTCTCCGGAGGCAATCGTGGAAAGCGCCATGGACCACGTGTACATTCTGGAGGAGCTCAACTACGACAACATCGTGATCTCGCTGAAATCTTCGGATGTACCGACGATGATCCAGACGTACTCGCTGATGGCGCAAAAGCGCAACTATCCGCTGCACGTCGGCGTGACCGAAGCGGGTACGCAATTCTCGGGCAGCATCAAGTCCGCTGTCGGGATCGGCACGGTTCTGTCCATGGGCATCGGCGATACAATCCGTGTGTCGCTTACGGCTGATCCAGTGGAAGAAATCAAGGTTGCCAAACAAATTTTGCGTAGCCTGGACATCGTCAACAACGACCCTGTCGTCATCGCGTGCCCATCCTGCGGCCGCTGCGCGATTGACCTGATCGGGCTGGCGACAAAAGTTGAGGATGCGATTTCTACCTTGAAAGTGCCGTTGAAAGTCGCCGTTATGGGCTGTGCTGTTAACGGGCCGGGCGAGGCGCGCGAGGCCGATGTCGGCGTAGCGGGCGGCAACGGAGAAGGCCTGATTTTCCGCAATGGAGAAATTGTGCGGAAAGTGAAGGAAACCGAGCTGTTTGAAGAATTGATGAAAGAAATTAACGAAATCGTCAATGAACGCAAAGCTGCGCATGTAGGTTAATGCGGGCTTAGAGGCATAAGGAGGACACGCACGTGTTGAAGCAAAGCCAAATGTTGATTCCTACCCTGCGGGAAGTGCCTGCCGATGCAGAGATTGCCAGCCACAAGCTGCTGCTCCGCGCCGGTATGGCCCGCCAGCTGGCATCCGGTATTTACACGTACCTGCCGCTGGCTCTTCGCACACTCCACAAAATCCAGGCCATCGTGCGTGAAGAAATGAACAACGCTGGCGCCCAGGAGCTCTTGATGCCAGCGATGCAGCCGGCAGAGCTGTGGCATCAGACAGGGCGCTGGGATGTGTACGGCCCGGAGCTGGTTCGTCTGCGCGACCGCCACGACCGCTCCTTCGCGTTGGGACCGACCCACGAGGAGGTCGTCACCAGCCTGGTGCGCGATGAGATCAACTCGTATAAAAAGCTGCCGATCAACCTGTACCAGATTCAGACGAAATTCCGCGATGAAGTCCGCCCGCGCTTCGGTCTGATCCGCTGCCGCGAGTTCATCATGAAAGATGCGTATTCCTTTGACACGACGCAAGAAGGTCTGGACCGCAACTTCCAGGCGATGTACAACGCCTACACCAACATCTTTACCCGCGTCGGGCTGAACTTCCGCGCAGTAGAAGCGGATGCCGGAGCCATCGGCGGAAAAGGCACCTATGAATTTATGGCGCTGTGCGACATCGGCGAAGACACCATTGCCTACTCCGAAGAAGGCGATTATGCAGCGAACCTGGAAAAGGCGGAAGTTGTCTACCAGCCAGCTCCGAAGCCGGAGACGGAAGCGCCTGCCCGCGAGAAGATTCACACACCAGGTGTCAAAACGATCGAGCAATTGACAAAAGCGCTGCAAATCGAAGCGAAGCAAATCGTGAAAAGCCTGATCTACCGCGTCGATGACAAGCTCGTCATGGCACTGGTGCGCGGCGATCACGAACTGAACGAAGTGAAGCTGAAAAACTTGTACGACGCGACGTTCGTGGGCCTTGCGACAGAGGCGGATATTTTGTCTGTCACAGGCGCTCCTGCAGGATTCGTAGGACCGGTCGGCATCGACAGCGAGAAAGTGGAGATCATCGCGGACAACAACGTCCAGGACGTGTTCGACGGTGTCGTGGGAGCTAACGAAGCGGACTACCATCTGCAGCACGTGGTAGCCGGCCGCGACTACACCGTTTCCCGCTATGCCGATCTGCGCAACATTACGGAAGAGGATGTCTGCCCGCGCACAGGCGGTCGAATCAAGTTCGCCCGCGGCGTGGAAGTAGGGCACGTGTTCAAACTGGGCACCAAGTATTCGACGGCGATGGGCGCGACCTTCCTCGACGAAAACGGAAGAAGCCAACCGATGATCATGGGCTGCTACGGTATCGGGGTATCCCGTACAATCGCAGCGATCATCGAACAAAACAACGATGAGAATGGCATCATTTGGCCGGTCGCGGTTGCTCCTTTCCACGTGCACGTCATTCCGGTCAATGTTAAAGTAGAAGAACAGCGTCAGATTAGCGAACAGATCGCCGAGAAGCTGCGCAAAGCGGGCGTGGAAGTGCTGTTTGACGATCGCCCTGAACGTGCAGGCGTGAAGTTCAAGGATGCGGACCTGATCGGGTTGCCGCTGCGTATTACCGTGTCCGACAAGGCTGCCGAAGAAGGCACGGTAGAAGTGCGCGTGCGCAAGACAGGAGCGGCTGTCCAAGTTCGGCTGGAAGACCTCGTCAGCGAAGTGAAGGCGATGCTGGCACGTGCAGACCGCACGGGCGCAGAACTGTTTGGAAACTAGGAAACAGCAGGAAAAACCGGGGTTTTTGTCGAATTTTACGGGGTGCTCCCCTGCAAAAATGGGGAGTACCTCTTTTTCTTGTTTTCAGGGGGTGTTGCAGCAACATGGACCGTACACAAGAGCAGAAACATCGGTTCTCTCTGCTGGTCAGGCAAATGGAACTGCCGGCGGAATGGATCGATCGTTTTTTTCAGGATGGACAGATTGATAAATTGGAGCTGTACAAGCAAAATCGCGAATGGGTATTCCGCTTTACGTTGCCGAAAATGCTGCCAGCCGACGTTTTTCGCGCGTTTACACAGCGGCTGACGCAGACTTTCTCCCATCTGGCAAAAGTGGATGCCAGCTTCCGGTACGTACAAAAGCCGACGTTGCCGCAAATTGTCGAGGAGTATTGGGACGTGGTGCTGGCAAAGGTGGAGCCTGCATTAAATTCTCTGGCCGTCACCATGCGCACGGCGAAAAAAGAAGTGGGGCAGCAGGAAGTCAAAGTCTACTTGCCCACGGAAATGGCGGTAGAGGTCGCCAAGAAAAAGAAAGCGGACAACGAACTGCTGGCAGCCTTTCAAAAGACGACCGATACGTCGCCGCGTTTTACGTTCCATCAGGAGGAAAGCGACGAGGCGTACAAGGCGTTTGTTGAACAGCGCAGCGAAGAAGAAAGGGCGCTCGTCGAGGTTGTCATGACAGCGGCAGCACAGGAAAGCAAGTCGGCGGACAAGACAGAAGCGATCACGACCTTGCTGATCGGCTATGAGATCAAGGACGCTCCGATTCCGATCTGCGAGATTCAGGAGGAGGAGCGTCGCGTGGTCATTCAAGGGACCGTGTTCAATGTGGAGGTCAAGGAACTGCGCAGCGGCCGCCATCTGCTGACCTTTAACATCTCCGACTACACCGACTCGCTCACAGTCAAAATCTTTTCCCGCGACAAGGAAGACGTCAAAATGCTCGAAGCGCTCAAGGACGGTATGTGGGTCAAGGTCCGTGGGAGCGTGCAGCATGATACCTTCATCCGCGAGCTTGTCATGAACGCCAACGACCTGAATCAGATCGAGCAGGTCGTGCGCCGCGATACAGCAGACGAGAAGCGCGTGGAGCTGCATTGCCACACGCCGATGAGCGCCTTAGATGCGGTCGCTTCTGTAAAGTCGCTCGTCTCGACAGCAGCCAAATGGGGGCATCCGGCGATTGCCATTACGGATCACGGCGTCGTGCAGGCCTTCCCCGAGGCGTATTCGATCGCCAAGAAAAACAATATCAAGTGCATTCTCGGGATGGAGGCGTACGTGATCGAGGACGGGATCGACATCGTCTACAACCTCACGGCGGACAACAACATCCCGATTGACGAAAATACTGAATACGTGGTCTTTGACACGGAGACGACCGGTCTGAACGCCTCCGAGCATACGATCATCGAGATCGCGGCGGTGAAAATGAAAGGCGCCGAAATTGTCGACCAGTGGACCGAACTGATTGACCCGCAGTTGGAGATCGGACCGAAGACGACCGAGATCACCGGGATTACCAACGAAATGCTGCGCGGCAAAGAAACGCTCGACGTCGTGCTGCGCAAGTTCAAGGAGTTTACGGGAGACGCCATCCTCGTCGCGCACAATGCCGAGTTCGATAAAGCCTTCATCAACGCCTGCGCGGAGCGGATCGGCATGGAGCCGTGGAACAACGCGTTTCTGGACACGCTGCCTTTGGCCCGGATGATGTACAAAGGGATGCGCAACTACCGGCTCGGCTCGCTGGCGAAAAAGTTCAACGTCGAGCTGATCAACGCTCACCGGGCTTTGGACGATACCGTCGCCCTCGCCCATGTGTTCCAGCATATGCTCAAGGACATCAAGGAAGAGGGCATCAAGACGCTCGCCGAGCTGAACGAGCGCAGCAACGCGGAGGCCGATTACAAGAGTGGCCGACCGTTCCATGCGACCATTCTCGTGCAGAACAAGACAGGGCTGAAAAACTTGTACAAGCTCGTCAGCCGCTCCCATGTCGAGACGTTCTACCGTGTGCCGCGCATCCAGCGTAGTCAGCTGACCAAGTACCGTGAAGGCCTGCTGTTGGGTACGGCGTGCAAAGACGGCGAACTGATGCAGGCGATTCTGCGCGGAAAATCGGCAAATGAACTGAAGGAAGTCGCCGCGTTTTACGACTTTCTGGAAGTGCAGCCGATCGACCATTACTCGCCGCTCTTGCGCAACGAGGAAATCCCGAGCCTGGAGACGATGAAAGGCTACCACCGGATGATCGTGGAAATGGGCAAAGAGCTGGGCAAACCGGTCGTGGCGACAGGAGACGTGCACTTTCTCAACCCGCAAGACGAAATTTTCCGCGACGTCTTTTTGCTCTCCAAAGGAGATCCGTCTGCAGGAAACCAGCCGCCGCTTTACTTGCGCACCACGGATGAGATGCTGGAGGCGTTTTCGTTCCTGGGGGAAGAGATTGCCCATGAGATTGTGGTAAAAAATCCGAATCTGATCGCGGACATGATCGAAGATGTCAGCCCGATTCCGGACAGGTTGTACACGCCCGTCATCGAAGGGGCAGACGATGAGCTGCGCCAGATGTGCTACGACAAGGCCAAACTGCTCTATGGCGATCCGCTGCCGGAGCTGGTCGAGCAGCGGCTGGAAAAAGAGCTGAACAGCATCATCAAGCACGGCTTCGGGGTCATTTACCTCATTTCCCAGCGGTTGGTGACCAAATCGCTGCAGGACGGCTATCTCGTCGGTTCCCGGGGTTCCGTAGGGTCATCCTTCGTCGCGACCATGGCCGAGATCACCGAGGTCAATCCGCTGCCGCCGCATTACCGCTGCCCGAGCTGCAAAAACAGCGAGTTTATCACGGACGGGTCGATTGCATCCGGCTTTGACTTGCCGGACAAAATCTGCCCGAAATGCGGTGCGAAATACGCCAAGGACGGACAGGACATCCCGTTCGAGACGTTCCTTGGCTTCAAAGGGGACAAGGTTCCGGATATTGACTTGAACTTCTCCGGAGACTACCAGCCGCGCGCGCACAAGTACACGCAGGAGCTGTTCGGGGTCGATTACGTGTACCGTGCAGGGACAATCGGTACGGTTGCGGAAAAAACCGCCTACGGCTATGTCCGCAAATACGCCGACGAACGCAAGCTGAACTTGCGCAACGCGGAAATCTCGCGGATCGTCAACGGCTGCACAGGGGTCAAGCGGACGACCGGGCAGCACCCGGGCGGGATCATTGTCGTGCCGGATTACATGGAGATCGAAGACTTTTGTCCGATTCAGTACCCGGCTGACGACAGCGAGTCGGAATGGCGCACCACCCATTTTGACTTTCACTCCATCCACGACAACTTGCTCAAGCTCGATATTTTGGGGCACGACGATCCGACCGTCATCCGCATGCTGCAAGACTTGACGGGCATGGACCCCAAGACGATTCCGCTGGATGACAAGAAGACCATGTCGATTTTCAGTTCCACGGAAGCGTTGGGGGTGACGCCGGAGCAGATCGGCACGAACATGGGAACGCTGGGAATACCCGAGTTCGGAACCAAGTTCGTACGCCAGATGCTTGAAGATACGAAGCCGACGACCTTTGCCGAGCTGGTGCAGATTTCCGGCTTGTCGCACGGAACGGACGTCTGGCTGAACAACGCCCAGGATTTGATTCGCAACGGGATATGTAAACTCCCGGACGTAATCGGTTGTCGCGACGACATCATGGTGTACCTGATTTACAAAGGGCTGGAGCCGTCCCGCGCCTTCAAGATCATGGAGTCGGTGCGCAAAGGGAAAGGCGTGCCCGAGGAAGACCAGGAAGAGATGCGCAAAAACAACGTGCCGGAATGGTATATCCAGTCGTGTCAGAGAATCAAGTACATGTTCCCGAAGGCGCACGCGACGGCATACGTCATGATGGCGGTGCGTATCGCCTACTTCAAGGTGCACCGGCCGCTGGAGTTTTACGCGACGTACTTCACCGTACGGGCGGACGACTTCGACATTCCCCTCATGTGCAAGGGCTCGGCTGCCATCCGGCAAAAAATCGAGGAGATCGAGGGCAAAGGGCATGAGGCGCAGCCAAAAGAAAAGGCGCTCCTGACCGTGCTGGAGATGGCGCTGGAAATGGTGGAACGGGGCTTCCGCTTTGCCAATGTCGACCTGTACGCGTCTGATGCGACCCGCTTTCTCATCGACGGCGATTCCTTGATCGCCCCGTTCAATGCGCTGCCTGGCCTTGGAACCAATGCGGCGATCAGCATTGTAGAGGCGAGACAGCAGGGCGAGTTCCTGTCCAAGGAAGATCTGCTTACCCGCTCCAAAATATCCAAGACGATTCTCGAGTACCTGGAGGAGCAGGGCGCGTTGAAAGGGCTGCCTGAATCGAACCAGTTGTCACTGTTCTGATCGGGGTTGGGAAGAGGGCGAACTCATCCAAAGGTTGTCAGGGCAAGTCGCTTATGCTATAATTTTTTTGGAAATACTGGTTCTATACGTATGACAGAACGAGAGTGGGGAAACCCACTCTTTCTTTCTGGCTGCACGTCAGGGTTCATACGAGAAGGAGGTACTTGCTTGAGCAAGGTAACGGACATCGTCACCGAACTGATCGCGCCCATTGTTGACGAAATGGGCCTGGAACTGGTTGACATTGAGTACAAGAAGGAAGGCAGCAACTGGTTTCTGCGCGTGTTTATCGACAATGAAACTGGAAATATCGACATCGATGACTGCGCTCTTGTCAGCGAGAAGCTGAGTCAAATATTGGATGAAGTGGACCCGATCCCTACTGCTTACTTCCTGGAAGTTTCCTCCCCGGGCGCAGAGCGTCCGCTCCGTAAGGATAAAGACTTTGCGAAGGCTGTAGGCAGACATGTTCACATCACGACAAAAGAGCCAATAGAAGGAGCCAGCCAGTTCGAGGGAGAACTGATATCCTTTGAGGACGGTAAGCTGACAGTAAAAGAGGCCAAAAAAACGTATGTAATTTCCCAAGAGCAAATTGACACGGCCCGTATGGCAATCGTCTTTTAAGAGGGCAGGCCAGTGGTGGAAGTAAAGGAGGAGGCAACGAAAGTCATGAACGGCGATTTTATCGAGGCATTGGAAGCCATTGAGAGAGAGAAAGGCATCACGAAAGACGTACTGATTGAGGCGATCGAGGCGGCTCTTATCTCTGGATACAAGCGTAACTTCAACTCGGCTCAAAACGTGCGGGTGGATGTCAATCGTCATACGGGAACGGTGCGCGTCTTTGCGCGTAAGACCGTTGTGGAAGAAGTGCTGGATTCCCGTCTGGAAATCTCGTTGGAGGCGGCGCAGGAGATCGATCCGAACTTCCGTCTTGACGATATTGTTGAAATTGAAGTAACTCCCCGCGATTTCGGGCGAATTGCAGCACAGACCGCAAAACAGGTCGTGACCCAGCGCATTCGCGAAGCGGAGCGCGGGCTGATCTACAGCGAGTTCATCGAGCGCGAAGACGACATCCTCACCGGTGTGGTGCAGCGGATGGATGCGCGCAACTACTACATCGATCTGGGGAAAGCGGAAGCCGTCATGCCGATCACGGAAAAAATGCCGACCGAAGAATTCAAGCCGCAAGACCGTGTAAAGGCATATATCATCAAAGTGGAAAAAACGACCAAGGGCCCGCAAATCGTCGTTTCCCGCACGCACCCAGGCTTGCTCAAACGACTCTTTGAGCTGGAAGTTCCAGAGATTTACGACGGCGTCGTGGAAATCAAATCTGTCGCTCGCGAAGCCGGTGATCGTTCCAAAATCGCCGTTCATTCGATCAATCCTGACGTCGATCCAGTCGGTGCTTGTGTTGGGCCGAAAGGGATGCGCGTACAGACGATTGTCACCGAGCTGAAAGGTGAGAAAATCGACATCGTCCGCTGGTCCGAAGATCCTGCGGAATATGTTGCCAATGCGCTGAGCCCGGCTAAGGTTCTCCACGTAGATGTGAACGCCGCAGAAAAGGTGACGCGCGTCATCGTTCCGGATTACCAGCTGTCGCTGGCGATTGGCAAGCGCGGTCAAAACGCCCGTCTTGCCGCCAAGCTGACAGGCTGGAAAATCGATATCAAGAGTGAGTCCCAGGCAGAACAAGAAGGCATCGCTTATCCGAAAGAAGCAGAGGGCGATGAAGGGGCTGACATCGAGTAATCATGAAGCAAAAAAAAATTCCTTTACGAAAATGCATCGTTTGCCAAGGAATGTTCCCCAAGAAAGAATTGATCCGCGTAGTTCGTACTCCGGATGAGGAGATCGTCATTGATCTGACTGGAAAAGCGGCTGGACGCGGGACCTATGTCTGCAGGCAGGAGAGCTGCCTGAAGCCGGACACGTTCGCTTCCGGGAAGTGGAAGAAAGTGCTGGAACGCGCCCTGAACATGTCCATATCCCAGGAAAAATACGATGCATTTCGTGAAAAATGGCTGGAGATGATGGGACGATGATCCCGAAAGCTGCGCAATTGCTCGGACTTGCAATGCGGGCAAGAAAAGTCATTACCGGCGAGGAGCTCGTCCTTGCTGCTGTGCGCAGCGGTCAGGCCCGCCTGGTGTTGCTCGCGGCTGATGCATCAGACAACACTGCCAAAAAAGTGCGGGATAAATGTTCCTATTACGGTGTTTCATGTGTTACCACTGGGGACCGACATGAACTGGGGCACGCAATCGGAAAAGATGGGCGCGTTACTGTGGCGGTAACCGATGGGAAATTGGCCGAAAGCATTCAACGTCTGCTCACCTAACTTACGAAAGGGTGAAGTCCATTTGAAGACACGTGTGTATGAATATGCCAAACAACACAACATGAGCAGTAAGGAAATCCTCAATTTGCTAAAGCGACTGAATATAGAAGTGGCAAATCATATGAGTATCCTGGAAGAAGACACGATCCGGAAAATCGAGGATCATATGGCAAAGCTGCGTGCCGGCGCCAAGCCCGAGCAGCGCCAGTCGCAAAGCGATGGCAAGCCGAAACAAGCGGACGATCAACGTCGCCCGAACGAATCCAGAGGACAATCCCGTCCCCAGTCGCAGTCCGGGACCGGTCAACAGCCTGTCCAGCAGCGCAATGAGCGCCCGGCCGACCGTGATCGTGGAGGGAACAGCCCGAGCAGCCAGCGTTCCGCAGGCAGCAGCCATTCCGGGAGCCGACCCGATCAGCAAAGTCCTCAACAAGGAAAAAATCAGGGGAAGAATCAGGAGAGAAAACCAAACAATATGAGAAGTCAACCTGCTAAAACGACTGACCGCAAGCCGCAGACCCAAAACCAACAGCAGCGTCCTTCAAGACCGCAAAACCAGCAACGCCCGCAAAGCCAGGCTGCTTCCAGCGCGCCGTTAGATGCGCGTCTGGGAGATGATTTTGAAGACAAGGTAAAACTCCCTACAAACGTAGGCCTGGAAAAACGCGAGAAAATCAAAAAGGGACCGCAAGCCCAAAAGACGTTTGAAGACAGCAAGAAAAACCAGCCGTTCCGCGGAGGCAACAACCGCAACCAGAATAACCGCAAAGGCGGCGGTGGACGCGCGCCGCAAAAACAGCAGCGCCCTGTGCTGGAACCACCGGCAAAGATTACCTTTACCGATTCGCTGACCGTAAACGAGCTGGCGGTAAAACTGCGCAAGGAACCGGCGGAAATCATCAAAAAGTTGTTTAATTTGGGGATCATGGCCACGATCAACCAGTACCTGGAAAAAGACGCAATCGAGCTGATCTGCGCGGAATACAATGTAGAGGTTGAAGAAAAAATCGTCATTGACGAAACCAACTTCGAGACCATCGAAGAAGTCGATCCGCCAGAGAGCCTGGTCGAGCGCCCGCCAGTCGTGACGATCATGGGCCACGTCGACCACGGGAAAACGACTCTGCTCGACGCGATCCGCTCCACCAACGTAGTCGCTGGCGAGGCTGGCGGTATCACCCAGCATATCGGTGCTTATCAGGTAGAGATTAAAGGAAAGAAAATCACGTTCCTCGATACGCCGGGTCACGCGGCCTTTACCACGATGCGCGCTCGCGGTGCACAAATTACGGATATTACCGTACTGGTCGTAGCTGCCGACGACGGTGTCATGCCGCAAACGATTGAGGCGATCAGCCATGCAAAAGCAGCGAACGTTCCGATCATCGTAGCCGTGAACAAAGTGGATAAACCGGAAGCCAACGTCGACCGGATCAAGCAAGAGTTGACCGAGTACGAACTCGTTGCCGAGGAATGGGGCGGAGACACGATCTTCACGCCATTGTCCGCAAAACAGCGCATCGGTATCGAGGAGCTGCTGGAGTACATCCTGCTCGTGGCGGAAGTACAGGAGCTCAAAGCCAATCCGGACAAACGCGCACGCGGTACCGTTGTCGAGGCTGAACTGGACAAAGGCCGCGGTCCTGTGGCTACGGTTCTCGTCCAACAAGGTACGCTGCGTGTCGGTGATCCGATCGTCGTAGGTTCCACATTCGGACGTGTACGCGCAATGGTCAATGACAAAGGCCGCCGTCTGAAAGAAGCGGGTCCTTCTACCCCGGTAGAAATCACCGGTCTGAACGATGTACCGCAAGCAGGCGATCAGTTCCGCGTGTTCGAGGACGAGAAAAAGGCTCGTGCCATCGGGGAAGCACGCGCAGCCAAACAGCGTGAATCCGAGCGTCGCGAGAGTGCCCGCGTTTCGCTGGACGATCTGTTCCAGCAAATTCAGGAAGGCGATATCAAAGAGTTGAACCTGATTGTCAAAGCAGACGTACAAGGGTCTGTAGAGGCCCTGCGCGGTGCCCTTGAGAAAATCGATGTCAACGGAACCCGCGTGAAAATCATTCACACTGGCGCCGGTGCCATTACCGAGTCCGACGTGACGCTGGCAAATGCGTCCAACGCGATCATCATCGGGTTCAACGTTCGACCTGAACCAAACGCGCGCAACATGGCGGAGCAAGAAAAAATCGACATCCGTCTGCACCGCGTCATTTACACCGTGATCGAGGAGATCGAACAAGCGCTGAAAGGGATGCTGGACCCTGTCTACAAAGAAGACATCATCGGCCAGGCAGAAATCCGCGAAGTGTTCAAGGTGTCCAAAGTCGGAAACATCGCCGGCTGCTATGTCACGGACGGCAAGCTGAGCCGAGATGCAGGTGCTCGCCTCATCCGCGATGGCATCGTCCTATACGAAGGCAAGCTGGATACGCTGAAACGCTTCAAGGATGATGCGAAAGAAGTCGCCGCCGGTTACGAATGCGGTCTGACGCTGGAACGCTTCCAGGATCTGAAGGTGGGCGACATTATCGAAGCCTTTGTCATGGTTGAAGTGAAGCAATAATGGTTGCGAGTGTGCAGATGGAACTGTTTCTGCCCGCTTGCCAGAACTTGAAAGAGAAAAGGGCCATCGTCAACAGCTTGCTCGGCAAGTTGCGAAGCAGATTCAACGTAGCTGCAGCAGAGATGGCTTATCCCAAGCAGTGGCAGCGAACCATTTTGGGTATCGCTGCCGTTGCTAATGAGATGTCCTTTTTGCAACAGGAAATTCAGGCTGTGATCCGTTTCGTGGAAAACCACCCCGATGTGGAGTTGATTCATACGGATACGGCATACTACGACTAGCACAGCCAGCGGAGGTGAAGAACATGAACAAGACACGGATGAGCCGAGTCGGGGAAGAAATCAAGAAAGAATTGAGCATTTTGCTGCAGCGTGGTCTCAAGGACCCGCGCATCGGCTTTGTGACAGTTACGGACGTAGAAGTGAGCAGCGATCTGCAACTGGCGAAAGTGTATGTCAGCATTTTCGGCAGCGAAGAGGAGCGGAAGGCTTCTCTCGCGGGGCTGGCAAAGGCGAAAGGATTTTTGCGTACGGAAATCGGCAAACGCGTAAAGCTGCGCCACATTCCTGATTTCGCCTTCAAGCTGGACGAGTCGATCGACTACGGAAGCAAAATTGAATCGATCCTGCGGGAAATCTCCACTGAAGAGGGAAAACAGGATGAATCCAAATCTTAATGCTTTGCAGGAAGCGGTGCGATTCATGCATGCACGTGACCGCTTCCTGGTCCTTTCTCATGTCAATCCGGACGGTGACGCAACAGGCTCTGCCCTCGCTGTCGCAATGATGCTGGAGCAGCTGGGGAAGGAGTACATGGTTGTAAACGAAGGAGAAACACCGGAGAAATTTCATTTTTTGCCGCGGTTTAACAGGCTGCGCAACCTTTCCAAAAACCCGCTGGACGAAACGTTCGAGGCCGTAATCGCCGTAGACTGTGCTGACGAGTCTCGGATGGGCGATGTACGGTCTTTGTTTGCTTCGGGGGCGGTTTTGCTGAATATCGATCACCACCCTACGAATGACGGCTTTGGCACGGTCAACCTGATTCGCACCGATGCAGCGGCAACAGCGGAGATTTTGTACGACGTGGCGGTCGCAGCGGGCCTGACCTTCAATGAAGAGCTGGCGCTGTGCATTTACACCGGACTTTTGACAGACACGGGAGGATTCCGTTATTCCAATACGTCTCCGCACGTCATGGAGATCGCCTCCCAACTGCTTCGCTACGGCGTGAAGCCCGCAGAGGTCGCCGAACGCTGCCTCGAGGAGATCACCTTGGCGCACATCAAGATTTTGCGCCTTGCCCTGCAATCCCTTGAGCTCTCCCACCGCAACCTCGTAGCTTCGCTGACCGTCCGCCTTGATGATTTCGCCCAGGCAGGAGCCACGCGGGAAGACGCCGGGGGACTGGTCAACTACTGCCGCAACATTGAAGGCGTAGAGGTGGGCGTCTCGTTCGTCGAATCCGAAGCAGATGTGGTCAAGGTGAGCATGCGCGCAAGAGATCGCGTAGATGTGTCCGCGATTGCCAAAGAGCTTGGCGGAGGCGGGCATGCCAAGGCAGCCGGGTGCACCATTCGCGGTTCCCTGCAGGAAGCGAAGGAAAAACTACGGCTTGCATTGGATAGAGCATTGGGAGTGAGCAGCAATGAGTAGCATAAACGGCGTGCTGGTGGTAGACAAGCCAGCTGGCATGACATCCCATGACTGTGTAGCGCGAATTCGCCGTCTATTCGGAACGAAAAAAGTCGGTCACACCGGTACGCTCGATCCCGATGTGACCGGCGTGCTGCCAATCTGTCTCGGACAGGCGACGAGGCTTGTCGAGTATTTGCAGGAGCTGCCCAAACGGTACGAGGTCATCATGCGCTTAGGTTCTTCGACGACGACGGAGGACGCTGCTGGGGAAGTCATCGAGCAGCGGGAAGTGGATACCGCTTCCATCACGAGAGAGCGGGTGGAAGAGACCTTTCGCAGCTTTCTCGGGGAAATCGAACAAGTGCCTCCCATGTACTCTGCTGTCAAAGTAAATGGCGTCCGCTTGTACGATCTGGCGAGGGAAGGGACAGTCATTGAGAGGAAAGCCCGGAAGGTGACCATCTACGAATTGACCTTGCACGACATTCGGCCGGAAGACGGCTTCGTGGACGTGTCCTTTACATGCACGTGCTCCAAGGGGACGTACATGCGCACCTTATGTGTTGACCTTGGCCGCGTCCTGGGGTATCCTGCCCATATGAAGCGGCTTAGGCGCATCAAGAGCGGCCCGTTCGTGGCAGAGGAGGCCATCCCTCTCGCGCAGCTGGAAGAAGCGGCCGCAGACCGGGAAGAGCTCTCTCGCAAATTGGTTTCGATCCCGCAAGCGATGTCATTCATGCCTGCATTTCAGGTGAAGCCGGAGCGAGTCAGGGCCGTGCGAAACGGGTTGACCACGGCGCTGCCCGGTGTTGACGCAGAGGAAGGGAGCCTGATTTGCCTGTTTGCAGGAAGCGAGTTGCTCGGGATTCACCGCGTGTGCCGCGGGGAAAAAGGCCTCTATGCCAAAGCTGAAAAAGTCTTTCCTTCCGAGGTGTAACCGTGAAAACGATCTCTTTGACATACCCGTTGCCCGCTGATTTTCAAGCTGACCCTTGCGCAATCGCATTAGGCTACTTCGATGGCGTACATATCGGTCATCGGCGCGTCATCCAGAAAGCGATCGATACCGCCAAGGCAAACGGCTGGCAGAGCACTGTCCTGACGTTTGATCCCCACCCGCGCGAGGTATTGGGGCAAAGCGGCTATACGCGCTACCTGACTCCGCTTGCTGACAAACTGGAGCAATTCGAGAAAATGGGTGTGGACAACACCTATGTCATGAGCTTTGATATCGGCTTTGCCGCTGTTTATCCCGAAGACTTCATTTCAGAGTGCCTCATGCCGCTCGGATGCCGCCATGTCGTGGTCGGCTTTGACTACACCTTTGGGTATCGCGGCATGGGAACCGCCCAGACTTTGCAGGAGATGAGCCAGGGACGCTACGGCCTGGATATCGTCGGACCTGTCAATCGTTTGGGAGAAAAAGTGAGCAGCACCATCATTCGCGAGTATTTGCACGGCGGGGATGTAGAGCAGGTCCATCTCATGCTCGGCCGTCCGTACAAGGTGCGCGGAACTGTCGTACATGGAGACAAGCGCGGACGCACCATCGGCTTCCCGACGGCGAACGTGAAAGTGGCCGCTCCCTATTTGATCGGCAAAAATGGCGTGTACGGAGTCCGCTTCACGGTCGACCAGAAAAGCTACTACGGCGTGATGAACGTAGGCATCAAGCCGACCTTTGAACTCGAAAAGAAAGAAAAATCGCTGGAAGTCCACATTTTTGAGTTCTCCGGCGAGATTTACGGCAAAGACGTAGAAGTGGAGTTTTTATTCTACATTCGCGAAGAACAAAAGTTTTCCGGTGTAGATGCGCTCATCGCGCAGATCCGGCGCGATGTGGAGACAGCCAGACAAAAGTTCAAAGCGTAATGTTCGCAAGCCGCGATTCCTCTTTGCTTTTCCCAAAATGGTATGCTATAATTCAAAACGTTGTACAGATAACCGTAGCTTGGCTGACCGAGGCTCACCGACGGCAGACTCGGCTAACGGTAAAAAAATAAGGAGGTGAGTCATGATGGCATTGACTCAAGAACGTAAAACTCAACTGATCCAAGAGTTCCGTACGCATGAGAACGACACCGGTTCGCCGGAAGTCCAAATCGCTATCCTGACCGAAAACATCAACAACCTGAACGAACACTTGCGCACTCACAAGAAAGATCACCACAGCCGTCGTGGTCTTCTGAAAATGGTAGGTCAACGCCGCAACCTGTTGACATACCTGCGCGAATCTGACGTTCAACGTTACCGTGCGCTGGTAGACCGTCTGGGTCTGCGTCGCTAATTCGCGTTTTGCAAAAAGCGGGTTCACCCCGCTTTTTTCTCTCGTGCAGGAGAGTGCGGCACCGTACGGGCTGCCCTCTCCGAAACGAATAACCTCGCAATCGAAGAAGGACAAGCTTCTTCCCATAGCTTCATATAGAAGCTTTTTTTATTATCCGTGAAAGACTGCCGCTGCCAGCCATTTAATTTTGAGTACGGCAGGAAATAATACATACAGGTAGAAAACAAAGTGTGAACATTCACATTGTCGTGAAGGAGGACTGCTAGCAACATGGAGCAACAATTCCGTACATTTGAATACGAACTGGCAGGCCGCAAGCTGAAGCTCGAATTTGGCAAAATGGCCAAACAGGCGCACGGCTCTGTTCTGGTTCGGTACGGCGATACGGCAATCCTGTCTGCAGTGACGGTCTCGAAGGAACCAAAAGCGCTTGATTTCTTCCCGCTTACCGTCAACTACGAGGAACGTCTCTATGCGGTCGGGAAGATCCCCGGCGGCTTTATTAAAAGAGAAGGTCGTCCGAGTGAAAAGGCGATTCTGGCCAGCCGCTTGATCGACCGTCCCATTCGCCCGCTTTTCGCAGAAGGTTTCCGTAACGACGTACAAATCGTAAATACGGTTCTGTCCGTCGATCAAGACTGCTCGCCTGAAATTGCCGCGATGATCGGGACATCTGCAGCGCTGTGCGTGTCCGAGATTCCGTTTGAAGGACCGATTGCCGGCGTAATCGTCGGCCGTGTCGATGGCCAGTTCATCATCAACCCGACTGTCGCTCAGGCAGAGAAGAGCGATATTCACCTGGTCGTGGCGGGTACCCACGATGCGATCAACATGGTGGAAGCAGGCGCGAATCAGGTGTCGGAAGCAGACATGCTGGAAGCGATCATGACGGGTCACGAAGAGATCAAGAAGCTCGTCGAGTTCCAAAACCAGATCGCGGCAGAGATCGGCAAACCGAAAATGGAAGTGATCCTGCACGAAGTCGATCCGGAAATTGATCGGGCTGTGCGCGATTTTGCCGAAGCGCGTCTGAAGGAAGCCGTGCGTATCGAGGAGAAGCAAGCTCGCTACGATGCGATCGACGACATCAAGGCCGAAACAAGGGAACATTTTGCCGCCTTGAATCCCGATACCTTTGAAGAGCAGGAAAAAATGATCAGCGAAGTGCTGGGCAACATCGTCAAGGATGAAGTTCGCCGTCTGATCACCGAAGAAAAAATTCGCCCCGATGGACGGGCTCTCGATGAAATCCGCCCGCTCTCCAGCGAAGTGGACGTGCTGGCGCGCACACACGGCTCTGCCATGTTTACCCGCGGTCAGACACAGGCACTTAGCGTTTGCACACTCGGCGCACTCGGCGATGTGCAGATTTTGGACGGGCTGGGGCTGGAAGAATCGAAACGCTTCATGCACCACTACAATTTCCCGCCGTACAGCGTAGGGGAAGCACGTCCGCTTCGTCCTCCTGGCCGCCGCGAGATTGGACACGGGGCGCTGGGCGAGAGGGCGATCGAACCGATCATTCCATCGGAGACCGAGTTCCCGTACACCATCCGTCTGGTTTCGGAAGTAATCGAGTCCAACGGCTCCACCTCGCAAGCTTCGATTTGCGCCAGCGTGCTCGCGCTGATGGACGCAGGGGTACCAATCAAGGCACCGGTAGCGGGAATCGCCATGGGTCTGATTATGGGCAAGGACGGAAAATCGTTCTCCATTCTCACTGACATCCAGGGTATGGAAGACCATCTCGGGGACATGGACTTCAAAGTAGCCGGTACAGAAGCCGGGATCACTGCGATTCAGATGGACATCAAAATTTCCGGGATCAACCGTGAAATTCTGGAGATGGCCCTCGAGCAAGCGCGCATTGGCCGTCTGCACATCCTGAAGCACATGATGAGCACGATCTCCAAGCCGCGCGAGACACTGTCTCCATATGCGCCGAAGATCATGACCATCACGATCAACCCGGAAAAAATCCGCGATGTCATCGGTCCTCAAGGCCGCGTCATCAACAAGATTATCGAAGAGACAGGCGTCAAAATCGACATCGAGCAAGACGGCCGCGTCTTCATCGCTTCGGTCAACCACGAGGCGAACCTGCGAGCCAAGCAAATCATCGAAGATCTCGTTCGCGAAGTGGCTGTCGGCCAGACTTATCTGGGTACAGTCAAACGCGTGGAAAAATACGGCGCATTCATCGAGCTGTTCGCGGGCAAAGAAGGGCTTTGCCACATTTCGCAACTGGCTGAAGAGCGCGTAGCCAAAACCGAGGATGTCGTCTCCGTTGGGGACAAAGTTCAGGTGAAGGTAACGGAGATCGACGACCAAGGCCGCATCAACCTCTCCCGCAAGGCTGTCTTGAAGGAGCAGGCGGCAGCGCGGCAAGCAGACTCCGCACCGGCAGCAGCCGAATAAACAACAAGCAAAAGGCTTCGTCACTCGAAGAAATTCGCGTACGGAAGCTTTTTTCTTTTTTCGTCTAAGTCGTGTCCCCGATTCATACATTGGACAAAGAGAGACTTGTACGACGGAAGGAGACGAAAGCCCCGATGACGGAAGCGAAAAGGAGACTTTTGTTTGCTACAGGCTGCGCCATACTGTTCATGCTCCTGCTGAATGTCAAGCCCATTTCGGAATACATAGACGTCATGAAACACCAGAGGGCGATCACTGCTGATAAAAGAATGGGTGACAGGGAGCGCTTGCGCCAGTTGATTGAACAATGGAAGGAAGGCAAGGAAGAAAAGCCGATCGATGCCGTCTACGATAAAAGCTGGAAAGCGGCAATTCCTGGCTACAACGGACGTATAGTAGATGTAGAGGCTTCCATAAACAACATAATCGCAACAGGGAATGAATCTCCGGATGCGCTGGTTTACAAGGAAGTCCCGCCTGCGGTCACCCTGGAACAGTTGGGGATGCTGCCGATCTATCGCGGGAATCCGAAAAAACCCGCAATATCGTTCATGATCAATGTCGCCTGGGGGAACGAATATCTCGACTCGATGCTGGACACGCTGGACAAACACGGCGTAAAGACGACGTTCTTTTTGGATGGTTCGTGGGTGAAGCGCTACCCCGAGGAAGCGAAAAAGATTGCCGCACGTGGCCATGAAATTGGCAATCACGCCTACTCGCATCCGGACATGAAGACGCTTGGACCTCAGCGAATCGAACAGGAGATCGGCAAGACACAGGATGTCATCCAAAAGACGCTCGGAATCAAGCCCACGCTCTTTGCTCCTCCTTCCGGCTCCTTTCATCAGCGCGTCGTGCAAATTGCAGCATCGACGTTTCAAATGAAAACGATCTTGTGGACGGCGGATACCGTGGATTGGCAAAAGCCGTCGCCGGACTGGGTCGTACGCAAAATTTCCCGCCTGATGGGAAACGGCGTCCTCGTGCTGATGCATCCCACTGCCGCCTCGGAGGCGAGCCTCGATCAGCTGCTTAGCATCGCCAGGCAAAAAGGTTTGAAGCCTACCACGGTTTCCGAAGTCATCTCCTCCAGCCGCGTGGTGAAATGAGCCGTATGATCATTTGTTGTGGAGACCAAGGAAGTTTGTTATAGTTAGACGTGTTTACAAGATTTCCCCTTAGATAGTGGGCAGAGACAGATGATCAACCGAGGAGGATGTAAGTGATACAGCGTCATACGTGTGAAAACGGTCTTCGGATCGTGACGGAAAGGATTCCGTCCGTCCGCTCCGTTGCCATTGGCATCTGGGTAGGGACCGGTTCCAAATATGAGAATGAAGCAAATAACGGCATTTCCCACTTTCTGGAGCACATGTTCTTCAAGGGGACGGCTACCCGGTCGGCAAAAGAAATTGCCGAGACCTTCGACGAGATTGGCGGAAATGTGAACGCCTTTACTTCAAAGGAATACACCTGTTACTACGCCCGCGTGCTGGATCAGCATGCGCCGATCGCCCTGGACGTGCTTTCGGATATGTATTTCAACTCCGTCTTTGATGCAGACGAGTTGGAAAAGGAAAAAAATGTAGTCATCGAGGAAATCAGCATGTACGAGGATACGCCAGACGATCTCGTGCACGACTTGATCGCCCGAGCGTCTTATGGAGCGCATCCGCTCGGCTACACCATTCTCGGTACGGAGGACGTGCTGCGCAGCCTGAAGCGCGACGACCTGCTGGCTTACGTCGAGCAGCGCTACTTGCCGGAGAATACAGTCGTTACGGTTGCGGGGAATTTTGACGATAGTCTGATCGAAGATATCCGGAAAAGATTTTCTTCAATCCACCGTTCGTCCCCGTTGCCGACCTTGACGACGCCTGATTTTACGGCCAACATCATCTCCCAGCAAAAGAAGACCGAGCAGGCGCATCTGTGCATATCGCTCCCCGGCTTCCAGGTAGGGCATGAAGAAGTGTACTCCCTCATCCTGTTGAACAACGTGCTGGGCGGCAGCATGAGTTCCCGTTTGTTTCAGGAAATTCGTGAGGAGCGGGGATTGGCGTACTCCGTCTACTCGTATCATTCCTCCTATAAGGAAGCAGGAACGTTTACGGTGTACACGGGTACGGCACAGGAGCACGTCGGACAGGTATTTGACATCGTCGCTCACGTGCTTCGCGATGTTGCCGACCACGGTATTACGGACAAGGAACTGAAAAAAGGCAAGGAACAGTTGAAGGGCAGTCTCATGCTCAGTCTGGAGAGCACCAACAGCCGCATGAGCCGTCTCGGCAAAAACGAACTGCTGCTTGGGCGGCACTTGAGCCTCGACGAGATTTTGGAAAAAATCGACCGGGTATCTCACGAATCGGTCTGGACGGTAGCACAGCAGCTCTTCCGGTCCAAATTGGCGCTGGCGATGGTCAGCCCCCTCGAAGGGTTCCCGGCCAATGTGAAAAACGATATTCTTCTATAAGAACCATTGATTACAGGAAAATCCGGCATAGGCCGGGTTTTTTTGCGTATATCATCAAGTAATCAGGACAAAGGGGGTTCATCTATGCGGCTGAGCGAGCTGGGAGGCAAGGAAATTATTGGCCTGGACACAGGAGAGAAAATGGGAGTGATCAGTGATTCGGATCTCGTTATCCACCCGGAAAGCGGTCAGATCCAGTCGATCATCTTGCCAAAAGGCAGTTTCTTCGGGTTTGGCAAGAAGCGGGAAGACCTCGTCATTCCGTGGACTTCCATCGTGAAAATCGGGCCGGACATGGTCATTATCCAATTGGATCAGCAGGAGACACAAGCTGCGCCAAAGTAGGCACCACTGTCACCGAACCAGGGCAAAGAGAATAGGATGAGGGTAGACCGCAACGTTTTTCATAAACTTTTTCGCATGGAAAAACCTTTGCGTTTCGATCATTTATTGCAGTAAAATGTGTGGAAAGGGGAACGCAGCATGCTAACGGGCATACATGTTGCCTTCATCGGTGGAGACGCTCGCCAGCTGGAAGTAATCAAACGTTGCATCCAACTGGACGCCAGCGTCACCTTAGTTGGTTTCGACAACCTGGAAAGCAATTTCACAGGGGCAACGAAGAAACCATTAACATGCGATGTGTTGAAAGACGTGGACGCCCTCATCCTTCCGATCGTTGGTACGGATGATCAAGGATTCGTGGAAAGTATTTTTTGCTCCAAACAACTGCAGCTGCAAGAAGAGCACGCAGCCAGCCTGCCTAAGCACTGCGTGGTATACACGGGAATGGCGAAACCTTATTTGAAAAGACTGCTCGGCCCCAGGCAGATCCCGCTGGTGGAACTGCTGGAGCGTGATGAGGTCGCGATCTACAACTCCATCCCTACCGTAGAGGGAGCATTGATGATGGCGATTCAAAATACCGATATCACGATTCACGGGTCGCAGTCTCTTGTTTTGGGATTAGGCAGAACCGGATTATCCATGGCTCGGGCACTGCACGCATTGGGAGCGCGAGTCAGAGTGGGGGCTCGGCGTCAGGAACACTTGGCACGCATTTATGAGATGGGAATGACTCCCTTCCATATAAGCGAACTGAAGCAACAAGTGACGAATGCTGATTTTATTTTTAATACCGTCCCGCAATTATTGCTCACTGCTGAAGTGATCGCTCAAATGCCCCAATCGGCGTTCATCCTGGACCTGGCTTCCAAGCCGGGAGGCACCGATTTTCGTTATGCCGAAAGACGAGGCATCAAAGCGCTTCTCGCTCCTGGATTACCTGGAATCGTTGCACCTAAAACCGCAGGACAAATTCTCGCTCAAACTTTGTCTCGTCTCATTGCGGAGCAATCGAAAACCAGGGAGGAGTCATCATGAGTAAACTGCAAGGGAAAACCATCGGCTTTGGCCTGTCAGGATCGCACTGCACCTTGGAGGAAACGATGCCGCAAATCAAGCGGTTCGTGGATGCCGGAGCGCGTGTCATCCCGATTGTGTCGAATACCGTTATGACGACTGATACGCGTTTTGGCACGTCTGCCAGCTGGCAGCAGCAGCTCAAGGAGCTTACGGGAGAAGAGTTGATCTCGACGATTCCCCAGGCGGAACCGCTCGGCCCTTCCAAGCTGCTGGATGCGATGATCATCGCGCCGTGCACGGGAAGCACGACAAGCCGGCTGGCGAACGCCATTACCGACAGCGCCGTGCTGATGGCTGCCAAGGCTACCATGCGCAATCTGCGTCCACTGGTCATCGCGATTTCGACCAACGATGGTCTGGGATTAAATGCGGCCAATATTGCCAAGCTGTTGGCTGCAAAAAATATCTATTTCGTCCCGTTCGGACAGGATGCTCCGGATAAAAAGCCGAATTCGCTTGTAGCCCGCATGGAGCTTCTTCTGGAGACATGTGAGGCGGCACTGGAAGGGCGACAATTGCAACCCTTGCTCATCGAAAGATTCAACTACTGACAAACGACAATGAAACACAAATTCAACCAACCTGTTTTTCGCTATTAGGAGGAGAGTAAGAGATGGCTAATCAGACTTACAATGTCGCTGTCGTAGGTGCCACCGGTGCGGTCGGACAGCAGATGGTTCGCCTTTTGGAAGAGCGCAATTTTCCGGTTAAACAACTCAAGCTGCTTGCTTCCGGACGTTCCGCCGGCAAAACGGTGATGTTCAAGGGGCAAGAAATCGTCCTCGAAGAAGCGACGCCAGACAGCTTTCAAGGAGTCGATTTTGCTCTGTTCAGTGCTGGCGGGGCAGTCAGCAAGGAATTGGCACCCCACGCTGTGCGCCACGGTGCTGTCGTAATCGACAATACCAGCGCATTCCGGATGGACCCGGAAGTTCCGTTGGTCGTTCCGGAAGTTAACATGGAAGCTGCGCTCGCGAACAAAGGAATTATTGCGAATCCGAATTGCTCCACAATTCAGATGGTAGCCGCTCTGAAACCCTTGTATGATCGCTATGGCATTGACCGCATTATCGTATCGACGTATCAGGCTGTGTCCGGTGCGGGTCAATCCGCCATCAACGAGCTGCAACAGCAAAGCCGCGATGTGCTCGATGGCAAGGAACCGGAATGCAAGGTGCTGCCGGTAAGCAAGCTGCCGGTGCATCATCAGATTGCGTTCAATGCGATCCCGCAAATTGATGTGTTCACGGATAACGGGTTTACTTATGAAGAAATGAAAATGGTCAATGAAACCAAGAAAATTTTCGGTGATGATACCGTATTGGTGTCTGCGACATGCGTGCGCATTCCGGTCGTTTACGGGCACAGCGAGTCCGTGTACGTCGAGCTGAAGCAAGACTTTGATGTGGAAGAAGTCAAGTCCTTGCTGGGCAACGCTCCGGGAGTCGTTCTGGTAGACGTGCCGGAAGAGCAGCGCTATCCGCTCGCAACCGATGCCACAGGCAAACTGGACGTATTTGTCGGCCGTGTGCGTCGCGATCTCCATCATCCTCGCGGGCTGCATATGTGGATCGTTTCTGACAACCTTCTCAAAGGCGCGGCATGGAACACGGTTCAAATCGCGGAAGAACTCATCAAAGCAAGAGCATAGGGGAGAGGTTTGTGAAGATTCTCGTCCAGAAGTTCGGCGGTTCTTCCCTGGCGACAGAAGAATGCCGAAATCGGGCTATCTACCATATAGAAAAGGCGATGGAGGGAGGCTATTCCCTCGTCGTAGTCGTATCGGCAATGGGACGCAAAGGCGATCCCTATGCGACCGATACGCTTTTACAGTTGATTCGCAATAATGGGAACCAACTGCCGAGTCGGGAAATGGATATGCTGATGCATACGGGTGAAATCATTTCGGCAACGGTCATGTGCAGCATGCTGAACGCGCGTGGTATCAAGGCGACGATTCTCACGGGCGGCCAGGCAAACATCATCACCAGCGACGATTTCAGCAATGCACAGATTTTGTCGATTGATCCCGTCCGCATCCATAAGGAACTGGAAGCAGGCAACGTTGTCATCGTTCCAGGCTTTCAGGGACGGACAGCAGATTGGGAGATCACTACGCTGGGGCGCGGAGGAAGCGATACGACCGCGACGGCACTGGGAGTTGCCTTGCAGGCAGAGATGGTGGACATTTTCACCGACGTGGAAGGAATCATGACGGCAGACCCGCGGATCGTACAGGAAGCGCAGCCTCTGGCGATGGTGAGCTATACGGAAATTTGCAATATGGCTCATCTCGGAGCCAAGGTGATTCATCCGCGAGCGGTGGAGATCGCGATGCAGGCGAATGTGCCGATTCGCGTGCGCTCGACGTTTTCGGACGACCCTGGGACATTGGTTACCACTATGCTGGAAATTGGCAAACTGGGGCAAACTGTCTATGACCGGGTCGTAATGGGAATCGCCCACGTTCCCAACATTACACAGGTGAAAGTGGCAAACCGGGAAGGCCACTACGACACCCAACTGCAAGTATTCAAGACTATGGCGACGAACAATATCAGCGTTGACTTTATCAATGTGAATCCGTTGGGGGTCGCGTATACCGTCCATGACGAGATGGGCGAAAAAGCGGCCCGTCTGCTGACGGAGCTGGGCTATGAGCCCCAGCTGCTGCCGCATTGCGCGAAAGTGTCTGTGATCGGCGCAGGCATGACGGGAGTCCCCGGCGTCATGGCACAAATCGTCGAAGCGCTGACGCAGGAAGACATCCAAATCCTGCAATCGGCAGACTCCCATACGACGATCTGGGTACTGGTTCACGAGGCGGATATGATCAGAGCTGTTCGCGCACTTCACCAACAATTCAACCTGCACGCACACCACATGTAAGATCGACAATGAGAAGAGGAGTTGGAAGTCAGTGGCACGTTTTGGGCGACTGGTCACCGCTATGGTGACACCGTTCAATGAACAACTGGAGATTGACTACGAAAAGACGGAGCGGCTCATTGATCATTTGCTGGCAACCGGCAGTGAAGGGATCGTCGTGAGCGGGACAACAGGGGAGTCTCCTACCTTGTCCCGGTCGGAAAAACTGGACCTGTTTAAGCACGTTGTCGCGTATGCGAAGGGCAAATGCCATATTATCGCGGGAACAGGCAGCAACGATACCGCATCCAGTGTGGAGTTTACGCAGGCCGTCCAGTCGATTGGCGTAGATGCGGTCATGGTAGTTGCGCCGTACTACAGCCGGCCGTCGCAGGAAGGGTTGTACCAGCACTTCAAGGCAGTGGCGGAAGCTTCTGAACTGCCTGTGATGCTGTACAATGTGCCGGGCAGAACCGCGGTGAACATGACCGCAGAGACTACGCTGCGTCTGGCAGAATTGCCCAACGTGGTCTGCATCAAGGAAGCGTCTGGCAACCTGTCGCAAATGGCCAAAATCATCGAGCATGCTCCTGAAGGCTTTGAGCTGTACAGCGGGGACGACGGCTTGACATTGCCGGTACTCGCGATCGGGGGCGTCGGCATTGTGAGTGTAGCCAGTCACGTCGTCGGCCGTCAGATGACAGAGATGATCCAGTCGTTCCTGCAGGGCGACCACGTGGCAGCGGCCGGCATGCATCGCAAACTGCTGCCCGTGTTTGAAGGACTGTTTGCTTATCCGAGCCCAGGGCCGACAAAAGCGGCTCTGAAGAAGCTGGGTGTAGAGGTAGGCGGATTGCGCTTGCCGCTGGTAGAGCTGACCGAACAGGAAAAAGCATTCGTACATTCCTTGCTTGATTAATCATAGCGAAAGAAGGAGAGCCATTCCCCGCCGGGATTGGCTCTTTTTCCTTGTGTTCATGTTTTCACTTCGGGTATAATGAATGTAAGTGATTTGGGGCGGTTTTTATTGAGTGGACATGACAACTAAATATAGGAGGTTACACGTTTTGGCAAAGTCGAATCACTCTGTTCTCATTTTCGCCCTGGGCGGAGTCGGCGAAATTGGGAAGAACATGTACGTGGTACAAACCGAGGATGACATCGTTGTGATTGATGCCGGATTGAAATTCCCGGAGGAAGAAATGCTGGGAATTGACATGGTAATTCCGGATATCACTTACCTCGAGGAGCATCGCGACAAGGTTCGGGGGATTATTGTAACGCACGGACACGAAGACCATATCGGGGGTCTTAGCTATGTGCTGAAGCACCTGAATGTACCGGTCTACGCGACAAAACTTACCCTGGGACTGATCGATGCAAAATTGAAGGAAGCGGGCATCCTAAATGACACGAAGCGCGTTTTGATCAACAGTGACTCGGAGATCGTCCTCGGCAAGATGAAAGCGACCTTTTTCCGCGTGAACCACAGCATCCCGGATTGTGTCGGGGTATGCCTGGATACACCGGAAGGGTATATCGTCCACACGGGGGACTTCAAATTTGATCAGACGCCGATCAACAACCAGACTGCTGACCTTGCCAAAATGGCAATGATTGGCGACCGTGGCGTGTTGTGCCTGTTGTCCGACAGTACCAATGCCGAGCGGCCCGGTTTTACCGGATCGGAACGTTCCGTCGGCATTGCGATCAAAGATGTGTTCAGTAAAGCCACTGGCCGCATCATCATCTCTACCTTCGCATCCAACGTACACCGCATTCAGCAAGTCGTGGATGCAGCTGCCCAATTCAACCGAAAGCTGACAGTAGTAGGCAGGAGCATGCAAAACGTCATCAACATCAGCCGCGAGCTCGGCTACCTTTTCGTACCGGAAGGGTTGATTGTTGATACGGACGAAATCAACAAATTGCCAGCTGAACAAGTGGCGATTCTGTCAACTGGAAGCCAGGGAGAGCCGATGTCTGCTCTCACGCGAATGGCCCGATCCGCCCATCGGAAAATTGACATCCTTCCAGGCGACACCGTCATCATCGCCGCCACTCCCATTCCCGGGAATGAAAAATACGTGGCGCGCACAATCGATCAATTATCCCGCATCGGCGCCGAAGTCATTTACGGCGGCCATGGACCAAACGGAACCGTCCACGTCTCCGGTCATGGCAGCCAGGAAGAACTGCGTCTGATGCTGAACTTGATGAAGCCGAAGTATTTCATCCCGATTCACGGCGAATACCGCATGTTGAAGACCCATTCGCTGCTGGCGGAACAGGTGGGAGTGCCCCAGGAAAACATCTTTTTGCTGGATAACGGCGATACGGTGGAAATTTCCGGCGGCAAAGCCCGTTACGGTCCAAAAGTCCATGCAGGCAATGTCCTCATCGACGGATTGGGTGTTGGTGATGTAGGAAACATCGTGCTTAGAGACCGCAAATTACTATCTCAAGATGGAATACTGGTAGTTGTCGTTACACTCAGTAAACAAAATGGCACGATCTTGTCCGGTCCAGATATTATTTCCCGCGGATTCGTCTATGTCCGCGAATCCGAAGAATTGCTGGATGAGGCAAATCGCATAGTGACCCAAACACTTGTCAAATGCATGGAAGAAAACGTAAATGAATGGTCTTCTCTCAAAAATAACGTCAAAGAGGCGTTGGGACGCTACTTGTATGAACAAACGCGTCGCCGTCCGATGATCCTTCCGATTATCATGGAAGTGTAGAGAGTGTTCTTGGAAAGCCGAGAATCCAGCGTAAAAGCCGGATTTTCGGCTTTTTGCATTTGATTGGCAACGGCGCATGTTTTTCCCTCGGCACAACCATACTAACAGAGGAAAGTGAGGGAGGATCATTCATGTCAAAGCAACCATTCACCGATTTTTTGAATCGGCCGCCATTTGCAAGTGCCATGACAAACAAGCAAAGCACTCCGCAGCGCGGACCTGCTGATGAGCAAGAGCCGTCTGCCCCCCCGCCCGGGGAAGCGCCTGGACCTGAAGATCCCAAGAAAAAGCTGCTCGAATCCATTACGCAACTGGGACAGACGAACGTGCCCCAGCTGGAAAGCAATATTTATTGTATGAGCATCATCGGGCAAGTAGAAGGACATATTCAGTTACCGCCGCAAAACAAGACGACCAAATATGAGCATCTCATCCCCCAGTTGGTCGCAGCCGAACAGAACAAAAAGATTGAGGGAGTGCTTGTGATCCTCAATACGGTTGGGGGAGATGTCGAAGCGGGACTGGCGATCGCGGAGATGGTCGCTTCCTTGTCCAAGCCGGTCGTCACATTGGTGCTCGGTGGCGGGCACAGCATCGGGGTTCCGATTGCCGTAGCAGGGACGTACTCGTTCATCGCCGAGACCGCGACGATGACGATTCATCCCATTCGCTTGACAGGGCTTGTCATCAGCGTGCCGCAAACGTTTGAGTATCTCGATAAGATGCAGGATCGCGTCGTCAGCTTCATCGCCAGACACTCCAAGATTACGGAGGAGCAATTCCGCGAACTCATGACGAGAACAGGCGAATTGACGCGAGATATCGGCACGAATGTGATCGGAGCCGATGCGGTCAAATACGGGCTGATCGATGAGGTCGGCGGACTGGGCAAGGCGTTGAACAAGCTGAACGAGCTGATCGAAAAGGCTCGCAACGGGCGAGACGAGGTGCTGCAATGATTTTATACTCGGTTATGCCGATGGAGATCGTCTTCGCCAATATGGATGTGGTCGAAAAGCAAGAGCTGAAGGAGGTTGTCCACGGACATGCGACGATGCTGGTAGAACAGACGGGCCCTTTTGAAGGCAGGATTGTGCGATTGATCAGCCCGGACCCCCAGGATTACCTGAAGCCGCAATACGCGCCAGGCCAGACCGTTCGCTTCCAGCCGGAATGGAACACCTAAGAAGTCCTGTATTTCTATGAATTTCCTGTGTTATACTAGAAATGTACGAACAGCAGCCGAACAGCAGACGGCTGCCTTTTTCCCATTTGCAGTACATATCTGAAAAAATCGGCAAAAGGAGGCGTGCCATCTGAGTAGAAGAAAAAGAGAACAGTCGCAAGCGGCATTGGCCTCAGTTGTCAAAATAGAATTGCTGGGGTTGATCGTGATCGTCCTGTCGCTGATCGGGCTTTTGGAAAGCGGATGGCTGGGGAAAAACGTCCTCGCCTTTTTATTCCGCTTCATTGCGGGGTCTTGGGATTTTACCATCCCCGTGCTGCTGATCGGAATGGCGATCCACATGATGTTCACGCGGAAGATGCCGCGGCTGACCTATCGGGTGCTGGGCATTGTGCTCATCGCGCTCGCTGTGTTTACGTGGGACCACCTCATCCTCTACAAGCAAGTGACGGCAGACGGCAAATTCGCCGAGCAGAGCATCATCCGCGTCACCTGGGACAGACTTTGGCTCGACCATAGCCAGAAAGTATCGACGACCGGCGTCGGGGGAGGAATGGCTGGAGCGCTTGTTTTCGCCATTTGCAACAGCCTCGTCGGGACAATCGGAACTGGCATCATCATCGTGTTTCTGTTTCTGGTGGGCATCATGTTCCTGTTCAATCTTTCCTACGTCAATATTTTGTTGACCCTCCGTGACAAAGCTGCACAAATGTACGCAAAAGCCAAAGAAACGGTCAAGGATTCCGTCCAGCTCCTGCAGGAGGAAAGCGAAAAGCGCAGGCAGGAGGCAAAAGAGGCGCGGGAAGCTCACATGGCGAAGCAAGCGGCTGAAGCCGACGCCGCTATTGTCGTACCGGTGATCCACGACATGCATGACAGCTATTCTCCAGCGGAGGAAGTGAAGGTCGCCCCTGTCATTCGTGACTTTGCGGACCGGATCGCCATGGAAGAACAGGAGCAGCCGGTTCAGGCAAGTCGGGCGAAGAGCGAGCCTGCGCCGAAGCAAGAGATTACATTCTCCCTGGAAGGGGAGGAAGAAATCTTCGGCACGCTGGAAACGGAGGAGGGAGCCCATCCCGCGATGCCGTACGAGCTGCCGAGCCTGCAAATGCTCTCGCGGCCAAGGACAACAGGTGCGGGGAAAGACGTGGATCATACGCTGAATGCGAACAAGCTCGTCCAGACGTTGAAAAGCTTTGGAGTGAACGCGACTGTATCCGAAATCCATCGCGGCCCGGCAGTTACCCGTTATGAGGTCCAGCCGGCGACAGGGGTGAAGGTCAGCCGAATCGTCAGCTTGACGGATGATCTGGCATTGGCTCTCGCTGCCAAAGACATTCGCATCGAGGCGCCGATTCCGGGGAAATCCGCGATTGGCATTGAAGTGCCCAATTCGGAGGTGGCGGTCGTTTCCTTGCGAGAAGTGTTGGAATCGCCTCCCTATCAGGATGCGCCGGGCAAGCTCACGGTCGCTTTGGGCAGAGATATTTCTGGCGAGCCGATCGTCGCCGACTTGTCGAAAATGCCCCATCTGCTCGTGGCTGGTGCGACGGGAAGCGGAAAGTCCGTCTGCATCAACGGGCTGATCATGAGCATTCTGTTCAAGGCAAAGCCGGACGAGGTCAAGCTCATGATGGTCGACCCGAAAATGGTCGAACTGAACGTCTACAACGGCATCCCTCATCTGCTGGCGCCTGTCGTGACCGATCCGCGCCGCGCATCGGTCGCCCTGAAAAAGGTTGTGGCGGAAATGGAACGCCGTTACAATCTGTTCGCCAAAACAGGCAGCCGCAATATCGAGATGTACAATGCACAGGCAGAAGGAGCGCCGCTGCCGTATATCGTCGTTATCGTAGACGAATTGGCAGATTTGATGATGGTTGCGCCCGGAGAGGTTGAAGATGCGATTTGCCGCCTCGCACAGATGGCACGTGCGTCCGGTATCCATCTGATCATCGCCACGCAGCGCCCGTCTGTTGACGTCATTACCGGTGTGATCAAGGCGAACATCCCGTCCCGTATCGCCTTTGGCGTATCCTCGATGGCGGACTCGCGGACGATTTTGGACATGGGAGGCGCCGAGAAGCTGCTGGGAAGAGGCGACATGCTCTTCCTTCCGATGGGAGCGTCCAAGCCGCTTCGCGTTCAGGGGGCATTCGTCTCGGACAAGGAAGTAGAAGAAGTAGTTCTCTTTGTCAAAGAACAGCAGGAAGCGCGTTACAGCGAAGAAATGATCCCGGGCGATGTGCAGGAAGAACAGGCTCCCGTCGTCGATGACGAACTGTACGAGCAAGCCGTGCAGATCGTCTCCGAAGCACAGACGGCATCGGCTTCGCTCTTGCAGCGGCGCCTGCGCGTAGGCTATACCCGCGCCGCCCGCCTGATCGACATGATGGAGGCGCAGGGCGTGGTTGGCCCCTATGAAGGCAGCAAGCCGAGAGAAGTGCGGCTCCCGCGGCCTTCGATCGAAAGCAATATCTCTTGATCGAAGTCATTCGCAGGAGCAGTTTTACCTACTGGGCGTGTCGTCATGGCATTGTTTATGATTTTCCCCACGTATTCAAAATATTTGGCTTGCATGATACACGCCCGCTAGGTTAAAATTTTTACGAGATTGAAGGAAATTGTTGTGTCGTTTCCCATACGTATCAGAGGTCTGACGTCCTACCTGTTGGGATGGTTAATGGACAGCAGGAGTGAATGACATGAGCATCAAAGGGAATGTTCGATCACTTTGTCTCTTGGTGATGGATAAGATCAAGGGAGATATCGAATCTGGTCAACTGCGTCCTGGCGAGCGTTTGCCTTCCGAAGCTGAACTGTCAAAACAGTTAGGCGTTAGCAGGGCGACACTCCGCGAGGCGCTCCGCCTTCTGGAAGAAGAAAAAATTGTCATCCGTCGGCACGGTGTAGGCACTTTTATCAATTCCAAACCTGTTTTTTCAGGCGGGATTGGGGAACTCTTTAGTGTGACGGATGCGATTGAGCGTCAAGGATATTCGGCAGGAACCATGATCCTGAAGACATTCTTTGGCGAGTCCGGGGACGAAGAGCGAAAGAAGCTGTCGCTGAATCCGGGCGAAGGTGTGCTGACCGTCGAGCGCATTCGTACAGCTGACGGAGAACCTGTGGTCTATTGTGTGGATCGCATCCCTGCCCGTCTGGTTCCAGAAGGCTACTCACAAGTAGGAGAGTCCATCTTTACATGGCTGGAGAGTGTGACTGGGCTTCGCATTGCATACGCCGTAGCCGAGATTGTTCCCATGGGCTACATTGAAAAGGTTTCCAACCTGTTGCAATGCGACAAATCTACGCCACTTCTCTTGCTGAAACAGATTCACTACGACGAGAGTGAACGGCCTGTGCTTTATTCCCATAACTACTTCAGAGCCGACAAAATTCACTTCCACGTCGTGCGGAGACGGTTGTAATTGTGGGGGAGACCTCACTCAACAATTTCATTCAACTAATAACAGGGGGTATTCTCAAATGAAGAAAGTTCTTTCCGTGCTGTCTGTGGCAGCTCTCAGTCTGTCGCTGGTACTGGCTGGGTGTGGCAACAAACCAGAAGCACAACCTCAAGGCCAAGCTTCTCAAGGCGGAGCGGCTGGCGGCGCAGTTCCTACCGTTAAAATCGGTATGGTAACAGACGTTGGCGGTGTGAATGACAACTCCTTCAACCAAAGCGCTTGGGAAGGTCTGCAAAAACTGCAAGCTGACCTGAATCTCCCGAAAGAAAACGTAAACTATCTTCAATCCACCAGCGATGCGGACTACGTGCCAAACCTGACCCAATTTGTCAAAGACAAGTGGGATCTGACCTGGGGAATCGGTTTCCTGATGGGTGACCACCTGAAAAAAGTGGCTGACGAAAACAAGGACGCGAAAATGGCGATCATCGACGCTGAAGTAGATGCGCCAAACGTGGAATCCGTACTGTTCAAAGAGCATGAAGGTTCCTTCCTCGCAGGTGTAGTTGCAGCGAAAATGACCAAAACGAAAAAAGTTGGTTTCGTGGGCGGGGTAGAAATCCCGGTAATCAAACGTTTTGAAGTGGGCTTTGAAGCAGGTGTGAAAGCAGTCGACCCAAGTGTGCAAGTTATCAAAGTGTACACAGGCGCTTTCGACAAACCTGACCTCGGCAAATCCACCGCTTCCCAAATGTACGGCCAAGGCGCCGACATCATCTTCCACGCTTCCGGCGGTACTGGCGACGGCGTATTCAACGAAGCAAAAGACCGTAAAGCAAAAGGCGAAAATGTATGGGTAATCGGTGTAGACAAAGACCAGTCCCTGACTTTCGGCGATGACATCACCCTGACCTCCATGGTGAAACGTGTAGACCAGGCTGTTTATCGTGTGTCCAAAGACCTCATCGACGGCAAATTCCAAGGCGGCATCAAATGGCTGGGCCTGGCTGAAGACGGTGTGGGTCTCGCAGATACTTCCAGCAAAAACGTTCCGGCAGACGTTCTGAAGCTCGTTGATGAATACAAGCAAAAAATCATCAAAGGCGAAATCACAGTACCTGAAAAATAATTACATCGAAGCTGCACACGGACAAGGCTAGTTCGAGCAACTAGCCTTGTTCTTTACCTTTGAACTAGACCCACAAAAACGGGGGGAACATGGTTGAATCCGGTAAAGACTGTTGTTGAAATGCGAGGAATTACCAAACGTTTCCCAGGGATCATCGCGAACGATAGCATCTCGCTATCCGTCAAACACGGGGAAATTCACGCCCTTCTCGGCGAGAACGGCGCAGGCAAGTCGACTCTTATGAACATCCTGTTTGGTCTTTATCAACCTGATGAAGGTGAAATCCTTATCAATGAGAGGCCGGTCAAGATCACAAGCCCCAATGTAGCGAACGAGCTCGGCATTGGCATGGTTCATCAGCACTTTATGTTGGTAGAAACTTTTACGGTAACAGAAAACATCGTATTAGGAAACGAACCGAAAAACGGGTTGCAGATAGATATCAAGAAAGCAGAGGAAGCTGTAGAAAAGCTTTCCATTCAGTATGGGCTGAAAGTGGACCCGCGAGCAAAAATCCAGGACATTTCCGTGGGCATGCAGCAGCGCGTGGAGATCTTGAAAACGCTCTATCGCGGGGCAGACATCCTCATTTTCGATGAGCCGACAGCCGTACTGACGCCGCAGGAAATCAACGAGCTGATCGAAATTATGCACAACCTGGTAAAAGAAGGCAAGACGATCATCCTGATTACGCACAAGCTGAAGGAAATCATGGCGGTGTGCGATGCAGTGACGATCATCCGCAGAGGGAAAGTCGTTGATTCTGTACTGGTCAAGGATACGAATCCGGACGATCTGGCGGCGAAAATGGTGGGACGCGAAGTCAATTTTCGCGTGGACAAGCAGCCGTCCCAGCCCAAACAAACGATTCTTGCTGTGGAAAATCTCACCGCAATGGGCAATCGCGGCGTAAATGCCTTAAACAACCTCAGCCTGGAAGTACGGGCAGGGGAAGTTCTCGGGATCGCGGGTGTCGACGGCAACGGGCAGAGCGAACTGATCGAGGTACTGACAGGCCTGCGTAAAGCGTCGAGCGGGCGCGTACTTCTTAATGGGAAAGACATCACAAATCAGCCGCCGCGGAGCATCTCCGAATCGGGCCTGTCGCACATTCCGGAAGACCGCCATAAACGTGGACTGGTTTTGGATTTCACCATGAGCGAGAACATGGTTTTGGAAACGTATTTTCATCCGACGTTCAACAAGAACGGCTTTCTCGATTATGGCGCCATTGACAAGCACGCGGCCAAACTCATCGAAGAGTTTGACGTGCGCACGCCGAGTATTCATACCCCTGCACGGGCGCTTTCCGGGGGGAATCAGCAGAAGGCGATTATCGCCCGGGAAGTGGACAAAAACCCGGACCTCCTGATTGCCGCACAGCCGACGCGCGGTCTGGACGTAGGGGCGATCGAGTTTATCCATCGCAGACTGATCGAACAGCGGGATAAAGGAAAGGCAGTTCTGTTGATCTCGCTGGAACTGGATGAAGTGATCAATGTGTCCGATCGGATTGCGGTCATTTACGAGGGAAGTATCGTAGGAATCGTCGATGCGAAGACGACGTCCGAACAGGAGCTTGGCTTGATGATGTCTGGAGGAAAACGGATGCAAGGAGGGGGAAACGATGAATAGGGTCATAGCGGTATTTACAAAGGAGTCGTTTCTCGTCCCGCTTGTCGCGATCGTCCTGGGGCTGGTGACCGGTGCCATCGCGATGCTGGCAGGCGGCTTTAATCCGGTGCAGGCGTACGTGGCGCTCATCGAAAAAGTTTTTGGCAGTGCATACAACTTCGGTGAAACCATTCGCCAGATTACTCCGCTCATTTTCACAGGTCTTGCCGTGGCTTTTGCGTTTCGGACCGGTCTGTTCAACATCGGGGCAGAAGGGCAATTCATCGTCGGGATGATTGCTTCTACGGTAGTCGGGGTATCTTTGGATCTGCCTGCCTACATTCACGCCCCTCTCGCCATTATTGCAGGGGCGGTAGCGGGCGGCCTGTGGGGCGCTATCGCCGGCTATCTGAAAGCAGCGCGCGGAGTCAATGAAGTCATCACCAGCATCATGCTGAACTGGGTGGCGCTGTATTTGGCCAACTGGGTAATGAATGCCTTTTTCGTGCCTTCGGGCCAACAGCGTTCCGAAATGATTCACGACTCGGCTTCCATTACGGTCGGCTGGCTCTCTGACATGTTCGACAGTGCGCGTCTGCATTGGGGCACCTTGCTTGCTGTACTTGCAGCTATTTTCTTTTACATTGTCCTATGGAAAACGAAAACCGGCTATGAACTGCGTGCCGTTGGTCTGAATCCACATGCTTCCGAATATGCAGGGATGAACGTGAACCGCAATGTCGTGAAAGCGATGTTCATCGGCGGCATGTTCGCCGGTATTGGCGGTGCGTGTGAAATTTTGGGGGTCTTCCATTACCAGGCGATCATGACGGCCCAGCCAGGGTACGGTTTTGACGGGATCGCCGTGGCGTTGATCGGCGGCAATACGCCGCTTGGGGTCGTGCTTGGCGCGATCTTGTTCGGAATTCTTACATTCGGTGCGGCGGGCATGAAGTTCGGGGCCGGTGTACCGGTTGAGCTGATTCGCATCGTCATCGCCTCTGTCATTTTCTTTGTGGCTGCACATGGCATCGTATCGATTTTTGTGAAACCAATCATGAAGAAGAAAAAGGAAGGTGGAAACTGATGGATTGGGGATTAATTATTAGCAACCTCGTTCATGACACCATCGTGTTTTCCACTGCCTTGATTTTTGCGGCGCTTGGCGGATTGTATTCGGAACGATCCGGTGTCGTGAACATTGCGCTCGAAGGCATGATGATCATCGGGGCCTTTACCGGCGCTGTCATCACCTATGCTTTTCAGGATTCCTTTGCGGCTGGAGCGCCGTGGATCGGCTTTCTCGCGGCCGGGATTGCCGGGGCGATCTTCGCGCTGCCTCACGCGGTCGCTTCCGTGACTTTCAAGGCGGATCAGACCGTCAGCGGCGTTGCCCTCAACTTTTTGGCAGCAGGTCTGTCTGTGTACCTGACCAAAATCATTTTTCACGGGGCAGGGCAAACGACAACACTGACGAGCGTATTCGGTAAATGGAGCATTCCGGTGCTGCACGATATTCCTTATGTGGGCCACGCCATTTTTGAGGCATACCCAACCAGCTACCTCGCCTTTATCATGGTGTTCGTCACCTGGTACCTCGTGTTCAAAACGCCATTCGGTCTTCGTCTGCGGGCAGTCGGCGAGCATCCGCGCGCAGCGGACACGGTGGGCATCAACGTGAAAAAAATGCGCTACACAGCCGTTATGATCAGCGGTGTGCTCGCTGCCTGGGGTGGAGCGACGATCTCGCTGACGACGACCAGCAACTTTTCCCACAATACGGTTTCCGGCCAAGGCTTCATCGCCATCGCCGCCCTGATTTTCGGGAAATGGCATCCGGCCGGGGCGATGGGAGCGGCGCTGTTCTTCGGGGTAGCGCAAGCGATCAAGTCGCTGGTGCAAATCTTCGGATTGACCAAGTATGTACCGACCGAATTCATTTTCATGCTGCCGTACGTGTTGACGATTCTCGTCATGGCTGGGCTGGTAGGCCGCTCGAATGCGCCTGCAGCGTTGGGCAAACCGTACGATACAGGCTCTCGCTAGTTGACATAATTTGCGTCTGGAAGCTTGTTCTTTCTCTGTGCGATAATCTCTTGTGCAAGATTGTACGGGGAGGGATCTGGATGAACTGCTGTTTGCATCGTAACAGCAATCGTCTATGGACAAGCGTTCTGGGCGCTTTTTTGTTGTGGACAGGTTTTGTTGCGAGCGGCGCAGGGCTGACGTCTGTCAGCGCAGCTTCAGAGCCGGGGCCCGTCATTTCTCTTGTGATCGACGGGAAAGGGATCGCTGCTGATGTGTCGCCGCTGCGCCAGAACGGGCGCATGCTCGTGCCGATTCGCGTGATTGCGGAGTCGACCGGTGCGAATGTCAACTATGATGCTTCTGCGCGGCAAGTAACCGTGACGGAAAATGGGAAACGGGTTGTCCTGCTTGTCGACAGTCGGACGGCATTCGTGGACGGTGCACGTGTGACTATGGATGCGCCTGCGCAACTCGTCCAGCAGCGCACAGTGGTGCCGATTCGTTTTGTGAGTGAGTCCTTGGGGTATCAGGTACAGTGGGATGAGCTAGCGGGCGTAGCGATGATTCAGACCAAACCCGCGGAAAACATCGCTGCGGTCATTCCGTATACGAGCAACCCGTACGTGGTGCAGCCTGGCGACACGTTGAGCGAGATTGCCCGGCAGCACGATACGACCGCCCAGGCTTTGAAGAAGAACAACAACTTGATAACAGAAGATTTGCAGGTGCACCAGCTGCTGTTTTTGCCGAAAGATGCCAAAAGGTCGGAGCATCCGCTGACCAAAGAGGTCCAAGACAGCCGCTTGCTGGACGACAGTTACCTATTTCCTTTTTCTGACAGTAGCTGGTATGAGCCGTATGGCGACAGCTTCGGCTCTGACCGGGAGTGGACGGAAAGCAGTAACGGCAGTGTGCGCGGCCACGAAGGGATCGATATCATGGCGCCAAAAGGAACGCCGGTTTACTCCGCAGCGGACGGCACGATCAATCGGATCGGCTGGAATACGTATGGCGGCTGGCGCATCAACATTACGGACAAGGAAGGGCGCTACCGGCTGTACTACGCCCATTTGAGCGCGTATGTTCCCGGCTTGCAGGTCGGCGGGACGATTCAGGCAGGCCAGTTGATCGGCTTCGTCGGGGACTCCGGATACGGCGGCATGGGGACGGTCGGGATGTTCGAGCCGCACCTTCACTTCGGTCTTTACAAAAACAGCGACGGCAAAGCGATTGATCCGTATTACTATTTGCGCTGCTGGGAGCAAAAAAAAGTGGAAAGCCGCTTCTCATAATGGGACACACTAGGCAGAGTAAATCCTTTTTCACCAAGAGGAGGTCTTTGCATGTGGACTTGTCCTTATTGCGGCGGCAACCACGGACTGCCATTTCACGACGATTATTTGGACGGCATGCTTTGCCTGTCCGACGATTGCGGGAGATTTGTAGAGGAGACGATGATCCCGGACGAGCGGACGGAATGGGACTATAGCGATTTGTGAGAAAAAGGAGCGAACAGGCTCCTTTTTCTTATGCCTTGCGGGGTTGCCCATTCAAACCCGGCGGCAAAATGCACACCCGCTTGAAGTTTCGCATGCTTGATGGCCTGTCATTTGGTTACAATAGAGGAGAGTACGTGATGGAGAAGGGAGAATGAGCGATGAGTGCCAACATAGCGGAAATCGCGTTTCAAAGCACCCAGGTCAATGGGATGAACGTACATATCTTGCCGACGGGCAAATTCAAGACGACCACGATCGTGACGATGATCGAACAGGCGTTGTCGGAGGAGACCGTGACAAAGACGGCTTTGCTCGCGATGGTCATGAAGCGGGCGAGTGCGCGCTTTCCGGAGACAAAGCTGCTGCGCGCCCATCTCGATTTTTTGTACGGGGCGATCTTTGACGTAGACGTCACGAAAAAGGGCGAGCGGCAAATTTTGCAGATTTACATGGAAGTACCCAACGAGAAGTATTTGTCGCAAGAGGACGGGCTGCTCGAGCAAGCGATTCAGTTTGTCGGGGATATGCTCACGCGGCCATATGTAGAAAATGGCGCATTTTTGGAAAAGTACGTCACGCAGGAAAAGGAAACGCTCCGCAAGCGCATCGAGAGCTTGATCGACGACAAAATGAAGTACGCCAACCAGCGCGTCACGGAAGAAATGTGCAAGGGCGAGCCGTTTTCCCTGCTCGTGCAAGGCAGGGTGAAAGATCTGCCGGGCATTACGGGACAGGAGTTGTATCGCTACTTCCAGGAGATCACGGCGACGAATCCGATCAACATGTTCGTGGTCGGCGACGTCGAGCTGCAGACGGTCAAAGAAGCTATCGCAAAGCATATTCCGCTGCAACGTACGCAAGTAAAGGAACTTGCGGTCGGCAACGCATCGAAGTCACCTGCGGAAGAACGGGAAGTGATCGACCGGCTGGAAGTCAATCAGGCCAAGCTCAACATCGGCTGCCGGACGAATATTACATACAAGGATGACGATTATCCGGCCCTGCTGCTCTACAACGGGGTGCTCGGCGGCTTTCCCCACTCGAAGCTGTTCGTCAATGTACGGGAAAAAGAAAGCCTCGCATACTATGCCGTATCCCGGCTGGAAAGTCACAAAGGAATCATGATGATCATGTCAGGCATCGACGTAAACAAATATTCCCGGGCTGTGGAGATCATCAAGCAGCAGATGGAGCAGATGCGTCAGGGCAACATTACCGAAGAGGAGCTGAACCAGACGCGCGCGACGTTGTCCAATCAGTTCCGCGAGCTGCTCGACAGTGCGCGCGGGATGATCGAATATACGTACAACGGCTTGATCAGCGGACGCAAACGCCCATTGGCCGAACTGTTGAAAGCCATCGATACGGCGACGATCGAAGACATCAAAAAAGTGGCGGACAAAGTAGCTATCGACACGATTTATTTGCTGCGCGACAAGAAGGGAGAGGCGTAACGATGCAGACGACGAAATTTGAACAGGTCAATGAAACCGTCTACCAAGAGACGCTGGCTAACGGCCTGCAGGTGTTTCTGGTACCGAAGCAAGGCTTCAGCAAGACGTATGCGGTCTTTACGACGCGGTACGGTTCTGTCGACAGCCATTTCCGCACCCGAAGCGGCGAGGAAATCCATGTGCCGGACGGGATCGCCCATTTCCTCGAGCACAAGATGTTCGAGAAAAAAGACCGGGATGTCATGCACGAATTCAGCAAAAACGGGGCCTCCTGCAACGCCTTCACGAGCTTCAACCGGACGGCGTACCTGTTTTCTTGCACGGACAAACTGGACGACAACCTGAATCTGTTGCTTGACTATGTACAGGAACCGTATTTTACGGATGCGAGCGTCGAAAAGGAGAAAGGCATCATCGGGCAGGAAATTACCATGTACGACGACAACCCGGACTGGAAGGTATACATGAACCTGCTGAAGGCACTGTACAAAGACTACCCGATCAACATTGAAATCGCCGGGACGATCGAGACAATTTCCCACATTACCAAGGAATATTTGTACCAGTGCTACGAGACCTTTTACCATCCGGCCAACATGTTGCTGCTCGTCGTAGGCTCGTTTGATCCGGAAGCGATCATGATGCTGATCCGCGAAAACCAGGCTGCCAAAGAGTTTCCGCCGGCACCGCAGATTACCCGTCTGTTTCCGCAGGAGCAGCCTGAACCAGCCCAAGCCAGGATCGAAGCGAATCTGGCAGTCGGCCTCCCGAAATGCATGATCGGCATCAAGGAGCGCGAGAACGGCTTGACGAAAGAAGCCTTGCTGAAACGGGATTTGACTACGAAGCTGCTGCTGGACATCGCGTTTGGCACCAGCTCCGGCGTGTACGAGCGGCTGTACGACAGCGAGCTGATTACAGAAAGCTTTGATTTTGACTACAGCAGTGAAGAGGATTACGCGTACTCCATCATCGGCGGCGATACGCCCGATCCCGAACGGCTGGTAGAGACGATTCGGGCCGAGATGGAACAGATGAAGCAAACAGGCATCGATCAGGACGAGTTTGAGCGGGCCAAGCGCAAAAAAATCGGCAACTTCCTGCGTTCCCTGAACTCCGTCGAATTTATTGCCAACCAGTTTACCAGCTTCAAGTTCAACGGCAACGACCTTTTTTCTGTAGTGCCGACGTTGGAATCAATCACGCGCGAAGATGTGGAAAAACGCATGCACGAGCATTTTGTCCCTGAACAGATAGCCGTTTCGATCGTTCGTTCCGCTTCGCCACAGGAGTAGTGAACAACATGCATCAACAGACGCCATGGGCGCTAGTGACGGGGGCCTCCGGTGAAATCGGGCAGGCGATTGCAGCCAATCTGGCTCACGCGGGGGTCCCGCTCTATTTGCATTATCATCAATCCGGACACAAACTGGCAGGGCTCCTGCAGCTTTGCCAGCAGCTCGGCGTACCCGCAAGCCCCGTACAGGCCGATTTGCGCGATCCGGCGCAGATCGCGGCAATGTTTGGACAGCTTCCCGTCGCGCCGCTGCTCATTGTCAACAACGCATCCGTCGATCATGTCGGGCTTTTTTCCGATGTGACGGTGGCTCAATTCGACGAGCTTGTGGCCGCCAACGTACGCTCCGCTTTTCTGGTCAGCCAGGCGGGGCTGTCTGCGATGCTGCGCGAGAGGTACGGTCGGATCGTGAACATTACCTCCATCTGGGGCTTGACGGGAGGCTCCTGCGAAGTGCTGTACTCGCTGACCAAAGGAGCTGTCAATTCGTTCACCAAGGCGCTGGCGAAAGAGGTCGCTCCCAACGGAATCACGGTCAATGCGGTTGCCCCCGGTGCGATTGCCGGCGGGATGATGGAGCGTTTCTCCCCGGACGAGGTTGCGGCGATTGCGGAGGAAATACCTGCGAACCGTCTCGGATCACCTGCCGAAGTTGCGTCTGTCGTCCGCTTTTTGCTTTCCCGGGAAGCGAGCTACGTGACCGGTCAGATCATCTCCCCGAACGGCGGCTGGTACACCTGACGACTGCATAAAACACGGCTTTTGGTGGAATTCTACCTGTGTGTGGGCAGCAAATCTGTTCGCAACGTATTTAAGGAGGGAATTTCCACATGTCCGTTCTTGACAATTTTCGTGACTGGAAAGAGTTTCTCGGTGAGCGAGTAGAGCAGGCAAAACAGGCAGGCATGGAAAGCGAAACGCTGCAAAATGTAGCCTACCAGATTGGCAACTACCTGGCAGAGCAGGTCGATCCGAAAAACGACCAGGAGCGCTTGCTCAAACAGCTTTGGGATGCGGGAGACCAGCAGCAACAGCAAGCCCTCGCTTCCCTGATGGTCAAGCTGGTGCAAGATCCCGACAACATCAGCCGAGGCAATTAGCCTGTCAAATCCCCTATTTTGGGGATTTTTCTTTTCTCGGATTGTCGAATCTTGGGAACGTGATATACTACATAAGAAGATAATTCTGTGTCGGAGAGGAATGCGTATGGAAGCCAAGAAAGAGTGGTACATGGAGTACGAAATTGCGCGCAACCGTCCAGGTCTGTTGGGAGACGTCAGTTCGATTCTGGGGATGTTGAACATTAACATCGTGACCATTAACGGCGTCGATACGATGCGTCGCGGCATGCTTCTGTTGACGGACGACGATGAAAAAATAGAGGTTTTGCGCAATGTTGTGCAAAAAATGGACAACATAACCATAACGAGGCTGCGTCCGCCTACGATGCTGGACCGCCTGGCTGTGCGCCACGGCCGGTATATCGAGCGCGACAGCGAAGACAAGAAAACGTTTCGCTTCGTCCGCGACGAGCTGGGGCTGCTTGTCGATTTCATGGCGGAAATATTGAAAAGGGAAGGACATCAACTGATCGGGATTCGCGGGATGCCTCGTGTCGGCAAAACAGAATCGATGATTGCGGCCAGCGTCTCGGCCAACAAGCGTTGGACGTTTATTTCCTCGACTCTGCTGCGTCAGACAGTCAGAAGCTCGCTGGCCATTGATGAAATGTCTCCCGATCATGTATATTTGATAGATGGAATTGTGTCTACGCTCCGTTCGACGGAAAAGCACTACACCTTGCTGCGGGAGATCATGAATTTCCCGGCCGCGAAAATTATTGAGCACCCGGATATTTTTGTAAGGGAATCAGAGTACGAGCTGTCTGATTTTCATTACATTATTGAACTGCGTCATCATCCGGAAGAGGAAATTACCTATGAATTAATCAACAATCGCGGCTTTGAGAATTTTGGAATGAATTAAGGAGGGTCAGCTGTGTCTGAGCTCGGTCAAGTACTACAAAGGGCCCGCGAGGAAAAAGGAATCACGCTCGACGACATCCAACGTATCACCAAGATCCAGAAGCGTTATTTGGAAGCCATTGAAAGGGGCCATTTTCATGTACTTCCCGGCCACTTTTACGCGCGTGCATTTATAAAGAGTTATGCGGAAGCCGTTGGTCTCGACCCAAATCACATCATGAGTCACTTCCAATCCGATTTGCCGGCCCAGCCGCCGACTGAACAGGTGGAGAGGCTGCGCCGTCGCCGGGTGGCATCGACCAATAGTCCATTGCAGGCAGGCCGCTGGGTTACGAAGACCTTGCTCGTCCTGTTTATTGCCTTGATCATTGGCGTCATTTACATAGCCGTTGTGAACAGCAACGGGGGCACGATGACACAGCCTATTCCGGGCAGCAGCGTCAATCCGGGAGCGGAGATCGTCACTCCCGGAAACGGCGGCGGAGCTGCTGCCTCGCCGATCGCGCAACAGCCGAACCCTCCTGCCAGCGTCACCCCGACGCCTGATCCGGTCACAACACCCGAACAGGTCACCGAAGCACCGAAGACGACGATTACATTCGAGTCGCAGCAAGGTTCCATGTACAACTTCGCCGTGCAGGGAGACGAGAAGATGACCGTAAAGCTGAAGGTCAAGGACGATCGCAGCTGGTTTGGCGTCTCCGAAGGCAAAGGAAAGAAATACGTGGAAGAAGGAGAACTGAAGAAAGGCGAGGAAAAAACCATTGAGCTCGGGAAGTCGGCGTACGTGCGTCTGGGCAAGCCGATGACAGTCGAGCTGACGGTAAATGGCGTGGTGGTGGATACTTCCAAAATGAAGTCCATGCCGTCCAATATTGTGCTCAAAATGAAAGAGGCAGTGACCCAATAGGCAAGCATTCGCTTGCCTTTCATTCTTTTGTCTCTTTTGACACTACTTTTCGCTTATATTATACTGGATAGGTGTAATCTGGGCTGGTGTGACCAATTGGAGGAAAAAAGATGGCAGAGAAGGTAGGCGCGCGAGAAAAAGTTGCGATCGTAACATTGGGCTGCGAAAAGAATCTCGTCGATTCAGACATGATGGCCCATCTGATAGATGAAAAAGGCTATGAACTGGTTGACAATCCCGAGGAAGCAACCGTGGTCATCGTCAATACCTGTGGTTTCATCGATGCAGCCAAGGAAGAATCGGTCAACAAGATTTTGGACATGGCTGAATTGAAGGAATCAGGCAAACTCAAATCGCTTGTCGTGGCAGGCTGTCTCACGCAACGCTACAAAGAGGATATCTTGAACGAGATTCCCGAAGTAGACGGCATTGTCGGAACAGGCGATTTTATGTCGATTACAGGGATCATCGAAGAGACGCTCGCAGGAAAGCGCCCGATCTATGTGGGCAATCCGATTTTTACGTATGAAGATGTAGTAAAGCGGAAAGTGAAGGAAGGTACTTACTCTGCATACATTAAAATTGCAGAGGGCTGTGATAACGCCTGTACCTTTTGCAGTATCCCCTTGATGCGCGGAGGATTTCGCAGCCGGACTATCGAATCCATCCTGGAAGAGGCGCGTCACCTCGCTGCACAGGGGATTGTGGAAATAAGCCTGATTGCGCAGGATTCCACCAATTACGGGACAGATATCTACGATGGCAAGCTGATGCTGCCAGAGCTATTGAACCGTCTGTCTGAAGTCGAGGGCATCCAGTGGATTCGCCTTCACTATGCATATCCTGGCTTCTTTACGGATGAGTTGATTCACACATTTGCAACGAACCCGAAAGTATGCAAATACGTGGATATGCCGCTGCAGCACTCGGAGGATCACATACTGAAAAAGATGCGCCGTCCTGGCCGTCAGACCGATATTCGCGCGCTCGTCGCGAAAATTCGCGAGCAGGTGCCGGATGTCGCTTTGCGGACGTCGCTGATTGTCGGTTTTCCTGGAGAGACAGAGGAAGATTTTGACAGACTGTGCGAATTTGTGAAAGACATCCGCTTTGACCGCCTTGGCGTATTTACGTATTCCAACGAGGACGACACGCCAGCGTCCCGCCTGCCGGACCATGTGGATGAGGAAGTCAAGGAAAAACGTGCCAACCTGCTGATGGAAATTCAGCGGGAGGTGGCCGGCGACCGCAACAGCCGCTTTGTCGGCCAGGTGCTGGATGTTTTGATCGAACGGTATGAAGGACACAATGACATTTACGTGGGACGTACGCAATACGATGCCCCGGAAATTGACGGTGAAGTGTTCGTCTCCGGTTTTAAGGGGGAACTGGGCTCAATCGCAAAGGTTAAGATCACGCACTCCTTTGAATACGATTTAGCTGGGGAGGTAGTCTAGGTGAATCTCGCCAACCGCATCACCCTCGCCAGGATTTTCCTGGTGCCGGTCGTTATGTTTTTTCTGCTGGTGCGTTACAACATCGGGACTTTTACGATTGGCAGCCTGACGATGACAATTAACGAGCTGATTGCGGCTCTGGTGTTTATCCTCGCAGCCAGTACGGACGGACTCGACGGATACATTGCCCGGAAGCGGAAGATCGTAACGAATTTCGGCAAGTTTTTGGACCCGCTCGCCGACAAGCTGCTCATCTCGGCGGCATTGATTTCGCTTGTGGAAATGCAACGTCTGGAAGCGTGGATTGCCATTGTCATCATCAGCAGGGAGTTCGCGGTGACGGGTCTGCGGTTGATCGCTGCAGCCGAGGGACAGGTTATTGCTGCCAGTGCACTGGGTAAAATAAAGACGTGGGTGCAGATTGTAGCAATTACGGCCGTAATGATACGGAACTTTCCGTTTGAATTTCTCGGCATTCCGTTCGACGAAGTGGCAACATGGGCAATGGTCATCATCACGATTTACTCCGGGTACGACTACTTTGCGAAGAATCGCAACGTTATCCAATACTCGTAATGCGGGTATTGGTCTCTTTTTTCACAAGGCTCTTCTCCAATGCGTCCTACGATGATAGACTGTTAGTTTAGAGGCTTTTGTACTCTTGATGAAAATGGGTGAGAAGGATGAGAGCGGAGATCATCGCGGTAGGGACCGAATTGCTTTTGGGGCAAATCGCCAATACGAACGCGCAGTTTTTGTCGCAAAAGCTGGCGGACATTGGCATTGGTGTATATTTCCATACGGTCGTAGGCGACAATGCGGAACGCCTTGACCAGGTGATTCGCCTGGGGGCGGAGCGCTCTGACCTGGTTATCTTCACAGGAGGGTTGGGACCGACGCAGGACGACTTGACCAAGGAAACAGTGGCGGCGCATGTCGGTGTCGAACTGGTGACGGACGCACCGGCCATGAAGCACATCGAAGACTTCTTTGCACAACGCGGTATTACCATGACAGAGAACAACCGGAAGCAGGCGCTGGTTTTGGCAGGCAGCCATGTTTTTGCCAACGACTACGGGATGGCGCCGGGAATGGCGATCCGTCATGACGGGACGACATTTGTTCTCTTGCCTGGACCGCCGAGCGAGCTGTATCCGATGGTGGAGCGATACGTGTTGCCGTACCTGACGGAGCTGTTGCCGGAGAAACAGGTGTTCCATTCCCGCGTTTTCCGTTTCTATGGCATTGGGGAGTCGGCGCTGGAGGAGAAACTGATCGATCTGATCGAAAAGCAGGACAACCCGACGATTGCTCCGTACGCCAAGGAGTTCGAGGTCACGCTGCGCGTCACGGCAAGAGCGGCGACGACAGAACAAGGGGAAGCGTTGATCCTGCCGGTGGAGGAAGAGATTCGCAGGCGCGTCGGGCAGTACATATACGGCACGGGGGAAAATTCTTCCCTGCATGAGGTACTGGTTCAGGAACTGGCCAGGAGGGGCGAGACCATTGCTTGTGCAGAAAGTTGCACGGGCGGCACCGTCGCGTCGCTCATCACCTCTGTGCCGGGCAGTTCTGCTGTGTTCCGCGGAGGCGTTGTCTGTTATACCAATGAAGTCAAAAATCAAGTCTTGGAAGTTCCGGCAGATGTGCTCCATACGGATGGGGCGGTCAGTGCAAAAACGGCAAAGCTGCTGGCAGAGCATGTAAGAGAAAAGCTGGGCTCCACCTATGGAGTATCAGTGACGGGAGTAGCCGGTCCCGATCCGTCTGAAGGCAAGCCAGTCGGGCTGGTCTACATCGGGATTGCGGCTGAAGGTTCGTCAACGGTGGTGAAAGAGCTGCGCCTCGCGGGTAGAAGGCATGCGATCGTTGGCCGCGCCGCCAAATTCGCGCTGTTTTACGCGCTGCAAATGCAAAAAGAAAGGTGACGTATTCATGACGATGTTTTCTGATTTTCCTTTACATAAATCCATTCTTCAAGCCATCCATGACATGGGCTTTGAAGAACCATCGCCGATCCAGGCTGCCTGCATTCCGAAAGTGCTGGAGGGCGGAGACCTGATCGGTCAAGCCCAGACAGGTACCGGGAAAACCGCTGCGTTCGGGATTCCGCTCATCGAAAAGATCAGCCCGGCGAACCGCGTGCAGGCGATCGTCCTCACGCCGACCCGCGAGCTGGCAATCCAGGTAGCGGGCGAGCTGCTGCGCATTTCCAAATACAACAAGGTGCGCACGCTGCCGATCTACGGCGGTCAATCGATCGGCCATCAAATCCGTGCGCTGCGCCAGGGCGTGCAAGTCGTCGTTGGGACGCCGGGCCGCGTCATGGACCACCTGCGCCGCAAAACCTTGAAGCTGGATCATGTACATACCCTCGTTCTGGATGAAGCGGATGAAATGCTGGACATGGGCTTCATCGAGGACATCGAGACGATCATTACGCAAATGCCGCAGGAGCGTCAGACCTTGCTGTTCTCGGCGACCATGCCGCCTGAAATCAAGCGCCTGGCAACCCGCTACATGAAGCAGCCGCAGACGATCGCGGTCAGCCGCGAAGAAGTGACGGCGCCTTTGATCGAGCAAGTGTACTACAAAGTGTTCGACCGCAATAAAGTCGAGAGCCTCTGCCGCATTCTGGACAGCGAGGACGTCGAGCTGGGCATTATTTTCTGCCGCACCAAGCGCGGTGTAGATGAGCTGACGGAGGTCCTGCAAGCGCGCGGGTATTTGGCTGACGGCTTGCACGGAGACCTGTCCCAGGCGCAGCGCGATAAAGTCATGAACGCCTTCCGCGAAGGATCTATCGAGTTCCTCATCGCTACAGACGTCGCTGCGCGCGGGATTGACGTGGGCAACGTATCGCACGTAATCAACTACGACATTCCGCAAGACTCGGAAAGCTACGTTCACCGCATCGGCCGCACGGGACGCGCAGGCCGCAAAGGGATTGCCATGACTTTGGTGACCCCGCGCGAAGTCAGACAGATGATGTTCATTCAAAAACAGACAAAAGCGCAAGTGCAATCCCGCAACGTTCCTTCCCTCGAGGAAGTGGCGGAGCGCAAGCAGGAACAGCTGCGTGAGCAACTGACCAGCCTGTTGGAGAGCGATGCGATCGCAGATATGTACCAGAAAGTGGCGGAATCTCTGGCCGCTCAATATCCGGCGGAGAAAGTCGCGGCGGCTGCCCTCCACCTTGCTTTCCACAGCGAAGCAGGCCAGACCCAGGAGGTGGAAGCGTACAACTTCGGCGAAACAGGCGCGGCAAAAGGCATGGTGCGCTTCTTCCTGAACGTGGGCCGCAATGCCAACATGAAGCCGCAGGATCTCGTCCGCGAGATTTCCGAGTCCGTAGGCATTCCGGGGAAAGCCGTGGGCCGCATTGACATTTTCGAGAACTTCACATTCGTGGAAGTGCCGGAAGATGTCGCGGCGTTCGTATACGAGTCTTTGCGCCAGACCCGCATCAACGGCAAGCGGATCAACCTGGAGCCGGCGAAGCCGCGCGGAGCCAAGCGCTCTTAGGCAGTACCTGCCAGCAAACCAAAGACAGCCATCTCGCCAGCAGCATGGGCGGATGGCTGTCTTTTTATGATGCGAATATTTGTTCGCAAAAAATACTTGGCAAACCATTCTGTCTCGATGTATGATGGAATCAAGCAAAACAGAAGCGAATGTGAAAGGGTGTGTACCATTTGTCAGATCGTCGCGCAGCTTTGGAAAATGCATTGCGTCAGATAGAAAAGCAGTTCGGTAAAGGTTCCATTATGAAGTTGGGGGAAGTTGCCAACGTCCAAATTTCCACCGTCTCCAGCGGTGCGCTTGCTCTCGATATCGCACTTGGAGTAGGAGGGTTCCCGCGCGGACGGATCGTAGAGATTTTCGGCCCAGAGTCCTCCGGTAAAACAACGGTAGCCCTTCACGCGATCGCGGAAGTACAGAAGCAAGGTGGACAAGCTGCGTTTATCGATGCGGAGCACGCGCTTGATCCTGTGTACGCAGCCAAGCTGGGCGTCAACATTGACGAACTGCTGCTGTCCCAGCCGGATACCGGCGAGCAAGCTCTGGAAATTGCGGAAGCATTGGTGCGCTCCGGCGCTGTAGATATCATCGTGGTAGACTCGGTTGCAGCCTTGGTTCCGAAAGCAGAGATCGAGGGCGAGATGGGAGACTCCCACGTAGGTCTGCAGGCTCGCCTGATGTCCCAGGCGCTGCGCAAGCTCTCCGGCGCGATCAACAAGTCCAAGACGATTGCCATCTTCATCAACCAGCTGCGTGAAAAAGTCGGCGTCATGTTCGGCAACCCGGAAACGACTCCTGGCGGCCGCGCGCTCAAGTTCTATGCCAGCGTTCGCCTCGATGTCCGCAAAGCGGAAGCGATCAAAGTAGGCAACGACATCATGGGCAGCAAGACGAAGATCAAGGTCGTGAAAAACAAAGTGGCTCCGCCGTTCAAAGTCGCCGAAGTAGACATCATGTACGGCGAAGGAATCTCCAAAGAGGGCAGCATCCTGGACATCGGTTCGGAGATCGACGTGGTGCAAAAGAGCGGAGCCTGGTACTCTTTCAACGATGAGCGCCTCGGCCAGGGACGTGAAAACTCCAAGCTCTACTTGAAAGAGAATCCGCATGTCGCGGCTCAGATTGAAGCGAAAGTGCGCGAGTATTTCAGCCTGAACCCGGGTGCGATTCCAGAATCGGAAGCGGTCGTCGATCCTGAGCAGGATGTAGAACCACTCTTTGAGCTAGACTAATCGAGCGTAAACAGCCTGTCGACGAGATAGGCTGTTTTGTTTTGCCGCTGATGGGAGCTTTATTTTTTCTAAACAAAGCCGATAGACAAAACAAGACGTCAGGAAAGGAGGGGAAGCCGTGAAAAGCGGAGTAATCACGGCCGTTCATCGGGACAACAAGCAGAAGCAGCGCTATCACATCGATCTGAATGACGAGTATGCCTTTTCGGTGCACGAAGATATTTTGGTCAAGTACAATCTGTTCAAAGGAACGGAGCTGGACGAGGCGTTTTATCGTGAAGTGCTCGTGGCGGAGGAAAAGCACAAGGCGTATCTGGGGGCGTTGCGGTATTTGGGAATACGGCCGAGGACGAAAAGCCAGCTGCACGCGTATTTGCTGGAGAAGGGCTTTTTGCCCGATGTGGCGGAAGAGGTGTGTGACAAATGCCAGGAGCAGGGCTATATCAATGATGAGGCGTTTGCCAGGCAGTGGGTGGAGGAGAGGCTGCGGCTGAAGCCGCGCAGTTCGTACATGCTGCGGATGGAGCTGCAACAGCGAGGTGTGGACAGAGGGATTGCGGACGAGGCGGTTCGAGCGGTTACCAGAGAGGATGAACTGGCAGCGGCGAGAGCGCTGGTTGAGAAAAAAGTGAGGAGATTGCAGGGGCCACCTGATCGGGACGATGAGCGGAAAATTTTGTCATTGCTGATGCGCAAAGGATTTTCGGGCGGTGTCGTGCAACAGATCAGGGGCGAATTGCGCCGAATGACGGGCGAGCAGGGTTGACCCCATTTGCATGATCTTGACAATTCTTGTTCACAAATAATAAAATAGATTTGTATTTACTTGGTGTATCATAACTTTTCGCTGTTTTTCTCACTCATTGCCTGTGGTACAACTGAACACCCGTGCGATGAGTGCGGATTCAGCGGACCGAGTCGAATCGGTCTTGTTTTTTAGTCGAATGTCCGAGGATTGAAAACGACAGCGGCACTCCATGAAAAACAATGCTTGGAAAGCGGGGAGATGTTTTACATTAAGGAGGTGAAACGAAAAACCTATGGACGCTATACTAACTGTAGTCATTGTGCTCATCGCTCTGCTCATCGGTGCGGGCGCCGGCTACTTCACACGCAAATCCATTGCGGAAGCGAAGATCTCTAGCGCGGAAGAAGCTGCGAGACAGATCGTAGAAGAAGCGAAACGGGACGCCGAAGCCGTCAAAAAGGAAAAGGTTCTCGAAGCGAAAGACGAAGTATTCAAGCTTCGCTCCGAAGCGGAAACCGAACTGCGCGAGCGGCGCAACGAAATCCAGCGCCAGGAACGTCGAATCCTGCAAAAGGAAGAATCGTTGGACCGCAAGATGGAACAGCTGGAGCGCAAGGAAGAAGAATTGAACGAGCGCGACAGGGCCATCGCAGAACTGCAAAGCAAGGTAGAGCACTTATATAAAGAACAAGTTTCCGAGCTGGAGCGTATTTCCGGTCTGACGCAGGATGAAGCGAAAAATATCATCCTGACAGACGTGGAAAATACGGTTCGCCACGAAATGGCTGTGATGATCAAGGAAATTGAGACGCAGGCCAAAGAAGAGGCGGACAAACGCGCTCGCGAAATCATTACGACCTCCATTCAGCGCTGTGCAGCTGATCACGTAGCAGAGACGACTGTATCTGTCGTGACATTGCCGAACGATGAAATGAAAGGGCGGATTATCGGTCGCGAAGGACGCAACATCCGCGCGCTGGAGACGTTGACGGGTATCGACCTGATTATCGACGATACACCGGAAGCGGTAATCCTCTCCGGTTTTGATCCGATTCGACGGGAGATCGCCAAAACCGCTTTGGATAAGCTGGTTGCGGACGGCCGTATTCACCCGGCGCGAATCGAGGAAATGGTAGAGAAAGCGCGTCGTGAAGTGGACGAGCGCATCCGTGAATACGGAGAGCAAGCGACGTTTGAGACAGGCGTACACGGTTTGCATCCGGACCTGATCAAGATTTTGGGACGTTTGCGCTACCGTACAAGCTACGGCCAAAACGTGCTGAAGCACTCTATGGAAGTCGCGCACCTCGCGGGATTGATGGCAGCCGAGCTGAAAGAAGACGTCAAGCTGGCGAAACGCGCCGGTCTTCTGCACGACATCGGAAAAGCGATCGACCACGAAGTAGAAGGCTCCCACGTGGAAATCGGCGTGGAATTGGCCAAGAAATACAACGAGCATCACGTGGTGGTCAACAGTATTGCATCGCATCATGGCGATACAGAACCAACTTCCGTTATTGCTATGCTGGTAGGAGCCGCGGATGCGTTGTCTGCTGCTCGTCCAGGGGCACGCCGTGAGACATTGGAAACGTATATCAGACGTTTGGAGAAACTGGAAGAGATCTCTGAGTCGTTCGATGGAGTCGAGAAGTCTTATGCGATTCAAGCAGGGCGCGAAATTCGCGTAATGGTACAACCTGAGAAGATTGATGATGCAGAAGCGACACGCTTGGCACGTGATATCACGAAACGAATCGAAAATGAACTCGACTACCCGGGGCATATCAAAGTTACGGTCATCCGTGAGACACGGGCGGTAGAGTATGCAAAGTAAAGTGGCGTAAATGCCACTTTACTTTTTTTCATCAAGGACACGGGAAGGAATCAGCGGAATGGAGTTGCACCTCGGGATTGTTCCCCGCTCTTTTCCATATCTCTTTTCCGTTGTGTATACTAGCAATGAGGTGATGGGAAATGAAGCTGTTGTTTATTGGAGATATCATGGGATCGCCGGGCAGAGAGATGGTAAAGACGTACTTGCCGCTTTTGAAGCGCAAATACCAGCCGACGTTTGTGGTCGCCAATGGAGAAAACGCCGCACACGGAAGAGGCATCACCGAAAAGATCGCCAAGGAACTGTTTGAACAGGGAGTTCAAGCGATAACCTTGGGCAATCACACCTGGGATCAAAAAGAGATTTTTGACTTCATTGACGACGAACCGCGGATGATCCGGCCGGCGAACTTTCCGGAAGGAGCCCCTGGCAAAGGGATTACATACATCAAACAAGGAGAGGGGGAGCTCGCGGTCATCAATCTGCAAGGCCGTACCTTTCTGCCCCCATTGGATTGCCCGTTCAAGATGGCAGACAAATTGGTGGAGCAAGCGAAGAAGCGGACCAAGTACATTTTTGTCGATTTTCATGCCGAGGTGACTTCCGAGAAGCAGGCGATGGCGTGGTATCTGGACGGGAGAGTGAGCGCAGTCGTTGGAACACATACACATGTCCAGACAGCCGATGAACGCGTCTTGCCGCAGGGGACGGGGTTCCTCTGTGATGTCGGGATGTGCGGTCCGAGCAATGGCATTTTGGGGATGGAGCGGGAGGCCGTGATCAAGAAATTTTTGACCCAGCTGCCTGTGCGCTTCGAGGTAGCGCCGGACCCGGCCCAACTGAATGCCGTATTGATTACGCTCGACAAAGCGACGGGGCGCGCGAAAAAATTGGAGCGAATCCGAATTGACTCCGACCATCCGTTTATGGAATAATAAGAATAAGATTAGAATTTTTTGAATCTTTCATGACAAATAGCAGGAATTTTTTGGGGGTTATGCGAATAACATTCTAATGATGACAGGATTCCTATCAGACGGGAGGTTCAAAAGGATGGAAGTATTAAAAGTTTCAGCAAAGTCTAACCCCAATTCCGTTGCTGGTGCCCTTGCCGGAGTGCTTCGCGAACGCGGGGCCGCCGAGATTCAAGCGATTGGCGCTGGGGCGCTTAACCAAGCAGTGAAAGCAGTAGCTATCGCACGAGGGTTCGTAGCGCCGAGTGGAGTTGACCTCATTTGTATTCCAGCCTTTACCGACATCGTGATTGATGGCGAAGAACGTACCGCAATCAAATTGATCGTAGAACCCAGATAATCAAAAATGAACACCGTTTGACCCGCCTGTTTGTTCGTCGAATGAACAGGTTTTTTCGTTTGTCTCCAGGAGATTCTGGTTATGAAAGGCGGAAGGAGTATCGGACGGTGACGTTTTGAAGAAATTGCGGCAGGCACCTGAATTTGATGACCATACAGGAGGAGTTGCTGGCAGGTTTTGACGATCTGGAAAGTGGGAATGTAACTATTCAGGTTCTCGCCTGTTTCGTTTCCGCAACTGAGCCGTTTGGATGCCGTTTTCATGCAGTACGAATGATACGCGGGCGCGGCTTAAACGATCCGTTTCGCTTGCTCCGTTCCAGGGCAGATTTGCTCGATTACGTATGAAAGAGACAGAAAGGGGCTATTCTGTTTGTAGATGCTGCGTATATGCGACAGTGCATGCGCTGGTGATTACCTTCTTTTATTAGAAGCGCTGCTGTTGCGTTAAGAAAAGGAAGAAGTAATCAAATTTGTGCAAGGAAACGGGTTGCGTGTTTTCGGAAACGTGCTACAATGTTACATGAAGATATATTAATGAACCAAGTTCAACATTAAAATTCAGGTCAAAAGTAAGTTGAGTAAAAGCACTTGCAATTTTAGATGGACAGGACTACAATGTTACTGTCTATGCACAGAATTGTCACATCTTATCAATATTTTCACGGTAGGATGGGCTGCTTTTTCTCACAGTCACTGAAAGGGTGGAATCTGAATGATTAGTCAACTTTCTTGGAAAGTTGGAGGACAGCAAGGGGAGGGCATCGAGAGTACTGGTGAGATCTTCTCGATGGCGATGAACCGGATGGGTTACCATCTGTACAGCTATCGTCACTTCTCTTCCCGGATTAAGGGTGGACACACGAACAACAAAATCCGCGTGAGCACAACGCCTATGCGCGCGATTTCCGACGATCTGGACATCCTTGTCGCTTTCGACCAAGAGACAATCGATTTCAATGCGCACGAACTGCGTGAAGGCGGTATCATCATTGCGGATGGCAAATTCAATCCAAAATTGCCAGACGGTCTGAAGCAAGTTCGCTTCCTGACTGTACCGCTCACTGAGATTGCTGATGAACTGGGAACTTCCCTGATGAAAAACATGGTGTCGATCGGTGCTTCCAGCGCGATTCTCGGTATTCCGGTGGAAAGCTACCGCAACATCGTTGAAGATATGTTCCTCCGCAAAGGCGAAAAAGTGGTTGAAAAGAACATGGAAGCGATTCGCCGCGGTTTCGATTACGTGACAGAGCTGACGGGTGGCCAACTGCCTGAATTCCAGCTCGAAAAAGCAACTCCGCAAAAACAACTGTTCATGATCGGTAACGACGCCGTTGCTCTTGGTGCAGTTGCAGCAGGATGCCGGTTCATGCCTGCTTATCCGATTACTCCAGCTTCCGAAGTAATGGAATACCTCATTAAAAAGCTGCCGAAATTCGGCGGTACGGTTATCCAGACAGAAGACGAAATCGCTGCGATCACCATGGCGATCGGTGCAAACTTTGCCGGTGCTCGTTCCTTGACTGCTTCTGCAGGTCCTGGTCTGTCCCTGATGATGGAAGCAATCGGTTTGGCTGGTATTACAGAAACGCCAGTGGTGATTGTCGACACGCAACGCGGCGGTCCTTCCACCGGTATGCCAACCAAAATCGAACAATCCGACGTAAATGCTATGATTTACGGTACGCACGGTGATATTCCGAAAGTGGTAATGGCTCCAAGCACAGTGGAAGAGTGCTTCTACGACACAGTTGAAGCTTTCAACATTGCGGAAGAATATCAAGTGCCAGTTATTTTGCTGACTGACTTGACTCTCTCGCTGGGTAAACAAACGGTCGAGCCTTTCGACTACAGCAAAGTAGAAATCCGCCGCGGCAAACTGCTCGCTGGACAAGAACTGCCAGAGAAAGAGCAAAACGACCTGTTCAAACGTTATGAAGTGACAGAAGACGGCGTTTCTCCTCGCGTCATTCCTGGCCAAAAATACGGTCTGCACCATGTTACCGGTGTTGAGCATGACCAAACCGGTCGTCCATCTGAGAACGCTGCGAACCGTAAAGCGCAAATGGAAAAACGTATGCGCAAGCTGAACGGGGTATTGAAAAACTTCAAAAACCCTGTAACCGTCGACGCACCGCATGCTGAGGCTGACGTTCTGGTAGTGGGTATCAACTCCACCATCGGTACGATCCAGGAAGCAAAAGCTCGCCTGGAGCAAGAGGGTGTGAAGGTTAACCATGCCCAAATTCGCCTGTTGCATCCATTCCCGACTGAGGAAATGGCAGCTCTTGTAGCAAAAGCGAAAAAGGTTGTTGTCGTCGAGCACAACATCCAAGGTCAAGTTACAAACCTTCTCAAGCAGCACGTAGGCAACGCAGAGAAGATCGAGTCCGTGCTGAAATATGACGGAAATCCGTTCTTACCGAAAGAAATTTACGCTGAAGTGAAGGAGCTGGTAAAACATGGCGACTATGAAAGAGTTTCGAAATAACGTTAAGCCAAACTGGTGCCCGGGCTGTGGTGACTTCTCCATCCAGGCAGCCATTCAACGCGCTGCTGCGAACGTAGGTCTGGAGCCTGAAGATCTGGCGGTTATTTCCGGTATCGGTTGTTCCGGTCGTATTTCCGGTTACATCAACTGCTATGGTTTCCACGGTATTCACGGACGTTCCCTGCCAATCGCACAAGGTGTGAAAATGGCAAACCGTGAACTGACGGTTATCGCAGCAGGTGGTGACGGTGACGGTTTTGCAATCGGTATGGGTCATACTGTACATGCTATCCGTCGCAACATGAACATTACCTACATCGTAATGGATAACCAAATCTACGGTCTGACAAAAGGTCAAACCTCCCCGCGTTCCGCGACTGGTTTCGTGACCAAGTCTACACCGTCTGGTTCCATCGAGTCTTCCATTTCTCCAGTTGAACTGGCGCTGTCCGTTGGTGCAACGTTCGTCGCCCAATCGTTCTCCAGCGATCTGAAAGGCTTGACTGAACTGATCGAAAAAGGTATCCAGCACGAAGGCTTCTCCCTGATCAACGTATTCAGCCCTTGTGTAACCTACAACAAAGTGAACACCTATGACTGGTTCAAAGAGAACATCGTGCCTGTAGAAACGATCGAAGGCTACGATCCTCATGACCGCATCAAGGCAATGTCCACTTCCATGCAATACAAAGGCCTGATCACTGGTCTGATTTACCAAGACACTGAGCAAAAGTCTTACGAGTCTCTCGTAAAAGGCTTCAAAGAAGAAGGCTTGGCAAAACAAGACATTCGCCTGTCTCAAGAAGACTTCGATAAACTTGTTGCTGAATTTGCGTAAGGTTTCGATGAAAAACCTCTCCGTTTCGGGAGAGGTTTTTTGTGGTTTTTCAGGACAAGGTGCGGCCGCGCCACTGGCGGTAGAACAGCATGACGAGGAAAAAGACAACGAGCTGGCCGAAGAGCGGGTACAACAAGCGCAATAATGAGCTGAAGCCGATAAAGCTGATGAAATAGGTAATGATGAGAATGCCGAAGAGAACGGTCGGTCCGCGCAGATGCGTGACCTGGCGCAGCTGCTCGGCGAGACCGAAGACGTTTGCAACGAGTGTCGAAAAAATTTCCGCGTACACGAGCAAGGAAAATAACAGCGGAATTCCGCGACCCACCCCGTGAAGCAAGGCGATCATCGGCATTTCCGCGTGCTGGATGTCCGGCATTTCCACGGCTAACGAGGAATAGGCGAGGATGAGCAGCAGGCCGATCCCCAAACCGCCGATGATTCCGCCTGCGATCAACGGCTTTTCGCTCGTGCTGTGCCTGCCGATTGGCACAAGAACCGCTTGTGTAAGCGAAACGTTTAAGGCAACATAAGATAAGGGAGAGCTCAGCCATGCCCACGCCCGAGGCGATTCGGAAATGAGGATGGGATCTTTCCATGGTTGCGTGTACAAAAAGACGAGCAGCGTAAACGCAACGAGGGTGGGGACAAAAATGCTGTTGACGCGGTGGATGGCAAACAGTCCTTTGCGTGTCACCACGAAAATCATCAACATGCTGATCCAAATGCCTACTTGAGAGGGAAGCTGAAACGATTCCCAAAAGATCGCACCAGTGGCGGCGAGCATGACGGAGGTAGTCCCGAGCAGTACAGTCAACAGTAGGCTGTTAAACACCATTCCGAACGGATGGCCAAACAAGTACGTGCTGACATCCTGGTAAGAATCCGCCTGAATTCGATAGGAAATGAGCATGACGCGCGTGCCCGCCCAAGTGAACAACGCGGTCGCGAGCAAGATTCCTGCGAGCCCTTGCGTCCCATATTGTACAAAAAACTCAACAATTTCCCTGCCAGAAGCAAATCCGGCTCCCACGACTGTCCCGATATACGTAAAAGCGATCTGCCATGCGGTTTTCCATGATCCTTGCATCTCAGACCTCCTGTCCCATCTTATTTCATCCTATGAACTGGAGTGATCCGAATATGCGCATAACTGTTCCGGGCTGTCAATCTCCCTATCCGGGGCCAGGAGGAGCTACCCCCGGGTATCTCGTGGAGACAGACAAGGTCCGCCTGCTGCTCGACTGCGGCAGCGGCCGAGCTGGCCGAAGCGCATGCGTGCCGCTCGCTTTTAATCACCCATCTGTTCCACAAGTATGACCCCGAGGAAGTACGCAGGCAAGCAGCGGCGTATACGGCGGGAGCGAGGATTGGCTTGCAAATCGGGCTATAACTTTCACTTCATGTGTCTACATAGAGAGGAGAACGAAGAATGTTTCCAAATGTTTTGGAGGTCGCGCGAAAGCTGATCAAGGAGAGAGTGCAGGTCGGAGAGACCGTCATTGACGCAACGATGGGAAACGGCAATGACACGTTGTTCCTCGCCCAACTCGTTCAGGAGCGCGGCAAAGTCATCGCCTATGACATTCAGAAGCTGGCGATGGAGAAGACGAGAGAGCGGCTGGAGCGGGAAGGAGTCGCTGGCTGGGTCGACATGCGGCTGGCGAGTCACGAGGAGATCGAAGCCGTCGATGAGCCGGTAGGGGCGATTATGTTCAATTTGGGGTATTTGCCCGGCGGTGACAAGGCGATTACGACACAGGCAGCGAGCACGATTCGGGCGATTGAGTCGGGTCTGCGTGTACTGCGTCCCGGCGGCATCATGACGGTGATGATCTACTGGGGGCACGAGGCAGGACGCGTGGAAAAGGACGCGGTGGAATCGTATTGCCAGACGTTAAGCCAGATGGACTATTTGGTATTGAAGTATCAGTACATCAACCAGCAAAACCACGCTCCCTTTTTGCTCGCGATCGAACGCAGAGGAATATAGGGCAAGGAATTGAGGCTAAGAGTTAGGCAAAGGAGCGGACGAATTTACGGACGCAGCGCAGTCTGAAGAAGCTGCGGGATCAGGCACGGCAGCCGCTCGTACAATTGACGGGCAGGCTCTTTTCCCGGGCAAGCGCAGATTGCGACAGCGAGAGCAGAAGAACGGTGAATCGTGTCGTTTTCAAAAATAGGCACGCCCCTTGCTTCCAAGGCACATACCTTATGTTGAGGAATGCAGCAAGGGGGATCGATGTGAACAGAATCGGCATTATGTTGGATTGGGGCATTATCCAGAAAGGAATCAAAGGAGCCAAGTCATACGAGCGTTTGCCTTATTATGTCAAGATCGGGAAAGAGATGGGTCTGGAGCCGGTTTTCTTCCACCCGTTCCACGTGCTTGCCGGAGAGGAAAAGGTCCACGGGTATTTCTGGAATGGCAGCAGGCTGGTCCCCCGTGTGGTGCAAATACCGCGCGTCATTCATAACCGGGTCTTGACCGGAGATGCGAGAGCAAGGGGGGTTATCCGGCGGTTGAGCCGCAAAAAGATCGTCTTCAACGGATTGGTGGTGCGAGATAAGCGAAAGGTCCACCAGATGCTGTGGAAAAACCCCCAGCTTCGCGCGTATTTGCCGCATACGGTGCCGTATTCTACCCAGCAGCTTCGCCAGTTTCTGGAGATGTACAAGGTCGTGTACGTCAAGCCTGCCGTCGGTTCGGTAGGTATTGGCGTGGCACGGATCGAGCGGCACGGCAAGGAATATCACTTCATCGCCTCCAGACAGCGCCAGACGATGTCGTTGAACCGGCTGCTGCAGGTCGTGCGCAAATGGGTCGGGGGCAAACGTTTCCTGATTCAACAGGGGGTCCAGTTGGCCCGGTACGAAGGGAAGACGTTTGACATTCGCGTGTCCGTACAGCGGAATGGGCAGCGGAACTGGACGGTCAGCGGCATGGTAGCCAAAGTCGCCAACCAGAAAAACAAATTGAGCAATCTGTCGCGCGGCGGGAAAGCCGTCCCTTTGACGACAGCCCTTGCGCCTACCTTTTCTCCGGAAGAACAGGAGGAGACGATGGAGCGCATCCGGAAAGCTGCGATCGAGATAGCGAAGCAGTACGCGCAGCATTTTCCTTCTCTTGCCGACCTGGGCATGGATATGGGTGTCGATGACAGAGGGAACCCGTATCTGATCGAGGTGAACGTGCGGGATCAGCGTTATTCCTTTTACAAAGCGGGAGAAAAGGAGATGTTCAAGCAGACGTACCGACATCCGCTGGAGTACGCACAAACCTTGCTGCGCGAAGGGAAGAAGCCGAGGAAGCAGCTTGCCTGATGGAGTGTGCGGGAGTTTGACGAAACAAGAGTCAAGGGAAGCGAGGAATGGTACTGGCACGCGGCGAACCGGCGGCAGAGCAGGTCTTGTCCAACCAGGGTAAGGAAAGAACGGAGGCATGCGCACCCGTTCTTTATTTGCGTTTTTGTAAGAAGCAGGTTATGATCGGCGGCTCACGTAACCGTTAGGGCAGATTGCGGAAATGGCGATAGGCCAGCGCGAGGATGGATTTGCGGGTGAGAATCCCCTGGAAAATTTGCTCGTCATCTTCAATGCAAATGAAAGGGTGATTGATGGAGACTTCCAGCGCTTTCAAAAAATCGTCTGTGTACTTCAGTCGCGCCATTTTGGTGTCCATCACTTCATCGACGGTGTACTCGGACAGCTTTTCTGTCTCAAAGCGTTCCAGGCCCAACGTCTTGTTCATAATCATATTGGTGCTGATCAATCCATGCAAGCGGTACTGATGATCCAGTACGGGAATGGCCGAGTAGCCGGATTTGAGCAGGACGAGCAGCGCGTGCTCAATCGAGTTGCCCAGTTGGACGTGAGCGACTTTCGTGGAAGCAATGATAAGGTCTTTGATGGATGTATGCAACAATGGGATATCCTGGTTCATCTGGTTCCACCACCTTTTCTGTCGTCTAAGGCAGCGAAGTAGCTGCCTGTGGTTCACTTCTATGATACCGTAAGCTGCGTTTCAGCGGTAGGGCTACATTTCGGAAAACATCGCACCGCTGCCCCGCGGTTGCAGGATTGGCATTTGCGCGGCCGGAAAAAGAAAAAGCCCGGCAGGCTTGCCGGGTAATGAATCGAGGTGTGGAACATTTGTCCCTGCTAATAGTATGCGAGATCGAGTGCCGTTTTACATTAGGAGTTTGAAGGAAAGGCCGCCAATGGTCAAGCCTTGTGCGCCTCCATCCGGTAGACGGGCTTGGATTTGGGTCGTCCTCCTCGCGTCCAGTGTGAAATCAGCGTATGCTCATACAAGAAAATGCAGAGCGGCGGCGTAATGACGAACATCGCCACCATGATGAGCGGCGTGGACCAGTCGAGCCGGAAAATGACGTAGCTTTCCAGCAGGAACAAGATCAGCGGATGGACCATGTAGATCGCCATGTTTTGCTTGGCCAGGCGGGACAGCCATTGACCAAGGCGAGGCAGAGCGCCCAAATAGCGGGAGATCGAGTAAAAGGCGAGCAGAAAGCTCAATGTGTAGCACAGGTACAGCGGATCAAAAATGTTGAGGCTTTCTGCATAGCTTTTGCTCCCGTTCAAATAGCGGAGCATGATCCATGCCGCCGAGACAATGGTTGCTGCAAAGGAGACGAGCCGCAGCCGATGTGTCCACAGACGCCATTTCTCCACGTTCAAACCTGCGTAAGCGCCAAGGCAAAACGTGAAAATATACATGTAGAAATAGTTTTGACCAGCGACATAGCTATGCTGGATCAGCTTCAGAAAAACATTTGCCGTCCAGTCGATGGACCAGAGCGAGTCGACGAACAAGGCTTGGTACAGCATATAGAGCCCGATCTGGCCGAGAAACAGCACGACCAGCACTTTCATCGACATGTACCGCTCGATCAGCGACTTTGTCAAAAAGAACAGGACGTTCAATTGCAAATAGAGCGGAATGTAGTACAGGTGATAAAAGGAACTGCCCGTAAACAAACTGTGAAAAAACGGGCCTGCGAGTAGGACCGGATTGATCGTCTGAAGCTGAAAGCCTGTGAAAATCGCGGTCCAAATGATGTAAGGAAGAACGATGACCCGCCAGCGCTTGCGCCAAAATCTGGTCCAGTCCATTTGCTTGTTTTGATGCCAGTAAAACAGCAGCATCCCTGTTGCAAAGATGAACAGGGAGCGTCCGAATCGCAGCAATATCAGGGAGATGGCTTCAATGTCCCCATCCCACGGATAGTCCCCCTGATTTTCAATGAAAAACCCAAGGATGTGGATAATCAGTACCGTACAAGCCCCAAACACAAAAAGGGCATTCAGATCCTGAAACGTCCCCTTTCGATTGCTATTCATAAGTCCTCCATTATTCTTTCAGGCCGCACCTATCGGACAAAAGCCTGTCAGCCCCGTCAAAAAGAACGAGGCCGTTATTCAGGCAGCTTCCAATCAGGTGCAGCAAGTTGTTTGGCTGTATAGGAAAACAGTTGCAGGCGTGAAGCCAGGTGCTGCTCGGCCTCCTGACGCAATTCTGCATTCACTGAAAATGGAGCAGGTGAAACCTGCCATTGTGTGCGGATGGCAGCAAGCAGCCGGGCTTTTACCTCATCTACTGTCACAGCCGCCCCTGTCAAACCGGCAATGCTGCCAACCGTCGCCGCTTCAATCCGCGGAATTGGCTTGTGGCTCTCCATTTCTTCCAGTCCAGCCCATTCATAAAAGCGTTCCATCCACTCGCCGCGGGGTCTTTCGTCCACGTTGATGCAAAGCTGCAAGATCGAGCCGTAGCGGGTACGGCGCTGGGCCATGCCCCCGATTTTTTTGCCGTGGATGGAAAAATCGTATTCTCCTGCACAATAAGAGCCGGCTACTTCGCCAAATTGAATCGTCCCGAAATCGCGCAAGCCGACTTTGAGCATCTGGGCGACCAGAGAAAAGAACGAATCAATCGAGATCGTCGTATCCGGCAACAGACAGGCTACATTCAAAACGCCGGCATCCAGAGGGACGCATGCGCCTCCTGACGAGCGCAGCACACAGCCAAAGCCGGCCTGTCCAAAACGGCGCAGCACGCTCTCCAGATGGGGTAGTTTCGCATCGCGGCGACCAAGGTACAGCGCTTGATCGTACACCCAGAGGTGAATGACAGGCGTCGCGTTTTGATCACGCATGCCGGAAGCCAACGCTTCATCGCGAATGAGCGGTTCGAGCGGGCTGCCCTGGTACGTACCCGAGTCCATCCATTTGAACGGTTGATTGATAGTAATTGACATAGCGAGCTCCTAACCGGACAAGAATCGCTACCATTATACATCTGAACCGCGTCCATTTCTAGGCTTTCGGAGCCCTTTTTCAGAGTGGAAAATGATGCTTTCCTTCATTTATGTATAAAAATGCCCGACACATCGATGAATCGTGTCGGGCGGGCCGATATTTTGATTTTACTTGATTTCCTGGAACGAGAAATTGTCCAGATACGTCATCTTGCGAGGAGTGTCCTTGGCCGCTTCGCGCTGCAGGTACAGCCCCAGTTTCGTTCCTTCCTGCTTGACTTGCTGCTGCGCGAACAGGAACTGTCCATTCAAGTAAATGGATACGGAGCTGCCATCGACATTGACCGTTAGACGGTTGCTCGATTTCAATTTATACGAGCCGGATGCGATCCAGTCGACCTTGTCATCGTTGACATTGTTTACTTTTCCAAGAACGACGCGGTCTTTCTGGAGGAAGACGACGTTTGCCTTTCCGTCCTTGCCGTTGAAGAACAAACCGCCGAGTCCGTCTGTGCCGGAGACATTCACGTCAACCGACAGTTCATAATGCGTGACTTTGTCAGATTCGTCCCACTTCAGCGGAAGCAGGTAATGGTCCAGGTCTTTGTCGACAGAGACAGCGGTCGCCTGCTTGTTGATGACGCCCCAGGAGCCAGTGGCGTTGTCGGGCAGCCAGTTTTTCAGATCGGTCGTGTTGAAAGTGTCACGGATGCTGATCGGTGTCGGTTTGGGGTCTTCAGGCGCCGGGAAAATGACCTTGGTTTCATCGCCGTCTTTGCGTTCGATCAAGGCACGATAGAGCAGGGATGCTGCTTCCGCGCGGGTGATCGGGTCTTGTGGACGGAAGTAGTTGTTGGAGCCTTGCATCAGGTTGGTTTGAATGGCGATCGCAATGTACGAGCGCAGAGCCGGAGAGATTTCGTCATCGTCCTTGAATTTTTTCAATTGGTTCAAATCCGCGTTGTACTTTTTGTCGTAGCCGAGCAGGCGGACCAGAGCAACGGCGATGTCTTCACGAACAGCGGCTTCATTTGGCTTGTACGTGTACGTCGAGCCTGATTTGTAGCCAGTCAGATACGGTTTGGCGTATTCCACGTAGTAGAACGCCCAGTGAGATTTCGGCACGTCTTTGAAGGTCTGGGAAATCGAGCGCTTCTCGATGTCCACATCGGCTGCAGCAATCATGATTTTCGCAAATTCGGCGCGAGTTACCTGATTGTTGGGGCGGAACGTGCGATCGTTATACCCTGCGATGATGCCCTTCTCCGCCATCTCTGTAATTTCTTTATACGCCCAGTGATTGCGCGGGACGTCGGAGAAAGAGGAGTTGGCAGCGCTCGCGAAGGGAACCGCCGTCAAAAGCAGCAACACCGATACAAACAGGGCTAGTGCTCTTCTCATGTTGAACCTCCTTACTTGGAATCGTGTATTGTGTTTGGCTGTTATTCAGACGACGGTCGGGCAAAGAAAGTTGCAAGGAAGGCACTCATTTCTGGAAAATTTAGGCGGCAGGTCCGGGATGAGCCGCCGGAAAACGGGAACAAATACCTGCTTGAAGGAGCGCGGGGGAGAACCAATGGCTTAAGAGCAGAACCAGAAATGCCGCCGGCTGGGCAGACCTGGAAGACCATCAGCGAGGAATGGCATACATAGCGGCTTTGTGCATATTTTGCCTTATTATGCATTAGCGATGAATCGCCCAAAATGCTATAATTGTGTATTGGCGACTATAGATAATGATTCCAGTTGAGGTGATACATCATGAAGGATACGAAAGAGGCGACTTTGGACTTAAAATCCGGAAAGTCTCCGAAGACGACGGAAGACTATGCGAAATATTTTCAAGCCCCTTCCCTGAAAGAGGCGAAAAAGCGGGGGAAGGAAGATGTTGTAGTCCATTACGACTTTGCCATCCCGGAAGACATGCGCGAGGTCGGCAAAGGAAAACGCTACCACGTACGCACTTATGGTTGTCAAATGAATGAGCACGACTCGGAGACGATCTCCGGGATTCTCGAACAGATGGGATACAGTCACGCTGCGGAGATCGAAGACGCAGATGTGATTTTGTTCAACACCTGTGCGATCAGGGAAAATGCGGAGGACAAGGTATTCGGAGAGCTGGGGAATATGAAGCGGCTCAAGCACAACAACCCGAACCTGATTCTAGGCGTCTGCGGCTGTATGTCGCAGGAAGAAAAGGTCGTAAGCAAGATTCTCAAAAGCTACCAGCAGGTCGACCTGATCTTCGGGACGCACAACATCCACCGCCTGCCGGAGCTGCTGCGCGATGCCATGTTCAGCAAGGAAATGGTCATCGAGGTATGGTCCAAGGAAGGCGACATCGTCGAGAACATGCCGAAAATCCGCGAAGGCAACACGAAGGCATGGGTCAACATCATGTACGGCTGCGATAAATTCTGTACGTACTGCATCGTCCCGTATACGCGCGGGAAAGAGCGCAGCCGCCGTCCGGAAGACGTGATCGCCGAAGTGCGCGACCTGGCACGCCAAGGGTTCAAGGAAATCATGCTGCTCGGTCAAAACGTGAATGCATACGGCAAAGACTTTGCAGACATCAAGTACGGATTTGGCGATTTGCTGGACGAAATTCGCAAAATCGACATTCCTCGAATCCGCTTCACGACCAGCCATCCGCGCGATTTCGACGACCATCTGATCGAAGTGCTGGCGAAGGGAGGCAATCTGGTGGAGCAAATCCACCTGCCCGTGCAGTCAGGTTCTACGGAGATTCTCAAGCGCATGGCCCGCAAATACACGCGTGAACAATACCTGGAACTGGTGCGGAAGATCAAGGCAGCCATTCCGAACGTTTCTCTTTCCTCCGATATCATCGTCGGATTCCCGGGAGAGACGGATGAGCAATTTGAAGAGACGATCTCCCTGGTCGAAGAAGTCCGCTATGATTTTGCCTATACCTTCATCTACTCTCCAAGGGAAGGCACGCCGGCTGCCGTCATGGAAGACAACGTTCCGATGGAAGTGAAGAAGGCGCGGCTGTACCGGCTGAACGAAGTGTTGGCGCGGATCGGGCTGGAGCAGAACAAAAAGCTGCAGGACCAGGTGCTGGAGGTACTGGTAGAGGGCGAGTCGAAAACCAACTCGGAAGTGCTGGCAGGCCGCACGCGGACCAACAAGCTGGTTCACTTCCGGGGAGACAAATCCTTGATTGGTCAATATGTTCATGTCAAAATTACAGACGCGAAAACGTGGACACTCCACGGAGAGATCGTCACAACTGTCGAGGTGTAAAGAGAGATGGAACAAACGAACCTGTACACACAAAAAGAAATTTTGGACAAAGCGCGCGAGCTGGCGACGATGATTTCCCGCACGAGCGAAGTGGACTTCTACAAGCGGGCAGAACAGCAGATCAAGCACAACGAGCGAGTCCAACATCTGATCGACGCCTTAAAGCAAAAACAGAAGCAACTGGTTATGTTTGAGTCCATCAACAAGCCGGAGCTGGTGAAAAAAGTAGAAGAAGAATTCAACAAGCTGCAGGAAGAGCTGGATTCTATCCCGATCGTGACGGAATTCAAGCAATCGCAGATCGACGTCAATGACCTTTTGCAGATGGTGACCCATGTCATCACCAATACGGTTTCCGAACGTATTATTTTGGATACGGGCGGAAATCCGCTGACGGGAGAGACAGGCGGCGGCCCTGAGAAAAAACGCGAGGGCGGCTGCTGCTCCTAGGACAGGCGAAATCAGGCTGACGACAGGCGCGATGAGCCGCAGCGCGACTTTTCCTAAAATCGGGTGGGTGTTTGCACCCTAGCCGAATGCCCTGCATACAAATGTACAGAAACGTTGTATGGAGGAGGTAACGAAATGTCGGGTACAGACAAAGATCTACAGTGCCGGGAACTCATCGCGAAAGCTGTCTGCGGTAAAGGCCATAAATTTTCTACTACCACCCACACCATCATACCGTCGCAAACTCCTTCGACGATCCTCGGATGCTGGATTATAAACACGAACTTCCAGGCAGAGAAAGTCGGAGACGCGGTTGAAGTATCTGGTACGTATGACGTCAACCTGTGGTTCTCGTTTGCAAATAACACGCAAACCGAAGTCAAGCGGGAAACTGTCAAGTTCTCCGTACTCGTTCCGCTAACGTTCTTCGACAAAAACTGCAGAGGCGATCTGGAAATCGTTGCTCGCGCCGTGGAGCAGCCGAAGTGCGTCAGAGCCGAGTTGAGTGGTGGAGGCACGATTACAGTCAAAGTAGAGAGCGAGTTTGCCGTAGAAATCATTGGGGAAACGAAAGTTTGCGTCGTTGTCTGCAATAATTGCGACGACAAAGATTTCCATGTGCTTGGCGACTACGAAGAGAATAGCGATGAATTCGATGACTTCGATTCAGCCACATTGCTCGATGAGCTTGACTAAAGAGGAGAGAACGATCTCCTCTTTTTTTCTTTTTTTAGGCAATGCGGGGGCGGCAGCTGCCTGCACACTCTTTTCTGGGCGTTTACATAAGATACAGAAGATCAGCGAGGGAGAGTGGATGGTATGCTTCTACGCAAACAACAGGACGGCGGACTGCTGCAGCCGATGACTGCCAACGCCAAGGAAGCGGTTGAGTATTTGCGCAAGCCGGAAGTGGGAAGATGGCTGCTTCGCTTGAGCGGCATTCCGGTCACTTCGGGCAAAAGCGCCCCGCCGGGATGGCGGACGTACCGGATCAGCCTGTATCAGGACCATGTACTGGAGATCGAGCGCAGCGCGGAAAGCCCGCAATGGCTGCTGCAGCGGCTGGCAGAGCCGGAGTTGGAAAAGGTGCCTCTCCCCTCGCAGGACCCGGAGATCAATCTGGTGAAAAACGTAGCAGCCCGTAGTCTGTACGCTGCAGGGGTCGATGCGGGGCAAGTAACGATCATGGCGGCATCTGCGCACCGGGTCAAGGTAGTGCGGGTTGATCCGGATTGGCCGATGCACTCCGCCGATCATCATCTGGAAAAAGCACGGCAATGGTGGGAAGCGAAGATGGCTGTCCACAAGCAGCAGCTCGCGTCACTGGGTGCCGATCCCGAATTTGCCCTTCGCAAGCCGGACGGGAGCATGGCACTCGCCTCTGACTATTTGAGAGTAAACGGAACAGTCGGCTGCGATACGACGCGCTATCGGGAAGAGCTGGCCATGCATCAGCATCCGGTGGCAGAGCTTCGGCCAGCGCCCTCCGAAGATCCGGATGAACTGTTTTTTCACGTAAGGGATGCCTTGCAGTTGGCTGGCAAAAAGATCAGCAATCCGGCGCTGGAATGGGTGGCAGGCGGGATGCCGTTCGCTGGTTATCCGATCGGCGGACACATTCACTTCGGCGGAGTGACCCCGACCTATTCTTTACGCCGCAAACTGGATGCGTATTTGGCCATGCCGCTCGTGCTCGTCGAGGATGAAGGCTGCCTGATGCGCCGCAAGCGGTACGGTTTTTTGGGCGACGTGCGGGAAAAGGAGTACGGCTTCGAGTACAGAACTCTGCCGAGCTGGCTCGTGCATCCGGATGTCACGCGGGGTCTCTTTCACCTGGCCCGCCTGGTCGTCACATCAGCGGAGCAATTGCAGGCTGCTCCTCATTTGCAGCTTTCTTTGATCAAGGCGTACTACCGCGGGGAGAAATCCGCGCTCATCCCGTACGTCAGGAGAGTTTGGAAAGAGCTGTCGGAGCTGCCTGGCTACACGCTCTCCCGCGTGCATCTGGACCGCTATTTTTCCTATCTGCTGATGCACGACAAATGGCCTGCCTCGGTAGATTTGCGGAAGACATGGGGACTTGTCTAGCAGGCGACTCCATTCAACATTGTTTGCGAAACATGTTATAATTACTGTCGAGATTGGTAGGCTAGGAGAAGAATACAATGGCAGGGTATACACCGATGATTCAACAGTATCTGGCGATCAAAAAAGATTATCCGGATACTTTCTTATTTTTCCGCTTGGGCGACTTTTACGAACTGTTTTTTGAGGATGCCGTACTGGCTTCGCGCGAGCTGGAAATTACACTGACGGGCCGGGATGGCGGCGTGGACGAGCGAATTCCGATGTGCGGCGTGCCCCATCACGCGGCAGACGGTTACATAGCGGAGCTGTTGAAAAAAGGTTACAAAATCGCGGTTTGCGAGCAAGTGGAAGACCCGAAAGAAGCAAAGGGTGTAGTCAGACGTGAAGTGACACGCGTGGTTACACCCGGGACGATGATGGAAGGCAAGTGGCTCACGGACAAGGAAAACAACTACATGGCTGCCGTGGCGGAGCTGGACGGACGGACAGGGATTGCCGCCTGCGACATGAGTACAGGGGAAATGTACGTGACTTCGCTGGTCGGAAGCGGCGAGTCTGTCATTGACGAGGCGCTGCAGTACCGCCCGAAGGAACTGGTGTTCTGCGGCCTTTCCGCGATCCCGAAAACGGCCCTTCCGCATACCGTGATGGAGCCGCGCGAGCTTGATGCATTCGCCGTCGACACCCAGTACGAGGAGCAAGCCCGAGAACTGGATGCTGTGATGCGTACAGCGGTCAATGCCCTGCTCTCGTACATCGGCAAAACGCAAAAGCGCAGTCTTGCCCACATGCGCCTGATCAAACGTTACGACGCGAGACAGTATTTGCAGATGGACAGCTTTTCCCGGCGCAATCTGGAATTGACGGAGACGATCCGGGACAAGAGCAAAAAAGGATCGCTGCTCTGGCTGCTGGATCGGACGGAAACCGCCATGGGCGGACGACTGCTGCGCAGATGGATCGAGCGCCCGCTGCTGCGGGCAAACGAGTTGCAAGCCCGGCTGGATGCGGTGGAGGCGTTGAAAGGAGACCTGCTCCTGCGGTCCGACGTCCGCAGCTGCCTGGACCGCGTGTACGATCTGGAGCGGCTGGCAGGACGCATCTCTTATGGGAATGCCAACGCCCGTGACCTGCTGCAGCTGCGCTACTCGCTCGAGGCAGTTCCGGAGCTGAAGCGGCTGCTGGCGCTGACACAGTCTCCCGTTCTGGAAGATCTCGCTTCCGGGATGGATGATTGTGCGGATATCGTCCAGTTCCTGCAATCCGCACTGGTCGACGATCCGCCGATCTCTGTGCGGGAGGGCGGGATGATCCGCACCGGGTACGATGAATATTTGGACAAGCTCCATTCGGCCAGCCGCGACGGCAAGACGTGGATTGCCCAGCTGGAGCAGAGCGAGCGGGAAGCGACGGGCATTCGTTCGCTGAAAGTGGGCTTCAACAAAGTGTTCGGCTATTACATCGAAGTCTCGAAAGCGAATATCGCCAATGTCCCGGCCGGCCGCTACGAGCGCAAGCAGACGCTCGCCAATGCGGAGCGCTACATCACGCCGGAGCTGAAAGAGAGGGAAGCGCTCATCCTGGAAGCGGAAGAGAAAATGATCGAGCTGGAGTATCAGCTCTTTATCGCTGTGCGGTCGGAGGTGGCCCGGCACATCCCTCGCCTGCAGGGGCTGGCAGAGCGCATCGCCGCTGTAGACGTGCTGCAGTCTTTTGCGACCGTCAGCGATGAGCGGGGGTACGCCCGGCCCGAGCTGACGGAGACGGGCGAGTGCGAGATCATCGACGGTCGCCATCCTGTCGTCGAAGCGGTGCTAGAGCGGGAAAAATACGTGGCAAACGACGCCCGGATGGACCAGGAGAAGCGTCAGGTCCTCTTGATTACCGGCCCGAACATGGCAGGGAAGAGCACGTACATGCGGCAAATCGCCCTCATCACGGTGATGGCGCAGATCGGCTGCTTCGTCCCTGCCAAGTCGGCAAAACTGGCGCTCGTCGATCAAATTTTCACGCGGATCGGGGCGGCAGACGATCTCGTCGGCGGTCACAGTACCTTTATGGTCGAGATGCTGGAGACGAAGCACGCCCTGCAAAAGGCGACCGCGCAAAGCCTGATTTTGCTGGACGAAATCGGCCGGGGGACGTCTACCTACGATGGAATGGCCCTGGCGCAGGCCGTCATCGAGTACATTTGCCAAAAGATCGGGGCAAAGACGCTTTTCTCCACGCACTACCACGAGCTGACCAGTCTGGAGGAGACGATGCGCGGCGTCGTCAATGTCCATGCGCGGTGCGAGGAGCGGGACGGCAAGCTGCTGTTTCTGCACAAGATCGAGGAAGGTCGGGCAGATAAAAGCTACGGGATTCACGTGGCAGAATTGGCAGAGCTGCCGACATGGGTGATCGAGAGGGCGCGCATCATTCTCGCCGGGCTGGAAGCAGGGAGCGGCGCAGGAGCAGGAGAAGTGCAAATGTCGCTGGACATGCTCTGGACCGCACCCGTGGCAGCGGTCAAGGAAGAAGCGGCTCCGCTGCTGTCGGACGAGGAAACGGCGATTTTGGCCGAGCTGCGCGAGCTTGATTTGAACCAGACGACCCCGATGGACGCGATGATGAAGCTGTTCGCCTGGAAGCAACAGCTGAAACAAGGGCAGGCAAACGGGAAGTAGGAGGAGACCATGGGCAAAATTCAAGTGCTGGACGAACATCTCGCGAATATGATTGCCGCCGGGGAAGTGGTGGAGCGTCCGGCTTCTGTCGTGAAGGAGCTGGTGGAAAACTCCATCGACGCCCAGGCGTCCGCCATTGAAGTGCATGTCGAGGAGGGTGGTCTCGAGCTGATCCGCATCGTCGACGATGGCCAGGGCATGGATCGGGAGGACTGCCGTCTCGCCTTTGAGCGCCATGCGACTAGCAAAATCCGCTCTCCCCGCGACCTGTTCCGCATCCGCACACTCGGTTTTCGCGGAGAGGCGCTGCCCAGTATCGCTGCGGTTTCCCGGATCGAGCTGATCAGCAATCCTTCCAGCGGCCAGGTCGGTACGCGCCTGACCAACGAAGGCGGGCAGCTCGGCGAGGCTGAGGACGTAGCGGCGCCCAAAGGAACGGAAGTTTGCGTGCGCAGCCTGTTTTACAATACGCCGGCTCGCCTGAAATACATGAAGTCCATCGCCACGGAAGTCGGTCATATTTCCGATTACGTCAATCGGCTGGCGCTGACCCATCCGTCGATTTCCTTTACGCTGACGCATAACGGCAAGACGCTCCTGCAGACATCTGGGGACGGAAAGCTGCTGCACGTCATGGCAGCCATCTACGGCGTGCAGGTCGCCAAGCTGTTGCTCCCGGTTTCCGGGGAGACGCTCGATTTCCGCTGGAGCGGTTTCGTCTCGAAGACCGAGGTGACGCGCGCCAACCGTGCTTACCTGTCGACGCTGGTCAATGGCCGCTACGTGCGCAGCTTCGCCCTGAACAATGCGATCATGCGCGGCTACCATACGCTTCTGCCAATTGGACGCTTTCCCATCGTCGCGCTCCAGATCGAAATGGACCCGACACTCGTCGACGTCAACGTCCATCCGGCCAAGCTGGAGGCGCGTTTCAGCAAGGAAGACGAGCTGTGCAGCGCCATCGAGCAATCGGTGCGGGATACGCTGCGGCAAGGTCTCGGCATCGTCCGCCCGATGGCGACAGCGCCAAAAGCAAAAGTCGTGACGCAGGTTGTGCAACCGCAATTCGATTTGCAGCTGCCGAAGCCCGCCGCCACGCTTTCCCCCTCGTTGGATGCTTCCCCGCGTTTGCGCGAGTGGATGGCCAAGCAAGATCAGGTGCGTACCCAGCAGGCGGATGCGCTGCCAGCCGCACAAGAGGCGGCTGTGGTTAAAGAAGAACCGGCAATGGCGAGCTACCTCCAAGCCGACCAGCAAAGCGGCATGACTCAACCATCGGTGCGAACGGCTGACGAGGGCACGACTTCTTTGGAGAATATGCAATCCGGCAAGCACCCAGTTGCAGAAATGTCCGTGCAGAACGGACAAATTGATGAAAGAGTGGCCAGTAGCAACGAATTCGAGAATCAACAGACGATTCCGTCAGCAAATGCTGCAGCAAGTCTATCACAGGGGATGAGCGCACCGTTGCCATCCGCGATGACGACTTTGCCAGCAGAAAGGGAGCAAACCGAACGAGAGCTGCAGCAATCGGGAGCAGCAGATTCGGACAAAGAAGAATCCGCCGTCCCACTGCTGTACCCGGTCGGACAAGTGCACGGGACGTACATCGTCGCCCAAAACGACGAGGGCATGTACCTGATCGATCAGCACGCCGCCCAGGAGCGGATCTTTTACGAATATTTCATGGCGAAGCTCGAAGAAGAGAGCGTATCCAGCCAGATCATGCTGTTTCCGCACACGGTAGAGTTGACCACAGCGGAAGCCGGCAAGCTGGAAAAGCGCTTGCCGCTATTGCAGTCGTTTGGCCTGGAGATCGAATCGTTCGGCGGGCGCACCTTTATAGTCCGGGCGCATCCGCACTGGTTTCCGGAAGGGGCGGAAATCGAAGTGATTGAGGAGCTGATCCAGTTCGTCCTGGAGGCGGGAGAGAGCATGCAGGCAAACGTGGTTCAGATGCGGGAAAAAGCAGCGATTCTCATGTCGTGCAAAGCCTCGATCAAAGCGAACCGCTATTTGACGCATGCCGAAATGGAAAGTCTGCTGAACCAGCTGCGCCAGACGACCAGTCCGTTCACGTGTCCGCACGGCAGACCGATCGTCATCCATTTCAGCAGCTACGATCTGGAAAAAATGTTCAAACGGGTCATGTAATCCAGGCGTGCGCCGCATATCCTCAGGACATTTCCTGGGGATATTTGTGTAAAGGAGCGGTCTGCTTCGGTATCAAAGAATTTGTTTGACTCTCCAAATTAATCCTGCGTACAATAAAAGAGTTTCCGTCCATCTGGGACGAACACACAAGGAAAGGAACCGACACATGATCATTACTACCGGGCTTGAGCCATGCACGGAAACCTTGTGCCACGCCGCGGAACTGGCCAAGCGGTTTGGACTGGCCGTCGTCCCGCGAGGAGATTTGTCACTGATGGAATTGCGGAGACGGCATGGCGACGAAGAAGTGCTGGTTGTATCTGCCCGTGGCGCCCGTCTGGAAGTGCCGGGAAAAAAGCCGTTCTTTTTTCATCCGAACACTTCTGCCTTTCGTATAAAGCGGCTGGTGCGCGGCGATACTGATTCTATGCTCGTTGCTTGCCAAATTCAACCAGGCGATCGTGTCGTGGATGCGACCATGGGACTTGGGGCCGACTCGATCGTGTTTGCCCATGCGACAGGTGAAAGCGGGCACGTCATCGGCATTGAGTCCGAACCGGTTCTGGCCATTTTGGTCGAAGATGGTCTCAAGCGCTGGTCGTCGGATGACATTGTTTTGCAGCAGGCGATGAGACGCATCGAGGTTCGCTGCGGAAACCATCTGGATGTTCTGAAGGGAATGCCTGAGAAATCTGTCGACGTCGTCTATTTTGATCCGATGTTCGAGGTGACCGTCCAGAGCTCGACAGGGATCGCAGGTGTCCGCGAGTACGCCAACCGCGAGACGCTGCGCCTCGAAGCGGTTGAAGAAGCAATGCGCGTAGCCAAAAAACGGGTGGTCTTAAAAGAAGGAAAATCAGGCCGTCTCCACGAGCGGCTGGGTTTTACCCCGCTTCGCTCTCGCGGCCAGCAAGTCGTGTACAGCTACAAAGAGATAGGTGGAGGGGAGTGACCTTGCACGAGAGAGAAAAGCTCGTTGTCATTATCGGTCCTACAGCCGTAGGCAAAACGGAACTTAGCCTGGAGCTGGCGGAGCAGTTTCAGGGAGAAATCATTTCCGGTGACTCCATGCAAGTCTACCGTGAAATGAATATCGGCACGGCAAAGGCGTCGCCCGAAGAGTTGGCGCGGGTACCGCATCATTTGATTGATATTATTTCACCGCGTGACGAATATTCTGTCGCCCAATTTCAGGAAAGTGCCACTAGGCTGATTACGGAAATCAATCAGCGCGGGCATTTGCCCTTTATCGTGGGAGGGACAGGTCTCTACATAGAATCGGTAACCCACCGTTTTCAATTTTCCCGGACGCCATCCGATCCCGAGCTCCGCGAACGGTTGCAGAAGCTGGCAAATACCGAAGGAGTGGAAGCGCTTCACGCCAGGTTGGCCCAGGTCGATCCCGTCACGGCAGAGCGGCTGCATCCGAATGACGTCAAACGGGTGATCCGCGCGCTCGAAGTCTACGAGTGCAGCGGGTACAAAATGTCCGACTTTCAGCTGCGGGCGCAGCATTCTCCGTACGACCTGGTCATGATAGGCCTGACGATGGAGAGGGAAAAGCTGTACGAACGCATTAACCATCGGGTAGACTTGATGATCGAGGCCGGGCTGGTAGAAGAAGTGAGACAGCTGCTGGATCGCGGATACGATGCTACGCTCATCTCCATGCAAGGATTGGGCTATAAAGAACTGATCCCGTACTTGTACGGCGAGATCACGCTGGAAAAGGCGATCAATGACATCAAGCAGCGAACACGCCACTTTGCCAAACGGCAGCTCTCCTGGTTCCGCCGCATGCCTGAAATTCAGTGGTTTGACATGACAGACCCGGCAGAGAGGTCAAACAACGTGCAAACTATCAAGCAAATATTGGCAGGAAAGTTTCAACAATTGCCGAATATATAACATACAAGTCCTTTTAGGGGGTAATGAACATGAAACAGACGATCAACATTCAAGATACGTTCTTGAATCATTTGCGGAAAGAAAACATCGCGGTTACCATTTACCTGGTGAACGGATTTCAATTGCGCGGCTACATTAAAGCATTCGATAATTTCACGATTGTGATTGATAGCGAAGGCAAACAACAGCTCGTATACAAGCATGCGATCTCCACGTTTACCCCGCAGCGCCCTGTCTCTCTGATGTCGCAAGAGAACAACCAGCAGTAAACCGAATCGCGATCGGACAAAATGCCTGGAGCTGGCTCATCCAGGCTTTCATCACGGGCATAGAAAACGGGCAAAGGACGCGAAAGGCGATTCCTTTGCCCGTTTGACGTGTGGGGGAAAAAATTAGGGCAGGTTTACCTGGTTCATGAGTATACTAATGTATGACCAAGAGGCAGGTGAACGCATGTGAAACCGTCGGGATATCAACCTTCAGTCGATACGATCGAGGATAAGGCACCGCACCGAATCCAGGTAGTGTTTCACAGACCGGAGCGAGTCAAGCAGCCAGAGACTTTGGCTGATCGCGTGCGCACGACTGCTCCTGGCAATGTGGTGGCGGCCTTTGATGAACTGGAGCGATTGATCGGGCTTTCGGAAGCGAAAAAGCTGATGTATGAAATTCATGCTCTGCTGCGGATCAACAAGGAAAGGGAGAAGCATCAGCTGAAGCTGGAGAAGCAAGTGTATCACATGGTATTCAAAGGAAATCCGGGGACCGGAAAGACGACGGTAGCCCGTTTGTTCGGGAAAATATTTCGGGAAATGGGGATATTAAGCAAAGGGCATCTGATCGAGGTGGAACGAGCCGACCTGGTGGGCGAGTTCATCGGGCATACGGCGCAAAAGACTCGCGAGCTAGTCAAAAAGGCGCTCGGCGGCATTTTGTTTATCGATGAAGCGTATTCGCTGGCCCGCGGCGGCGAGAAAGACTTTGGCAAGGAAGCGATCGACTGCCTCACCAAGGCTCTGGAAGACCATGGGAACGACTTTATTTGCATTTTGGCCGGATATACGGAGGAGATGGAGGCGTTTTTGGAGCTGAACCCCGGGATGCCTTCCCGCTTTCCCATCCATCTGAATTTTGCGGACTATTCGGTGGATGAGCTGGTCAGGATCGCCGACAGCCTGCTGGAAGGCAAGGAGTACCGCCTGTCCGCGAGTGCGCGGGAAAAGCTGCGGCAGCATTTGACCCGGATGCGCCAGGATGTGTTCGAGACGAATTTCAGCAATGCGCGGTACGTGCGCAACGCACTGGAGCAAGCGATCCGCAAGCAGGCTGTCCGCCTCCTGGCTGTGCAGGAGCTGACGAGGGACGATATCATGACCTTGCAGCCGGAGGATTTTGTCTGGGCCGCCTCGTAACGAATGCGGGAAAATGTGGTATGATAGGGATGAAAGGGCGTGAATCGGTGAACGATCTGATCAAAAAGAAGGAGACCGCCATATTGGTCGGTTGCCTTTTGGATAATCGTGATGAAGAGCGCATGCGCCTGTCGATGGAGGAACTGCAAGAGCTCGCTGACACGGCTGGCGTGGAAGTGCTGGATGTCATCACGCAAAACCGGGACAGGATTGACCCTGCCTGGTATTTGGGGACCGGAAAAATCGATGAGCTTGCCCAACGTGCAGAGGAGCTGGGCGTCGATGTCGTCATTTTCAACGACGAGCTTTCCCCGAGCCAGACCCGCAATCTGGACCGGCTCTTCGATTGCAAGGTCATCGACCGGACACAGTTGATCCTCGATATTTTCGCTGGCCGCGCACAATCGCGCGAAGGGAAAATCCAGGTGGAGCTGGCGCAGTACAACTATCTGCTCCCCAGACTGGCGGGACAGGGAAAACAGCTTTCCCGTCTCGGCGGTGGGATCGGGACGCGGGGGCCTGGTGAGACCAAGCTGGAAAGCGATCGCCGTCACATCCGCAGGCGGATTAGTGAGCTGAAGCAGCAGCTGGCGGACACGGTACGCACACGCCAGCTGCATCGGGAGAGACGCAAAAAGAACAACGTCTTTCAGGTCGCGCTGGTCGGGTACACCAATGCCGGCAAGTCCACGATCCTCAACCAGCTGACGAATGCGAACACTCTCCAGGAAGACAAGCTGTTCGCTACTCTTGATCCGACCACCCGTCAGCTCACTCTGCCTTCGGGGCTGGAAGTGCTGCTGACAGATACGGTCGGATTCATTCAGGATTTGCCGACCAGTCTGATCGCGGCGTTTCGCTCTACCCTGGAAGGTGTGAAGGAAGCGGATTTGATCCTGCACGTCGTCGACAGCCACCACCCCGATCTGCAAATTCACATGGAAGTGGTAGACCGGATCTTGCGCGAGCTGAAAGCAGACGACATCCCCCAGCTCGTCGTGTTCAACAAGGCGGATCTCATGTCCGAGGGCACGTATTTGCCGCCGGCGGATGAGTGGATTTTGATCTCGGCGATGCGCCCGGAAGATCAGAAGCGTCTGCTCAAGCGGATCGAGTCGTACGCGCTGGAATCTTTCCAGGAAATGGTGCTGAAAGTTCCGGTCGAGCGCGGCGATATTTTGTCGCTGTTGCATCGCGAAGGTGTCGAGATGCAGCAGCATTTTGATGAAGAGGAAGAGTCCTACCGTGTAACGGTGCGCGTGAACCGCGACCATCCGATTTACGGACGGATCGCTCCTTTCCTCCTGGACAAACCAGAGACTGCAGAAGAGAGTTGGTAAGATAGCTGATGTTTCACTATTTTTCGCACGGCGAGAAGCTCCGGCCACTTGTAATGGAAGTGGAAGCGATGATCTCGGAGCGGCACAGACAGATTGCAGCGCTCGTCGATACCAATCAGTTGCGCGTGCTGCGTTCCTTTCAAAAGCATGAAGTCAATGAATTTCACTTTGCGCCGTCGACCGGTTACGGCTACGATGACTCCGGCCGCGCCACGCTGGAGTCGATCTACGCGGACGTGTTTGGGGGAGAGGCCGCTCTCGTGCGTCCGCACATCATTTCCGGCACGCACGCGATCGCCATTTCCTTGTTCGGGATTTTGCGCCCGGGCGACGACCTGCTCTACATTACCGGAAAGCCTTACGACACGTTGGAGGAAGTCGTCGGCGTCCGCGGAGAAGGCCAAGGCTCCCTGAAAGACTACGGGATCGGCTACAGCTATGTGCCGTTGACACCGGAAGGAGAAATCGACTTCCTGGCGGTGGCGAATGCCATCACGCCCAAGACGAAGGTGATCGGAATTCAACGCTCGCGCGGCTATGCGGACCGGCCATCCTTTACCATTGCCAAAATCCGGGAGATGGTCCGGCTCGTGAAGGAAATGAAGCCCGACGTAATCGTATTCGTCGACAACTGCTACGGGGAATTTACAGAGGAGCAGGAGCCGCTGCACGTAGGCGCGGACATCATGGCTGGCTCGCTCATCAAAAACCCTGGGGGCGGCCTGGTCAAGACTGGCGGGTACATCGTGGGACGCAAGGAGCTCGTCCAGCTTGCTTCCTACCGGATGGCGGCTCCGGGGATCGGGGCGGAAGGAGGCGCTTCGCTTTACTCGCTCTTGGAAATGTTCCAAGGCTTTTTCCTCGCCCCGCATGTGGTGGGAGAGGCCTTGAAGGGCGCGGTGTTCTCCTCGGCGTTGCTGGAGCGGCTCGGGTTCCAGACCAACCCGCTTTGGCATGAACCGCGCACGGACCTTATCCAGTCCGTCGCATTCGGCTCCGCAGAGCGGCTCATCGCCTTTTGCCAAGGTATTCAAAAGGCAGCGCCTGTCGATTCGCACGTGACGCCATATCCGAGCGAGATGCCCGGCTATGCGGACCCGGTCATTATGGCAGCGGGTACGTTTATCCAGGGAGCGAGCATCGAATTTTCAGCAGACGGCCCGATTCGTCCGCCTTATCTCGGGTTCGTGCAAGGTGGACTGACATATTCCCACGTGAAAGTCGGAATTTTAACGGCGTTGAACGGATTGCTGGAAAAAGGATTGCTCGATATACCCGAGGGCGCTTGACGCATGGAAGAAGAGAAGCAGCAGGGAGGTCCAATGCCCCCTTCGCTGCTTTTTTTGTCCCTTGACACGTAATATTTTCTGACATCTGTTGACAGGGAATGTTCTCTTGCATAGAATAGAGCGTGAGGAAAATAATTGTGGAGGGACAAGTCATGAGTGATGACATTCGTCGGAATATGGCCCTCTTTCCCATTGGGATTGTCATGAAATTGACAGATCTTACTGCGAGGCAAATTCGCTACTATGAACAAAACGAACTCATTCGGCCAGCCCGCACCGAAGGGAAACAGCGGCTTTTCTCTTTCAACGATGTGGATCGATTGCTGGAAATCAAGGCATTGATTGAAAAGGGCTTGAACATTGCCGGCATCAAACAAGTTTTGCAGATGCAGATGCCTGTCGAGACTCCTTCTGAAATCACAGTGACTTCCGAAGCAAAACGCAAGGAAATGACCGAAAAAGACCTGCACCAGCTGCTGAAGCAACAGATCATGTATCGCAATGCCTCCCGCTACGGCGAGGATGCATTGATACGTGGAGAGCTTTCCCGCTTCTTCCACTGATATAAAATGTTTACCTAGAGACAGGAGGAGAGAAATGTGAGCAAGTACACAAAAGAAGACATTTTGCGTTTGGCACAAGAAGAGGATGTAAGATACATCCGTCTGCAGTTTACGGACTTGATGGGGGTTATCAAAAACGTTGAAATCCCTCTGTCCCAACTGCCCAAAGCCCTCGACAACAAAATGATGTTCGACGGTTCCTCGATCGAAGGCTTCGTTCGCATCGAAGAATCCGATATGTACCTGGTGCCGGATCTTGACACATGGGTTGTATTCCCATGGGGCAACGAGCATGGCAAAGTGGCTCGCCTGATCTGTGACATCTACATGCCGGACGGCTCTCCTTTTGAAGGTGACCCTCGCCAAATCCTGAAGCGCGTCCTGAAAGAAGCAGAGGAAATGGGCTTTACCGCGTTCAACGTCGGTCCAGAGCCAGAATTTTTCCTGTTCAAACTGGACGATAAAGGCGAACCTACTCTTGATCTGAACGACCAAGGCGGCTACTTCGACTTCGCTCCTCTTGATCTGGGTGAAAACTGCCGCCGCGATATCGTGCTGACGCTGGAAAAAATGGGCTTTGAAATCGAAGCTTCCCACCATGAAGTGGCTCCAGGCCAACACGAAATCGACTTTAAATACACGAATGCTCTGCAAGCAGCAGACCAAATCCTGACCTTCAAGCTGGTTGTCAAAACAGTGGCTCGTCAGCATGGCCTGCACGCGACTTTCATGCCGAAGCCGCTGTACGGCGTAAATGGTTCCGGTATGCACGCTCACCAATCTCTCTTCCGCGGCGATGTCAACGCATTCTACGATGAGTCTGACGAGCTCGGTTTGAGCGAAACAGCGAAGCATTACCTGGCAGGGATCTTGCTGCACGCACGCGGTTTTGCAGCGATCACCAACCCGCTGGTAAACTCCTACAAACGTCTGGTTCCTGGTTACGAAGCTCCTTGCTACGTGGCTTGGTCTGCGAAAAACCGTTCTCCGTTGATCCGCATCCCGGCTTCCCGCGGCCTGGGCACTCGTATCGAAGTGCGCAACCCGGACCCGGCTGCAAACCCGTACCTGGCTCTGGCTGTCATGCTCAAAGCAGGTCTCGACGGCATCAAAAACAAGCTGCAGGCTCCTCCGGCAGTGGACCGCAATATCTATGTGATGAACGAGCAAGACCGCGAAGCAAACGGCATCGACAGCCTGCCAGCTACGCTGAAAGAAGCGATCGAGTGCCTGAAAGCAGACCCGGTCATCTGCGAAGCCCTGGGCGAGCACGCACTGGTGCACTTCATCGAAGCAAAAGAAATCGAGTGGGATATGTTCCGCACACGCGTCCACGATTGGGAGCGCGAGCAGTACATGAACACTTACTAAAAAGCGTTGACCCCTTGTGCCGTCTGGTGCGAGGGGTTTTTTCGCTTTTGTGGGTGAAGTCAAAAAAGTATCGGTCGTTTTGGCGGCACCCACAAATTCAATCGAATATCTTATTGCATATGTGCTTCATGTGATCGCTTCCTATTTTCTTGGTGATGTGGTCGTAAACTTCTGAGATATTCACAATACAAATACCCCGGGATTAACCCGGGGACGGTCGAACATTTCCATCGCATTGACTCGTTGCATTTCGTTTAGTCGTTGCAGGTATACTTAAATTCAGGGCCTGTTTGAATAAAGTAACCACTTCTCACTTGCCCTGCCCAGTTCTGCAATGCTTCCTTCCACTGGACGCTGTCAAAGAACTCATCCACTGTTACCCCGGAAGAAGAGAACCATATGAGCGGAGTAAAAGGAGCAAGTGGCCCCACATCACCCCAAATCCCTCCTGCTGAAATGGTATCTTGCTTAACCAGAAGCAATGGAAGTCCGTATTGGTATGCCATTGCAGGTTCAATCTGCAAGAAAGGGGAATAAGGTTCGCCTTGAGCAGTTGACCTTGTTGGCTTCAGTAGAGCCGCTGCCGTACCGTAACTGGAGTTGATCATCGTGCGGATATTTTCCAGGGTAGTATTCGGGTACTGGTCGGTATTCGGGATCGTTCTGGGAAACAGAAGTACCTTCTTGATTTCCTTGAACATTCGGATGATAAATTGTTGCTCCTGAGAGAACGGGGGCTGCGGCGGTCCGAGAGTAAACAGGTTCTGATGGCTGAAAAAAACCGGGATTCGGAAAAAAGCGCTTGCGGCATCATTTAGATCGGTCATATCTGCGTAGGCTTGTTTATACTGCTCGTTGGACGAAGTTTCCTTTGCGGGAATGTCAAGATGTTTCTCCTTCGCTTTTTCTTTACTCAACTTGAATCACCTCCACGCGATAACATATTCTGATAGAGCGATGAAAGATTGGACAAAAATACGCGTAAGAAAAAAATGGTTACTACTCTATGAGGGATGAGTCATTCGCGTAAGTAAAAACGGTTGGAAACTGGATGATGACAGAGTGCGACGGTATACACTTTCTACATCCCGAAACTGTGGCAACGGGTTCTGCAAAGTCCGTTTGTGGGGATGTCTCGATTGCAGATGAAGCTGCAACGAAACCGAGCGTCACACGTATACCTTACAAAGAGGAGGGGTGGCTGTGGAAATCTTGTTGTGGGTTCTTGTCGCGGCACTGTTCGTGCTAAGCATCGCAGGCATTTTTCTCCCGGTGTTGCCGGATACGATATTGTTGTGGGGAGGATTTTTGCTCTACCAGTTTTTCATCGCGGAACCGGGGTCCGAGCTGCCTGCGTCGTTTTGGTGGGGAATGGCGGCCATGAGCGTGCTTTTATACGGGGCGGACTTGCTTACGAACATGTATTTCGTCAAGAGATACGGCGGCTCGAAATGGTCTTCGCTGGCGGCAGTTCTCGGTATTCTGATAGGGATTTTTGCTTTCCCGCCGCTGGGCATGATCATTTTGCCCTTCGTCTTCGTCGTCCTGGTTGAGTTGTTCGTGCAACAGCAGCCGCTGGAGCGGGCGATCAAGGCGGGCTTCGGCTCGCTGGTCGGGTTTTTTGGCAGCGCCGTGGTCAAAGTGGTGCTGCAGGTGACGATGATCATCTGGTTCTTCCTGGCGATGTAAGGACAGCCGGAAGTTTGCGGCTGTGTCGGCGATGGCAGGAAGTCGCGCGGCGGCTGGTCAAAACGCCAACGGACTTTGTGACAGGTCGTGGACCTAGATAAAAGTGACGGCGTTTGCATAATTGACGGAAATAACAAAATCGCCACGTCTATTTCAAAGAAAAAAGGACAGCCTCAGCTGCCCTTTTTCCTTTTTATGCGATTAGTGGATGAGGCGGTAGACGCCGATGACTTTGCCCAGAACGGTGACAGAGTCCAGAATGATCGGCTCCATCGTCGCGTTTTCCGGCTGCAGGCGGAAGTGGTTTTTCTCTTTGAAGAAGCGCTTGACTGTAGCTTCGTCTTCATCTGTCATGGCGACGACGATATCCCCGTTGTTAGCAACGTTCTGCTGGCGCACGATCACGTAATCACCGTCGAGGATGCCAGCTTCGATCATGCTGTTTCCGGAGACGCGGAGCATGTACACCTTGTCCGAGGTAACAATATTTTCCGGAAGCGGGAAGTACTCTTCTACATCTTCAATCGCGGTGATCGGTTGTCCGGCTGTGACTTTCCCGATGACGGGCACGCGAACCACGGAATCTTCAAAATCATCCTGGAAGCGGTCATCCTCGGACAACAGCTCGATTGCGCGAGGTTTGGTAGGGTCGCGGCGGATCAAGCCTTTCTTTTCCAGGCGAGCCAAGTGTCCGTGGACGGTAGAGCTGGATGCAAGTCCGACAGCCTCTCCGATCTCCCGTACGGAAGGCGGATATCCTTTGTCGCGCACTTCTTTCCGGATGAAATCAATGATAGCCTGCTGTCGATTTGATAGTTTTGACATAGAAGACACCTCGGTTTTCTCGAACATGTTTTCCTATATTATACCATGGGAGCTTGCGTTCGACAAACATAAGTTCGATTATTTGTTGACATGAACATACGTTCTCCTTTATGATGGAAACAAGAAAACAGAACGTACGTTTGCAGGAGGGATTCATGTGTCTGTCATGACTGTACATAACCGCTTTGAGAAACAGGAAGTCGAGAAAAAGCCGCTTCGCCGCGCAAGATTGGGGATCACTCGAGGTCATGCGATTTTGTTCCTCGCCACCTTCGCTCTCTTTTTTTACTTGCTGACCGAACTGGTGTTTGCTTCTGGCACTGAAGAGGCATTGCCGGTAAAAGAGGTTACGGTGCGGGCAGGAGACAGCCTGTGGAGGCTGGCGACCCGTTATCAGGAAGAGGCGCACATGGATGTGGCTGAGCTTGTGACGGCGATCCGGGAGGCGAACGAGCTGGAGAGCGTGATCATTTATCCCGGGCAGAACCTGAAGATTCCGCTTGCAGCCGCTGCCGAGTGAGGGGCGGGTGTCCGATCTGCTTGCGTCGTGTACATGTTGTGGTATAATGGAGCGGCATTACTTACAGGTGGGGAGGAACCGGTCGTGGTATCTGATGCAGAAATCAAGCGGATTAATGAATTGGCGAAAAAATCCAAGGAATCCGGGTTGACCGATGAAGAAAGGTTCGAACAAAAGCAGCTTCGCCAAAAGTATATCGACGCCGTAAAGATGTCGCTGAAGGCGAATCTGGATTCGATCCGCTATGTGGAAGACCTTGAAGAAAATGACCGAAAACAGTAAGATATCATGTGTTGATAACAAAGACATCCTTGCTTGACGCCGGGATGTCTTTTTATTCCGAAATCGGGGAGCGGGTTTGAGTTACATGTTGCTTGGCTGTCAGTGGAGCCAGCCGTTTGATAGCGAGGAACGAGGGGAGGGACGGGTATGAGTACCCAGCATCGGGATTACGAACAGGAACAGAAGAAGCTCGATGAAACGATCGCGATCATCGACAGGGAAATCGCGCAATTGCGCGAGGATATTCGGGAAGCGACGGACGATTACGTAAAGCAGGTCGTGAATTCCAAAAAGGCAAAAGACTTGCGATACCTGGAAGATCAGGGGCGCGAGAAGCCTTACTTTGGCAGGGTTGATTTTCTGAAAGACGAAGTATACGAACTCGATCAGGTGTACATAGGCAAACGGGGGATTGTGCGCAGTGACACGTTTGACTCGGTCGTCGTGGACTGGAGGGCGCCAATTGCCAGTCTGTATTACTCCGGGGAAAGTAAGGATGCTTTTTACCGGATGGGACGAGAAATTGTGCGTGGGGAAGTTACCTTGAAGCGCAATTTTGCCATCGAAAACGGGAAAATCACAGGGATCTACGACGGAGCGGTAAAAGAAACGATTCATCGGGAAATGAGCGATCCCGACGATTTCTTGCAGGAAGGCTTCATCGACGAGTTTCTCGCGGCCAATCTCAATCAGACCAATGACAGCCGTCTGAAAGATATCGTGGCGACGATCCAGTCGGAGCAAAACGACATTATCCGGGCAGAAAAAGAACGCCCCATCGTCGTCCAGGGGGTAGCAGGCAGCGGAAAAACGACCATTGCGCTGCACAGGCTGTCGTATTTGATCTACAACTATCAGGATACGATGATGTCGAAAAAGTTCATGGTGTTTGCACCTAACCGGATGTTCCTTACGTACATCTCGGACGTCTTGCCGGAATTGGGCGTGGATGATGTCCAGCAATCGACCTTCGTAGATTGGGCTGCACGCCTCGTCAAGCCGCTTTTGCCCAAGGGCTGGAGAATCCTTAGCCCGGACAAACCGCTTTCGCTGTTTTTTGAAGACGGACAGGACGTGCGGGAGCAGGAGCTTGCGCGCAACAGGCTGTGCTTCAAAGGCTCGCTTGCGTGCAAGGATGCGCTGGAGCAGTACATCCGCTTCGTCATCGAGACGAGGATTCCGTTCAAAAAGCTGAGCTTTCAATACAGCAAAACCAAGCAAGTCTTTACGATCAGCGGCGATTTCATCCGCCAGAGCTTTCTGCAGCAATTTGCCAACCTGCCGTACCAACGCAGGCTGGATGCGCTGCGCAAGCATCTCAAGCAGGAAATGAACAAGCAGATGTTCGCGCATTTGCGAGAGATGAAGATTGATTTGGACAAACAGGGTCTGGCCAGGTTTGAAAAGATGCTGGAGCAAATTCTCGACCAGTACATGTCTTCCTTTCCACAGCTCGATGTGTTTGCTGCCTACAAGGAATTGATGACGGAGGAGAGCCTGCTGCGGCAACTGGTCTCTCACGAAGTCGACGATGCAGTCTTGCGTGATGTCTGCCAATCTTCCCGCGCCCTGTTTGCCGAGGAGCGGCTGGAGACCGAGGATATTGCTCCTTTGCTCTACTTGCAGCACATTGTCGAAGGGATGAGCAAAGCGGAGCACTTCGACCATACCGTGATCGACGAGGCGCAAGACTTGAGCGCGCTGGAAATCGCAGTCGTTGCATTGGCGACGAAAAATCAGTCGCTGACGATCGTCGGGGATATTGCCCAAGGGATTCATTCGTACCGCGGCATTCACGCCTGGGAGGAGCTGACTGCGGGCGTTTTTCAAACGATGCGGCCTGCCTATTACACTTTGTCGCAAAGCTATCGTTCGACCATTGAGATCATGCGCTGCGCCAATGAAGTGCTGCGGCAAATCGAGCTTCCCGAGACGGTGCTTGCGAAGCCGGTCCTGCGTCACGGAGAAAAGCCTGTCATGGTCATCGCTGAAACTCGCACCGAGCTGTGGCAGGACGTGGCCGAACGCGTCGCTTCGTTCCAGGCAAGCGGCTTCCAGACGATTGCGATCGTCACCAAGACAATTGGGGCGAGCAAAAAAGCATTCAAAGGGTTGCAGGACAAAGTCGCTGAGCTTACACTCCTTAGCAGCAAAGACAGCCAGTTTCCAGGCGGCGTCACCGTCATGCCGGCTTTTTTGACCAAAGGGCTGCAATTTGATGTGGTCATTTTAATCGACGTTGAATTGTACTCGGACTCCGAACGGGATGCCAAGCTGCTTTATGTGGCGATGACACGCCCTGTGCACCGGCTGGTCATGACGCATATCGAGGGCAGCGTGCCGGCGCTATTGCAAGAGCTGCCTGACGAACTATATACCCGGGCGTAAGTCCTTTCTAAAAGCAAACCCCCTGCCAATCTGGCAAGGGGCTTCTTCCTTTTTAGTGGTCGCCGGTATTTCCTTTGGAAGGATTGGTGATGACAAAGCCCTCTTCCGGCAAGTACAGGTAATCGAGGATAATCCCGTCCAACAATGGTTCATTCTTCTTCACAATGACGTCAATCTCTTTGTCTGTGGAGATGACTTCGTCTTCTGCGGTAGGTTTGTCCAGCGCGAGACCGTAATGCGCATGGTCGCCGTGAGCATGTGTGATGTAGACGCGAAGCTTCAACTCTTTGTCTTCTTCTTGCTCCATGATCGTTTTCAATTGTTTCGCTGCATTGCGCGTGATTTTCACGTTCATTGGACAGGTCTCCTAACATTTGTGTATGTACCTCCTCCATATTAGCAAAGAGGTAATTCCGGTTGCAATGTGGAAAGTGTACAGATCCGTGACAATGAAGGGAAGAGAAACCGTGAAAACGATTGATTTGCGCAGCGACACCGTTACCAAACCGACAGATTCGATGATCCGGGCAATGGCCGAGGCAGAGGTGGGCGATGACGTCTACCGGGAGGACCCGACCGTCAACCGTCTTGAGGAAATCGCAGCAGAGCGATTGGGCAAGGAAGCTGCCCTGTTTGTTACCAGCGGTACGCAAGGCAACCAGGTCGCCGTCTTGACGCATTGCGGAAATGGTGATGAAGTGATCGTGGAGGCTGACTCCCATATTTTTTATTACGAAGGAGGCGCGATGGCGGCGCTCGCAGGCGTGCAGACCCGGACCCTGGCCGGCGTGCGCGGCGCCTTGCGTCCGGAAGATGTGGAAAAGGCGATTCGCCAGGCGACCAACATTCACTTTCCCCGCACGAAGCTGATCTGTATGGAAAATACGCACAACCGCGCGGGAGGAGCCGTCATTTCTCCCGCACAGATGAAAGGTGTCTACGACGTTGCGCAAAAACACGGCATTCCTGTCCACCTAGACGGCGCGAGGTTGTTTAATGCGGCCGTTGCATTGGGTGTCGATGTCCGCGAGCTTAGCCGGTATACGACCTCTGTTCAAGTGTGTCTCTCCAAAGGCTTGAGCGCTCCTGTCGGTTCCATCCTGGCCGGGGACAAAGCTTTTATCGAAGAAGCGAGATGGTGGAGGAAAAAGCTCGGCGGCGGACTGCGCCAGGCTGGCTACTTGGCGGCGCCGGGCATTATCGCCTTGACGGAAATGACGGAGCGGCTCGCGGAAGACCACGAGCGGGCCGAGCAGCTGGCAGAAGGCTTCCGCCGCCTTTCGCTGGAGGTCGAGCCGGTCGAGACCAACATCGTGCTGGTGAAAACGGACGCCATCGGGCAGACAGCGGTCGATTTTTTGCGGCTGTTGGCCGAGCAGGGCGTCTACGCAACTGACTTTGACGAATACGTCGTTCGCTTTACGACACACCGCCATATTACGGAAGCAGATGTCAAACACGCCCTTGACACAGTAGAAGCTTTGCTCCATCGCGTATCTTAAGCCCGTTAACAGTGAGGCTCCGACCTGTACGCTTGTAAACGGGGCGCAAAAAGACGGTCAAACAGCATCCGCTAATCGGCAACGAGACATAAAACAGCCCCGCGCATCTGCCCGGGGCTGTTTCGGTGTGTAAATCTGTAGTGCCAAAGAAATACTATAGCTATCCAAACTAGGGCAAATGAGGGATGACCATGATAACGACCAGAGATCGCCAGCGAATTCAAGGTCAAATGCAGCGGGACGAGAGCAAGATCGTCAATCTCGTGTTGAGCGATGCTCGGCAGGTGGCGGGAGAAATTGAAAAAGCCACCCACGAAGGCATCTACCTGGTCGATGGAAGTTATTACGAATACGCCAATATTAAAGAAATCAACGGCTTGTAAGAAATTACAACCTCGGCGCAGGGAAGAAGTGGCGCAGGCCGTCGGGCAACTCCTTTTGCCACAGGCCCCAGACGTGGTTGCCCGGCTTTTCCCGATAAGACAACGTCGCTTGCTTGGTCGTGAGAATTGTTTTTGCCGCACGGTTCCACTGCACGAAGTCAAAGGTGCCCATATGCGTCTCCACCGCGCGTTCATCCAGGCCGACAACCATCCAGATGTCGAGCCAGGACAAGCTGTCGGTCTGCTCGAGTGCGTCTAGCGTAGGCTGGAAAAAGGCGCCCGACAGCGCGAGCACTTGCGAAAAGACGTCGGGCCTCTCCAAAGCCAGATGCAAAGACACGGTTCCGCCCAGAGAGTCGCCGGCGAGCACGCGGGAAGCGGGATCGCGCCGCACCGGATAGCGTTCTTCGATAAACGGGACGAGCTCTTCGATGAAAAACCGCTTGTACGCCGCATTGCGCGATCCGACAGGCGAGTATTCGCTCGTGCGCTTGCTCCTCTCTACCGAAACTCCGACGATGAGGAACGGCTCGATGCCTTCCTCCAAAATGAGCTGATTGGCGATGGTCGCGATTCGGCCCATCGTAAAGAAGTCGTTTCCGTCCTGGCAGTAGACGACAGGATAGGAGAGAAGCTCGTTATAGCCGGGCGGCAGGTACACTTTGACGGAGCGGGGAGTGTCCACGTGGATGCTGGGCACTTCTTCTTTTATGATCGTTCGTTTTACATACTCGGACATTTTCTCACCACCAAAATCTGCTTTTTTGCAAAGAAGTCCTTGAAATAAACTGATACAGCTTATATAGTAAATGATAACAGAGCGGAAATAAACCCTGTAATATCAATACTATAACACATTGAACAGACGATTTGTCTGCAGTATAACAGGGTGGAATCAGGAGGATCTGTAAGCCCTTTCCTGTAAGTTCCAGCTGTTCTTTTTCTTTCAGGGTATCCTTCGGCAGCTTTCGCGATTCTCGACTGAACGGACAGTCGTCCGTGAGAAGCGTGCGAGATCCTGGGACCCTTTAATCCAGTGACGAGGTGAATGTGATGAGCGTAACCACTGCTGTTGAACAAACAGGGAACAACGCCCCGCTGCAAATTCTTGCTCCGGACGGTACGGTTGTTCGTCCTGACTTGATGCCGAATCTCTCCGATGATGAACTGCGCGAACTGATGCGCAAAATGGTATTTACCCGCGTATGGGACCAACGCGCGATCAGCCTGAACCGCCAGGGCCGACTGGGTTTCTACGCACCGGTAGCAGGTCAGGAAGCGAGCATGATCGGTTCCGAAGCAGCTCTTTCCAAAGAAGATTTTATCCTGCCTAGCTACCGCGACATTCCGCAAATGGTATGGCATGGTTTCCCATTGCATCAGGCATTCCTGTACTCCCGCGGACACATCGAAGGCGGACGCATTCCAGAAGGCGTAAACGTCTTGATGCCGCAAATCATCATCGCAGCGCAATGTACACAAGCGACCGGTGTGGCGATGGGCTACAAGCTGCGCGGCGAAAAACGCGTTGCGATCAACTACTTCGGTGACGGTGCGACTTCCCAGGGTGACTTCTACGAAGGGATGAACTACGCAGGCGTGTACAAGCTGCCTGTCATTTTCTTCTCCCAAAACAACGGCTATGCGATTTCCCTGCCGTTTGAAAAGCAAACGGCATCTGAAAACATCGCCGTAAAAGCGACAGCGGCTGGTATTGCCAGCGAGCGCGTAGACGGCATGGACATTTTGGCTGTTTACCATGCGGTACAAAAAGCGAGAGAGCGCGGCATCAATGGCGAAGGCGCAACCTTGATCGAAGCGCTGACCTATCGTTATGGCCCGCATACCATGGCGGGTGACGACCCGACCCGTTACCGCACAAGCGAAGAGCAAAGCGAATGGGAGCTGCGCGACCCGCTGATCCGCTTCCGCAAGTTCCTCGAAGCGAAAGGCCTGTGGAATGAAAAAGACGAAGAAGCAGTGATTGAAGAAGCGAAAAAAGCAGTCGCAGATGCGATCAAAAAAGCGGACGAGACTCCGAAAATGAAAGTATCTGAACTGATCGACGTAATGTTCGAGACACTGCCGCCAGCATTGGAAGAACAAAAGGCAGAATACCTGGCAAAGGAGTCGAAATAAGCCATGGCACAAATGACAATGGTTCAAGCCATTACGGACGCAATGCGCGTGGAATTGAAACGCGATGAGACCGTCCTTGTCTTCGGGGAAGACGTAGGGAAAAACGGCGGGGTGTTCCGCGCGACAGAAGGATTGCAAGCTGAATTTGGCGAGCAACGTGTATTCGACACTCCACTTGCGGAATCCGGTATCGGTGGTCTGGCTGTCGGTCTGTCGATCAATGGCTTTCGTCCGGTAGCCGAGATCCAATTCTTTGGTTTTGTATTTGAAACATTCGACGCAATTGCTTCTCAAGCGACTCGTATGCGTTACCGTTCCGGCGGACGTTTCCACAGCCCAGTGACATTCCGCTCCCCGTTCGGCGGCGGCGTGAAGACACCTGAGCTGCACGCGGACTCTCTGGAAGGCTTGATGTTGCAAACACCAGGTCTGAAAGTAGTTATCCCTTCCAACCCGTACGATGCAAAAGGTCTGTTGATCTCCGCAATTCGCGACAACGATCCGGTCGTATTCCTGGAGCACATGAAGCTGTACCGCTCCTTCCGCCAAGAAGTACCAGAAGGCGAGTACACCATCCCGCTCGGCAAAGCGAACGTGGTGAAAGAAGGTACGGACGCGACCATCATCACGTATGGCGCTATGGTGCACACCAGCCTGAAAGCTGCAGAAGAAATCGAGAAAGCGCGCGGAGCAAAGGTAGAAGTCATCGACCTGCGCACCATCAGCCCGCTTGATATCGATACCATCGTGGAATCCGTGAAGAAAACCAACCGTGCGATCGTCGTGCAGGAAGCGCAAAAAACGTCCGGCGTTGCAGCGGAAATCATCGCACAAATCAACGAGCGTGCCATCCTGCACCTGGAAGCGCCAGTATTGCGCATCACCGCGCCGGATACCGTTTATCCGTTCGCGCAAGCAGAAGACATTTGGCTTCCGGACGTGAAGCGCGTCGTGGACGGCTTGACCCAAGTGCTTGATTTCTAGGCAAAGCTGACTTAATCGGCGGAAAGATGAGAGCTTTCCGCCTTCTTTAGGCAAAATACGGCGAAGTGTGTATAAGGAGGAGATATCGTGAGTCGTTTTACATTCAGACTCCCGGAGCTCGGCGAGGGCATCCATGAAGGCGAAATCGTCAAATGGCACGTACAGCCGGGAGATTCCGTAGAAGAAGACCAAGTCATTATGGAAGTGCAAAATGACAAGGCGGTAGTAGAAGTGCCATCGCCTGTAAAAGGGAAAGTTCTCGAGCTGAAAGTGACAGAGGGCACTGTCTCCGTAGTCGGAGATCCGCTCATCGACTTTGAAGTGGAAGGCGATGTTCCGAACCTGCCAGACCACGGTCACGGCGATGCGCCTGCGGCTGAAGCTTCCGCACCGGCAGACAAAATGGAGCCAGGCTGCGACATCGGCTCCCAAGTGAGCGCGAATGCAAACCAGTCGCTGGAAACGCCGATGGCAACAGCTACAGCGACAGCAGTAGCGGCACCAATTGACCGTAAGCATGTACTCGCGACTCCATCCGTACGCAAATACGCTCGCGAAAAAGGCGTACAGCTGGCGAACGTACCAGGCACAGGCAAACTCGGGCGCATCACGCGCGAAGACATCGATCGCTTCGTAGCGGGCGGCGCGGCACCTGCAGTCTCCGCAGCAACTGCAGTATCGGCTGATGCAGCGGTTGCAGCACCAGAAGCAGCTGCAGCTCCAACAGGGGTAGCACAAGCGGCGGCAACTCCGACGGTTCACTACACGCCGTCTGCAGCTGGCGAACTGGAAGAGCGCGTACCGCTCAAAGGCATCCGTAAAGCGATTGCAAAAGCAATGGTGAAATCCGCTTATACTGCTCCGCACGTGACGATCTTCGACGAAGTGGATGTAACGGCGCTCGTGGCCATGCGCAAAGACGCCAAACCGTTGGCTGAAGAGCGCGGCGTGAAACTGACCTACTTGCCGATGATCGTCAAAGCGGTAGTAGCCGGTCTGAAAAAGTTCCCGGAACTGAACGCATCGATCGACGATGAAAAACAAGAAGTAATCTATAAAAAATACTACAACATCGGGATTGCCACATCGACGGATGACGGTCTGCTCGTGCCTGTCGTAAAAGCAGCGGACAGCAAATCGATCTTCCAAATCGCTGGCGAAATCAGCGAACTGGCGAAGAAAGCCCGCGACCGCAAAGCAACGGCAGACGAGTTGAAAGGCTCTACTTTCAGCATCACCAATATCGGTTCTGCTGGCGGTATGTTCTTCACTCCGATCATCAACCATCCGGAAGTGGCGATCTTGGGTGTAGGACGAATCAGCGAAAAACCGATTGTGAAAAACGGCGAAATTGTGGTTGGCCAAATGCTGCACCTGTCTCTCAGCTTTGACCACCGCCTGGTTGATGGCGAGCCGGCTCAACGTTTCGTCAACTACGTGAAGCAGCTGCTGGAAAACCCAACACTGCTCGTCATGGAGGGGTAATAAGCGATGGTAGTAGGTGAATTTACGACAGAAGTAGACGTGCTTGTGATCGGTGCAGGTCCAGGCGGATACGTGGCGGCCATTCGTGCCGCCCAACTGGGCAAATCCGTTGCGGTTGTGGAAAAAGCAGATCTGGGCGGCGTATGCCTGAACGTAGGCTGCATTCCGTCCAAAGCGATGATCCATGCAGCACATACGTATGAGCACGCACAACATACTGCATCCATGGGGATTACCATGGAGAATGTGAAAGTGGATTTCGCCAAAGTGCAGGAGTGGAAAAACGGCATCGTCAAACAATTGACCGGCGGTGTCAGCTCCCTGTTCAAAGGCAACAAAATTCAGGTCATCCCTGGAGAAGCGCTGTTCGTGAGCGAAAACGAAGTGCGTGTATTCCACGGCTACGATGTGAACCGTTACCGCTTTGAGCATTGCATCATTGCGACCGGTTCCCGTCCGATTGAGCTGCCTGCATTCCCGTTTGGCAAGCGCGTGCTGTCTTCCACGGATGCACTCAACCTGACCGAGCTGCCAAAGAGCCTCGTCGTCATCGGCGGCGGCTACATCGGCATCGAGCTGGGTACCGTCTTCGCCAAGTTCGGGACGAAAGTGACCATCCTCGAAGGCGCAGATCATATTTTGCCGGGCTTTGAGCCAGACATGCCTCGCTTGGTTGAGCGCAAGCTGAAGAAGCTGGACGTTACCATCCATACCAAAGCACTCGCCCAAGGCATGGAAGAAACCGAGAACGGCGTAATCGTCACCGCTGAAGTCAAAGGCGAGCAAGTCAAAATCGAGGCGGAATACATCCTCGTGACCGTAGGCCGCCGTCCAAATACGGACGAGCTGGGCGTACGCGACATCGGCATGAACCTGACCGACCGCGGCTTGATCGTCGTAGACAAACAAGGCCGCACCAACATCCCGAACGTGTATGCGATCGGCGACATTGTGGCAGGTCCGGCACTGGCTCACAAAGCATCCTACGAAGGAAAAGTGGCGGCAGAAGCAATCGCGGGCCATCCTTCCGAAGTGGACTACAAAGCGATCCCGGCTGTCGTATTCTGCGACCCTGAAATCGCTAGCGTCGGTCTTAACGAAACAGAAGCAAAAGAAAAAGGCATCGACTACGTCGTGGGACGTTTCCCGTTTGCAGCGAACGGACGCGCGCTGTCCGTCAATGCCGGCGAAGGCTACGTGAAGCTGATCGCGGAAAAGGGAACCAACCTCGTGCTGGGCGCACAAATCGTGGGCGCAGAAGCATCGAACATCATCGCAGAGATCGGACTGGCGATCGAAATGGGAGCGACGCTCGAAGATATCGAGCTGACCATTCACGCGCATCCTACTCTGGGAGAAGTAACAATGGAAGCGGCTGAACTGGCGTTGGGTCATCCGATCCATGTCATGAAATAACAGCCGTTGTCAACAGAAGCCTTGTGCCATCATAGGTGCAAGGCTTTTTCTTCCCACAGCTCCCCTTTCCACAGGTACTTTAATCATGTAAAATAGTGGGAGACTGTAGTTGGGTGGGGGGTCGGCAGCATGAAGATTACCAATCAGATGATTGATGACTTGCGCAGCAAATTGGAACGAGCAGCAAAAGATGCAGGTTACAATTTTCTTGACCCTGAAATCGTCAGGATAAGTCAGCAACTGGACAAGTTGATCGTCGCTCATATGCAACTTGAAAAACGCCCTTTATAGGGCGTTTTTGGTGGATGGAAACGGGGATACAAACGAGTACAGCAGATGCGCATTCATGCCTTTTTTCGTGAGTGTCGGCGCGGAAAAGTAATAATGGCTCGGATACAAGATCAGATGCTGTGCTTCACAATCGGGGCCAGGCGCCGGACAGGAGAAGCTGTTTGTTTCCGCATCGTAGCGGATTTCAGGCAACAGCGTCTGCAGGTAGGCGAGAAGCCTTTCCTTTGATTGTACGGCATTGTGAATTTTTTCTGCCTCCGCAACAAAGAGCGGAGCGATCCCTTCCCAATTGTTCTCAAAGGACAGCTGCCAGTAGGAGGAAATAAACAGGCTGAAGCGGCCTTTCACATAGTCAGTATCTTCGCGCAGGTCAGCAGCAATTGGCGGAGCCGGATGATGCTCCTTCCATGCCTCCAGTTGAGGGAGAAGACTGCGCACAAATGTTTCGGTTGGAAGTGTGACGAAATATTCGTATTGGTCATCGACCGCCATGACTCCTTTCGTCTGCAACGGGTCGAACGAATCGGGAATTCCGTAACGAAACAGCGGCAGGAGGTACTCCCAGTCCTTCAGCAATCTAGCTGCACGCAGGGTAGACAATTTTCCGTCGACCCAATCGGCGAACAGGGCAGGGGGAGACGGCTGAGCGAGAGTATGCAAACTAGCTGCCAACTCGTACAAAGGAGACACGCTGTAGCTGATCACATGGGACAGCGGGCCAGAAATCGGTAGTGAAATGGTCATCATCGTTATGTACCTCCAACAAGAATACTGCCTTCATCATAGAGCATCCTTGTGGGACAATTCAATCTTTTTGATGTAAAAATCAGGAAAGGAAATCCCCCCGGCCAGCAGAGAGCCGAGGGGATTTCTCACCGATTAGCCTTCACGAGTTTTAATGGAGCGGCTGTGGTTCTGCTGCTTCACTTTTTTTGAGCCAGGCAGCGGTTCACCGGTTTGTTCGATGCCTCTTGCTTCATTATTATAGGTCTGATGGGGATTCTCGTCCAATATGTGGTCCTTTTCCATGCAAACAGCTCCTTCCATCTGTAACTTTTCCTAGTTTGGCGCAATCAAAGGATGACGAACCATAGGAAAAACTGGTATTCTATAAGGAAGCATGTCCTCGGCGATTGGCAAAAAAACAAGGTTGGCACGCACAAGATAGTCTTACATAATGTATATTATGTAAACACGAAGGTACAACCATCTGAACGGCTTCCCGAGTGAAAAGGAGAAAATCTATGCCACTATTGATCGCACCTGTCTTTAATTCGACAACGCCGCAGCCGGTCCGGATCGATATGCCCAATTCATACACGCTTATTTCGGGTGCAGAAAAGCCGTATCAGGTTGCATCGCGCTATCTGCGCAACGAGATGGACGAGAACCGGCGCATGTTCGATAAACGTGTGGATCTGACCAGCCTGTTTCTCGTGGGCGATTATCCGGAGATGAGATTGACCGAGGACCGGGAATGGATTGAAGAAATCGAGAACAAACTGAACCTCGCGTCCAGGGAAGGCATTTGCTCCATTCCGTATGTCATTACGGCCAAAGCCAATTTGTATGGAATCACGTATTTGAAGCGTTCGCTGGACGGCCCAAAATATATGTTTCGCGAGGAAGAGCAGCGCATCTTTCTGGCATTGCTGGAGCGAGAGTTGCCGAAGCTGGCATTTCGCCGTTACTCGCTGTCGCTGGAGAAGAAAAGCTATGAGGATCAACTGCTCGATCTGTGGATCGGTCTGGAATCGCTCTTCGTCCCTGACGGCAAAAAAGGGGAGATCACCTACAAACTGCGGCTGCGCATGGCCTACTACTTCGGAGATTCTCTGAAGCAGCGGGAAAAAATTGCACAGTTGATTAAAAAATCGTACAATCATCGCTCGGAGATTGTTCATAGCGGTAAAGTGTTTGGCCAAGCGCTTGCCGAGGAAGTGGGAATCCTGCGCCTGCTGGCACGCGCCGCGATCCTGAACGTGGCGATGGAAGGGATTACGCTCCAGGATTTGCGCATGCGCCTGGATCAATTAATTTTGACAGGGGATAGTTATTTTGAGCGCTATCACCCGACCTTTTTTGAGAGAATTCATTTGTAAACCTCGCAGAGGAGACAGATCAGGAGGAAGAACATGAGTGTTTTGATTGTAGAAAATTTATCCCACGGTTTTGGGGACCGTATTTTGTTTCGTGATGTGTCTTTCCGCTTGCAACCGGGCGATCACGTAGGTCTCGTAGGGGCGAACGGAACCGGGAAGTCGACGATGATGGGCATTTTGACCGGACAGAACATCCCGGATAGCGGCCGCATCGAGTGGATGCCCAAGATTCAGTACGGCTATCTGGATCAGCATACGAAGCTGGAAGCGGGCAAGACGATCCGCGACGTGCTGAAGGATGCTTTCCTCCCATTACTGGAGCAAGAGGCCGAGTTGATGAGCATCGGGGAAAAGATGGCGGAAGCATCGCCGGAAGAACTTGAAGAGTTGCTCGAGCGCATGGGGGAAATTCAAGATAAGCTGGAGACGAGCGGATTTTACCTGATCGACGCCAAAGTCGAGGAAATCGGCAATGCGCTCGGGCTGAGTGCCATTGGGCTGGATCGGGATGTCGCAGCCTTGTCCGGCGGCCAGCGGACGAAGGTACTCCTAGCGAAGCTGCTATTGGAGCAGCCAACGGTCCTGCTGCTGGATGAGCCGACCAACTATTTGGATGAAGAGCATATCGTCTGGCTGAAAAATTATTTGAAGGACTATCCGTACGCCTTCATCCTGATTTCCCATGACACATCGTTCATGAATGAGGTCGTCAACGTCATCTACCATCTGGAATTTACCAAGCTGAACCGCTATACCGGCAACTACGAGTCTTTCCTGGCGCAGTCAGAGATGAAGCGCAACCAGCACATCGACGCGTTCGAGAAGCAGCAGGAAGAAATCGCCCGCATGGAAGACTTCATCGCCCGCAACAAGGCGCGTGCTTCGACGACGGGACGGGCCAAGAGCCGGCAAAAGCAGCTCGACAAGATGGAGCGCATCGACAAGCCGGAGACGGCGGCGAGGCCAACTTTTATTTTCAAGGAGTCGCGGGCGAGCAGCCGCTTCGTCGTGGTAGCCGAGGATCTGGAAATCGGCTACACCCATCCGCTTCTGCCGAAACTGAGCGTCAAGCTGGAGCGCGGCGAGAAGGTGGCAATCGTCGGTATGAACGGGGTCGGGAAATCGACTCTCCTGAAAACGCTGCTCGGCGTCATCAAACCGCTCGGCGGCAAACTGGAGCGGGGAGATTTCCTGCACCCGGCGTACTTCGAGCAGGAAGTGAAGCCGAAGCCGATCACGGCGCTGGAAGAAGTGTGGAACGAATTTCCGTCGATGAACAACCACGAGGTGCGCGGAGCACTCGCCCGCTGCGGCCTGAAAAACGAGCACATCAACCGCAACATGAACGCCCTCTCCGGGGGAGAGCAGGCAAAAGTCCGTCTGTGCAAGCTGCTTCAGCGCGAGAGCAACTGGCTCGTATTCGACGAGCCGACCAACCACTTGGACGTCGTCGCCAAGGAAGAGCTGAAACGCGCGCTCAAGGAGTTCAAAGGCACCGTCCTGTTGGTCTGCCATGAACCGGAATTTTACGAGGATTGGGTGACCCAGATTTGGGATGTAGAAAAATGGAGCCTGGAGCAAGCGAAGACGCCGATCAGGCTGTAAAGCGAAAAAGGAAGATTGGAAACAGGCAGCGCCACTGAATTTGTGTGCTGCCTGTTTTTTGTACAGTTATTTCATTGCATGGCATACGCTTGGTCAGCCAATCACATCGCGCAGATCAGATAACAGCCCAGGCGTTTGGCAGGAAACGGCCGCGGGAGTACGGGCAGGATGTTTTCGTGATCGCTTCCCCTTTGTAGAGCATCATGGAGCTGGACCCGCCGTCCATCGCCATGGCGTTTACGACGCCCCGTTCCTCCAGCAGTTCGGCGAGATCATTCATGCTGGCGCCGATGGAATGTCCGGGCTGTCGTCCGTCAATGACGACGAACAGGATCGTTCCGTCTGCTTTTTGTCCAATCGCTGTCCGCGGCTGGATGCCCCAGCTGCGGGCGGGCTTGTCCGTAAACAGGTTTTTTCCGTTTACGATCAGCTGCGGACGGAAGCTCATGGCATCCCGTACGCCCATCTTTACCAGCTCTTCTGCTGTGTAGCTGCCGGTAACAAGCTTGCCGTCATAAGTGATACCAAGGGCAGTCTCGCCGCTTTTGGGGTTGTAGCGCTGCAAAATTTTGCCGTCGTGGATGACGACGCCGTACGCTTTCGCCCCCTTTCCGTAGCCGTCTGGGTCGGAAAAGCCGCTGGCGTTGACAATCCCGATTGCATTCGATTTTTTGACGAACTCATCGAGCAGGTCCCCGCGATCTGTGCGGTTCGTGACGAGCAGCTTGACCCTTTTTGGATCGTGGATGTACATGATTTTGCCTTTGAAGTAGTAATTGTCCTTTTTCACATTGATTTCTTCGATGTCAACCAATTCCTTTGGCTTCTCGGGCAAGGGATCGGCGACTGGTTTGACGGCAGGCACCGCTTCCGGATCGTTCTCCGAATTGATGACTTCCGGGTGTTTGATCTCTTCTTTTAGCGCATTGAGCTTGTCCGCAGGTAAAAACGTATACGGGGCCCAGTAGTCGTGCTGCGTGGTGAGGAGCGTTCCGGCTGCCCATTCGCGTAGATCCTCGCCCTTCTCGGTGCCAAACAGGAAAGCGATGCCGCCAAGAATGAAAAAGGCACACGTGCAAAATGTAACAAGGAGCAGGCGTTTGACCAGACGCCACGGCCGCCTTGCCTTTCGCTTGCTGCGCTTGTAGGATTGTGTTCGGGATAATGTTTGCATGAAGACTCACCTTGCCATTTCATCAAAATACTCGTTACTTAAAAGGACGTTAAAATAGGTAAAAAGTTTCAGGGAAATAACAGAAGTCTGATGCGGGCAGAATACCATCAGGAGGTGAGCCATGTGCGCGGCTTCGATCAACAATTCCAAAAGGAAATAGAGGCTTACCAGCAGGGGCCAAAAGGCACACGCAACCAAACGACCAGCCGGGATCGCCACGACCTGCAGGAGAAACAGGAGACCCGCAAAGATTCCAACAACGGCTAATCGTGAAGGGCGAAGTCCGACCGGATTTCGCCTGCTTTTGTCTGCCTAAGGCATCCTCTGTTTCCCTCGGGCGAAATGTGTGGTAAGCTAACCCAATGCAAGATTTTTCACGCCAGGAGGGTTTTTGTGAGTACCACGTTTGCTGAATTACACATTCGCGCGCAGCTTGTAGAGTTGTTGCGCGAACGAAATATGGAGAAGCCGACGCCTGTTCAGGCGGAAGCGATCCCGCTCATTCTGGAAGGTCGGGACGCTTTGGTCGAATCTCCCACCGGGACGGGCAAGACATTCGCCTATTTGCTGCCGCTGCTGACCAAAATCGACCTGGAGCGCAAAGACGTGCAAGCCATCGTCCTGGCTCCGACGCATGAACTGGTCATGCAGATTGCGCGGGAAGCGGAGCGGCTGCTGCCGACTCATGAGCATGCCGTGGCGCCGATCATTGGCGGCGTCGATGTCAAGCGCCAGATCGAACGCCTGAAGAAGAAGCCGGTGCTCGTGGTCGCAACGCCGGGACGGCTGCTGGAGCTCATCGACCAACGCAAGCTGAAGGTGCACGAGGTCAAAACAGTCGTCGTGGACGAGGCGGACCGCATGCTGGACGCGGGCTTCGGCAAGCCTGTGGCAGAGGTCATGAAGCGCACCTTGCGCGATACGCAGCGCCTGCTTTTTTCCGCTACGCTGCCAGCTGGCGTCGTGGAGGCTTCCGAAGCGTTTACGAAAGATGCTGCCGTCGTTCGCGCCGCCGCGCCTGAAGGGGCTGCTGGCGTCGCCCATATGTATCTGGTCAGCGATCCGCGCAAAAAAGTGGACACACTGCGCCGACTGCTGCGGCTGGTCAACGCGCGTTCGTCGATTGTTTTTGTGAACCAGATCGAGAAGGTGGACGAGATCGTCTCCAAGCTCAACTACCACCATTTGCCGTGCCGCTTGCTGCACCGCGACGCGGCCAAGGAAGAGCGGGCGCGGACGCTGCAGCAGTTCCGCGACGGCGTTTTCCCGGTTCTCATCACGACAGATGTGGCTGCGCGCGGGATCGACATTCCGGAGGTAGAATGCATCGTTCATTTTGACCCGGCCACCGATGTCGATACGTACGTGCACCGCAGCGGACGTACAGGACGCATGGGGCGTGCGGGGCTGGTGTTTTCCATTATCACTGGCAAGGAGCGTTTTATTCTTCAAAAGTTTGCATCCCAGACAGGTCTTGCGATCGCAGAAAAAATCATGTCCCACGGGGCACTAAAGGACCCGCGCCCGATGGCAAAGGGCGAAGGGAAAACTGGCAAGCAGCAAGGGATGACTGCCCATTCGCGGGGGAAGACTGCCAGGTCCCAAGGAAAGGCCGCTGCGCCGCAAGGGAAGCCGCAACCGGCTGCCGGCAGACCGTCTGCAGCCAAACCGTCCGCCTCTGCAAATCGCAAATCGCGTACATAAGAAACGCGGCTTTGGAACAAAGTAGACAAGGAAGAAGAACCACTCTTGTCTGCAGGAGGTTTTCATGCGCAAAGATCGATTGTACGAAGAAGATTTGTTGGTGAATGGCACAGTAGGAGGAGAAGTGTTGAGCAAGCACGAGCGGCAGACGCTGAAGCGGGAAGCCGGAGAGCTGAAGGAAAAAATAGAGAAGGCCAAAAACGAGCCGATCTCCGAATGAAACGAAAAGAGCAGGGCGGCTGCAGGAACAATCACTGCGGCTGCGCTGCTCTTTTGCTGTCAGGGCTTAGTTGGCTGCTCCGTGGGGTGGGCGGCGGAATCGCCTGAATCTGTATCTGCGATAAAGCGCCTTACATCGTCCAAAAAGCTGCGGACATCCGGATACGCCTCATCGATTTGCAGCAGGCGGCGGATCATCTGGCGAACGGCCGGCGACAGCGTCAATTCCTCCTCCCAGCTCCGCTCTGGCTCTCCGTCCTGCGGGGTATAGCCGGAATAGAGCAAAAAGAGGAAAAAGTGGCCAAGGGCGTACAAGTCGCTCGAAGGTGCCACCTCCCGTTTCAGCTGTTTTTCGACGGAGTAGGCGGACAGCGCGTCGGCCGCATAGGTGGGGCTGTCCCCGATGAAACGGGCCAATCCGAAGTCGATGAGATATGGTTCGCCGTCGTGCCAGATCACGTTGGGGATGCGCACGTCCCGATGGATTACCTGATTCTCGTGGAGTTGCGCCACGATTTCCCCGATTTTTCGCATCAGCAAGGCGGCTGAACGCTCGTCCATGACAACTTTTTGCTCAAACAAGGCTTCCTCCAGGGTCGGCCCCGCGATAAAGTTCATAACGAGAAACGAATCCCGCTTGTATGTAAAAGATTTCAGCCAGCGCGGAATGCGGGGGTGGGAGAGAGAGGCCAGCACCTTTTGCTCGTACGCCTGCATCGCTTCCCCTTTGGGCGAGTGCCGCAGGCTGGGTTTCACCTGCTTGAGCACCACTTGCTCGCCGCAGGTCAGGTCAGTCGCGAGATAGGCGATGCCGTAGCTGCCCATCCCCAGCACTTTGTCAATCCGGTAGTGGTCGATCTGCCGCCCTGTCGGGTAAGGCCGGTCGCGAAAGGTCTCGTTCCACCACGCCATCCATTTGTTCCGCATCGTATGCTCCCCCCCTGCACCCATCTTACCACGATTGGCAAAAATGGCTGACCCTTTTTCCCGAGGTTTGCTATAATCGATTCGTTACATGCAGATAGGAGCGGTACAAGCGATGAAATTTATCATTGATTGGCTTTCCTTTTGCCTGATCGAGCAGCCGCAGGAGGATGGCACGAAACAAGTCAAAATGACGCGGTATTTGAACCACGACGAATATGAGAAAAGCGAGCTGCGCGACTTTCTGGACGGTGAATTCGCCCGCATCGCGAAGCGCAAGGTAGAGCTGAATCCGAAGACGGAGGGCACTCCCACCAAGCTGGGGCAGTTTGTGCTGGAGCCGGGACATCCGCTGGACTCCAATCCGAATTACGCGCTGTTGCAACGCTTGCTCACGGCCGAGACCTCCGGCGAGAGCAAGGAGCCTTGTCAGGAGTTGTTGCAGTCGTATTTGCGCACGTCGCAGGTGCGGGGCGGCGTCCTGATTGTGGTGAGGACGCGTCTGGAGCTGTTGGACGAGCGCTACGTCTTTATTTTGAAGTGCGATTTTGAACAGAAGACAGCTGTCATTACCGATGAAAAAAGCTTGATCTCGAATGTGCGGATGGCGATCAATGCGAAAAACATGAAGTCACTCATGTATCCGTACATGATTGAATCCGGCATGAACGATCCGTACCATGTGAAAATCCATCAGTTTTCCCATGCACGTTACTTTGAGGAGTTCCTGCGCTTCATTGAATACCCGCAGACGGTCACGCAGATCGTCCATGAGGAAGTCATTTCGCTCGCCAGACAGCATATCGAGTACACATATCCGGAAGCGACGGAGGAGCGGCAGCGGGAGGAAGAAGCCATTGAGCTGATTGCGGCCAGCCCGAAGCGGGAGCTGGCGGAAAAGTGGGAGCACGAGACCGTGATGGAAGCCATGCAGATCATTACGGATCGGCAGCCGGAAGTAGAGCTGAAGTTCAAGCTGGATCATATGCAAGTACGCACATTGCTGGCGGACTATGGGACCAGCCTGCACATCGCCAAAGTGAATGGCCGGTATTTAATTCTGCTGGAAGGGGAGCAGCTCCAGTTCGAGCGCGGGGTGTCTCCCGTCGAATTTGTCAAACCGAAAGCGTTGGCTGATCTCGTCCGGGAAATCGAGGCGCGCAGTTATGCGGCTCCCGAGGTTACCTCGGCGCGTTCGGTCGATGACGAAGACCGGCCGCCTTGGGAATAGAGAGGAACGTTGAAAGATGGAAAAAGTGATGCGGCAAAAGGCGGCAGCAGCCGTTGCAAACAGCCTGCAAGGGCAGGAGCGAAACATCTACCCGGTGCTGCGGCACGCTTCGTTGCTCCGGAAATACCCGGATCGCTGGGTGTCGAGACCCCATACGGCAGAGACCGCTGTTTTGTATGCGCTGGACATCGGAGAGGGCTACCTGTTGATCGAAAGGGGCATGCTGGAGAAGGCAGGATGGAGCGAGGAGCATTTGCATCAGCTCGCGCTGGAAAATTTGCAGGCGCTGCCCTATACGGTCAAGACGCAGGAGCTAGGGGGCAATCGCATTCATTTTATCAGCCCGACGGACGGGTACGCAGCCAGTCGGATACTTCTTGCGTCTCTGCTGCCAACGTTTGCGCAGCAAAAGCGGGGAGGACAGCTGGGAGTAGCGGTTCCCCATCAGGATGTGCTGATCGTCGCCGAGCTTGATGGGAATGCGGGCGCGCATCTTTTGGCGCGTCTGACCTACGATTTTGCCTCCAAAGGGGAAGTTCCGATCTGCCCCCTCCCCTTTTTCTGGGAGGATGGCGAGCTGACGCCGTTTCTCGTCGTCTCGCACGGCGGCCATGCGGCAATCGAGCGGAGGGACGGCTTGCAGCTATAAATTCGTAAAAAGATCCGCTTCCTCCGGCAAGGCAGGAAGCGGATTTTTTCATACGCGCTCGAGCGGACGATGGGGCTCCGGCGGAAGCACCACTTCGATCGAATCGCCCGCACGAACGGGACCGCTGGCGAGGACGATGCCCATGACGCCCGCTTTGCGAATGAGCCGGCCGTCTTCATCCCGGTCGATCAGCGCTTGCATCAGTCCGTCCTGAAATTGGTTCAACTGTTGACAAGGGTTGCGCAGACCGGTGATCTCCACCACAGCGGAAGGGCCGATGCGCAGGAGGGTTCCCGTCGGCAGATCAAGCAGCGAGAGATTGCGCGTAGTAATATTCTCACCAATCTGCCCGGGGGATACATGAAAGCCTGCCTGCTTTAATTGTGCAAACAGTTCGGAATGAATCAGATGCACCTGACGCAAATTCGGCTGGGTCGGGTCCTGAGCGACACGCGAGCGATGCTTGACTGTCTCTCCCATGTGGGCATCGCCTTCGACACCACGTCCTGCCAACAGCTGTATCACATCAGTATTCGTTTTGCTGAACGTATGCGTGCGGCTGACACTCACGGCTACGACTTCTCCGGTTCCATGTGCCATGGCAACAACACCTCCAACGCCATTGTACGCCTGGAAGGGAAGGGTGGCGAGCCATTTTTATCCAGACAGCTCAAATTATCCAGGCTAGCTTCCACCGCCCCGCCCGCTTGCCAGGCACAGTTCCATAAATCTCCCCGACTCGTGGATCAGCCAGTACGGGATGCGCGGCCCATAGATGTACAAATCTACGGCGGTAGACAGCATCGTCTCGACACGCCTCCAGTCGCCCATCAGCCGAGCGGCTTCCCCCATGCTCATCCACGGATACAGATCGCCTGTCTGAAAGGTCTCGAAATGGGGAAAGGCCTCTGTGATTTTCGCGTAGAGCGAGGCGGCCTCATCAGGGGGCGCCGAGCCGTACATGATGGGAAAGGCTTGCGAGGTGACGTCCGGATACCACTTGCGCCAGCCGGGGTAGCGATTGTCGTAGACGGCGAAGCTTTTGCGCCGCGGGCAGTACATCGAGCGGATGCCTTTTCGGCAGGCAGCTGCGCGACGGGCGGCTTCCTGTTCGGCGTCCTCATCGCCGAGCATGGAAAAGACAAATGCGGCATCCTCGAACCCTTTGGCCACCTCGCAGTTGTCCATCAAATACTTTACGCGATAGGAACGTTTCGCCCAGGTCAGCCCGTCTTTTTGCTGCAGCCGCCCCACAGCCTGCATCAGGGCAGCGAGTTCTTTCCCGCGGTACGTGAGCCACTCCGTCTCTTTGCTGGCGCGAATCCAGGCTGCCAACAGGCTGAATAGGGTCGCATGGTAGCTGTCCTCGCTGTCCGCCTTGCCTGTATCGACCTCCTCTGTTCCTTTCAGACGAAAGTCGTTGATATAGCCATGCTCGCCTACGTGATGCAAGTACCAGTCGACATAACGGCGAACCGGCTCCCATTCCCGCAGCTGCACGAGCGAGATGAGAGCCAGGTTTGCAAAGTACGGATTGATCTGATCGCTTTTGGGCGACAGGCGAAAAGCCCCGCTGGGCAGCTGGCAGGCCAGAAGGTACGCTTTTTGTCCTTCCACCGTCATTTCCATGGGGAGAATGTCCCTCCATTTCCCGATTGGCTAGGTGAGGGCTGTGGCGAGCCAGACGCCGTACTCGATCCATTGCAAGGCGCGCGCATAGTCTGCGGTGTCGATCGGCGGCAGCTTTGCCGGCTTCTCGACCTCATCCAGCCATTTATGATCGCGGAACCAGTCCGTTCCATCTGCAGGCGTGTGCGGGATGTCCGGCCACGCGGCAGCAAGGGGAGGACTGTACAGCTTTTGTCGCCCCGGCCGCAGCTCGGTTCCGTCCAGATGCAGTCGGTATGTGCGCTCCCTGTGCCCATCGCCGCACTGCTGATCGGGCCTGCGCGGCGTAAACAGATGTGGCCAGTAATCGGCGCGGGAGCCCGAGTGGGGAATCCGGAAAGCGAACTGGCGAATTTGCTTCAGGCGGCATGGATCGGCATAAAGGAGATGGTAGAGCGTCTTGCCGATCGTGATGCGTTGATCGACATCGGCAAAATGCTGGACATTCAAACCTGTCAGGCTAAGCCTGCGGTCTGTCGGATGGGCTTTGTACGGAAAAAGCACGTGCGACAGGGACAGCACCGACTGTACTACGTAGGCAAAGGTGGCAAAGACGCGATGTAGCGCGGGCGGTTTATGTATGAGGCGCTGCTCGATATATTGCTGCTCGTTGATGATCAAGGCGTGGGTCAATCGCTGCGGACAAGGCGCGCGGAGCTGCTTTTGCCAAAACGGCACCATGAAAGCAGAGACGCCAAGGGAAGGAAGCAGATGGGTGAGATCGACACTGGTCTTTTTCATCTCGGCATACAACAGTAACTGGGGATAGGCGTCGTGAAAAATGAGCCAGTTGCTCCTCTCCAAAAACCAAAAAAATGACCGCATCGCCTGCTCGTCCATGAGCAGCGGGAGCCATTCCCCTTGCAGGTCCGTCATGTTCCATCCGCCGTTGCGGGAGACCAGATGGGCAAGCAGTGCCCAGTGAATCTCTTCGTGCTGGCGGTAAAAAGTCAAGTAGGCTTGCGTCCGTGTCACGTTGTTGCGATTTGCCAGGGCAGTTTGTCTGCGGATGGTCGCGATCAGCGCCTGTTCATCCTGGGTAAACAGCTGTTCTGCCATATCGTTTGCTCCTCAGTGTGTCAGTGAGAGTGGGAAGAAAAAAGCAGGTCCAGATGGCGACCCGCCCTTGTTCAGCCAATCATTTCCAGGACGAGAAGCCGAATCAGCAGTTTTTCTTTCGCTTCTTCCCATGTGTCGGCAAAAATGACCACATGCTCGGATTGGTACTCGGTTTCTGCGACAAACATACCGTCTTGTTCGTAAATGTTCATAGAAGATCGTCCTTTCTGCTACTTTCAAGCATTGTATGCTATCATGGAAGGAATGATGCATACAAAATCAGGGAAGCACAGCAGGAGAAAGGATGAATCTTGTGCAGATCGTACTGACAACAGAGGCAGCAGAGCGCATTGCTGCCGCAAGCCGCCCGGACAAAGTCATTCGCGTAAACGGCGAACTTGTCGGGGGATGCAATATGGATGTGGATTACAGTTTGTACTGGGACGAACCCCAACCGGCCGATCAGGTCATTCAACTGGATGCCATGACTTTCGTCGTGGACCCGGAGACGGTCCGCTACATCGACGCAGACAGGCTGACCATTGATTTTCGGCCGCAGCAAGGGTTTCGGTTGGTGACGCCGCAGCAATTTTTGGCGTATGGCATTCAGCTCAAGGAGCGTTGGACCTAGAGTACGCCGTTCACTTCGGGAGGAATTGCAATAGAAAAGCGAGAATGCCGGCAGCGATCAGCGGGCCGACTGCCACTCCCCGAAAAAACGTCACACCAATGATCGTGCCCAGCAGCAGTCCCGTGACGATCAGCGGATTTTCCGCCATCAGCGAGGTGCCCTTTCCCGCCAGATAGGCGACGAATATGCCGATCAGGACAGCCAGTATGGTTTGCCAATGGGTAAAGAGCGAAAAGATGGAGTCGGGCTTGATTTTTCCGCTTGCCAGCGGGGTGAGAATACCGAGCGTCAGGACGATGATCCCGACGTGAAGTCCGTACTGCTCCAGAAAAGGGAAAAACCGCTCCAGCGACAGCAACCGCAGCAAAAGCAAGATCGCCACGGCAATCGACACCGTGGCATTGTTGCCGACGACACCGAGAGCGAGCAGCAAGAGCAGGGTGATGTTGATCCAGTCCATGTAGGCAAAAGCTCGCTTTCGTTTTTTTTGATAGTATATCCGTGAGGCTTGTGCCGCGTGCCGGCACGGGCGCAAGAAAAGGGACGAGGTGCCGATCACCTGTCCCTTTTTGTTTTTTGAATCAGCCGTACCAATCTTCCAGCATGCCGACGGGAAATCCGGTCTGCTCCTCGGAGCCGGGAAAACGGCCCCAGGCAAAGACGCCGTTAAAATAATCGATGGTGAACGGTTGGTCGTGTTCAGGCACACTGTATTTCCCGCCGATGCGAAACTCGTCCGTACCCAGGTAATACGATTTGGCCATAAAATATTTTTGCTGGATGATGCTGAACTGGGACTCGTCTCCCGCGTTCTTTTTCTCCTCTGCTTGCAGGCGGAGACGCTCCATCTCTTCCTGTAGTTCTGCCAACGTCATTTGACTGTACAATCGCACGATCAAGCCTCCTTTCCTGACAGGTATATTGTAGCAAAAGACAAGGGAAATGGCGATGGATGGAGAACTCTTTATTTGGTATTCCAGAAAGGAGAGTGGGACAATTGACACGATTTGATTTGACAGGAAAGACTGCGATTGTGACGGGAGCGGGCAGAGGAATCGGAAGGGCATTGGCAATCGGCCTGTCTGAGGCTGGCGCCCAGGTGGCAGTTGTCGCGCGTACGGAGAACGACTTGCAGGAGACGGTACAGGCGATCGAAGCGATGGGCAAAGTGGCGCATCCGATTAAGGCTGATCTGACCGAACCAGGAGCTGCAGACAAAGTGGTGGCGCAGACGACAGAAGCGCTGGGAGGCCTGCACATCCTCGTCAATAACGCGGGAATGAACCTGCGAAAAAAAGCACTGGAAGTCACAGAGGAAGACTGGGATCGCGTGGTCGATCTGAATTTGAAAGCGGCGTTTTTCATGGCACAGGCAGCGGGCAAGGTCATGTGCGAGCAGCGCTACGGACGAATCGTCAACATCGCTTCGGTAGCAGGAGTGGTAGCGTTGCGCACAGGAGTGGCCTACGGATCGAGCAAGGCGGGACTCATCCATATGACCCGTGTGCTGGCTTTGGAATGGAGCAAATTCGGGGTCAACATCAATGCGATCGCTCCATGGTACTTCCGCACTCCCTTGACGGAAGCCCTGCTCCAGGACGAGGCGTACGTGCAGGAAATTTTGCAGCGCACTCCGAGCGGGCGTATCGGGGACGTGGAAGATCTGGTGGGCCCCGCCATTTTCCTCGCCTCCGACGCAGCAGCCTACATAACCGGACAGACCATCCCGGTAGATGGCGGCATGACTATCTACGGTTTTTAAGTCGATACAGAGGTGGGACCGATGATCAGCATACAGCTTGCGGGTGAGGAACAGGCAGCGATTGCCTGCTGGGAAGGCAGGGCGGCGAGCATGGTCCGCTTTTCTAAGCAGGAAGACAGTCTGTATTTTTTCCGTTTGTCCGTCGATCCGCAGATGCAGGGAAAAGAAATTGGCCGCGCGTGCAGGCACTTTGGGTATTCCGGTCGCGCATATGCAAAAAGTGCTCTCCGTTTGAAATCCAGGTAAAAAAAGAGGCATTCCCGGAGGGGAATGCCTTAAGTGTTGGGGGCGATTGAGAAAAATACCGATTGGTCCAAAGAATATGTTTTGCTCTCACCCAAAACATATCGGGAGCCAACTATGTCTGGTGTCAACAGGGATGCGTGATCCCCGGTGTCTACGCGGATAAGTCATTCAAGAAAAGAATATCGGGCTTTTTCTCAATGCGTTGAAAAAGTGCTTACATTTAGAGGTTAGCAAGGAAAAGTGAAATGTAGATAAAATAAAAATAAAGTATTATTAAATTTTGGGCTGCATGACTTTTTCAACGAAAGTCGTCGTCTTATCGGGCGAACATATGGTTGCCAATCACGACTGTTTGCTGACGCGACCAAACCCAGTTGGACGTCGCCGTGTCCGGATTAAAGAAGTAGAGGGAACCGTGGGTCGGATCTACTCCGTTAACGGCGTCCTGCACCGCTCTGCGCGTGCTTTCATTTGACTGTTGAGTCAGAGTGCCGTTTTGTACCGGCGAGAAAGCATTGGGAGCAAAAATGACCTCCCGAACAGAATGAGGAAATTGAGGAGACGCTACCCGATTCAATACGACAGCAGCAATTGCCACTTGTCCCTCATACGGTTCGCCACGGCCTTCCGCATAAACAAGCCGGGCGAGCAGTTCCATATCTCGCTCAGATATTTTTACTTTACCGTTGCGTATCACCTTTGGCCGCTGGTCTCGGCTGACCGAAACCTTCTGGCGCACAGTGGTTACATCTGGAGTATTCGGGATTGCTTTTGTTTTGGTTGCAGCAACTTGTTTCGGAGCAATCGGTTTTTCTGCAGGGGCAGTTGTTGCTTCTTTGGGATGGGGGGCTGATGCACTGGTGGGTGTGACGAAGAGGCATAAAAGCAATACACCAAAACTGTTGATCCAGAAGAAAAATCGCATTCGTGCTTCACGTGTCATCATGTAAGGAACCACTCCTTTTCGCTTTTTGCAAAAAACATGCGGAAGCGAATCGGGTCATATGCAAGTCTAAGGGCATTGTCCCGCAGATTCAAGAGGAAATTGGTTCCATGGAACTACTCGCGCTGCTTGCAATGTTTCCTTATGCTTACATTTCGGGATTGAAAACGGAAGTGGGCCTGCACTGAAAAAGACCACTGTCCAAATTGGAACAGTGGCCTTTTGCGATGCATCTTATTTTTCCGTAATGGTGATCGTTTGGATTTTAATCGGTTGTTCCGGCGTGCTGGGCTCGCCTGTTTGCGGATTCTTTTTCACCTTTGCGCTGGCAATTTTTTGTACGACGTCCATGCCGCCAATGACTTTCCCGAAAATGGTGTAGTTGGGGGAGTTTTTCAGCCCTTCCACATCTGTGCCGGAGCCGATGAAGAACTGGCTGCCGTTGGTGTTGGGACCTGCATTGGCCATCGCTACCACGCCTACTTCGTATTTATGGCCGTTATTCAACTCATCTTCAAAAGTGTACCCTGGGCCGCCGACACCAGTGCCGAGCGGATCACCGGTCTGAATCATAAAATCTTTGATGATCCGGTGGAACGTAATTCCGTCGTAAAATTTGTCTTTGGCGAGGAAGACAAAGTTATTTACCGTGATGGGTGCATCTTTCGCAAACAGCTCGATTGTGATGTCGCCCATCGTTGTCGAAATTTTCGCCTGGTACGATTTGTTTTTGTCAATTTGCATGGCGGGCGCTTTTTCGTACTTTTTCGCGCCGGTAGGACCAGGCGGTTGAGCAGGCTCTTTGGATGGAGCATTTTCAGCAGGAGCCGACGGTTGTTGTGCAGGAGGGGCAGTCTCGTTGCCGCCGCTGGAACAGCCCGCAACCAGTACGATCGCTGTCAGACAAGCGAAAATAGTAGATATCAGTTTTTTCATTTCAAGCACCTTCCTTTGTTCTTCCTGATAGAGGAGTACGGTTCCGAATTATAGCACATCTGACAGGGGGAATGCCAATCCCCTAGTCTCCACTCACAGAGCCATGATATGATGGGGAAAAAAGGATAGGGTGATCAGCATGGGAGAAAGATTTGAAACCAGGACGGTACATATCGGCCATCAGCCGCTGCGCCAGGTGGCGAGCAAGTCAACCCCGATCTACCAGACATCGGTATTCGCTTTTGAAGGCTTGGAAGAAGTAGAGAAATATTACAGCGGTGAAGGTGAATACTTGTACACGAGAAACGGAAACCCGAATCAGACGGAGTTGTCCGATGCGATCGCGGCGCTCGAAGGGGCGAAAGCAGGAGTGAGCGCTTCCTCCGGGATGGGCGCGATCATGGCTGGACTTCTCGCCGTGCTGAAGCCGGGTGACCATGTCCTGGCTTCCCATGAAATATACGGCGGTACGTATGCTTTGCTTAGCAAAGAGCTTACCCGCTTTCAGATCGAACTGGAATGCATCAACCTCAATGAGCTGAAGACGCTGTCTCGCCATGTTCGCCCGACCACGAAGCTGTTGTTTATGGAGACGATCACCAATCCGCTGCTGACAGTGGCCGACATGCCTTTCTGGATCAAGCAGGCAAAAGAGCACGGGCTCACCGTGATGGTGGACAACACCTTCGCCACGCCGTACCTCGTGCAGCCGATCACACTGGGAGCCGATCTCGTCGTCCACAGCGCGACCAAGTACATCGGGGGGCACAGCGACGTCACTTCCGGCGTGCTGGTCGGCGATCCCGAGCTGATCGCAAGGGCGCGGGAGATCGTCGTCAATTACGGCGCCTCGCTTAGCCCGTTCGAGGCGTGGCTCACCGCCAGAGGGCTGAAAACACTCGCGCTGCGGATGGAGCGGCAATGCGACAACGCGAAGGAAGTAGCCTGTTTCCTGAAGCAGCATCCTGCGGTCGCTGCGGTTTATTATCCGTCAGAGGAGTCTACCGCATTCTTTGCGCGCCAGAAGCAAGGCGCAATGGTGTCCTTTACCCTGAAGGACGAAAGGAAGATTTACGATTTTTACCGCGCCTTGCAATGGATCAAATTCGCGCCGTCTCTGGCAGGTGTGGAGACGAGCGTCTCGCATCCCGTCACGACCTCGCACCGCGCCTTTACAGAAGAACAACGACTGGCTACGGGCATTACCATGGGCCTCGTCCGGCTGTCCGTCGGCATTGAAGCGGCAGCCGACATCATCAGCGAACTGGATCGGGCATTAGGAAAATAAATGGAAAGTCTGTTCCCGCAGCGCGTGACTTTCTTCCTGGTCCAATCGTAAAACATAGCCAGCATCGAACAAATACGTCTGACCGGCAGGTTCGCTTATCAGCAGCGAGCGATGCCGGCAGGCTGGAGGAAAACGCAATGGGAGTGGCAATTGAGCGTTCCGAGCAACCATCGGCCCTATCGAATGAGGATGATATTGAGTCTCGTCCATTTACCGAACTGTATGACGAATATTTTGACCGCGTCAATCGTTACTTGCGTTGCCGCGTGCAGAATCCGTGGGATGCAGACGATCTGACCACTGTCGTTTTTTTAAAAGCTCTCGAAAAGTTTGATCAATACAGCAGAAAAAGTCCGTTCGCTTCCTGGATTTTTCGCATTGCGCACAACACGTACGTGGATTTCATGCGAAAAAACAGGGAGCTGCCGGTAGATCAGCAAGATTTTCTGGATGCAGAACTGGACGATACCTGGCACCCGGAGAGGCAAGCGCTGACGAAAGAAGAAATCCGCCTGCTCCGTGACCGGCTTGACCTGTTGTCCCAGGATCAGAAGGATGTACTGATGCTCCGCTATTTTGCCGATCTCAAAATCAGTCAGGTAGCCGAAGTATTGGGCAAAACGGAGTCGAGTATCAAGATGATTTCATACCGGGGCTTGCTGAAACTTCAAAAGCTGTACCAGAAGGGGGGAGCCGAATGAAACAAGAGGATCATTCCCCCCGCCGCCGCAAAGAGGAGCAGACCGTCGTCCCCCTGCTCACTCACTTCCAGCACATGCGCCAGTCCGTTCCGGTCAACCACCAGCTGAAGGCGGAATTGAAAAAACAGCTGCTCCAGAGGATGCAGGAACTGGAGCTGCAAAACGGGGAAGGCACAGTGATCGCGCAGTCGGGGAAGCACCGCTGGAACATCCGTTTGATAGCGGCCATGGTGATCGTTGCCGTTAGCGTAGCCGTCTATTCGTGGTGGGAAAAAGGGGTGCTTGCTGTGGAGGCGCAAGGCCTGCTTTCTTTGCCGAAGCAGACGACGGCAGAGCAGATCGACATCGACCCGACAGGGGGTCAGCTGGCGTATATAGCGCCGCATGACGTCATTCGCAGCCTCCCGCTGGATGAGAAGAATCGACCGTTTGCCATTGCATTGCCTCCTACGAAAGGACGGTACAGCGCCCTGTCGTGGTCGAATCGCAGCGGACAAGTCGCGGTCGTCGAGCAGGTCGGCACCCGGTCACGCATCTGGATCGTACGTCTTCCGGTTGGGGGCAGCGAGGGCAGCCGCCGCCTGCTGAAGGAAGAGGACGAGGTCAGCTACCATTCGCCCACCTGGTCGCCCGATGACGAGACGATCGCCTTTACACGTGTGAAAAATGGCGTGGAGGAAGTCTGGATGAGCAGCACGGTGTCCTTCCGGGAATGGAAAATGGCAGAAGGCTCCCAGCCCGAATGGTCGCCGGACGGGCGTTATCTGGCGTACACCCGGTCAGGCAATGTGCAGGTCCTGGAGCTTGGCACAGGCAAAGTGACGGCGCTGGGACATGGAGAGTGGCCGTCCTGGAGAAGCAGCGTCCAGCTCACGTATACGAGCCCCGAGGGCAAGCTGGAGGAAGCCCAGCTCGATAAAGACCCGGTCAGCCAAAGGGAGCTGGAACTGTTGAGCCTGTACGGTGATGAAGTCGTGCGAGGGAATTGGTTGTCGGATGGCAAACAAGTGCTGCTCGTCCACCGCGACGGCCCGCCGAATTCACTCGTCGTTTCATTGGCGACACGATAACGGTCAGAGAAACGGGCAATGAACGCCGCACTGCCTTGGCTTGGAAGTGTCGCATGAATCGTGTACAATGAGAGAGCGTGTTGGAAAAGGGAGGTTTTTTCGTGAGCGAACAAGAAGTGCAAGTGATTGATTTTGAAGAAATGCTCCGGTTTATCGAAAAGCGCCTTGCATCCGCGGGAACGTACGTCAAACGGGAGGCCATCATTACCATCCTGCAGGCAGAGGAAGCATTTTTGCTGGAAAAGGGCGTTCTTCAGGAATACAATGAGTAGTACAAAGACAACCTGTCGATGGCGGCAGGTTGTTTTTTCATGCGACGCTTCATGCCGCGTGAAACGCGTGAAAAAAGTGGGTACATGATATTCGCCTGTTTGCTTCCGGCGAAAAAAAACGGTATGATGGAATGGAGAACCAAAAACATCGTAAGGACGTGAACGCATTGTCGGAAGAAAACAAAGAACTGGAATTGGGCGACATCATTACTCTGGATGATGAAGACGGAGAACCGTTGGGTGATTTCGAGGTAATCGCACTGTTTGACCTGAACGGTAAAGAATATATTGCCTTGACCGAAGCTCTGGAAGATGAAGAAAGCGAAGAGGAGCTGGACGAGGAAGTAGACATTTTCGTATTCCAGGTCGATGGCGGAGAAATGGTTCCGCTGGAAGAAGATGAAGAAGAAGCCGTCTATGCAAAACTGAACGAGGTCCTCGAAGGCATCGAACTGATCGACAAAGATTAATTTTCCTCCCCAAAAGCAAAGCCACCGCCTACAGGCAGTGGCTTTTGATTTGGTCAATCATTCATTTTGATAATGTTGTCCTTCAAGTCGCGGACGACGAGCAGGCATGTGTAATCGGACTCCTGCAGCTCGCGGACGAGCGAGGAGCTTTCGTCTTTGGTCAGACCCAGTTTTTCCAGGCGCGTGCGCAGCTCCTCCCCTCCGTTATCGAAGAAGTGTGCTTTGCTGTCGATGTCGCCGACCGCGCTTTCAAAGTGGGTGCTGTATTTATAAAAATTGTTCCGTTGATTCGAGTGGTTTTTATCCGGATTCCATTTGAGAACCCAGATGTCGTCCTTGTGGTAGCCGGACGAATTTAACGCCTGAATATCCGAGACAAGTTCATCATCGTACCGGTGAAATTTCACGAATGGCTTGGTTGCGCTGATCAAGATGGCATTCCCCCCTTTTTTCACGTCAGGAATCGATGCCTTACTAGGTTGCCCACTGGCACTGGAGGAATGAATGGAAAAACTTGTAGTTCTCTTTGACCAACGGGAAAATGTAGTGCTACACTGTAAGACGGCAGTCTTCCGGGAAATCGGGCCATCTCGCTTGGGGGCGGGATGGCTTTTTTGCCCCAAGCGGTTGCCAGGATTGAATACAATGGGAAGCATACGGTAAAATAGCGATTAAGTGTTCGCTTTTTTGCGGCTGCGCAAACAGGCTGTTCGCAGTCGGGTTTTCAGGAAAAGCAGCTGTATGGCATGGATTGCCATCTTCTCAAGAAGAATCCAGCTTCGTGAAAAAGAGCGCCTCCCTGAACGGAGGGGGGCATCGGGAAGTTGTACAGTGTAGAGGGGAGAACGCGATTGAAGGAAACAGACACACTTCATACGTTGACGTATACCGAAGAAGACATTCAGGTACTGGAGGGCTTGATCGCTGTTCGCAAACGGCCGGGCATGTACATCGGCTCTACGGGCAGCAGAGGTCTCCATCATTTGCTGTGGGAGATCGTCGACAACGCAAAGGACGAAGCGTTGGCAGGCGTGAACGATAGAATCATTGTGACGTTGTACAAGGACGGGAGCGTGAGCGTGGAAGACCACGGGCGCGGCATTCCGACCGGGATGCACAAGACGGGGCGACCGGTCCCGGAAGTCATTTTCACGACCTTGCACGCCGGCGGTAAATTCGGCGGCGGCGGGTACAAGAAAAGCGGCGGCTTGCACGGGGTAGGCTCCTCTGTTGTTGTCGCCTTGTCCAAGTGGCTGGAGGTCGAGATTCACCGCGAAGGGAAAATACATAGACAGCGCTTTGAATACGTGGTCGACGAAAAAGGGATCGAACATGTCGGCAAGCCCGTTACCGATCTGGAGATTGTCGGTACGACGAAGCGCACAGGGACGACTGTTCGCTTCCTGCCCGATGAAGCCATTTTTGGCAGCGCGCGCTTCGATTACGAAACCATCCGCGACCGTTTCCGCGAGACGGCCTTTTTGCTGAAAAAGCTCAAGATGGTGCTGATCGACGAGCGAGGCCCTGAGAAGAAACGCGAAGAATTTTTCTACGAGGACGGACTGAAATCGTATGTCGCCTATTTGAATGAAGGGAAGAACACCCTCCATCCGATCGTCTATTTTGAAGGGGAAAAGGACAACGTCTACGTCGAGCTTGCTTTTCAATATAACGACGGCTACGCAGAGACACTCGTCTCCTACGTCAATTCGATCGTCACGAGCGACGGCGGCACGCACGTCACGGGTTTCCGCAACGGGACGACGCGGATTTTCAACGAGTTTGCCCGAAAAAAGGGCTACTTGAAGGACAAAGACCCGAACCTGACAGGGAATGATCTGCGCGAAGGCTTTCTCGGTGTCCTGTCCCTGCAGATGGCAGACGTCCAGTTCGAGTCGCAGACAAAAGACAAGTTGGGGAACGAAGAGGCGCGGACGATCGTCGAGCAGATCATCTCGGAAAAGCTGGGCTTCTTCCTGGAGGAAAATCCGGAAATCGGCAAGCTGCTGATCGACAAGGCGTTGCGCTCGGCGGAAATCCGCGAAGAGCTGAGAAAGCAGCGGGAAGCCTTGCGCGGTGACAAAAAGGGCAAGACGGCAAAAAAACGCAAGTCCATCTCGGAAAAGTTCACCCCGCCGCAGTACAAGGACGCCAAGCGCAACGAGCTGTTCCTCGTCGAGGGGGACTCTGCGGGAGGTTCGGCCAAGCAGGCGCGCAACTCCGAATTCCAGGCGCTGTTCAGCCTGCGAGGTAAGCCGCTCAACACGGAAAAGGCAAAGCTCTCCGAAGTGTTGGCGAACGAAGAATTCCGCACCATTCTGGAAGTGCTGGAGACTGACATCGGCGAGGAGTTTTCCATCGAGAACTGCGCGTTCGACAAAGTCATCATCATGTCCGATGCGGACGTGGACGGCTCCCACATCCAGACGCTGCTCTTGACGTTCTTTTTCCGCTACATGCGCCCGATGATCGCGGCAGGGCATCTGTACATCGCCCAGCCGCCGTTGTATCAGGTGCGCAAGGCGAGCAAGGGCGGGAAGCAGTCGGAAGCGATCTACTGCTGGAGCGACTACGAGCTGGAGCAGGCGCTCAAGCAGGCGGGCCGCGGAGCAGAAGTGCAGCGCTACAAAGGGCTGGGCGAGATGAACCCGGACCAGCTGTGGGAGACGACGATGAACCCTGAGACGCGCAAGCTGATTCGCGTTCAGCTCGAAGACCTCGCCCATTCGGAAAAGCTCGTCACGGTGCTGATGGGCGACAAAGTTCCCCCTCGCCGCGAGTGGATCGAAAGCCACGTCACCTTTGAAATGGGGGAGGATGAATAAGCATGCTGTCCAACCAAATTATCGAGCAAAGCTTCGCGGAGATCATGGGCAAGCGATTCGGCGATTACGCCAATCTCGTCATCTTGTCCCGCGCCATCCCGGACGCCAGGGACGGGCTCAAACCGGTGCAGCGGCGGATTCTGTACGCGATGTACGAGGAAGGCAACACCCATGACAAGCCGTACCGCAAATCGGCGAAAACAGTCGGCTTTGTCATGGGGACGTACCATCCGCACGGCGACTCGGCCATTTACGAGACAATGGTACGCATGGCGCAATGGTGGAAAATGCGCCACGTGCTGATTCAGGGCCACGGCAACTTCGGCAGCCTGGATGCCGACCCGCCGGCAGCGATGCGCTACACCGAGTCCCGCCTGTCAGCTCTGGCGAACGAAATGACGCGCGACATCGAAAAAGATACGGTGACGTTTATCCCGAACTACGACAACTCGGCCCAGCAGCCGGCGGTCCTGCCCTCCCGTTTTCCGAACCTGCTGGTGAACGGAGCATCGGGGATTGCCGTCGGCTTTGCCACGGATATTCCGACGCACAATCTGGGCGAAATCATCGACGCAGCCGTCGCCCAGATGCGCAAGCCGTCGATTTCGCTGGACGAACTGATGCAGTACGTGAAAGGTCCGGATTTCCCTACAGGGGGGATCGTCCAGGGCATCTCCGGGATTAAAAAGGCGTTTGAAACCGGACGCGGGCAGTTCATCATCCGCGCCAGGACACACATCGAAGAGCCAAAAGGCGGCAAGCTGAAAAAAATCGTCATCTCCGAGATTCCGTATGAAGTCGTGAAGTCCAAGCTGGTCGCGCAGATTGACGAGCTTGTCATGGAGCGGAAAATCGAGGGGGCGCTCGCGGTACGCGACGAGACAGGCCGCAAAGAAGCGGAATTGAAAAAGGTCAGAATCGTTATCGACATTCGCAAGGAAGCGGACGTGCAGGCGATTCTCAACTACTTGTTCAAAAATACCGACCTGCAAATCTATTACAACTACAACATGAACGTGATCCACGAGGGAACGATCAAGCAGATGGGCCTCAAGGCACTGCTGGGGGCGTACATTGACCACCAGAAGGAAGTCGTTACCCGCCGTTCCCAGTACGATCTCGACAAAAAGCAGCACCGGGAACACATCGTCCAGGGGCTGATCCGCGCGAAATCCATCCTGCGGGAAATCGTCGACACGATCATGGATTCAGAGGACCGTGCTGACGCCAAGCGCAATATTATGGAGAAGTACGGTTTTACGGACGTGCAGGCTGATGCGATTTTGGCGATTCAGCTGGCTTCCTTGACCCGTCTGGACATCGTCAAGCTGGAGAAGGAGCTGGCAACACTGGCAAAAGAGATCGAGGAGCTGACGTCCATCCTCGCCAGTGAGAAAAAGCTCATCCAGGTCATCACCAGCGAGCTGAACGAGATCAAGAAAAAGTACGCCGAGCCGCGCCTGACGGAAATCCAGGGCGAGATCGAGGAAATCAAAATCGACATCGCGATGCAGATCAATGCGGAAGATTGCATCGTGACCCTCACGAACGAAGGTTACATCAAGCGGACGAGCCCGCGCTCCTTCAAGTCGATGGGCGGCACCATCGAGACCTGCGGGGTCAAAGAGGGCGACCGGGTCCGCTACTTCGTGGAGACCAATACGACGCACACCGCGCTGTTCTTTACCCAGGACGGCAAATACTTCGCGACGCTGGTCAATTCCCTGCCGGATGACAAGTGGAAAGACATCGGCTCCGCCCTCATCAACGTGATCCCGCTCGAGAAGCAGCAGAAGATCGTCGGCATGACGATCGTCGACAGCTTCAAGCAGCCGCTCTACGTCTACCATGTCAGCCGACTCGGCATGATCAAAAAGACGGCCTTGTCCGAGTACGAGACGAATCGTTCCGGCGCACTTGTCGCGGCCAAGCTCAGGTCGGACCAGGACGAGTTTACCGCTGCCTTTGTCGCAGATGATAACGGTTGTATTTTGGGAGCGACGCGCGACGGCATGGGCATCCGCTTCCCAAGGAGCGAGGTCAGCCCGACTGGCCGCGCCTCCAGCGGGGTGAAAGCAATCACGCTGGCACCGGGCGATGAAGTCGTGACGATGCTGTCGGTGGAAACGGATGATTCCCGTCCATTCAGCCTGCTTACGGCCGAAGGAGTGGTCAAGCGGACGAAGATCGCGGACATTCCGCTGCAAGGACGCGCAGGAAAAGGCGTCACGCTCATCCGCAAGCGCAAAAACAATCCTCACCGTCTGATCGCAATCAGCATCGAGGAGACGATGTACGCCTGGACGTCGCAAAACGAGTGGAGCCTCGTCGCCACGGATCAGGTAACCGTGAATGAACAGGGCGGGATCGGCCGCTCCATCGTCGAGGGCGGGGCGAAAGCGGTCGTCTTTGAAACCGTCTTGTCCACGGAAGAAGGAAAAGAAGAGTCAGCACCGAAAGACCCGGGTGATGCTCCCGCAGCGGGCGGCTCCCAGTCGAGACCGTCAGGAGAGCAATTCAGCCTGTTCGACGACAATGCTGGCGATGAGAAGGAGTGATTCGGTCATGTCACGAGCGTTCGAGCCGTTCGTTTCACATTTGAGCTGGCAGCAGCTTTCCCTGCTGCTGGATACGGTCCAATATTTCGAGGAGGCGCCGAAATGGCTGTCCATCCCCGGTGAACAAGGCGTTAGCGTGCCTGTGCCGATGAAGGCAGACACCCTGCGTGCCATGCTTGCCTGCGCAAACGAAGACGACGCGTTTGCGCGAGCGGCGTATTCCCTCGACTGGGAAGTGGGGGAAGAAGAGGGCAGCGGCGTCCTCATCGTCCGATTGCCGAATGGGGAATCCGTTCGTCAGCAAACCGTTTTGTCCCAATTTTCTCCTGTCTGATCACATGACAAACAGCCTTGTCTTCCGGTGCGCCGGCGGCAAGGCTGTTTTTGCCTGTGGCGAGATTTGGCCTGGTTTTGCCTGCCGGACGGCGTATAATGAGAGAGGAAGAGCCAGAGAAAGAAGGTTCAAAGAATGGAACGAATGTTAGTTATCAGCGATATTCACGGTGAGTTGAAGAAGCTGGAAGCGTTGCTGGAGAAAGCAGAGTATGACCCCCGCAAGGATCAGCTGATTTTATTGGGCGATTATGTCGACCGCGGACCCGCATCGCAGGGAGTGCTGGACAAAATAATGGAGCTGCACGCCCAAGGTGCCATCGTCCTGATGGGCAACCACGATCACATGATGCTCAAGTCGTTTGAACAAGACAAAGTATTCATTGAGCGCTGGTTCCGCAATGGCTCGCAGCAGACGCTGGGCAGCTACGGCCATGCAGCAGGCGGGCTGGGGAGCGGAGTGCCCGAAGCTCTGAAGCTGACCCCGCAATTGGAGCGGCACATTGCGTTCTTGAGCGGCCTTGCCTGCTATCACGAGACAGAGGACTACATTTTCGTACATGGCGGCGTGCATCCGACGACTCCGCTGCACGAGACGGACCCGTACACGCTGATGTGGATTCGTGACGAGTTCCACACAGGCTACAAGGGAGACAAGACGGTCGTCTTTGGCCATACCCCGACGGAAATCTTGCACGGCACACACGACGTCTACTTCGGAGAGAACAACATCATCGGCATCGACGGCGGGGCTGTCTTTGGCGGACAGCTCAACTGCCTGGAGCTGCCGAGCAAGAAAGTGTATTCCGTTCGCTAGAGTCCGGAGCCAAAGGCACGGCAAAAATGCTCGACCTTCTGACAAACGTGTTGTATCCTTGCAATCTACTAACTGAAATCGATTACAATTACGAGAATTTAGTAATAGTCTATCAGATAAAAATATTCAAAATATTAGTTGACACATGGGCACTTGCTCCGCTATATTTACAGTGTAATCGATTACAAATGGAAGGGACATCCAAGGCTAATGGCAACCATCCAGGAAGTAGCAAAGGAGGCAGGCGTCTCCGTCGCTACCGTTTCACGCGTACTCAACAAGCATGCCTCTGTTTCCCCGAAGACGAGAGCCAAAGTCGAAAAAGTCATCGAACGGCTTCAGTACAATCCCAACATGCTCGGCCGCAACCTCCGCTGTGCGGAAAGCAGGATGCTGCTCGTGCTTGTCCCCAGTATTTCCAACCCATTCTACTCCAAAATCGTACAAGGAATCGAAGACGTGGCACGGCGCCATCAATACAACACCCTCCTGTGTACGACCGACTCCGATGTGGAGCGGGAAAAAGTGTATCTCGATCTTTTGCGCAACCGCATGGCGGATGGCGTTATTTCGATGGACCCGGCGATCGACCTGGAAAACATCCGGCAGCTCGGCGACGAATATCCGCTCATCCAATGCTGTGAATACAGCGAGTCGGACCAGACGCCGTACGTTTCGATCGACAACCAGACCGCTGCGTACAAGGCAGTCAAGCATCTTTTGCTGATGGGACACAAAAAGATCGCCATCATCAATTCCGACGAACGCTTTTTGTACGCCCGGCACCGGCAGGAAGGGTATTTGCGTGCGCTGCGCGAATTCGGGCTGCCTGTAGAAGACCGCTACATCCTCCATACCGATTTGCATTTTGAATCCGGCCACCGGGCAATGAAGACGCTGCTTGCCCTCCCGGATCGCCCGACAGCCGTCTTCGCTGTCTCTGACACGCTCGCGATCGGCGCCTTGCGCAGCATCAAGGAAGCCGGGCTGACCGTTCCCCGCGACATGGCCGTCGTCGGCTTTGACAACATTCCGTTCGCCAGCATGATGAATCCCAGCCTCACGACAGTCGCCCAACCGATGTACGAGATCGGCTGCGAAGCGGCACGCATGCTGATCAGGCGCATCGCTTCCCCGGGGGAGCGCGTGGAGAGCGTCGTTTTGGATTACGAACTATTGATCCGGGAGTCTACGATGGGGTAATGACTCCGCCTGCCTTAGTTTTTTGTCCCGTGTTTCCTGTAAACGCTCGCACGACGGGAGACCCGGGGTTTCTAATAAAAAACAGAGGGGGAACTTGCATGAAGCGCGTTCGTTTTGGCAAATGGGCAGTTTTGGCACTTTCAGCGATGCTGACGCTCGCCGGATGCGGCGGCGGAGGGTCGGCTGGCGGCAGCTCGGGAGCGGGAGGACAGGGAGGCAGCAGCGCCGCACCAAATCCGGCGCCCGCAGCGGAGGAAAAGGTCATCGGCATGTCTTTTCCCGCAGCTGACCACGGATGGCTGGGAGCCGTCATCAAAAATGCGGAGGACGAAGCGAAGGCAGAAAGTCTCAAGTACGTCATCACCACTGCTGCCGATCCGAACAAGCAGACGAATGACATCGAAGACCTGATCTCCAAGAAGGTTTCTGCCATCGTGATGCTGCCGATCGAATCCGCTGCGATGACGCCGGTGGCGAAAAAGGTGAAGGACGCCGGAATTCCTCTGATCGTCGTCGACCGCGAGCTGGAAAGCGACGATTTCACCGCGTTGGTGAAGGGCGACAACAAAGGCATCGGCATCCACGCGGGAGAGTTTCTGGCGGAGAAGCTCGGCGGCAAAGGGAAAATTGTGGAGATCATCGGGGTGCCGAGCTCTGTCACGACGATGCGCAGCGAAGGCTTCCGGGAAGCGATCAAGAGCTATCCGGACATGCAAGTGATTGCCAGCCAATCGGGAGACTTCCAGAAAGAAAAATCGCTCAATGTCATGCAAAACATTTTGCAGTCCGAGCCGCAGATCGATGCAGTCTACACGCATGATGACGAGATGGCGTTGGGCGTACTGCAGGCGATCCAGGAAGCGAAGCGTACGGATATCAAGGTCGTGACAGGAGCGGGCGGACACAAGGACGTCTACAAGCTGATCAAGGACGGCGATCCGTTGATGCAGGCGACCTTCACGTATTCGCCGCTGATGGTCAAGGACGCAGTCAGGCTGGCAGCCCAGATCATGAATGGCAAGACGCCGGCGGAAAAAGTCACGATGCTCGAGGCGACACCTGTTACGAAAGACAATATCGACAAGTTTTACGATCCGAACGCGAATTATTAAGCGCGCCAAATGCCATGTCAGGGAGGGGCGGCAGAGGATGATGAACCGTCTGACGGTTGCCGTCCCTTTTTGGGGCAGATGGTCGGTTTGCAGGAGGAGCACATGGCGGAAAATGTCCTTCACATGCACGGGATACACAAAGCATTTAACGGCGTACCAGTGCTAAAGGGAGTCGATTTGTCGCTTGGCCGCGGGGAGATTCACGCATTGCTGGGGGAGAACGGAGCAGGAAAGTCCACGCTGATGAACATACTCGGCGGAATCTTGCAGCCGGACGCGGGTGAAATCTGGATCGAGGGACAGCGCATGCACTTGTCCGATCCGCGCGTGTCCGGGCAGGCAGGCATCCGCTTTATTCACCAGGAGCTGAACGTGGTGGCGGACTTGTCCGTGTATGAAAACATTTTTTTAGGGGCGGAATGGACCAACCGGTTTGGCTTTTTGCGCGTGGAGGAAATGTGCAGGCGAACAGAAGAGTTGCTGGGCAAAATGGGGGCGTCCCTGCATCCGAAAAGCATGGTGCGCGATCTGGAGCCTTCGTACAAGCAGATGGTCGAAATCGCCAAGGCGTTGTTGACGGACGCGAAAATCTTGATTATGGATGAGCCGACCGCCTCCCTCGCCCGGCATGAAGTAGAAAAGCTGATGGAAATTATGCGCACGCTGCGGGACAGCGGAGTCAGCATCATCTACATTTCGCACAAGCTGAAAGAAGTGCTCGCCGTATGCGATCGCTATACCGTGCTGCGCGACGGGCAACTCGCCGGAACCGGGCACGTCTGTGCGACAAGCGAAGAAGAACTGACCCGGATGATGGTAGGCAAATCGGTGGGGAGCAGCGCGGACAGGGCATCAACGCAAATCGGAGAGGTCTGCCTGGAAGTACGGCAGGCAAGCAGCGGCAAATGGTTCCGCAACATCAGCTTCACCTTGCGCAAAGGGGAGATTCTCGGCTTTACAGGGCTTGCTGGAGACGGCAGGACCGAACTGTTTGAAGCGGTCTTCGGCTGCCGCCCTTACACCGGCGAAATTCGGATAAGCGGGCAGGTGCACAGGCTGCGTCATCCGCGCCAGGCGCTGGAGGCGGGGATCGGACTCGTCCCGAAAAACCGCAAGGAAAACGCCATCATCAAAGATATGAGCATCCTTGAAAACATGAGTCTCGCCGCACTGGACCATTTTCAAAAGCGGCTGCTGCTTGACCGCCGAAAAGAGGCGGATGCCTTTTCCCGTTATCGTGACCAGCTCGGCATCAAAGCGGCTGATCCTGCGCAGTCAATCGTCAGCTTGAGCGGCGGCAATCAGCAAAAGGTCGTGCTTGCCAAATGGCTGGAGGCCGCACCGGAGATTCTCATTTTCGACAACCCGACACAGGGCATCGACGTCGGTGCGAAAGCGGAGATTTACCAGATCATCACGGAGCTGGCGCAGCAGGGAAAAGCGATCGTCGTCCTGTCGTCGGAGCTGCCCGAAATCATGAGGCTGTGCGATCGCGTGCTGGTCATGTACCAGGGAGAGATTACAGGCGAGTTGGCACGGGAGCAGTTCGACGAAGAGCGATTTATGCTCTACGCGACCGGCGCGAAAAAGGAGGAACAAACGGTATGACGAACATGCCCAATCTGCCAGGCGCTCCCCAGCGTGCGCCCGTTTCTCCCTGGAAGTCGCGCGCCCAGTGGATCTGGTCGGAGTACAGTGTCGTCGTTGCCTTTGCGGCGATTGTGCTGATCGCGTCGCTGGCAGACACCCATTTTGCCAGTGTCAACAACGTGACGAACATTTTGCGGCAAGTATCCATCATCGGGATCATTTCGCTGGGGATGACGATGGTCATGCTGTCCGGCGGGATCGACCTTTCTGTCGGAGCCGTGCTCGCCCTGCTCGGGGCGCTCTCGGTCAGTGTGCTGAATGCGACGCAGAGCGTCTGGCTCGCGCTGCTGGCAGCCTTGCTTGCTGGGGCAGGAGTGGGCGCGCTCAACGGCCTCATGGTGACGAAGGGGAAAATCCCTTCCTTTATCGCCACCTTGGGCATGATGGCATCGGCCCGCTCGATCGTGCTTTATTTTGCGCAAGGCGGCAGCCTCTCGGGGAAAGCGGAAGGCTACACCGCGATTGCCAATACGGAGTGGTTCGGCCTCGCCGTGCCGGTATATATCTTTCTGCTGATGACAGTGCTGGTTTACGTCCTCATGCACAAGACGCGTTTCGGCCGCTACGTCTACGCGATCGGCAGCAATGAAAAGGCGGCGCTTCTGTCCGCCATTCGGGTGAATCGCGTCAAGCTCGGGGTGTATATGCTGTGCAGCGTGTTCGTCGCAGTTTCGGCGATCATCGAATCGTCTCGCCTGAATTCCATTTCTTCCGCCAGCTCCGGCATTTCCTACGAGCTGGACGCGATTGCCGCCGTCATCATTGGCGGCACCCGGATGTCGGGAGGGCGCGGGAAAGTGATCGGCACCTTCTTTGGCGTCCTGATCCTCGGCGTGTTGAACAACATGCTGAACCTGATGAACATTTCCCCTTACCTGCAAGGCTTGGTAAAAGGGCTGATCATCATCGCAGCTGTGCTGCTGCAAAAGAAAGAACCGCAATAACGAGAAAAAGAGGAGGCTATGTCCATGACAATCAAAGTAGGTATCATCGGCTGCGGCTCCATCGCCAACCAGCGACATGCGCCGGAATACGCGCAAAATCCACATGCGGAAATCGCTTTCGTCTACGATCCCAATCCGGAGCGGGCGAAACGGCTGGCTGAACGCTTTGGCGGGAGAGTCGCAGCCAGCTGGGAGGAGGTCGTCGCGCATCCGGAGGTGGACGCCATCAGTGATTGCTCGACGAACGAGATGCACCATATCATCACGACGCGCGCACTGCAGGAGGGCAAGCACGTCCTCTGCGAAAAGCCGATGGCAACGACGCTCCAAGGCGCGCGTGAAATCCTCGCAGCGGCGGAAAAATCAGGAAAAGTGCTCATGATCGACCACAATCAGCGGCTGGTTGCAGCTCATCAGATGGCGCGCTCGCTCCTGCAGGCAGGCGAACTCGGACGGGTGCTCACGTTCAAAACGAGCTTTGGTCATAAAGGGCCAGAATATTGGAGCATCAACGCGACAAATTCCACCTGGTTTTTCAAAAAATCCCGCTCAGCGCTTGGCGTAGCCGGTGATCTGGGGATACATAAAATCGATCTGCTACGCTACTTGCTGGACGATGACGTCGCGGAGGTCAGCGCTTTTGCCGGGGCGTTGGACAAGAAGGACGAGCGGGGCGAGCGGATCGAGGTGTGCGACAACATGGTTTGCATCCTCCGCATGGCATCGGGCGCAATCGGGACAGCTTCCTTTAGCTGGAGCTACTACGGAGATGAGGACAACAGCACCATTTTGTACGGAGAAAAAGGCATCATGAACATTTTTGCGACCCCGGGCGCAGACATCGAGGTTGTGAAAGCGACTGGGGAGCGCAGGACTTACAACGTCGGTGCCATTCAGACCAACGACAACCAAACGAGCAGCGGTGTTATTGACGCCTTCATTCAGGCCATTTTGCTGCAGGAGCCACCCGTCGTCACCGGCGAGGATGGACTGCGGGCACTTGAGATTGTCCAGGCGGCGGTCGAATCGGCGGAGACAGGGAGATGCGTATCGACCGTATCGACGCTGCCTAATCATGGATAAGGAAGACTGGTATCGGTCACACTATGGCAGGAGGTGACCACTGTGGAACGAAACATGAATGTAAACGGCAGGGAATACAATTTTGCCACCACGTATGACGGAGATTCGCAGTACAATGTGCAAGTGCGCAGCGGCAACAAAGTGGTTACGATGTTCAAGGTCGCGGCGGAATCCGAGAATGACGTCTTTGACGCCGCCCTCGCTCATTTTTCCGCAGATGTGGAAATGGGGAATATCAACGTATGAGTGAAAACAGGGGACGCAGCCTCGGACAGGGGCTGCGCTTTCATTTCATTCGCGGTACATACATCTGTTGCAAATCGATTGTGGCCGTGTCGAAGTAATGGTTCAAAAGGACCCTTGACGGAAGCCTCGTCTTTTCATGCTTCTCCAAATATGCTACAACTGGAGAGATGAAACGGTTCGGGAGGAGCAGAACAGACATGCAAAAGCGACAGGAACGGGACCCGCTTTTGGCGGTCGAAGAATGGCGGGCGAATCCCGCTGCGATGCAGCACGTCACAGAAGGCGAGCTGATCGCCGTGCTGCGTCAGATCGAGCAACGGAGGCAGGGAGAACAGCCGGATGAGCGCGGAGGAGATCAGGGGCCTGCTGCAGGGCTGGACCGTGCCGAAGCGGTCGTGCTCACGGGATTGGCGGCGCGGCGGATGCATAAAAAGGGTGGACATGCCTTGGCACAGGAATGGCTGGATCGAGCCGCCCAGCTTGACCCCGCATATATGCCGATCTGGGAGGGACAGCTGCAACTGCATTTTTCCGCATTGCGCGGACATGTGCTCGCGGATGCCTTTCCGACGATTCGGGAGACAGACAATGTCATGACGCGCAGGCGCACGGTCGAAGTGTTGTCGTCACTGGCTGCCTCTGAAATGGCTGACATCGGGAAATGGCGCGAGGTGGCGGCGCAGGCGCTGCAGGCAGCGACAAGGCTGCAACATCCCGAGCGGATGGCTGCAGCGCAGGAGCTGGAGAGGTTGTACGCATATCGGGAGCAGCTGCTGCAGGAGCTGACGGAGCGGGTGCAAGCGTATGCCGGTTCGCTGTCCGGCGTATTTTTCTCCTCCGAGATGTTGTCGCAGCTGCAAGATACGATCCGGACCTTGAGCCGTCAGCACGAGGAAAAAGCGCGACTGCTGGCAAAGGACGATTCGGCCGACAGCAGCAACATCTCGGAGGCCGGCGAACTGACTGCTCTGGAGCAGCTGGAAGGGCTGATCGGTCTTGCCGAGATCAAGCACCGGGTCCGCCAGCTCGCACAATTTTTGCAGTATCGCCGTATACGCGAGGAAAAAGGATGGCAAATGCAGGACGAGCTGCCGCTGCACCTGGTGCTGATGGGAAATCCAGGGACAGGCAAAACCACGCTCGCCCGCCTGATTGCCCGTCTGTACCATGAGCTGGGCCTTTTGGAACGTGGGCAGATGGTGGAGGTGGACCGCTCTCACCTGGTAGGGGCGTACGTCGGGCAGACCGAGCAACGGGTCATGGATGCCGTGAAGCGGGCGGACGGAGGGGTGTTGTTCATCGATGAAGCGTACAGCCTGAAGCGTCCGGACAGCTCCGGGAGCGATTATGGACAGGCTGCGATTGACACACTCGTCGCCGCGATGACCAGCGGGGAGTACGCGGGCCGCTTCGTCGTGATCCTGGCCGGCTATCCGGAAGAAATGCGCCATTTTCTGCTCGCCAATCCGGGTCTGTACAGCCGCTTTCCGGAGACGGGGCACTTTCTGCTCCCCGACTACAGTGTGGAGGAACTGCTGACCATTGCCGATCACGTGGCGCACCGCAACGACTTTTCCTTGACCGAGCCAGCGCGGCGGGCGCTTCGGCAGAGGATCGAACGAGCCCAGGTAGACGATACGTTCGGGAATGCCAGGACGGTTACGAATATCGTGCTCGATGCCATCTTCGCCAAAGGGCGGGCGACCGCAAGAAAAGAGCTGAACTGGGGAGACTACACCGTGCTGCTGCCCGAAGATGTCGCAATCGAGGAGCAGGCAACGGGTGGGGATACGGCCAGGGAGAAGCTGGATAGGCTGATCGGGCTGGACCAGGTAAAGGCAGAGATCAGGAAAATTGCTGCTTTCGTCGGCGTCCAGCAGGAGAGGGGCGCGCGCGGCATGCAGCGCAGTCCGATCGAGCTGCACGCCATATTTACGGGGAATCCCGGTACAGGCAAGACGACGGTGGCAGCACTGTACGCGCAAATCTTAAAAGAGACGGGCTACCTGAAACGGGGGCATCTCGTCCAGGTGAGCCGCGCCGATCTCGTAGCAGGCTACGTCGGACAGACCGCCTCGCTCACTCGCCGAAAAGTGCGGGAAGCGTTGGGCGGTGTCCTGTTTATTGATGAGGCGTACTCGCTGTTGGGCAGCAGCGAACACGATTTTGGCCAGGAAGCGGTGCACACGCTCGTGGAGGAGATGACCCGCCATGGGGAAAATCTGGTTGTCGTCCTGGCGGGGTATCCGATGGAAATGAACCGGCTGCTTGCCAGCAATCCGGGGCTGATGTCCCGCTTCAAAAAATATGTGCTGTTTCCCGATTACACGGCAGACGAGCTTGTCCTCATTCTGGAGCAGGCAGCAACGGCGGCGGGTTATCACATCGAAGCGGGAGCTCTGCGCCAGATCAGGGACAAGCTCCGCGCTGCGATGGCGTCCCAGAGACTGGAAGGCAACGGGCGATTTAGCCAGAACCTGCTGCAGGAAGCGATGCAGCAGCAGGCACTCCGCTTGATGAACGTGGCGAAGCCGGACTGGACGGACAGCATGCTTTCGACATTGACGTGGGCGGATTTTTCGCCGCTCCTCGACTGGATACGGGAAGAAACAGGTACAGAAAACTAGTTTTTGTCCCTGTTTCTCCTCCCCCCGCCCTTTTTCAAACGCACTTTCTGCCAGTATAATGAAAATATTACGATAGGTTGGGAAGGGTGTTTATCTTTGCAGAGTCGTTGGTATGCAGGACTGTCTGCGGCTGTCGCTTTTTCGCTCTTGGTGACCGCAGTTCCGACAGAAGCGAAACAATGGAAAGAGCGCAAAGGCCATATTCAGATTGAGGCAAAAACAGAGACAGCAATCGACGGGGCAACTTCAAAGGCAGCGGATCAATCCGGGCTTGTCGTCGTTCAGCTAAGCGGGCCTGTCCGGGAAGAGTGGAAGGAAGAAATCGAAGACATCGGGGTCACTCTGGGGGATTATTTGCCCGATTTCGCGTTTATCGCCAAACTGGGCCGACCGCAAAATAAAAACAAGCTGTTGAAGCTCCCCTTTGTGGAGAAAGTGACGCCGTTTGCGCCAGTCTCGAAGGTCCCCTCCTCCCTGCGGTCCGCTCTTGGAAAAGAGAAGGCGGTGGATGTGGCCGTCATCGGTTTCGACGACAGCGTAAACATGCGCAGGACGATGGACAGCCTGGCGGAGCAGAGCGTGCAGGAGGTGCGGACCCTTGCACAGTCCAAACATATCTCCATCGCTACGATGAGTGGACAAGCCGTGGAAAAACTGATTCAGTCCGATGATGTAATTGCGGTCGTGCCCGTACCGGAAAACGAGCTGCGCAACGATGTGGCCGCGACCATCATTCACGCGGATGAGCTTGCCGGAACCGGGTATGACGGGGCGGGCGAGATCATCGGCGTTGCAGATACCGGCCTGGATACGGGAACCAAAGCTTCTCTGCATCCCGATTTTCAAGGACAAGTCAAAAACATTCACGCCTTGGGCAGGCCGGACGATGCCCGCGATCTGCACGGACACGGCACGCATGTCGCCGGCTCGATTCTCGGGACAGGGGCTGCATCCGACGGTCAGTACAAAGGGATGGCACCCGGGGCCAGGCTCGTTTTTCACGCGATTGAAGACGCAGACAAGGATCTTGTGACCGATGTCAGGACGATTTTGAAGGAGGCGTACGAAGACGGCGCACGGATACACTCCGATTCCTGGGGGGCTGATGACGAGGGCGAATACAGCTACACGTCGTATTTGTTTGACAAGTTTTTGTGGGATCATCCCGATATGACCGCGCTTGTGGCGGCAGGAAACGTGGGCGATGAAGGGTACCAGACGATTGGCAGCCCTGCCACCGCCAAAAACGTGATCGCGGTCGGAGCGACAGAAAATGAGCGCCCGCGTTTCGGATCGCAGTCCGACGATGAGGATGATGTCTGGAAGTACAGCAGCCGAGGCCTGACGGCAGACGGGCGGATCAAGCCGGATCTCGTGGCGCCCGGCACCTCGATCCTGTCGACCCGTTCCTCGCTGGCGCCTGGCAAAAATTTTGATCAGACCGTAGGCGATCGTTATGCGTATATGACCGGCACGAGCATGGCGACTGCGATCATGGCAGGCGGTGCGGCCCAGGTGCGTCAGTATTTGCGCGAGCAAGGCGAGACGAAACCGAGCGCGGCGCTGCTCAAAGCGATCCTGCTAGGCAGTGCGGACGAGCTGGGTGCGGATATGCGGCTGCAAGGATACGGACGCGCCAATCTTCTCTCCGCGATCCATACGAGCTACAAGGATGAGACGAATGGGCTGAAGACGCAGGACAAGAAAACGTATTTCGTAAAAGTGTCGGATGATTCCAAACCGTTGAGCATCACGCTGGCGTGGACGGATTATCCGGCATCCCTGGCCGCAGAGCGGGCGCTGGTCAACGATCTGAACTTGACGGTTACAACGCCGGACGGGAAAAGGCTGAATGGCAACGACTTTTTTGAGGCCCCATACGACGATCAGGTCGACAATCTGAACAACGTCGAGCAAATCTGGATTGAGAAGCCGCCGAAAGGGGTCTACACGGTAACGGTACAAGGCTACAACATCCCGAAAGGCCCGCAGCCGTATGCGATTGCGACTACCGGACAGTGGAGCGAGGAGGAACCTGCGCCGCCAGAGCAAGAGTTCATGAAGGAGTCGATGTACAGGGCGACGCTCACCAAGAAGAAGCCTTACCGCGAATATACGATTCGCTTGCGCAGAGCTGGAGAAGTGAGCGTGTCCGCTACCTGGGAAGGAAGCTCCGATGTGAATCTGGCCATTTACAACAATCAGGAGGAGGAAGTAGCCTCCGCCAGAACCAAAGCCAACCCGGAAGAGTTGAAGGTGTACATCCCGGAAAACGGATTGTATAAGGTCCGGGTCGAACTGAAAAAGGGCGGCGACACCCCGGTGAAAATGACGGTTCGCTACCCTGGAAAATAAATAGGCTGACTGCAGGTTTTAGCCCGGTTCGCGCCTGATCGCGGACCGGGCGATTTACTGTTCAGAGGCCATCTCGTCTGTCCACGCCCTGATCGCTTGCCGGCGCGTCGTCTGCATCGCTGGTGCTGTCCAGCCAGTCGAGGGCGCGCAGCGCGACTTCCAGGCACAGCCGCCGATGGGGCTCGGTGAAATCCGCCCCGATGCATTCCGCGATTTTCTCCAGCCGATGGTAGAGCGTCTGCCGGTGAATAAACAGCTTTTCCGCCGCTTCCTGCTTGGACAGGTTCGTGTCGAAAAAAACGCGCAGCGTGTGGACAAGAGCGGAGCCGTGCTCCCGGTCGTGCTCCAGGAGCGGGTCGAGGTAATCATGGATGAAGCTGGTGAGCACAGGCTCGCGCGGGATGTGAAAAAGCAGGCGAAACACCCCGAGATCCGCAAAGAACGGACGGTGTGCGTCGTGCTGAAAGGCCAGTGCCTGCTCTGCCTCAGCGAGATGCCTGGCCGCATCCGCCAATCGCTTGCCGGTCCGGCCGATGCCGAATGAGATTTGTGTATCTGCGCCGAGCATTTGCCGGCTGATGCGGCCCAGCTCCTGCATTGCTTTTTCCAGCAGGCGGCGCGGGTTCGCCACGGGCTGTTTTTCGACGAGAAGAAACATGAAGCGGTTCCCGCTGCAGCGGACGAATGCGCGAAAGCCTAGCCGCGTCATGACCGAGCGAAAGACGGCAGTCAGGTCGTGGGGAGGCAGCGTGTCCGCGGCGGCCGCAGGGCGTTGAAAAGACATGAGCATGGTGTGGTAGGCAGGCGTTTTTCCGTTCAACGGAAGGCCCATGAGCGAGCGCATCAGCTCTTCCGGGATGGGGCGGCCCGCGATCAGATCGTCGAACAGCCGGTTTTCTGTCGCGAGTGCCTGTTCTTTTACAAACATGTCCCGCATCATGATCTGCGCCAGAGTCCCGACGGTGCTGTCCAGTGTGAGGAGCAAATACTCATCCGCCTGCCGTTCATAGAGAACGAGGCCGACAAATGCGAGCAAATGCCCCATAGCCATGACGGGCTGGTAGACGATCTGCTTTGCTGCCGACAGCGCAAGCGATGCGGCTGTCGCAGTTCCGCTTGCGCTATGCCGCTCAAATTGGGTGCGCATCAGCTCCGTCAGCTCTGCCTGTACACTTTGAGGCAGCGGTGGAACATAGTGCGGCGCAGCTTCCGGCGAATACAGGAACACTTGGGTCTGCACGGCCGCCTGGAAGTGCTGCAGGACGCGCGGAATGCCCTGCGCCTGCAGGCTAAGCTGCACAAGGCTGCGCGAGTACGTCTCCAGGTCGCGCAGTGCCTGCATTTGCCGATGGATGAGATGCTCGTGCAAGTCTTGCGTAATATCGACGAAGCGGACAGGGCGGTGAAAGACAATCAGAGGAAATTCGTGATGGTCGGCGAGCTCCCGCATATCCTCGGGGATGTGCGGGATGTAGTCACCAAGCTCCATGCACAGTCCGGCTGCCTTTCGCCGGATCAGCTCGGTCAGGTAGGTGAGACGCTTTTCCCGCTCCCCGCCAAAGCCGAGGCCAGTCGAGAGGATCAGCTCCCCGCCGTTCAAATATTGACAGGAATCCGCTGCTTCCAGTACATGCACCCAGCGGATCGGCCGTCCCAAGCCCCTGTTTCCGGCGACTACCTCGGCATGCTGAAACAAGGGTCGCCTGATCGCTTCCGATACGGTCAGGCGCCAATCATGGCTCATTGTTTCTCCCTCCTTGCAGGCGAATCGGGAATGTTTTCCATTGGCAATCTACATTCTGTATGATTCATGCTACTGAGTGATTGTCATTTTGTCCAGTGATGACAGGCGTTATTTTCGGATAAAATGGAATTGTCAAACAATGATCGTGAAGGGGTTGAAGGAATGAGCATGACGACAGTTGCCAATCCATTGAAAAACTACATCGGGGGGGAATGGGTAGATTCTTTGACCAGCCGCTATGAGGATATTCCCAATCCGGCTACCGGCGAGTTGCTATCCCGCGTGCCGCTGTCTACGAAAGAAGACGTGGACAAAGCTGTCCAGGCTGCGAAAAAGGCATTCCCCAGCTGGAGCGAGACTCCTGTAGCGGACCGGGCGCGGGTGATGTTTCGCTTTCACAGCTTGCTGGTCCGGCACCAGGATGAACTGGCAGAGATGATTACGCGAGAGAACGGAAAAAACTTGCCGGAAGCCCATGCCGAAATGCTGCGGGCAATTGAAATGGTCGAGTTCGCCTGCGGGATGCCGACCTTGATGATGGGCGAGACGCTGCCGAACATCGCCTCGCAAATCGACGGACAGGTCCTCCGCTTCCCGCTTGGTGTCGTCGCGGGAATCACGCCGTTCAACTTCCCGGTGATGGTGCCGATGTGGATGTACCCAATCGCGATCACGGCAGGCAACACGTTCGTGCTCAAGCCTTCCGAGCGCACGCCGGTCTCCTGCATCCGCATCGCCGAGCTGCTGAAGGAAGCGGGCTTGCCAGACGGCGTCTTCAACGTGGTTAACGGCGGACACGATGTCGTCAACGGGCTACTCGAACATCCGGATGTCAAGGCGATCTCGTTTGTAGGTTCCCAGCCGGTCGCGGAGTACGTGTACAAGACCGCTGCCACTTACGGCAAACGGGTGCAGGCGCTGGCCGGGGCGAAAAACCACCACCTCGTCATGCCGGATGCGGACCTTCGCCGTGCCGCCAAGACGATTGTCAGCTCCGCCTTCGGATGTGCGGGTGAACGGTGTATGGCTGCGAGTGCGGTCGTCGCGGTGGAAGAGATCGCCGACACGCTCGTCCAGTATTTGATCGAGGAATCCAATGCGCTGAAGATGGGGAACGGACTGGAGCAAGGCGTTGACCTGGGGCCGGTCATCCGCGAATCGCACTTGACCAAGGTGCACGACTACATCGAAAAAGGCGTGGCCGCAGGTGCGCAGCTGGTGCGCGATGGCCGCGAAGACGCGAAGCAGATTCCAGACGGATACTTCCTCGGACCGACCATATTTGACAAGGCAGACGCGGAAATGGTCATCGTCCGCGACGAGATTTTCGCGCCGGTCTTGAGCGTCATGCGCGTGAAAGACTTCGAGGACGGCCTTGCGACGATCAGCCGCTCGCGCTTCGGCAACGGAGCCACGATCTATACGAACAACGGCAAATGGGGCAGAGAATTCGTGCAGCGGGTGGAAGCAGGAATGGTCGGCGTCAACGTAGGAGTCCCGGCGCCGATGGGCTTCTTTGCCTTCTCGGGCTGGAAGGAATCGTTTTACGGCGATCTGCATGCCAACGGGAAGGACGGCGTGCTGTTCTACACTAAGAAAAAGACGGTCACCTCGCGTTGGTTCGACGATGGAGATACGAGCATCGGCTCGCAAAAAGTATTCGTGAAATAAGGAGGAAACCGCGATGGAAGAGCAACGGACGCAAGGCTTAGACAAAGAGAGCTTGCTGGAAGCAGACCGATCCCACATGTGGCACCACATGTCCCCCTACAATCCGAATCCGATGATCGTGACGGGGGCGAAGGGGTCGTGGATTACGGACATCGACGGCAACCGCTATCTCGACGGGATGTCCGGCCTGTGGTGCGTCAATATCGGCTACGGACGACAAGAGCTGGCGGACGCTGCCTACGAGCAGCTGAAGCAGCTGGCGTACTTCCCGCTCACGCAGAGCCACGTGCCTGCCATTCGCCTGGCGGAAAAAGTGAGCGAGTGGCTGGGGGCGGAATACCGCGTCTTCTTCTCCAACAGCGGCTCCGAGGCGAACGAGGTGGCGTTCAAAATCGCCCGCCAGTACCATCATCAAAACGGCGAGCCCGGTCGCTACAAGTTCATTTCCCGCCACCGCGCCTACCACGGCAACACGATGGGGGCGCTGGCGGCGACGGGGCAGTCGATCCGCAAAGAGAAATACGAACCGCTGGCGCCAGGCTTCCTTCATGTTCCGCCGCCTTACTGCTACCGCTGTCCGGCAGGCAAATCGTACGGCAAGTGCAACATGGAATGCGCGCAGTTCTATGATCAGGTCATCAACTGGGAAGGCGAGAAAACCGTGGCGGCTGTCATCATGGAGCCGACGATCACCGGCGGCGGCGTCATTGTTCCTGCTCCCGAATACATGCCAAAGGTGCGCGAGATTTGCGACAAGTACGGCGTCCTGATGATCGTCGACGAGGTCATTTGCGGCTTCGGCCGGTCAGGGGAGAAATTCGGGCATCAAAACTTCGGCGTGAAGCCGGACATCGTGACGATGGCAAAAGGGATCACGAGCGCGTACTTGCCGCTTTCCGCTACGGCTGTGCGGGCGGATATCGCCGACAAGTTCAATGAGCAAGGCACGAACCAGCATTTCCGCCACATCAATACGTTCGGCGGCAACCCGGCAGCCTGTGCGCTGGCGCTGAAAAACCTCGAGCTGATGGAAGAAGAGCAATTGGTCGAGCGGGCGAAGGAGCTCGGCGCCGAGTTGCGAGAAAAGCTCGCTTTCCTGGCCGATCATCCGTACGTCGGCGAGATTCGCAGCTTCGGTTTCCTCATGGGGATCGAGATGGTCGAGGATCGCCAGACAAAAGAGCCTGCAGCGCCTGCAAAGCTGACACAGGTCATTGCAGAGTGCAAAAAACGGGGGCTTATCATCGGGCGCAACGGGGACACGATTCCCGGCTTCAACAACGTGTTGACCCTTTCCCCGCCATTCAGCACGACGAGCGACGACATCGACTTCATCGCCCGCGTCATGAAGGAAGCCTTTGATACGCTAAACTAGTACGACAACGTAAGCTCAGCAAAACGGGTGCCACGGATGGGCCGGACCTACGGCTCGCCACAGGTCACCCGTTTTTTTCGTTGCCTGTTACTCTTATCTGGCATGTTCCAAAAGGTTGCGATACACTGAAACTGGTTTTATGCGTCATCTACATCATCAAGGATCGGGAGGATAACATGAAAAGAATTTGTGTATTCGCTGGCTCCAATCCAGGCGTCAATCCGGCCTTTGAACAAGCAGCCATTGAACTGGGCAACGAACTGGTCGCACGCGGGCTGGACCTCGTGTACGGCGGCTCAATCATGGGGCTGATGGGGAAAGTGGCCAATGCTGTGCTCACAGGCGGCGGCAAAGCATACGGAGTCATGCCGACAGGGCTGTTCCGCGGAGAAATTGTCCACACCGGATTGACTAAGCTGCATGAAGTCACTACGATGCATGAACGCAAGGCGAAAATGGGCGATTTGTCCGACGGCTTCATCGCGCTGCCTGGTGGCTACGGCACGTTTGAGGAAATTTTCGAGGTCGTCAGCTGGGGCCAGATCGGCATCCATTCCAAACCGATCGGGCTGTTGAACGTCGCCGGCTACTACACGCCGCTGATCGAGTTGGTCAACCATGCGAAAGCGGCCGGATTTATTCCCGCCAACCAGGGAGATCTGATTCTGTGCGAGAGCAATCCGTCCGTCCTGCTCGATAAAATGCGCGATTACACTCCTCCTGCCAAAACGAACAAATGGTCCGAGCTGACCGAGTGATGATCGATCATGGACACGCCGCACTCCCTCGCAAAGGGTGGTATTAAAAAAAGCAGTTCGCCATGGATGGTTGATATGGCGACCTGCTTTTTGTATGTGCAAGAAAACGCTTGACATAAATCTGCAAAAAATGGTACTTTTGTAAAACATATTTACCAAGTATATCAATCGGATTAATTGGTGGAGGAACTTCCACAGAAAACGAAGCAAAGGAGAAGCGATGATGATCCAGTCCAAAAAATGGTTGCAAATGTCCGCATCTGCGGTGCTTCTGGCCGCGATCGCCTGGCCGCAGGCGGCAGGAGCCGCGAGCCCGTCCGATGCAGCGGCGGCAGTAGTGTCGTCCACACAGCAAGCAAGCAGCGCCGCAGCCGAATGGAGCGCGTTTGTCAAGCAGCAGTATGGTATTGAGCTTGCCGGGGCGGTCTCGCGCGAGCAGTATGCGGCCGCTTTGTCCAAGGTGGTGGCGAATATTTCCGGTAAATCGGAAAAAGAAGCCGCTGCCCAAGCTATCCTGACGCCGGGTGCAGGCCCGCTGCGTCTCGTCGATGCGATCGGCGCAGCGGTCAAAGCGGCTGACCTGAAAGAGCTGGCGGATACATACAGCGAGCAAAAAGCAAAAGCGGTCCTGCAAAAAGCAGGCGTAGCGTATCCGACTGACGCCTCGTTCTCGCTGCAGAACGCGCGGGAGCTGGCAGCAGCGCTCGATACGGGCCTTGTCACGGGCAGCCAGGTGCGCGATGGCAAAGCGACGGGAGCAGTCACGGCGGATGTCGCCTATCAGCTGCTGGCAAAAGTGGCGGAGACGAGCGGACACTACAAAAACTATCTCGGCACGGTCAGCGAGGATGGCATTTACGGCAAGCTGGCGCATGCCTGGTACGAGTCGCAGCTGATCAAGGCAGGAGAGTTGCAGCAGATCGTCGATACCGCGCTCAAGCAAGGCCTGATTACCGGCTACAATTTGAAAGACACCGCCTATGACCCGCATTTCGACCCGGAACGGACGATTACATACGGTCACAGCGATCTTAGCCACGCGATCCAGCTGATCGGGCTGCTGAATCGCGAAGGCATCGATGCGAAAGTGCAGTTCGAGCCGAAAACCTCGGCATTCATCTACCTGAAGGAATGGGGAGAGCCAGTTCAGACGGACGACTATCAGGTGGTACAGATCGAGAACGGCAACTATATCGCCTATGCGAAGGAATACGACCTGAGCTTCGAGTTTGCCAGCGTCGACGAGAAAAAGCGGTTCCAGCCGCTGATTCTGCAGTACGCCAAGAAAAATTCCGAAGACGCAACGGGGCTGTTGAAAGGTTCCTGGTGGCAGCCGCTCTACCATTCCCGCACAGAGCTGGCGGACTATCCGGTTATTACAAACAACCTGATCAAGCAAGGCCGTTTCCTCGCGCAGTCGTTTTCGCTGAATGACCAATCCGCCAAAGTAGTGGAGGGCTTCAATAAAATCGATGACAAAGTGGCAGTGGAGACGTACCGGTTCTGGGTCGACCAGCCGTTCTACAACTACCTGCTGGGCGATTACAAGTAAGCGGCACGGCAGACAGGTGAAAATACGACAGACTGTTAAAAAACAAGAAGCGCCATGCGAGGTGCTTCTTGTTTCATTTCCAGCAGATTTGTGTAGGGGCTAAAAAAGCATTCTCCTGCAAATGAGGCAGCAGAGGAAGCAGGTTGCTTGCCCCATGCCCAGCATCGCGTGGAATGGGGTTTTCCGGTTTCCGGCAAAAGTCGGCATGCTATGAGGCCAGTTCATGTTGTATGATAGAGTCGGGAACAACGTGGCAAACAAACAACCTTCTAGGGAATGGAGAATATCGTTGATGTATCGCAATTTAGAGGATTGTATTGTCGATTTGGAGAGAAATGGACACCTGGTCCGCATTCGGGAAGAGGTGGACCCATATCTGGAAATGGCCGCCATCCATCTGAAAGTGTACGAAGCTGGCGGGCCTGCTCTGTTATTTGAAAACGTAAAGGGCTCGAAGTATCGGGCGGCATCCAATCTGTTCGGCACGATCGAGCGCAGTAAATTCATCTTTCGGGATACGTGGAAAGCGGTCGAGAGCGTCATTGCCCTGCGCAACGACCCGATGAAAGCGTTGAAAAACCCGTTTCAGCATATTGGCAACGGACTGGCTGCCTGGAAGGCTCTTCCGGCGAAGCGATCCGGCGGCGGTCCTGTCACGGCTCAGGAGATTTCCATCTCGGACTTGCCGCTCATCCAGAGCTGGCCTATGGACGGAGGTGCCTTTGTCACGCTGCCGCAGGTGTACTCGGAGGACCCGGAAAAACCGGGAATCATGAACTCCAACCTCGGGATGTACCGGATTCAGCTGAATGGCAACGACTACGAGCTGAACAGGGAAATCGGGCTGCACTACCAAATTCACCGCGGCATCGGCATTCATCAGGACAAGGCGAACAAAAAGGGAGAGCCGCTGAAGGTCAGCTGCTTTATCGGCGGCCCGCCCGCCCATACCCTGTCCGCTGTCATGCCGCTGCCGGAAGGGATGAGCGAGCTGACCTTTGCGGGGATGCTGGCAGGCCGCCGTTTTCAGTACAGCTATATCGACGGCTATTGCATCAGCCTTGACGCCGACTTCGTTATCACCGGCGAGATTCATGCCCAGGAGACGAAGCCGGAGGGCCCGTTCGGCGACCATTTGGGCTATTACAGCCTGGTTCACCCGTTTCCGGTAATGCGGGTGAAAAAAGTATACGCCAGGCAAAATGCGATTTTCCCGTTCACCGTTGTCGGTCGTCCGCCCCAGGAAGACACATCGTTCGGCGCGCTGATTCACGAGCTGACAGGCGATGCGATTGCAAAGGAAATTCCCGGGGTCAGGGAAGTGCATGCGGTCGATGCGGCAGGCGTGCATCCTTTGCTGTTTGCCATCGGCAGCGAACGCTACACGCCTTACCAGCAGGTCAAGCAGCCGGCGGAGCTGCTCACCATCGCCAACCGGATTTTGGGTACCGGACAGCTGAGCCTCGCCAAGTATTTGTTCATCACGGCGGAGGACAAGCAGCGGCTGGATACACACCGGGAAGTGGAGTTTTTGACCTACATCCTCGAGCGGCTGGACTTGCACCGGGACATCCACTTCCAGACGAACACGACGATCGACACGCTGGACTATTCAGGTACCGGGCTCAACAGCGGTTCCAAGGTCATCTTTGCCGCCTACGGGGAGAAGCTGCGCGATTTGTGCACCCAGGTACCGGATGCCTTGAAAGATTTGCGCAGCGTCATGAACCCGCGCCTCGTCATGCCAGGGGTTGTGGCAGTGGAAATGGAGGCATTTCGCACCTACCCGCATGTTCAGCAGGAGATGCAAGAACTCAGTGACGCGATCCGCGAGCGGGGCGGGCTTGAGACGTGCCCGATGATCGTCGTCTGCGATGACAGCGACTTTCTGGCGAAGAACCTCGCCAATTTCCTGTGGGTGACCTTTACGCGTAGCAATCCGTCGCACGACATTCACGGCGTGAACAGCTACTACGCCAACAAGCACTGGGCATGCGACAACGTGATCATCGACGCGCGCATGAAGCCGCACCATGCTCCGCCCCTCGTGCCCGATCCGACGGTCGAGAAAAACATCGAGCGGCTGTTTGCGAAAGGGGCCAGCTTGCACGGCATCCTGTAGCTGGCCGCCTTCCGGGAGCGGCAAGCTCAAGGCAGCGAAGTCGCGTCAAGTCGCTGTCGACAAGACCCGCTGCTGTGGATGTAATTTACTACTTCTCTGGCTGTGCATTCGGGTCGCTTGCGAGGGCTTCCTCTTCTTCCGCCAAATACGAGCGCATGCCGCGTATAAACAGCTCCCGGATCACTTCGCTCTGGGTTTTGCTGCTCACACGGGAACGGATTTGCTCCAGCTCGGCGGCTAGCTCGGAGTCGAGGTGCAAGTTGATCGTCTTGCCTTTGTTTTTCGGATGGACTTCAAAATGCCCGGCGCACTTTCGCAGCTGGCCGTCGATCACCGCTGTTTCATCGGGCGGATGAGGGCCAGGGAGATAGATGCAGGGCGCTTCCAAAATAATGTGGGTCATCTCCTCGCTGAACCGAATCGTGAGGGGGTGCCCCTTTTTTTTATGAAAATCGCGGATGGTGCGCGAGATTTGCTGATTGGCGGGCGTGTTTTCCAGCGTAATGGTTGCCTGCTCCATAGTGCCTCCTTACGGGAGTGTCAAGTCTGTCTCGGCCACTTCGGATACGACCTCTCCCGTTTCTTCCAGTTGGACTTGGTATGTGAAGCGGTCGCCGCGCCGCTCGATGGCGGTTACCAGTGCAGCCTGGTTTCCTTGCGGGGAACAGAGCAGCACGCGGTCGAGGATGTCGTAGGCGGGCCGCAGCAATCCGCGGTCGTGCAAAAAACGAAGGACGTCTTCGCGCGGATACAGAAAGCGCTTGTTGCCCTGCTTGCGATCGAGCAAAGGAAACATCTCGCGTTCATCGACCACTTCTCCGAGCTGTCCGCTGTCCGCCCACCGTTTGATGGTAGCCATACTGCCACTGCGGCCTTGACGTGCTTCGAGCAGCTCGAGAATTTCTCGCGATGAAAGGTAGTCCTGGCGGCGCTCACACTGCTTTCGGTAAGCGCTCTGCTCGGACCTTAGCGAGGCGAGCTGCTCCGTCAATTTTGCGATCTGGCTTTGCAGACGGATGATTTGCTGCTCGTAGTCTTTCATCTCCTGCCTCCTTGCGCTTCGTATGGTAAACCATATTCGCAGGTGAAATCATTCATTCCTTACGGCGGGCATTGATTGCGTCCGTAACGTAGCTGGAGTGGCAATGAAACAATCATAAAACCGTTTTTTTGTTCATTGATTAATAGCAAGCACCCAGTTTTACGACAAACGGCGAGGAGGTAGTGAGATGGGCGTCCCGATTGAGTTGCAGAAAAATTTCAAGGAAGTGGTACCGGCTCTAAAGCCGAAGGAAGCCATCGATGAAGCAAACCGCTGTCTGTACTGCTATGATGCACCGTGTATCAAGGCGTGTCCGACCTCGATCGACATCCCCTCCTTCATCAAAAAGATTGCGACGGGGAATATGCTCGGGGCTGCGCGCACGATCATGGAGGCCAATCCGGTTGGCGCGAGCTGTGCCCGGGTTTGTCCCACGGAAGAGCTGTGCGAAGGAGCCTGTGTGCTGAATCATGCGTCCAGACCGATCATGATCGGCCTGTTGCAGCGGCACGCGACCGATTGGGCGAAGCAGAGCAACGCGAAGCTGTTTACGAGCGGAGAAGCGAACGGAAAAAGCGTAGCGATTGTCGGAGCGGGACCGGCAGGCCTGTCCGCTGCCCGCGAGCTGGCGCGGCTGGGCTACCGTGTGACGGTGTTTGAAGCAAAAGAAAAAGCAGGAGGTCTGAACACGTACGGGATCGTCTCCTTCCGTTTGCCGCAGGACATCGCCTTGTGGGAAGTCGAGCAGATCGAAGCGCTCGGGGTGGAGATTCGCACGAATACGAAAGTTGGCGTTGACGTGACGGCGCAGGAGCTGCTGGACAGCTACGATGCGGTTCTGCTCGCGGCCGGTATGGACTATGTGCCGCAGCTGCAGATCGAAGGCGAGGAGCTCGCCGGGGTGCTCGACGCCATCGCTTTTGTGGAGGAGACCAAGACGAAGCCGCTCACGGATGAGATGGCCGGCAAAAAGGTGGTCGTCATCGGAGCGGGCAACACCGCAATCGACGCTGCCACCTGTTCCAGGCGGCTCGGGGCGGAGAACGTCAAGATTTTGTATCGCCGGACCGTACAGGAAATGACCTGCTACCAGTTTGAATACGATTTCGCCAAGCGGGACGGAGTGGAATTCCGCTGGCTGGTTGCACCGTCGCGCATCATTGGTGAAAACGGCCGCGTCAAAGCGCTGGAACTTAGGCGCATGGAGCTGGGCGAGCCGGATGCGAAAGGACGCAGGCGACCGGTGCCGATCCCTGGCAGCGAGTTTGTGATCGAGGTCGATTTCGTCATCAAAGCAATCGGCCAGAAGCGGCACCTCTCGCTCATCGACGCGTTCGGCATCCAGCATCAGAACGGTGTTGTAGCTGTAGAGGACGGAACCTACCGGACGAGCAATTCGCAAGTTTTTGCGGCAGGTGATCTCATTTTCGGCGGCGGCAAGACAGACGCGATGGTGGTCGACGCGGCGAACCACGGACGACGGGCTGCGCATGCGATCCATCGCGCGCTGGCGAACCAGAACCAGCCGGTGTAATACGGCTTCTATTTCGCAGGGAGAAGGAGGAGAACGACGTATGGCCGATCTTTCTATCAATCTGGCTGGTATACAGTCTCCCAATCCGTTTTGGCTGGCATCCGCACCGCCGACGAACTCGGGCTACCAAGTGCAGCGCGCGTTTGAAACCGGATGGGGCGGAGCAGTCTGGAAGACGCTGGGCGAGCCGATCATAAACGTCTCGTCCCGTTTTGCCGGACTTACCTTTGGCGGGCAGCGCGTCTTTGGCTTCAACAACATCGAGCTGATCACGGACAGACCGCTGGAGGTTAATCTCAAGGAAATGGAAGAGACGAAAAAACGGTTCCCGAAGCATGCCTTGATCGCGTCCTTGATGGTCGAGCACAAACGGGAAGCATGGCACGAGATCGTCAAGAAGGTAGAAGCGGTCGGCGTAGACGGGCTGGAACTGAACTTCGGCTGTCCGCACGGGATGGCGGAGAGGGGGATGGGGTCAGCGGTCGGACAGCATCCCGATCTGATTCGGCAACAGGTGGAATGGGTCAAGGAAGTCGCGCAATCCCCTGTCATCGTCAAGCTCACGCCGAACATCACGGACATTCGCTTCACCGCAAGGGCAGCCGCCCAAGGCGGAGCCGATGCGATCAGCATGATCAACACGATCAACAGCCTGATGGGAGTTGATCTGGACACGTGGCTGCCGATCCCGCATGTCGACGGAAAGGGTGCACACGGCGGTTACTGCGGTCCGGCCGTCAAACCAATTGCCCTCAACATGGTGGCCGAATGCGCCCGCGATGCGCAAGTAGGCATACCGATCTCCGGCATCGGCGGCATTTCCAACTGGCGGGATGCCGTGGAATTTTTGCTAATGGGCGCGACCGGCGTACAGGTCTGCACCGCCGCGATGCACCACGGCTTCCGGATCGTCGAGGACATGATCGACGGGCTGAACAACTACCTCGACCAACGGGGAATCTCCTCGGTCATGGAGATCGTGGGCAAAGCCGTGCCGACCTACTCCGACTGGGGCAATCTCAATCTCAACTACAAAGTCGTGGCGCGTATACACGAAGAGACGTGTATTCACTGCAACAAATGCCACATCGCCTGCGAAGACACCTCCCACCAATGCATCGACATCGTGGCTGACGAGGCGACAGGCAAGGAACGGCTCGTCGTGCGGGAAGAAGACTGCGTAGGCTGCAATCTGTGCTCGATCGTCTGCCCGGTGGAGGGAACGATCGAGATGGTGGAAGTGCCGAGCGGACTTCCGCCGCTTAGTTGGAACGAGCGGCAGGCGGCGCTGTCGGCCCGGCTGAACGAGTGAGCCGCGAAACGCACGCAGACGTAATCTTTTCGGCCCACGCCGCATAGCCTGTACGGAACAAGCATGTCTGGATGTGGCCAGACCAAAGGGAAAAAGGGAGGGGCAAACATGAAAAAATGGATTCGCGGCGGGACGGTTGTGACGGCGGCTGACACGTATCAGGCGGATGTCCTCATCGAAGGCGAGAAGGTCGTCGCCATCGGCCGCAACCTCGCTACGGCAGGCGCAGAGGAGATCGACGCCACCGGCTGCTATGTGCTTCCGGGCGGAATTGACCCGCATACCCACCTCGACATGCCGTTCGGCGGGACGGTCACCTCGGATAACTTTTTTACCGGAACAAAAGCCGCCGCATTCGGGGGCACAACAAGCATCATCGACTTTTGCCTGACCAGCAAAGGGGAGTCGCTTCAGTCGGCAATTGCCACCTGGCATGAAAAAGCGCGGGGAAAAGCGGTCATCGACTACGGGTTCCACCTGATGGTCTCCGATGCAAACGATCACGTTCTGGAGGAACTGGAATCGGTCATCGCAAGTGAAGGCATCACCTCGCTCAAGGTGTTTATGGCGTACAAAAACGTCCTGATGGCAGACGACGAGACGCTGTTCAAGACACTGATCCGGGCCAGGGAGCTGGGGGCGCTCGTCCAGGTGCACGCCGAAAACGGAGATGTCATCGACTATTTGACGAAAAAAGCGCTGGCCGAGGGGAATACCGATCCGATTTATCACGCCTTGACACGTCCGCCGGAGGCAGAGGGTGAAGCGACTGGCCGCGCCATCGCCCTGACGGCACTTGCCGACGCTCAGCTGTATGTCGTCCACGTCTCGTGCGCCGATGCGGTGAGACGGATCGCGGAGGCGAGGGAAAAAGGCTGGAATATTTACGGCGAGACTTGCCCGCAATACCTCGTCCTCGACATCAGCGATCTGGAGAGGCCTGATTTTGCCGGAGCGAAGTACGTCTGGTCGCCTCCGCTGCGGGAAAAGTGGAATCAGGAGGTGCTGTGGAGCGCCTTGAAAAACGGCATCCTGCAAACGGTCGGCTCCGATCACTGCCCGTTCAACTTTGCCGGACAGAAGGAGCTGGGCAGAGGCGATTTCACGAAAATCCCGAACGGCGGACCGATCATCGAGGACCGGATGACGCTGCTTTACTCCGAAGGCGTGCGGCAAGGGAAAATCAGCCTGAACCAGTTCGTGGACATTACGTCGACGAAGGCGGCAAAGCTGTTCGGGATGTTCCCGCAAAAAGGAACCGTCGCTGTCGGGTCGGATGCAGACATTGTGCTGTTTGACCCGAGCGTAAAGCGGACGATCACGGCAGAAGCTCACCATATGAACGTCGACTACAATCCTTTTGAAGGGATGGAGGTGTACGGAGAAGTCGTATCCGTCCTGTCGCGCGGCTCCTTCGTCGTCCGCGACAGACAGTTCGTCGGCCATGCAGGTGCTGGCAGATACTTGAAACGTTCGAGGTTTACCCGTCCGTAGGAGAGGGTATAGAGAGGGGTAGGGATTGGATGGTAAATAAAGTAAGGATTGGGCTGATCCAGGCCAAAAACGATGTGAGTGGAGAGGAGCCTGTCCATCTCCACAAAGAGAAGGCGATCGAAAAGCATGTGAAAATGGTACGGGATGCCGCCGCCAAAGGCGCACAAATCATTTGTCTCCAGGAAATTTTTTACGGGCCTTACTTTTGCGCCGAGCAAAACAGCAAATGGTATGAAGCCGCCGAAGAAGTGCCGAACGGTCCGACTGTCCAGCTTTTCTCCTCGTTGGCGCGCGAACTGGGGACGGTCATCATCCTGCCTGTGTACGAGCGTGTAGGGATCGGGACGTACTACAATACGGCAGCTGTTCTCGATGCAGACGGCACGTATCTGGGCAAATACCGCAAGCAGCATATTCCTCACGTCGGGGTAGGAAACAGTGGCTGGGGCTTTTGGGAGAAATACTACTTCAAGCCGGGAAACCTGGGGTACCCGGTATTTGATACGGCGTTCGCCAAGGTAGGCGTCTACATTTGCTACGACCGCCATTTTCCGGAGGGAGCGCGCCTGCTGGGGTTAAGCGGTGCCGAAATAGTTTTCAACCCTTCCGCCACCGTCGCCGGGCTATCCGAATATTTGTGGAAGTTGGAACAGCCTGCGCACGCCGTAGCCAACGGATATTACGTCGCAGCCATCAACCGCGTCGGAGTGGAAGCGCCATGGAACATGGGCGAGTTTTACGGACAGTCTTACCTGGTCGATCCGCGCGGGCAATTTGTGGCGGTCGGAAGCCGTGACCAGGATGAGGTCGTCATCGCGGACATGGATAAAAACAAAATCCATGAAGTGCGGGATACCTGGCAATTTTATCGGGATCGCCGTCCGGAGACGTATGGCGATATGGTGAAACTTCTGCCGTGACAAGGGAGAGGGAGACGCAGCGATGCGCCTTCCTCCTTTTCTCATGGAAGAAACTCCTGGCACTGCTGCGTGAGGAGAGGTACGAATGAGGCAAATGGTTTATCGTGGTGTGGAATACCGGGAAGCTTTGCGGGTGGTTCGCTCCCAGCGGTACGAACGCGACGAACGCCGGCATTTTGTCAATGGAGCCAGCGCCAAGGCTGTATTCGGGTCTGGCGTCTACCTGGTGAGCAATCCGGAGGTAGCGGCACAGTATGCGATTTGTCATGCGGAGACGGTCTGGGACAAGGCGGCAATCCTGTGCCAGGAAGTAGAGGACGCCGGACTTTTTTGCCTGGACGAGCGGTACGGAGAAAATGAGCTGCGCACGGATGCCTTGCGCTCCAGGCATTCCATCGATTCATTGGATCGACGCTCGCGCAGCATGGACTATCAGCGCTGGTTGGATTGGACAGGAGAGGAAATGCGCGCCTTCCTGCTCCAAAAAGGCTATCAGGGACTGCAGTACCGGATCAGTCCTGAGTTGACTTACTATGTTTGCTATCTGCCTGACGTGCAAATTCACGAGATTTCCCTGTTATCCGTCATCGACTTGCGAGAAATCAACTGAGACTATCGACTTGTCGAAAGTAATTTGGTAAGATCAGACAGTATTCGCGGTGATACTACAAATTTCAGCAATTCAATCAGGAGGATTGCCAAATAGCGATGAGTCACTTTCGGAATGCAAGCACTCGAGTAAAACTGTTTAGTCTGATTATCTTGATGGCGGTGTCTTTGGCTGGCGTCGGCTTTACAGGCTACTATCATCTGAAAGTGGCTGGAGACCGGATTCAATCGATGTACGAAGAGCAGCTTCTCCCGGTCAGGTGGATCAACGACTGGCGTCAGGAGATGCGCGCGATGGACGGCCTGATCTACAAGATGATCCTCGCCAAGTCCCAGGCAGAGCTGGCCGAATACAAGACCGAGCTTGGGCAGCGTCTGAGCGAGTCCAACGAGATTTTTGATCATCTGCAAAAAGCCAACCTGGATAAGAAAGAACAAGAAAGCGTCAAAATTCTGACCGAGCTTCTGAAGCAATATCGCGGCGATCAAAGCGAAGTGATCAAAATGATTGACGAGAAGCAACCGGAGCAGGCCTACTCGTTTTATCGCGCTACGGATAAGACGCTGAACTGGATCAATCAAGAGCAGCTCAATTGGGCGAACTACAAGTCGCAGCAGGCGGAGCAAATTCGCAAAGTCAATGAGGCCGACACCCAAGAAGCGATGCTGCTCCAGCTCGGCGTAGGCGCACTCTGTCTCGTCCTTTCGTTGGTCCTCGGCTACTGGATTTCCAGAATGATCACAGAGCCGCTTCGTGTCGTGGCAAAACGGATGGAAGAACTGGCGCAAGGAAACATGGCTGTTGAGACCGTCGGCTATGCCTCACGTGACGAGGTGGGCAAACTGGGTATCGCGTTTAATGAGCTCGTGACCAACTTCCGTTCCTTGATCGAGCAGGTGAAAGTCGCCGGGGAGCATGTCGCTGCGTCGTCCGAGGAGTTGTCAGCCAGCGCCGAGCAATCCGCGCGTGCTACCGAACAGGCTATTGCGAGCGTGCAGCAGATCGCCAGCGCTTCCGATGTGCAGACGCAGCGGACGCAGGAGACGGTACGCGTCATGGAAGAAATGTCGATCGCTATCCAGCGAATCGCCGATACTGCCAGTGCCGTGTCGGAAACATCTGCGGAAGCCGCACAGCAGGCAGAACAAGGAAATGAGCGCATCCAAAACGCCGTCTCCCAGATGGTAACCATTTCCGAATCCGTCACGCGGGCAGCAGAGCTGGTTCAACAGCTGGGCGTGCGATCCGAGGCAATCGGCCAGATCGTCGATGTCATTACCGGCATCGCTTCGCAGACGAATCTGCTCGCCTTGAATGCTGCGATCGAAGCGGCGCGGGCGGGGGAGCACGGCAGAGGGTTTGCAGTCGTGGCAGATGAGGTGCGAAAGTTGGCGGAACAGTCGGAGGAATCCGCGAGAGAAATCGCTCGTCTGATTGGGGAAATCCAGCAGGAGACTTCGCAAGTGGTAAACGTCATGCAGGCAGGGACAAAGGAAGCGGAAAAAGGAGCGATCGTCGTCCAGGAAGCGGGAGAGACTTTCCAACGAATCGTCACCTCCTCCCAGGATGTCGCCGGCCAGATTCAGGACGTGTCGGCGGCAACGGAGCAGATGTCGGCCAGCGTGCAACAGGTCGCTTCGGCCATGGACGAAATGAACCGTCTGGCAGAAGAATCCGCCGTACATATGCAAGGGATGTCTGCCGGAGCAGAGGAACAGCTTGCTTCCATGCAGGAAATCGCACATTCGAGCGCAAACCTGAACGAACTGTCTCAAGAACTGCAAGAATCGATCAGCCAATTCAAATGGTAATGGTGCAAATGAAAAGACTGGCTTCCTCGCTAGTGGGGGAACGCCAGTCTTTTTGTCTGCTTGCAGGTTGTAAGCGATGAGGCTTACGAGGCTTGTGATTCGCTGGTGCGGCGCGTCACTTTCTCGTAGTCTTGGGCGCTCAGGATCGTCGCGTCGTGTTTCATCATCCAGGTGTACAGGGCCATGGAGATGAGAAGCCCGATCGTCCAGGCGTTGTCCCAAATGATCGCCAGCGATGGAACGGCTTTGCAGATAAACGGAATGACGATCCCGATCGCCATCGCCCAGAGCGCCCGCGAATTATAGCCGGTTCGGTACGAATAGATGCCGTTGGTTTTGTACAGCTCCACCAGATGGATTCGTCGTTTGCGCACCAGCCAGTAGTCCGCGATGGCGATGCCGTCGATGGGCCCGAGCAGCGCGCCGTAGGTCCCCAGCCAGAGGAAGATGTAGTTGCCGAAGTTTTCGAGGATGTACCACGGCTGCATCAAAAGCGACAGGACTCCCGCGATGATCGCGCCATGCTCGTAGGTGAGGCGCCGGGGAATGAGGTTTTCGACAGCGCGGGCAGGTGCCACGATGTTGGCAGCCACGTTGGTCGTCAGTGTGGCGAGGACGATCCCGATCGTGCCAAGGAAGATGGCAAACGGAGAGAACTTGGCGAGCACGGCAGCGGGGTCCCAGATGGCTTCGCCGTAAATGACGACGGTAGCGGAGGCGACGGCTACCCCGATGAAGGAGAAAAATCCCATCGTGGTCGGCAAGGCTACCGATTGGCCGACCGCCTGCGCCCTTTGGCTTTTGGCGTAGCGGCAGAAGTCGGGAATGTTCAGCGCCATCGTCGCCCAGAATGCAATCGCTCCGGTCAGGGACGGGAAGAACACTTTCAGGAAGTCAGCCGTTGACGTAAATTTGGAAGGCGCGGAAAGCATAGGGCCCCATCCGCCTGCTTTCGTCAATGCCCAGACCAGCAAGGCGAGACTCATGATGATGAGCACAGGAGCAGCCCACGCTTCCATCTTCTTGATCGCCTCCGGTCCGCGATAGGCGATCCAGACGTTTAACAGCCAGAACGCGAAAAATGCGATCCACAGGTGGCCGGGGACATTTTCCCAGCCCGACATCGACATCAGCAGCGTGTCGATCGAGGCGCCCCCGAACCAACAGTTGATGCCGAACCAGCCTGCGCCGATCAGCCCGCGGGCGACAGCGGGGATGTGCGCTCCCTTCGAGCCAAACCAGAGCCGGGCGAATACAGGGTACGGAATCCCGAATTTCGTACCCGCATGAGAGTTGAGAAGGATGGGGATGAGGACGATACAATTTCCGAGGATGATGGTGATGATGGCTTGCCACCAGTTCATACCCAGCGAGATCAAGCCGGCTGCCATCGCGTACGTCGGGAGGCAGATCGACATCCCGATCCAGAGGCTCGCGAAGTTGTAAGAGTTCCAGGAATGTTCGGCGCGAGTCGTAGGACGGAGCCCATCGTTGTACAGCGGACTGTTCTCGACCAACTGTTCGCCTTCTTTTGTCAGCGTGACGATGCCGCCTGATTCCGTTTGAGTCTTCATGGCAAATCCCTCCTTTTCTTCCGGTTATTCTTGTATTCCGACAACCGCACCAGTTTGTCTCGAATACAAGTTGTAACATTTATATTGGGGAGCAGACGACCTGATTCCACAAATTTCACCAAAAACCATCGTTTCTCGATGCTTGGTCGCGGTGAGACGCAACTGCCTTTTCAGTGGCGAACAAGCGAGGAGAATCTATCGGCGGCACGGCATTGGGTGGTAATATGATCCAGGGGGTGAAAATATTGTGCCAACAGCCAAATTGCGTTTGTATCTGCAAACGAGAATGATCGTCCTGTTTACTTTCGTCATTATGCTTCTGATCGGGTCGATGGGAGTTGTTTTTTCATCCATGATAGCGTCGTCAATCGAGGAGCAGATCGGGAAAAAGGCCCTAAGCGTGGCCAAGATTGTCGCCAACGATCCCGAACTGCGCCGGGCGTTTCAGACGGACAATCCGTCGCAGCTCATCCAGCCGATTGCAGAAAACGTACGCAAACAGACGGATGCGGAATTTGTCGTCGTCGGCAACCGCGAAGGGATACGGTACGCGCACCCGCTGCCGGACCGCATCGGAAAAAGCATGGTTGGAGGCGACAACGAGTTGGGCCTTCTCTACGGTCAATCCTACATCTCGAAAGCGGTGGGCAGCCTGGGGCCTTCCTTGCGGGGAAAGGTGCCGATCCGGAATGACAACGGGGATGTGATCGGGATCGTTTCTGTCGGTTTTTTGCTGGAAGATATCGAACGAGCCATCGACGATTACCAGGAGAAGGTCGTTTTCATCATCATCCTCGCCTTGCTTTTCGGCGTAGCAGGTGCTATCGGATTGAGCCGCTACGTGAAGCGCGTCATTCTCGGACTGGAGCCGGAAGAGATCGCGGCGCTGTACGTCGAGCGCAATGCCGTCCTGGAGTCTGTCCGCGAAGGGATCGTCGCTATCGACCGGAACAACAAAGTGACGATGATGAACAAGGCAGCGATCCGGATTCTCGACCTACCCCCGGACAATTACCACCGCAAGGAAATACGCGAAGTGCTGCCAGACAGCCGAATGCCGGAGTTGCTCGATACAGGCGAGCACCAGCTGGACAGGGAAGCGGTCCTTTGCGGCAAAGAGATCATCGTCAATCGCGTCCCGATCCGGCTGGGTGAGAAAGTGGTCGGCGTCGTGAGCAGCTTCCGCCCGAAATCGGAGATCGACAGGCTCGTATCGGAGCTGTCCCAGGCACGGCGCTATGCCGATGTGCTGCGGGCTCAGACGCATGAATTCCACAACCTGCTGTACACCATCTCCGGGCTGCTCCAGCTTGGCTCCATCCAGGAGGCGGTCGAGCTGATTACGAGCGAGACGTCCGCGCAGCAGGAGATGCTGCTGTTTGTCGCCAAGCAAATTCCGGACCCGCTCATCGGGGCATTGCTCCTTGGCATGCACAACCGGGCAAAAGAGCTGAAAATCCATTTCCGGATCAATCAGGACAGCCGCTTGACGGAGCTGCCCCCCGGAATCAACAGGCAGCAGCTGGTTGTTTTGCTGGGGACGCTGATCCAAAATGCGCTGGAAGCCGTGAATGAATCCGGCGCAGAGCAAAGAGTCGTGGAATGCTACCTGTCGGATACCGGGGAAGAAATTTTGTTCGAGGTGGAAGACTCGGGTTCAGGCGTGCCGGAGCAATTGCGCGAAGCGATCTTCCAGCACGGCTTTTCCACCAAGCCCGGGGAGCACAGAGGAATCGGGCTGGCCAAAGCACAGGGCATCATCCAGGAGATGAACGGCTATGTGCTGGTAGGCAAAAGCGAATGGGGAGGCGCGCTCTTTACCGTATCACTGCCGAAAGAACGGAGGGGTATCGTTGCAGAAAGTGGAAGTGCTGATCGTAGAGGATGATTTGCGCATTGTGGACATCAACCGCCGATTTGTCAGCAAGGTGGACGGCTTTGAGGTGATTGCGACGGCGACGAATGGCGCGGAGGCCAAAGAGCTGCTCGCCGTCACTCATCCGCATCTGGTGCTGCTCGATGTGTATTTGCCCGACATGCTGGGTATCGACCTCGTCTGGCACATCCGTCAGCATTACCGCGATGTGGATATCATCATGATAACCGCGGCGAAGGAGATGGACATCGTGCAGGAATCGCTGCGCGGCGGCGTGTTTGATTACATCGTCAAGCCACTCGTGTTCGAGCGGTTCCGCGAGCGACTGGAGAACTACCGTGAACATTTGCTGCAGACGAAGGCAGCGAGGGAGATCGATCAGGATCTCATCGATCGCATCCTGACACGCAGCCGGATTCCCGGCAAGCCAAAAGAGACAGCTATGCCCAAAGGGATCGATTTGTTGACACTGGAAAAAGTGCTGGAGGCGATGCGCCGCACAGGCAACAAAGGCGTCTCGGCCGAGGAGATCGGAAAGGAAATCGGGACGAGCCGAACGACTGCCCGCCGTTACCTGGAGTACCTCGTGCAGGAAAAGAAAGCGCGGCCCGAGCTGATTTACGGCACGGTCGGGCGGCCGGAGAGAAAATACCGCTACTTGTCCTAGCCTCATGAACAATATGAACAAAATGTTCGCAAAATTCAAAATGCTCCTTATGCACGAAATCTGTTCGTGGAACCTCTGCCATGTTACGTTTAGACCGTGTAATGTATGCGTTTACACCAAAACGTAACTAAGAGGGGGATGCATGATGAGAAAGAGAAGCATGTTGATTTCACTGTCTGTCTTGTTGACACTGGCACTTACAGCCTGTGGCGGAGGCAACACGGCGAGCAGCGGGAATGCGGGTAGCTCCTCGGGACAGTCGGCACCGGCTGCCTCGAACTATCCAGGGAAGCCGCTGGTTATCGTCGCGCCTTCGGGAGCAGGGGGAGGCTGGGACAAGACGGCGCGCTCATTGGCAAAGGTGCTAAGCGAAAGCAAGCTGGTCAACGAATCGATCACAGTGGAAAACAAGCCGGGCGGCGGCGGAACAGTCTTCATGGCCGAGTACGTCAATAAAGACAAAGGGAATCCGTACCGGTTGTTCGTCAGCTCGCCGCCGATCCTGATCAACAATGACAAAAAGGAAGGGAACACGCCGTACGGGTATCGGGACGTGACCCCGCTCGCGCAATTGACCAAAGATTTCGGCGCCCTGGTCGTCAAGGCAGATTCTCCTTACAAAGATATCAAGAGCTTGCTGGAAGCGATGAAGGCGGACCCGAGCAAGATCACGCTGGCGGGCGGTTCCGCACCAGGTTCGATGGATCATCTGGTGAGCGTGCTGCCGGCTGCCAAGTACGGCATCGATCCAAAGAGCGTCAAATACGTCTCCTATGACGGCGGCGGAGAGGCGATAGCGGCGCTGCTGGGAGGAAATGCGGACATGATTGCGACAGACGCATCCGGAGTCGGGGAGTATTTGAAAGCGGGCAAGGTGCGAGTGCTCGGCGTGACCTCCGACCAGCGTCTGGGCGGCGTGCTGAAAGATGTCCCGACGCTCAAGGAGCAAGGGATCGATGCGACCTTCAACATCTGGCGCGGCGTTTTCGGACCAGCCGATATGCCGGCCGATGCAAAAGCGTACTGGGATGCCAAGCTGAAAGAGCTGAGCGAAAACGACCTGTGGAAACAAGAGCTGGCGGCAAACGGATGGGAAAGTGAATACAAGGATTCGGCTGTCTTCACAGCGTTTCTGGACGAACAGGACAAATTGGTGAAAGAACTGCTGACGTCTCTGGGCATGGAGAAATGAGCAAAGGAGGGGGCTGCCTCTCCTTTTTCGCAGCCCGTACCTGGCAGAGGCTTGTTTATTGATGGGAGGTGGGCCCTTTGAATTTTACGTTTGATCGGGTCGGCAGTATTTTATTTGCGCTCATAGGCGCCCTGTTTGTCGTGGAGAGTCGGTCGATTTCCGCCAGCGCCTACGGGAGCGAGGTGGGTCCGAACATATTTCCGTTCGGTCTTGGCATCATACTTATTTTGATTAGCCTGCGGTTGTTTTGGGAATCGCTGAAACAGAAAACCTCAAGGGCGGCGGCTGCCGGGGAAAGACGAAATTACCGGCGATTCATCCTGATTTTGCTCGCGACCGTCTTGTACGTCTGCCTGCTGGAGCCACTCGGTTATGTGATTGCGACGTTTCTCTTTCTCGCGTTTGCATTCCGCGTCATGGGAAGCAGCAGCATCGCGAAGACTTTGGTGGTTGCCCTCGCTTTTTCCGCAAGTGTCTATTACGTATACGTCTATCTTTTGAAAGGGACCCTGCCAGAGTTTCCTGCCTGGCTCGGCTTGTGAGGAGGAATGAGACATGGGTGCTTTGCAATATTTGGGTGACGGATTTCTCCTCGCCTTGCAATGGCACAATCTGGTCTATGCGTTTGTCGGCGTGCTGATCGGCACAGCGGTAGGGGTCTTGCCCGGGATCGGTCCGATGAGCGGCGTGGCTCTCCTGATGCCTGTCACCGCATCGTTGACATCCGGGCTTCCTCCCGAGGATGCGGCAGCGAGCGCCATCATTTTGCTGGCCGGGGTCTACTACGGCGCGATGTACGGCGGCTCTACGACGTCCATCCTGCTGAACACGCCGGGGGAATCGTCCTCTGTCGTCACCACGCTGGACGGGTATCAGATGGCGCGCCAGGGACGAGCTGGCACGGCATTGTCCATTTCGGCGATCGGTTCCTTCGTGGCCGGGATCGTCGCCTTGATCGCGCTCGTGTTTCTGGCCGATCCCCTCTCTGACCTGGCACTGAAATTCGGACCTGCCGAATACTTCTCCCTGATGCTGCTTGGACTGTGCGCGGTGAGCGGACTCGGGGGGAGATCGATGACCAAGGCGCTTATCATGACCGTACTGGGTTTGCTTTTGTCGACCATCGGGATTGACAATGTTTCGGGCGTGGCACGCTTTACGTACGACATACCCGAGTTGTATCAAGGGCTCGAGTTTTTGACGATCGCTGTCGGTCTGTTCGCGCTGGGGGAAGTGTTCAAGACCGTTCTGGAGACAGACGACGGCGAGACAGATGTGATCAAGGTGGGGCGCATTTTGCCGTCTTTGTCGGATTTGAAGCAAAGCGCAGGTCCGATTACACGCGGCTCGCTTCTCGGCTTTTTCGTGGGGGTGCTGCCAGGGGCAGGGGCGACGATTGCATCGTTCTTTGCCTACACACTGGAAAAGAAGCTGAGCAAAAACCCATCCCGTTTTGGCAAAGGTGCCATTGAAGGCGTTGCCGCACCGGAATCCGCCAACAATGCGGCATCAGGAGGAGCGATGGTTCCGCTTCTCACCATGGGCATACCCGGCTCGGGCACAACGGCGATTCTCATGGGGGCGCTGCTCATGTATAACGTGCAGCCAGGGCCGCTCTTGTTTACCGACCATCCGCAGGTCGCCTGGGGCTTGATCGCCAGCATGTTCATCGGCAACGTGATGCTGCTCGTGCTGAACATGCCGCTGGTGAAAGTGTTTGCGAAAATTATCGAGACGCCAGGGCAATACCTGCTCCCGCTGATCATCGCCATTTCCGTCTTTGGCGTCTATGCGGTGCAGATCAGCACCTTCGATCTCGTCCTGCTGGTTATTTGCGGCGTCGCCGGCTACTACTTGTCCAAAAACGACTTTCCGCTCGCCCCGCTCGTGCTTGGTATCGTCCTTGGCCCGATGATCGAAAACAACATGCGCCGCGCGCTGACCACATCCAACGGCGATTTCACCATTTTCCTCAGCAAGCCGCTCTCGGCAACCTTCCTCGTCTGCGCCTTGCTCTGGCTCGTGATTCCGCTCCTTCTGAAACGGCGCGGGAAAGAAGTCGTTGTCAGCGAGGAGGCGTAAGCTTTGCGAAAAATGGTTACGGGTTGAATACAGCAGGCGGGATCTTCTCAACCGCCCAGCGTCAAGGTATGATGGAGCAAACAGGACACACTTTCCAAACGGGAAAAGAAAACGCTGGGGGGAAGCAGAAAGTGGACATCAATCAACTGGATACGCCTTCGCTGCTGCTGGATTTGCAAACGATGGAAGCCAATCTCAAACGAATTGACACTTTTGCCAAGAGTCAGGGGATAGCGTGGCGTCCGCACATCAAGACACACAAGTCCATTGAAATCGCCAAAAGGCAGATCGCAGCCGGGGCATGCGGCATTACCGTCGCCAAAGTAGCGGAGGCGGAGGTCATGGCGAAAGCGGGCATCGCAGATATCCTGATCGCCTACCCGCTCGCCTCCCGTACGAAGCTGGAGCGGGTGGCCGCCTTGCTGCGGAATGCCCGGATCATCCTCGCGGTAGACTCTGCCGAGCAGGCTTCTCACGTGGACAGCTTTTTTCGGGAGCGGGGTCAAGTGATCGACGTCTGGATCAAACTGGACTCGGGCTTGAGAAGATGCGGCGTAGATCCGGGCGAACCGACGCTCGAACTGGCAAAGCAGGTCAGCCGCATGCCGAATCTGCAGCTCAAAGGCTTGTTCACGCACGCCGGACATTCCTACGCTGCTTCCTCCAGTGAACAAATCGAGCAGATTGCCCGCCACGAGGGGACGTGCATCGTGGAAAGCGCACAGCTGTGCGAACGCCACGGCATTCCCATCGAGGTCAGAAGCGTCGGCTCGACCCCTACCTACGAGCTGGCAGGCAAGGTCCCGGGCATCACAGAGGTCCGTCCGGGCAATGCGGTCTTTTTCGATGCGATCCAGGTCGGCCTGGGAGTAGCTGCCTATGACCAATGCGCTCTGCGACTGATCAGCACCGTCGTCAGCAAACGGGAAGGAGAGCGGCTCGTGCTGGATACAGGCAGCAAGTCGCTCGCGCTGGATCAGGGGGCGCACGGGAACGCGACGGTGAAAGGGTTCGGATATGTCGTCGGACACCCGGAGATCGTCATCCAGCGTCTCTCCGAGGAGCATGGCGTGGCTGCCATCGAGGGGGAAACAAGCCTTGGATTGCTCGACCGCGTCCAGATCATCCCCAATCACGCCTGCACGGTGATGAACTTGTTTGACCGCGTCCACGTCGTGCGCGATGGCGAGGTCATCGACATCTGGCGCATTGACGCACGCGGACACGTCCAGTAAAAGCTTTCAACTGCGGCTTTTCTCCGGCAGCAAGACGAGATTGACAGGTGGCTCCCATCCCGTTATTATTGGAAAAATTTGCGGGAGCTGTTTTGCTTGCAAGGTCGGACAGAACAGTCAGAGGAGACATGAAAATGCTGAAGATCGCCCCTGTCACACTGCAAGGAAAACACGTTCGGCTGGAGCCGCTTCGCCGCGAGCACGCAGAAGGGCTGTGGGAAGCAGGTCGATACGAAGAAATTTGGACGTACATGACCACGCAGATAAAAGTGCCTGCCGACGCGCGCACGTTCATCGAGGCAGCGATGAAAAAGGAAGCGGAAGGGACCGAACTGCCCTTTGCCATTCTGAGCCAGGCGGACGGCCAAGTCATTGGCAGCACCCGGTTTCTGAATATTTCGCGCAGCGACCGCGGCCTGGAGATCGGCTTTACGTGGCTAACCCCGTCTGTCTGGAAGAGCGCCGTCAATACGGAATGCAAATACTTGCTGCTTCGTCATTGCTTTGAGCAACTGGGGTGCATTCGCGTGCAGCTAAAAACGGATTCGCGCAACTTGAACTCCCAGCGGGCCATTGCCCGCATCGGCGGAATTCGCGAAGGCGTCTTGCGCAATCACATGGTTTTGCCGGACGGGTATGTGCGTGATTCCGTCTATTTCAGCATACTTGACCGCGAATGGCCAGATGTCCGGGAAAAGCTGCATTTGTTGCTGTTTGGTGAATAAACAGGCAGAGCGATTGTGGGGCCGGCAGAAGCATGTGTACAATACAGGAGGAAAGCTGTTGTACACTACAGATTGCTTGATGAGAAAAGAGGGTTTCTATGAAACTGCGTGTCTCGCGGGCGGGCTGGGTGCTTCTGGCCGGGGATCTTTTTGCCTTCCTGCTGTTCGCCTACTACGGCAAGCTGGCCCATCATCTGCCTGTATCGATTCCGGGATTGCTCGACACTCTCGCCCCGTTTCTGCTCGGCTGGATCTTGGCGATTACATGGTTTCGCACATACAGCGAGCGCGCCTATCGTTCGTTTGGGCGCCTGCTGCTGTTCACTTTCCTTAGCTGGACGGTCGCGTGTCCGATCGGCTTGGTGATTCGGGCATGGTGGACCGGCGTGCCGATGACATGGGTGTTCAGCTGGGTCGCCTATTTGATCACTTTTGCCTTTCTGCTTGGCTGGAGAGTTCCGTTTTCTATCGTCTATGCGCTCCGTCGGCAGTACCGGCGCCACTTGGCCTGATTGCCTGCCCTTCGCCGAGTAAAGCGGCGAGGATTGGTTACGCTATCCCATGATGCCATTATCAAGGGAGGTGGAATGCATGAGCAAGAACAACAACAGCAAAGATCTGGGCAAAAATCGCGGGAAGACGCTGGACGATCATGACAGAAACACCAATTTGCGTCAGTCCCAGCACAATGATCGCAACGAAGGAACGAGTAAAAGCCGCTGATATTCAGCGGTTTTTCTTTTGCTCCAGGACTTGCAAACGAGCGCAGTATGCTATAATAGGTTTTGTTTTTCAGGCAGAGGACGGGGCAGGTCGTGCGCCAAAGGTTCGCTGAGGACCCATGTGCAGAAACGGTTTGGCCGATCAGGCATCGCTTGGCCTTGCAGACAGGACTTGTCCGTGCCAGGATCATTTGCCTCATGCCTAATGGAGAGGAGGGAAAAGCGTGACGGAACCGATGCAGGATGTTCAGCCGGTGACTTTATCGTCACAGGCGTTTTTGATATTGTGCCGCCTCTTTGACGGCTGCTACGACGAGTTGAAGCAAAACGAGCAGCTTAGCGAGCTGGTCGAGTCGATTGCCCAAATGCTGCTTGCAGGCGTAGAGACTTTGGAGAAGCAGGAGACCAAGCCAAAGACGATCACTTTTCCTATGACGCTGCAGCAAAGCTTTTTCATGCGAAGGCTGGTGGCAGATTTGCTGGCGATCGCTCCGCCGGAAGGAGAGGACAAGACCAAGCATTGGCTGCAGGAATGTCTGACAGCTTTGTCCGGAGGCGGGGGAACGAGCCATGTCCCGCAAGTTTGAGCTGCATGTCATCACCAGCGGGCGCCAGTCGCTGGAGGAAGTGCTGGCCATTGCAGAAGCGGCTTACGCTGGCGGCATGGACTTTTTGCATATTCGGGAAAAGCATCGGACGGCGAGAGAGTGCATGGACTGGGTAAACGCGTTGTCGGAGGTGCTGCCCGCATCGTGCCTGATCGTCAACGACAGGGTGGATGTGGCTGCGGCAGCAGGCTGCCGCGGAGCGCATCTGGCTTACCACAGCCTCACACCGACAGAGGCACGCCGGGTGCTGTCGCCTGGGCAATGGATCGGGCGGTCCGTGCATGCCGCAGATGAAGCGGAAAAAGCTGCGGCAGAAGGGGCAGACTATGTGTTGTACGGGCACCTCTTTGCCAGCGGCTCCAAACCGGGCGTGCCGCCGCGAGGGACAGCCGGGCTTGCCCATATTACTGCGAGCTTGTCCATCCCGGTTATCGGCATCGGCGGGATCACTCCGGAAAATGCAGGGCAAGCGTTGGCGGCAGGGTGTGCGGGCATCGCGGTCTTGTCAGGAATTACAGACGCTCCGGACGCGAGGCAGGCAGCGAAAGCGTACCGGGAAGCATTGGACAAGTGGGAGGGGCAGGCATAGATGAAAGATCAGGGCAGATTGCGCGAAAAAATGGGCGTGTACTTCGTAGTCGGTACACAAGATTGCGGCTATTCCGTGGAACGGACCTTGGAAATCGTCCGGGAAGCCTTGCAAGGAGGCGTGGGAACGCTGCAGCTGCGGGACAAAGGCAGCAAGCTGACGGCGCAGGAGCGATTCGAGCTGGGACGCCAGATGCAAGCCTTGTGCCGGGAGACGGGCGCGATCTTTTTTGTGAATGACGATGTCGAGCTGGCGGTGCGACTCGGTGCGGACGGCGTCCATGTCGGCCAGGACGACATGCAGCTGGCGGATGTGCGCGCTGCTGTCGGGCCTGACATGTACATCGGCATTTCCGCCGGTACGGTCGAGGAAGCGCTTGCTGCGCAGGCAGGCGGAGCGGATTGCATCGGGGTCGGCGCGATGTATGCCACTTCGTCCAAGGCCGACGCAGGCGAACCCATCGGTCCAGCTGCCCTGCGAGCAATCCGGGAAGCGGTGGGGAGAGAGCTGCCCATCGTCGGCATCGGCGGGATCACATTGGAAAATGCGGCGGAGGTCATCGCGGCGGGGGCAGACGGTGTAGCCGTCATCAGCGCCATCAGCCGAGCTGTTTCCCCGCGGCAGGCTGCGGCTGCGTTGAAAGGAATTGTACGATCTGTCTAGCACGGACAGGTAGCCAAATACATATGGTAGGTTAATTAAAAACAGCGGCTGCTGACAAGCGATGATGGTCGCTTCAAAGGAGGTGGAGCCGATGAAAAATCGAATCTATCGGATCGGATACGAATGGGTCAGCAAGAGAGAACTGCTGGAGCGGCTGCAGTTGAATGGCAGCGCCCTCGTGGAGCACAAAAGGCTGTTTCCCCCGCCTGACGACCAGGACACGGAAGTTTCGCCGGAGGAAGAACGCCATGCCGTCCTCATCCGCAGCCAGAGACGTCCCGGCGAGTGGGTCACATTTAACGGGCTGTATGAGATTATCGAACGAGAGCCGATTCCCTGGATCGAATCTCCAATCGAGTACCACCAGTTTGGCACAGAGCTGATTCCAGGAAATATCCGCAGGGAGAAGGCACCGCAAGCAAGAATTCCTGCCCGCACCAAGCTGCAGGTTGCAGCCGTACGACAGGATACAGTCTTCGTGACGGTTCCTGGCCATCCCTCGCGGCGCTACGAGATGTCACTGTCGCACGCACGCTTTGCCAAAGACCATCCGACAGAGTTGGAGATGAAACTGCAAGTGTACGCCTTTCCCCCACGGCCGGACATTTTTGTCGACTGGCTGCTGAAGGAAGGGAGAAAGACGGGAATCATCACACGCCCCAATCAGGAACGCGTTGAAAAGACGGCCTTTCAGGTGTGGGACGACTTGCGAAAAGAATACGGCATCAGTGTGAGCGCGGCCCTGCTCGCCATCAAACAGGCGTTGATCGTGCTGGATCGAGCGGGCGTGGAAACGGATTTCCCGTACCCAGTCCAGGAACGCTCCGATCTCTCTCTGTTCAGCGAAGCCGAGCGCGATGCCTTTTACTCCTATCATGCGGTGCGTTGTTCCATGGCGGCGGTAGCGGCCCTCCTGACTACCGATCCGAAAGACCCGCTGCAGGATGCATTGCTGATCGATATCATGCTGGAACAACAATTGAACCGCAGGCGCGATTAGATTCGTCTGCAGTTATTTGCTCAGGCACAATCCCTGATGTATAATGGAAACGGAAGAGTCATTTTAGGAGAAAGGATGTGAAAAGCATGTACGTATCCATGAACAGACTCCGGGTGCCGGCAGATTACCAGCCGCATCTGGAACGGGCTTTCGCAAGCGGGGGCGAGGGGATGAAGGAGGTTCCCGGATTTCTCGAGTTCTTGTTCCTCGCCCCGACGGAAGGCGATGAATACATCGTTTTCACGAAATGGAACTCCGAAGAAGATTTTAAAAAGTGGACTGAGAGCGAAGCGTTCAAGCGCGCGCATGCAGGCAGCAACCCGAATAGTCCGGTGAAATCAGATTTGCGCAACTACATTGTGAAAGCACATTCGTAAGAGCAAGGGCATTTGTTACCGTAAGGGACAAGTGCCTTTTTTATAGCCATCGCGGCTTACTGGCTGTTTCTCTCCTGCGATTTCATACCAGATCTTTACAGTTTGGTGCATACACGTCCATAATAGAAAGCATACATAGATTGGAAAATATCACGATTACGTTTTCAGAAGAAAGGAGCCAGAGCGTTTTGAAAAATCGCATTCGCACTTATCTGATACATCTGGCCCCTGTGTTAGCGGCCGAAATGCTCTCATTTCTTTCGGATGGACACGGCAAGGCAAGTGTGGATCGGGAGGGGGACACACATCCTGAGGGTTGGCTCGCGCAGCTGTTTACGCATTTGGCAGAGGCTGTCGAGCACGAGGAATACCCGGAACTTATGCAGCAGGTTGCAGCGTTTGCCGCCTATTGTGTCGGCCAAGGATTGTCGAATTTGTTCGTGGTGGAGCGGATGCGCGCCTGTCGTGACAAAATTGTGGAGCACCTGGAACGGGGCAAACCCCACCTGGTCAGAACCGTAGAGGAGCATGTGGAGTTTTGTCAGATCCAACTGCACTTGTACCGGGTGGTGGATCTGGCTGTGGCGCACTTGCTGGAATCCACTGCCCTGGGCAATCAGCAGGAGCATGTGGCACCTCTCGTACAAAGCGAGCCCGGAGAAGGAGATTTGTTTACGAAGGTGGCTGAACAAGAGCTCGTCCAACTGGTACTGCAATCCCAGGATATGGCCGTGCTCATGATTGACAGGCACATGAACATCATTGAAGCGAACGTTGCGCTCGCCAAATTGTTCCAGGTCGATCGCGACCAAATCATCGGCAAGAATATCGATGAGATTTTTTGTCCGCGCGAAAGCGAGCGTTACGTGCAATGGGTATTCGAGAGAGGGCAGTGCGGCCACTACGTTGCGGAGTACAATTCGCAGTGGACGACAGTGAGCACCAGCCCGATTTACCACAAGGGAGAGCTGTGGGGCGCGATCGCTGTCTTTCGCAAATTGACGGACAACAAGCGCTATGAAGAAGAATTGACCAAAAGGGAAGCGCTGGCCGCGGTGGGCCAATTGGCTGCGGGCATGGCGCACGAAATCCGCAATCCGCTGACTTCGATCAAAGGCTTCATTCAATTGTTGAAGGAGCAGCGGGAAACAACGCGCACCGATACGTATTTTTCCGTCATTTTAACGGAGATCGAGCGGATCGATGGGCTGCTCAACGACGTACTCGTACTGGCACGCTACAGAGACGACAAGATCGTCTCGGAGTATTTTCCGGTTATGGAGGAGCTGTACGGGGTCATCCGTTTGCTGGAGCCAGAGGCAAACAGGCGTGGAATCAAGCTTGAGCTGCAGGTGGCAAGCGGAGAATGGTACATTTACGGCTATCGGTCACGAATCAAGCAAGCCTTTTTGAATATCTTGAAAAATGCGTTTGAAGCCTTGGCAAATCAAGGTTCGCTGGTGAGCGTGAGCGTCTTCGCCACGATCAACCAGGTTGTCATCACTGTGGAAGACGACGGGAAGGGACTTTCGGCGGATGCCAAGCAAAACCTGTTTGTTCCTTTTTACACAACAAAGCAGGATGGGACAGGTCTTGGGCTGTCCACGACACAGCGAATCATCAACGATCACGGCGGGGAAATTTTCGCGGACAATTCATCCAGGCTGGGAGGCGCCCGTTTCGAGATTCGGCTGCCCTTGTGCATGCAGGATAAAAGGTGACGCCAAGACGCAAAAGAGACGGAAAAATGCTTCCGTCTTTTTCTTTTTGCGCGAAAACTGATCCGATTCTTATCCAGTTTATGTGCAACATTGCAGTCCCTGTGGGTACGAGGTCGCAGCCGCGTTTTCTGATGTACCTGCGGAAGAGACTATTTGACCAGCCCGTGGCGCAACGCCATGGCGACGGCTTGTGTACGGTCCTCCACGCCCATTTTTTGCAGGATGCGGTGGACGTGCGTCTTGACAGTTCCCTCGGAGATAAACAGATTTTGCGCAATCTGATCGTTGCGGTAGCCGTACGCGATCTGCTGCAGCACGTCCAGCTCCCTGTCGGTTAACTCGTCCAACAATACGGATGAATGGCCCTGGGACTGTGGTTCGGCACGCTGTGTTTGCAGCACTTCAGCCAGCGCTTTTGCTGCCGTCACGGTATGAAACAACGCTTCTCCCTGATAGGCGCGGCGGATCAGGTCGAGCATCTCCTGCGAATCTGCGTCCTTGAGCATATAGCCGACAGCCCCTGCGCGGATGCCTTCGACGACGTAGTTATGGTTGTCGAACGTCGTCAGGATCAGCACCTTGGGAGCAGGGTGCTTCTGCATGATTTCGCGCGTGGCATCAATCCCGGATTTGTTCGGCATCTGCACATCCATGAGAACGACGTCAGGCGCAGTCTCACTGACCAGTGCGACAGCTTCGTCGCCGTCTGACGCTTCGCCGATCACTTCCATATCCGGTTGCATTTGGATGACATAACCGAGTCCTTGGCGGATCATCGTTTGGTCGTCTACCAAAACCACACGAATCTTGTCTTGCTGCTTCGTTTCCGTCATCGCCGTACGCTCCCTTCATGCGTGTAGGTTGATTGCGGGATTTCCACGTCCAGCTGAAAGCCGTGCGGTTCCCGTACAAAGTAGCGCAGGCGTCCGTTGAGCTTTTGCAGTCGCTCGCGGATGCCGTTCAGCCCAAAGCCGGGTTTGATCGTCGAGCTGTCCGTGATGCTCCCGTCGTCGCGAATGCTGAAAAAGATGCTTCTTCCGCGCTCCTCTACTACGACTTCGATTTTTTTTGCATCAGAGTGGCGCAAGGAATTGGTGATCGCTTCCTGCAAAATGCGATAAAAGGTAATGATGATCTCTTGCGAAGGTGTGGTGCTCAGGTTGTCGCAGTTCATCTCCGTTTTTACTCCCGTATGCTTTTCGGCCTGGGACAAAAGGGCGCGCAGCGGCGTCAGTCCCAGAGACGTTTTATCCATGGCCAGCGTGTGGACGGAAGAGCGAATTTCTTCAAGACTTTGCTTGGCGACTCCAAGCATGTTGCGCACGGCCTCCTGGGCCAGCGGCGGCCCGTCCTGCAGCATGTACTTGAGCGCCTGCAACTGGACGATGAGGGACGTCAGGCTGTGCCCAAGGGCATCGTGAATGTCCCGCGCGATCCGCGTCCGCTCTTCCAGGACGGCCACATGCATGGTGTGCAAAGCGGCCTCCTGCAGCTGATCGTGCGCTTCCTGCAGCTCGGCGTGAGCCTTTTGCAGTTCTGCCAGATGCTGCTGGTTCGTCTGGTAGGCTTCGTTTTGAATACGGTATCCCCGCGCGCCGATGTAGCAGCCGATATACGTCAGGATGAACGGGATAATGTGGGTCAAGGTCAGGATTTCCTCGAAATACATGAACAGTGTCGTGCACACGCCAAAAAAAGTGGCATACGCCAGCGAGCGTCTGCCTTCGATGTGAAAGCCGATGAATACGGCCAGCGGAAGCATCATGCCGAAGCCTTCGCCTCCGACGAACACGCTCTTGAGCAGGGAGAAAGAGCCGAGCAGGATGGTCACTAGCTCGATCTGGAAAGGCTTCCAATTTCTTTTGGACGACCAAAACAAGACGATATAGAAAAAGAATAGTACGATAGTAATGAAAAACTGGAGGGGAGTTTCCCGCATAAAGGAGTTCGGCAGTAGAGAAAGAACGATGAGAACGGAAAACCAGATGATTAACAGACGTTTCTGAATCGCCTTCAGACTCACTCGCAACAATGAGACTTCCTTCTTTCCTGTCTGAATTTCGCTTAGTTTCATTCTAGCATGCGCTGTCGTCTATCTCCAGATAGACACGGTATGACTGGAAATCAACCAGCTGGTAGACTTAATCGTACTCTGGAGTAGGTAGAATGAAATGGGAAAATACACGATGGATAAGGAATGAGTATACGGTTATGTGAGGAATGCAGGGGGAGGCCTTCATGAAAGAACTGATTCAGTTGGCAAAGCTTCTGCGGGAAGCAAGTGCCTTGTTTTCGTCGCTCTCGAAAAAAGAACTGGATGCCGGTGATCTTACGTGGCAACAGGTTCTGATCCTCGAACAGATTGAGCAGGGTCCCAAGACGATGGGAGACATAAGCAAGGCTGTCGATCTTTCCTACAGTACGACTTCCGGGTTGATTAACAGGCTTGAACAGGAGAACCTGGTGAGGAGGTACCGGGATCGGAGCGATCGCAGAATCGTCTGGGTCGCCCTGACTGAGCGGGTGTTGGAACAGGATGGGGTGGAGCCGAAAGATCCTCAAGCAATCTCATCTCTGCAAGCACTGCAAGAACGATTTTCTCCACAAACGAAGTTGACTAGTTGATTTAAAAGAGGTGAGGCAAATTGAATCTGTCAGAACTGTCGATTAAACGGCCCGTCACGATGATTATGCTGACGGTAGCCGTGCTGATTTTTGGCTTTGTATCCTTGCCGCGTTTGGCAATCGATCTGATGCCAGACCTGAACTTTCCGGTTGCAGTCGTCGTGACGTCCGTAGACGGCGGATCACCCAGCGAGGTAGAGAAGCTGGTGACGAAGCCGATTGAAAATGCGCTCGGAACGGTCTCTGACCTGGACAGCATTTCCTCGGTATCCGTGGAAGGTGCTTCCCAGGTCATTCTCCTGTTCAACTGGGGAACCGATCTGGACCAGGCCACGCTGGATATGCGCGAGAAAGTGGACCAGGTGCGCGGGATGCTGCCTGACACCGCGCATGCTCCGCGCGTTTTGCGGATTGATCCAAACAGTCAGCCGATTCTCCAATTTGCGTTAACGGGAGAGCAGGATGTAAACAAGCTGAAAAGTTTGGCTGAAGACTTGATCCAGTCCCGCCTGGAACGCATCGATGGCGTAGCTTCTGCTTCTCTGAACGGAGGACAGGATCGGATCATCGACGTCATCGTAGACCCGGCGAAGCTGTCTGCGTACGGGCTGACGCTTGACCAGATTTCCCAGTCTTTGAGCAGCAGCAACCTGTCTGGCTCTGCCGGCTCGGTTCGCGAGGGCGACGGCAAATTAAACATCAGGGTGCAAGGCGAATTTGCCAATGTCGACGAAATCGCCATGACCCCGATTTCCGTTGGGGGCGGCGGCTCCATTCGCTTGAGCGACATCGCCCAGGTAAACGACACGACAGAAGACGTAACGCAGCTCAGCTACGTCAACGGCAAGCCAAGCCTGGGCATTTCCATTACGAAAGCATCTGGCGGCAACACCATCGAGGTAGCAGATGAAGTCAAGAAGGAAATGGAAAAGATCAAGAAAGACTTGCCTGCGAACATCCAGGTAACGACGACTCTCGATACGTCCACGTACATCAAAGATTCCATCTATACAACGGCGGAGCACGCTCTCTTGGGTGGTCTCGTCGGGATTTTCCTGCTGTTTTTCTTCCTGGGCAGCTTCCAGTCCATGCTCATCGCGATCATCGTGTTGCCTGTGTCCATCGTGGCGACCTTCCTGCTGATGTACATGACGGGCCAGACGATCAACCTGATTTCCTTGTCCGGTCTGACGCTGGGGCTAGGGTCGTTGATTGACTTTGCGGTCGTTATGCTGGAGAACATTTTCCGCCAGCGGGAAAAAGGGAAAGGCATGATGGAAGCGGCGCTGGTCGGTTCCAAGGAAGTAGGGACAGCCGTCATGGCTTCTGCTTTGGCGCAAATCTGCGTATTTTTGCCGATTGCCCTGACGCAAGGGATTGCGGCAGAGCTGTTCGGACCGTTGGCGCTGACGGTGGTATTCTCCCACATTGCCGCGCTGGTGTTCTCGCTTCTGCTCGTTCCCATGCTCAGCTCGCGCATCCTGAAAAAAGTGCCGGATCATGCCAACCGGAAAAACTACAAAGGCATCAACCCGGTCATTTGGTTCAATATCGGATTCCACAAAGTCGAAAAAGGGTATCAAAAATTGCTCGACTGGGCGCTGGGTCATCGCAAGACGGTCATGATTACCGCCGTCGTCATGATGATCGGCTCGCTGGCTTTGACGCCGTTAATCGGTGCCGAATTCATCCCGAGCATGGATCAGGGACAAATTTCCATTTCCATCAAAATGCCGAATGGCACGGTACTGGCTGAGACGGAAAAGGTCGCCAAGCAAGTGGAGGCGATTGTCAATCAAGTACCGGAAAAAGACATCGTAGCGACGTCGATCGGAAGCAGCGGCTCACCGCTCGCCAGCACCTTGTCATCGAATCAGGCGACCATCACCTTGAAGTTGGTGGATGTCACGAAGCGCCATCGTTCTTCCAATGATGTCGTCATGGATTTGCAGGCAAAACTGAAATCGATCCCCGGTCCGGAAATCACTGTCAGCGCGGCTCAAGGCATGTCGACCGGTTCGCCAATCGAGCTGACGGTTCGCGGCGACGACCTTGATGTGCTCAAAGACATCAGTGGCATCATCAAAGGTGAAGTGGAAAGCGTTCCGGGCACCAGCAATGTCACGACGAGCCTAGAGGAGTCCCGGCAAGAGTTTGAAGTGAAAGTAAACGCGGAAAAGGCGAGTCTTTACGGCTTGACCACCGGACAAATTCTGTCGTCGGTGCGCACGTCGTTCCAAGGGCAGACCGTCACGAAATACCGTACCGGTGATGATGAAATTGACATTAAGCTGCAGTTGCCCGAGAATTATCAGGAAGATATCAACTACTTGAACAATCTGCGCATTTCCGCACCAGGCGGCGCACAAGTGGCGCTTTCTTCCGTGGCGACGATCAGCAAGGTCGATGTTCCACTGACGATCAACCGTTCCAATATGACGCGCGAAGTGAAAATTACGAGCGACCTGGCGGGGCGCGACCTGAACTCCGTGTCGAAAGAGATTCAGGCCAAAATTGATAAGCTGAATCTGCCGGATGGCTATAAGCTGGAATTCGGCGGGCAAAGCCAGGACATGGCGGAATCGTTTGGCAGCCTGGCGCTGGCGATTGTCCTGTCCGTCGTCCTGGTCTATATGGTCATGGCCTCGCAATTTGAATCGCTGTACAGCCCGTTCATCATCATGTTCTCCGTTCCGCCGACCGTCACAGGCGTACTGCTTGGTTTGCTGGTGACGGGAACTCCGATCAGCGTATCCGTCTTGATCGGGTACATCTTGCTGATTGGTCTGGTCGTGAACAACGCGATCGTGCTGATCGACTACATCAACCAGTTGCGGGCCCAGGGCTGGGAGCTGCGCGATGCGATCCTGCATGCCGGTCCAATCCGTCTGCGTCCGATCCTGATGACGACACTGACCACGATTTTGGCGATCGGGCCGCTCGCCTTCGCAGGTGGATCAGGTAACGAGACACAAGCGCCGATGGGCATTACCGTCATCTTCGGTTTGAGCTTTGCTACGCTGATCACGCTCGTACTGGTGCCTGTCGTGACGTCCTGGTTCGATGACCGAGGCAAAAAACGCCGCGAGAAGCGCGCATTGCGCAAAGCGAAAAAAGAAGCCAGGAAAAAAGCCAAAAACGCTCCCGCTCTGGAAGTGTAGTTCGTTTGTGGGATTAGGAGGGACATATATGAACAAAGTAGGTAAACCCGTCATTCTCGCGTTACTCGCCATCAGCTTGGTGGCAGGTTGTTCCAGCCTGCAAGCCGCGCAGACGCCTACAGAAAAGACGGAGTCAGTAACCCCTGTACAAGTAGAGCAAGTGACGACGGGTACAGTCAGCTCAGAGTCCGGGCTGACTGCGAAGCTGGCGCCAAGCGAGGAAGTGCAGGTGTCGGCAAAAGTCAGCGGCAAAATTACGTCGCTCCCTGTCAAACTGGGTCAGTATGTAAACAAAGGACAGCTGCTCTTCAAAATCGACGAACAGGATCTGGCGAACAGCGTGCAACAGGCAGAGGCAGCTTACCGTGTCGCCCAGGCGAACCTGAAGCAGTCGAACAGCAACTCTGAACAAGGTCTGGTGCAAGCGAAAAACAGCTTGAAGCAGGCCGAACAAGCACTGGCGGACGCGAAGCTGAATCAGCAGCGCATGCAGCAGCTGTTCACACAAGGAGCAATCTCCTCCCAACAACTGGAACAAGCGAACACGCAGCTGACCAATGCGCAGACATCCTATGCGAATGCGCAGCAGAACCTGCAGGCTGCCCAGCAAAAAACAGGAACACAAGTATCCGAGGCTTCGGTGAACCAGTCGGCAGTGAGCCTGCAAAATGCCCGCGAACAGCTGGCAAACGCCACGGTCACCGCCCCGATCAGCGGATTTGTTTCCAGTGTAAACGGAGCCGTCGGACAAATGGCAGGACAGCAGCCGGTTGTCGTCATCGTGAACACGAATCCGCTCCTGGTGAAAGCAAACCTGTCGGAAGCCGACATTACCAAGGTGAAAGTGGGCACGAGCGTAAAAGTCAACATCCAGTCGACCGGCCAAACGATTGATGCTAAGGTAACAGCGGTCAGCCCGGTGATGGATTCCGCTCTCAAGGCTTACCCGGTCGAGATTACGATTCCGAATCTGGACAACGCGTTGAAGTCCGACATGGTGGTCAATGTGACATTTCCGAATGAAACGGCCGGCCAAAAGGACAGCCTGGTCATCTCCCGCAAAGCTGTATTTGACCGCGAAGGCAAGCAATACGTCTTCAAAATCGAAGGCGGCGTAGCCAAACAGATAGAAATTCAGACAGGTGTCGGCACCAGCGACAAGATCGAAGTCGTATCCGGCCTGTCCGCGGGCGATACCATCGTTGTCAAAGGGCAAACCTTGTTGTCAGACGGCGGAAAAGTAAGCATCCAAAAACAATAGCCGATCCAAGCGGATGAGGCGAAAGCTGGAGGCGGAGCATTTCCGCCTCTTTTTGTTTGCCCGCAAAGGATTTATCGTGTCTCTGCAGGGAAGTCTCACTGTCAGGATGGGAATGCTGGAAGTAATTTGTAGTTAAACTTTTGGAGCATGAGTAATCAATGAATGATCGGGGCAGAAGTCGGAATTTCCCAACAGTTCAGACTTCAAGTCGCTTTCCTGTTGCAGCGGGGAGAAGCAGGTAAAAGTACGCTAAGCTCCTTATATTACCAGATTTGGTATCTGCGCAATCGTCGTTGTTCGGGAAATATTACATGAGTTGCGAAGAATGAAATAATGATTGACGAAAACGTTTTCAGTTGTTATGTTTATATAAAATATATAATCTATCAATCATTTGGGGGTATCGTTGTACATGAAGAAAAACACTCGCCTGTTATTGGTTTCCCTGCTGGTTGGATCTCTCGTTGCCGGATGCGGCAAGGCCGGAGCTCCGGCATCTACAGAGAGCAGTTCGGGCAGCAGCAGCGGTTCTACCGTCATCAAGATTGCGACACAAAGCCCGTTGTCTGGAGCGCAGTCGCTGGAAGGGGACGGTATCAGAATGGGGGCGCAATTGGCGGTGCAAGATCGCGCCGAGGACTTCAAAAAGCTGGGCTTTGACATTCAACTGTTCCCGCAAGACGATCAGGCGGACCCTAAAATCGGGGTATCCAACGCCGAAATGCTGATCTCCGACCCGGATGTGTACGCTGTCATCGGCCACTACAACACTGGTGTCGCGATTCCTGCCTCTGTCAAATACGAGGAAGGCCATCTGGCCATGGTTTCCCCGGCGAATACGGGCGTAGAACTGACAGAAGACGGCAAAAAGAGCGTAAACCGGCTCGTGGCGCGTAACGACCAGATCGCTCCTGCTGCGGCGAAATACGCCAAAGACAAAATGGGTGCAAAGACAGTATTCCTCGCCCACGACAAGACATCTTACGGACAAGGCTTGGCTGACGAAGTGCGCAAAGCGTTCAAAGACCTGGGTGTAACCGAAGTCGGCTACGAAGGTGTAACCGCAGGGGAGAAAGACTACAGCCCCATCGTGAACCAGATCATCGCGAAAAATCCGGACCTGGTCTTTTTCGGCGGTATGTACGCTGAGTTGGGCATCATCGCGAAGCAGGCGAGAGAAAAAGGCTTCACAGGCAAGTTCATGGGCGGCGAAGGACTGGAGTCGAACGATATGTACAAAATTGCGGGTCCAGCTGCGGAAGGAATCGTATACGCTACCGTCGTAAGCGACATTCGCTCGGAAGAAGCTGGCAAGCAATGGGTCGAGAAGTTCAAGACTGCGTTCAACAAAGAGCCGGGCGCATTTTCTCCATTCGCCTATGATGCGACTCTCGTAGCCCTGAATGGCCTCGAGAAAGCGATCAAAGACAACGGCGGCAAAAAGCCGACACGCGAGCAAGTAGAAGCGGCAATCCGTGCGACTACCGATTTCAACGGCTTGTTCACGAAAGTTTCCTTCGATGAGAAGGGCGACAACAAGCATTCGCAAGTGTACATTTACCAATATGGAAAAGACAAAGCCGAATTTATCGGCAAGGCAACGGAGTAATCCCTGCAACAGCAAAAGGCGTTTGTTCGACTGCGAACAGGCGCCTTTTGCTATGTCGCGGCTGGTGCTGGCGGTTACATAATAAACCTTACGTTAACAAAAATTGTCACGATTTTGGGGCAAAGTGCTCCCTCCGCTTTTGACATCAGGGAAGTTCCGCTACAATAAGGTAGATAGTGGATGAAACAACCTCGGAGGTAAGTATGACTGGAAATTTGTCCGTTCTGCTCGCTTTTGGCGCCGGCTTTCTCTCCTTTATATCGCCTTGCTGTCTGCCGCTCTACCCGTCCTTTTTGTCATACATAACCGGGATTACCGTCGATGAAGTAAAAAAGGGAAGAACCGTCTTCCAAAAACAGGCCTTGCTGCACACTTTGTTTTTCATTATCGGGTTTTCCATTATTTTCATCGCCCTTGGTTTGTCCACTTCCTGGATCGGCAGCCTGTTCGAGAACCAGAAGGAACTGATTCGCCAGCTTGGCGGCATTTTGCTCGCAATCATCGGTCTCGTCATGCTCCAGGTGTTCAAGATGGACTGGATGATGCGCTCGTTCAAGATCGATTTAAAATCCCGTCCGTTGGGGTATACTGGGTCCATACTGGTAGGGATGACGTATGCTGCTGGATGGACGCCTTGCGTTGGCCCGATTCTTTCGGGGATTATCGTGCTAGGGGTGACGGACCCGTCGCGTGCCCTGGCTTATACGCTTGCTTACACGTTGGGGTTCGCCATTCCGTTTTTCGTCATGACGTTTTTTATCAGCAAGGTTAGTGCGATCGTCAAATACTCCGACCAGTTCATGAAGGTCGGCGGCGTTGTCATGATCCTGTTTGGCGTGCTGCTGTACACCGATAAGCTGACGGACATTACACGCGTATTGATTCAACTGTTTGGCGGCTTTACGGGATTTTGATCGAGCGAAGCAGAGGTGGCGAGATGAACAAACTGGCACTGGCGTTGCTGGTGACTGTCGGTCTCGGCATTGCCGTCTGGCAGGAACCAAAGGATACCGTCGCCGTCGTAACAGAGGTGCAAAAGCCACAGGTCGGCTACGTGGCCCCTTATTTTTCCTTGAAGGCTCTGGACAATCAGGTGTACAAGGTCGAGGGTAAGCGAAGCAAGCCTGTCGTTCTCAACTTCTGGGCCTCCTGGTGCGGACCGTGCCGCATGGAGGCTCCGGATCTGCAAAAGCTGTATGAGAAATATAAAGACCAGATTGATTTTTACGGCATCAATGTGACGACAAGCGACAGTCCAGAGGCCGCTGCGGCGTTCGTTTCGGCGTACAAGCTGACCTTCCCGATCCCTATGGATGTGGCGGGCACCGTCTCCGACCTGTACTTGATCCAGGCTTTCCCGACGACGTATGTGGTCGATACCCAAGGGATCATCCGCAAGAAAATCATCGGCATGATCGACGCCGGTACGCTGGAGTTGGAACTGCGACAGCTTCTGGCCCAACAACCGCAGCAATGAAGAACAGAGCGCTGTGTGAATAAAAAGTAGCGCTTTTCCTGCGCACCGAAGCCAGCTTTTTCTCGCCGGAATAACCGATGGATAGCTGTCCTCTGAGCCCGGTGGCCGTGCCCAAAATCGCAGCAGGTTCCTTGTTTTGTACAGTTGCCTAAGGAACAGGGTTGTTCTCCTACATAGACTGGAGTGATCCAGGGCTAAGGGAGGAGATCAGATGGCCAAGGGAAAGAAAATCAAAAAGAAAAATTCGCGGCAGCATCCCAATCAATTGAACTTGAAGATGGTGACGTCTTCCACTTGTCAGGTGTGCAAGCAACAATGTGCCCGGGGGTTGGCATATCTCGAAAAAATGTCCCAGCCCGGCGAGATCGGATTCGGAGTTCCTTGCATCCTCACGAGACAGCAGTCTTGATGTTTTGACAAGCATAGTACGCAGGTAAGCGAATCCCTCTGGCGGCTCGGAGGGATTGTTTTTTGCGATGTGAGCAGGTGCCGGGCTGGTCTGGCTCTCGAAACCCTATGGCAAGCGTCACTGGCATGCATTATACTGAAAGAACCTGCATTTTGATGAAAAAAGGAGAGTGATTTTGTGCGTCCGTTGCAAATTTCGCCCGAAACGGCTTTGAAGCTGGCTGAAAAACTGAATGTTCCACTCGAACAGCTGATGCATATGCCGCAGCACATTTTGCTGCAAAAGATGATGGAGCTGGCCAGGAAAGAGGAAGAGGAAAAGAAGGAGTAGCCTTGGGAATCTGGCGTCCGCCGGGCAGGATTGACGAGAAGACGAAAATGCGTGACGGAAAGGTTGAAGAACATGCATTACTACGGCAATGAAACGATTATGTCCCTGGAGCAGGTGCTGCGCGTAAAGCCGTCCGAGGTTCGGATTCTGGAGTGGTTGCGCACGTATGAATATCTGGAAAACAGCGATGGGATTGACGAAGCTGTTCCTTACTTTCTGGAAATTAAGGTAGAGGAAGAAGCGGTGTGCATCCGGAAAAATCGGATCACAGACTTTCCGGACTATGCGTGCGAGGAACAGCGCCGCTTTGCGACGGCAGAAGAAGCGCTCGCCGTGTTCCATCAGTGGGCAAACGAAATTTTGCAAAAAATAGGGAAGTTATAACATCGGTCGCGCCGCACACCCGTGTAAAAATGGCTGTCATGATCGCCCGATTGCAGGTTCAGTCTTTCTCTGGGGGATAGTAGAAAGAATGGAATATTGCGGGTCAAACTCATGAGGATTTTTACGATAGACTCTGGACAAGTTTAAGGAAACTATATATAATTAGTAATACATGGGACACGTTATCTTTCTTCAACCGAATGAACATGCGGGTGTAGTTCAATGGTAGAACTCTAGCTTCCCAAGCTAGCGGCGTGGGTTCGATTCCCATCACCCGCTCCATAGTAACAGAGCATGAAAACCCTTGAGAGATCAGGGGTTTTTGTTTTTGTTTGGTCGCGGGAATCGGGGACGAGATGGGGTGAGAAACATCAATTGGGGACGGATTGGGGGTGAGTTTTAGCAATATTCTGCAAAATTCACTTAGATACGAACGGATGCGAACGGGAAAAGTGCCGTCCAGAAAGCCGGCGTAAACGGACTTTCTGGACAGCTCCTTCGTATTATTAGGTCAACCAGAGTTTACTGGTTGGCCTTTTTTCTGGTCGTACTAGGATGGCGGTAGCCGGGAGATATTGCCGCATTGTCTCTCAGGTACTCTTATCAGATACGCCTAAGTGCTTTTTCAATGCCTCCTGAAGGACATGAGAAAAATTCACCTTGTGCTCTTGAGCGAGGTCATCGAGCCACTTGGGAATGGTCAACGTTTTCTTCACGGCGCGATTCTCCATTTCGTCTCGGAATGGGGGCATCCACGTCTCGATTAAGGTGATGACTTGGCCTGCTTCTGTATCCAATGTAGACAAGGTGGATGGCTCCGGAATCACTTCTCCATCTTGCTCTATGCCGTAAAGGTGCAAAGCCATGGCTTCGCGAGCCATACGAAAAGCTTCCTCAGAATTATCTCCGCAAGTAATGCATTTTTCGGATGCATGTTTTTAACGAAAAACTGATCCGACAGTTGCTGCTCGAGCAAGACGAGAGAGAATCTATGCATTACTTTATCCACAACTGAGTTTTGTCGAAGGTTGTCGATCGATTGTGCTTGTACAAGTTGGGTGATTTAGATTATTGTGGATTTTGTTGAAAAAATTTTTTTGATTAACGAAGGAGCGCAACGCGTATGAAAAAAGTATCTTTAATTGCTTTGGCATTGGGAGTGGTTCTTACGGGGTGTAGTGAATCGACTGTACAAAAAGTGGAGCCATCCAAACCAACCGAGAACGCGCAGGCAAGCCAACCGCAGTCTAAACCTGCGGCCGAGCCAGCATCAGCGACGCAAACCGCAACACCGAAATCCGCAGCACCAGCACCCGCAACGGAGGAGAATAAAAATGAGCCATTAAAGCTAGGAGAGACGGTGAACTTTGATGGATTAAATATCACTGTCAATAGCGCTAAAGTTGCAAAAGGGAATAAATTCATGAAACCAAGAAATGGCCAATACGTTATCCTCGATATTACGGTAGAAAATAAATCAGACAAACCAAAGAACGTTTCAACCATGCTTCAGATGAAGCTTCAGGATGAGAATGGGTACGCTGAAAACATAACGATTGCTCCAAATACAAAGGGCAGTGTAGACGGCGAAGTAGCTCCTGGCAGGAAAGTACGTGGAGAAGTTGCATTTGATATAGCGAAGTCCAAAACTTACGAATTTATCTTTGACAACCCGTTTACAAGTGGTCAAGCAATCTGGAAATTTGAGGCGAAGTAAGAAGAAAGGAGAGTGTCAATATGTTTGCGCTTGGACTTATTGCTGGCATTTTTGGAGTGATTTCCGCGGTTCTTGCGATGTTTATTGGGGGTGTGGGTGAAGCTCTCAATGCCAATGGGGCATCTACCGTATCTGGATTAGGCATGGCTGCTTTGCTTTTCAGTATTCTTGGAATCATCGCTGCCGCTATTTCTAAATCAAAGACAAAACTGGCAGGATGGTTGATGCTCGTTGCTGGTGTAGGAGGTTTTATCTCGGTATCACTCTTCTACATACTTTCTGGCATACTGTTTGTCGTGGGCGGGCTTATGGGGATCTTCTCAAAGAAAAAATCCAATCAAAATCAAGGCACAACAGCGTGAGTAAAGGGATTGTCCACAAAGAGCAAGATTGCGAACGTCACCAAATACCACATTGAAAACATTGAATTTTCAACATTTTTGAACGGCAAAAGGGGCGTCGCCAAGTCAAAAAATCGACTTTTGAGACGTCCCCTTTTCGATGATCGAATCGGCGTAAGCAGAGATGGATCTTCGGTCAGTAACATCCAAGCAGTGTTCTTCCCGCGAATTGTGAAACGAAAGCTGGGCAGCAAGTGGTATTCCCCAGCTTGTGAGCCAAGAGCGATTCTTGAGCAATGGCGCAGGTTCGATTGCCATCACCCGCACCCTATCAAAAGCTTTGCTGCGCAAGGCTTTTTTTATTTGTTCTTCGCCTTCCACAGGCAATGACGGGACCGAATGCAAGTAGCTGTTGGACATGCAGCAGTTGCGGAGAAAAGATGCCAAAGTGAGCAGGCCATTCAAGCTTGCCCTCGCGTTATTCGTATACAGCAGAAAGATATGGATACCCTAAAAAAATCAGGAAGCATATACAGACGAGAGAAAGGAGGCGGACACTTTCTCATCGCGCATTTACACCTCACTCGAAAGCAACGTTTCGGAACTGCGTAACCAGCTAGGTCAAAACAGCGATTTTGTCATGAGTGAGATTACATTTGGCATGAAACGAATCTGTCTTGGTTATTTTCACACCATGGCAGATATCAAAAAGCTGGACGAGTACGTCTTCAGGCCGTTGCGTCAGAATGAAGAGGAACTGGTCCAGTCGTCAGAGGATCAGGAACATTTTCGTGAAACACTGCGAAGCCTGATTCCACTAAACGAGATTTGTTCGGTAGAAGACTGGGACAGTGCCTTGAAACAGTTGGTATGCGGGGAAGTCCTTATCTTTGTTGACGGCGAGGATGCTTGTTTGTCGATTGACATGCAAAAGGTAGAAAAACGGGACATACAGCCTCCCGATGCGGAACAAAGCGTGAATGGGCCAAAAGAAAGCTTTGTGGAAGAGTTGGGGACGAACATTACGCTGATCCGACAACGATTGCGTGACCCGAATCTGTATGTGGAATGTTTCCAGTTGTCCAAGCGGGGAAAACAAGAGGTCGCCGTCTTTTATCTGGTCGATGTGGCGAATGACCGCGTCGTGGAGGAAGTAAAACAGCGGATAAGCGCCATCGAGACTGATTTCATACAAGGGCAGATGCATTTGCAGGAACTGATACAGGACAACTCGTTCTCCCTGTTTCCGCAAATTCGTCCAACGGAAAGGCCGGATGTCGCCTGTTCTAACTTGCTGGAGGGCAGTGTGATCCTGTTGGTGAACGGAGCGTCGCACGCCCTGATTCTGCCGGTCACGTTATTTCAATTAATGGATACCGTTGACGATTACTACACGAATTGGCAGTATGCTACGCTGATCCGGTTCGTCCGAATGCTGGCCCTTTTGTTCAGTATCGCGATCCCTGGGATGTATCTCTCGCTCTTTGCCTATAATCCCGAATTGATTCCAACGCGACTGGTCATTTCTATGGATGCTGCGCGTGTCAAGGTGGCGTTGCCGATCGTGCTGGAAATTTTTGTGATGGAAATCATCATCGAAATCTTGCGCGAGGCGGGGCTCAAACTGCCGAAAACGATTGGTCAAGCTGTGAGCATCGTTGGCGGTCTGGTGATTGGAGAAGCGGCGGTAAATGCTAATCTGGTCAGCCCGATTACCATCGTAATTGTCGCCTTGACAGCGATCTCCTCCTTTACAGCTCCTGTTTACCTGCTGGGCATCACTTATCGGATTCTGCGTTTCTTTCTGTTGCTCTGCAGCGGCATTTTGGGTCTTTACGGCTTCCTGTTGGGGGTATTTCTCATTCATGCCCACATTGCCAAACTACAATCATTTGGCGTTCCTTTTCTGGCACCGCTTTCACCCCTGCGTTTCAAAGACTGGAAGGATACGTTGGTCCGTATCTCATATAACAAGCAGACAAATCGTCCGACCTTTCTGAGACCAAAAGAATCGACCAAGGCGAGGTCACTTAGGATGATCAAGTCCTTTTGGGAGAAGAAGCGGTAAGTTATCGTGAGTCAATGGGAAAGGACGGTCAACACATGAGGAAACAGAATGGGACAGTCGAGATCAGTCCGATTCAGAATGTCATGCTCGTGTTCGGCACAATTGTGGGAGTAGGCTTCATCTCGATGCCGCGCGGGGCAGTGGAAAAAGCACATGAAGATGCGTGGATCACTGTTTTGCTGGCGTGTGTATTTTGCGTGTTCTCTCTCTGGCTGATTTTGTCCGCTGCGAGCGTGTTTCCGGAAGATACGGTGATTGAGAGCAATCGCAAGGTGTTTGGCCGCCTCTTCGGGTTTCTGCTGAATGTGCTGCTGATCGTGTACTTTGTCTTCTTCACCGTTACCGGAGTACGAACCATGGCGGAGGTGGTGCGGGCGCAGATGTTGCCGTTTACTCCGCTGGAGGTCATTATTGTTGCCATGTTGCTCACCTTGTTCTATTCATCCTGGGATGGTCTAGGCCCCATCGTGCGTATCAACGAATCGGGGCTGCCCATCACCTTTGTGCTGATCTTGCTTTTTTTCACGTTAGCGTACCTGGAGGCAGACTGGAATGAGTTGCGGATACCCTTTCTGGAAGGGATTCGTCCGGTCATTCAGCCGCTCCCCAGTACGGTGTATTCCTTCCTTGGCTTTGAAATCCTGTTCCTGTACTACCCGTTTCTGGCAAACAAGAAAAGGGCGTTTCTGAACGCGGCAGCCGGAATCGGTCTGGCAGGGGGATTTTACGTGTTTATTGTACTGGGAACGCTGGTCACCTTAGGACCGGATGTAACCATTACTCAGACTTATCCGGTGATTACCATGTCCAAGATGATTGAGGTTGTCCGACAGTTCGTGGAACGGGCAGAACTGCTACTCATTATTCTGTGGATGCCGTTAGCCTACACCACGCATCTCTCCACCTTTTTTTCGGCAGCGTTTTGCCTCCATCGGACTTTTCCAAGGATTTCTTACCGTTGGTGGATCGTGGTTTTATTTCCGTGTATTTACTTTCTGACGCTTGTTCCTGACAATTTGCAGCAGATGGATGTGTGGTCCAAATGGGTCGGGAACGCCGGGATCTTTTTACTCCTCGTCTATCCGGTCTTGTTCCTAGTCATAGCGAAGATACGTCGGAAGTTTGGACTATTGCCCGATCAGGGAAAAGAAGGTGAACAAAGTGCGCGGTAAATGGCGGAATTGGCGGGTCTTCTGTCTTTTGACTGGCTGCATGGGCATCTTGTTGGCGGGCTGCTGGGACTACCAGGAGCTGGAAAATCGTGCCATTGTGGTTGGTCTGGGGATTGATGAACTGCCTTCAGCACGTTTGCAAGGAAAAGAGACTCGCATGTACCAGTTTGTTGTCCAGGTTGTGGAGCCTGCCAATGCGGCGAGCGATACACAATTGGGAAGAGGATACGGAAGCAATGATATGAAACAGAGAGGCTACACGAACTTTATCATTGACGCGCCGTCCATTGCGGATGGCTTGGGGCAAATTACGACCCGAAGCGACCGCGTAACCGATTTGGCTCACTTGCAGTTGATTGCACTTGGGGAAAAGGTGGCGAGAAAGGGCATTGACGAACTGTACGACTATTTAACCCGTTTTCCGCAGATGCGCCGTCATACGGAGATTTTCGTGGCGAAAGGTTCCGTATTTGAGTTTTTTACGGTCCCTAGTGTATCAGAACCAACGCCGGCTCTGCACCTCGCTGAAATTGTCAACAATGTGGAGAAGACCTTGATCAAGGCGAATTCCAATTTGGGAGCAGTGAGCAAAGGCGTTCGGGAGAAAACAACCTATGTAACGCTGTGTGCTTACCTGGACAAGAATAAGCAGGTTGTCATGAATAAAGCTGCTGTGTTCAATGATTTTAAAATGCGCGGCGTACTGTCCAAAAACCAGATCCAGGTAATTTCGATTCTGCAAGGAGATATTCATCGGGGATTGCTGGAGTTTTCGTGTTCCGGGGGAAAAAAAGTGGTAAACCGGATGCTGTCCGGCAATGCGAAAGTGAAGCCGAGCATTCGCAATGGCAAACCGCATGTGACCTTTCAAGTGAAGATGGAGACAGAGATGGTCGAGTATCAGTGTATGGGCGAAGCATTTGAGAAGCCGGAACAGATCAGCAAGCTGGAAAAGAAGCTCTCTGGCGAGTTGAAAAAAAGGTTGATGGACACCGTGCAGGATTTGCAGGCAAAGTATAAAGCAGATTTCTATTTGTTAAACACAAAGTTAAAAAATTACCCGGAGTTGCACAAAATGATACGGGAACAGCCAAAGGAGTTTTTTCAGCAGTTGACAGTTGATGTGGAGGTAGACTTTAAAATCCGCAACCTCGGAAATTCCTTGGATACCCCCCAACATTCCAAAGATACGTAGAGGGTGATTTCCGTGAAGCCCCTTCGCGAGGCACGGGTGTTGGCTAAAAATCTTTCCACGTAAAGTCGATGCTGAGGTGACCCACCGGCAGCTCTCTTCGGATGATTTTGGCTTTGGTGGCAAGCTCCGGTTTGCGGAAGCAGACGAGATCCTCGTGATAGCCAAAATTCCGGCAAATTTCCGGGCGTGCTTCGTGAATGCCGCAGCGGTCTGCTTGCAGGTCGTAAAACATGCACGTTCCGAAGAGACGCTGCTGGTTTTCCAAGTCGAACCGAATTTTTCGCGGCATCGCCTTTACGTATTTTTGTATTTTTCTCCGCTCTTTTTCTGTGATGGGCACAGGGCCGCAACATAATCCTTTGCAACCTTGACATGGTAATGTATCCATAAACGTACAACCCTTCTCGCATGGTGATAAATGTCCTGAAAAGTATTATGAAGGGCTATTGAATTATTGTAAATACCCTAATTTTTCACATTAACATAAATTATATAATTTGTCAATAGGCGATTTGGTGAGATTTGCGGCTGACGGATACGGCGTTTTTCCTTTCCGGGATCAATGGCTGGTCTGCCGATGCGGATTTGCAGTCGAGGGCCATCTGGCGGATTAGGGTTCGCCCGCCCGGGTCACCCGCTTCGATGCAGTCTGGCGTGCGCTTGCTTTGAGGACGCTGTTTTTGCGAAATCTGCCTTATAATAATTGCGAAAGTAAGGTATAATATAGTCTTGTGAAAGAGTGCACAGCTCGGATGCGCCTTTTGTCAGTGAACGCAGAAGGGTAAAACCCGGATTCATTTCATGCAATTATCTTTTGTCAGTGAAAGAGAGTGGGAAAAATGGGTCGTAAGTGGAACAACATTAAAGAAAAAAAGGCATCCAAAGATGCAAGCACGAGCCGTATATACGCAAAGTTCGGGAAAGAAATCTACATGGCGGCGAAGCAGGGAGAGCCAGACCCGGAATCGAACCGCGCCTTGAAGGTTGTCCTTGAACGCGCGAAAACCTATAGCGTACCGAAAGCGATCATCGACCGTGCGATTGAGAAAGCAAAAGGCGGATCGGATGAGTTTTACGACGAGATGCGCTACGAAGGCTTCGGGCCGAATGGCTCCATGATCATCGTGGATGCGCTGACCAACAACGTCAACCGTACCGCCCCTGAAGTGCGCGCAGCATTCAACAAAAATGGCGGCAATATGGGCGTAACCGGTTCGGTTTCCTATATGTTCGATGCTACAGCGGTAATCGGTCTGGAAGGAAAAACAGCCGATGAGGCACTGGAAATCTTGATGGAAGCTGATGTTGACGTTCGCGATATTATCGAGGAAGACAATGCGGTTATCGTCTATGCGGAACCGGATCAATTCCATGCGGTCCAGGAAGCTTTCAAAGCGGCAGGCGTTTCCGAATTTACTGTCGCAGAGCTGACGATGCTGCCTCAAAACGAGATTACATTGCCAGAGGATGCTCGCGCGCAGTTTGAAAAACTGATCGATGCCCTTGAAGATCTGGACGATGTGCAGCAAGTGTATCACAACGTAGATTTGGGCGAGTAATGCAAGAAAGCAGACTTTTGTTGAAAAACAGACGTCTGCTTCTTTTTGTGGCCGGAAAATGCGTCTCGGCACCGTCGGCAGTGTCAGCGGGTATGCCATCACAGCACAAAAAAGAGACCCCTGTCGCAGGAGCCTCCCGACCTGGAAAGCTGCATGCGGACCTGTGCAACCCATCAGCGATCAGGCTCGTGTGAGTGCAATTCTACGCCGCGCAGCTCGTCCTTTGCCTTTTCCACCAACACCTGATAGTCCTTGACGACCTCTGTCAATGCAGCGACGGACTCTTTATATTCAGCTTCATTGCATATGCCATCTATCGCACGGTGCAAATGATACAGCTTGTCTTCGGTTTTGCGGATAAAATCTACCCAATCCATTCCGTTCATCGAAATTCCTCCTTTCCGATCATAGCCTTTACATGGTTTGCGAAAAGTATGCACGAGTAAGCCTGATGGATGGATTCTGCGTCTACCTGCATTGTTCGTCTTGTTCCGCGATTTTATTCATGATAACATACCTCCCGTCAGCTATAGAGTAAAGTGGTGGGGAGAAACTGGAGGCGTATCTGCTGTGAATCAACTGGCAAGACTGAACAAAGCGCTGGAAAAAATCATGCCCATTCTTACGCCGACCAGCGTGGCGATTGGCGTGTCGGCGGGGAGCTATCTGCACCCGTTCACTTTTCTGACTCCGTGGATCTTTGCGTTCATGACATTCACAGGGAGTCTCGGCTCCGGGTTCGGGGAATTCGCCAGAGTGCTCGCTAGGCCGTTGCCGCTGCTCGTGAACCTGCTGATTTTGCACGCACTCATGCCGTTCATTGCTTGGGGGGCGGGTTTGCTGTTTTATCCGGACGATATTCACATCATGACAGGGCTTGTGCTTGCGGCGGTCATTCCCACGGGGATCTCCAGCTTCCTGTGGTCTTCGATCTACCTGGGTAATATCGCCCTGACTCTTTCCATTATTTTGATTGATACGATGCTCTCACCCTTTGTCGTGCCGTTTGGGATGGCTCTGTTGCTGGGGGCAAAAGTGGAGATGGATGCGACAGCCATGATGCATGGCATGTTTTTCATGATCGTCCTGCCTTCGTTGCTCGGCACGGGGCTTAATCAACTGACGCGGGGGCGGGTCAAGCAGACGCTGGTCCCGAAGCTGGCTCCCTTTTCCAAACTTTCGATGGGGGTCGTCGTGGCGATCAACAGCTCAATGGTTTCCGCGTATTTAGCGAAGATTGACGGCAAACTGATCGCCCTGGCTGCCCTGGTGCTGGTGCTCGCGATCACGGGCTATGTGATCGGCTGGGCCCTTGCGAAGCTGTTTGGCTGGAAACGTGACATCATCGTGACATTGACCTTCAATAGCGGCATGCGCAACATCAGCGCAGGAGCGGTCATGGCCATTACCTACTTTCCTGCCCCCGTGGCGCTGCCTGTCGTTCTCGGGATGCTTTTTCAGCAAACACTTGCCTCCACGTTCGGCAAATTTCTCTCCGTCGTGGAGAAAGTGCCGATGGAGCAAGCAGAGTCTGCGCTCAATGCCAAAGCGGGATGAGCGGGAGAGCCGTCTTTTGCATGTATGAAAAACTGACGCGAGTATAGGATGAGGGAATGGGTTTATTTTTTGTGTAAGAAATTCTGACGCGAAATTTCGAGAACAGATTGACTGTTCACATATTTGTGTTAGTATATATTACATAACATGCATTCTCTCCACTTCCTATCTTTTGACCCATTATCTTGGGTCTCTTTTTTTTGCCGAGAAGCCGCAGCAGGGACGATGCCCAAAAGCAGAACAGCAGGAGAAAACATGACCTTGTTCGACCCGACGGCTCTATAGAGCAGTTGAGCCATCCTTCTGATCGGCTTTCGCTGCAAGCACGCCTTTGCCGAAGAAGCAGCAGATGATGACGGAGGCGATGGAAAAGACGAGAGCCAGCCCGAACTGATGGCGGAAGGCGGTCGTCAAGCCGTCCTTCAGCCGCCCGGCGAGCAGACTTCCAAAGGCGCTCATGCCGATGCTCGCTCCCATGGTTTGAAAAAGCTGCACGGTGGACTGCGCGATACCCTGGTCCGCTTCCTCCGCAGATTCTACAATGAGCAGGGTTTCCCCGGCCATCAGGGTTCCTGTGCCGATGCCCATGACGAAGAAGCAGAGGGCGGGATAGAGGAAGCTTTGCGCCTGTTCGATCCGCAGGGCCATCAGCAGTCCTGCAACCGGGAACAGGAACGAGACGATGAACAGTGTACGATAAGGCATGCGGGAAATCAGGAAGCTGCAGGTCAGTCGAACTGGGATGGCGCCTGCCATGAACATCAGCGTGAAGTAGCCGGATACTGTTGCGGAAAAACCCATGGCGTTTTGGGCGTAATACGGGAAAGAGGACAGCGTGCCCATCAGGCCGCACATAACGGTAAACATCAAAAGGGCCATGACGACGATGTTGCGATTCTGTAACAGGCGCAGAGGAATGATCGGCTCTGCGGCCAAGCGCTCAATGAGGATAAACAGAACGAGCAGAGCGGCAGAAGCGCCGAGCAGCGTCAGCACGAGCGGAGAACTCCAGGCGAGGCCCGTGTTCTCGATCAGCACGGGAGCCAGCAGCAAAGTCAGGATGGAGCCGATCAGTGTCAGTGCTCCGAGATAATCCACGGAACGCGATTCACGGTGTTTCTTTTCATGCAGTCCCAGGATCATCAGAAGGGCAGCGAGTAGGCTGACGGGAAGATTGATCAGGAATACCCAATGCCAGTTGCTGTGATCCACTACATAGCCGCCGATCATCGGACCGACCAGCTGAGGCAGTAGCATCATGATGCCAAATAGCCCCTGCAGCTTGATGCGTTGCTCCAGCGGAAAGGTTTCTCCGAAAATGACGATGGCCAGCGGCATCAGCCCGCCCGCACCGACTCCCTGGATACCGCGGCCCACTAGCAAGAGCTCCATCACAGGAGCGAAGCCGCTCACGAGGGAACCGAGAACAAAGAGCGCGATACTGATCAGATACAGCCGTTTGCGTCCGAAGATGTCGGACAGTTTGCCCATGATCGGCATGCTGGCAGTCATCGTCAGCATGTAAATGCCGGCTACCCAGCCGTACAGCGTCATGTTGTGCAAATCCCGGATAATGGCAGGCATAGTCGTCGCAACTACCGTCTCATCCAGCCCGGCAAAGATCATGCCGATCATCAAGGAGATAAAGACCAAGAGTCTATTGGTTTGCTTCATGGAGAATTCCTCCGTTCTGATAATCTAACAGTGTTAGGTTGAACCTTACAGTGTTAGATGCTATCATGAACCTGATAATCTGTAAAGTACAAACTTACACTGTTAGATAAAAGGCGGGTATCTGATGAAAAAAAAGCAGCAGCCGCAGATTTCGGAGGACAAGATTTTGGAAGCCTCGTGGGAGCTTCTGGGAGAGGAGGGCATCGAGAAGTTCAGCATGAGACGATTGGCTGACCGTCTGGGGATTCAGGCCCCATCTCTGTACTGGTACTTCAAAAGCAAGCAGCAGCTCTATCTTCGACTGGCAAACCAGGTATCGCGAATCATCCTGGAGGAGTTCCATTCCAAGGGGGACTGGAAAGAGCAATTGGGAGGACTTGCGGTAACGATACGGGATGTGATTCGCAGGTACCCTTGCTCCGCGCAGCTCATGATGCTGACGCTGCCCCTCGAGCCGGACATGGTTCGGTTCACCAACCGTATGCTTCTCTGTCTGGAATCGGCCCCGCTTGCGGAAGAGCAGAAATTGCAGGCGGTTTTTACGCTGACGAACTACGTATTGGGATTCGTCCTGGACGATTATCAGGATGAGCGCAACTTCCAGGAGCAGGGTGAGGATGCGGCAGAGGAGATGATCCGCCTTCTGGACGCTATGAGTGAGACGGACGCGGGATTGTTCCGCAGGATGTACAAGAGCGGACTGTACGAATTGATGGGGACGGACGGGGCGTTCGAGTTTGGCTTGAAGCTGATTTTGTCTGGGATTGAGCAGGTGATCAAGGAGCAGGCGAAGGGAAGTGAATAGTGCCCGGCGCCGATCCAGCACTGGAGGAAAAATAAAAACCTCTTCGCAAAAAGCGAGGAGGGGAGGATGCACATGATGGCAAATTATTGGGGATACGGTTTGCCGTCTGCCTGAAACAGTTTGCGCACCATCGCGTACAGCTTGCCGGGCATGTCAGGAAAGACGAAGGAGTACTCGTTGGCACCGCTCGCGAGCAGCGCTACAGGCGCTTCGATGACGTAAGGAATTTTCATTAAATCGAGCATTTTTTTGTACTCGTCAACCATGGACTGGTCGACCGTATAATAAAACGATTTGGAAAGCTTCATACCGACACCCTCCTTTCTCCCTATTGTAACATAGGGCATGAAAGGAAAGAAACGAGACATAATAAATGTTATGTAACCTAGCATGCCGACCGCTTTCTCTCAGGAGGTCGTGTTGTTTGCCGGGAGTATCATGCACGTTCGTCTACATTGACTAACAAAAGGAAAGTAACGATAATGAAGAGTAGCATTTCCAAATTGCGACAGGAGGCGAACCAGGCGTGAATCCCAAATATGCCCGATTGTTTGAAGAAGTTCCTTTGAAATGCGGAGTTACGTTGAAAAACCGCATTGTCCTCGCTCCCATGACGCATCTGTCTTCCTGTGAGGATGGCACGATCTCGGATGAGGAGCTTGCGTATTACGCTCGAAGATCAGCGGGGGTGGGCACGGTCATTACGGCGTGCGCCTACGTGACGCCCAACGGAAAAGGATATGCGCGTCAATTTTCCGCGCACGATGACCGCTTTATTCCCGGTCTGAAACGGCTCGCCTCGACCATCCAGGAAAAAGGAGCCAAAGCGGTTTTGCAAATTTTCCATGGAGGTCGACTTAGCCCGCCTTCCGATGTGCCGGATGGCGTGCCTGTCAGCGCGAGTGCAGTGGCGAGCGAACGGAAAGGCGCCGTTGTGCCCCGCGCTCTCGAGGATGCGGAGATTGTGGAAATTGTCAAAGGCTTTGGCGAAGCTACGCGCAGAGCAATCGAAGCGGGCTTCGACGGCGTGGAAATTCACGGTGCCAACGGATATTTGCTCCAGCAGTTCTTTTCCCCGCACGCGAATCGACGGGAAGATCGCTGGGGTGGCACGGTGGAAAAACGACTCGCTTTCCCTCTGGCAGTCGTCGATGAAGTGCGCAAAGCGGTCGCGGCGCATGCGACCAAGCCGTTTATCGTCGGCTACCGCTTTTCCCCGGAGGAGCCGGAGACGCCAGGCATTACGATGGCAGAGACGTTTGTACTCATTGACGCTCTGGCCGGGCGCGGACTGGATTACTTGCATATTTCCGTCAACGACTTTTGGAGTACGGCGCATCGCGGCACGGACGATCCGCGCTCGCGGACGGAAATCATTTACGAGCGTGTGGGAGACAAAGTGGCGGTCATCGGTGTAGGGGGAATCAAAACGGCCGATGATGCTGCCAAAGCGTTGACATCCCGTGTTCCGTTGATCGCCATCGGACGCGCGCTGATAGTGGAGCCGGACTGGGTCGAGAAGGTCGCGGAAGGCAGAGAAGCGGAGATTGCGACGACGCTGACCAGAGACGATCAGGCGCGATTGGTCTTGCCGGACCCGCTCTGGCAGATGATCATCCACTCGCAGGGCTGGTTCCCCGTGGCAGCAGAGTCGGAAGAACAGTAAACAGTAAGCAGAAACGATTGGCAGGCTCGTCTAATGGACGAGCCTAAAGTACGTTGTGGTCCGATTCGCTTAGGAAGCGGCTGATGAGGGCATTGACCTTATCGGGATCATCCACGCTCGGGAAGTGGGCGGAGTTTGGCAGGGAGATGTGCCGGGAGCGCGGAAACTGACTTGCCAGCCGCTCCGCCGTCTGCAGAAAATCCGGATGGGGGAGCGAAACCGCCCGGGCACAGGAGAACGAGCCGCTCCACCATTTCCGGATAGGCGAGCGCGAATTCGACGGCGGCGTAGCAACCGAACGAAGCGCCGACCAGCGAGGCGTGCGGGACGTCCAGCTGCTGGAGCAAATCGTGCAAATCTTCGTACAGGGTAGAGGGACCTTCCGGAGCGGCTGACTGTCCCATTCGTCTCATATCACACCGGAGAACCTGAAACTGGCTGGAGAGCACGGACATCTGCGGCTCCCACATGCGGCTGTCCAGCGGATAACCGTGCAAAAAGACGATCGTGTCTCCAGAGCCGTCCATTTCGTAAAAAAACTCGGCCCCCTGACAGGCCATAAACCCTTTTCGTGCCATCGAATACACCCTTCCTTTAAGTGTAATTGCAAACGGGAAGCAAAAAGTGGTTCAGTAAAATGACGGCGATCATTTTCCGGAGGCGAAGGACGGAAAGCGGTCGTCGTTTTTATGAATAGGAAAACCCCTTCTGGAGTCAGGCGGCGAGCCGAGCTTTCGTGGACAGTCGCTACCTGTGCAGAAGGGGGATGCGGTCAGCGTTCTAGCTGCTGAAGAAGCTGCTGAAAAAGCTGCGGCTGGAATGCTTTCTTTTGTAATGCGAGCTTCCGTAGTAGGAATGGCCGTGACCGGAAGTGTGCCCGTGCGGACGGCCGTATCCTTTGTGATACTTGTAGTCACTGCTGCTGTACTTTCGGTAGCCGTGATGCGTGGAATGGTTCCCCATCAGGCTTTTCAGCAGTTTTTTCAGCATGCTCATCACTCCTTGAAGTATCGTTACGGAACAAGTGTTACCAAGGTATACGAACAGGCGGCGGGAAGGTTTCAGGTTTTCCCTGAAGGCAGCAGCCCGTCACGGTTTCGGATAGGCACCGGCGATCCGGTTGATGCGATTCGTCCAGATGCCGCCGGAAAATCCAGGCGGGATGCGCTGCAGGTCCTCGAGCGTATCGAAGCCGCTGGAATAATCGCCGCTGCCGGCTACCAGGATGACTCGTGTGTCGGCCTTGTCCATCCGTTCCATGAACTTGTTCGGCCACCCCCACAGCCACGGAGCGATCTTGTCCGGGATGTGCACCTGCGTCCGGCTGCAAGCCTCTGGCATATAGCCCGTCCAGCCAACTGCGATGTACGGGATCAGGCAGCTTTTGAGCGTCGCCATCGACATGACCCGAATATCCGGCAAATGCTCGTGCAGGGTCGCGATGGGCTCGTCCCCGCCGTATACGGTCAGGGAGGCTCGCCGCTCCGCAGGCAGGCGGGAGAGGTATTCGGCCAGCATGACTCCTTCTGCGGGATCATTGCTCTTTACATGGAGCAAAAAGGACTGCATCGGGAATTTCTCCATGACTTCATCGAATGAGGGCATCAGGCCGATTCCTTTGCCGCGAAAAGGATAGGTGGCGCCACCGTCCGCCGTGTAGTTGTAGCCAATGTCGAGCTTTTTCAGGTCGGACAGGGTGTAATCGCGGGTCACGCCTTGCCCGTTCGTGCGGCAGCCGAGCGTCCAGTCATGAAAGACGGCAAAGTGTCCGTCCTTGGTCGGCTGGACGTCCAGCTCCACGACATCGGCTCCGGCAGCGAAGGCGGCTTGCATGGAGGGAATCGTATTTTCCAGATAAGGGTGCTCCGGGGGATAAATTCTCTCCGCTGTACACGTCTCGTTTGTGATGCCTTCCATATGAAAGGTCTGCGCCATCCCGCGGTGCGCGAGGAGAAAAGGCGCACGCCCCGATGGCGCGGTCAGGAGCGAACTGTTGTTGACGTAGATGAATCCGATCAGCACGAGAAGAAACCAGAGGCTTTTGCGTTTCCAGATCGGCCTCTGCGGCTGTTTCCTGCGAGTGAACATGAGCGGTTCGTCACACCTCCAGAAAGTCGGATCGAATCTCCCTATTGTAGCAGAGGAAGACTGGCCTGAAAAATGGCGTACGGCCCATGGGCTTCTGGCACGCCCTTTCAGGACTTGGCATCCGGTTGAAAGACTGGCAAAATAAAAAGAAACATGAGCAAGGAGCTAGGAGGTTCCATGAAAATCGCACTTCATCAGATTGCCTATCAAATCGGGTATCATCCAAACGAGATGGCCAGGCTGGTGTACGATGGGGAAATTACCGGCGAAGTGCCTGGCAACAATCCTCAATCGAAGGACGCCTGGGTCGATCTGCATTCCTTGAGAAACTTCATCCAGTGGAGACGGGACCAAGGACGGATCGAAGCGATGTTTTACGACAAGGCGATTCGCCAAATTGACAAATATCTGCGTCGGTAGCAGCCGATGCGAGAAACGGAGAAAGCCGGTATGAAGACGATCTATTGTTTGGTGCCAAAAGGATACTGGCAGCAGTGGGAAGGGCGGGATCACTACCTCCCGCGCGACTACGAGCAGGAAGGATTCATCCACGCGACCAAAGGGGACGAGCTGCTGGGAAAAGTGGCGGACCGCGTGTATGCAGCCTATGAAGGCGAACTGTTTGCGCTCGTCGTCGATGAGGACAAGTCCGCTTCGCCCATCAAATACGAGCAGGCAAAGGACGGCCTTTTTTATCCCCATATTTACGGTCCGCTCAACCGCGATGCGATCGTGGACATCAGGCAGATGCAGCGCGCGGACGGACATTGGACGCTGGGGCAAAGCATCCTTTGACGAGGCGTTACCGATTGCTCCTTTTCAACAGGTCCCCCACCTGCTGACACATATTTTCTCCTGCGATGGCGCACAATGGTACAGGTGCAATCACCACGAAACCATGTGCAAAGGAGTGCCTGTAGAAGATGGCAAAACCGGATGATCGTTCAGACAACGTAGAGAAGCTGCAGGAGATGCTGCAAAATACGGAGGAGAACATTCGCGAGTCCCAAGCGTATGTCGCAGCGAACGCGAACGAAATTTCCGCTGAAGAAAGAGCGAACATCGAGGCGAAAAACAGACGCCGTGCAGAGAGCATTGAAGGCTTCCGCTCCGAGATCAAGGACGAAGCGTCCCAAAGCCAAAGCTGAATACACGCAAGAATGCCTGTTGCGCTTGTGCGACAGGCGTTTTTTTGTCATGAACAGATTCCATCCGGCAGAAGTGCAACTAGACATGATTTGTTTTGCGAAACGTGGTAATCTGTTAGAGGAACTATTTGAAAAAAGAGGAGAAAGACCATGAAACGACCAGAGGATACACGCGTCGTTGTCGGCATGTCCGGCGGAGTCGACTCCTCCGTGACGGCTTACCTGCTCAAGCAACAGGGATATGACGTCATCGGCATCTTCATGAAAAACTGGGACGATACCGATGAATTCGGCCACTGCACGGCGGAAGATGATTTCCAGGATGTCCGGCGCGTCTGTGAACAGATCGGCATTCCATACTACACTGTCAATTTTGAAAAAGAGTACATGGAAAAAGTCTTCCAGTATTTTTTGGATGAATATAAACGGGGGCGCACCCCCAATCCCGACGTCATGTGCAACCGGGAGATCAAGTTCGGCGAGCTGCTCGCCAAGGTCATGGACCTTGGGGCTGACTACATCGCGACCGGTCACTACGCGCAGGTAAAGGAAGTGGACGGCGAATTCAAGCTGATTCGCGGCGCAGATTCCAACAAGGATCAGACGTACTTCCTGAACGTGCTGGGACAGGCCCAATTGTCCCGCACGATGTTTCCCATCGGCCATCTCCCTAAAGCGAAAGTGCGGGAAATCGCCGAGCAGGCAGGGCTTGCGACGGCGAAAAAGAAAGACAGCACCGGCATCTGCTTTATCGGGGAACGGAATTTCCGCGAGTTTTTGCAAAACTATTTGCCGGCCAAGCCTGGCGACATCGAGACCGTAGAGGGAACCGTCATCGGCCGCCACGACGGCTTGATGTATTACACACTGGGCCAGCGCCAGGGACTTGGTATCGGCGGCGGGCACGGCACGACCGGGCAGCCCTGGTTCGTGGTCGACAAAGACTTGAAGCGCAATGTGCTGATCGTAGGCGAAGGCTCCGACCATCCCCGCCTGTATTCCACCAGCCTGTTCGCGACCGACGTAAGCTGGGTCAGCAGCAAGGAGCCGCCTGCTACGTTTACGTGTACGGCCAAATTCCGCTACCGCCAGCCAGATCAGGGGGTTACGGTCCATTTGCGAGAAGGCGGCACCGTCGAAGTCGTGTTCGATAAGCCGCAAAAAGCCGTCACTCCCGGCCAGGCTGTCGTCTTTTACGATGGCGAATACTGTCTGGGCGGCGGTACGATTGATCGAGTCACTTTGATGGACCAGGATAGCCGGAAGTAACGGGGGAGGGAACGCGGTGGACCCGACGAAAAAATCGAAAATCATTATCGTCTCCTTTTTGGCGGGAGCGCTTTTGCTGGGAGGGCTTGCCTACATGAGCATGGCCTCGACGAGCAAGGAACAGATGGCCACGATCAAAAAAGTGATCGAGGAAAACGGCGGGACCATCGTGGCCGGCGGCGTGACGGCCGTTCCGGTGGACGAGAGCCCGTTTGAGCGCAGCGGAAAAGGCAACACCATTTTCAGGATTGAATATACGAAGGATGGGAAGACATACACCGCCTGGTATCGCGCCGAAAACCATTCCTCTATTGTGAAAGAACCGGAAAAGTGGATTCTTCCCTGATGAGAGGGGAAATATCGGGAGAGTGAGGGAATAACATGACCGAATTTGCTGGACTCCGCGAGCTTGCCAGGCTCATTGCGCGGATCGAACCTGAGCTGGAGACAGCTTCCTTGAGCATATTGGCTCATGAACGAAAGGAAGAAATTTCCAATCTGCTGCTGGAGGGGCTGGGGGTGCGCATTCCGGTGCAGCACAGCTCCGGAGAGTACGCCAATCATCTGGCGATCCTTCGCGCAGGCGGCAACAAGTACACCTTTGCCCAAGACTGGCGGGAGGTGTACATCAGCGAAATCAATTTTTGCACATGCCGCATCCCCGCTGGCGCACACGGCCTGCTGGTGCATCACATCGACTATCCCGGCGTAATCTACGATGTGTCGCGGAAGCTGGCCGAGCACGAGATCAACATTTCCAAACTCAACGTCTCGCGGGAGCAAAAGGGCAAAAACGCGCTGCTCGTCTCGGTAACGGATGAGGAGATTACCCCGACAGTCGTAGCGGCGATCGAGGCTCTGCCGCAGATTACCAAAGTGCAATCCCTGCAATAATTTCTCATGTCGGCTTTGATTGGCGCACCGTCCGCAAACTCGCGGGCGGTGCTCTCTTTTTGCTGTCTGTGGGTACGGGCACGCTTGCGGCAGCTGCCAGCAAACTCTCGACTCTCTCTTGACGAACACGATATATTGAGATAAAGTAATTTCTGCCAACTACATATTGATGCGGATGGGTGTCTTGCCAGAAAATAACTGGGAGACTTAATAGGGAAGTCGGTGCGATTCCGACGCGGTCCCGCCACTGTGACAGAGGAGCTTCATTTCTCGTACAGGCCACTGATCGACCGGATCGGGAAGGCGAAATGAAGCCATGATACTGGAGCCAGGAGACCTGCCTAGCCGCTGACACGAAAACCTACGGGAGATAGGGGATGTGTTCGGGCGCTCGATTCGCTGTGCGAGTCGATTTAACTAACTGTGGATTTTTGCGCATTCGACATTCTCATGACGTCGAGTGCGCTTTTCTATTGCCGGGGAAGAAAGGATGGGGCAGATGCTCATCGCGTACGATTCCAAGACGGGAAACGTCCGTCGATTTGTCAAGAAGCTTGGTTTGCCGAGTGTAGAAATTGCCGGAGATATGGTGATTGAGGAGCCGTTTGTGCTGGTCACATATACAACCGGCTTCGGACAAGTCCCGGAAAAAGTGACCGCCTTCCTCAGAAGCAACCATCGCTATTTGCGCGGCGTCGCTGCCAGCGGCAACCGCAACTGGGGAGCGAGCTTTGCCAAAAGCGCGGATACGATTGCCCGCGAGTACGGGGTGCCGATCATATCCAAATTTGAACTGTCCGGTACTATCCGGGATGTTGAACATTTTACGAGCGGGGTGGCCAGGATTGCGGCATATTGAACTGAACAATGAATTAATGCAGCGGGGCGAAGACGGCTTTTACCAGCTGGAAAAAGACAGGGAGGCCGTGCAGGAGTTTCTGCGCGAAGTGGAAGCGAAGACGATGACCTTCGCCAGCGTGAAGGAACGTATGCAGTACCTGATCGAGAACGATTACTACGAAAATGTATACGAGCGCTATTCCGAGGAGCAGGTGGAGGAAGTGACCCGCTTGACGAAGGAAGCGCCGTTCCGGTTTGCCTCCTACATGGCGGCCTCGAAGTTTTACAAGGACTACGCGCTCAAGACGGACGACAAGGCGTACTATCTGGAGCAATATTCGGACCGCGTCGCGATCGTCGCGCTGTCGCTGGCACAGGGAGATTTTGAACGGGCGAAACGGCTTGCGGTGTCCATGATGGACCAACGCTTGCAGCCGGCCACGCCGACCTTTTTGAATGCCGGAAAGAGCCGGCGGGGAGAGATGGTATCGTGCTTTTTGCTCGAAATGGACGATTCGCTCAACTCGATCAACTACATTCTCGGGACGTGCATGCAGCTGTCCAAGATCGGCGGTGGCGTCGCCGTCAATCTGTCCAAGCTGCGCGGCCGGGGAGAGCCGATCAAAGGCGTGGAAGGTGCCGCCAAAGGTATCATGCCTGTGCTCAAGCTGCTGGAGGACGCCTTCTCCTACGCCGACCAGATGGGGCAGCGCAAAGGCTCCGGAGCTGCGTACTACAACATTTTTGGCTGGGATGTAGGCGAATTTCTCGACTGCAAAAAGATTAACGCCGACGAAAAAGCGAGGATCAAGACGCTGTCCATCGGTCTGATCGTCCCCAATATGTTCTACAAGCTGGCGGAGGAAGACAAGCCGCTGACCGTATTTGCCCCGTACTCGGTTTATAAAGAGTATGGCAGACACCTGGACGACATGGACATGGACGAGATGTACGAAGAGCTGCTCGCCAACGACCGCGTGAAGAAAAGAACGCTCATGAGCGCACGCGAGATGTTGACCAAGATCGCCATGGTCCAGCTCGAGTCCGGGTATCCGTACATCATGAACAAGACAAACGCCAACAGAAACCACGCCTTAAAAGACATCGGTTCTGTGAAAATGTCCAACCTGTGCACCGAGATCTTCCAACTGCAGGACACGTCGACGATCAACAACTACGGCGAGCCGGACATCATCCGCCGCGACATCAGCTGCAATCTGGCTTCGCTCAACATCGTCAACGTCATGGAGCAAAAAATGATCCGTGAGTCCGTCTACGAAGGGATCGAAGCCATCACGGCGGTCAGCGACATGACGACGGTGGAGAATGCCCCGGGCGTCCAGAAGGCGAACCGCGAGCTGCATTCCGTCGGGCTCGGCGCCATGAATCTGCACGGTTTTTTGGCGAAAAACAAGATCGCCTACGAGAGCGAGGAAGCCAAAGATTTCGCCCGTACCTTCTTTATGATGATGAATTACTACTCGCTGGAAAAGAGCATGCAGATCGCCCGGGAGAGGGGCACGACTTTCCTTGGCTTCGAGCAGTCGGAGTACGCCAAAGGCACGTATTTTGCCAAATACCTGGAAAACGATTATCGACCGCGGACGGAGCGAGGCAAGCAGCTTTTTGCCGGCATGCACGTGCCGACACCAGAGGATTGGGCAGCCTTGAAGCAGCTTGTCCAGACGTACGGCCTGTATCACGCGTACCGTCTGGCCATCGCGCCGACACAGAGCATTTCCTACATTCAGAACGCGACGTCGAGCGTCATGCCGATTGTCGAGCACATCGAGACGAGGACGTACGCCAACTCGACGACCTACTACCCGATGCCGTACCTGTCGCCGGAAAATTACTTCTACTACAAATCCGCGTATACCATGGATCAGTTCAAAGTGATCGATCTGATCGCCGAAATCCAGGAGCATGTCGACCAGGGCATCTCGACCGTGCTGCATGTGAACAGCAGCATCTCCACGCGCGAGCTGGCGCGTTACTACATTTACGCAGCCAAAAAAGGGCTGAAATCGCTGTACTATACCCGCACGAAGCATTTGACCGTGGAGGAGTGCATCAGCTGCGCGGTCTAGCGGGCGGCGAGCGATAGAGGGACGAACAAGCAAACGAGAGAGAAGAGGAACAACGCAATGAAAGCTGTCAATTGGAACAGGCCAGACGACGATTTTACGATGACCTTTTGGAACCAGAACATCATGCAGTTTTGGACAGATGATGAAATCCCCCTCTCCGACGACAAGATGTCCTGGATGGAGCTGACGGCAGCCGAGCGTGACACGTACAAAAAAGTGCTTGGCGGCCTCACCTTGCTCGATACCGTCCAGGGCGGCGTGGGCATGCCGAAAATCATGGAACATGTCGACGGGCTGCAGCGCAAGGCTGTGCTCGCCTTTATGGGCATGATGGAGCAAATCCACGCCAAGTCGTACAGCAGTATTTTCACGACGCTGGCGGCGACGGAGGAGATCGACGAAATTTTCAGCTGGGTGGAGCAAAATCCGCGCCTGCAGCTGAAGGCAAAGCTGATCTCCAGCCGCTATCAGGAGATCCGCACGCAAAAGGACTTGTACATGGCGATGGTCGCGTCTGTATTTTTGGAAAGCTACCTGTTTTACAGCGGCTTCTTTTACCCGCTTTATCTGGCCGGACAGGGCAAGATGACGAGCAGCGGGGAGATCATCGACCTGATCGTCCGCGACGAGAGCATCCACGGTCTGTACGTAGGCGTCCTGGCACAGGAAGTATTCGAGCGGCTGAGCGTAAGCGAGCAGCAGGCGTGCCGGGAGGAGCTGCATCAGCTGCTGGGCGAGCTGCAGCGCAATGAGGAAGCGTATACGACCGAGCTGTATACCGCCATCGGTCTGGCTGACGAAGTGCATGCCTACGTGCGGTACAACGCCAACAAAGCGTTGATGAATCTGGGGCTGGACCCCGTTTTCCCGGAAGAAGAGGTCAATCCGATCGTGCTCAACGGCATCCGCACGCATACGAAACAGCATGACTTTTTCTCCAAAAAAGGGAATGGCTACGTGCGTTCCATTCATGTCGAGCCGCTGACGGACGACGATTTCCGGTTTGATTGATCGGCAGCGTCCGCAAAGAGCCCGTTCCTGCCAGGGATTGGGTTCTTTGCTTTTCCGTCTAAAAATTGTACGGGTCGTTCGTTCCCGCTCTCCCTCCCTTCGCTCGGTGACAGGCTGTACCGGCAGCATCTCGGCGGCATTTCCATCCAGTCCTTTACCATACGCAAAGAAAACACGCCGCGTCGTTCCTCGCAAAACTCGGACAAAATGGAAAAGTGATGCTTTCCTGATAGTATTCAGAATGTTAAAATTTTTCAAAAGGAGGTAGACATGTGATGTACGATTTGAACGAGAATTTGAAGCGTAGTGCCCAGCGATTCCCTGATCGTGCCGCGTACGTGTTCCAGGGCGAGAGCGTGACGTACGCAGAGCTGGATCAGCAGGTCGAGTATCTGGCAGCGGCTCTTGCGAAGCGGGGAATTGGGAAAGGGGATGCAGTGGCGCTTTTGCTGGACAATCGTCCTGAATTTGTAAGCGCTTACTATGCGATCCTGCGAGTGGGCGCAGCGGTCGTCCCGATGAATCCTATCTATACTCCGCGAGAGATCGGCTATATTTTGTCCAACAGCAAGGCAAAAGCGGTGATCGCTCTCTCCGCGCTGGAGAAGACCCTCTCCGCCTTGCGTCCGGAGCTTGCCGAGCTGCAGTTCGTCGTTTACACCGAACCGACTGGCAGCGAGCTGACGATCCCGCAATTGATTGCTGAAAGAGAGACGGAATTTGCCAGACCCGAGCGGCATGAAGATGATCTGGCTGTCATTTTGTACACGTCCGGCACGACCGGGCAGCCGAAAGGAGCGATGCTCTCCCACCGCAACATGGACTCCAATGCGGAGGCGATGGGCGTCTTGTTCGAGCTGGAGCCGGACGATCGGGTCGTGGCCGTGCTGCCGATGTTCCACGTCTTTTGCATGACGGTCTGCCTGAACGGACCCATCCGCGCCGGTGCGACCGTGCTGATCGCCCAGCGATTCCATCCCGCAGAGGTCATCGCGCTCATCCGCGAGCAGAAAGCGTCCTGCTTCGCGGGTGTGCCTACCATGTACAACTACATGCTGCAGACTCCTGACGCTGCGCGCAGGGACTTTGCGACCATCCGCGTGTGCTGCTCCGGCGGGGCTTCGATGCCGGTCGAATTGCTGCACAAATTCGAGGACAAATTCGGCGTGAAGATCATGGAAGGCTACGGTCTGTCCGAAGCGGCTCCGGCAACCTTGTTCAATCCGATTCGCGGCACGCGCAAGCCAGGCTCTGTAGGGATCGATCTGCCGGGCGTGAGCAACAAAGTCGTAGATCCGGAAGGCAACGAGGTGCCAAGAGGTGAAGTCGGCGAGCTGATTGTCAAAGGTCCCAACGTCATGCTGGGCTATCTCGGTCTTCCGGAAGAGACCAAAGCAACATTGAAGGATGGATGGCTCTACACCGGAGACCTTGCCCGGATGGACGAGGACGGTTACGTCTACATTGTCGACCGGAAAAAAGATATGATTCTCGTAGACGGCTACAACGTCTATCCCCGCGAGGTAGAGGAAGTGCTCTACCAGCATCCGGCCATCATCGAGGCGGCAGTGATCGGCGTGCCGGACGAAGTGCACGGCGAAGCAGTCAAAGCGTTCGTCGCCTTAAAGGAAGTCGCTGTCTCGCAGGAAGAGATCGTCGCGTTCTGCTCCGATAAGCTTGCGAAGTACAAGATTCCGCGGCAAGTCGAATTCGTCAAGGAGTTGCCGAAAAACAGCACAGGCAAAATTTTACGCCGCTCGCTCCGCAAATAGCGGGTGAAGCACGGTGCCGGGAAGTGCCGACAGGCTTCTCGTGGAGACCGAGCATCGGGTGAACTGCCCCCATCTGTTGGACACATCTGATAGCTGGGGGTGCAATTTTTTGCGGGTTGTCGGTAAACGGGTGGGTAGATGACATGGGTGCGTGCATTCCCTTGTTCTCATGCCTGAATGGCTGTATTGTAGTAAGTTAGGTAGAGCAAACTTGAAGCCAAGGGGGAAATTTGCGTGCAGGAAGTATCGGCGGAGCATTTCCGCCAAAAGCTCCAGGAAAAGGAGTCGTTTGCCCTGTTCATCTACACGCCGATGTGCGGCACCTGCAAGCTGGCGGAGCGCATGCTCGCGGTCGTCTGCGAAGCGCTGCCGCAAGTCGAAGTCTGCCGTATGAACGTCAACACGGCACCGCAGATCGCCGCCCAGTGGGAGATTCAGAGCGTGCCCGCACTGCTGCTGTTTTGTGCAGGTGAACTGCGCGAACGCCACTTTGCCATGCAGTCTGCGGGCTTTCTCTTTGAGCGGTTAAAAGGATTGCACTAGACATACACCTATTTCCTTCGCGCGGCATAAAAAAGAGTGAGACAGATTTGCGAAGGAGGAGGCGTATGCAGATTCATGTAGTGGAACGTGGCCAATCGCTGTCTGGCATCGCCGAAACATACGGGACGACTGCAGCGGAAATTGCGAGGGCCAACGAGCTGCCCGATCCTGCGAACCTTGTCATCGGACAGGCGCTGGTGATTCCGATTGAGGGCAGCTTTTACTGGGTGCGGCAAGGGGATACGCTGTACACGATCGGGCAGCGGTACAACATCAGTGCGGCAGAGCTGGCACGCGTGAACGGCATTTCCCAATACCGCCCCTTGCAGGTCGGACAAAAGCTGTACATTCCGCCGCGGCCGAGGCGAGCAGCTGATTTTAATGCGTATGCGGAGCCGCGGCGGCAGGTTTCCCAAGCGTTGGAGGACGACGTGCGCAGAGCGGCACCGCATTTGACATATCTGGCGCCGTTCAGCTTTCGCATCAGGCGCGACGGGACGTTGGCGCGGCCGCCGCTGAACAATTTTCCGGCGATCGCACGCGATAACCAGGTCGTGATGATGCTGGTCGTGACCAATCTGGAAGGCGACCAGTTCAGCACGGAGCTGGGCGGGCTGGTCCTAAACGATATGGATTTGCAAAACAAGGTACTCGATTCGGTCTTTGCTACGGCGCGAGAGTTGGGAATGGGGGACATCCACTTCGACATGGAGGCATTGCCCCCGTCGGATCGCGAGGCGTATGTCCGCTTTTTGCGCAGAGCCAAGCAGCGGGCACAGGCGGCCGGGATGATGATGTCCGTCGCACTTGCACCCAAGACGAGCGCGCAGCAGCAAGGAAGATGGTACACCGCCCACGACTATCGGGCGATCGGAGAAATTGCGGATTTTGTCGTCATCATGACGTATGAATGGGGGTACAGCGGAGGACCCCCGATGGCTGTCTCCCCAATCGGTCCCGTACGCAGAGTGCTTCAGTACGCCCTGACGGAAATGCCGGCGGAAAAAATCTTGATGGGGCAAAATTTGTACGGCTACGACTGGACGCTGCCTTTCGAGCCGGGGACGACGGCCAAGGCATTAAGTCCGCAGGCAGCAATCGCCCTGGCAGCGGAGCATCAAGTCGCTATCCAGTACGACTACCGGGCGCAAGCTCCCTTTTTTGAATACACGGACGATCAGGGGAGGCGGCACCAGGTCTGGTTCGAGGACGCCCGTTCCATCCAGGCCAAATTTGACCTCGTCAAGCGGCTCGGGCTGCGCGGCGTGAGCTACTGGAAGCTCGGGCTGCCGTTTCCGCAAAACTGGCTGCTCATCGAAAACAACTTTCGCGTACGCAAGCGTGCGTGAGGACAAAAAGGCGTGCAATCCGGCCGGGCTGCACGCCTTTTTTACGAAAGCGGGTCAAAAGTGCATGGCAGACTCGTCTCTCCAGTACAGCCGCAGCGTTTTCTTCCCCGCCGCAAACGTGGTATGATGGGAAAAAGAACTTGGAAGCGTCTGCGCCGGGAGGAGGGAAGAAGATGGGGGAATGCAAGCTGGATCACAGTGCGGAGGATGTGCAGAAAAAGCTGGCCGAGCAAGCGCCGTTTTTGCCGCAGCAGCAGGCAGAACAACTGCGCGCATGGCTGAAAGTCGAACGATCCCAGGAAGAACTGAACGAACTGTTTCACCTTTTGAAAAAATACGACCTGGCGACACAAGAGGAGCGCAAAGAGCGGGAAGCGAAAATGGCGCTGCTGTTGGGATAAAGCCGCTGGCAAACTGCTCGCCCTCGCTGGTTGGCTGCTGTTTTTTGAGCGGTTCTCTGCGCTGGCATAGCATATAGAAAGTGCGATTGGCTACCTGCAAAAAGGTAAGCGCTTCGCGTACATACGGCAACAGTTCGTTGGTTTCTTCACGTGTAAAATACTTATTGGACAAGGAGATCACCTCCAGTACCTATTCAACCCGCAACCTACAGCGGGAGAAAATGCCGGTTGCAAAGGCAACAGCTTTTGCATCGCGGAGCAAGGAGTCATGAAAATATGAAAGACAGATTGTACTATCAGGATGCCTACGTGCAGACGTTTACGGCAGACGTGGTCAAGCGGGGGACGGAAGCGGACGGAACTCCGTTTGTCGTGCTTGGCCAGACGGCGTTTTACCCGACAGGCGGCGGGCAGCCTTGTGATCTAGGGGTGCTCGGCGACGTAGCAGTCATCGATGTGGAGGAAGTCGAGGGAGAAATTCGACATCGGCTGGCGGCTACCTTGCCAGAAGACGTCGGAACGGTTGCTGGCCGGATCGACTGGGAGCGGCGGTTCGACCATATGCAGCAGCATGCGGGCCAGCATATTTTGTCCGCGGCTTTTCTGGAGGTCGCAGGGGCGGAGACCGTCGCTTTCCATTTGGGAAAAGAGCGTGTCACCATCGACGTGCGGCTCGATGAGCTGACGACTGTGGTGTGGGAGGCCGTCGAACTGCGCGCCAATCAGGTCGTGCTGGAAAACCGCCCGATTGAAGCCCGCTTCGTCGATGACGAGGAACTCGCGACGCTGCCGCTGAAAAAGCAGCCGACTGTGACGGAAAACATACGTGTGGTCATCATTCCGGAATACGACTACAACCCGTGCGGCGGGACACATCCGGCACGCACCGGCGAGGTCGGCATGATCAAAATTCTCGGCTGGGAACGCCATCGGGGCAACATCCGGCTGGAGTTCATCTGCGGCTGGCGCGCCCTGCGCGATTACAGCCGGAAGCAGGCGGCAGTGCGGGAAGCGGCCAGGCTGCTTATGACTGGCGATGCCGAACTCGTCGCCCAGACTGAGCGGCTCGTGGCCGAACGCGATGCGCTCAAGCAGAGTTTGCAGGAAAAAGAGAGGCTGCTGCTCGAAGGCGAAGTCCGCCAGCAGCTCGCACAAGCGGAGCGACTCGGAGCTTGCCGTCTGCTGCAGCTGACGTTTGCAGACCGTTCGATTCAACAGCTTCAGCAGTTTTCCCAGCAAGCTGTCGCGCAGGCGCCTGACGTTATCTGCCTGCTGGCCGCGACCGGCGAAAAGCTGCAGCTCGTGTTTGCCCGCGGACCTGAAGTGAGCGTCGCCGTCAATCAGTTGATGAAGGAGACGCTTCCCCTGATCGAAGGAAAAGGCGGCGGGAATCCGGCGATGGCACAGGGCGGCGGCCAGCCTGTTCGCCCTGCGGAAGAAGTGCTGGCACACGCAAGAGAGCAGCTGGAAGCCGCGCTGGCGCAAGGAAGCAAGTAACGAAAGTCAACGAGGAGGAACGAAACGCATGTGGAATCCGGGAGATATCGTGCGTGTATCGCAAAAAACGGGCGAGTACATCGCAGAAGTCGTGGAGGGGGGCGACGCCAAGGTGCTCGTCAAAGTGCTGGCGGTCACCAGGTTTCCTACCCAGGGGGATTTGCACACCTCCTTTGAAGTGGACGTGCCGCTGTTTCACCAGCGCCCTGCCTTGTCTTACCAGGAGAAGTTTTACGCCGCGGGCAACGCCTTGATGCGCTATAACGGTTCCATACCGGACTACAAGGAATCCGTCCGGTCAGCTATGGAGCGAGAGATGGAAAAAATGCGCAAAATGTCCAAATGGGCACAGCGCTGCCTGGTCGAGCTGGAGGCATTGTACAAGGAAACCTTTACAAATCCGAAGTAGAGTGGTACTGTAAATCACGGAACAACAACCGAATAGACGACTACCAAGCGGGAGCCGAGCATCGTCGGCTGAGATTGTAACGAGTGTGTTACTGACCGTTGAACCTGAACTGGGTCATGCCAGCGGAGGAAGAGGTATAACGTATCGTTATGAACCAAACCATCCACGGCGGATGGTTTTTTTACTATCTGCAGGATGTGTGGAATGACGGCTTCTTCTATTTATTGCTGGCAAGAGTCCAGCGGCAGGAGAAGTCGTTTTTTTGTGCAGACTCGCCAATGGCTCGAAGCTGCCAAGTTATCTGCATAGATGGGAGGAATACGATGGTCGTTGTGCTGAACGGAAAAAAAGTCGAGCTGGCCGAAGAAATCCGTACGGTTCGCGCCCTGCTCGCGTCCTATCAGCTGCAGGAGAAGATCGTCGTCGTGGAGCAAAACGGCGACATCATCGACCGCAGCCGTTATGAAGATGCACCGATTGCAGATGGGGACCGGATCGAAATCGTTCATTTTGTCGGAGGAGGATGAATCAACATGGATACATGGAAAATAGGACCTTACGAGTTTCGCTCCCGCTTGCTCTTGGGCACGGGAAAATTTGCTGATTTAGAGACGCAAGGAAAGGCGGTGGATGCTTCGCAAGCCGAGATTTTGACGTTTGCCATTCGCCGGCTGAATTTGGAAAATCCGCACGAGCCCAACTTTTTGGAACAGCTCGATTTGAAAAAGTACACCTTGCTGCCGAACACCGCAGGGGCGTACACGGCGGAAGAAGCGGTGCGCATTGCCCGTCTCGCGAAAGCATCCGGGCTCTGCGACATGATCAAGGTAGAGGTCATCGGCGATCCGAAGACGCTGCTGCCTGATCCGATCGGCACGCTGGAAGCTTCCCGCATACTGGTAGAAGAAGGCTTCATCGTACTGACCTACACCAACGACGATCCGATCCTTGCACGCCGCCTGCAGGAAGTCGGCGTGCATGCGGTTATGCCGGGTGCATCGCCGATCGGTTCCGGACAAGGGATCATCAACGAGAACAATTTGCGCTTCATCATCGAGGACGCGAAATTGCCGGTCATTGTCGATGCGGGCATCGGTTCACCAGCGGACTGCGCGAAGGCGATGGAGCTGGGCGCAGACGGCGTTCTGTTAAATACGGCGGTCGCGCTCGCCGACAACCCGGTGCTCATGGCCGAAGCGATGCGACTGGGGGTAGAAGCAGGCCGCAAAGGATTCCTCGCCGGGCGCATCCCGAAAAAACGGTACGCTTCTGCGAGCAGCCCGACAGAAGGAATGATCGAGTAACGTGGAGCGCCTTGCAGCAGCAATGGAGTCGATCGCCAAGGGTCAGGATGAATTGTTTGCGTTGCTGGCCAAGCTGGTCGCGTGTCCGACAGTCAGCCCCCCTGCACGAAACAGTGGGCAAGCACAGGACTTGATCGCACAGGAACTCGAGCAGATGGGCTTTGCGGTAGATCGCTGGCCCGTCTTTCCCGGAGATGACAACGTTGTCGGCCGATTGCCAGGTACGGCGTCCGGCAGAGCCAACAGCCTGATCATCAACGGCCATATCGACGTAGCCGAAGTCGGGGACGCCGGGGGCTGGACGTATCCGCCGTTCGCGTTGACGAAAGGCAGCGACGGACGCTGGTACGGCCGCGGAGTTGCCGATATGAAGGGCGGACTTGCCGCTAGCCTGTTTGCCATCCGAAAGCTTCGCGAGCACGGTGTCGAGCTGAGCGGCGATCTTTTGTTCCAGTCCGTAATTGGCGAGGAAGCGGGAGAGGCCGGGACGCTGACTGCCATCGAGCGAGGGCATCGCGCCGATTACGCCGTCGTCGTCGATACGAGCAACCTGCACATGCAGGGGCAGGGCGGCGTCATTACCGGATGGATTACCATCGAGAGCAAGACGACGCTGCACGACGGCATGCGGGCGAAGACGATCCACGCTGGCGGCCGCGTCCACGGCGCATCGGCGATTGAAAAGATGATGAAAGTGATCGCTTCGCTGCAGGAGCTGGAGCGTCACTGGGCGGTGATGAAGGTGTATCCGGGCTTTCCGCCAGGCACCAGCACGATCAATCCGGCCGTCATCGAAGGCGGACGGCACGCGGCTTTTCTCGCGGACAAATGCGCCCTGTGGATCACGGTCCACTTTTACCCGAACGAATCGTACGAAGACATCATCCGCGAGATCGAAGACCACGTGGGGAGAACGGCGGAGGCAGACATCTGGCTGCGCGACAATCCGCCGACATTCCGCTGGGGAGGGCGCTCCATGATCGAGGAGCGCGGAGAAATCTTCCCGTCGCTGGAGCTGGACACCGCTCACCCCGGCCTCGTGACTTTGCAACGCGCCTACGAACAGCAGCTGCGGCAGTCACCTGTCATCGACATTTCGCCAACCGTGACGGATGTCGGCTGGTTCGCCCATGCGGGGATTCCCGCCGTGCTGTTCGGTCCCGGTGAGCTGAAGCATGCCCATGCTGTTGACGAGTCAATCGATCCGGAGCAGTTGGTTCAATTCGCCCAGGTCATGGCACGATTTATCGCGGACTGGTGCCAAACGGAAAAAGCAGGAGAGGAGTGAAGACGGCATGGCAGCGTTTACCGACCGTCTGTGGAAGAGCGTGGCTCCCATCTGGGAACGTACGCATCAACACCCGTTTGTAACCGGACTCGGGGATGGCAGCTTGCCAGTAGAATCCTTCCAGTTTTATATGAAGCAGGACTATGTGTATTTGATCGATTACGCCAAAATGTTTGCAATCGCCAGCACGAAGGCGTACGACCTGGAGACGAGCGCCAGGTTTGCCGGCTTGCAGGAAGCGACGCTGAACGGGGAGATGGAACTGCACCGGCAGTACGCGGAGCGATTCGGGATTTCCCGCGCAGAGCTGGAGGCGACCGAGCCGTCCTTTGTGCTGCTCGCCTACACCAGCTACATGCTGAAGGTCGCGCATCAAGGCTCGCTCGCCGAGCTGGTCAGCGCACTGCTGCCATGCATGTGGAGCTACTGGGAGATCGGCAAGAAACTAGCACAGGTAGAAGGGGCGCTGGACCATGAGCTTTACGGCGAATGGGTGCGCACGTACAGCTCGGAAGAATTCGGCGAGCTGGCCACATGGCTGATCGGCGTGATGAACAGGCTGGCGGAAGGGAAAAATGAGGAAGAACTCTCCCGTCTGGAAGAGCATTTCGTGACCACATCCCGCATGGAGTATTTGTTCTGGGATATGGCGTATAGAAAGGAACTTTGGCCGTGCTAGACAAACTGGCTTTTTCCGGTGTCCGCTTTTCCTACGGAGACCAACCGATTTTGCAGCATTTTGACCTGCGCGTCAAGCAGGGCGAGTTCATCAGCCTGATCGGACCGAGCGGGATCGGCAAAAGCACGTTGTTTCAGCTGATCGCGGGCCTTTTGCAGCCGCAGGCCGGAGCCATTCTCGTCGACGGGTCGCCTGTAGAAAACCGGCTGGGAATGGTAGGCTACATGCCGCAGCGGGATGCCTTGCTGCCGTGGCGTACCGTCGTGGAAAACGCGGCGCTGCCACTCGAGATCAAGGGTGTTCCCAAAAAAGAAGCCCGGGAAACCGTGCGCTCACAGCTTCCTCGCTACGGCCTTGCCGAATGGGCTGAGGCATATCCAGGCCAGCTGTCTGGCGGAATGCGGCAGCGCGTCTCGTTTTTGCGGGCGTTGCTCTCCGGCACGGACATCATGCTGCTGGATGAGCCGTTCAGCGCCCTGGACGGAATCACCCGGATGGAAATGCAGGAGTGGCTGATGGCAATGTGGCAGGAGACCGGGAGCACGATGCTGATGATTACCCACGACATCGACGAAGCCATCCTGCTGGCTGATCGCGTCATCGTCCTTACCGGGCGGCCCATCGAACAGCCGGTGGAGCTGAAGGTAGACATGGAGCGGCCGCGAACGACAGCGTCTCGCAATCGGGCGCAGTTTCAGGCTTTGCGGGAGCAGGTGTGGGGGCTGCTGCGGCAAAATGTCGTGACTTTGCCGCGCCAGGAAGCAGCCGCCAGGACGGCAGGGGGGGATGCGTAATGGGTCAGTGGAATCGCGGCGTCTGGTTCGTAGTATCCATCGCGCTCTTTCTGATCGTCTGGGAAGCGGTCTGCCGCCTTTTGCATGTGCCTCCGTTTATTTTGCCGCCGCCCAGTACGGTCGTCGCGGCCTTGTGGGAGCTGCGCGCGACTTTGCTGGGACTGCACTTGTGGGTGACGCTGAAGGAAGTGCTGCTCGGGCTTGGCGTCTCCATCCTGTTCGGCATTCTGCTGGCGTTTGCGATGAACATGAGCCGCATCGTGGAGCGGCTGTTCTACCCGTACATCGTCATTTCCCAGACGATCCCGATTATCGCGCTGTCACCGGTCTTTATTTTGTGGTTCGGCTACGACCTGACCGGAAAAATTGCCATCACCATTCTTTTTACCTTTTTCCCGATCGTCGTCAATACGTACGACGGTCTGCGTTCGACGGATAAAGAAATGCTGCAGCTGCTGAGGACGATGGGCGCCAACCGCTGGCAAATCTTTGCCAAACTGCAGCTGCCGTCCAGCTTGCCGCATTTTTTCAGCGGCTTGAAAGTCGCTGCAACCTACAGTGTGGCGGGAGCGACCATCGGGGAGTGGCTCGGTTCGAGCGAAGGACTCGGCTATTTTGGCCGCCGCGCTTCCGGCAATTTTCAGGCGCCGGCACTCTTCGCCTCTGTGCTGCTGCTTTCCGTGCTGGGGATGCTCATGTTTTGGCTGGTCGGTCGCGTCGAGAGGCATTTCGCCCCACACAAACGAGCGAACAAACAAACATCGAAGGAACAATAGGGGGGACGTACCCATGAAATCGATACAAAAATGGAGCAAAACCGTTGTGGCCCTGCTTCTGAGCGCGGGACTGGCCGCATGCGGAAACCAATCAGGAGGCCAGCAGGCGGCACCGGATGCCAATCATGCGAAAGAACCGACAGAGCTTACCGTCGCCTTGGACTGGTATCCGAACGCAGTGCACTCCTTCCTGTACGCGGCTGAAGAGCAAGGCTACTTCAAAGAGGAAAACCTGAAAGTGAACTTGCAGATGCCGTCGGACAGCAATGATCCGTTGAAAATGGCAGCCGCCGGCAAGGTAGACCTGGCGATCAGTTACCAGACCCAAGTGGTGCAGGCCCGTTCAGAAGGTATTCCGGTCGTATCCGTAGCGGCTTTGGTACGCCACCCGCTCAACGTCATCATGACCCGCAAGGACAGCGGCATTGATACGCCGCAGAAGCTGGCAGGGAAAAATGTCGGGTATCCATCCGTGCCGCTGGATGAGTCGATCGTGCGCAATGTGGTCAAGGAAGCAGGAGGCGATGACTCCGGCATTTCGTTTACCGACATCGGCTTTGACATCGTACCGGCCTTGACCGGGAAAAAGGTCGATGCCGTCGTGGGCGGTTACAAAAACCATGAGCAGCTGATTCTCGAGAAAAACGGCGTGCCGGTCAACGCTTTCTCTCCGACCGACTTCGGCGTGCCGGACTTCTATGAGCTGGTCTTGACGACGAGTGACGACACGCTGGGCAAAAAGCAGCAGGCGATCGAAGCCTTCCTGCGGGCTGCAGCCAAAGGTCAGGAGTACGTCAAGGCTAACAAGGCGAAAGCGCTCGATCTTCTCTTGAGCAAGCAGGCGAATGAATTCCCGCTGGACAAAGACGTCGAAACGAAGAGCCTGGATATTTTGCTCCCGCTGATGGACGCAGGAGACAAGCCATTCGGCAGCCAGGCGGCAGAATCGTGGCAGACGTTGATTGACTGGATGAAAAAAGAACAGTTGATCACCCAGGATGTCAAGGTGGACGAGGTTATGCGCGACCTGGCGAAATAACAAAGAAAGCAACGGCAGTCCGAAGCGCGTGAGCTTGTCCCGGACGACCGTTGCTTTTTCATTTTTAATCAGTATGTACGGCTGCACCTGCGGTCGAACGAGCAGGCAGTTCTCCGGCCATGTCCCGCACACGTGTATCACTCTTTCGACCGAGTCCCTTTTCCTTTATAATGAAAGAGCAAAAGCTGGTGTAAGGAGAAGAAGGCATGAGCGACAAACGGGAAAGCGGCAACAAGCTTGTCATATGGGGCTTTATCGGCACCATTTTGGCATGCGCGTTGTCCATGGTTGTGTTTATTTACGTCATGCGACATTGATTGGACATAGCTGCACAAAAAAAGAAGGCCCGGAGTGAACTGCACCCCGATGGTTGGGCATATCCAACAGCCGGAGGTGCGGTTTCTTTTTTGTGCGAGCAGGCCGCGGGGCTACGGGGAGACGCTCTTGATCCTGCGCGTAATCTCCTCGACGGTTAGCTGATTCAACTCCGGGAAGCCGGTGCCTTCCAGGGCGATGGTCTTGCCTTGCTGGAGAGGGTACACGCCTTGCCAAATTCCCGTTGTACTGTACAGCCCGTCCCCTGCGACCCGATGGAGAAACAGGACGTAACTGCCCTCGGCGAGCGGCCCTGGGTAAGTCAGGTTCAAAGGGCTTCGCGCATCAGGCAGCGGCTCTACGCCTGTGCTGACCAGTTTGATCAGGCGCGGCGCCGAGCCTTTTACCGCTTGCTTGACCTGGACCGTTTGGACGTAATTGAACAGTTTTCCTCCGCTGACCGTGCGCCCGGTGGCAGCCGATTGACTGGCGGTGTCGACCCAGGAGACGACGATCAGCTCACTTTTTTTTACAAGCTCCTGCCAGGTTCGGACAGGTGTGGAATCGATGCGGACGCTGCCGATGTCGGGCGCTGCGGATGCCGGACAGGTCAGTGTCCCTAGAAGGAGAAAAGAGAGTAATAGACGGCGGAGCAAACCCAGATCCTCCTTTTTTCTGTCATTGACTATAGTATGGTCGCAGAGGGAGCGAGTATCCCGGATTTTGTTTTTAGAAAGATGGGCGGCAAAATATCCGGACTTCCCGATCATCGTGAATGGCTTCGCCGCGAGCAGGAAGGTCAAGACTGATTTGCGCGATCAGACCGCGACGATACCGGTGTCGCTGGGCCAATGCCGGTGTCGGCGCTTTTTTTGTGTACATATGTATAACAGATGATTTCGAGAAAGTAGTGCGGCATCAAGACGGGGAGGGGAGACATGACGGTGAATCGGATACGTTATGATTGGAAACGGCTGGAGGAGGCGGCGGCAGAGCTGTTCATGCGCGCGAGAGTACCCCACAATCATGCACAGACCGTTGCCCAATCGCTGGTTCACGCTGATTTGCGCGGCGTCGAATCTCACGGGCTGTCGCGCCTGCCCATTTATCTCAGGAGGATCGAAGCCGGGGTCATCTGTCTGGACAAGGAGCCGGAAGTCGTGAAGCAGGAGGGGGCGATGGCGCTGATCGACGGCAGCAATCATCTGGGAGCCGTCGTGGGCGTGGCTGCGATGGATTTGGCCATGTCTTTAGCCCGCCAGGCAGGAATCAGCTTCGTCGGTGTGCGTCATTCCAATCATTTCGGGTCGTGTTCGTATTACGCAGAGCGAGCGATCGAGCAGGGGCTGATTTTGCTCGTCCTGTCGAATGCTCCGGAAGCAATGGCGCCGACAGGGGGGATACGCCCTTTTTTCGGGACGAATCCGATCGCAATCGGCATTCCTGCAGGAAGCGAGCCTCCTTTCCTCTTGGATATGGCGACAAGTGTGGTTGCCCGTGGCAAGATCGCGCTCGCAGCGAAAAAGGGGGAGCCAATCCCGGAAGGATGGGCGATCGATCAGGAGGGACTTGCCACGACTGACCCGCAACGGGCCTTGCTGGGATCGCTTTTGCCCATCGGCGGGGCGAAAGGCTACGGCCTCGCCATGTTTATCGATATCCTCTGTGGACTATTGACAGGAGCGGCGAGCGGGCCAGATGTGAAAAGCCTGTACGACAACTGGACGCAGCCGCAAAATATCGGGCACGTCTTCCTCGCTGTCGACGTCCGGCGTTTTTGGCCGTTGGCGGTCTTTCAGGACAGGATGGATGCTTACATCCGCGAGATCAAGTCCGTTCCGCGACAAGCCGGCGTGGCAGAAATTTTGATTCCGGGAGAGATCGAGGGGCGGAAAATGCGCGAGCAAAAGGCAAACGGGGTGTCCCTCTCGCCTGCCATTGCCCAGGAGCTGGAGCAACTGTGCGCGGCGTACGGGGTAGACTGGGGGCGAACGCGGATCAACGCGTGAATAGAACGTGAGGGAGTGGTTTCGCGGACAGACGTTCTCACATAGACTGTTGTCATCGGTTTGGAAAGGAAGGATAGTTCATGCAGCGACTTATGTGCAAAGGAAAGATCCATCGCGCGACAGTGACCCAGGCCGAGCTCGACTACGTCGGAAGCATCACGATCGACGCCCTGCTCCTCGCGGCTGCGGACATCAGGCCGTATGAAATCGTGCAAGTCACCAGTCTGCGCAATGCAACGCGGTGGAAGACGTACGCCCTCCCGGCGCCGGAAGGTTCGGGGAAGATTTGCCTGAACGGACCGCCAGCCCATCTGTTCCAGCCCGGTGATCTGGTCATCATCCTCAGCATGGGGATGTACGAGGAGAACGAAATCGCGGACCTGGTGCCGCGCGTCGTATTTGTAGACGAACAGAACCAGATTGTCAAAATCGAAGAGCATCATCTCATCACGAACGGGGAGGCATTGACATAAAAGCGCCAAATGTGGGGAAGTGGAGCAAACATCAGCACCTGGTCAAGGATGAATTTCTGCGGGATTATTTGCCTGCCACACGGTTGTTCACCCCGGAAAGGTTGTGGGAATACGTAGAGGACTACGAAAAAGTCATACTGAAGCCTTCAGGCGGGGGAGGAGGGGCAGGCATCATCCAGGTGAGCGACAAAGGGGACAACCGTTATCTGGTGCATGCCGGCAATACCCGGCGCATCGTAGAGGGAAGGGATTACACCGTTTCGTACGTGAAGTCTCTGTTCCGTCCCAAGCCCTATTTGTTGCAGCCGCTTATTCAGTTGGGGAGAATCGACGGTCGGCCTTTTGACGTTCGTGTCATGGTGCAGCGCAGGGGCAGCGAGTCTCCATGGGTCTTAACCGGCTGGGTCGCCAAATTGGCTGGGCCCGGCTTCGTCGTGACGAACGTTGCGCGCAGCAGGGGGAAGGTGCTCCCTTTGGAGAAAGCGATTCGTCTGTCCAACGTCTCGGCTCCAGATCATCTGTTTGAGGAAATCCGCCAGGTGGCACTGGCAGCTGCAAAGGTACTGGGAACAGCCTACCCGACGTTGCGGGAGGTCGGACTGGACCTTGGGATCGACATCGAAGGCAAGCCGTGGATTATCGAGGCGAATTTCCGTCCGAATCTCTCCCTCTTTCAAAAGCTGAAGGACCAGTCCTATTACCGCAAAATCATCGCGATGAGAAAGCAGCGGTAACTCTTTGAGTCACCTGCCCCATCCAGCAGGAGGCAGGTGGTTTTTTGCAGGGGAAACGGGGACGAGCTGTTCACCGCTCTCACGGGGAGGATAGCTGAATCGAATCGCAGAAAGAGAAAACTGCCAATCATTTTGCAATTGCGAATACGGGCGAAAGACTGGAAAGCCGCATGAAAAATTGATAGAATGCCTCTCATTATAATGGGAGGAAGTATGATCGACAATGACAAAACTGTCAAAACGTGAAAGTATCTGGATTAGTTTTATGCTTTTTTCCATGTTTTTCGGCGCGGGAAATCTCATCTTTCCGCCGTTCCTCGGACAATCGGCCGGGCACGATGTATGGGTAGCGCTTGTCGGCTTCATTCTGTCCGCCGTAGGACTTCCTATTTTGGGGGTAATGGCCGTCGCCAAGGCAGGCACATTTTACGACCTCGCCAACCGGGTGCATCCGATTTTTGCCCTGCTCTTCCCGTTTCTGATCTACGTCTCGATCGGCCCCGGACTCGCTATTCCTCGTGCCGGGAGTCTCGCTTTTGAGATGGGGATGGCCCCTTTTATGCCCGACGAATGGGCTGTCTCGCCTGTCAGCCTCTTGATGTACACGATTGTGTTTTTCGGGATCGTCTTCTGGTTGAGCCTGTCGCCGTCCAAGCTGGTAGACCGCTTCGGCAAATGGCTGACGCCTGCGCTGCTGACGCTGATCGCGCTCATTTTCGTGAAGAGCTTGTTCACGCCGATGGGGCCGCTTGCAAAGCCTGCTGATGCTTATGCCTCTGCTCCGGTGATCAAAGGCTTTCTGGAAGGGTACATGACGATGGACGCACTGGCGGCGCTCGTCTTCGGCATCGTGATCGCCAATACGCTGCGCAACAAAGGCATGAGTGAACCGAGAGCGCTGTCGAAAGCGATGATCAAAGCCGGTGTCGGTGCGGGAATCTTGCTGACCATCATCTACGTCATCCTTGGTGTGCTGGGTGCCCAAAGCTCATTCCTCGGCGTTTCGGAGAATGGAGCGCAAATCTTGACGGGCTTGATGAACCATCTGTTCGGCAGCAGCGGTACCTTCCTGCTCGGGATTGTCTTCACCATCGCTTGCCTGTGTGTATCCATCGGCCTCGTCACTTCCTGCAGCCAATATTTTCAGGGGCTGTTTGGTCATCTGTCCTATCGGGTGTGGGTGACGATCCTGTGCTTGCTTAGCATGGCGATCGCCAATCTGGGGCTGAATCAAATCTTGAGTGTATCCGTGCCGATCCTTGGCGCCATTTATCCGGTTGCGATCGTCCTGATCGTGCTGGCGCTTTTGGGACAGTTGATTCCGCCCAATTCCCGCGTGTATGTGGTGACCGTCGTCGTCGTCGCCATTTTCGGCATCATCGACATGGTGAATGTGACCTTCCTGCAGCATCAGTGGGATTTCTGGCTGAATGCTCTGCCGTTTTACGCGGAAGGTGCGGGATGGATCATGCCCGCTTTGGTTGCTGGACTGGCAGGGACACTGCTCGATTTCGGGAAAAAGTCATCGTCCGTCTATAAAAAAGGTCCAATGACTGAATAGCGCATGCCGTTATGGCAAGCAGCCAGCAAGATCGAGTTCCGCCGATCCGATCCAGATCGCGATGAACTACAGAAAGCGTCCGCCAGTGCGGGCGTTTTTTTGTTGGGCAAGATGTCTCGGGAAGGGTTCTGTGAAAGGGAATGGGAGCTGCTTGGCAGCAACCAGACGATTTTGTCCGTAGGCTGCTTTTTTTATCCGCATGTGAACGGTGGATAAAAGAGGAACAGCCTGGACAAAATTTTCCTATACTCGGACAGAAAAGGGGGCGAGAAGGTGAAAGGGAACGCTCGCAAATGGTGGAGAGCAAACAGGATGAAAATCAAAGAGCAGCACACACCAACGCGGACGCCGCTGGATAAAAATCTTGCAAAAAATGACGAGTATATGCGCAGTCTCTACCACAACTGTTCCGATATCGTGTTTCGCCCCTTTCTCATATTCGGCTCTACACCGGCCCTCCTGATCTATATCGACGGTATGGCCCATATTGAAGAGCTGGATGCGCGAGTATTGACTCCGCTCATGCAGGGGCGAGGCAATCGCGAAATGAAGGCGCATGAGTTTCTGCAAAAAACCGTTCCTGTATCCAAGTGGCAGGAGTTGGTGTCTCTGGAGGAGTGCGTCGATTCGATCTCCAGCGGCTTCCCGGTTCTGTTCATCGATCAGAAGGAAACGGCGATCTCCATCGGACTGACCCAATGGGAAAAGCGGGGGATCGAGGAGCCTGTTGCAGAAAGAGTCGTTCGCGGACCAAGGGAAGGCTTTACGGAAAGCATCAGCGTCAATACTTCCTTGCTGAGGCGCGCGATCAAGACGCCTGCACTGAAAATGGAGCGCAAGCTGATCGGGGGATACACAAAGACATGCGTCATCGTTGCCTATATAGAAGGACTTGTTGATCCGACGCTGGTCACGGAAGTGAATTCGCGGCTGGACAGGATCGAGATTGACGGTATATTGGAGAGCGGCTACATCGAAGAGCTGATAGAAGATCAGCCTTCTTCTCCATTTCCGCAAATTTTGAGCACCGAGCGCCCGGATGTCGTCTGCGGCAATTTGCTGGAGGGGCGGATCGCAATTTTGGTGGATGGAACGCCGTTTGTCCTGATCGCTCCGACTACGCTGTTTTCCCTGCTTCAATCCAGTGAAGATTACTACCAGCGCTCGATTATCAGCACGGCTATTCGCTGGTTACGTTACATTTTTACCCTCATGTCTTTTGTGCTGCCCTCTCTGTATGTCGCACTCATCACTTTTCACTACGAAATGGTGCCCACCTCTCTCCTGATCAGTATGGCCTCCTCCCGGGAAGCTGTGCCGTTCCCCGCACTTGTAGAGGCAATGATCATGGAGGTCACGTTCGAGGCGTTGCGAGAGGCGGGGGTGCGCCTGCCCAACCAATTAGGGGCAGCGGTCAGCATTGTGGGGGCACTGGTTATCGGGCAAGCAGCCGTCCAGGCAGGTCTGGTATCGGCACCGATGGTAATCGTGGTGGCGATTACCGGGATCGCCTCCTTTATGATTCCGCACTACGTCGCAGGCATTTCCATTCGGATGCTGCGCTTTCCAATGATGCTCCTGGCCGGGTCGCTCGGCTTGTTAGGCATCATGCTGGGCATCATCCTGACGGTCGTGCATCTGTGCTCGCTGCGCTCCTTGGGCGTGCCGTATCTGAGCCCGGTAGGTCCCCTGAAAACGCTGGAATTGAAAGATACCCTCCTCCGTGCTCCCTGGTGGATGATGAATACACGCCCCAGATACACGGGGGAACCGAACCAATACAGACAAGCACCCGGTCAGAAGCCGGAACCGGATAAAGGTGGCGAATCGTCGTGAAGTGGGGGCTGATGATCAGCATGACAGCTTTGGCGATCACCATGATCCTGTTTGAGTGGCGGAGACTGAGCAAGCTGCCGAAAAGAGACAAGGTGGCATTCATCTCTCTCGTCATCATCGCGTGGGGGTTGTCCATGTTTGATTTGCAACAATTGCCTGGCCCGACAACAGTGTTGCAGGCGATCTTCAAACCATTGGAGAGGTTATTAGAGTAGAACGGTGGGGGAGAGTGAGGAAATGCTGGAAAAAGGCAAGATTTCTGCCTTGCAATCCATGAACATCATGTTTTTTGCCGTCGTCGCCTCCAGTGTGATGTGGGCTCCCGGGATCACGGGCAAATACGCTCACAATGATATGTGGCTCTCTCCTTTTTGGGCGATGCTTCCCGGTTTTCTCACCGTTTTCATCGCCCTTCGATTGCACAAGCTGTATCCTCAAATGACCGTTGTGGAATATAGCCAGCAGATTCTGGGAAAGTTTTTGGGAAAAGGGGTCAGTCTGGTCTACATCTTCTTTTACACCCAGCTGACAGGTACGATCCTGCGCAACTACGCAGATTTTATCTCTTCCAATTTTCTGAGTAAAACACCGATCAGCGTCGTGATCATTACGATTGTCATCGTCTCCGCCTTTGCGGTCAGCGGAGGGCTGGAGGTCATTGGAAGAACGGCGCAGCTGTTTTTTCCCATATTTTTGACGCCTCTGTTTTTCATGTTTATGCTGCTTCAGGATATGCATATTGACTTTCTGTTCCCGGTCCTGGAGCACGGCATCTTTCCCTCGATCAAAGGGTCTGTCATTCCTGGAGGTTGGCTCTGTGAAATGTTTTTGCTGTCGTTTTTGCTGCCGTTCATCCAGGATCACCAAAACAGTGTGCGTACGAGTTATTTCACCGTTGTGGCGATCGTCGGCTTTTTTTTCGTGGAGAACCTGTTTATCCTGCTCGTTTTGGGGCGGCAGTCGTCTGACTTTTTCTTTCCCGTCATGGTTGCCTTTCGCTACATCAGTGTCGCAGATTTTTTCGAGAACTTGGAGTCACTCGTGATGGCGATCTGGATCTTGGGGATGTTCGTAAAAATCTCGTTTTTTTACTACGTGTCCGTACTCGGGTTCAGCCAGTGGTTCGGCGTCTCGGATTATCGGCCTCTCGTCCTGCCGCTTGGTTTTTGGATTGTGGTCTTCAGCTTCTGGTCGTTTCCCAATTTCGATGTGGAGCTTCATTTTGATACGCTCACGTTTCCATTCTACAGTGTGTGCATCCAACTGCTGCTCCCCCTGATGTTGCTGGTTGGGGGAGTATTGCGGAAAAGAAGACAGACAGCAAAGCAGATGGCAGGCAAGCAATAAAAGGACAAAAAAGTTGGCTAACCGTGTGATTGCGGATGGAAGGAGGGGCAGCGATGCAAAGTGGGGAGAGAATTTCTGCTACGCAGACTGGAATGCTCTTGTACCCGAGTATCATGGCGACCGCTATGATCGCAGGGCCGAGTGTCATGGCCAGAAAAGCGTTGAACGATATGTGGCTCTCTCCCATTTGGGCATCCATCAGCGGCTTTTTGGCGATTTTCATCGCATGCCGGTTGTACAAGCGGCATCCGAACATGAACATCATCCAGCAAAGTGCCCATATTGCAGGAGCAATTCCTGGAAAGATAATCGGATTTTATTATTTTTTCATTTTTTTACAAATCAACGGTTCTATCGTCCGAGACTACGCCGAATTTATCGGCCTGTTTTTGCGCGATACGCCGATGTCCGTCATCTCCATGGCGCTCATCCTCGTCAGCGCCGTAGCCGTCACGGGAGGAATCGAAGTCATCGCGAGGTCGGGGCAAATTTTTTCCCCCTTTTTCGTAGGGCCGTTTGTCATCATGATTTTGCTCGTCCTCAAAGACATGGAACCGCAGAACATGCTCCCGATCCTGGAAAACGGGCTGTTGCCGACTTTTCGCGGTGCTGTTACGCCCCAGGGCTGGTTCAGCGAAGCCTTTCTCATCACTTTCCTGCTTCCTGTGCTGAAAGAGAAAGAAAGGGGAGGGATGGCCGGACATATTGCCGTCTTCTTCAGCATGATCACGATGGTAATCGCCAATCTGGTGACGCTGTTTCTGATGGGGGAAATAACGAGTGCGCTTTTGTTCCCCATCATGGACATAGCGAGGTATGTCAGCATTGCGGACTTTTTTGAAAATCTGGAGTCAGGAGTCATGGCGATCTGGGTCGTCGGAGCATTTATCAAAGTCTCGTTGTTTTACTACGCATCTGCGCAGACTGCGGCGCATTGGCTGCAACTTTCCAGTTATCGGGTGGCTGTTTTGCCCATCGGATGGCTGACGGTGCTGTTTAGCTTTTGGGGGCTGCCCAACTTCACAACGTATATGCAATGGAGCGAGTTGGCGATTCCCGTTTCTTTGTTTCTGTCCTTCGTCGTGTTCCCCGGTTGCCTGTTGCTCATTTCGGCGGCGACCAACAAGGGGAGCGCCAAGCAAGGTGGCATCGACAAGGGAAATTCCAAAGAGGTGAACTGATGATGAGTGCCAAATGGCTTCTGATCGTGCTATGCTCCCTCGTCCTTGGAGGATGCTGGGATCGCACTGAAATTAACGACCTGGCTATCATCACGGTTGCAGCGGTCGACAAGGCGGAAAATGACCACATCCGGCTTAGCGTGCAGCTTTTTGTACCGCGTGCACTCGGTGCGGGCGGCGCAAGCAGTGGCGGCAGCAGCGCAGGGGGAGGAAAGCTGACCATGATGCAGAGCAGCGAAGGCGTAAATATTGCGGACGCCATGTCCAAGCTTCAGACCAAAATCCCGCGGGAAATTTTTTGGGGGCATTGCAAGGTGTACCTGTTCGGAGAGGAAGTGGCCAAAAAGGGGTTGTCCGATCATATCGATTTTCTCGTCCGCCACCCCGAGCCGCGAAATCGTTCGTACTTGTACGTATCCAAGGGCAACGGGCACGATCTGCTGAAATTAACGCCCTTGCTGGAGCGTTCGACCGCGGAAGTGCTGCGGGAATTTGCAAATCTGCACATCGGCATGCCCTTGACGTTGGTGGATTATCGCAATATGCTTCGCGGGGAATCGGAAGCGGCAGCCATTCCCATGGTGGAAAACGGCAAGAAAATCAATCATCTGAGCGAAGTCCAGAAGAAGAGTACATTGACTGGCACCGCCATTTTCAAGAAGGATAAAATGATCGGCACATTGACATTGGCAGAAACCCGCGGAATGCTCTGGCTGCGTAATGAAGTCACAAGAGCAGCGATCTCCGTAAAGGTCAAAGACGAGGCGGGAGTCGTATCTGTCAACCCGATTCGCTCGACGACCAAGCTAATCCCCACCGTGGAGAACGGAAAATGGTTGATGCGCGTGCAGGTGGACACGGAAGCAGATGTGGTGGAAAACGGGACACGGCTTGATTTGATGAGGCCGGAGTTGCTCCAGATGGTAAAGAACGCCGTACGCAGCGATATTGAACAAAGGATGAGAAGCGCTCTCGACGTTTTGCAGCACAAGCTGAATGCGGACGTGGTCAATTTCGCTGCTGCCTTTCATCGGAAGTATCCGAAAGAATGGGAGAAGGCTAATCCGCATTGGGATGAAATTTTTCCGCAGGTCGACGTGGACATGCAAGTGAATGTGGAAATTCGCCGTCCAGGCTTGATCGCAAATCCTGCCGGCATTCCCAGGGAAGAGGTGAAAAGGCACAAGTAGACGAGCAATCGCTTATAGCTTGCCAATTTTGGGCAATCTAATGAAAAAGGCAAGATCGAGGGCCATGAAAAGGGGGAGTAGCACATGGATGGAAACTGGATTCCTTTCCTGCTTGGCTCTTTTTTCGGAACGGTGCTCGCGAGCTTGTGTATCGGTCTGGTGTTGTTCCTCTCGTCTCGTTCCCTTACCCAATGGATGATGGGAACGTTCATGAAACGAATCATGGGGGATAGATACCCAGAAAACATCTTTGAAATGGTTTCCGCGATGAGAAAGATCAATCCGCAGATCGTGCTGGAAAACAGCTTGCGGGCCGCATCGGGTCAAGTGATTGAACGGCCGTTTGGCAGCCCGCGCAAATTTCTCAACTTCGACGGGCTGGTATTTTCCCCCGCCCAATTGGCAGTGTTCCCCACGCCAGAAGATGCAGAAGTGGATTTGCGCATCACGATTGGACCGAATGCCAAAAAACCGTTGACGCTGGACATTCCGATCATGTCAGGTGGCATGGGCTACGGGATCGGGATCAGCGAGCAGGCGAAGATTGCGATTGCCAAAGGGACGGCAGCAGCAGGCACGGCGTCCAATACGGGAGAAGGACCGCTGCTGCCGGAGGAGAGAAAGTACGCCAAGCATTTGATCATCCAGTACAACTCGGGAACGTGGGCCAAGGAGCCAGAGACGTTAAAACAGGCGGACGCTATCGAAATCCACTTCGGCCAGGGCGCTTCCGCAGGCTCGGCGAGCTTTATCCCGGGTGAGTACATCGAGGGCCGGGCGAGCAAGATCATGGGGGTGGAAGGCGAGGAGGTCGTGGTCATTCCTTCCCTTCATCCGGATATTCAAAGTCCCGAAGATTTGGCGAACGTGGTAGAAAAGCTGCGGACGCTGACGGGCGGAGTGCCCATTGGCGTGAAAATCTGCGCGAGTGCTGTCCTGGAAGCGGACATGGAAATAGCCATTCAGGCAGGTGTGGACTTCATCAGCATCGACGGCGGACAGGCAGGCACGAAAGGAAGTCCGCCGATCCTGGAAGACGACTTCGGTCTGCCGACGATTTACGCGCTGTCGCGAGCGGTCCGCTATTTGCGGGAGAGAGGGGTAAAGGACCGGGTGTCCCTCTTGTCCGGAGGCGGCTATGCGACGCCTGGCGATTGCCTGAAAGCGCTGGCTCTCGGAGCTGACGGGATTTTTATGGGAACGGCGATTGTGTGGGCGATGACACACGACCAGGTCATCAAGGCGATTCCGTGGGAGCCGCCGACCCAGCTCGTATTTTATCCGGGGACATTGAAGGACGAATTTGACCCCGAGAAAGCGGCGAGACATTTGGAGAACTTCTTCGCAGCTTTCGTCGAGGAGCTGGAGATTGCCATCCTCGCTCTTGGAAAGAGATCGTTGCGGGAGGTGACCGCCGAAGATTTGGTGGCGCTGGACGAATGGACGAGCAGCGTGACGCATGTGCCACTGGCCTACCAGCCAAAAGGGAAGCAATGAGGAGTGCAAGTGGACGATTCAGGCTTGAGAAGGAGGGATTCTTATCCATACGTCAATCATTCCGATACAGAATCCCGCAGGCAAAGCGGGGTGGATCATGTGGCAGACATGGGAGCATTTGCTGTTTGCGCATTGGCCGGTTCCCTGTGACCTCCTTCGTCCCTTGATCCCGGCCGAGATCGAGGTGGATACGTTTGACGGCCAAGCCTGGATCAGCATTATCCCCTTCCTGCTCACGGGCGTACGCATTCGCTTTACGCCCCGTATTCCGTTTACGCACACATTTCCGGAGATCAATGTGCGCACCTATGTCAAGGCAGGTGGAAAATCAGGGATTTACTTTCTCTCGCTGGATGCCGCCAACCCGCTGATGACTACGATCGCCAAAAAATGGTACCGGCTTCCGTACCATCCCGCGACGATGCAATTTCGCCATCGGGGAGAAGAAATTGATGTGCAATCCAGGCGATGGCGCAGCCCACTGGCGACAGGACGGTTTTCCGCAGTGTATCGGCCTGATTCCGCCATGTTTATGCCACGGCCTGGCTCTCTGGAGCATTGGCTGACGGAGCGTTACACATTGTTTTGCCAGTGCGCGAGATCGAAGAAGATATACGGGGCAGATGTCTATCACGAGCCTTGGAAGCTGCAAAAGGCTGCGGTAACCTTTCGGGAAAACACCATGACCCACAACTTCTTTTCCCTGGCGGGGTACCCGCCCCTCTGCCTGTACGCTCGCGGCGTGCAAAGCATCATTTGGCCAATCCGGGAAGCACAGAAAAGGGGAGGGACTAATTGAAAGCGCGTTGCCATCTCGCCATTCTCTTGTGCAGCTTAATCCTGTGCGGCTGCTGGGACCGTATCGAAGTGAACGATGTGGCCATCGTAACGGCAGCCGCAATCGACAAGGCAGAGGATCAAGAACTCGAGCTGTCCATACAGGTATTCATCCCCCGTGCGTTGGGTGGGGGAGGACTGCAAGGAACGGGCATGAAGAGCCTGACTATCGTACGCTCCGCCAGAGGAGTGACCATTGCCGACGCGATGTCCAAAATCCAGATGAAGATTCCGCGACTGATTTTCTGGGGGCACTGTAAGGTATACATCTACGGGGAAGAGATCGCGAAGAAAGGCATTGCGGATTTGGTCGATTATCTTGCGAGGCATCCCCAGCCGCGCAATCGGGCATTCATGTACGTCAGCAAAGGGAGAGCGGTCGATGTCCTCCTGTCGAATCCCAAGCTGGAACGGGATTCCGCAGAAACGATTCGCGAGCTGTCTGGGCTGCATGTCGGAATGGAGGTGACCTTGATTGAGCTCATGAAGATGCTCAAGAGCCCCTCCAAGGCTGCCATTCTGCCGATCATCGATTTGGTCCCCACTCCGGGTTCCTCGCAACAGACTTCCCGAACCCCTAATTTGTTTGGCAGTGCCATTTTCAAGGAAGGGAAGATGATCGGCCAGTTGTCGGAGAGAGCAACGAGGGGAGTCATGTGGGTCCGCAATGAAATCGACTCGACCACTGTGACCGTAAAGGCGAAAAAGGGAAAAGGCTTCGTCTCGCTGCTTCCGATACGTGAGGTCACCGAGCTTGTTCCGTCCATCGAAAAAGGGAAATGGAAAATGACGGTAAAGGCCGAGTCGGAGGGCTTTTTGATCCAAAACGGGACCAATCTGAATCTGAGCAACCCGGATCTCTTGCACCTCATGCAGGTGGCTCTGCGCAAGGACATCGAAGCGCGCATGAGAGGAACGTTCCATCTGCTGCAGCACGACATGAAAACGGATGTTTTCGGTTTTGCGACAGCTTTTCGCCGGAAGTACCCGAAGGAATTTGCCCAAGTGAAGGACAGGTGGGATGAAGTGTTTCCGACTATCGACGTCGATCTGCAAATCACCTCGTACATCAGACGCCCGGGCCTGATCAACATCCCAGGCGGCATACCGGGAGCAGAGGTGAGGCAAAAGTGAAGGGTGTCGCGGGAATCACGCTGATTTTTGCGCTCATCTTTGAAAATCTCCGTGTTTACTTACGCCTTGGCGCACGGAACGGCACAGTGGCTTCGTTTGGACGATGATCGCCCGCTCGTTTTGCCGTTCGGGTTCCTGCTCGTCGTTTTCAATTTCTGGACAGCACCGGACTTCACTCCTCTCACTTCCAACATCAAAGCGAACTCCCTTCAGACGACCGTGCGTTTACAGCCATTCCCTTGATCCGTGGCTTGTCGCCCGTTTGCGCAACCGGAAACAGACAAGCGCGCAGCAAGGGGTGCCTTTCGCCCGGGAGAAATAGACAGCAGATGATAACGCAACCGTTGCACTCGGCAGCGGTTTTTCTTTTGGGGCAGGGTTGCAGGAGGGATGGGGCGAGGGTAATATGAAAAGGTCACCAAAAACAAATAAAAGTGGGAAGGTTAGGAAATTTTACATGATCCGTAAAGAACGAATCGCCGAACTTGATCTGATACGCTCTTTTGCTTTTTTGGCTGTCGTCTACCAGCACGTCATCGGCGTGTACATGCGAAAACCGGGAGTGGGGGAGCAGACGGCCATCCTGTACGGCATGCTGTTTCATCTGCTGAAATTCGCGGTTCCAGCTTTCATTTTCATTACAGGGCTCGTGCTGTTATACAACTACTACGAGCGCGTCCATTATCCATCGTTTATCCGCAAGCGGGTGAAAGAAATTCTGGTTCCGTACGTCGTCTGGTCTGGGGTGTACCTCAGCTTGCAGCCTAATTTGCAGGCAGATGGACAATCCATTTGCTGGACGGTTCTTAAAAACCTGCTGACTGGCAGCGCCTCCTATCATCTCTGGTTCGTCGTGATGATCTTCCAGTTTTATCTGCTGTATCCGCTCTGGCAGCGCGCTTTTCATGCGTTGCAAAAATGGTCCGCTACGCGAAGCAAGCTCGTGCTGGCCATCGCGGCGCTCGGCCTGTTGTACGGCTGGCTCGTCTGGTTTTCGGCCCGCTACATCCCGAATCACGGCTTTCGCTTTGACCTGGCGTGGCTGGACACGTATTGGATCAAATACCGCGACCGCAATGCATTCTATTATTTTTTCTACTTTCTCATGGGGGGCTTGGCTGCGGTCACGCTGTCCGCATTCCGTCAGGCCGTAATCCGCAATTGGCTGTGGATCGGCGCTGGTTTCGTCATCCTGTACGGCTATATCGGGTATGAATTGCTGCGGGATTCGGGAAGCGGCAAGATCAATCTGAACGTGGCAACTTCCTTGAAGCCGTCGATGTTTCTCTACACGGTCGCGCAATTGCTGCTCGTCTACGCTCTCGCACTGCGGCTCGGAAGCGGAAAGGGAAGCCGCTGGTTTGCCCTGCTGGGGAAATACTCGTACGGGGCCTATTTGGTGCACGCGCTCGTCCTGACCTATGTCATGAAAGGGCTGAATGCATGGCAGATCTTCTCCAGCGGTTTGTCTGGAAGCATCATTGCCTTTTTCCTGTGCTCTCTGCTCTCGTTCGGCATCTCGTACGGGCTGGGCAAATTGCCGTTCGGCGCTTTGCTGGTGGGTGCAGCCGAGAAAAAACGTTCCACGACCGATGTACAGCGAAAAGAATTGCCGCATGCCGGATAAACAGGGGGGGAATGCCATTTCTGCTCTCCGCTTCATCCTTGCAATCCTGACAGACCCGGACACAAAAGAAACCAGTCCATCACGAGTTCTCCCGTGCGGACTGGTTTTTGCGCTTGCTGCCTTGTTTTGGGCAAGATTATTTTGCCACTGCTTTTTCCAGGTCTTTGACGCCATTGTAAATCAGGGTAAACAACTCATCGATGCTTTCTTCTTCGATGCAGGAAAAGGCAATGCGCAGGTCGGTTTCGCCAAGGGCGATGGTGCCTACGCCGTACTGGTCGAGCAGGTGATTGCGCAGTGTTTCGGCATCGACCGTTTTCAGCTTCAGGCACATGAAGTACCCGGAGTTGAACGGGTAGTAGCTCCACGCATCGTCGAACTTGCCGCTGTCCAAAAGCTGTTTGACGCGGTTCGCACGGCCTTTCATGATGTTGAATTTCTCTTGCTTCTGCGCCTGAAACTCCGGAGAAGTGAGGGCGTGCAGGACAAAGGTCTGGGAAGGATGCGCGCCGCTGGAGATGGTCGCGCGAATAATACCCAGCGTCTTTTGCTCCAGGGCGTTCAGCAGATCGGCAGATGGCGAGGCATACGTCACGAAGCCTACGCGGAAGCCCCATACGTATTCTTCCTTGGTCGCGCCATCCACTTTGACTGGCAGCACGCGCGGATGCAGATCGCACAGGCTGGCAAACAACGATTCCTGGAGCGAATCTTCAAAGAACAGGCCAAAATAGGCATCGTCCGTCACGGCCACGATGTTGATGCCCGCTTCGGCGCCAGCTTTGAGGGCGGCTACGATCTCTTTGCCTTCCTCCGGTCCTGGCGTATAGCCGGTCGGGTTGTTGGGGAAGTTCAGGACGACGATCGCTTTTCCTTTTTCTTTTTGCGCCAGGATGGCATCGCGCAGACCTGCCGCGTTGAACTTCATTTCGTCGTTATACAGTGGATAGTGAACGATTTCGGCACCGCGGCGGATTCCGAACGTCAGCTCGTAGTTTTCCCAGTTTTTGTCCGGGATGATGACGCTGTCGCCGCTGTCGGCAAACAGGTCCGCGACGATGCTCAATCCGTGCGTCAAGGCGTTGGTGACGATGGGGTTGCTGAAGGAGTGGTTCGCCAGCGCGGGTTGTTCCTCGATCATTTTTTTCCGCCATGCGGCACGCAGCTCCGGTTTGCCTGCTGGCGGGGCGTATTCGTAAATGTCTTTCGGTTGGAAGGAGGACAGATGATCCTGGATCACCTTGAGGTGCATAGGCTGTCCGTTCTCCAATGCAATCCCGATCGTTGCATTGTATTTTTTCGCTTTTGCCTTGGCTTCAGCTGATTGGCTCAGGATGCCCTCCTTTGGAAAGTAGATCAGCTTCGCCAGGTGGGACAACATTTCGTATACATGTGGATTTTCGCGCTGGATGGTCTCATTCAGCTGTGCTGCTAATGCGTGCATGGTAGCCTCCCTCTTCTAGTGGAACATCTGTATCGTTTACCAATAAAGATAGCGTATTCACAACCATTTGTCATCTGGCAGGGAAGGATTTTTCAGATAGTTGCATGGAATTCCTTTGACAAAAGTAAAATGGCTTTGCTACGGTGAAAACGTAACAGAGCAGGCACGGGAGGGATGATGGATGGCGGAGCGAATCATCGTTCGCTTGGGAGATCCGATTTTGCGTGAGCGATCCAGGAAGGTAGCGACGATCAATGCCAATACCGAGAAAATATTGAACGATATGGCGCAGACGATCTACGCGGAAAAAGGACGGGCCGGGCTGTCCGCGATCCAGATCGGCATTGCCAAACAGCTGGTCGTCATGGATTGCGGCGACGGGCTGATCGAGCTGATCAATCCGGTCCTGCTGGAGAAAGCGGGAGAGCAGATCGGTCCGGAAGCTTGCCTGTCAATTCCGGGTGTCGTCGGGATGGTAAAGCGGGCGCAGTATGTGAAGGTACAGACGCAAAACCGGGCCGGGGAGAACGTGATTCTGGAAGCGGAAGGTTTTACCGCACGCTGCTTCCAGCATGAAATGGACCATCTGGAAGGCATTTTGTTCATCGATTACGTGGATGAGCTGTATTCTGCCAAGACAGGAAAAAAATTAAAACCGCAAGACGCACAGCCGATTCTCATGCATCAGCGAAGAATCGTACGATAAGCGGATCGGGTACGGGATGGATGACAAATGAAACGATGGAACCTCGTGTTGACGGGATACGGAACGATTGGAAAGCAGGTAGCGGCTTTGCTTGAGCAGCGGCAGGAGCGGTATCGGGAAAAGTACGGCGCGGATGTCCGCCTGGTCGGTGTCGCCCGGTCTACTGGCGGCATTTACGCCGGGGAAGGGCTGACGCGCGCGGCATTGGATGCTTTTGGCAGGACGGAACGGGCGTCGGACGCGTCCTTTTCCGGCACTGATTTCATGCGCTCCTGTTATGGAGATGTTCTCGTGGAAGCGGGGCCGTCCGACATTGCTACAGGCGGGGCGGGGCTTGCTTACATACGCTGTGCGTTGGAGCAGGGAATGCATGTGATCGCGGTCTCCAAAGGGGCGCTGGTGACAGACTACGCGAACTTATCCGGCTTGGCGCGCAAGCACGGGGTCTCGCTCAAAATCAGTGGGGCTACGGCTGCGGCGCTCCCTACGATCGACCTCTTGCAGTACAACGTGGCGGGATGCGAAATTTTGGCCGTGGAGGGCGTCTTTACAGGAACGGCCAACTACGTGCTGACCTGCATGATGGACGAGGGCATTTCCTGCGAGGAAGCAATCGCCCGGGCACAGCAAATGGGAGTCGCCGAGCCTGATCCGACATTTGATCTCGACGGCTGGGATACGGCATGCAAGGTGACAATTCTCGCCAACGCCGCGTTTGCTGGGCAGCTAAAGCTGGCGGATGTGCCGATCATGGGCGTGCGGGATGTGAGCCGAAAACAGCTCGCGGCCTGGAAAGAGGCGGGATTGACGCCGAAGCTGGTGGGAAGCATCCGCAAGACGTCTGCAGGTGTCCGCGCCGCAGTGGAACTATTGGCAGTGGAGCCCACCCATCCGTTTGCAAGCGTAAAAGGGACGACCAAAGCCATCCGTGTCGAAACGGATGTAATGGGCGAGCTGCTCGTCATCGGCGGAAAGTCGGACCCGACGGCCGCAGCCGCAGCTGCCTTGAAGGATCTGGAGCATATCATCAGCCGCTAGCTGGCATTTTCAGCCAATCACAGCAACGCAAAGAAAGCCGAGTCCTCTTCCAGAGAGGCTCGGCTTTCGCTTCAAGCTCAGGTTTTTTCTTATCCGATAAATTCTTGCACCCAGTAACCGTTGACGTAGCCTACGCCGATTTTGGTGAAAGCCGGGTTCATAATATTTTGACGGTGGCCTTCGCTGTTCATCCATTGCGTCATGACTTCTTCGGCCGTTCGCTGACCCATGGCGATGTTTTCCCCGGCAGTCATGAACGAGATGCCGTATTGCTTCATCATGTCAAAGGGAGAACCGTACGTAGGGCTGTTGTGGTCGAAGTAGTGGTTGCTCGACATGTCCTGGGCTTTGGCGAGCGCCATTTTCGACAGAGATGTGTCCAGTTGCAGCGGTTTCAGTCCAGCTTTCGCCCGCTCCTGATTGACCAGGTTCGCTACCTGTTTTACGACATCAGAAGCTTCGGCCAGCTGCCCGGCATTGTTGACAGGTGCAGCCGGCTTGGCTTGCGGCTGCGCAACTGCTGGCGTTTGCTTTTTGACAGGCTGCTGCACAGGAGCCTGGACAGGCTTTTGCGGCTGCGTCGGCTTCACAGGCAATTGGTAGCCAAATTGCTGCAAGTAGCTCATATATGGGAACCATTGGATTTGCTGCATGTAAGGTGCAGACGCTTGTATCGGGCAAGTAGTTGCAGCGGCGGCAGAAGCTGTGGAAGAAAAGCCGGACAGGGCAAAACCCAATCCCAAAGTCGCGATTGCAATCGTTCCGAGGCGTTTCATATTCACATCTCTCCTTTTTTTGGCCTACGAGGTTAGTTGACGGATTCGGATTGAGGAAACAACCCTACGCCCATTGGCGATTCACCCCATGCAGTCTCACAACTGCAAATAAAAAATCCCCCGCACTTCCATTCGAGAGGAAGTTTCGGCTTTTTTGTTGGCATGACCCAGAATACCAGACATGTCGGGTGGAAAGATAGGAACAATTTTTGCCAACGATCTGGAAAGCTTCCTTATTCCGGTTGTTTTTCAGCGGAATTCCAGGCCGTCAGTCCGCCTTCCAAAGCGACTGCGCGGTAGCCGTTTTCCCGCAGCAGGGCAGCGGCTTTTTGCGCCTTGTTTCCCGTCGTGCAAACGGTAATGATCGTTGCGTCCTTGCAAGCCGCAGCGAGCTGGTCTTGCAGAGGTTGATCCTGTTCCTTCATATGTACAAAAGGTACGTTCACGGGGGTGAGACCGTCCACTTGCAGGCTGCCGGCCCGATATTTTTCCTCGTCGCGCACATCCAGGATGATCAGCTTTTCGTTTTCCTTCCGCAGCTGTTCGAGTTCGCTGCGGTTAACCACGTCTTTGTTCATTCGTATCACTCCTCGGATACATTGTAGCAGATGCGGGCGCGGATGGCATGTCTGACTGGACGGTTGCGACTTCAAGGCAGGTGTGGTAGAATGTTGTTACTACTTGAGAATCCGTTACGTAAGATTCGCACGAGCAGGATCTTACGTTTTGTTTTTTGAATGCCCGATTCACACTGGCGCGGTCATCGGAGCCGCAAGGATGAAAGAGAGGCAGGGCTTTCGTTGTTTTAGGTTTTCAAAAGATGTACTTTTCCTGATGTAGTTCCGTATTAACGATTTTCATATGACAGTAGCAGGTATGCATTCACATATCATGAAGACATATCTTTAGGTCAGAAGGTATTTCTTCATGATATGTGAACTTTTATTTGCTTCGGTAAATATGACTAGCATATTCAAAATTGACTTTCTTGGAGGTTTTTTTCAATGCAAACGAACGGAACAGTAAAATGGTTTAACGCAGAAAAAGGTTTCGGTTTCATTCAAGTAGAAGGCGGAGACGACGTTTTCGTACACTTCAGCGCAATCCAGGGGGAAGGCTTCAAAACTTTGGATGAAGGTCAACGCGTTCAATTCAACATCGTGCAAGGCAACCGTGGCCCACAAGCTGAGAACGTAGTAAAACTGTAAGTCTCCTTTGCAAAAAACTGTCCGTACGCGGGCAGTTTTTTTGTGCCTGCAAAACAGAACCATTGACTCCAGCTGGATTCATCTGAACAGAAAAAGGAACTATGGCTCCTACCATAATTCCTTTTTCTCGCTCTTGCAGATGTTGCTTAGAATCAGTCATCGACGCGGACGGTCTGCAACTGGCTGTCCAGTACGGAAAGGCCGACCAGCTGGCCACCGCCGATGGAAGTACGTCCGTAGGTGGTCAGAAGGACATTGCTATCGTCGCTGCCGCCGTCATTGCCGTGATTTCTGCGAACAAACAGACGAACTTCATAATGGAAGGAAGCGGGTACACTGGCATTGAGTGCAATACGGGTATTTCCTGGAAGAGTCTGCGTGACATCGAGCAAAGTGCCGACAGGGTTGGTTTGCGTGACCGCATTTCCCCAGTTCAGCACTTGTACCCGCACCTCAACATTTTCGTTGTTCAGGTTGACCAGGTCGATGTGCGCGGTGAGGGCAACATTAAGATTGTTTTGAAGGATACCAGTAGTGCGAGCAGTACGGGTCCTGTTGTGATCTGTCATTCTTTTCACTCCATTCATCGATTTTTGTTTTGTGGGACATAATACTTTATTTCAACCTGTCTCCCTTTGTAACGGCGAACGTATTGGGACAAGGAACCATTTCAACTAGGAAGAGGTGGAATTTATGAACTCGGCGGATGTGTTTTCGCAGGCTGACTATACAGCCAGATTCGAGTGGGGGTATGAAGGCGTAGAACAGGTAGGCAGGGACGCCGACAGAAACGAAAAGATTGAATTGCGAACACAAGTTCCCATCTGTTATAATGGAAAGGCAGAAGGCATTCGCTATGTTCACACGAGCGACTTGTCCTTTTCAGCAGCAGTTCTTGTGTAATGGAGGGCAGAAAATGGCGGAGAAGTGTTCATATCCATCAGCGGACGGATTTTACGGCGGGGAGACATCGTATGTGCAGCGACCCGTTGTCGCTGAAGACGATTTTGGCGAGATGTGTTTCCGCATTTACGACAGCACGCAGTACCATTACCCGATTCACGTCAAATGGTTTGTCAGGGAGCGCGGCTCCTATGGCTCAGTCCATTCCGCCTGGGGGCTTGTCCGCGAGATTGACGTCAAGCAGTATGCGGTCAAGCTGGTCGGCCATGAACAATCATGCTGGATCAAAGTGGAAGACATCGTGAGTGTATCCAGATCCTGAATTTCCTTCCCGCTTTTTGCTCACCAGCGTTTTCGCCGGCGCATATGCTGGGGAAAAGGTGGTGATACAGGTGGGCTACTCGCTGGCTGATTGGATGATCTACACGATCTGGGCGATTTTTGGACTTATGATCATCGATTTTCTGATTGTCCTGTTCCGGTCATTTTGGGAAGGCACCTTTAGCCCGAACTTCATTCTGGGGTATTTGAAGGACATTTTGTACTACATCCTGCCACTGAACGTCATCGTCTCCATGATCTCGATCGATCCGACGAAATACACCTTGATCGTCTTCTACTTCCTTTCCGGGATTGCCGTCATTCTCAAGTATGTGCTCGATATTAAAGGCAGGTTTGCTGGCTAATCAAGTGGCCGATAGTCTTCCTGATTGCAGGGAGGCTGTTTTTTTGCCAAACATCATCTTCGCTCCGAGACATGAACGGCATGTCCGCCTGTATATAATTGGGAATGAAGCTGCTCACATCATCGCCACATCTCACCGGGTGAACACGCGACAGGGCCAAGGCACCACATGGCTTGTCCTTTCATACTATATTCAAAATATTTTGCAAAAGGAGTTGGTGCCATGAGGAGATACCAGTGGATCAAGTGGCGGAAAATCCTCCTCTGGCTTGGCATCATCGTCTTTCTCGCAATCGTTCTGGTGACAGGAGGTCCGACTTATTGGGCGGTCGCCTGGGGGATTTTTACCCTTCTGTTTCAACTGCTTTTTGCCGTCTTGTTCATCATCATTCAGTTCGTCGCGCTGTTCTGGTTTCTGGCTCGCGGACGAACGTACTGGATTTTGCCCGGGGAGACCGGCTCGACCTGGGAAGACTACCGGGGCAACCCGGAAATTGTGGAAAACGCCAAACGAATCGTGACGCTGCTCAAAGGCGTCAAGGAGTTCAAGGAAATGGGCGGCGAGGCGATCCGCGGACTGCTTCTCTGCGGACCTCCCGGGACCGGAAAATCGTATCTGGCACAGGTGATCGCCAACGAAGCGCAGGTTCCTTTCGCGTACGCTTCGGCACCGAGCTTTCAAAACATGTTTTTCGGGGTAGGCAACCTCAAGGTGATGGGGCTGTATCGCAAAGCGAGAAAGCGGGCGAGGGAGTACGGCGCATGCATTATTTTCATTGATGAAATCGACGCCATCGGGATGAAAAGGCAAGCTGGCGGCGGCATGGGCGCAGGAATGTTCGGCATGGCCGGAGCAGGGCTGTTGAACGAGCTGCTGCTCCAGATGGACCCTCCGAATATCGACAATACGAAAATCGCCAGGCTGCTGCGGACGCTTGGCTTGCACCGCAAAAAGGCGGAGCGGCCGGCCGTCATGACGATTGCTGCGACGAACTTGCCGGATGTCCTCGATTCGGCGCTGCTGCGGCCGGGACGCTTTGACCGACAGCTTTGGGTCGACTCCCCGGACTACAACGGACGGATTGATGTCTTTCAATATTATCTTAATAAGGTAAAACACGATGAAACTTCGCTGACTCCTGAAAAGGCAGCCCTCGATACGATCGGGTACAGCCCTGCGCAGATCAAGCATATCGTCAACGAAACGGTTGTCATCGCCCATCAGCGGGGGGCGGCTCTCGCCAACTACGAAGACTTCCGCGCCGCCATGGAGACGTACGAGTGGGGGATCAAGCAGCCGCTGCGTTCCATGAGCGACGACGAAAAGCGCAATGTGGCCTATCATGAAGCGGGGCATGCCGTCGCGCAGTTTTTTCTGAAACCGCATGAACGCGTCTGGAAAGTCACGATTATCCGGCGAGGTGGCGCTCTTGGCCTCGCCGCGACCAAGCCGACGCACGAGCGATACAACCAGAGCGACAGCGAAATTTTGGCAGCCATTCAGGTCTGTCTCGCCGCCCGCGCGGCAGAGGAAGAATTTCTGGGGAAAAAGCTGAACGGCGTGACCTCCGACTTGCACCAGGCTACTGAACTCGCCGGGGCATACCTTGGCATCGTCGGGATGGGGGATGAACTGTTCAGCTGGCTGGCGGCCGGTTCGCGCATCGACGGTCTGAAGGCGCTGCGCCCCAAAATCAACGAGCTGCTAAAAGAGCAGATGGCCCAGGTGAAAAAACTGTTGGTGGACTACGCCGACTTCGTGCACGCCATCGCCGCAGAGCTGCTGAAGCGCGGCGATCTGACCGGGGATGAAATCGAGGAGCTGCATCATCAGCTGTATGGGGTGAGAAAAAGAGAAGCAGCCGACCCCAATAACTGAATCCAATTGGGCGCAGGGCACATCGATCCGGCATTCGCAAAGACTGTTTCGACAATCAACCGTTTTACGTTATAATGGTAATCGTGTAAATAAACAAAAGGAGCACTCTACATGGATTTTCACGCACTAAAAGATATTATTCACGGAAGACGGAGCATACGCAAATTTACGGACCAGCCTGTGTCGATTGACGACATCAACGATATCATCGATTGTGCTCGTTACGCGCCGAGCGACACGAATTCGCAGACATGGGAATTTATCGTCATCACGAACAAAGAGAAGATCAAGCAAATCGAGCAGCTCACCTGGGATGCTCTTCATGAAAAAGCGGCGGAAGCGACAGAGCGAGGGTTTGAAAAAGAAGCCAAGCTGCTGACTCGTTCGTTTGGTCCCTATGCGACTGCTTTCTCGGATGCGCCTGCACTCATCATCTGCCTGGCGACGCCGTACCAGTCGAAATTCCGGGAAAAAATCTTCGAGCCGATCCAGTTGGTGAACGAATCGGTTTGGGAAGAAGAAGGCATCAAGAGCAGCTGCCTGGCCACGCAAAACCTGATGCTTGCCGCTTATGCCAAAGGCTTGGGAACGTGCCCGATGACCGGACCTGTTCTGCTCGCCGCTGATAAAATCAGAAGCTTCCTGAATATTTCCAGCGAAAAGCAAATGAACATGGTCATTGCCCTTGGCCATCCGCAAGAGACGCCGAAGAAGCTCCCTCGCAAAGAAGTAAGCGAGATCACGACGTACATTCAATAAACGGGCAAGCACATAGCAAAGGCACCGGCTTTACGTCCGGTGCCTTTATTCGTTGCGGGACTTCGATGCAGGACCGTCGAGAACGACCCGTGCATCGCCCGCGGGAAGGTCACGGTCATTATTCTTTTGCAGCGTCCGCTTCGCAGTTGGTGTAGTTGAACTGCCACTCGATGCCGAACTTGTCCACTACGCTGCCGTACAATTTGCTCCAGAATGTCTCCTGCAGCTCCATGCGCACGGTCCCGCCTTCGCTGAGTTTTTGGAAGTACTCCTTCATTTCATCCATGTTGTCATGAACGATTGCGAGACTGATATTGTTTCCGGGTGTGAATGGCATGCCGGGGAACACGTCAGAGAACATGAGCATCGTTTTGCATACTGTCAAGTTCGTATGCATGACAAGCGCTTTTGCTTCTTCCGGGAGCGGGTATTCAGGATTGGGGGGAGCATCTCCGAAGGTCATGATTTGCGGTTTTTCCGTTCCGAAGACTTGTGCGTAATACTCGACGACCTCACGGCAGTTTCCGTTGAAGTTCAAATAAGGATTGATCGGCATCGAATTCTCTCCTTTTCAGTGGTAGTTGTACCCATTTTAGCTTGTACCAGGAGTTTTGCAAATAAACTAGACGGAATTTTTTTCCGGCATTGTGAGCGATCATTTCGTCACCTTGGTGTGGTTCCATGGCGACGGTGACATCCAGACACCCGGCGAGATCCAGCTTTCACAAAAAGTCAGGTCAGACATCTGGATGACCTACGGACTGCTCGCTCATTTCGCGAAAATGGGCAATGTGCTGAAAGCCTGGCAAAGCACAGGCGAAAAAGCGTGCACCTGTATTGACACCTGTTACTATATTGAATAACATAAAAGTAACAGATCCCACCACGCCTCTTAACAATGCGTACCAAGGTGGGCCTTTTTCTGTTTCGGGGGAATCAATGACTGCACAATCCTATCAAATAAGCAAGCCACCCGCTACCTTTGAAGAGCAGTTGCAAATCTTAAAAAGTCGCGGTTTGATCGTAGAGGATGAAGATTTTGCGATCAGGAAACTGAAAAAAATAAACTACTATCGACTCAGCGCTTACGGACTGAGCCTGAAGCGGAGAGGCACGTACATTCCGGGAACAACGTTTGCCCGTATCTACAACCTGTACGAATTTGATCGCCGATTTCGCTATCTCATCTTGGAGCTGGCAGAACAGGTGGAAATCGCGTTCCGAACGCATATTTCCTACCATATCGCTCATCAGTACGGCGCTTTTGGGCATCTCGAAGCAGCCCATTTTGACAATGTTGACTATCATCAAAGTTTTCTCTATGCATTAACGAAAGAAGTTCAACGATCACAGGAGCAATTTATCCGGCATCACCTGGATAAGTACCATGGCGATATTCCGATTTGGGTGGCCGTCGAAGTGCTGTCCTTCGGTGCGCTTTCAAAACTCTATTCCAATATGAAGCTAGAAGATCAGACGTACATAGCCAAAACGAACTACCGGGTTCCAGCTGTGTATTTGAAAAGCTGGCTGAAATGTTTTGCGTATGTTCGCAATATTTGTGCGCATTACGGCAGGCTGTATAACAGACCTCTGACGAGTAAACCGAGACTTTCTCGCGAATGGAAAGCAAGAGGCATTCCGCAAGATCGGATTTTCGCCCCGATCTGTATCGCTAAACAGCTGATCCACGATCCGCAGATCTGGTCCGATTTTCTCGTGCGACTGGAAGCCTTGTTTTCCGCGTACCATGAGGACGTGGAATTGCATAGGATCGGCTTTCCGGAAGACTGGGAAGCGTTGCTGCGAAAACCGTGAGAACAGACAAGGCGACCACCTTCATGGCTTCATCGGAGTCCTTGTCTGGATCGGCGACTGTCTACCTGATCGTCTACCACTACGGCCACCCGGGACGCCTTGGCGGAAAAACAATGCGGCAGAGCGTCGTCAAGCCGAGATAGCCAAAAAGCGGATAGAGAAACATCAGCAGTTGGGAGTAACCGATCAGACAGAGCGCGAACGCAGTGAGAAACAAAAACAGGTAGATGCGCGATTCCGGTATGGAAAACAGCTCCCGCAGCTGCTGGCCGATCCCGAAAACGTTGGAGATGAGCGTCGTAAAAATTTCCGAGTAGAGGACGAATACAAAAAACAGCTGCAGCCATTCGTTCCACTGGTCGGTGACAAACAGGATCGGGATGTCCATGAAGCGGACGTCATCCCAGTTGGCGAGCATGGCAGTGTGGACGACGAGCAGCATAAATCCGAGGACGACTCCCCCGATGACAGCGGCGCGAAACAGGATGGCTCGCTCGCGGATGGCGTAACCAATCGGGATGAGGACGGATTGGGCCATCGCGAGGTTGAAGGATACATAGAGAATGGTTTTCCACAGAAAGATGTAATGGTCCGGTGCTGCGAGCGGGAGCGGGGAATCGGCCGTTCCTTCGAGCAAGATGAGGATGGCAAACAGGAGCATGGAAGGCACGACGAGCGCGTTGACGACGAGCAGCCGATCCAGACCCTTCCGCAAGATTAGCAAGGCGAAAAAGAGCGTGGCAACAGTGCCTGCGACGTACGGGATGTGAAACTGTTCCTCCAGCAAGGAGCCGGCACCAGCCAGCATCACGGTGGTCACGCCGAACAAGGTCAGGAATACAAGCATGTTCATCGTCCGCCCGACGACGGGTCCGAACAGCTGCAGATTAAACGATTCATAAGATGGCGTACGCATCTGGTGTGCGAGCAGCATCATTTTGTAGCCCAACCAGACGAACAGGGCGGTAGCACCCAGGATACCGATCGTGCCTGCGTGCCCGTAGGATGTAAAAAATGCAAGGATTTCCTGACCGCTTGCGAATCCGGCTCCGACCACTGTTCCGATATACGTGGCAGCGACCTGTATACTTTTTCCCCACAAGTTCATACCGGTCTGTTCCCCTCCGAATAGGATGCTAGTACAAGTGTATGAGCGACCGGGGAAAACAGACGAGAAAAAGGCGGCTGGCACGATGCCAATCGCCTTTTTTCCCCTTCCTACTTCCGACTTTATTCCGAAAGCGTTTACAACAGGAACATTGCGATAATCGTCGTGACCAACAGGCCGATTGAGACCGGGTACAGATTGCGCCGGGCCAGCTCGAACGGATCGACGCCGCAGATCGCTGCTGCTGGAATTAGCGCCCATGGAATGATCGTACCGCCGCCGACCCAAATGGCGGCAATTTGCCCGAGAGCCGTCAAGGTCGCAGCACCGGAGCCCAGGGCGGTCGCGAACAGCTGGGCCAGGGAACCTGCCAGCGTGATCCCCGAGAAGCCGGAGCCGTCCAGCCCTGTGATGACGCCGACTGCGGAAAGGGTGAGCGCGGCGACTTCTTTGCTGATGGGAATGGTATGGGCCAGCGCGATACCAAGGTCGTTGACGATGCCTTGTGAGCCTGCAGGAAGGACTTCTCCGAACACTTTGACGAAGCCGCTGTCCCCCATGTAGAAGAAAGCAGCGATCGGAATGACCGGCCCGAACACCTTAAAGCCGAACTGGAAGCCCGAGATGAGATGCGTGGTGACTACCTCCAGCCCTTTTTGTTTGTGGGCGAGCATGGTGGCGACGAGCAGGATCAGCAAGGCGGTGCCGCCAACGAGTGCGGTCGCATCTCCGCCTCGCAAGTCAAGGGCGAACATGGCGACGACGTCCAGCAAAAACAGAATGGGCACGGCAGCAGCGAGCGTTTTCCGCACGCCGCCAGACAGCGGCACGCGCACCGGGGCAAAGACGGAATCCGGCGCGGCAGTTTCGGACGATGTCGCCGGGATATTCCCGATTTTCATGTCCTTGCGCAAATACCAGAAAGCTGCGATCGTCGTGACCAGACCCATGACGATGACGAGCGGCACGCTGGCCGTGATGACATCCTGGACGGGAATGCCGGCAGCTTTTGCTGTCAAGGTAGGGGCTCCCTGAATGACGTAGTCACCGGACAGGGCGATTCCGTGCCCGAACAGGTTCATGGCGACAGCCACCCCGATGGCTGGCAGTCCGGCGCGCAGGGCGACCGGAAGCATGACGGCCCCGATCAGGGCGACCCCTGGCGACGGCCAGAAAAACCACGAAATGACCATCATGACAAGACCGATCACCCAGTACGCGAGGGTGGGATTGCGGATCAAGTGCGTCATCGGGCGAATCATCGTCTCGTTGACTCCCGTATCTGTCAGCACATGGCTCATGGCGACGATGATACAGATCACCAAAATGGTGGGCAATAGCTCGGTGATGGCGTAAATAAAGCTGCCGAATATGCCGCCGATGGCCATCGTGAGCGAACCGGTGGCGACCAGGCCAAGGAGTGCGATGCCGACAATGCTGATCAGGCTGGTGTCCCGCCGCAAGACCATGAGCAGAATGATGCCGAGCACAAACAATACATAGACACCGTGAATCCAGGCAAGTTCGATACCCATCTGCGAACCCTCCTTTAGTTTTCTTTTGTGTATAGGCGTTTGTTCCACCATATGCGGCGCGCGGAGCAGGGGTGAGAGCGCAGAGGGGAGCAGAGTTCTTTGGAAAACTGGCATTTTTGCCCACAATATGTGACGATGAGAGTGGCCCATTGGCACACTTGGGATCTTAGCACGAGGGGGGAAAGGCGCTTCCCGACTTTTCGTTTTGATGGGAGCAGCGCCGCTTAGCGATGAAGACAACAACACCCATTCAGCGAAAAATGGACCAAGCCATCGAGCTGTTGGAACGGCGCTTTCTGGAACGAAGTGAACTCATTCGACTGTTGATGCTCGGAATTATCAGCGGGGAGAACGCGCTGGTGATCGGCCCGCCGGGTACGGCAAAATCGCAGCTGGCCCGCGCCATCTCGCAGCTATTCGGCTCCGAGCATTGGTTTGAATATTTGTTGACGCGATTTACGACGCCTGACGAAATTTTTGGTCCGGTTTCCTTGCAGCAGCTCAAGCAGGACCAGTATGTGCGCAAGACTGATGGCTACTTGCCCAAAGCCCAGTTTGCCTTTCTCGACGAGATTTTCAAGGCGAACAGCGCCATCTTGAATGCCCTCCTGTCCATTTTGAACGAGCGCATGTACTTTAACGGGCGGGAAAAGGAAGCGGTGCCCTTGCAGTTTCTGATCGCGGCCTCCAACGAGCTGCCGGATGACGACGAACAGCTTAGTGCCTTGTACGACCGCTTTTTGTTCCGCTACGAGGTCGGGTATTTGCAGCATGCGTCCAGCTACGAAAAAATGTTCGCCCTGCCGAAAAATCCGCTTCCGGTCGTGTTTTCGCTCTACGATGTCAGCGATATACAAGCGGCGGCAGCCGAGGTCGTCATCCCTGCGCCAATCGTCTACTTCCTGTACCGGTTGAAGCAGGATATGGAAGCCAAAGAATACCGGCTCTCTGACCGGCGCTGGAGCAAAATCGCCAACGTCTGGAAGACATCTGCTGCCCTGCACGGCCGCGAGCAGGTGACGATCTGGGACACGGTTTTTACGCCGCATATGATGTGGGACGTTCCGGAAGACTTGCCCGTGATGCGCGAGCTGTTTGAGCGCCAGTTTACGGAAATGATCAAGGCAGAGCTGGAAGATGAGCTTCCCCTGCGCCATTTCGGACAGATCGCCGACAAATGGAAGGGGAAGGAATCCGAGCTACACGCCTTCCAGTTCAAAAAAGAGGTCGGGGCGAAAATGGGCAAGGAGGCTTTGGAGCGCAACCGGCAGCTGCTGGAAGAAAGCCGCGTGGAAATCGAAGAGACGGCCAGAGACTTGCGCAACCGCCTCTTGCAATGGCAGAAGCGGGAACAGGGTCTGGCAGACTACATACTGGAAAAAAACCGGCTGATCCATAACGTGGAGACGTACACGGTGAAATACGCCTACTTGCGCATCGAAGGCGAACGGCTCCTGCAACAGCTGCAAAAGGCGTACCGGACGGTGTTCGATCAGGAAATACCGGGAACAGAGTACGACTACACGCTCTAGGAGGTGGAAGCCATGATCATTCGCGCCAGTCAGGTGGACCGGTATTTGTTTGACACGTACCTTGCATCGTCCCGCACGGCCCAGGAATGGGTCAGGGAAGCGCAGGCGCGGGCTTCCTGGTTTGATCTGGAGCTGTTTGCCGATTTTTTCCTCGTCTTTTATTTGGAAAAGCCCGAGGTCGATTTGACGCAGGAGTCGACTCCCTTTCATCAATGGATGATTCGGACATTGATGAAGCAGCACTTCACCCGGATGATTCACCCGCGGACGGTAGGGCAGGAGAGTGCCGCGTTCAAGACGGCGATTAAAGCGCTGCTCTGGCTGACGGAGACATTCGCAGCGGAAGTCAAGCAGCGGGAAAAGGAGCAAAAGCTCACCCCTTTGGTGGCAGGGCTTACGGAGCAGCAAGGCGAGGAAGGCAGCCAGGAAGCGCGGCTGTCCGAGCTGTTGACGGAAAAGCAGATCGCCAGGCTGCAACTGGTCGGCTATACGCTCCAGCAGGGCAAACGGATGGTCGAGGACAAGCAGGAGGCGCTGGATACGAAGCCGCTCGTCCGCGCGGAGATTCGCACCTTGAAGGAGCGGATTTCCGGGCTGCGGGAAGAGATGGCAATCCAGTTTACGAAGCGTGCCAAGCTGCTGCAAAAGGTGAAAAAGCTGGAGGAAGAGCTCGGACAGCGGGAGAAGCAGCTGGAGCGCCTGCATCGGCAGGAAAAGGAAGCGATCGCGGCTTTCGAGAGCGAGCTGGGGCAATGGCTGGAATCGTCCCTCAAGCAATCCCTTTCCACGGAAGACCTCGATACGCTGTTCGTGGAGGAGCTGTTTGCGGCGAGCCAGCGCTTTGCCAACCGCAGCTGGGGACATGATCTGGGCAGGTTGCGCCGGCAAAGCTTTGAGCAGTATCTCAAATGGGTGGAAAAGCTGAAACGACATCCAGACCTGCTCGCCTTTCTCGAAGAGGTCGGCCGCAATGTCCAGCATTTTCGCGTCAGGCGCAAGGAAATGCGGACGAAGCAGCTGCCGGAAGAATATTACGACTTGCGGCAATCCGGCGATATTGCCCACATGCTGCCAGGGGAAGCAGTCCTTTTGGCCGACCCGGATTACGAGACTTATTTCATGCTCAAGTGGGTCGAGCAGAAGCTCATGACCTACGACACATCCGGCTGGGTGGAGGAACCGCCAAAAGGGCCAGTCATCTGCATGCTCGATACGTCGCATTCGATGCGCGGCGCAAAGCTGCGGCTGGCGCAAGTGTTCGTCATGACGTTTGCTGCGCTCGCCATGCTGGAGAAGCGCAATTTTGTCCTGCTGCTCTTCGGGGCAAAGGGAGAGCTGCGGGAACAGCAGCTGTATCACAAACAGCCAGATTGGGCCGCCTTTTACAGTCTGGCGCAAATGGCGTTTGGCGGGGGCACGCACTTCGACTCCCCGATGAAGCGGGGGATCGAGCTGGTGCAGGCGGACAAGTCGCTGCGGGGCGCAGATTTCGTCATGGTCACGGACGGTGTGGGAGGAATTTCCAGGTACGTCCAGGAACAGCTGGCGGAGTTGGGGAAACGCATGCAGGTTCGCCTGCACACGCTCATCGTCGGTTCCGCGCGCCAGCATCTGGTGCAGACGTATGACATCCTGGGGGTGTCCCACCGCGTCCGTTTCGCGGCATCGTGGGAAGATCAGGAGCAAAGGGACGGCTTGCTGCTCGACGTCTTTGAGGCATGACGCACAAAAAAGACCAAAACCTCCCGTGTTTGTACAGGATGTTTTGGTCTTTGTTTGTATTCGCGCGCAAGCTGCCTCAGCCTACCCGTGCAGCCAGGCTGCGCCCAAATTCCAGCTCCTCGAATTTGCTGCGGACCTTGTCCGGGTCGTACTCCCAGACGGCCTCGTCCAACGAAAACTCGATAGGAACGTCGCGGATGATGGTCGCCAGCTTTTGACTCAAATAGACCTGCTCGCGATGGTCTTCGAGCTTGCTGCGCATTTTTGCCGTGCAGATGTGCAGGTTGCTGTAGAGACGATCCAGATTGCCGTGTTCGGTAATGAGTTTCGTCGCCGTTTTTTCGCCGATTCCCGGACAGCCCGGAATGCAGTCGGAGGCGTCGCCCATCAGCGCCTTTACATCGACTACCTGCTCGGGCGAAATGCCGCGGAGACTCAGCAGGCTGGCAGGGTTGTAATGCTCATGTTTCCCGCCGTTTTTCAAGATTTTCACGCTCACCAGTTCCGAGACGAGCTGGAGGCTGTCGTAATCGCCGGTCGCAATGACCACCTGATGGCCCTCGGAGGATAAGCGCGTACTCAGCGTCCCCAATATATCGTCGCCTTCATAGCCCGGGCATCCGAGATTCGGCACGGAAAAGGCTTCCGTCACTTCCTTGACCAGATCAAACTGCGGAATCAGTTCCTCGGGCGGTGCTTGACGGTTGGACTTGTAGCCGTCGTACCACTGGCTGCGGATGAGAGATTCACGGGAGGCCACGTCCCAGCCGACGGCCAGATGGGTGGGCTGGATCAGGTCGGCGTAATCCAGCATCATTTTCGTAAAGCCGTGGACGGCATTGGTGTACACGCCCGCTGAAGTCTGGCGATAGCCGCCCCCCCAGGCAGATGCGTAAAAGGCGCGAAATAAAAAGCTCATTCCATCGATGAGCAGAACTTTACCCGTTTGACTCACGTTGGCAGCTCCTCTCAAATGTAAGAGATAAGCATCATTATAGCACATAGGCGAGGCAGGACCTTGACAGATTTTACATTCCGAATGGGTGTATGGATGACCGCCATGGTGGGATGATAGTATCACAAGAGGCGAACAAACACCTCTTCCTTCAAAATCATCTTCCGGTCTCGACCGGCGAGAAGCAGCGTCGCTGACGGTTCAACCCCGTCCCGGAAGACAAAAACGCGTTAGGAGGAATCAATCATGGCGAACAACAACGGCAGCAGCAACAACCTGGTAGTTCCTCAAGCGAACCAAGCACTGGATCAACTGAAGTATGAGATCGCAGCCGAATTCGGTGTGAATCTCGGACCAGACACAACTTCCCGTCAAAACGGTTCTGTTGGCGGAGAGATCACCAAGCGTCTGGTAAGCTACGCTGAATCGCAATTGGCTGGTCGCTAAGTCGCGTGCCTCAACACAAGTAAATAGCTGGATGCAGAAAGGTCCCTCTCTGGGGCCTTTCTCTGTTTTGGGCAGGATTGGATTTGCGCATACGCCCTTTCTTTGCGAACTGGTGAAAACACACAAGCATATTCGCGGACTAGTCATATGGTGTAACGAACAAATATCTACGTACGTTTGTACACGGAGGGGAGGATGTCCGCGGATGAAAAGAAAAGAAGTCAAACGTCTCTTGAAGGAGCATCCTGAATTTGAATCGTGGCTGATGGAAGACGAGGCCCGCGTGCGCGCCGTTCGCACCAATCCAGGAACAGCAGAGGAATTGTTCAAGCAATGGAGCGACCGCAAAAAAGGGAGGCTCGATTTCCATACAATCTCCCAGAAGACCAAACGTGCCAGCGAGATGCTCAATAGCGTCCAGTCCATTATGGATATGATGGCCGACTACACCAAAAAATTGTAACAAATTGGAGAAGGCTTGCTTTCCAGCCTTCTTTTTCTTTTTCCTTTCGCCCTGTCTTTTGCTATACTGGAAATTGGGAGGGAACGGCTATGTTGCAATCTATGGTCGGATTTGTGCTGATGGCTGCCCTGACGCTTGTGTCCGGGACAAGCACGTATGCCAAGGAAATCATGGAAGACGTTCATGCGTACTACCAGCAGCAACAGCCGCCGCTCAGCGTGATGCCAGGCAACACGTATCCGGGCGACGTTATTTTTGTGCGCAGCAATCGGGCCATGTCCGTGACGTTGTTCGCGCAGACGTATCGACTCCAGCCGTCCCGGGGGGAGTACATCCGGATGATTCCCATCCCGTTCAATGCCAAACCGGGAACATACAAAGTCATGTCATCCGATAAACAGTTTGCAGCGTCTCTGACCATCTCTCCGAAAAAATTCGCGGTGGACGTGTTGAACGTAAGCAACGATCTGAACGAGATGCGCCAGGACACGAAGCGGATCAATGCAGACCAGAAAAAAATCAATGCGGCGCGCTCCCGTTCGGCCAGCGTGCCCTATTTTACCGGCGCCTTTATACAGCCTGCGGCAGGGACCTTGACGACGCCGTACGGGTATCAGCGCGTGGTCAATGGCGTTCCGGCGAACCGGCATGCCGCTATCGACATCGCCAACAAGACTGGCACTTCCATTTACGCCAGCAACAACGGCAAGGTCGTCCTCGCCGATTCCCTGTATTTGACAGGCAATACCATTATTATCGATCACGGAATGAACATTTTTTCGATCTATGCGCATCTGTCCAAGCTCGAGGTAGTGACCGGGCAGGAAGTGGCGCAAGGACAGCAAATTGGACGTATGGGCACCACCGGCTTTTCCACCGGTCCCCATCTGCACTACGGAATGTTGATCGGGAACACCTATGTGAACCCGCAGCCTTTCTTTGAGGCGTCTCCGTTCCAATGGAAGTAAAATGAGGTGTAAACCATGAGAATTTCACATGTGCCAAGCAAAGTATTAAATAATATGGTTCATTTTCTGGCACCTTATGAACAGGCTGTAGATGAATTGAAGCTGAAGCTGAAAGGTATCAAATACGGCTTTCAAAAAAGCGGCCGCTATTCGCCGATTGAATTTGTGGTCGGGCGGGTAAAAAAAGTGGATAGCCTGATCAAAAAGGCAAAGGGAAGAGGCATCGACTTTCAACACGCGAATTGGCAGGAGCAGGTCGCGCGGGAGATTTACGATATTGCCGGCTTGCGGGTCGTCTGCCGTTACGTGGATGACGTCCGCGAAGTACAGCAGCTTTTGCAGGAGCGGGAAGATATCGTCATTCACGACATCAAGGACTATATCGCATCCCCGAAAGACTCCGGCTACCGCAGCATTCACATGATCGTGTCCTACACGGTCTACCACGGCAGCGAAAAAATTACGCTCTTCTGTGAAATCCAGATTCGTACGTTGGGCATGAACTTCTGGGCAACCAACGAGCACGAGCTGCGCTACAAATACGCGGGCAACATTCCTGTGGACGTCCTGGAGCAACTGCGGGAAGCATCCGTGATTACCCACCAGCTGGACATTTTGATGAACAACCTGCGGCAGGAAATACTGACTCCGCCAGAAGTCGATCCTACGCTGGAAGACAAACTGGAGGAAATTTTCTCGCTGTACGTCAAGCAGGACCTGGAAGCAGCTTCCGCCTTGTATCGGAAGCACGTCAGCGGCTTTGAAGAAGCGTTTGCGGACAATCCCAAGTTCAAGATGATTTACGACCTGTTAGGCAAACGACTTGGATAAGGAAGGATAAAAGCAGGCCCCCGGCTGTAAAACGAACGACAGAGAGAGGAAAGGATATAGACGAACATGCGTATTCTTCTTGCGTGCCTCCTCGCTTTGGCCACTGCGCTTTTCGGCCCAGGCACACCTATGGCTTCGGCTGAGGACGCAGTGAAACTTTCACCCGATGCCCTGAGCGGAGAGTCAGCGATCCTGATCGACGCGACAACAGGACAAGTCCTGTTTGAAAAGAATCCTCATGAAAGGCTGTATCCAGCCAGTATTACGAAGATTGCCACCGGTATTTACGCTATCGAAAAGGGAAATCCTGACGATATCGTGACCGTATCCAAAAAAGCGAGATACGAAGAAGGTACCCGCGTGTACCTGGGAGAAGGCGAGCAGGTTCCGTTGCGCAAACTGGAATACGGACTCTTGATGCATTCAGGAAATGACGCTGCTACGGCGATTGCCGAGCATATGAGTCAGACGACAGAGCGGTTCGCAGAAGAACTGAATGCCTATTTGCGGGAAAAGGTAGGCGTCACAGAGACGCATTTCGCCAATGCCCATGGTTTGCACGATCCGAACCATTACACGACGGCCTCCGATATGGCCAAAATCGCCCGTTACGCCATGCGCAATCCTACCTTCAGGGAGATCGTCGGAACCAACCGATTGCCTTGGAACGGCCGGGAATGGAAGTCGGAGTTGATCAACCACAACAAACTGCTGCGCGAATACGAAGGGGCGACCGGCATCAAGAACGGCTTTACGGATCAGGCGATGCACACGCTGGTCGGTTCCGCCAAACGCGGGAACACGGAGTTCATCGCCGTCACCATGAAGGCAGGCTCGAGCGCGTACGCCTACCATGACGTAACCAGGATGCTCGATTACGGCTTTGCGAATTTCGAGACGAAGCAAGTGGCCGCAAGCGGCAAAGCCTATACGCGCAGTGCCGAGCCAGGCAACGCCAATGTGATTACGTATACGGCCATGGACGACCTGTACGCGACTGTGCCCAAAGGGACCGAACCGCAGGTAGAACTGACGCAAAGCGGGCAGTTGCACGTGCAGGCGGGAAACCTGGAAATCGCGTACCCGCTGCTGCGTCACGATCCGCCTCCAGCCCCAGAGAAACCGCAGATGATACAGGCGGCCGAATCGCATAGCGAGCATCCGGACGTGCAGTACGCCTTGATGTTTGTCTGGTTAGGCTTGAACCTGTTTATGATCTACTTTATGGTGAGACGCGCTCGCCGAATGAGAAATGTGAGAAACCGCAATTTGCAGCGCCGTGCATACTGACGGATACGGACGCGCAGCAAAACCGCAACCTTCATACAGCAGCGCAGGATGTGAGAAGTTCTTCTTGCATCCTGCGCTTTTTTGTGATTCAAGAGCCGTGTCCACGCCGAGCAATGGTGCGTATGGTATGAGTAGAAAACATTTTCCGACGAGGGGGAATGGAGATGGACAACTTAGTAGGTGACTGCCCTGAAGTGTCCGTCGTCATTCCGGTGAGCGGCGATACCTGGACACTGCGGCAAATGCTCGCAAACATCCGGCAGCTGTCTGCGGCCGTCGAAGCTGTTCTCGTCTGTCCGACAGGGGTGCGCATGGCGGTGCAGCCAGAGGTTGAAGCGTGGGTGCGCCTCCTGGAAACGGCACCCTTTCGCTCCTACGATGAGGCCAGGGCGGTTGGTGCGCGCCATGCACGCGGAAAAATCCTGCTGTTCACAGATGAAACCGTGCTGCTCTCTACTCAATGGATGCAAAAGTACCTCGCAGCCCTGCAAGACGGTGCCGCTCTTGCCGTAACGGTCCTTCCAACGTCTGAAGCAGCCCAGAAAAAGCTACAGGGGCGTCAGAGCGCGTACCGTTTGCTGAATCATCTGCTCGGGCACGCCGAGTTGGGAGAAGGAACGATGTCGCGGGTTCCTTACGCTTGCACGCGCAGCGCTTTGTCTGTCCTGGGGTGGGAGACGCTAATGACACCACCGCTCGCTTTTGCCAAGGCGGCATGGAAAAAGCTCCCGATTGCTGGTGTGACCGCGCAGCCAGCCATACAACGGAACTTGCGCGCGCGCTCGTCTTTGGTCAAGCGCACACGCCACATATTGCGCGAGCATGCGCAGGCGATGCAATGGCTGATCCAAGCGATCGGAGAAAGAGGCGGACTATCGGATGGCGAACGTCACCGCGCTCTGCTGCTCGTGCCAGGCCATCTTCATTTGCGCTCCGTGTATTACCAACAGCCAAGAGAAGATACAGGGGGGAAGAGGGGTGGCAAACGAAAAAAGAAACAGACCGGGTACGGCAAGAAAAGATAAAGGAATCACGCTAGGCGATCAGATTGAAAACCAGGAACGGCTCAGTGTCATCATCTCTGTCCAGCAGGATGAAAACACGATCAGACGACTGCTGCGGCAAGTAGAGAAGCTGATGCCAAAGGAAATCATACTCATCATCCATGGAAGCCGGGATCGAAGTATCGACCGGGTGCTGGAGATGTCCCATCCCTTGCACGTTTGCTTCATCTATCCGTTCCCCCTGGGCGAGGAGCTGTGGCGTGCGATCGGCGCGAAGGAAGCGACCGGAGACATATGGCTGTTCCTGAGCGGGGACACGATCATCCAGGCGGAAGATTTGGCGCCATTCATCCGTGCCTGTTATCGCGGGGCCGATATTGCCATGCGCAAGGCTTCTGTTCCGGCTTCCGGGACGGGTACAGTCGGGCTGGCCAAGATGTACGTAAACAGCTTGCTCGAACAGGAACGGCTCGGGATGTCCTCCATGAGCGAGCTGCCGCTGGCCATGACGGTACAGGCGGCGACGAGCATCGGCGTCGATCTGCTGTTTTTGCCCCCGCTCGTGCAAATGATGGCGATGCAGCGCGGGCTGAATATCGAGGCTGTGCCGATGCGGCCAAAGGCGATTCTGGCAAAAAAACGGTTGTCTGCCCAGGCGATCCGCGCAAAAGAAATGACCTGCCTTGGCGACCATCTGGAGGCGATCGCCTATTGGAACGAACAGCGTGATCTGACATAATGATGCACGGGCATACTTTCGGTGCAGGAGGAGACGTACACGCAGGCCGGAATCAGTTTCCTCCCGGTTTGTTTCCCGGCCCATTGCCGCTATGCAAGTTTTATTTTGCAATGTTCGTGTTTTATAGTACCATATCAGGGTGGACCATTATTGAAAGCAAAGGAGCAATTGTACGATGAGCATTCACATTGGAGCGAAGCCAGGGGCCATCGCTGAAACCATCCTGCTGCCAGGCGATCCGTTGCGGGCAAAATACATAGCAGAGACTTTTCTGGAAGGTGCGGAGTGCTACAACAACGTCCGCGGCATGCTTGGCTTTACGGGTACATATAAAGGAAAACGGGTTTCGGTACAAGGCACGGGCATGGGCGTGCCGTCCATTTCTATCTACGTCAACGAGCTGATGCAATCGTACGACGTCCAAAACCTGATCCGGGTAGGAACGTGCGGTGCGATCCAGGAAGATATCAAAGTGCGCGACGTCATCATCGCCATGAGCGCCTCCTCGGATTCGCAAACCAACCGCTTGCTGTTCAACCAGATCGATTTTGCTCCCACAGCGAGCTTTGACTTGCTCCACAAAGCGTATCAGGCAGCTGTAGAGCGCAACCTGTCCGTCAAGGTCGGGAACATTTTCACGAGCGACAGCTTTTATCGCGAGAGCATGGATCTGTACAAGAAGCTGGCTGCCTATCAAGTGCTGGCCGTGGAGATGGAATCGTCGGCTCTCTATACGCTGGCGGCAAAATACAAACGCAACGCGCTGTCCATTCTTACCGTGAGCGATCATATCCTGACAGGGGAAGAGACGTCCGCTGACGAACGGCAGACGACATTCAACGAAATGATCGAAGTCGCGCTGGATGCGGCGCTGCTGAAATAAGCGCGGGCCATTTACAGGCGTCCCTCCCAGGATCGGAGCGGACAGAAAGAGCTGATATTTGCAACCAGGAGGCATCGCCCCTCGTCTTGCGAGTATTGGCTTTTTTCGCGTTTGGAGGGGCTCGCTCTCCGCAAACAGCGGCGAGAAAGCAGGGTTTTGCGCCGCGCTGGCCAATTAGTTCGGTATCCCATATGGATGAGGAGGAGCGATGCGCATGGATCGAACCTACATGCTCTCCCTGGATCAAGGCACGACCAGTTCCCGCGCCATCCTGTTCGACAAATCCGGAGCGATCATCGGGGTCGCCCAAAAGGAGTTTACCCAGCTCTATCCGAAGCCGGGCTGGGTCGAACAGAATGCCGAGGAAATCTGGGAGACGCAGCTGCACGTACTGAAAGCTGTCTTGCTGGAAAACCATGTCAAGCCGGAGCAGGTCGCGGGGATCGGCATCACGAATCAGCGGGAAACGACCGTCGTCTGGGATAAACAGACGGGCAAGCCGGTGTACAACGCGATCGTGTGGCAGAGCCGGCAGACGATCGACATCTGCAATCGATTGAAGGAGCAAGGCTACGACCCCATGGTGCGTCAGAAGACGGGGCTGTTGATTGACGCCTATTTCTCCGGCACCAAGATCGCGTGGATTCTCGATCACGTACAGGGGGCGCGGGAGAAAGCGGAGAGTGGGGAACTTTTGTTCGGGACGGTCGATTCGTGGCTGATCTGGAAGCTGACCAATGGCAAAGTACACGTCACCGACTACTCGAACGCCTCCCGGACGCTTCTGTACAACATTCACATGCTCGAGTGGGACCCGGATCTGCTGCGGATGCTCAAGATCCCGGCGCACATGCTGCCGGAAGTCAGGCCGTCCAGTGAGTTGTACGGCTATACGGATGAGCGAATTTTCAGCTGCCCGATCCCGATCGCAGGCATTGCGGGAGATCAGCAGGCAGCGCTATTCGGTCAGGCCTGCTTTGCAGAAGGGGCCGCGAAAAATACGTATGGCACGGGCTGCTTCATGCTCATGAATACGGGCGAGAAGGCGGTTGCGTCCCGGAACGGACTGCTGACGACGATCGCCTGGGGAGTCGACGGAAAAATCGAGTACGCCTTGGAGGGCAGCATCTTTGTCGCAGGAGCGGCGATCCAGTGGCTCCGTGACGGGCTGAAGCTGATCACGCAAGCGGAGGATTCGGAAAAGCACGCGCTGGCCGTAGACAGCACGGAGGGCGTCTACCTGGTTCCAGCCTTTGTCGGCTTGGGAGCGCCCTATTGGGATATGGAAGCGCGCGGCGCCATTTTCGGACTGACGCGCGGGACCACGGAGAATCATCTCATCCGCGCTGCCCTGGAATCGCTGGCATATCAGACGCGGGACGTGCTGGAAGCGATGGAAGCCGACTCCGGCATCAAGCTGCAGAAGCTGGCCGTGGACGGTGGGGCCGTTGCCAACAACTTTCTGATGCAGTTCCAGGCAGACATACTGGGGACGACTGTGGAGCGGCCGCGTGTCAACGAGACGACGGCACTGGGCGCAGCCTATTTGGCGGGTCTTGCCGTCGGTTATTGGCGCAGCAAGGAAGAGATCGTCCAGAACAAGGTCGTGGAGCGGTCGTTTGACCCGGAAATGCCGGCTGCACGTCGCGACCAGCTCTACGCAGGATGGAAGCGGGCTGTCACTGCTACGATGAAGTACAAGTGAGACACGAAGCCTGACTGTTCGGATAGTGGTCGAGTGGATGTTGGACACAGGGTGGCAGGAGAAGGGCAAGGATGGGTTTGACTTGCGCAAATAGAAAGCCTGTAAGGTGGGCTAGGAACAGATGAGGGAGAGGGAGAAGGGAACAACCTGTTTCACGGCAAAGCAGAGTGCCGCCCGTTGGCGTTGGCACTCTTTTTGTTTCATCGTTTCTTGTTGCGCTCGAGGTAGTGGGCCAGATTGTTTAATGTATCCTGATAGGAGCGTTTCTTTTGGGGAGTCGTCGTATTTTTCGTTTTAGGATTGGTCTTGCTCATGGGGGACCTCCTATGGTTTTTAGTTATATTTATCCTGATTATAGTATAATAGAAAGTCCAAAAAATGTAAACGCATTCTTTGAAAATATATGTGAATTTTTTTGATTTCATTTAATTTTTTTGATTGATGAAGATTGGTACTGGGCGCCGGCTGTCAGTTAACATTCGGCCTCATTGGGGGTGTATTTTGGTGAGTGTATTTTAGTGAGTATCGGCGTTTGCAGTTATCAAGACGAATAACAGTTCGGCGTGCCGTGCCAGACAGATCAGCTTGGTCATTACGGATGGACATTGAATCTTACAATGCGTAACGTAACGGCAGCCACTGGAAATCTTCCAGAAACAAATGTTTTACTGAAAGTCTTTGCTGAATAAACAGGAAACATTTCTGACATCTAACGGACATGATGTTGAATGGCCATCATGTTTATCTTCGCCTGAAATGATTGTGAAAGATCGCGCCGGAAAAACCTAGTAGGAGGTGTCCCCTGGTTGTGATGCGCTCTTTTTGTTTGAGTCCGATAATATATATTATGTAAACTTATAAAAAGAAAAGGATTCGCCGGGATGTGCGTGACAAGCAAGCAGCTGTTGACGTAACATTACTGCATTCATTTCTATGAGCATTATTGTCATGAACATGACTCCATGTATACGAACTGGTTATGTGTTGTGTAATGATGTCTATAGCTGCAATGATGAGAAATGAGCTCGAGTTCGTTATCCATAGCTAATAGTTATTGGGGGCGTCGCTTATTTTTTGAACGGGTCTGGTAACTTTTCAGTGGAGATTTTTTACCTATGCAGAAAATCGTATCGCTCAGACAGCCCCGATCAAGAGTCATAAGGCCATAAAACGAAATGTTTTTTTTGATTTCAGTTCATGAAATGACAATTTTATGAACTGAAATTCATCGTAATTAAATTAATTAAATGTAATTAAATTCGCTAATAAATTTGATTTATTTTTGTTGGAAAAAATTGGTGAAAATACATTCCAATCTCTGTTGGCCTCTCTTTTCATCTGTCCCCCTTTCCCCGCATACTCAATTTTGAACTAGTTTTTCAGTTATGTTCCTCCGCCCTTTGTTCCATTCCGGGTTTAAGTCTTTATCCATACGCCGCTTTTGAAGTAACCATAAAATTTTATTGTTACCTTTAGCTCCCCCCATTATTTATTGGTCTCTCTCGCTTTGGCTTACTTCCTGCGCATTGATTTAAAAATACGTTTCTACCTGCTGAGGTGTCTGAGTGATTGCTGCACGTTCAAGAGGAATCTCCACACGATACTCGTGCTGATCTTTATAGGTTAACGTAAACTCATGAGTTCCCATCGTTGCTAAGGTTTCTTTCTCTCTCATCTCCATCATTGGATCAAAGTAATCCACTTCTACGCTGAACTTTTTATTACCCGCTTTCTGCAAAAACGTGAGCAGGGCAGTGATTTTTTCGGCGTGCTCCCGCTTGTTTTGCTCCGTCACTGATGCAAACACAATTGCGTAGACATGTAGTTTGACTTCGTCAGGGTAAGCTGCTCGGATCTGGCTGTAATCTGGCACGACTTGATTTAGCTCATGCTCTTTCGCATGGAAAATAACCGTCGCCTGTACAAAATGTTCTTCCGGATAGAGCCTGGCTATCTGCGCCCTCACTTCATGCTGCGCCTGATAATTCCAGCGTGCTTGTGGATTTTTCACAACCCAGCCGCCCAAGATCACACCAATTCCTTGGACTGCGTACAATAAGCCAACACCGTTTTTCCCTCCCCCAAAAACGTCCATCCCGAAAAACGTGAGCAATACCTGATAAGCTCCACCTACGACTCCCCAAGAAGAACCTGCTGCAATTAGAGCCAGAATGATGGGACTTTTCCAAACAAAAACAAACCCTTGCTTCATGTCCTGAAAGAAAGTAAGCTTTCTCTTATTAGCACCCGCTGCAGGAATATCGGTGAACCAGATAAAAAATAAAGCTACGACAAAAGTAGCACTGTCCATTATGAAGATTGCGCTCACACTGAAATATTCACTGACGATCCCCCCAAGTGATGCCCCTAGTACCGACATCACTCCCCAGGTTGTACTGGAAAGCGTGTTGGCAATTGTAAGCTTACTACCCTCCACTACTTGAGGGATCACCGATTGCCTAGCCGGTGAATAGAAGACAGATGAGATACTCGTAAGCGTGTTCACGATAAACACAATCCAGATGTGGTCCTGAGCTAGAATGAGAAACGGGATCAAGATCGCGTTTCTCAAATTAGATGCTATCATGATCTTCTTACGGTTGGCTCGATCAATAATGACACCAGGAAATGGACTGATCAGAAGGGAAGGTAACGCTTTTGTAATCAATGTAAAGCTAACCATCAGACCTGATTGTGTAACATTGTACACCACGATCATGAGGGCAATCGAAGTAAACCAATCCCCTAACGTGCTTATTGCATGGGCATAATAAAGGTTTCGGAAGGCTCGATTATTTCTCGGTAAGACAGAATAAAATTGTTGATTATTGGAAGTCAAGCTTTTCGCTCCAATGCATAAAATTTCACATATTCTTTTGGCCTATTCCAGTACCTGCAATTTGACGGGCGGCATCATCCCCGTATTTTTTGGCAGCTTCTGTTGCAAATTGATTTTTTACTTGCTTACATATCGGTAAACGGCCCGTCTTCCTAAATCACTTGTCGTGAAAGGATATTCATTCATGGAGATCCCTGGAAGTCTACAAGCTTCGAGCTCGAAACCCCCATATTCCCCCTTTTGAATCAACTGACAGGTATCTCTTGATGAAATAAATCAATTTATTGGGGGAAATTCCTGTTTCGGTAGCAATCTGGCTTAAGGGAGTATCCGTATTCATATTCATATTTGATCTCCACGAAAGTTTGTGTGCCGTCTTTCCAATTGATCTACATGTCAAAGATGCTATTTACTTCTTGCGTTCCATAGAATCCCTCAATCTTCAACGGCTGCTCGCAGAAACTAATCACGTTTGGATCAAGTTCGGTGAGAAGCCAGTGCTCATACTCTAAATCACTAAACAATTGGAGATTCCGTTTTGTTTTTGGACTGTAGACATACCAGAAGTTATTCCCGTATGTACCCGTTTCGCTTTGTTAATAGAGGAATATAATTCATCTTGTATGCCTCCTCGTACTTATTGAAAGCAGAAATGATTAGAAATTTCTAACGATTTAACGGAATTCCTCTTCATGATCCATGGCAAGATAAAAATCTTCTCCCTCCGATTACCAAGTTAAAAAACGTCAATACCCCAAGTTGTTGTCAATAAAAAATGACAATAACTTGGGGTACGGTAGTAGCTAAATCCCTTTTTCATCGGAACATATGCTACAATTTTATCACCTAAGTTGTTGTCACTAGACAACTGCATTCATTTCTAGGAGCATTATTGCCATGAACATGACTCCATGTATACGAACTGGTTATGTGCTGTGTAATGATGTCTATAGCTGCAATATTGAGCTCGAGCTCGAGTTCGTTATCCATAGTTTATTGGGGGTGTCACTTATTTTTTGCACGGGTCTGGTAACTTTTCAGTGGAGATTTTTTACCTATGCAGAAAATCGTATCGCTCAGATAATCCCGATCAAGGGTCATAAGGCCATAATACGAATTGTTCTTTGCTTTAATTTCCGTTCATGTAATGTCATTTCATGAACGGAAATTAAATAGATGTCGCAATCGAACCAGGATCAGGAGCCGAAGAACTCAGCTCCTGATTTCGACTTAATAAGGTGCCTCAAAGGACGAAAAAATTGATTTGTTTGATAATAGGACTACTCAACTCGTTGTTTCCACTTCCGTCTTCGCTATGCCGGAAGCCACTGCATTTGCTCGAGTGAGTTCCATAAAAGCGTTTGTGAAGTTTTCGCGTGTGTCATCACCATAAGCTTGCAAGTCTCCTCGAAAAAACTGTTCCATTGTTTTGACTTTTGCCTCTTCCGCATTACATTGGAAAACTCGCATAACATGAGAAAGGTAAGCCAGAAAATATTGCTTACTCAGTACACTTCCCCTATTCACTTTCACGACTCCCGCACCTCCTTCAAGCAATTTTTCCATGGCTATCACATCAACGCGGATGTACGCGTCATCCTTCTCCTCTGACTCCAGGGTTGCAATACGGTCACCAATCCCTTGATTGTGGATCGCCAAGATTGGAAGAAAGATTTGCTTCACTTGCTTTGCGAACGAAAAGGTTCATGGCCCGCTTCCCCTTTGTACGATTTATTTACAACACGAATCGCTCTTTTGCTCTGCTTCTTTTATTACCGGCTCTTCATCGCTGCAGCAAGAATCTTTTGTTTCCTTGATTTCTTCGATTTTCACATTGCAGCAAGAACCCTCTTTTTTCCCAAGCAAACCTTTCAAGAATCCCATATGATACTCCTCCTCAGATCAAGTAGAATAATAGACCAGAAATCGTGGACATCGTGAACACGGATACAACAAACGCTCCAACCAACCGCTTCCGAAAAATCGAGTTCAGCAGCATCAGTTCCGGCAGGCTTGCCCCGGCAGAGCTGATCATGAGTGCCATTGCGGGACCGAGAGCCATCCCTTTGGCAATCATAATTTGGGAGATCGGAATCATCGTTGAAAGCCTGATGTATAGCGGAATGCCGATGATGGCTGCGATGGGCACCATCCACCACTGATCGCCGCCGATGTAGGTCGTAATCCATTCGGTAGGTACTGCACCATGAATGACAGAACCGATCGCAGCGCCAATGATGAGATATGGATAAACCGATTTCATCAACCCGATCGTCTCGGCAAAAGCAGTTTTGATGTTGAAAGACTTACTTGTCTCGTTGTATCCCGTCATGACGACTTGTTTGACTTGAGTTTCAAACCCTAATCGCTCCAGCGCAAATCCGATGATGACAGATAATACCGAGGTAATGACCGTGTATGCAATCGCAACCTTTACCCCAAGCATCGCCCCCATCAAGGTAATGATTGTAGGGTCCAGAACCGGTGAGGCAAACAGGAACACCATCACGATCCCGAAGCGGATTCTTTTGTTTAGCAAGTTCACAACCACCGGTATGGTTGAGCAAGAGCAAAATGGTGTCACGAAAGCAAATACCAATGCCATGAATGCTCCCAGTGCTCTGTTTTGCCCTGCCAAGAATCGTTCAACCTTCTCGTACGGGATAAAGCTCTGGAGCAGACTGATGGCGAATGAGATCACAACGAACAATACCGTCAACTCCAGGGCAATCCATAAAAAGCTGTTTAGTACTTCAAGCCACACGCGTGCCACCCTCCTTTATTTGCATTATGCAAATATATGTGGTGAAAAATGGGCTTAGCCACCCACAGGATTACAGCATTGCTTTGTTTTTGCCATCGCATGGTTGAATAGTTGCAGGGAACGAATCACCGTTTCTTTTTCAAATTCGCTCATGTGAGAGAAGATGTCATCGTAGTATGTGTTCATGATCTTCTCAATATAATCGTGAATCCGCTCCCCTTTTTCTGTTAAGGAAAGGATTTGCACCCTGCGGTCTTCTGCAAAGGGAGTCTTTTTTACGAGTTCTGCCTCAACCAGCGATTGAACCTGGCGGCTGAATGTCGTGACATCCATGCCTAAAATCTCGGCAATTTGTTGAATGGATGGCTGATGAGTCCGGTTGATCTCGTATAGAATGTGGCTTTGTGCAACGGATACGTCAATGCCCTCCACTGAACAACAGTTCTTGTTCAAAAGCCCAATACGTCGAGTCATGGTCTGTACGATTTCGCGTATATTTTCCACTTCCTCACCTCCTACCCTCTTTATACACTTGTTATTTGCAAAATGCAACCTATTTTTCATCAAATTCTTTTGATGAATTCCATTTTGTCACATACGCCAGCAGGCTCAAGAACGGTCCTCCATGACTTTCCCAAAATCCCCCTTATTCGGGCAAGGGGCTGATTGTTGGGGAATGAAAACGGAATTCTTTAGCGCTCTTGCCGAGCCAAGCAGGTTGCAAATTGTAGACTTACTGCACGAAGGACCTCTAACCGTAGGTGAAATTGCTGATCGACTTTCCATGCGACAACCCCAGGCGTCCAAACATCTCCGCGTATTATATGAAGCCGGGGTGGTAGAATTTCACGCTGAAGCGAATCGTCGCATCTACAAACTGAGGTCAGAGCCCTTCAAGGCTTTAGACTTTTGGCTGAAAAATTACCGAGATCTTTGGGAAGAAAAATTCAACCATTTGGATGATTATTTGCAGGGTCTGCAAGAAAGAGAACCTGCAAATAATGATCAATAAATTGATTGGGAGGAATCACAATGTCAGCTCAAATCAAACTTACACACACTTTCGAGGCCCCACGTGAACTCGTGTTTCAAGCATTCACCAAATCCGAACATCTTCAGAACTGGTGGGGGCCAAAAGGATGGGCATTTGAGGTTCTTCAAGCAGATTTCCGTCCGGGTGGGGTCTTTCACTACAGCCAGAAACCTGAAGACGGCAATAAAATGTGGGTGAAATTTGAATACAGTGAAATTGTCGAATCAGAGAAAATTGTTTACACCAGTTACTTTTCTGATGCGGAAGGTAACAAGGTACGAGCACCCTTTGACGAAAATTGGCCAATGGGAACCCTGACTACATTGACGTTCACCGAGAGTGAAGGAAAAACGATCTTGACAGTGGTTTTGGCCCCCGTATCCCCCACCGAGGCAGAGGACAAAATCTTTCGTGAATCAAAAGACATGGTTAAAGAAGGGTTTTCTGGTACCTTCGATCAACTGGCAGAATATTTGTTGAAGATATCATAATAAGCATAGGCAGAACGATGGCAAGCAAATAGAGAACTACTTTCCACGCTTTGGGGTTACGAAAAAGGGCTGTCTCAAAAGTCGATTTTTGACTTGGAGACGCCCCTTTTGCCGTTCAAGAACGTTGAAAATTCAATGGTTTTCAATTTGGTGATTTTCGCAATTCTGCCCTTTTTGGACAGCCCCTATTAAATAGGCTTTCCTGCTTCCGTGGGAGGCAGTCGACTGGGACAGCTGCCCCCTCCTCCCCGCTATTCGCATTGTTCAAGCGCCCGCTGCGCCAAATTGCGAATCACGTTCTCATCCATCGGCGGATTATGCAGCCCTGCGCGCACATCGCGGTACATCCGCTCGAGCGGCAGCGAACGGGACAGGCTCGCCCCGCCTACGATCCGCATCGCCTTGTCCACGACGGCAATTGCATGGTTCGTCGCCACATATTTGACCAAACCCAGTTCCGGGATCAGCTCCAGACGCCCTTCCGGCTGCGTGTCCCAGCGGTCTGCGATGGCGTACATGAGATGGCGGGCGGTGAGGAGCTCCGCTTCCATGAGACCGATTTGCTGCTGGACCGTGGGCAGGTCTGCTATCGGTGACGGCAGGCTGGCAGGATGGTAGTTTTTCGCAAATGAGACGGCAAAGTCCCGTGCTGCAAGGGCAATCCCGAGATAGCAGGCTGGAATGTGCAGCAGCCAGGCGCTGGCATCGCTCGAGGCTTTCGGCTTCTGCCCGATGGGATAGGCGCTGATCAACGCGTCGTCTGGAGCAAAGGCGCGGTCCAAAATGACATCGTGGCTTCCCGTTGCCCGCATGCCGATTGTGTCCCACGTCTCCTCGATGGTGATGCGATCCGAGGAACGCATCAGGAAAACCCCGACTTCATTCCGAGCCGCGATGCTGGCCGAGACGAGGAACGTATCGAGCACAGGGCTTAGCGTGCTGAAGGTCTTTCTGCCGGACAGAAGCCAGCCCCCGTCCGTCTTTTTCGCCGTTGTCTGCGGAGTTCCGCCTCGGCTCGGGCTGCCGGACATTCGCTCCGTAGAAAAATGGTTCAGGAGCGTGCCTTTCTCCACCACTTCCTGGCAAAACGAACGGAACAGCTCTTCGGGCCACGAGCGAGTCGTCCGGTAATGCAAGATCAGCCCCATGTGCCAGCCGATGGACAAGGCGGTTGAGCCGTCTCCCCGGCCAAGCTGCTCTTGTATGAGTAGCAGCTCATAGAGCGAGATACCTTCGCCGCCATACTCGCGAGGAACCGTCAAAGCCACGTATCCCGCGTCCTTCAAATCCTGAAAATTTTCAAAAGGGAAGCTGCCCTCGCGATCGTGCAGCGGCGCCCTTTCAGCGAAACGCGCGGCCAGCTCAGCAGCCATTTCCACCAGCCTGGCTTCTTTTTCGTTCCGAATGAATGGGTCCTTCTTTTTCGCTATCGTCAATTTCTGCACCTCCCGTGTATCCATTTACAGTCAGTCGTCTGCAGCGGCGGTTTTCGCTCGAGTCATGAAAGGCAGCCGCCTGAACGCGCGCTGCTTGCTGCCTTGCTTTTCATTGTTATCATAGTCGCTTTCCCGGAATTGTTCAATCGCGGCTTTGGCTGCGATCCGCCAGAGTGTACAGCGACAGAAAAGGACTCAAACAAGCAGGCCGCGACACGAAAGGTGCCTGCGGCCTGCTTGCGGATTATGGAGATATGCGCGTTGCGGCTGTCAACGTCCTGGAAAACTTGATGTAGCTCCCGATTCTCCAGATGCCCAGGTACACACCCGCCATCAGGATCATCAATATGGATATTTCCACGACATCGGCTGTTTTGAAGTATTGCGTCAACGACAGGCGAAGCAGCACGAGCGCGATGAGGATGTAGCGCAAGTAACGGTTCGGCTTCAAGTAAATCATGCCGTCCTCTCTGCATTCATACTCGGTTTGCTTCAGCATCACGGCGCCAAACAGGACCCCCAACAATCCTGCAAGCACCATCTCCCAGAGAGCAGGTGCATGAAAGGGTTTGCCTGGGATGTGCATCAGCTGGTACAAGCTCAAGGGAAAGACTACAGCCATCACCAGCACGGGCGCCAGGATTTTCAAACCTCTCCCTTTGATCGGCTTTCTTTCTCTCTTGCTTTTGATCCACAACACCAAACCGATGATCACCAAGGGAAACGCCAGGGAAATCAATGATTGCATATTCGTGTCAGTCCTTTCCTCTATTCCTATGAAAACCTATGAAAAAGCTCTTGCTGTGCTATATCGTCAATTTTCGGTCGAGCATCCATGCCGAAAAGCGGATCAACAGATAAGCGGCGATCCAGCTGATCCCCATTCCTGCCCAGACTGCCCAGGAATACGGGAACAGCAGATGCAGTTGTCCTGGAAACGACTGGGGAAACAGCACGTGGATGCCGTTATAGAACATGCTCAGGCAGATCATGACCCCGATCCACAAAAGCGGAGTGAAAGGACGCAGCGTTGTGTAGCTCATCGTCGCCAGCATGAGGCCAAAAGAGAGAATCAACGGGCCGTACCCGATCACAATCAGAATCACGTTCAGCCCCGTCAGCAAGGTAGACAGCACATCTGCCGACGTATAGGGAGCCAGAAGCAGCGCAATCATCCCGGCAAACAGCAGGATCAGTACAAACGCGCCCGCACACACTGCCGCCACCCGCAGCCAGGCCGCCACGAACTTCGCGCCGACCAGCGCCATCCGCGAATACGGAAGCGTGAGCCACCAGCCGTGCGTCTCGTTGTCCCATTCCCTTTTCAGCATCGCTACAGCAAGAGCGAGCAGTATATACGGAAACCCGATAGCTACCAGCCATAGTTTCTGCAAGGGGAGTTGTCCGTGGACGGCATAATAGACGGCTGTACCCGCTCCGAACAGGGCGAGGATCGTCAGGTAAATCGCCCGCCATTGTATAGTCGACTGCGAGCGGGACAGCTTTCTTCTGTTCCCCTTGCAAGTGAACTCGTGACGGACGAGTGCCCAAAACGTATGCGAGTTCATCGACTCCACTCCTTTTTATAAAACGTCCGGAACACGTCATGGAGAGACCCGTGTTCTGCCCGCAGCACATCCGAATCGCCGCTCCAAATCGCCCGGCCCTGATCCATCAGCACGAGGTAGTCAAACAACCCTTCTACTTCGTGAATGTCGTGTGTGCTGATTAACACCGACTGTTCCCGTTCCGCCAGGTAATCGATGAGACCGGCAACAATCGCCTCGCGCGAAATGACATCAATTCCGGCGAACGGCTCGTCGAGAATGATGAGCGGAACCTGGCGGGCCATGCAAAGAATCAGCATGACTCTCGCCTCCTGCCCTCTGCTCATCCCCCCGATTCGCATGTCCAAATCAACGTCCATATAGCGGGCGAGCTTGCGGGCCGCTTCCAGATCAAATCCCGGCAAAAACGACGCCCCCCATTCAAACGCCTGCTGCGCCGTATGCCGCGGATACCACCGTGCCCGATCCGGCAAATAGGCAATAAGATGATTGGTCTGCCAGCCGGGGGTCTGCCCGAATACCTCCAGCTTCCCTCCGTCAGGCCGGATCAAACCGGTCAGTGCCCGAAAGAAGCTCGACTTGCCGCAACCGTTTGGACCGAGAATTCCTGCGATGCGGCCGGAGGGGATGGTCACATTCAGTTGGTCGAGTGCATGTTTCTTGCCGTAACGCTTCGTCAGTTGCGACGCGGCGACAACAGGCTGTGTCATCAGCGGGTACCTCCCTTGTCTGGCGAATATTTTTGGTTGATATAGCCCTGAATTTCATCCAGGGAAATACCGAGACTGGCCATCTGCTCGAGAAACTGATCCACGTACTTCGCTGCCAGCTGCGTGCGAAACGACTGCACGCGATCCGCCGATGAAGTGACATAGGTTCCCTGTCCCCGCCGTTTTTCCGTCAATCCGTCGCGCTCCAGTTCCTGATAGGCGCGCATCACCGTGTTCGGATTCATGCGCAGCTCCAGGGCCAACTCACGGACGGAAGGCATTTTTTCTCCCAATTTGATTTCTCCTTTTGCGATAGCGCTTCTGACTTGATCCAACACCTGCTCATAAAGTGGTTGGCTGAAATCAATGCTGAACCGCAATGCGCCAACCTTTTGTTCTTCCATGGGCTTACCTCCTGCCCTATTATGTGTCTATAGTGTATTATACGAATTAATACACGTAATGCAAGTGGTACGACATACATTTTTGGAAAAACCGCTTTTCAGCCCGTAGGACGTGTGCGAGCGATCCGCATTGCATGCGAGATCCCGTTGATCACCCGTCCGGTCGAATGGGCCTTGGCAGCATGTGGAATACTACGATCAACTTGGCTTTCATTGCTGCGCTATAGGAGGTTTGGCATTTGTTTACGAACGTGCTGCTGGTCATTTTGCTGATTATTGTGCTCCTTCCCCCGGTCTGTTTTCTCGGGTACATGTATGCGTTGTCCAAAAAACCAAAACATTCCATCATCCGCTCCCATCCCTTTCTCGGGTGGGTCCGGTATTTGCTCGAAAAGCTGGGTCCGGAATTTCGCCAATACTGGTTTGACAATGATACGGAAGGAAAGCCGTTCTCCCGGGCTGATTTCGTCGGGCTGGTCTATGCCGCGAAGTACCGGACGGACCTCATTTCGTTTGGCGGCAGGCGAGACTATGAGAAGCCCGGCTTCTACTTGTCGAATGCCATGTTCCCCCGGCTGACATCCGAGCTTCGCGTCGACAACGATACATTGGTCACCGGCAAAAAGTACGTCATTACATACGAAGGCTTGTTCACGCGCAGGGAGAAATGGGTGGTTGACCAGGTCAAGCCTTGGCTGCTGCCGGATGAAGATGCAATCGTGGTCGGGGAAAACCGCCGTCATCCGTGGCGCATCAAAGGCATGTTCGGCGCCTCGGCCACCTCGTATGGGGCTGTCGGAGAGAACTATATCATCTCCACAGGGAACGGCGCTCGCATGGCGGGCGGGTCGTGGATCAATACGGGTGAAGGCGGCGTGGCCGATGTCCATCTGGAGACCGGAGCCGACATCGTGGCGCAGATCGGGCCGGGGATGTTTGGCTACCGCGACAAGGAAGGGAAATTTTCACTGGAGGAATACAAGGCGAAAGCACAGATCACGAATATCAAAGCGTTTGAACTGAAATTCCATCAAGGCGCCAAAATCCGCGGGGGCCATCTGGAAGGCTCCAAGGTGACGGAAAAAGTCGCGGCAGCCCGGCTCGTACCTGTCGGCAAGACGGTGAACTCGCCTAATCGCTTCGAGTTTTTGACCAACCCCAAAGAAGCTCTGCAGTTTATCCAAACGTTACAGGAAGCAGGCGGCAAGTCGGTCGGCGTGAAGATCGTCGTCGGCGACCCCAAACGGCTGGAACCATTCTTCCAGACGATGATCGACCTCGACATTTATCCCGATTTCATCACGGTGGACGGCTCGGAGGGCGGTTCTGGCGCCACCTTCAAAGCGATGGCGGACGGAATGGGCTTGCCGCTGTACGCTGCTCTGCTCATCCTGGACGATACGGCGAGGAAGTTCGGCGTGCGCGATCGCTTCAAAATTTTTGCATCCGGCAAGCTGATCACCCCGGACAAGGTGGCGATCGCGCTGGCGCTCGGCGCAGACTGCGTCAACTCCGCGCGGGGCTTCATGATGGCCAACGGCTGCATCATGGCGATGCAATGCCATACCGGAAAATGTCCGACAGGCATCACGACGACGGATTCCAAGTACCAGGAAGCGCTTGCGCCTGAGGAGAAGCAATGGCGTGTGATGAACTACATTCTCCAGCTGCGGGAAGGGGTCTTTTCCTTGACGGCTGCTTGCGGACTGGACAGCCCCCGGAAGCTGAACCGCGAGCATGTCGTCTTTACCGACGAAAAAGGACAGAGCTTCCGCGTAATAGACTTGTTTCCTTATCCGGAGCCGGCGGTGTAAGCAGCAGCCACACCTTTTGCCATAAACAACGTCTGGACATTGTTTACAAAAAGCCCCGAAGGAGCAGACTGCTCGCTTTGGGGCATAGTTGTGGTGAATACCGGTTGTAGCCATGCATGGGAGTGTTCGACTATAATCAGGGAGAGGACAGCATCTGTGCCAAAATAAGGGAGGGACTTTGTTTGCAATACGTACGTTTGGGCAATACGGATCTGGAAGTATCGTCCTTGATTCTCGGATGCATGCGGTTGCAGCAGCTTACCGTGCCCGAGGCAGAAGTCTTGATCAAGACGGCAATGGAAGAAGGGATTACGTTCTTCGACCATGCCGACATTTACGGCCAGGGGGTTTGCGAGGAAATTTTTGCCGATGCCGTGCAGATGAGTCCCCGCATTCGCGAGAGCATGATCATCCAGAGCAAATGCGGCATCCGCACCAAAGAAAACATGTACGATTTGTCCAAGGAGCATATCCTGCAGTCCGTCGATGGCATTCTGAAGCGGCTGAAGACGGAATATTTGGACGTTCTGCTCCTCCATCGCCCGGACCCGCTGGTCGAGCCGCTGGAAGTAGCCGAAGCGTTTGACAGGCTGCACAGTCAGGGAAAAGTAAGGTACTTTGGCGTGTCGAACCATACGCCTGCGCAGATTGAGCTACTCCAGCGCGCCCTTCCCTGCAAGCTGGTGGTCAATCAGTTCCAGTTTAGCATCGCACATACTCCCGTGATCGACTCAGGCATGACGTTTAACATGAAGGTCGACCAGGCGATTAATCGGGACAGCAGCGTGGTCGATTATTGCCGCCTGCACGACATTACCCTGCAGGCTTGGTCGCCTTTTCAGCACGGATTTTTCCAGGGCCCATTCATCGGCGATCGGACGAATTTTCCGGAATTGAACGATGTTCTGGATGCGCTCGCCAAAAAATACGGCGTGACGAGCACGGCCATCGCTGTCGCATGGATCGAGCGCCATCCCGCCCGCATCCAGGTCGTGCTCGGAACGACCAATCCGCAAAGGCTCAAGGACGCCTGCAAAAGTGTGGATGTGAGCTTGACCAGAGAAGAATGGTACCAAATCTACAAAGCTGCCGGCAACATCGTCCCATAGGGCCAACTAGTGCCAAAACGCAAAAGCGAAGGCTGCTGCTCTCTGCCTTCGCTTTTGTCATGAGCGGGAAGGATCTTTCCTGCCGTTCCCCTAAATTTTTTTGCTCCCTGTGTCAGCGCGTCACTTTCGCCTTGTTGACGATGTGGATGGCGTGTCCGAGCGCGGCTTCTGCGGCTTCGAGCCAAACCTCGCTCAAGGTAGGGTGCGGATGGATGGTCAGAGCCAAATCTTCGACCCGCGCAGCCAGCTCCAGGGCGAGCACCCCTTCGCCGATCAGGTTGGAGGCGTCAGCGCCCACGATATGCATGCCCAAAAGCAGATGGCTTTCCTCATCCACGATCACTTCGGCGAAGCCTTCTCCCTCGTCCGTCGCCAATGCCTTGCCGTTCGCCCGATACGGGAAAGACGCAGCTTTGACCCGATACCCGTGCTGCTCGGCTTCTTCCTTCGTCAGCCCGACGCCCGCGATTTGCGGTTCTGTAAAGATCACATACGGAACATACGGCGAGTCTACGCTGCTGGGCAGACCGGCAATCACCTCGGCGGCTACGATACCTTGCTTCGCGGCCCGATGCGCAAGCGCGGGTCCCGGCGTCACATCCCCGATCGCGTAAATATGCGACACATTCGTACGGCATGCATCATCGACCGGAATATAGCCGCGGTTATCAACCTGCACCCCGGCTTGGGCAAGCCCGATCTCTCCCGTATTCGGCACGCGGCCGATTGTCACCAGCACCTTGTCCGCAGCGATTTGCTCCTGCGTACCTTGCTGGCTGGTGCTGATCGTCAGCTGCGCGCGCCCTTCCGCGACGGCAACCGACTCCACTCTGGCCCCTGTTTTCACCGTGATGCCCAGCCTTTTGCCCTGTTTTTTTACGACTTGCGAGAGCGATGCTGCCGTCTGCGGCAAAATGTCCTGAGCTGCCTCCACGATGGTGACCTTCGAGCCGAGCTTGGCAAAGGCCATGCCCAGTTCCATCCCGATGTATCCTCCGCCGATGATGGCGAGCGTCTCTGGCACCTCCTGAAGGTTCAACGCATCCGTAGAGTCCAGAATGATCTCGCCGTCCCGCTCGACAAACGGGGGAAGAAACGGTCTCGATCCGGTCGCGACGATGGCATGGCGAAACTTGTACGTCTCGAAGTCTCCCCCTGTCTCGACACCGATCCGGTCAGAGGACAAAAACGTCGCAGACCCTTTCACGACCGCCACGCCATTCGCTTCGCACAGGTGGGCTACACCCGTTCGCAGCTGCGAGACGACGGATTCTTTCCACGCCTGCCATTTTGCCATGCGAAAAGCGGCGGTCCCTTCCGGAAGCTCGATGCCCAGCTTTTCCAGACCACGCAGGCTGTCAAACTGGGTCGCACTGTGAATGAGCGCCTTCGAGGGAATACACCCGCGATTCAGGCAGACGCCGCCCAGACTGTCTTTTTCTACGAGCACGACGGACAGCCCCAGCTGGCCCAGACGAATGGCAGCCGCGTATCCGCCAGGGCCCCCGCCGATTACGACAACATCCGTTTCGATTGCTACTTCTCCTACTACCATCTATACCATCTCCACCATCAGCAGATTCGGGTCTTCGAGCAGCTCCTTGATCCGGTTCGTAAAGCGCACAGCCGTCACCCCGTCGATGAGGCGATGGTCGAAGGAGAGCGAAATGTTCATCATCCAGCGGATCACGCCCTCGTCTTCGCGCACGACCCAGCGTTTTTCCATTTTGTGCAAGCTCATGATTGCAACCTGCGGATGGTTGATGATCGGGGTCGCTTGCAGGCCGCCGATCGGACCGACATTGCTGATCGTGAAGGTGCCGCCTGTGATCTGTTCCATCGTCAGCTTGCCGGATCTGGCCAGCTCTGCCAGATTGGCGATCTCGTCCGCGAGCTGGAAGATCGACTTGCGATCCGCATCCTTGATGACAGGCACGATCAGCCCTTCCGGTGTGTCAGTGGCGATGCCGATGTTATAAAAGCGCTTCAGCAAAATTTCGTTGGCCGCATCGTCGATGGATGCGTTCATCACCGGGAATTCCTTCAGCGCGATCACCAGCGCCTTGATGAAAAATGGCAAATACGTCAGCTTGATGCCGCGCCGACTGGCGTGAGGAAGCAGCTGCTCCCGCAAAGCGCGCAGGCGGTCCATCTCCAACTCGTCGACCGATGTGACATGCGGGATGATGGTGACTGACTTGACCATATGTTCCGCGATTTTTTTCCGGATTCCTTTCAGCGGCAGCCGTTCGATCGACGGCTCCGCAGCGGCTGGCGCCTGATGGATCGGCGCTTGCTGCAGTGTCTGTGGGACACGTTCCTGTGCGTGGGCCTCTTTTTCCTGCGCGATAGCCGTCGCCGCCATTTGCGCTGCTGCCACATGCGAAGCAGACTTGGCTTCCTCAGCCGGGGCGGCCAAGGCATGATCGGAGGACGCTGCCTGCTTGCTGCCCTGCATAAACAGGCGCAAATCTTCTTCTGTGACACGACCAGCCGGGCCGGTGCCGCTCACTTTCTCGATATCGATCTTCCATTCGCGGGCGAGCTGCCGCACATACGGCGTGGCCAGGGCGCGGACTGTCCGCGGACGGGGTGCGTCTATCGGGACAGACTTTTCCGCCGTTTTCGCTGCAGGCTTCTCCTCTGGCTCGCTTGCAGCCTGCTCGCTGCCAGGCGCCCCCTTCACCTCTTCCCCAGTATGAATAACCAGCAAGGTCGTGCCGACTTTCACCGTCTCGCCTTCCGTAACGAGCACTTCTCCGATGACGCCGCTCACGGGTGCAGACAGTTCTGCATTTACTTTGTCGGTCTGCACCTCGATCACTGGCTGATCGGCTGTGACCGCATCGCCGGGACGCACGAGAATTTTCAGGATTTCGCCTTCATGCATGCCTTCTCCCACATCGGGGAGCTTGAACTCCACCATTGCCCTCGCTCCTTCTTTCTAGTACGTAAACGTTTCCACGATGCCGTTCATGACGCGCTCTGGCGTCGGCAAATAATCGTCCTCGATGCTAAATTGCGGAACCGGAACGTCAAAGCCCGTGATCCGCTTGACCGGCGCTTTCAAGTAAATCAACGCTTCATCGTTGATGATCGAAATGATTTCCGCACCGATGCCGACCGTTTTGTGTGCTTCATGGACGACGACGGCTCTGCCCGTCTTTTTGACCGAAGCCACGATTGCATCCCGGTCCAGCGGGTAGATCGTGCGCAAGTCGATCACTTCGCAGCTGATGCCCCGCTCCCGCTCGATTCGCTTCGCCGCCTCATCCGCTACGCGCAGCATGGCACCCCAGGCGAAGATGGACAAATCCTCTCCCTCGCGTACCACCCTCGCTTTGCCGATCGGGACGCGGTACATTTCCTGTGGCACCTCTTCCTTGAACGCCCGGTACAGCTTTGTCGGCTCCAGGAACAGGACGGGATCGGGGTCCTCCATGGCGGCGATCAAAAGCCCTTTGGCGTCATACGGCGTGCTCGGCGCCACGACCTTCAAGCCGGGCACATGGGCGAAGAACGATTCCACGCTCTCCGAATGCAGCTCCGGCCCGCGAATACCGGCACCGTATGGCGTGCGAATGACCATCGGTACGTGGTATTGGCCGCGCGTCCGGTACCGCATGCGTGCGGCATGGGAGACGATCTGCTCGAAGCCGGGATAGATGAAGGCGAGAAACTGGATTTCCACCACGGGAATCAATCCGTTCAAAGCCAGGCCGATCGCCGCGCCGATGATGCCCGCCTCGGACAAGGGCGTATCGACGACGCGGTTCGCTCCGTACTTTTCCAGCAAGTTTTCCGTCGCCCGGAACACGCCGCCATTGACGCCGATATCTTCGCCGAGAAGCATGACGCGCGCATCTTCTGCCATCTTTTGGTCCATCGCTTCGGTGATGGCCTGAATCATCGTCAGTTTTCGTTTCATGCCGGGATTTCCTCCTGTTTGTCAGGGTTTGTCAGCTCGTTTTGCTGTTCGACCGCCATCCACGTCAGCTCCGCATAGACGTGCTTGAACATGTCTTCCGGACGCGACTTCGGATAGCTCTCTGCTTCTGCCAGCGCCTCATCGATTTTCGCTCCTGCGGCGGAAATGAATGCGCTTTCTTTTTCTTCGTTCCAAAGCCCTTGTTTTTCGAGATAAAGGCGCAGGCGGTGGATCGGGTCGCGCTGCTCGCGCCACTGTGCCGACAGCGCTTCCTGGTCGCGGTACTTTTTCGGATCGTCGGCCGTCGTGTGGGCGCCGTAGCGGAAGGTAATCGCTTCGATCAAGGTCGGGCCTTCGCCTGCCAGGGCGCGCTCTACTGCTTTTTTCATCGTCATCCAGACAGCGAAAATGTCGTTGCCGTCGATTCGCTCGCCGTGAATGTCGTAGGCAGCCGCCCGCTGCGCGATCGTCCGGGAAGCGGATTGCTGGGAGAAAGGTACGCTGATCGCGTAGCCGTTGTTTTGGCAGAAAAAGATGGTCGGGGTCTTGAAGACGCCCGCGAAATTGAGCGCTTCGTGGAAATCGCCCTCGGAAGTCGCCCCGTCACCAAAGTACGCGAGACTGACGTGCTGCTCGCTTTGCAGCTTGCTCGCCCAGGCGGTCCCGACTGCGTGCACCATCTGCGTCGCGATCGGCACACACGGCGGCATGATGTTCAAGCCTTTCGGGCTGATGCTGCCTTCCATATGGCCCATCCAGTACAAAAATACGCGCGCCATCGACTGTCCGTGTACGATTGCGGCGGCGTGGTCGCGGTAGGTCGGGAACAGCCAGTCGCCGGGAGAAAGCGCCATGGCGCTGCCGACTTGCGAAGCTTCCTGTCCTTCAAAAGGTGCGTATGTGCCCATCCGTCCTTGCCGCTGCAGGTTGATCGATTTGCGGTCGAACAGGCGGACCAGCACCATGTTTTCGTACATCTTGACCATCGTGGCCGCATCTGGCAGTCCGGCGATGTCATGCGCCAGTTCACCCTCTGGGGTCAATACCTGATATAATGGAGACATTCAAACATCCCTCTCTTTCCGAATTCAGTCCAGCCGTTTCATATTGCTATGGACATCAGCGATAACGCGAGCGAGTTGCGTCAGCTATTTTCTTCATAAACGAACAATAGCAAATACTGTGCCAAGCGAAACGATGTGAATCGAGCCGCATTGACAGAGCGCTTGCTCAGTTTTGCATATGCGTTTTTGCACAAGGATGCTCAATTCTGACTATTGCGATTCCACCTGCGGTCCAAGGGGGTCATTATGAATCAAACGAGATTTTACCAGGCGAGTGACAACGACGAGCTGTTCAAGCTGATTACGACCATTTTCCATACGTCCCACGACGGGCTTGCGATTTGCGATCGCGACGGATACGTGCTGCTCTACAACGAGGCCTACTTGCACATCACCGGCGTCCCTGCCGACGTGCTCGATCGCTACAGCTTCATCGAACAGAAGGAATTGCATCTGGTGCCGGACTCTTCCGCCGCCAGGGCCATCCAGACCAAGCAGACCCACAGCGTCATCATCGACTATGCCAACGGCCGCAAAGCGATCAACACGGCGACGCCCTTGCTCGATGAGAACCAGGAGCTGCTGTTCGTGGTGGGCAACGTCCGCGACATTACCGAACTGAACCAGCTGCAGCAGGAGTTGGAGGAGACGAGGCAGATCAATTCCGCCTTCCAGCAGGCACTGGAAAAAATTCAAAACGAGATCGATTACGAGGGGCAGCTGATCTACCGGAGCAACCTGATGCACCGCATCGCCGCACTGGCCGACCGCTTTGCGGTAAACGACTCCCCCATTCTGCTCCTGGGCGAGTCCGGGGTCGGCAAGGACGTGCTCGCCAGCTACATCCACGCCCGCAGCGGCCGCACCGGCGATTTTATCAAAATCAACTGTGGTGCCATCCCGGACCACTTGCTCGAATCCGAACTGTTCGGCTACGAAAAAGGGGCGTTTACCGGAGCGACACAGGCCAAGGAGGGACTGCTGGAGCTGGCGCACAGCGGCACGATTTTCCTCGATGAGGTGGGCGATTTGCCCTACCCGCTGCAGGTGAAGCTGCTCAACGTGTTGCAGGACGGGAAAATCCGCCGATTGGGCGGCAAGACGTCGCGCCAGGTAAACATGCGCATCATCGCGGCGACCAACAGCGACCTCGAAGCGATGGTCGAGCGCAAGCAATTCCGGCAAGATTTGTACTATCGGCTGAATGTGCTGACGATTACCGTCCCGCCGCTGCGAGAGCGCCGCGATGACATCCCTGCGCTGATCTTCTACTTTTTGAAGATGCTGGAGAAAAAGTATCAGCGCCAAATCCGGGTCGAAGCCGACGCGCTGGAAGCCTTTATGGAATACGACTGGCCAGGGAACATCCGCGAACTGAAAAACGTGATCGAGCGCGCCTATCACATGTGCGAGAACGAGAAAATCACATTTGACCAGCTGCCTGCGTCCATCCGCAAGGCGCAGCAAGCTTCGCTTCCGCTGCAGATGGCGAAAATCGACTCTTCTCTGCCGCTGAAAGAGGCGGTCGACCGATTCGAGCGGGAGTACATCCAGCGCATCCTTGGCGAGACGAGAACGATGCAGGAGTGCGCCGACAGGCTGGGTATCAACATATCTACACTGGTGAGGAAAAAGCGGAGCCTGGGAATCAAATAGAAAAAAAGAGAAAGCCAGCCTGACACAGGACGTCGTGTCAAGCTGGCTTTCGGCATGGATGGCAGCTGCCCGCCCTTCATCCGGAAGGCAACTTTCGGCAGTGCTTGCTCCACGTTTTTTCCGCTTCCAAAGCGGATTCAAAAAGGATCAATGCCCGGCGCCGGCGTGATCCACGTGCATGACGTGGCGGCGATTGATCGTAACGAACAGTACAGACAAAAGAACAAAACCGGCACCTACGATAAACGGCACATGCGGATTAAACCATTCCGCCAGTTTTCCCGCCATGACCGGCGCGATCGCACCGCCGATAAAACGGAGGAAGCTGTACGCCGCCGACGCCGTGGAGCGCTCGATTGGCGCAGCGTTCATGACGCCTGTCGTGATCAGTGTGTTGTTGTTCCCCAGCAGTGCGCCGGAGAAGATGACGGCGACGATCACGACCATCTGCGTGTTGGTCCAGATGCCCATGGCCAAGAGCGTCAGGCCAAACAGCGTCAGCATGGAGGACATGGAAGTGACGGTCCCGAACTTTTGCTGGAGCTTTGGCGCCATGAACACCGAGGTGACGGCGAGCAGAACGCCCCAGCCCAGGAACACATAACCGAGACCGTGTTCATCCAGCCCCATGACAAACGGAGCGTACGCCATGAGCGTAAAGAAGCCGAAGTTGTACAGGCAGGCGGTCAAGCCGAAAACAACCAGTGATCGATGGTTTTTCATCGCAAGGAACGGATCTGCCAAGGACGACTTTGCTTTGGCACTCGCCGCGTTTTTCGGTGCAGCCGGCATCCAGACGACCAGCGCGATGAAGGCGACGACCATGAGCAAGGCCACGCCAATGAACGGGCCTCGCCACGAGATGGCTCCGAGCTCACCTCCGAGCAGCGGCCGACGGAAATGCCAAGGCCGATTGCCGCCTCGTACAGGATGATCGCTTTCGTCACGCCGCTGTTGGACAACGAGACGATAGCGGTCAGCGCAGTCGCGACGAACAGGGCATTCCCCAATCCCCATCCCCCGCGCAATCCTCCGAGTACCCAGATCTGATTCGACAAGCCTCCCAAAAACGAAAACAAAGCGATGACAATAATGCCGGTCAAGAGCGTCTTTTTGACGCCGAGCCGGGAAGCGATCATCCCCGTAAACAGCATAGCCACCGCCATTACGGCGTTGTAGCTGGTAAACAGCATGCTGACCTCGCTTGGGGTGGCATGCATTTTCTCTGCGATCGCCGGCAGGATGGGGTCGACCAGGCCGATTCCCATAAAAGCAATGATGCCCGCGAAAAATACCGCCCACACGGACCTGGGTTGATGCAGCACTCCGGATTTGCGCCCTTCTGCGTTCTTCGCGTGAGCGGCTGCATTGCCTGTATGTGACATTTCCTTTTCTCACTCCTGATTGTTCTTGTATTTGTTGTTGGCCGCCTGAACGCGCTCCTGCAAGTCGACCAGTTCCGTCCGAAACTGCTGAAGTTTTTCCAGCTTCTGATCGATCATGTGAAGCTGCTTCTCCAGCGTCCGCCCAAGCTGTTCGATTTTCTCCAGCTTTTGCGCCAGATCATCCGTCTGCTTCGCCTCTATGCGTTGATTATTGATCATATCGCTCATTTGAATAAATTCTAAAAGTTCTGTCAAGGAAAAGCCAAGGACGTCTCGTGCGCTGATGATCTTTTTGAGCTGGTCGATGTGCCGGTCGGTGTATAGACGATAGCCGCCCTCGCTCCGTTCAGGCGGAAACAACAAGCCGATTTCCTCGTAATAGCGGATCGTGCGCTTGGTCAAGCCGCATTCCTTGGCGACTTCTTCGATTTTGTAAATGCCCATGCCATCCCCCCTCTTTTACTGGAAAATTACAAAGTATAAAGTAACACAGTATTAACGTTAACGTCAACGTTAATTATTTTTCAAAAAAAAGAGCGGCTTTTCCCGAAAAACGTCTTCCTTGGGCGAAACCGCAGCATGCGGGCGAATGCCTGCAGCAAGCCGTCACTTGCCGCGGCAACAGCTTGCCTGCTCTCGAAAAGGCTTTTGCCGCGAGGGCCAGCTTCGCTTACGACTGTTGCCAGGCGCCGCGCATTTCGTCCGGGATGCGCATTTTCTCCCCCGTCGCGATGCTGATCGCCACAAAAGTCGCCCGTGCATTCAACACCAGCTCCTCATGCTGATTGACAATCGTCTGCTGCAAGTCAAGGCTCGTGTTTCCGACGCGGTCAATCTCCGTACGGATACGGAGCAGGTCTCCCAGAAACGCTTCCTTTTTGTACGTGACATCCAAATGCGCCACGAGGGAACGAAAGCCCAGACTGGCAAAGTATTGGTACCACGGCTTTCGCGTCTGCTCCAAAAATTCCAGGTACTTCACGTTGTTCACGTGGCCGTCGTGTACGGCATCCGGCTGAACCACCCATGCAAATTCGGTCATGGTCAAAGGACTCCCCCGCTTTCTTGATGGGCGCATGGCACATGGAAAGCGTCCGCTTCCGGCATCTCCCTGTCCACCATCTTTCTTTTCATCTTATCACCTTTTTCCCCAAAACGAATCCTGTCCTTTGGGGGAAGGGATTGGCGCCGGAGCCAACGCAAAACGCCTCCGCTCGGCCGCTTCATAGGAAGCATCGGAGCGGAGGCGGAATCCGGGAAATCGACTAGACTTGCGCAACCTCTGCGAATTCTTTTTCGTTCAGGTAGACTGGCTCAGCGTACAGTCGCAAGGAGTTTTCCCAGTGCCGCAGGTAATTCTCCCATTCCTGCACAGGAAAGTGGCTGCTGGTGAAAAGCGACAAGGGAATGCGCAAATTCAGCAGACGCCCGTTGATGAGAAACCGCGTGACGCCCGCCGGCATGACCTGTCCTGCTGCGACAATTTCTTCGATATGCTCAATCGGGAAAGCGGGATAGCAGAGCCGGACCATCCCCTCCTCCGGCAAATCCGGCAGATCTTGCGGGACGCGTTTCACAGGGTATTTGCTGCTGTACGCCCTGACGAGCCGATGCCAGAGAGAGAGAGAAGCGGCTGTATCCGCATCGCTGCCTGACGGATACACGAACAGTCTTTTTCCGCTCGGGTAGATCATTTCAGCCAGATGCCGTATGTCAAGCGGCTCGCCCTGCCAGTCAAACGCCGCATCGTGCTGCAACCAGTAGAGCCAGGTCCCGATTGGAACGAGATGATCCCACGCCGTAAGCTGATAACGGCTGTCATCTACGACCTGCACGGGCAAATAGCGGCAGCCGATCTGCCGCATCGCCGCGCTGCGATGGGCGCCGTCCAGAATCAGGTATCTCCCGTCCCGCATCCGTTTGGCGAGCGGTGGGTGAAGCAGTACGCCCTGATCGGTCATTGCCTTGCACGTAACTTGCAGTCTGCCAGGCTCATGATCTTCATGCAAGCAAATCTGGTCGCTGCCCACGACCTGTAGGGAAGACAAAACATGGATCACTCCTGGACTCCTCCTTATTCAAGAATGCCGACCTTTTCCAAATAAAACTGGTCAGGATGCGGATGACTGAGAAAATCGTGATGGGAAATCGCCCAGCCGTACGCACCCGCATACGGGAAGCAAACGATGTCACCTGCCCGCAGCTTCGGCACGTAGACATCGCTCGCCAGTACGTCTTTAGGCGTGCAGAGCTGGCCGACTACCGTGACGGCACCATTCTCGTGCGTCGGCCGCGCAAACGGATACGCCCATTTTTCCGTCGAGATGACGTGAAACGGATGGCTGTGTTGCCAGGAAGACGGCAGCCGGAAATGATGGTTCCCGCCGCGAATAACCGCGTACGTTTTGCCGTGGTTCTGTTTGACGTCCAGCACCTCCGCCGCATAGTACCCGCAAGAAGCCGTCAAGTAACGTCCGGACTCGAACAGGATGCGCAGCCCAGGCGGAGCCGCACTGTCCAGCAAGGAGGACAGGCCCGACACAAACGGTTCCCACTCGAACTGCTGCGTAAGATCAGCGTAGTTCACCCCGATGCCGCCTCCTGCGTTCAGGTAGCTGATGTCGAGGTCAAACTGCGTGATCCAATCGCGCACGAGCCGCAAGTAATGGGCGATCAGCGCGACGTGTTTGCCCGCATCCAGATGATTGGAAATCGAGTGAAAGTGAAATCCTTGCAGCTTCACGCCTTCCAGGGAAAGGGCCAAGCGAATCGCGTCCGGCACGAGCGTCTCGTCGATGCCAAACTGGGTTGGGCGACCAGCCATGGCGAGAGTAGCGGACGGAAGCGGACCGCGCAAATTCACCCGCAGAAGAATCGGGACGACGACATTCCGCTTTTTCGCCAGCTGATCGACCCGCCGCAGCTCGTTCATGCTCTCGACGTGAAGCAGGCTGACCCGGTGCTCAATGGCTCCCTCCAGCTCTTCATCCGTCTTGCCTGGCCCGCCGAACAGGATCGGGATGTCGGGAGAAACCGCCCGAACTTTGCGAATTTCGCCGAGCGAGGCGACTTCAAATCCGTAGACATAAGGTGCGAGCGCACGCAAAATCGGCGGCTCGGAATTGGCTTTGATCGCGTAGAAGAGCCGGCAGGCGGCGGGCAGTGAGCCCGCCTTTGCCTGGACGTGCTGCTTCAGGTGGTCCAGATCGTACAGATAGGCGCAGAAAGGTTTTTCGCTTTTCTCGTGCATCTCTTTGATATATTCAACGACTTGCTTCATAACTGCTCTCCTTTTCATCCAGATCGCTCACTCTGTCCCGGAATATCCCGAGCTGGTGGCGCATGGCGCGAAATGCGATCCCCCGCTCGTCTCCCAGCACGTATGCTTGCACGCCTCTCTCCTGCCAGCCGTCCAGGTCTTCAAGCGCACGTGGAATCGCGCAGTACGGCACACCGTGGCGCCTTGCTGCTGCCTGGACGGTCTGCAGTGCCGCTTTTACGAGGGCACCTCGGGTATCCCATGGCCGGCCGAACGACTGCGAGAGATCGGCAGCGCCTTCCAGCACCATGTCGATCCCGGGCACGCGGAGAATCTCGTCCGCGTGCTCCACCCCTTCCTTGCTCTCAATCATCGGGACGACCATGACTTCCTCGTTCGCACGTTCCAGATAGGCAGCCAGATCGTGTTTGCCGAAAGCGCCCGGCCGTCCGCTGTTCAGACTGCGCATCCCCAGCGGGTAGTACCGGCTGCAGCGGACGATGTGCTCTGCCTGCTCCCGGCTTTGGACGTGCGGCACGACTACTCCTTGTGCCCCGCTGTCCAGGGCGCGCAGGATCGTGCCGGGCTGCGCATCGGCTACGCGGACCAACGGGGTGATGCGTGCGCATTCGGCCGCCCGAATCATGTTCTCGAGCGTTTCCGGATTGATGGAAACGTGTTCGCAGTCGATAATGACAAAATCAAATTCGGCGCAGCCGATCATTTCTACCACAATGGGGGCTGGAATGGAGCAAAACAGGCCGAATACGGTTTCCCCTGCGCGCAGTTTTCGTTTAAGCGCATTTTCCTGGAGCATTCACACCTCTCCTTCCGATCGCGGCATGGCGTCGAGACGGCTGAGCGGATTTCGTACTGTGTGCAGACGCAGCTCCGTATCCGGGAACAGCCTGCGCTTTGCCAGCTGCTCGACTTCGACCGTCGGCGCGAACAGGTCAAACAGCGCGAACCGTTCAGCCAAATGGGGATGACGCTGTTGGTAACGCTCCAGCACCTCGCGCACAAGCTCCCAAAACTTGTGTTCGTCGTACCCGAATGCGTCTGCCATCAGGATCGCAAGTTCGCCCATATTAATGAAGAAAAACGCATCGTGCATAAAGTCGCGAATCGCGCTAAGATCGTCCGTTTCGATAAAGGAATTGCGGTTGACGCGGGCATGGTACTCCGGTGTCCCCAGCAATGACGGGCATTTTTCGGGGGCTGTCAGGTATTGTCTCGAGAAGCGAATGCCGTCGTGGAAGTCTTTCAGCGCGATGCGCACAGGCATGCCATCCCGGTGGATGAGCACCATGTTTTGCGCATGGGATTCCAGCGCGATGCCGTGAGCGTAGAGCATGTGGACGATCGGCAGGACGCTTGCCTCAAGCAGCCGTGTCAGCCACACCTCAGCGCCATATCGTCGTACCCACGGCTCAATCAAAGGACGACCGTGAACATCGCGGGAGCATAGTCCATTGAATGGCAGCCCTGATTCTCCCTGCTCGAGGAAACGGTGCAGGCTTTCCCGCCAGATGCATCCCAGCACGCCGTACGTCTTGGCTTGCACAAGCGCAGAGTGGGCAGGTGCATCGTAGGAAATCCCCATGATTTCACGCAGCAAGATGACTCTCGCCTCGTCCCGCAAAAAGGGGTCGGCCTTGACGATCCCGTACAGCCAGTCGGAGATGGCGGGAGCATTCATCACCGTGTGGGGGGCGAGTATGCGTCCCGTTGACGTGTTGATCAGACTCATGGCGAGCTTTAGGTAGGCATTGTGCGGAGAGGAAGCGTTCGCCAGTGTCCGGATCGACTGCTGCGGCCGGTACGTGTCACGCGATTCCCCGAGCAGGATGAGCCGCTTCGCCCGCAAATCTTCCAACTGTACGGTCGTGGTGATATTCGTCCACTGCCACGGATGGACGGGGACGAACCAATAGTCATCCGCCTCTCGCCCCTTTCCCTGGATGATATGGGCAAAGGATGCCAGCTGCGCCTCTCCCAGCTCTTCCGCCAGCAATCGTTCATACTCGAGCTGACTGGATAGCGAAAGGCGGGCATGCTGCTTTTCAACGGCCAGCCAGAGCGGACGAAGCTCTCGGCCAAACTCGGGTCCGTACTCGTCATTGTCGATGCAGTCGAAGCCGATCCTCGATTTGTAGCTTGGATGGTATGGATGGCCGTCCATAATGTCTGCTTCCAGCGCATCGTAATCGTGGAGCCGAATTTCACGCCCTTCTGCCAGCCGCTCGTACTGGGCCAAGGTGTCTTTCAAAAGAGTGTGTTCCAGCTCGCTGATGAACGATGCCAGCCGAGCCTCATCTGCACCGATCGCGTGGCGAAGCTCCAGCAGAAACTGGGCAAGTGACTTTGCCTCCTGGCTGCACTCGTCCTTCAGGCGCTGGATTGGCGTTTCCGTGAGGCGAATCCGCCCGAACGTAAGTCGGCGTTTCCCCCGGCAAACATACGCCACTGGCTCTCCTGCTTCCGTTTTCCCTTCCAGCCAAAAGGACATCTCTCCGTCTGCTTCTTCGGTCCGCGCAGCGACGACGCCCTCGAACAACAGCGCCTCAACCAACTGGCGGAACATCCTCCGGCGTACGGCGACATATTGTTCGGACGAAATCGCGGCGTCGATCCTCTCCGTCATACTGGCAAAATCACGACCGATCATATCCTTTGTCTGATTCATACGTTCCCCCTCGATTGAGCCAACGGATTTGGAATCTTTACGAATAATGGCTTTTCGCCGCGCTGTTGAAAGCTGCTGATCAGGTTCGCTTTCGCGGGCAGTTCTTTCGACTCCAGCAGATCTGCAAGAAATGCCTTGCCCTGTTCATAGAAATCGACAGAACGAATGACGTCAGCCGCCACGCTCCACAACTCCTGTTCGGATGTCGCGCCATAGCAAGCCAGCGTATGGATCAAATGCCCCACGTGGTTGACGGCCACGTAATATTTGAACCGGAGCCACGCTTCCTCCTCTGCGTAGAGAACCGGGCTGTCCGGAGCAATGCAGACGCGGAACAATCCTTGCTCGATCGCCCGTTCGCGGCTGATGCTCACTCCTTCCAGATCGCGGACGTAGAAATGAGCGGGCCACCCACCGCGAAAAGCGATCATCGCGTTCTGGACGTGCGATTCCATGCTGATGCCATGCGTCACAAACAGCCAGAGCAGCGGAACCAGCGATATTTCCAAATATCGCCTCAGCCAGCTTTGCAGAAGCTCTCGCTGTCCCACCCCCGGGTATTGCTTTGCCGCCTCGCGGATCGCGTCCATGATCGGCGGCATGTTGCCATGGGGAGGGTGCTCGAGCGCCGCGGCTATCACGATCGGAGGCTCCGTGTCGGCAGGGAGCCGCACGGGGTTTTCCCGGAAGATAACGGCGAAGCTCTCCGTCAATCTCTCTCGTTCTACTTCCGTGACGTCCTGCGGTGCAATCGTGCGATAACCGGCTTCGCGCAAGATCGTGAAGGCGGGATACGGCAGACGCTCTGCCACGGATGCCACGACACGGCTGGCATCCATCGTCCTCTCCAGCTGCTCGAGGGGATTGACCCGGATGAAATGGGTAATTCTCACGTTCAACGGCAGCTTGAAGAAGTAAGGATGGGTCGGGTCCCAAACGGTGCGCACCGAGGATGTCGGGTACACCTTGCCGCCCAGCTGGCCAAGATCAATCAGCACTCCTCTGCGGAGCAAATCCTGTGTGACCTTCCAGCTTTTTACGTGTTCTGCCTGCCACGGATGGCAAGGAAGCAGACGGTATGCCTGCTTTTCCGCCGGCAGCTTTTGCCGGGCTGCTTCTGTTACTTCCGCAGAAATCCATCCCGCATCGCCCGTGCCCGCATCCAGAAACGACTCCTTAAGCAGCTGTGGGGCGCAGGCGAAATAGTGCAGAGCGAAGGAAGCACCCAGCTCCGGAGCGTACTTCGTCATGTCCTGCGCCGTAAAGCCCTGTGTGCTCTTCGGTGTCGGATGAAAAGGATGCCCGAACACCAAAGACTGCTCTGCCGCGAAAAAGCGTTCCGAGAAAGGCAACTGCATCAGGTCACGTCCGGTCCGCAGGCTATGGTCGGCATAGACGGTCGTCTTTTGCACCGAGTTTTCCAGCTGTCCCAAAAGCGTATCAACCAGGCCGGTTTTTTGCAGCGGTGCAGATGCCGCCAGCTCCAGCAGCAGCGCCTCTGCCAACTCCTTTGGCTGCTGGACCTGTTCGACGATTTGTTCCCTTTTGCTCGCCAGCCAAAGCGATCCCCCGTAGCGATGGTGGCCGAAGCTGGACAAATAAGTGACGGAACCCAGGATGTCCACCGCAGTCGCTGGCAAGGAAAGCCGCATCGGCAAGCCCTCTTTCGCCAGCTGTGTGACGATCGGCGCGGGAATATTTGTGAGCTTGTCGTCATCCGCTGACACTGTCGGATCGAATACGCCTCTCTCCCGCAAAAATGCATTTAACAGCCGCTCGATGGCTGCCGTCTGCGCCAGATGGCGTCCGATTGTCATCGTGCTTTGTGTCACTGATTGTTCACCTCTTTTTGATAATCTGGCAGCGCGTCTTGGGCCGCCGGATGATGCCAGACGCTGAACGCCAGCCTGATGGCTCCGGCCAGAAACGAGGCCCCTGCCATCGTCAGCACCCATTCCATGGAAAAAATCGCGCCGAGTGCGGAGCCGAGCAGCGATCCGATGATTTGACCGATCGTCAGCGTGGAGTTGGCCAGCCCGATGTGGACGCCTCTTCGCCCCTCATCTGTCTCCAGCGTCACTACCAGAAAGATCGACTGCACCAGGGCTGCAAAGCAAAAACCTTGGAGCGCCCGGAGCGGAATCATCCAGATCACGTCCGTCTGCCAGGCTTGCAGAAATACGCTAAGACTTAAGCCCAGCAGCGCCGCACACACGTTTTTTTCGATCTGGGCTCTGTCGTTGAGTCGGCCCCACCATGGGGAAGCCAGAAAGCTCGCCCCCCACGTCACCGCTTGCAGGACACCGACCCATGAGGCCGCATGTGCATTTCCGACCATCCCCTGCACATAGGGGGCGAAGATCGAGACCAGTGCATACACGCCGAATTGGGCAAGGACCCCCGCAGCCAGGAAATTTCGGATTCGGCGATGGCCCAGCATTTCCCGTGACGCAAGAGAGATCGACAATTTCTCTCGCACTGTGTCGGCAGACTGTCGAGGCGTCTCCTGCAAGACGAATGCGGATGCCATACCGCAAATGGCGGTCAATAGGGCGCATGACAATAAAATAGGCGCCAAGCCAAACCAATCGGACAGTATGCCGCCGATCAGCGGTCCTGCGAGCGAGCCTGCAGCTGTCGCGCTTTGCAGGCTACCGAGCGCACGGCCCTTTGCCCCTTCGCTGGCTTGCGAGCCGGTGAACGCCGCAGCAGCGTCTACGACACCTCCGAATGTTCCTTGCAGCAGACGCGCCAGAAAAAACTGCAAGAAAGACGCAGCCATGCCCATCCAGGTCAAGCTGATGGCAATTCCCAACAGCGCCCTGACGACCATCCACTTTTTTCCGAAGCGATCCCCGTATCTCCCCCAGACCGGGGAAGACAGGCACAGCATGACAGCCGGAGCTGCCAGCGCCAGTCCCGTCCATATCCGGTTTTGTCCGGGCTGGGTCGCCCCCAGCTCCGCCATGTAAAAGGGAAGCAGGGGCACGACGATGTTCAGACTGCACGTAGAGAAAAACTGGCCCAGCCACAGCATGCTCAAGTTTCTTTTCGCTTGGCTCGCATTCATTTGTCATCTTCTTCTCTGATTAAACGCAGTGGATTACTTGTATTTCCTTCAGCAGCCGGCATGCTCCCGCCGCCAGTGCCGACGCGTTTCAATAATGGTGTCAACAGCAGCCGGATCGGCCATGTTTCGGCAGCGAGGAGCTGTCTTTCCAGCACATCCCTCACTTCTGCAGGCAAGTCGTGTTCGTTTGCCGACTCGCGCACGACACTCTCGATCACGCGCCAAAATACGGCTTCCTCGATTCCATACACCTTGTTCAAGGCGTCTGCAATCGCGTACAGGTTGACCTGCACCCCAAGCGTCTGGAAATAGGCGAGCAGCTTTTCGGGTGTATCATGGATCAAGCTGTTGGGAGTGCCCGGCTTCACGATGTAGGGCGGCGGTACCAATCCGGCTTGCTTCAGCCAGGCCGGATGCAGGCGAATCGTGTCGTGATCCCGCAGCAGGATGCCGTCAACCCTGTGATTGCGCACGATCAGGAGCACATTTTGACCGTGGATTTCCGGCATCATCCCGTAGCGAAACAAGCGCAGCGACGTGCCGATCAACATTTGGCAAATTTCGCGAAGCAGCGCAAGAATGCGGGCTTCCCCTTGCTGTGATCCTTGCCCGGAGCGCTGTGCCAGCCACTTCTCAAACACGGGAATCTGACGGTTGCCGTCTATCGCTGCCAGCGCAGACATCGGGATTAATGCCACTTCCTCGTGATTCTCCAGAAGGTCAGCCGGATAGGCTCTGATAAGGCAAGCGAGATGTCCCGGTTTGTCTGCGAACGGATCGGCCGCCGGATTGTGGAAGCCCCACCAGTTGGATTCGTCGCACAACCGGAGCCGCTCCCGCAGCCATTTGTCTCTCTCGATCACCTGCTGCAGCAGAGCCTGGCCTTTGGCCCCGTTGTGCAAATAGCGCGGCGGCAGTATCCGCAATGCGCCCAGAGAAGTAATCCCGATCGGCACTTTGAGATGATAGGTCCCGCCGTGTACGGGAACGACAGCCCGTACGGAGGATGTCGGGCGGAAATCCCCCAAACCGCGGATCACCGGCACGCAGATGCGCTGCTCCCATTCTGCCCGATAGTGGGTTGGCAGCACATGTTCCATCTGCCAGGGATGGACGGGCAGCAGCAAATAGTCCCGCTCATCGATCCCGGCCCGGCTTGCGGCCCGCCGCAGCGTTTCCAGCTCGTGGTCCGCCAGTATGAAAGGAGCGATTTCCTTGTCTGTACTTGCCCGGATGTGATCCCGTCGCACGCCGATCCAATCCAGGCCGAACGATTGTCCGTACTCCGGGCTGTAGCGTTTGTAATCATCGCTGCTCCAGCCTCGTTTGGCCCGCGATGTCGGATGGAAAGGGCGATCTCGCAAGGCGGACAGCCGCTCCATGTGCACAAGTGACGTCTCTTCACTTCTCACGCGTTTGACAGGTGCCGTCATCGACTGCAAGGAGAGCGCCGTATGCTGGATAGAATCTCGCAATTCGTCCAGAAAACCCGCCAGATTGGGCATGGAGGAAGTTCGCTCACTCGCAGGCAGAGCCTCGGCAAAAGTCTGCATGAAGGTGAACGGGTCAAGCTGCCGCACTTCCTCATTCCGCTCGTCCAGGACCACTACGGGCAGACGGCTGATTTTGTACGGCTGAATAAACGGCTGGGCCTTGACGCGAAAGACGATGCAGCGATGGGTATCAATCGGCAAGTAAAAATACAGCTCTTCCCCGTTCAGCTTGCAGCATTCGTGCTCGGAGGGGCCGAACCACTCGACCCCGGTCTTCGCCCTGTCCACCATACCTGCCAAATTTTCCTGCAACAGCGCATTGATCAGGTCGCAAAATACCAGCTGCTCGGCTTGGTGCTGGAGCGACGCCTCTCTCTCTTTCAGGTCGGTTTCCATACTCGGTCTCCCCCTCTCTCCCATTTACAGAGGCAACCGTGTACCGACGTTTTCCGCGACGGCTTTTCGGTAGATTTCATAGGCACTTGAAATGTCTTCTACCGCCATGCCCATTGGATTCAGCAGGATGATCTCGTCATCCGATTCCCGCCCTGCTTTCGCTCCGATCAAGATTTCCCCCAGCTCCGCGTGCAATTGTTCACGGGAAAAGGCTCCTTCCAGCACGAGCTGGTTGATCACTTTTTTCTCCCGGTTGGATTGGTCCCAGTCATCTACGACCACCTTATCCGCCTGCAGAAATACTTCTTTATGTACGTCCATGATGGAAATGTTGCTGACAAACGCTCCTTTTTGCAGCCATTCAAACGGGATGTACGGCTTGTCGGCCACGGTGCATGTGAGAACGACTTCCCCTTCACGCACTGCATGCTCGGCACTCGCGGCAACGATCACGTCTACCTGCGGGTACCGCTCCCGCAGCTGCTCTTTCAGTCTGCGCGCAGCGTCGGGATTCAGATCGAACAGATGGATCTCGCGGATTTGCGGGAATTGCTCGAGCATGGACAACAGCTGCATGTTTGCGATGACGCCGCAGCCCATGCACGCGATGCGCGAAAATCCTTTTTTCGCCAGATGACGGGCGCCGATGACCGATACGGCTGCCGTGCGCATCCCGCTGATCAGGCTGGTCTCGAGCACCGCGATCGGGTAATTGCTGACGGGATCGTTCAGGATAATCAAGCCGCTTGCTCTCTCCATTCCCCGCTTGCTCGGATTGTCGTGCTTGCTGCCGATCCATTTGATTCCCGCCACGGGCGATTCCCCGCCGATATAGGCAGGCATCGCGATGATGCGGTCGGCGATGTGACCATCCTTTTCGTCGACGCGCAAATACGGCTTGAGCGGCTGTACGAAGTCGCGCTTGGCGTGCAGCTCCAGCGCCCTGCTCACTGCCGTGACGTACAAATCGGAGGAATCGCCCCCGAGTCTCACAATATCTGCCTTGCTTACATATAAGATCGTATGGTTGCTTGTCATTGTTTTGCTTCTCTCCTTCTTAGGCTTTCTTAGGCTGTAGCCACCGGCTGGCCAAGTTTTTGTACCCATGCTTCGTCGTATACGCTGTCCAAATAACGCTCGCCTCTGTCCGGGAGTATCGTCGCCACACGCGCGCCTGCCGGCAGTTTCGGGACGATTTTCTGCAATGCTGCAATGACTGAGCCAGACGAGCCGCCTGCGAATATCCCTTCGGCCGCCAGCAATGCCTGGCATCCGCGAACGGATTCGATGTCGCTCACGTAGACGACTTCGTCGATTTCGTCCCGCTTGAGAAGCTCAGGCACACGGCTGGAGCCAATGCCGGGAAGCTCGCGCGGGGCAGGAGGCGCTCCGAAAATGACCGAACCGGCTGCATCCACGGCGATGACTTTCAAATCAGGGTTCACTTCGCGCAATCTTCGCGCTGTGCCCAAAATACTCCCTGTCGTGCTGACGGCCATGACCAGATAATCGATACGCCCCCCTGCCTGCTCGATCAACTCGCTCGCGGTTCCGTAATAGTAGGCCTTCCAGTTGTTTTCATTTGCATATTGATTAATCCAGAAAGCATTCGGGATGGATGCCACCAGCTCTTTCACCCGTCGAATGCGCGTCTTCAAATATCCCCCCTGATCATCCGGCTCCTGCACCATTTCGATGTTTGCCCCGAGCTGCCTGATGATGTTCAGGTTGGTTTTCGTGATTTTCGGGTCGACCACGCATGTAAAAGTCAAGCCGTAGACGCGCGCGATCATCGAAATCGCGATTCCCAGATTGCCGGACGTGCTTTCAATCAGGTGCGTCCCTTTATGGATACTTCCGTCCTTCAGCCCTTGCTCGATGATGTACCGCGCCGGGCGGTCTTTCATGCTGCCGCCAGGATTCATCAGTTCGAGTTTTGCCAGCACCTCTGCTCCGCTGTCCCCAAACAGCCGGTTCAGCTTGACCAGGGGGGTGCGCCCTACGCACGAAACAATGGAATCAAAAACGTCACGACTAGTACCTCCTGATTCCGTGTCAGGTCGAAACATCATAGGCATATTCACTCCTTACGCGCATTTTTATAATAATGATAATCATTTGCAACATATGAAGGTTGCACATACAGAATAATTGATAATGATTATTAGTGTCAATAAGATAATGGTAATTTTTTCTCGCTTTCCTGTTACGTTCTCTGACAGGAAAAAAGGACTGACCGCGCACCCGGCCACCCCTTGCTTCCGTTCGCTTCATGCCCAACTGATAGAAAAAAGCCGATCCCCCGTCCTTGTTCGGGGAAATCGGCTCTTTGAGATTTACTTACCTACCGGTGCAGCGACTGGCGCATCGGTCTTGGCTTCGGTTTTGGCTTTCGCCGGTTTTTCGGCATTTTTCTTTTGGCTCATTTCAAATGCGGCCAGAATCGCATCGCTGCGTTTCATGCCGGACTGCATCAGCTCTTCCATGGTCTGGACGATCTGCTTGTAGTCTTTAGGAATGACTTTGACGAACTTCGCCTTTGTCTGCTCCCACTGATCGAGCAATTTTTGCGCATGCTTGCTGCCTGTATACTCGACGTGGTTTTGCAGCAGCTTCTTCACCTCTGCGATGTCCCGCTCTTCCTGCAGCGGCTCCAGCAGCACCATTTCCTGATTGCAGGTAGCGGCGAATTTCTCCTGGTCTTCCGCCAGCACGTACGCCGTACCGCCAGACATCCCGGCAGCGAAGTTTTTCCCGACTTCACCAAGGACGACGACGCGTCCCCCAGTCATGTATTCGCAGCCGTGGTCACCGACGCCTTCGACGACAGCGGTCATGCCGGAGTTGCGCACGCAGAAGCGCTCTCCCGCCTTGCCGCTGATGTAGGCTTCGCCGGAAGTCGCTCCGTAGAAAGCGACGTTTCCGATGATGATGTTCTTCTCTGGCGCGAAGGCTGCTTTTGGGGATGGATAGACCGCGATTTTACCGCCAGACAGCCCTTTGCCCACGTAGTCGTTGGCATCGCCTTCGAGCAGCATCGTCATCCCGCGCGGCACGAATGCGCCGAAGCTCTGCCCTGCCGATCCGCGGAACTGCAGGCGGATGGTGTCCTCCGGCAGACCGTGTTCGCCGTAGCGTTTCGTCACTTCGCTGCCGAGAATCGTACCGACGACGCGGTTCGTATTGTTGATCGGCAACTCGGCTGCGACCGGACGTTGTTTTTCCAGAGCCGGTTTGGCCAGAGCCAGCAGTTCTCTGCGGTCCAGGGTTGCATCCAGTTTGTGGTCCTGGGCCTTTTGATGGAAGCGTCCCACTTCCTCCGGCACTGCAGGCTGATGCAGCAGCGGGGACAGGTCGATGTGCTTCGCTTTCCAGTGCGACTTGGCTTTCTCGCTCATCGTCAGCAGTTGGCTGCGGCCGACCATTTCATCAAAGGTGCGGAAGCCGAGCGACGCCATGATTTCGCGAACCTCGCGCGCCACAAAGCGCATGAAGTTGACGGCGTGCTGCGGATCGCCCTTGAATTTTTTGCGCAGGTCCGGATTTTGCGTAGCGACCCCGACTGGGCACGTATCCATATGGCAGACGCGCGCCATGACGCAGCCGATGGAGACGAGCGGCGCGGTAGCAAAGCCGAATTCCTCTGCCCCGAGCAGCGCAGCGATGACGACGTCGCGTCCGGTCATCATTTTGCCGTCTGTCTCCAGGACGACGCGGTCACGCAGCTGGTTCAGCAGCAAGGTCTGATGGGTCTCGGCCAGGCCCAGCTCCCACGGCAGTCCCGCGTGCTTGATGCTGCTTTTCGGGGATGCACCCGTACCGCCATCATGTCCGCTGATCACGATGACATCGGCCAGCCCTTTGGCAACGCCTGCCGCAATCGTGCCGACCCCTGCCTTGGATACGAGCTTCACGCTGATGCGCGCCCGCGGATTGGCATTTTTCAGGTCGAAGATCAGCTGTGCCAGGTCTTCAATCGAATAGATGTCGTGGTGCGGCGGCGGGGAAATGAGTCCGACGCCCGGCGTAGACTTGCGTACTTCCGCGATCCACGGATACACTTTGTTGCCTGGCAGCTGACCGCCTTCACCCGGCTTCGCCCCTTGGGCCATTTTAATCTGAATTTCCGAGGCGTTGACGAGATAATGGCTGGATACGCCAAAGCGTCCGGAAGCCACTTGCTTGATGGCACTGCGCCGCAGATCGCCGTTTTCATCCACCACGTAGCGCTGCGGGTCTTCCCCGCCCTCGCCGCTGTTGCTCTTCGCGCCAAGTCGGTTCATGGCGATGGCGAGCGTCTCGTGCGCTTCCTTGCTCAAAGAGCCGTAGGACATCGCACCGGTCTTGAAGCGGTGGACGATGGAATCGACCGACTCTACTTCATTGAGCGGAACAGGCTTGCGGTCCGATTTGAAGTCCAGCAGATGGCGCAGGAACGCGAATTGCTGCTCGTTTGCCAGCTCCGAATATACTTTGTAATGCTCGTAGCTGCCTTCCCGCACCGCTTTTTGCAGGGCGTGCACCGTCTTCGGATTGAACAGGTGGAATTCTCCGTCGCGGCGGAACTGGAAGTCGCTTCCCGCTTCCAGCGATTCTTCGGAATGTTCCGGCAAGAATGCTTTCGCATGGCGCAGCAAAGTCTCTTGCGCAATAATTTCCAGCGTGATTCCGCCGATTTTGGAAGCGGTCCGCGTGAAGTAACGGTCGATGACGGAAGAATCGATCCCGACAGCTTCAAAAATTTGGGCGCCGCGGTAGCTTTGTACGGTGGAAATGCCCATCTTGGACATCACTTTCACAACGCCTTCCACTGCGGTGCGCAGATAGGTGGCGACGACTTCTTCCTCGCTCATACCGTTTAGTTTTTGACCTTCCGCCAGTTCCACCAGAGAGTCGATGGCGACGTACGGATTGATCGCATCGACACCGTAGCCGATCAGCATGGCAAACTGGTGGACATCCCGCGGTTCTCCGGACTCGACGATCAGGCTCACCTGTGTCCGCGTCCCTTTGCGCACCAGATGATGATGCAAACCGCTGCCTGCCAAAAGGGCCGGAATGGCTGCCTGCGACTCGTTTACGCCCCGGTCAGAGAGGATCAGCAAGGTATGGCCCTCTGCCATCGCCTCTTCGGCTGCTGCAAACAAATCTTCCAACGCCTGCTCCAGCGCGGCAGCTCCTCCGTCTGCGGCAAACAGGATCGGCAGCGTTTTCGCCTTGAACTCCGGATAAGGGCTACTCGCCAGCCGGGGCAGCTCATCATTGGAGAGCAGCGGCGAGTCAAGGCGGATGCGGCGACAGTTTTCAGCGGCAGGCGCGAGCAAGTTGCCTTCTGCCCCCAGGTAGGACAGCGTCGACGTCACACATGCCTCGCGAATCGCGTCGATCGGCGGATTGGTCACCTGGGCGAACGATTGCTTGAAGTAGTTGTACAAAAGCTGCGGCCGGTCAGACAGCACCGCGAGCGGCGTGTCGATCCCCATGGAGCCGATCGGATCTTTTTTCTCGGCAACCATCGGCGTCAGCACCTTGGACAGCTCTTCCTGGGTGTAGCCAAACGCCTTTTGGCTTGCCAGCAGCGCTTTGCCCGACAGTTTTCCGCGAACAGGAGCCTTCGGCAGTCTTTCCAGCGATACCAGATTCGCGTTGATCCATTCGCCGTACGGCTGCTCGCTTGCAATCTGTTTCTTGATTTCTTCGTCGGAGACAATGCGGCCTTCCTCGAGATCGACGAGGAGCATTTTGCCCGGGCTAAGTCGGCCTTTCTGGACGATCTTTTCATCCGGAATGTCGAGAACCCCTACCTCCGAGGAAAAAATAATAGTATCATCAGAGGTAACGTAATAACGGGCCGGGCGCAGACCGTTGCGGTCGAGTATTGCCCCGATCTGTTTGCCGTCCGTGAAGGAAATGGCGGTCGGACCGTCCCATGGCTCCATCAGGCAGCTGTGGTATTCGTAGAACGCTTTTTTGGAAGCGTCCATGTTTGCATCCTGGTCCCACGGCTCCGGAATCAGCATCATCGCCACATGCGGCAGCGAGCGTCCGGCGAGGGAGAAAAATTCTACACAGTTGTCGAGAATGGCAGAGTCGCTGCCTTCAAGATCGATGACCGGCACGACTTTTTTCAGGTCTTCGCCGAATGCTTCGGACGAAAACATCTGCTCGCGGGCGCGCATCCAGTTGATGTTGCCCTGCAGCGTGTTGATCTCGCCGTTGTGGATCAGATAGCGATTCGGATGGGCACGCTCCCACGTCGGGAACGTGTTTGTGCTGAACCGTGAGTGAACCACGGAAAACGGAGAAGCATAGGATGCGTCCTGCAGATCGGTATAAAACTGGTCAAGCTGTTCAGGGGTGACCAGACCTTTGTAAACGATGGTGCGGCTGGACATCGACGCGGCGTAGAAGCCTTCGCCGGCAGCCTGTTCCATCTGTTTTCGGATGATATACAATTTCCGTTCAAACTGGAGCGTATCTTTCATCTGGGAGCTGGCACCGATAAATACTTGCCGGACAAAGGGCTGGCTCGCTTTTGCCGTCTTCCCGATTTTATCGGCGTCGACAGGGACCGTTCTCCAACCGAGCAGCTTTTGCCCTTCTGCCTCAATGATCGCTTCCAGTTGTTTTTCGTACGTGTTGCGGAGAGTCTCATCCATCGGGAGGAACAACATGCCCACGCCGTATTTGCCCTGGGCGGGAAGCTTGAAGCCCTGCCCCTCGCACGCCTTTTTGAAGAAGGCATGGGGAATGGCCGTCAAAATACCGGCGCCGTCTCCTGTCTCGGGATCGCTTCCCTGTCCGCCGCGATGCTCCAGATGGCAGAGAATCTGCAGTCCTTTTCTTACCATTTCGTGTGTAGCCTTGTTTTTCAGGTTGGCAATAAAGCCGATCCCACAGGCATCGTGCTCGTACATCGGATCATAGAGACCCTGTCGTGCAGGCATTCCACGCATCTTCATCATCTCCACTCCTTAACTCTCTCTGTTAGCATTTATTTTAGATTGAGCGAATTATATAAACAATATATAATTGTTGGTGAATTCATCTCAAAATCAGATTGGTTGTGCGTAAGGAGAGGAAAATGGATTTCAGACAGATCCAATACTTCATCGAAGTCGCCAAACGGGAGCATTACACCGAGGCAGCCCACTCGCTCCACGTCGCGCAATCCGCCCTGAGCCGGCACATCGCGATTCTGGAGAAAGAGCTGGGCGTCCCCCTCTTTATCCGGGAAGGGCGCAACGTCAAATTGACGAACGCAGGAAAAATGTTTCTGTATCATGCCGAACTGTCGCTGGGGGAAATGGAAAAGGCGAAGAAAAAGATCCAGGAAATGCTCGATCCGGAGCGCGGGACGATTCGCGTCGGCTTTACCAGCAGCCTCGCCGCCAATCCGCTGCCTGCCGTCATTTCCGCTTTTCGTGCCCGCTATCCGGACATCGGCTTCCAGCTGCGCCAAGGTGCCTATTTGCCTTTGATCGATTCCGTCATCAAGGGCGAGCTGGACATCGCGTTCCTTGGCCCTGTTCCGACGCAGGAAAAGAACGTGCAGAGCCACATTTTTTTCGCGGAAGAAATCGTCGCGCTGCTGCCGTCGAAGCACCCGCTTGCAAGGCAGCAGACGCTGAGGTTAAACGAGCTGATGCACGATACGTTCGTCCTGTTTCCGACCGGCTACATTCTCCGCAGCATTGCCGTGAACGCCTGCGCCCAGATGGGCTTCGAGCCAAAGGTAGCCTTCGAGGGTGAGGACATCGACGCGATCAAGGGGTTGGTGGCAGCGGGGCTGGGGGTGACGCTGCTGCCGGAGTTGACGCTGGCCGACAACGTTCCGCGGGAGACGGTCAAGCTGCGCATCCACGAGCCACACGTAACGAGAACCGTCGGCATCATCATCCCCAAAAACCGGGATTTGCCGCCGTCCGAGAAGCTGTTCTACGACTTTCTCAAGGAGTTCTTCGATCGGCTCGGGAGGTATAGCGGATGACGAATGGAGGCTGCGATGAAATACGATACCATCCTGTTTGATTTGGACGATACACTGTTTGACTTCAGCATGACGGAAAGGATGGCACTGGAAAAAACCTTGCATGCACATGGGATTTCCCTGCCATTGGATGAACTGCTACCCGCTTACAAGAAAATCAGCTCCGGCTTGTGGAGGGATTTGGAACAAGGCCGCACTACTTTGGCCGAATTGGGGGTAGAAAGATTCAAACGGCTCTTTCTTGCCCATGAGCTGGACCTGGATGCGGCTGTGTTCGGCCGCGATTATCTCGGCAATCTCGGCAAAGAAGTCCACCTGATCCACGGTGCCGTCGAGCTGTGCAGCAGCCTGTCTGACTGTCGGCTGGCGATTGTCACGAACGGCTTTCGCGACGTGCAGCACGCCAGAGTCGCTGGCTCTTCTCTCGCTGCTGCGTTTGAAGTGCTTGTGACGTCGGAGGAAGCAGGCGCGCAAAAGCCAGATCCGCGCATCTTCGATTATTTGTTCGCCAGAATGGGGTTGACGGACAAGGGGAAGGTACTGATTGTAGGCGACTCGCTGACCTCCGATATTCAGGGCGGGGCAAATTACGGTATCGATACGTGCTGGTTCAACCCGATGCGGAAAGAAAACACACTGGGAATCAAGCCGACCTGCGAAATCCACTCGCTGCTCGATCTGCTCGGCTATTTGTAAGGAGCCAATTGGACCACCCCCTGTTTCGTGCCCCTTCCGCAGTTTCTCCCCGCAGGCAAAATGAAGCCGATCCCTGCATTCAGGAGATCGGTTTTTTCTTTGGCGGTCGGGATTCGTCGAGCGCGTACGATCTAGGCAGGATAGTAAATGACCATGCTCATCCGCGTGCGTACCTCTCCGGAATTGTGATACGCATGAGTCCGATCCGCCTTGAATTTGATTGACTCTCCCTCCGTTTTTTCTCTATGTATTCGTGACTTCGTTCACCCCTGGACCGAACAACATCATGTCCATGTCTTTCGCCGCCAAGTACGGCTATCGGAAGACGCTTCCGTTTATTCTGGGCGTCGCTGCGTGGACGGCCGTCTCCTCTTACAACCGGGCATTCCATGTGGGGATGGGGCTGTTATTGATGTACAGCGCAGTTCTCCTCTTCGTGTCTCCGTGAATGCAGGTGCCTTCTTCTTCCGCACGGCGAACGGCCAAAACAACAAAATGAAAAAGCCCAAACGTGAATTCTCGGGCTCCGTTTGGGCAGAGAGAGAATTACGGATCGGGCTTACACCATTTTTTCAACTGGGTCAATCCGTCCTTGAGCTGATCCAACTGCTGCTTGATCTGATCGAATTGGATGTCGTCCGATTGGTTGCAGGGCGGACACGAAGGGAGCGGTGGTTTGTTGTTCGTCTCCGCTTTATTGCCCAGCCTGGTTGTTTTATCGACGGCGAGAATAAAAAAACCAATGGCTATAATCCACAAAGCGATGACTCCCACATCATCATCGTTACAAGATGACATCCGCATCCCCTCTCGATCGTAAGTGATCGGGTAGTCCAACCTACCTTTTCCGCTTCTTGACCTGCTGCTCCAATTCTTTTAATTCCAGCTGCATCTGGAACAGCTCAAACTGGATTTGCTGTTTTTGCAATTGTCTCTTCTGGGCTTGCAGCTGTGCCTGCAAATCGCTCATTTGCTGCTGGTTGTTCGTATGGGACGGAGGATCGTCGGGTTCGGCTGACACAGTCGCTCCGATAGCGGTAAACAGGTCTGCCATCACTGAGAGCCATGCGCCGATCAGACCGAGATCCTGACCGATATTGTTATTTCCCATGGCACACCTCTCCAATACCGCGCTTCCGGTAGGGAAATTCTCTCCTATTTTATGCGCAAGCCCAGCAAAGGTGCCACCGCCCACAACTGCGGAACGGACCTTGGGACAATCCTGGCGTGCCCGTGTCTGCCTTCCCCACATCCCGCGGATGACGGGCTTCACGGACCGCACGTTCTACGACAGAGCCAAAGCTCTCGGCTCTGTGCCGTTTGCGACGTTACGACTTCACGTTTCTTTTTCGGAAGTACAGACAAAGAAAAACGACCGCGCCAATGCCGATGACCACGTACACGACGGTAGAATACAGGTCCATAAACGCGAGTATATCTTCCCACGATTGTCCCAAATAGGAGCCCAGCAACACCAGTGCCACGTTCCAGATAAGCGTTCCGAGTGTTGAAAACAGCAAAAACAGCCAGATGTTCATTTTGGTCATGCCAGCCGGGATCGAAATCAGACTCCGGACCAGCGGCACCATCCTGCAGAGGAAAATGGTCCAGAAGCCGTACTTGTCAAACCACGCATTCGCGCGGGCGATCTCGTCCTTTTTCAAGCGCAGCACATGCCCCCAACGATCCACGAGATGCTCGATTTTTTCGATATCCAAATAGTAACCGATCAAGTAAAGCAGGCAAGCGCCAAATACGGAACCCATCGTCGCGGAGATGATGACCCCCGGGAGGGTCAATGTCGTATAGGTCGTCATGAAGCCTCCGAATGTCAAAATCACTTCCGACGGGATCGGAGGAAACACGTTTTCCAGGGCCATCAGCAAAAAGATGCCGATATAGCTGAACTGTTCCAGAAAAGCTGTAATCCATGTTTGCATGATATCCCTCGCCTCAACTTCTTGATCAGGCGGCATTGCAGCACGCTCATACAAGTAGTACGAATCTACTACCAGTATAGATACCCATTGTCCGTTTGTACAATTTGAATCCGGTGAAATGTCAGGTGCAAGCAGCCCTTTTGTTTGACAGTAAACCTCTGAATTTACCAACAATTGTGATAATATGAAGATTGTACGTACATTCGGCAATCAAAAGGAGACGTGGAAGATGACAAAAACAGCCGAGCTCTTTCCGATCGAGGCAGTTCGTGAGCAGTTTCCCGCATTGCGCCGCACGTGCAACGGCAAATCGGCAGTCTACTTTGACGGTCCCGGCGGTTCGCAGGTGGTCAAAAGCTCCATGGACGCGATCTACGCCTATATGGCCAATGGCGGCGCGAACCTGCACGGCTCGTTTCCCAGTAGCCGGGAGACGGAAAAAATCATTGCAGATGCGAAAGAAGCGGTCGCTGCCCTCTTTGGCGCAAAACCGCAGGAGGTCGCGTTCGGTGCCAACATGACAACTTTGACGTTCGCCATCGCGAGGGCTTTGGGGCGAAGCTGGAAAGAAGGGGACGAAATCGTCGTCACCGAGCTTGACCACCGGGCCAACGTCGATCCGTGGCTCGCCATCGCAGCAGATCGGGGGATGACGGTCCGTTGGCTGCCTGTAGACCCGGATACCTTGACGCTGCAGCACGAACAGCTGGATGAGCTGCTCACTCCGCGCACACGTCTCGTGGCTGTCGGTCTTGCCTCCAATGCAGTCGGAACGGTCAACGACATTGCCGCCATCTCGCAGAAAGCGCACGCGCTGGATATTCCCGTCGCCGTAGACGCCGTGCACGCCGCTCCGCACTTCGCGATCGACTGGGATGCACTGGGCGCCGACCTTCTCCTCTGCTCCGCTTACAAATTTTTCGGTCCGCACGTGGGCATTGCCGTGATTCGCCAGCAGCTGTTTGAACAGCTCGTTCCGTACAAGCTCGCTCCTGCTCCAGCCTACATACCGGACAAATTGGAGACGGGCACGCAAAACCACGAGGGTATCGCCGGCATTCGCCCTGCCATCGAGTTCATTGCCAGTCTCGGGCGAGGCGAAACGCTGCGTGAGCAGATCCGATCCGGCTACGAAGCGATTGAAGCGTATGAAAATGCCCTGGCGGAGCAAATCCGCACCGCTTTGGCCAAGATCGACGCTGTGACGCTTTACCAGGCAGGACCTGATGTGCCGAAGACGCCGACTATCGCCTTTCGCGTCGACGGCTGGACGCCGCAGTCGTTTTGCGAAAAAATGAGCGAGAAGTACGGGATTTTCATTGCAGACGGCGACTTTTACGCAAGTACGCTTGCCGCCAAGCTCGGTCTGGTGGACAGCGGCGGCTGGATTCGGGCAGGTCTTGCTCCCTATAACTCCGCAGAAGAAGTCGAGAGGTTCATCCACGCTGTACAGGAACTGACACAAAAATAGAATCCATAGAAAGAACCCGGGATCGCGGTCTCGGGTTCTTTCTATGGATGTTGGCGGGAAAATGCCTGCTGGAAAGCCACCAGAAAAAATCATTTGCCAAACTCCGCCCCATTTGCTACCATTTTTACATCGACAAATTTGCATGTCTAAACAAGGAGGATCATACTTCCATGAGCCCCCGTACCAAAGAACAAAATGAGCTCATTCGCATGCAGCGCAGAGAACAGATTTTGGACGCCGCCGCTCGTACCTACTTCCGCACGGGTGGCAGCTTTGATATTCGCGACGTTGCCCGTGTGGCCGGGCTCGGTTACGGCACGGTTTACCATTATTACCCCAACCGGCATGTATTAATAGATGATGTGCTCGGCAGCGGCTTTGAACGATGCGAGCAAGCCCTGGCAGAATGGGTAAACCTGCGCGGCGAAAGCCCAGATGACAAGCAGCTGTTGACGTATTGCAAAGCGCTGCTCCGGCTGTGGCAGTCGGACGCCCGCGCCTATCTCGTCTACAAAATGGCCTCTGAACATTATGCCGGCTTGCCCGAAAAGGATAGGCAGCCCGCCAAGAGACGGTTCATGGAACGGCTGTACGTTCCACTCCAGTCGATCGCCCAGCGAACAGACGACAGCGTCGACCATATGCTTGCTGTGCTGGTTGGTTGCTGCGGACTGCACTACTATGCAGGCACTTCGGATCTGGACGTCGATCGGATCGCTCAGCTCGCCATGCACGCTATTACAAAGGAGTCCGAATACGAACATGATTATTCTCAAAAGCCAGCAGGAAATTGAGTCTATCCGCAAGGCCTGCCAAGTGGTAGCCGAATGCCATCGCACGATCGCCCCGATGATCAAACCGGGCATCACGACGAACGATATTGAACGGATATTCGAGGAAATAATTGTAAAGAGCGGCGCCAAGCCATACACGAAGGGCTACAAAGGTTATCCATACGCGACCTGTGCCTCCGTCAACGACGTGATCGCCCATGGCTTTCCGAGCAACAAGCCACTCGAGGAAGGCGATATTGTGACGATCGATACAGTCGCGGAGCTCGACGGATGGCTCGGAGATTCCGCCTGGACCTATGCACTCGGGAAGATTTCTCCTGTAGCTGAGAAACTGATGCGCGTCACGAAGGAATGCCTTTACCTGGGCATCGCGCAGGCGCAGCCCGGCAATCGGATCGGCGACGTGACGAGCGCGATCCAGCGCCATGCCGAATCGAACGGCTTCGGCGTCGTGCGCGACCTCCTCGGTCATGGCATCGGCCGAGACTTGCACGAAGATCCCAACTATGCGCATGTCGGCAAACCCGGCAGAGGCCCCCGCATCAAGGAAGGCATGGTGTTCACGATTGAGCCTATGATCACCGAAGGCACCTATTCCATGTCCATCGATCCCGACGGCTGGACCGCGCGGACGTTGGACGGCAAGCTCGCTGCCCAATACGAGCATACGATCGCCATTACGGCTGAAGGACCACAAATCCTGACGGCGCAATAGTATAAGGAGAAGCCGACCAGTGCGATGGTCGGCTTCTTTATATGCTTTCATCCCCCACCACGCCCGCGGAAAACGTCCTTCCGCTTGTCATCAAGTCCAAGGCTCCAGCTTGCTTTGTCTAAAGCGCCACCGGATGACCGCCTCGATCACGAGCAGATTCCCCATCCAGCAGAGCCAGGAGACAATCTGATAGGCGAGAATAAAGTCTCCTCCAAAAAGCAGCAGCAGAATCGGCAGCCACAGCCGCAGCGTCACGGCAGCAAAGGTCAGCGCGTAGCTGCGCAGCATCCAACGCCTATGCCCCTGCATGTCATTTCGCGAGATCAAGAGCACACTGTACCAGGTGGTCAGCATCCAGCAAATATCGAGCATGGCGAAACCAAGCCCTGCGACCCATCCCCCTGTGGCAAAACAGGACAAATACAGATTGACGAGCCCGCTGACCGTGATGGCTCCGACGTAAACATACCCCATCAAGCGGTGGCGGCGCCTGGTTTTCTCGTGCAGCGGAGATCGAAACAGATTGAACGGTCCGATCACGAGTGCGAGTACCCCTGTCACGATATGGATGTACAGTATATAAATCCATGGCTCCAAATGAAAATCAGAGCTTCTGAGTTTGAAAGAAACCAGACCGGCTTTCCGCGGGCTGAAAAAGCCAAACTGAATGATGGCATATGCCGCAAACAAAAATGCCAGCAAAAAGACTGTTGCGCGAACCAACTTTTTACCCATGTACACCCTCCATCTTTTGCAGGAATGTCTGAAGTGACAATATCTTCAATCAGTTTACCGAATCCATCACCTATCACGCCACATCGATTTCCTGTTTTGAAAAAAAGCGCTCTGGCTTCCCCAGAACGCATGTGACGGGACAGACACTTCCTCCACCCGAATAGGGCTTTGCGCCTAATTTGCCCGAATGTCTATTCCCTGTAATTGGGTAAACGCATAGGAATATTCAAGATCAATTCCTCAGCCCTGACATTCCCATTGGAAGTACGATGAAAAACAGGAGGTTTGGCATGGCCACAGAGTTTGTAGATCGATCCCTGGAAGAAATTCGTTTCTGGTCGCGCATTATGAAGGAACACTCGCTCTTTCTGAAGCTGGGCTTTTCTTGCGAAGATATGCAGTTAATCCAGGAAGCCGACCGCTACTATCACATTTTTGAAGAAATCGAGAGCAGGGCCCATTCCTTTACGTCGGATGTAGATCCCCAAAAAATCTATGAGTTTAATCGGATTGTCCACAATGCAGTCTCGCACATCTGGGCTTTCAAACGCAAGGTGCTCGGCCTGATCATTCGCTGCCAGATCGGCGGGAACAACTTTCCCTTGCTCGTCGATCACGTGAGCAGAGAAGCCGCGTACTTCATGAAACGGCTCGAGCAATTGAATACGGGAACGCTCGATCCCCTTCCGGATGCCGTCATCAACGAAAACGTCTTCTTCCTCCGCATTATGGCGGACCACGCGAAGTTTATTAATCACCTGCTGGACCCGTCCGAAAGAAAGCTGGTCGAGCAAGCCAGAGACTTCAGCCACGACTTCGATCAACTGTTGTTCCAGGCCATCGACCTGGATTCCATGCGCCCCGAATCGCAAACGCGGCCGCTGCTTAGCCAGTTCGTCGATCAGAACCGGGTGTCTGTCCGACAGCTGCGCGATTTCAAGAAAACCGCGTATGAACTGATTGAAGCGTGCAAAATCAAAAGCATCATCCCGCCCCTTCTCGCCGACCACGTATTTAGGGAAGCCTCGCATTTCCTGGAAATCCTTGACTCCTTTGAAGCGGCTCTCACTGTATCCAAGTGAATACACGCGGGAAAGAAGAAAAGAGGGCCGACTTCTCCAGTCGACTCTCTTCGCTGTTTCACTATCCTGTTTCCTTTACAGCTCCAGTTTGTTTTTCTCCAGAAAGTTTGTTGCAAAGCGTCCTCCTACGAAATCCGGATGCTCCAGCAGCTTTTCGTGGAAAGGCACGGTCGTGTGTACGCCCTCGATGACGAATTCGTCCAGCGCGCGTCGCATGCGGGCGATCGCCTCGCTGCGGTCTGTCCCCCAGACGATCAGCTTTGCTACCATGGAATCGTAGAACGGTGAGATCTCGTAGCCGGGATAGACGGCGCTGTCGACGCGCACGCCATAGCCGCCCGGCGGCAAGTAGTTGATGACCTTGCCTGGAGACGGCATGAAGTTTTTCGCTGGATTTTCCGCGTTGATCCGGCATTCGATTGCCCAGCCGTTGATTTTCACATCTTCCTGGGTGAACGAGAGCGGATTGCCTGCCGCCACAGAAATTTGCTCCTTGATCAGGTCGATGCCCGTAATCATTTCCGTCACCGGATGCTCGACCTGGATGCGGGTGTTCATTTCCATGAAGTAAAACTGGCCGTGCTTATCCAGCAAAAACTCGACGGTGCCCGCCCCGTGGTAGTTCACTGCTTTGGCCGCTGCGACGGCAGCTTGCCCCATCTTCTCGCGCAGCTCGCTGTCCAGAGCAGGCGACGGTGCCTCCTCGACCAGCTTTTGGTGGCGGCGCTGGATGGAGCAGTCGCGCTCGCCCAAATAGACGGCGTTGCCGTGCTTGTCGCCCATGATCTGGATTTCCACGTGGCGCGGTTCTTCCACATACTTTTCCAGATACACGCCCGCGTTGCCGAAAGCGGCTTCTGCTTCTTTCTGCGCTTGGTGAATCGCCCGCTCAAGTTCTTCCTCATCGTACGCGAGCCGCATGCCGCGTCCGCCGCCGCCCGCCGTCGCCTTGACGATGACCGGATAGCCGATGCCTTTTGCCACCTCGAGCGCTTCTTCGATGTCGCCGATGAGTCCGTCTGTTCCGGGCACCAGCGGGACATTCGCCAGCTTCATGGTTGCCTTCGCCTCGGATTTGTCGCCCATTTTCGTGATCGCGTCAGGTTCCGGCCCGATGAACGTGATTTTGCAGTCCTGGCACAATTGGGCGAAAGATGCGTTCTCCGCCAGAAAGCCGTATCCGGGGTGAATCGCATCCGCTCCTGTCAGCAAAGCGATGCTCATGATTCGCGGCATGTTCAGATAACTGTCCTTGGATGCAGTCGGCCCGATGCAGTACGCTTCGTCCGCGAGCTGGACGTGCAGCGCTTCCCGATCCGCTTCCGAATAGACGGCAACGGAGGCGATGCCCAGTTCCCGGCAGGCGCGGATGATGCGGACAGCGATCTCCCCGCGGTTGGCGATCAAAATTTTTGAAAACATGTGTGTTCTCCTCCTAGCTCTGTTTGACAGCCATCAATGCTTTGCCGTAATCGACGAGCTGACCGTCCGCTGCAAAAATGTCTGTCACTTCTCCATCGACAGGAGAGAGGATGTCATGGGAAAGCTGCAGGGCGTCCACACTGCAGCGCCCGACTACATCGCCTGCCTTGACTTGCTGGCCGATCGCCACGGTCGCGGTGAAGACGCCGACTGCCGGCGAAAAGATCGTCTGCGTGACCGCTGCGGGCGCTTGCGTCTCCTGAACCGCTTCTGTCACTTCTGCCGTCGCTGCCGCTTGCTCGTAGCCGTTGTCTACTTCCTCGGTTTGTACGAGGGGCAGTTCAACTGCTGCGACCACGGCAGGAGCCGCTTTCTTGATGACGATCGAGGTCGCGCCTTGCTCCCATTCCAGTTCCTCGATGGCAGTCTGCTGGACGAGTTTGACCAGCTCGCGAATATCGTGCAGTTTCATCTGTATCGATCCCTTCTACAATGGGATGTTCCCATGCTTTTTATATGGACGTTCTTCCTGCTTGTTCCGCAGCATTTCCAGCGCCTGCGCCACCTTCATGCGCGTCTCCCGCGGATCGATCACGTCGTCGACCATCCCAAGGCTCGCCGCCACGTACGGGTTGGCGAATTTCTCGCGGTACTCGGCAATTTTTTCCGCGCGGGTCGCCGCCGGATCGGCACTTTGCTCGATCTCTTTGGCAAAAATAATGTTGGCCGCGCCCTCCGGCCCCATGACAGCGATTTCTGCATTGGGCCAGGCGTAAACGATATCCGCGCCGATCGACTTCGAGTTCAGGGCGACATACGCCCCGCCGTACGCTTTGCGCAGGATGACGGTAATTTTCGGTACAGTCGCCTCGGAATAGGCGTAAAGAATTTTCGCGCCGTGGCGAATAATGCCGCCGTGCTCCTGGTTGATCCCAGGGAAGAAACCGGACACGTCTTCAAACGTGAGCAGCGGAATGTTGAAGCAGTCGCAGAAACGGATGAAGCGCGCCAGCTTGTCGGAGGAATGGATGTCGAGACCGCCTGCCATCATCTTCGGCTGGTTGGCGATGATGCCGATGCTGTGCCCGTCGATGCGGGCCAGACCGATGACGATGTTGCGGGCAAAATTCGGCTGCACCTCCATGAAGTCGCCGAAGTCCACGATTTGCTCGATCACCTTGCGCACATCGTACACCTTGGTGCTTTCCGCCGGAACGAGCTCCAGCAGCTCCTCCTGCCAGTTTTTCCCTTCCTCTGGCGCATGTACTGGCGCTTTTTCCTTGTTGTTTTGCGGCAGGAAGCTAAGGAGTCTGCGCACCTGCTCCAGCACCTCTTGCTCGGACTCTGCCGTGAAGTGGGCATTGCCGCTGATCGTCGAATGTACCTTGGCACCGCCCAGGTCTTCGGACGAAATCTTTTCGCCCGTTACCGTCTCGATGACTTTCGGACCTGTGATAAACATCTGGCTCGTTTTTTCCACCATGAACACGAAGTCGGTAATGGCCGGGGAATAGACGGCACCGCCCGCGCACGGACCTAAGATGACTGAAATTTGCGGAATGACGCCGGAGTAGATGGAGTTGCGGTAAAAAATCGTCCCGTACCCGTCCAGCGAGCTGACCCCCTCCTGGATGCGGGCGCCGCCGGAGTCGTTCAGGCCGATGAAGGGAGCGCCGTTTTTCGCTGCCAAATCCATCACCTTCGCGATTTTCATGGCGTGCATCTCGCCGAGAGCTCCGCCGAACACCGTAAAGTCCTGGGCGAACAGGTAGACCGGGCGTCCGTTGATTTTTCCGTATCCGGTGACCACGCCCTCGCCCGGCGCCTCCATCTTGTCGAGGCCAAAGTGGGTCGCGCGGTGCTCCACGAACGGATTCAGCTCCATGAAGGTGTCAGGGTCAAGAAGCAGCTCGATCCGCTCTCTTGCCGTGAGCTTCCCGCGGTCGTGCTGGGCATCGATCCGGGAATCGCCGCCGCCCAATTGGACCTTGAATTTTCGCTCCATCAGTTCGTCGATTTTTTCATGCATGCTGCTCATCGTCCAACCTCTCTTTCCATACCGTCACTGTCTCGTTTTTTCAAAAAGGGCCACCAGCTGCTGGACGGCGCTCGTCACAGACATCTGTCCGCTTGCGACAGCTCCTTCGATCTCGGGAAGCACCTTCGCAATTTGCGGATTGCTGTAAAAGGTGGAGCGCAAATAATCTTGCGTCATGCTGTGCATCCAATCCAGTGCCTGGGCTTTGCGGCGGGCATCGAAGCCTCCCGTCCGGGTCGTCTGCTCGCGGAACTGCAGAACAACGTTCCAAATTTCCTCGATGCCCTCCCCCGTCAGCGCTGAACACATGTACGCCTTCGTCTGCCAACCAGCTGTCGCCGGCTGGAGGTAATGCAAGACCCGATTGTACTCGCCGCGCGCGACGAGTGCCCTTTGTTTGTTTTCTCCGTCTGCTTTGTTGATCAACAGCGCGTCTGCAATCTCGATGACGCCCTTTTTGATCCCTTGCAGCTCATCCCCTGCTCCTGTCAACATCAACAGCAAAAAGAAATCGACCATCGACCGGACTGTCGTTTCGCTTTGCCCTACGCCGACTGTCTCTATCAAAATGACGTCGTACCCCGCTGCTTCGCAGATCAGCATCGTCTCCCGCGTCTTCCGATTGACGCCGCCCAAGGTGCCGCCGGTCGCGGACGGGCGGATAAACGCGTTCGGATTGCGGGACAACTGCTCCATCCGCGTCTTGTCTCCAAGGATGCTGCCCCGCGTCACCGTACTGCTCGGATCGACCGCCAGCACGGCGACACGATGGCCCTTCTCGCACAGCATCGTGCCAAACGCCTCAATAAACGTACTTTTCCCGGCTCCCGGAACCCCCGTGATGCCGATGCGAATGGAATTTCCTGTATGAGGCAAAAGCTGCTGGATGACTTCCTGCGCCATCGCCATATGCACGGGCGAATTGCTCTCGACCAGCGTGATTGCCTGTGCCAGGATCGTCCGGTTGTTTTCCCGCACGCCGCGGACGTACTGTTCGACAGACAAGCGAGGGAGACGGACTCGCGACGAAAAGTTCAGGGAAGTCCTCCCATTGGAAGCCTCGCTCATAGACCTGCAGCCTCCAGGCGCCGTACGACCTCTTGCAGCACGTTTTGCGCAGCGACCGGAATGACAGTACCTGGACCGAAGATGGCGGCCGCTCCGTGCGCTTTCAGGAAGTCGTAGTCCTGTGGCGGAATGACACCGCCGACGACGACGACAATATCTTCACGCCCGAGCTTTTTCAGTTCCTCCACCAGTTGGGGCAGGAGCGTTTTGTGTCCGGCGGCAAGCGAGCTGAAGCCGATGACGTGCACGTCGTTCTCGACTGCTTGCTTGGCCGTTTCCTCCGGCGTCTGGAACAGCGGTCCGATGTCGACATCGAAGCCCAGGTCCGCAAAAGCCGTCGCGATGACCTTCGCGCCGCGGTCGTGGCCGTCCTGCCCCATCTTGGCGATCATGATGCGCGGGCGGCGGCCTTCCCATTGCTCAAACTCATCCGCCATCTTGCGCACCGCTGCCACTTCTTCGGCATCCGCATATTCCGAGCTGTACACGCCGCTGATCGAGCGGATGACAGCCTTGTGGCGGCCTACCACTTTTTCGTACGCATCCGAGATTTCACCCAGCGACGCGCGCGCCCGTGCCGCCTCGATCGCCAGCGCGAGCAGATTGCCCTCGCCCGTCTCCGCGCAGGTCGTAATGGCATTGAGAGCCGCCTGCACTCTCGCCTCGTCACGGTTTGCCCGCAGCTCCTGCAGACGCTTGATTTGCGCTTCGCGGACCGCTGTATTGTCCACTTCCAAAATTTCCAGCGGATCTTCCTTGTCCAGACGGTACTTGTTGACGCCGATGATCGCTTCTTTCCCGGAGTCGATATGTGCTTGACGGCGCGCTGCGGCTTCTTCGATTTTCATCTTCGGCAAACCGGTCTCGATCGCTTTTGCCATCCCGCCCAGCGCTTCGATCTCCTCGATGTGTGCCCACGCTTTTTCTACGAGCTGCTTGGTCAACGACTCGACGTAATACGAGCCTGCCCACGGGTCTACGACCTTGCAAATCTCCGTCTCGTCCTGCAAGTACAGCTGCGTGTTGCGCGCGATACGGGCGGAAAAGTCGGTCGGCAAGGCGATCGCCTCGTCCAGCGCATTCGTGTGCAGCGACTGGGTGTGGCCAAGTGCCGCCGCCATCGCTTCAATGCACGTCCGCACGACGTTGTTGAACGGATCTTGCTCAGTCAGACTCCAACCAGACGTCTGCGAGTGGGTGCGCAAGGCCATCGACTTTTCGTTTTTCGGGTTGAACTGTTTGATGAGATTCGCCCAGATCAGCCGTGCTGCCCGCATTTTGGCGACTTCCATGAAGTAGTTCATGCCGATCGCCCAGAAAAAGGACAGACGCGGTGCGAAGGCGTCGATGTCGATCCCGGCCTTCAAACCTGTACGCACGTATTCCAGCCCGTCCGCCAGCGTGTACGCCAGCTCGATGTCAGCGGTCGCCCCTGCTTCCTGCATGTGGTAGCCGGAAATGCTGATGCTGTTGAACTTCGGCATGTGCTTGGACGTGTAGGCGAAAATGTCGGAAATGATCTTCATCGACGCTTCCGGCGGATAAATGTACGTGTTGCGCACCATGTATTCTTTCAAAATATCGTTCTGGATCGTCCCGGTCAGCTTCTCTTGCGGGACGCCCTGCTCTTCGGCGGCAACGATGTAGAACGCCATAATCGGCAGGACAGCGCCGTTCATCGTCATGGACACGGACATTTGATCCAGGGGGATGCCGTCGAACAAAATTTTCATGTCGAGGATCGAATCGACGGCGACCCCCGCTTTTCCTACGTCTCCGACGACACGCGGGTGGTCGGAGTCGTAGCCGCGATGAGTTGCCAGGTCAAAAGCGATGGACAGCCCCTTTTGCCCTGCTGCGAGGTTGCGGCGGTAAAAGGCGTTGCTCTCCTCGGCAGTGGAAAATCCGGCGTACTGGCGCACAGTCCAGGGCTGGGTCACGTACATCGTCGGGTATGGCCCGCGAAAGAACGGCGGCAGACCCGGCATGTAGCCCAGATGACTCATTCCTTGCAAATCTTCTTTTGTATAGAGCGGCTTTACCGGAATCTGCTCCAGCGTCTGCCAGATCATCTCATCCAGCTGCTGCTGATTCAGCGGTTGGGACGGATGCGATGCTGCAGCGGCACTGCGGATGGCCCGAAAAGGCACCTTGGCAAAATCAGGTCTCTTCTTCATGAGATCACCCCTATGCGTTCCTGGAGGTCGCGAAGTGTTTGATAGCAGTTCGTACGGATGTGAATGCAGTCGTCCAGTCCGGCTTCTTTGTATGCGGCGAGCTGTTCGGCAGCGGGCAGTCCTGCGAGCAGCAGCGTCATCTCCGGTTTTCCAGCCTTGATCGCACCAGCGAGCGCCGGGACGAACTGCGGATAGCTCTCGTCATCGGAGCAAATGACGGTGATGGAAGCACCCGATGCGACAGCAGCCTGCGCCGCAGCTTCGGGATCTGTAAACTGCTGGTCGCGCACAACCTCGAAGCCGCCGACTGCGAAAAACTCGGCTGCGAAATCGGCGCGCCCTTTGTGCTTGGAGACCGGACCCATGTTGGCGAGGAACACTTTTGGCTTCGCACCGGTTTTGGCTTCGTACAAAGCCGCGTTCTGACGCAGCGTTTCATAGGCTTCCGCCAAGCGACGACGCGGCAGCGGCTTCACGTGTACCGTATTCTGCCGGGATTGGATCAACGCTTCGGTCAGCTCACCCAAAGTGGCTCCAGCCTGCGCAGCTTTGGAAGCCTTTTCCAGCGCATCGTCCACCTGCAGTGAAAGCTTCCCGAGCAACGCAGCTGCTTCCTGTCGATCCCCTTTGGTCAGGTGGGCAGCCAGCTCCGCTGTGCGTTTCGCCGGGTCAGCGGCCAGCTTGACCGCCTGCTCCGGTTGCTCTTGTGTATTGGGGTACATATTCGTTCCGACGATGCGAATTTTTCTCGTCGCGACGCTCTCGGCTTTTTTTCCGGCGACTTCTTCGATCTGTGCCTGCGGAATGCCCGCCTCGAGCGACTTTTGCATGCCGCCCTGCTCTTCGGTCTGCAGGAACAGCTGCCACGCCTTTTCTGCCAGCTCGTCTGTCAGCGCTTCGACATACCACGAGCCGCCAGCGGGGTCTACGACCTTCGCCAGATGCGCTTCCTGCTGCAAAATGATTTGCGTATTGCGCGCAATGCGCCGGGAGAATTCACTCGCCGGCCGGATCGCTTCGTCGAAGGCGGAGACATGCAGGCTGTCGACGCCGCCAACGACTGCCGAAAACGCTTCGGTGGTCGCCCGCAGAAGGTTGACATGCGGATCGAGCATCGTCTTGTTCCAGGCAGAGGTCCGGGCATGGATGGTCATTTTTTGTGCCGCTTCCGAACCGCCGTACGATTCGACGATCGCGGACCAGAGCATGCGGGCGGCGCGGATTTTGGCGATTTCCATGAACAGGTTCGACCCGATGGAAAAAGCAAACTGGACTTGCGGCGCGACTTCCTCAATGGAAAGCCCCCGCTCCAGCATCGCCTGCACATACTCGACGCCTGTCGCCAGCGCATACGCCAGCTCCTGGACGGCAGTTGCGCCAGCATCGTGATACGGATGACCCTGGACGAGGATCGTTTTCAGCTGCGGCGCGTTTTTCCCGGCCCAGCGAACCGTTTGCGCCATTGCGTCGTAAGCCGCTTCTAACCCGTACGGCAAGCTGCCAAAGGCGAGCAAAGCGGCGAACGGATCTGCCCCTATGCAGCCGCGCAGCTTGGAGACGTCCTGACCATTTGCCTTCGCGTGTGCGGCAAACAAGGACAGCAGCGGCAGCGCAATCGGTCCTGCGTAGACGAAAATCGGCACCTCTTCCAGCGAAATATTTGCGAACGCCACGTCGAGGTCTTCGCAGGAAAAGACGGAAAGCCCTTTGTCTCCGATGGCTTCCGGATGCTGCGCGTCGGGATTGCGTCCGGCAAGCGTCGCAGAGTCAAGCACCAGATTCAGCATCGTTTGGCCTCGCTCCAGATCGTGCGAGGCGATGCGTGCAAACTCCTCTGCATCCGCGGCCAAAATCTCCTGGGAAACCTCCCAGCCACGGGCTTCCCGCGAGCCTGGCGCTTTTGTCCCGCGCAAATATGGGGCAGTGCCCGGCGTGGAGTGAATGTGCTGGAGTTTTTCGACATCCTCCTGTCGGTAAATCGGCTGCAGGGTGATGCCTTCGTACGTCTTCGTCAGCAGCCTGGCGTCAAACGAGGCTCCCTTGAGCGTCTTCTCCGCCGCTTCTCTCCACTGCTCGTATGTCGGAACGGGAAATTGTTGAAACAGTGTCTCTTTGTTCACAAATCTTGACCTCCCCGATTAGTGATCCGCTTCACCTGTTATTGTGCGGTTTTGACCAGGAACAGCGGCTGGCCGGGCTCTACCAACTGTCCGTTTTCGACCAGAACCTGAACGATTTCCCCGGCCACTTCCGCTTCGATCTCGTTAAAGAGCTTCATTGCCTCGACGATGCACACAATGGTGGACTTCTCCACACGGCTGCCGACAGACACATACGGAGGGGCGTCGACTGCAGGCGCCGCGTAAAAGGTTCCTACCATCGGAGATGTGATTTTATGCAGATGGGCGGTATCCTCCACTGCCGGAGCTGCGGCTATTGGTTTTGGTGCATCGGCTGTTACAGGGTGCACGACTTCGACGACCGGTTTGGCGGGCGCACCCTCTGCAGAAGCAACCGCTTTCACAGGTGCGGGAACAACCGTCAAGGCTGGTTGTGCTTGCACCATTACGCCGCCTGTTCTGCGTTTAATGGAGAGACGGGCTCCTTCCTCCTTCACTTCGATCGATTCCACATCTGTCTGCTCGAGTAGTTTTACCAGTTCTCTCAGTTCATAAATCGTCAGCACAACCATTCCTCCTGTATTCACTGTCTGATGCGCTGCACAAACCGACCAGTTGGTTTGGATAGCGCTTACGAGACCGACCGGTTGGTCTTTTCTTGAGTATAGCAAATTTCTGAATACTAGTACAGACCAACTGGTTGGTCTGTTATCCCGTTATTGGTTCGCAGTCTGGTTTTTTTACATGCAACTGACTGTCTAGTTTGGCGCGAGGGGGGTGCAGAAGCGACCAACGCTCTCCTCTACGGCATTCAATAGATGAGCAGGCGCAAAGTCGCTGTCGAGTGTCATTTACGGCTTGAAAGGAAATTCAGGGGCTTGCAGAAAAAAACGATGAAAATCAGGGTTTTCCATGGCTGCCGGTTTCAGTACCGCGTGCAGGACCATGTCCGCGTAAATATCCGCGATTTGCTCGATCGAGTACGTCCCTGATTTTTGATACCATTTGTAAATCCAGTTGACCATCCCGAAAATGGCCATGGAGACGATGGGGACTGGCAGTTCGGGGCGAAATTCTCCGGAGTCGATGCCATCCTGTACGACCGTGAACATCATTTTTTTGTAGCGGTCCCGCTTGATCTCGATGTCGCGGAAGTATTCTGGTGCGAGGAACAGGCTCTCCTGGTAAAAGATCGTGACCTGCGATCGGTACAGATCGATCATTTTGACAAAGGACTTCACGATGGCCTGCAGCCGTTCCGTAGGCTTCTCCCATTGCTCGTACGCTTCCTCCGCTTTTTCCAGCACGTACGAAATAAACTGATCGTGGATGATGTAGAGCAGCTCATCCTTTGATTTGAAGTTGTGATAAAAACCGCCTTTGGACGTACCGCTTTCCTTCACAATCTGATCGACCGTCACCCGGTGGTAGCCATTCGCTTCAAACAAGCGCATGGACGTTTCAATAATGCGTTCTCTGATTGATTTCTCGCTCATTATCTTCACCCGTAGTCATTATAGCACAAGATGAGGCATCGTCACCTCGTTGCGGCACAAGTTGAACATGCGGAGAAAGACGGGCTTGTCTGCCCGTCCGACGCTAGTTTGTTTGCGGCTTTGTCCCAAATCTCTTTTCGTTTCGGGCGCGGGCGCGTTCACGCTCCGTCTCCCGATTGCGCGGCTCGGCTGCTGTCACCAGCGAATCGAGCAAATTTTTGGAGACTGCTGCCACCTCGTGGACCGCCTTGTTGAATGCTGCCTCGTTCGCCTTCGATGGGGTCTGAAAGCCCGAGAGCTTTCGCACGAATTGCAGGGCCGCGGCATGGATTTCCTCGTCCGTAGCGGGCGGATCGAAGTTGAACAACGTTTTAATGTTTCGGCACATGGATATCCCTCTCCCCTGAACGTAGTGGGTTCAAACGGACTGCCCGCGACTCGGCCTCACCCGCGAAGCGCATCTGGCAGCACCGCCCGCAGCTCTGCTGTCAGCTGTTCCACCAGCTCGGGACGCCCGTGGAATTGAGCGGGTGTCGTCTGAAAATGGACGACTTGCCACGCTCCGTCGCGCTTTTCGGCTACCAGGCTTTGAAAGGCGTGTAGAGCCGGCTCTACATCTGTCTTTCCTGGCGGCACCATGCCAGCTACTGCCCGCAAGATCGCGCCGTCTGCTCCCAGCAAGCGGACAGAGCGCACGATCGTGTAGTACGGAGGTGTCGGATGGCTGGCAAAGATCGGCCGCAAATGCTCCTCGATGCCCTCCCTCCCGCTGACCTGGCTGCCGTCGAATCCGACCAGAAAGCCGTCCGGCGCAAAAGGCGCGGCCATCCCTTCCGCATTCCGTTCGTTCCAGCCTGCGATTACCTTGTCGTAGAGCGCTCGCACTTGCCGCTCATCTTCACTGTATGAATAAACGTCCGCCTGTCCCATGTATGGGTGATTCACGCTACATTCCTCCAGTCGAATAGGTGATGCTTTCATCATAGCATTGAACAGTCATGTTGGAGAGAGTAATCCTCGTACAAGCAGATCGTCCATCGTACGAGCGTTCCTCGCCCTGTGCGCAATCGCTTGTTTCGCAGTCGCAGCAGCGGGAAGAAAGGCAAACGTGACGGCTAGATTCCGACTTGCAACGTGTCCGCACTGATCGAGGACGGCAAAACCAAAAGCCTAGAATATTATCTCCTTGTTGTTTGTAAGCTCCTCCTGATGGATAAGTAAACGAATTAACTCATAATTTCACTTTTGTTGATCTCATAATCACTAACTTTGGAACGTCCAATACAAATCGACACGAAAAGCAAGATAAGCGTAGTGCACATGAAGGCGACCTTTGTCCCATATGCATTAGCCAATCCACCAAGTAACAAAGCTGATATTGGGAAAGGAATAGTTAAAATCATTCGATAGGAAGAATTAATTCGCCCAATAAATTCATTTGGTATTTCTAACTGACGGATCGTAAAAGTATAAACTACCCGGATCGTTGAAGCCATAGTAATAATTCCGTACCCAATCAAAGGCATAAACCATATTTTTGGGATTAACATGATGCAACCGCTGATTACCATCAAATTCGAGACATGGACAATTGCTCTGCCAATCGGAATGCGCTTTAATAACAATGGCGCGCAAATAGAACCCATTGTCGTCATAACGCCAATAACCGAATACATAGATCCCACTAACAAAGCGTCATTCAGCTCGTTCGCTAAATAAAATCTCTTTACAGTGTGCAATGCCCCAACAGCCAAATGCTAAGCCCTCCAATTAAGGTTAATACCCAAAGAATCTCAGAGCGGAATAAAAAAGCGACCCCTTCCCTTTACAACGTTTTTTCGAGGCGATGATTTGCTCTGTCACCCAGGCAAATGTTTGCTGTCTTCCGAATAGGCGTTAGCGCGGCTATAGGTGATGGGTCAAGCACTCTGCATCCTTCCCCAATTCGTTCCAAGGTAAAACAAGCGAACCCCCGGAAGCTTCCTGAAGGCTCGCTTGTTTTCTGCTTACTTATAATATCAATCGGACAACACGCACACGTTACCCGATCCTTTCCCTTCCCTCTCCCTACTTCTCCGACGACACCGGCACAACCCCGAAGTATTCTTCCAGCGTAATATGCTTCTCGCTGATCGCCTGGGCCACCTCGTTGCCGACGTAGCGCAGATGCCATGGCTCGTAGATGTAGCCGGTGATGGCGTCCTTGCCTTCCGGGTAGCGGATGATGAAGCCGTATTCCTGGGCGTGTTCGGCCAGCCACTTGGCCTCCTTTGTCCCGGCGAAGCAGCTGGTGGCCGCACATTTGCCGTCGATGCCGGATACGTCGATGGCAAGACCTGTCTCATGCTCGCTGGTGCCCGGCACTGCGCTGTACGTGCGGGCCTTCTCGAGTCCATCCTGCTTGACATACCGTTCAAACAGCGCCTTCTGGTAGGAATGCGGACGATAGGCCGAGACGCCTGCCAGTGCGATCCCGTCTTTTTTCGCTGCGGCAAACAGCTGCTCCAAAGCCGCGGCCGCTTCCTTTCGCATTTGGCGCTTGACGCTTTTTTCCGGCAGCAAGTACGGGACATTCGGGAATTCGAGATCGGTCGGCTCGTAATCATCAGGGAGCTGACGCTGTTTGTTGACCAGCACCGTAATGCTCTCCGGCTCGGCTACGACCTCCAAATCTGGAAGGTCAGCATACGACGATGGCGCCTTCGCTGGTTTTTGTGCAGGCTTTGTCGCCGGGCCTTTGGCTGGTTCGGTCGATGGCTTCGGCGCTTCATCCGGCTTTTGGTCTGCTGACGGCTGGGGCGCATTTTTCGCTGGCTGGTTTGGTACTGCATTGGCTGGCGCAGGTTGAGTCTGCTCTGCCGGAGTCGTCGGCGTGGCTGCATCCGGTTGTCCCGGGGCCGTTGTGCTGCTGCAGCCTGCGAGCAGCAGCACGACGGCAGAAGCCAGAAGAAAATTTTGTTTCGCGCAAGTCTTATGTACTCGTCTCATCTTGTCGTTCCTTTCAGGTGCTCCGCATGCGGCTGCCCATCTTCCCAAGTTTCTTGCAGATCATGTTTGGCGTACGTATTGATTATGACATACAACCACTCGTTTTCGTTACAGTTTGCAGCAAAATCCGGCAAATAGAAAAAAACCTTCGCCCCATCTCATGCTGCGTGCGTGGATGGAGTGAAGGTTTTTGCCCTATGCCGATACAACAAGATTTTCGCAAAATCGATCCTACTTCTCTTCCCTTTTGGAAAACCAGGTGGCCAAAATCGAACCGGAAATATTGTGCCACACGCTGAAGATGGCGCTCGGCACGGCGGCGATCGGATTGAAGTGCGCTGCTGCCAAGGCTGCGCCCAGTCCGGAGTTTTGCATGCCGGTCTCCAGCGTAACTGCTTTGCGTTTGGCCAGGTTCAGGCCGAACAGTTTGGCAAAACCGTAGCCCAGCAAGTATCCCAAAACGTTGTGCAAAATCACGACCGCGAAGATCACGAGCCCGGTCTCTACGATTTTTCCTTTGTTGATCGCGACGACGATGGCGACGATCAGGACGATGGCGATGGTGGAGACGAGCGGCAAAGCTTTCGCGCTGGCCTCAGCCTGCTTTTTGAACAGCGCTTTGACGATGACACCCAGCACGATAGGGACGATGACGACCGTCACGATATCCATGAACAAAGACTGCGCGTTAATGTCCATCCATTGACCGGCAAGCAAGGAAATGAGGGCAGGTGTAGCCAGCGGAGCGATCAGTGTCTAGACTGCCGCAATGGATACACCGAGGGCGACATCCCCCTTGGACAAATAGGTCATGACATTAGAGGCCGTACCGCTTGGACAGCATCCTACCAAAATCACTCCGACAGCAATGTCCGGCGGCAGCTGCAGCACGATCGCCAGAAGGAAGGCCAGCGACGGCATGATCAGGTAGTGGCCGATGACCCCGATGAGCACATCCACCGGCCGACGGAATACTTCACGGAAATCTTCTGACGATAAGGTCAGCCCCATCCCGAACATGATAATTCCGAGCAGCAGGGAGATATACCCTTTGGCCCCTATGAACGCTTCTGGTACAAAAAATCCGACGACAGCAAACAAGATGACCCAAACCGAAAACGTACTCCCGACAAACTTGCTGATTTTCTCTACTCTATTCACGGCTCTCTCTCCACTCTTTGAATCTTTTTGTTTTTTTAATTTTACTTTAAGCAGTTTCACTATTCTATGCATTTTGGCTATTCCGGCTATACTCCTTGGCTATATCCAGATAGGTTTCGCCTCGGAACAAGCGCTCAGTTCGAGCGCTATGGAGCTTGCCCCTTCTGAAACTGGAAAAGACCGCCTGGCACCCGGCGATGTGGGACAGACGGTCTCTCCATTATTTTTCAAACAAACGTTTAAACTCTCCGAATCCTTCTTCGTCCAGCCGATCTTTTGGAATGAAGCGCAGCGCTGCCGAGTTGATGCAGTAACGAAGCCCGTTTGCCCCTGGACCGTCCTCAAATACGTGGCCCAGATGGGAGTCCGCCTCCTTGCTGCGCACCTCGGTGCGAATCATGCCATGTGTGAGATCGATATGTTCGGTCACGGCATCCTGTTTGATTGGCTGCGTGAAGGACGGCCAGCCGCAACCGGAATCAAACTTGTCCAGGGAACTGAAGAGCGGCTCATTCGAGACAATGTCGACGTAAATACCTTCTTCCTTATGGTTCCAGAACTCGTTGGCGAAGGGGCGCTCCGTCGCGTTGTTTTGGGTCACTTCATATTGCAAAGGCGTCAGCCGCTGCTTCAGTTCTTCCTGTTTTTGGCGGTCCCGCCACGCTTCTTTCGTGAATTGCGCCCTGCCGGATGCTGCGCGATAGTATTGATAGCGCAGCGGATTTTTCTTGTAGTAGTCCTGATGGTATTCCTCTGCCGGATAGAAGACCTGGGCAGGGAGAATCGGGGTGACGATCGGTTTCTGGAATCGCCCGCTCTCCTCAAGGCGCTGCCTGGATTCCTCCGCCAGCCGTTTTTGCTCGGCATCGTGATAAAAAATGGCCGTGGCATACGACTGCCCGCGATCGGCAAACTGCCCGCCGGCGTCGGTCGGATCGATTTGCCGCCAGTACAAGTCCAGCAGCTGCTCGTAGGAGATCAAGGCGGGATCAAATGTAATTTGTACCGCCTCATAATGCCCTGTCGTACCGGAGCAGACCTGCTCGTACGTCGGGTTTTCGACATGGCCGCCCGTATAGCCTGAGACTACTTTCTGAATCCCTGGCATCTTATCGAACGGGCTGACCATGCACCAAAAGCACCCGCCCGCAAAAGTCGCCAGCTGGTATGCATTCGCTTCACTGCTCAATCCTTTCGCCTCCTGTCGATTCCAAACGTTTACATAGCTTGATTGTACCTGTTGGGCAAAAAGAAAGTCCACCTCACAGGTGCTTCCTGGCCACAAAAAACAAGCCGGATACAGAAGCGAATGCTCCTTCCGGCTTGCCCGCATGTTCTGTGTTCACGAGCAGATGGATTCCGTTTGCTCCTTGACCCGCTGCGGCTGTTTCTTCGCAGACCTTTGCGATCGGACCGTTGCGACGATCACGCCTGTGACGATCAACAGCGATCCGCCTGCCTGAATGGCGGTCACTTGTGAACCTAGCAGCAAAAATCCGACGAGCATGGCTACAAATGGCTGCAAATTGAGAAAAATCGCCGCTTTTCCGGTACCTACGACCTTCAGCTGCTGGTTCCAGACAAGCCCGCAAATGCCTTGCATAAAAATGGCGGTCACGATGAGCATGGCCCACGCCCAGACTTCGTGGCTGATATGAGCGGACGAATCGAGCGTGAGAAAGGCTGCCGGCGTGAGAAACACCGTGCCCACTGTAGTAGAATAGACGGTAGAGATGAACGGGTTCATTGTCTCCGTCAGCTTGCGCACGATAATCATCGATGCAGAGAACGTCACCATCGCGATCACGATGAGCATGACACCCTTGGACAAGGTCAACCCGGCCCCAATCCCGACTACGCAAAACGTGCCTGCCAAAGCCAGCACAGACCCGATTTGCATACGGCGCGTAAACCTTTCTTTCAAAAACAGCGAAGCCAGCACCGCCGTGACGATCGGTGCCATCGACAAAATCAGGGAAGCCGTAGTAGCATCCGTGGTGAGCAGGCCATTGAAGTAGGCAGTCTGGTTCGCCAACGTCCCGATGAGGCCAAGCAGGATCAACAGTCCCCACTCTCTCGGCCTGATCTTCACAAACTTCTTGGTTAGCCATGCGTAACTGAGCAAAAACAGGGAGGTAAACATCAGTCGCACATCTGCCAAAAACAGCGGCGGGAATTGTTTTACCAACATGCTCCCAAATACAAAGTTGCTTCCCCACAGAGTGACACAGAACAGCAGTAGCAAATATGAACGAATCATGGTCAATCCTTCTTTCGCCCGTTACATGGAAATCTTCGCTTCGATATATTACCTGAGACTTTCGCAAAAGTCCATGTGTTTATGAACCATATTTCGCTTTTGCAGATGTAACATTTTACATATTTCTACCGACAACAAGGACAGCCTGCCTCGCTGTCCTTGTTCCTGCACCTTCCGTTTTCTTATTCCTGCTGTTTCTTTTCGCCTGCGGCCTTCGCCACTGCTTCGGCCACCAGTTTCGCGTAAACCGCTGAGCCTTCGGGATTGAGATGGACGCCATCCTGGTAAAAGAAATTGTCTTTGCCCGCGCTGGCCGTGTACCAGTCCACGAGCGTCACCTGCGGATTGGCGGCAGCGGCCTCTGCCAGGACGGAATTGACGACACTTTCCCAAGGCTTCGGAACTCTCGTATTGACCAGAATGATCTGCTCGGTTCCGGCAAGTGTTTGCATCAGCTTCGCCAGCTGCTTTTCGCGAAACGCACCGTTCGTTCCCAGCTCGATGATGACGATGTCGCCGAGCTTGCCCTGGGCCTTGAGGCTGGCGATGACATCGGGAGCCTGTGACATCTGTCTGCCGATCTTGCCGTCGATAACAACTCCCGGCAAGAGCTGCTCCAGGTAAGGAGCGATGTCGAGCATAACCGAGTCGCCCACGGCAGTCACGCCTTTGCCAGACGCGATCGGCGTCTGTTTCGCGTCAACTTCTGCGGCAGTGCCAACCGATTCCTTTGGCTTGCCTGCTGGCTGCTCTGTTTGCTGTTGATTCAGTCCCGACGCATCCGGCTTTTGCGGCTCAGGCTGCGCCGGTCCTTGCCCTGCTCTCCCTGTTGCGGCGGGCTGCTGATTTTGCGGCTCTGGTTTCGATGCTCGCTGCGGCTTTTGGGGCGCTTTGCCTGCTTTTTCTGTCGGCTGTTCCAACCCGGACTCGGCGTGGACAGGAGCGGCTGGACCGACTTGCTTTTGCTGCGGAGGATGAGAATCAGCGCGCGGCTGCTTGGCTGCGGCTTCTGTCTGCGAAGCAGCCGGTGTTTGTCTGGCAGTCGCGTCGGAGGTCAAGGATGCGACGCCAAAATACGTCGCGCACAGCCATACGGCACAGGCAGAGGCGATCCAGCGCGTGTAGCGTCCTTTCCTGCCGTCCTGCTGCCGCCGGAGCCCAGGCCAGATCCGGCCCAGTGCGCCGTGGCGGATCGGCTCCTCGATGTATTTCCAGGAGACGGCGGCAGCAACGATACAAGCGAGCACTTGCAAAATCGCCCGCGGGATAGCGTACGCATCCGTCTGTTCGACTCCCGGACTGGTCAGGATAATGATCGGATAATGCCAAAGATAGATCCCGTACGACCGGACGCCGAGCCACTTCAACGGTTTGCAGCCCATCCACCGCGCCAGCAAGCTCGCCGGGTGGGCCATTGCTGCCACGACCACGGCACTCGTGATGGACAAGAACACAAGCCCGCCGCGGTACAAAAACTCATCGTACTGGTTCGACTTCCAGATTGCGAAAAGCAGGATGGCGAGACCGATGCCCCCTGTCACGTCGATGGAAAGGCGAGCCCGTCGCGAAACCGCCGCCGACAGTTTCCGGCTCGGCCAGACCATTGCGAGCGCCGCCCCGATCAACAGCGCGAACACCCGCGTGTCCGTTCCGTAATAGACGCGGCTCGGGTCGAAGTCCGGATCATACAGCCAGGCCATAGCCCCGGCAGACAAGGCTGCGGCAAATAAAGTGAGGCATACGAGCGGAATGCGGCGCTTGACATAGCGCAATCCCAGCGCCAGCAAAAGCGGCCAAACCAGGTAAAACTGCTCCTCGACCGAAAGTGACCACAAATGGCCGAACGGCGAGGCCGGACCAAACTTTTCAAAATAGGAAACATCCTGAAAAATGAGCCACCAGTTGCTGACGTACAAGATGGCCGCAGGTACGTCCCCCTTCATGCTGGGGAGATGTTCGGGCTTGAAGCAGACTACCCATGCTGTCACGAGGACGAGCAGGAGCAAGAGAGCTGGCAGCAAACGCCTTGCGCGGCGCAGCCAAAAATCTTTCATATCGAGTCGTTTATGCCGGCTCCACTGGGCGATGAGCAAGTCAGTAATGAGATAACCCGAGAGGACGAAAAAAATGCCGACACCAAGCAAGCCTCCAGGCGCCCAGTTGTAATTCAGATGGTACAAAATAACAGCAAGCACAGCCAAGGCTCTCAGTCCGTCGATTCCAGCCATGTATCGGCTAGTGCCTTTCCATGGTTCAGGCATGGTGACAGCCTCCCCTGCATGCAGTCGTGAGCGGCAAGGTATTCGTCGCCCGCAAGATAAATAGTTGGTTTGCAAACCAATCAACACATTGGTCAATCCGTTCCGCACTCGACATGCAGCTCATCTGCATTCTCCCCTTTTGATTCCATATCTGTTCATCGACGCAAGTTGACGGGGTCAGCCCTTTCACATCGGAAAATGCGCGCTGTATGAATGCAAAACCCCCTGTTTTGCCTGGGATCGAAAACGGGGGTTGGTATCCTTTACATGGTTCCAATCATATTGCCCGTATTCAGGATGTGTGAAACGACTTACAGTGTAAAGAAGTCCTGCCTTCCTTTATATGTATGCGCCATCGCCTCTTTCCCGTATTGTTTGCAGGAAATTCCCCTTCCGCCGCGATTGGCCGAACCGGTTATTCTTCCCGGTCATTTTTTAAGCAGCGACGGCATGGGCAATCCCCAGAACCTTGCTTATTAGACGGCTCGAAGGCAGTACCTGTTACACGATGTTTCCCGGAAAAAATCGACAAAAACATAAAAAAGCTGCTGGCATCCTATCCTGCCAACAGCTTTCAAAGGTTAATGCTGTCTTGTCCCGGAAGCGATCTGCCCATCCAAGACCATTTTCCACCATTAAATGTGATGTGTAAACAAGTAATTTAAGAAAAAACCGCCGCTAATGACAGCAATCACGATTAAGATAACACCGCTGCGAATTCGTTGCGACAACAGACGCATGAAGCCCAGGCAGAATAAAGCTCCTGTCACCAGAAAATAGGCGACTCCTACCCAGAACAAGCTCCACGGCAAGCTCGCAAAGTCTACATTGCCCAACTCATACACCTACCCTGCATTCGATTCTGCTTTCCATTTTTTCGTCGTTGATACTCCATTATAACAGGAAGTCTGACTCGCAGCCGAATTTTCAACCATTCCGTAACAGAAGTGTCAAACATCCTGTGCGCCTTGGCCAGGAGGGGGAAAGCGAGGCTGGAAGCAGCCGCTCATTCCCTTCTTCGATTCGACCGCTTATTCCAACACGGGTTTCCACTCGACACCGGGCGGGAACACAGCCCGGACATGTTCTCTCAGCTCCTCGTCCCGGAACAGCTCTGCGCTCAAGATTGCCACAATGCCGCTGTCTTCCCGGGAACGAATCAGCCTGCCGATGCCTTGCCGCAGCCGCAGCAGCATGTACGGCAAGTCGACTTCTTCGTATGGGGCAGCTGCGCTCCTTCTTTTCGCCGCAAACACGGGATCGTTCGGCGGGAATGGCAAAGACCAGATCACGACGTTCGACAACGACGGGCCAGGCACATCGAGTCCTTCCCAAAGGGAGACCGCGCACAGGCAGCTTCTCTCATCCTCCTGGAAACAGGAGATGAGATGCGTAATTTCCTGATCGCCCTCGTAGAAAAAGCGCAGCCCGGCACAGGTTGGTACATCCGCAATCGCCTGCTTGAACTGCTTCATCTCCTCCATGGACGAGAACAGCAGCAAAGCCCTTCCTTCGGTGCGCTGCAAAAGCGGGACGACTGCCGCCATTTTTTCCGCGAACACGTCCTCTCCTGCCAGCTCTGGCACGAACACCTGCATTTGCTGCGGGTAATCGTACGGCGAAGGGACGGAGAAAGACAGGTAGCGGCTGATGCCCAGACTGTCTGCCACGTATTGAAACGACCCGTCTACCGAAAGCGTCGCGGAGGAAAAGACGATCGGCATTCGCTCGGAGAATACGCGTTCTTTCAGCACTTCCTGAACCAGACGCGGCATGACGACCAGTGTGGAGCCTGTACCGGTCGCATCCTCGGTCATCCATGAGATGACGCCGTTCGGCTGCCGGAAGAGGCCGAGCGCAAGATGCATCATTTCCAGATGCTCTTCGACAATGCGCAGTTGAAACTCATCGAGGGTATACAATCCGCTCTCCAAAGCCAGTTCTTCTTCGATCCAGCCGATCTGCTCGGTGAAGCGGGCAATTGCCTGCAGCAGCTTTTCCTCCAACCGAATCTCCCTGCGGTTCGATCCGATGACCGCCTGACTGTGACTGTCCAGTTGGAAAAACATGTCCTCGCTTCGATTGATCGCCTCTTCGACCGCAACAGCGAGAGATTCGCGGATTTCCCCGCGAAGCAGCCGCGTAATGATCTCCTCGAAGACCGAATGGTTCAGCTTGTACGTCAACGCCTTTTGCGCAGCCGTCTCCAGCAGATGCCCTTCGTCGAAAATGACGGCGCTGTGACTTGGCAATAGCGGCAGCTGACCGCCCCGCTTTCTGGCTTCGCAGGTCCAGACGTGCTCCATGTAAAAGTTGTGCGAGCAAATAATCAGCTCGGCGGCTTTGCGGTAGTGATTGCGCGACAAGGTCTGGCCGCAGCGATGCTGCTTTTCGCAGGCGAAACAGTCCTGAAACGCGTCCCAATTGATAAGGCTCCACTTCTCATCGTCGAGCCCGGGATAACCGCTTCGATCTCCGTATGGATAAAAAGACTGCAAGGCTTCGTAGTTATGCACAAACGGAGGCAGCTCCTGGTAGATCCTCTGGAAATCTTCTGCGAAATCGGGGTGGAAATTCGCTTCATCCAGCTTGCGCAAGCACAAATATTGATCCGGCGACTTCGCCAATCGCGCATCGATGGTCAAACCAAGGTGTTTCGCGAGCTTGGCGATGTCCCCTTGCGGCTTTACCAGTTGTTCGATGAGCGATTCGTTGGCGCAGGCGATTATCGCCGGCTTTCTCGTATAGCGGGCATAGCAGACGGCGTAGAGCAAATAGGCGAGCGTCTTGCCCGTCCCGACACCTGCTTCCGCGAAAATCGTCTGCTTTTCGGCGAAGGCGCGTTCGAGCTGGAACGCCATGTAAATCTGTTCGTCGCGCACCTCGAAACCCGCTTCGGGCAATCTGTCATAAAAAACGTCCGCCGCCCAGTCGCTCACTTGCGAAACAAATGGCTGGGCGGGGTCGTATGCAAAAGGATACCGTTCCACTTCTGTCGTGCCTCCTATAATGAAAAAATGCCTCGGCATGGTTGAATCCAGGATGTAATCATGACACGACTTGACTATAAAAACAATACGCCTGGGTCAAAAAGCTAAGACAGAGGCAGCAGGCATGCATAGGAAGCGCGCTCAAGAACCGCTTCGATCGCTACTCATTGGCGAAAACGTGGTAAGATAGGAAGGTAACCTGGGCACTGCATAGGAGTGAAATGAAAATGGAAAAAGTTATGTTTATCGAAATTGGCATGGGGATTGACCTGCACGGACAAAATGTCACAAAAGCAGCAGTCCGCGCCGTTCAAAATGCCATCCACCACAATTCCATGCCGGGACTGCGCATGGTACTGCCGAATAACGACATCCATAACATGAAGGTCAACGTCCGCCTGGCTGTACCTGCTGATGCGGACAAGCTCGACCTCGACACTGTGCGGGCGGAGCTTCCGTACGGGGAAGTGACGTTTGAAGTGGTAGAAGGCGGAATGCTCACCTCGAGCGGCGTCGTCATTGCGGAGAAAGAGGACAAAAACGACCTCGCTTACGTCGTCATCGCTTCCGTAGAAGTCGGCTACTAGACGAGAGAGCGGCCTGCTCGCCGCCCTCTCTGACTTCATGCCGCAGCCAGGCTGACAGCACTCACTCATCCATGGCGTGAGCATCCGGAATCCGGGCAGGAGCGTATTGGTAGACGGACAAATCAATCGCTCCTTCTGCGGAGACGGCTACCCCTTCTGCCTCCAGATTCATTTTTTGCAAAGTGAACGAAACCTCGTCCTGCAACCCGATTCGCCCTTTTCCATTGATCACCCGATGCCAGGGAAGTCTATGCTTTTTACTCATCGCATGCAGTATGCGGACAACTTGACGTGCCGCTCTCGGACTGCCCGCCAGCGAAGCGATTTGCCCGTAAGTCATGACCTTCCCTGCGGGGATGCTCGCAATGATCGCTATGGCCCGCTTAGTAAATTCTTCCATGATATACTCCTCCAGATACGGCAGGGTGGTAACACAGCAAAAGGGCTTGTACGGTGAACATAAGAAGGAATTCTTCTCCCTGCGGCTCGAATCCTGCGATTTCGTGTCTGTTTCTGCGCTTGCCCAGGAAATCCGCTGAAGAAATAGAAGAAAAAACCAGATGCACAGCTATATTCGTGAAGAAGCAACAGCCAAACTGCAAAAGGGGATGTTACATATGGAATTGGAATTCATGATTGATCGATATGCAGAGGTAGCTGTAAAAGTAGGTGTTAACGTACAGCCGATGCAGACACTGGTCGTAACTGCCCCGATCTCAGCCGCCGATTTTGTGCGCAAGGTGGCACGGAAGGCATACGAGGCAGGAGCCAAGAACGTCCAGATCGAGTGGACGGACGACGAGCTGACGAGGATGAAGTACGATTTGGCTCCCGATGAAGCCTTCCGCGAATATCCGCTGTGGAAAGCGAAAGGTCTGGAGGAACTGGCGGAAAGCGGCGCTGCCTTTCTTTATATCAATGCCTCCAATCCCGATCTGCTCAAAGGCGTAGACCCCGAACGAATCAGTACCGCCAATCGTACGGCCGGACAAGCGCTGCAAACCTTCCGCAGCTACACCATGTCGGATAAAGTCAGCTGGAGCGTCATCGCGATCCCTTCTGCTGCTTGGGCGGCTGTCGTGTTTCCGGACTTGCCTGCGGAAGAACGGGAGCGTGCCCTTTGGGAAGCGATTTTCCGGGCGACACGCATCGACCAGGAAGATCCGGTACAAGCCTGGCGCGATCATCATGCGGCTCTCAACGAGAAAGTCGAACGGCTCAACGCCAAGCAGTACCGTTACTTGCACTATTCCGCTCCCGGCACAGACCTGACGATTGAACTGCCTCCGAAGCACATCTGGATCGGCGGCGGAAGCGTCAACAAGGTCGGCACGCCGTTCATGGCGAACATGCCGACAGAGGAAGTATTTACGGCTCCGCTGAAGGAAGGGGTCAACGGAACGGTCCGCAGCACGAAGCCGCTTAGTTACCAGGGGAATCTGATCGAAAACTTTTCCCTGACCTTTGAAAAAGGACGGATCGTCTCGGCCGCTGCGGAAAAAGGAGAAGCTGCCCTGACCAAGCTGATCGAAACCGATGAAGGCTCGCACTACCTGGGGGAAGTCGCTTTGGTACCCCATTTCTCTCCCATCTCCCAATCGAACATCATCTTCTACAACACGCTGTTCGATGAAAATGCCTCCCATCATCTGGCGATCGGGAATCCGTACCCGGTCAACATCGAGAACGGGGCGAACATGACCCAGGAGGAGCTTGTTGCGTATGGACTTAACAACAGCATCACCCATGTGGATTTCATGATCGGGTCAGCAGATATGAGCATCGACGGGGAAACTGCAGACGGAGTGCGGGAGCCGCTCTTCCGAAATGGTAACTGGGCATAATGAAGCGGCAGCGGAAACGGGAATGCGTTCTCCGCTGCTTTTTTTGGCGCGCGCTAGGTGGAAATCATGGGAAAATGTTCACCGAACACTTGTTTCTCGCTATTTCGTTCGCTCTATTTGAACATAGTTCTTTGTGATTATTTTTCAGAAATTCGACATTTTATACCATTTACTTCCTTTTTTCTGTTAAAAATTTCTTCCCCCATTCCGATAATCGAATGTAGCATACCGGAAATGAGTGGTTGAAATGGCCTATATTCTTGGTACTTTTCTCTGGGTCCTTTCTTTGCTGGCTCTGGCCATCCTGTCTGTCTGGAACCGAACCAACATTCTCGGAAACGGCGTTCAGGCGGACAGCATTGCATTAGCGGCTGTTTTTACCGTTGTTTACCTGTTTTTCATCTTCCTCGTATGGCTGTTTCAGCGAAAAGTGAACCCTAAATAGCAAGCCCTCATATAGGAAAGAGCACCGTCAACAAGACGCGGTGCTCTTTTTCATCGTGGGCTAGTCAAAAGCCCGAAGCCCGATGCCTGCCTGGGTGAGGGCCGCCTGTATGCTGCGGGCAAATTCCAGCGCATGAGCTCCGTCTCCGTGGATGCAAATCGTATCTGCCCGAATCGCCACGTCTACGCCTTGGCAGGACAGGACGCGTCCTTCTTTTACCATCCGCACCACCTGCTGCAGCGACCGGGCCTGATCGGTAATCAGGGCATCCGGCTGACTGCGCGGCGTCAACGTACCGTCCTGCTGGTACGTCCTGTCTGCGAACACTTCGTGCGCCGTGCGCAGCCCGATCCGCGCTCCGGCGCTCGTCAGCTCGCTCCCCGCCAGCCCATACAGGATCAGGGACGGATTCACCTTGTAGGCCGCCTCGGCGATTGCTTCCGCCAGCGGGGCGCGCACCGCTGCCATATTGTACAGGGCACCGTGGGGCTTGACGTGGTGCATGACGCCTCCTTCCGCCTGGACAAAAGCTTGCAGGGCCCCGAGCTGGTACACGACCATGTCATACGCTTCCTGCGGGGAAATATCCATGTTCCGTCTGCCAAAACCGACGAGATCTGGCAGCCCCGGATGTGCTCCGATGGCAACGCCTTTCTCCAGCGCCATGCGGACCGTCTTTCGCATGGTCGCCGGGTCGCCGGCGTGGAAGCCGCAGGCGATATTCGCCGAGCTGATGTAGTCGAGAATCGCCGCGTCGTCTCCCAGGCGGTATGCGCCAAAGCCTTCTCCCAAATCACAGTTGATGTCGACGTATTTCATCGTTTACCTCCATCCTGCCGTGAGCTGAATCGCCACTTGCAACTGCTTCAGCTCCCTTTCTCGTTCGTACAAGGCTCGCTGTGCTTCCCCCACGGATACTTCCTGGAACCGCAGGGCATCCCCCGGTTTCAACTGGGCAAATAGCGGCAAATCGACAGTAGCGACGTAGCCGATCTTGGGGTATCCCCCGATTGTCTGCCGATCCGCGAGCAAAATGATCGGCTGACCGCTGGGCGGCACCTGAATCGTCCCTGCCGTCACCGCTTCACTCGTCAGCTCTCGCGGAGCGGACAGCGATAGCTTTGGACCTGCCAGCCTGTAGCCCATCCGGTCGGACTGTGGCGAGACGTAGTACGGCTGATCCCAGAATTGCCGGCGGCTCTCCTCGGAGAAATCGCCATACTGCTCTCCCCGCATGACGCGTACGACCGGATCGGACAAGTCTGGAAAAACGGACTCGGGGATGTACCAACCAGCCTGGACAACCGCACTGCTTCCCGCCTGCCTGGCCAGTCTGGAAGCGAGAAAGCGGCTGAACTCCCCAGGTCGGTTGATACGCAGCCGATCGTTTTCCCGCAGGATTCTTCCTTCATGGCCGCCAAACCCGGCGCGGAAATTCGTGCTGCGACTGTTCATCACCACAGGCACATCCCAGCCGCCTGCGACAGCGAGGTAGGCGCGGCAGCCTTCTTTCACGTGGGAAAATTGCAGCGTGCTGCCCTTTCGCACCCATACAGCGCGGTTGCGCGCGATCTTTTTGCCGTCGACGGAGGGGGCGAAATCTCCCCCGCATACGGCGACGAGCAAATCTTCGTGGAAGAGCAGGCTCGGTCCCTTCAGCGTCATCTCCAGCACCGCCTCCTCCGCCTGATTGCCGACGAGCAGATTCGCCAACCGCATCGACACCGAATCCATGGCCCCACCGACGATGACCCCGTACTGCTGAAAACCGTATCGCCCTTCATCCTGCACCGTGGTGCAAACGCCTGACGCAATGACTTCCACGCTCATCGCGTCACCTCCCAGGATGCTTGCCATTGCTCCGGCGAGATCGGACGAAAACGCACTCGATCACCTGCCTGCAGCAAGCTCGGCGGTTGCGATTCCGGACGAAACAGCGGCAGGGCGGTCCGTCCTATGATGTTCCAGCCCCCGGGGCTTTTGGTCGGGTAGATTCCTGTCTGCGAGCCCCCTATACCTACGCTTCCCTGGGGGATGGCGGTGCGCGGTGTAGCGCGCCGCGGCGTTGCGAGCCGCTCATCCAATCCGCCCAAATACGGGAATCCCGGCGCAAAGCCGATCATGTACACCAAATACTGCCGCCCGGAATGGATGCGAATGACTTCCTCCGGATCAAGTCCGCTGTGCCGGGACACGTCTTCCAGGTCCGGGCCGAATTCCCCCCCGTAGCAGACCGGAATTTCCACCAGCTTAGGTTCCCGCGCAGTACCCCCTCGCGTGCTGGCGATCACCTCTTCCAGCAAGCCGATGACCTTCTCGTAAGGAATTTGACCGGAATGCGGATCGTACAGAGCGACAGGATCGTAATAAACGGTTACGGTAGTAAAGCCCGGCACAATCTCCACCATCCCGGGGAAAAGGTGTTCCTGCAAGAAATCGGACAGCCTTTTCACTTTTTCATGGGTGCTCTCGTCGATCGCCTTGCCCAGCTTGACGATCACACCCGAATCCCCCAGCGGAAAGAATTCATGATATGGCAACGGCTCGCTCCTCCTGTTCCGATGTTTGTTACTTCGTCCGGCGTTTGGTTTGTCCATATTTTATCATTTGCCTGACCGTAACAAAATGGTGCAAGGTTCTGAAAAAATGCATCTCTCGTTCCCTTGCATACAGAACGCTGAGCTGCTGCAAGGGAGCGCCTCTCCACTGCATTTTTCTTAATGAATGCTTTTTTTCTTGAACCTGCCGCCGGAAACGTCGTGAATATGCCCGATCGCCAGGAAAGCGGACGGGTCGAGTTCGTCGACGATCTCTTTCAGCTTCGCCTCCTCCAGCCGTGTGATGACGCAAAAAATCACCTTTTTGTCATCGCCGGTGTACCCGCCTTCCCCGCTCAAATACGTAATGCCCCTGCCCAGCCGTGCGGCCAGCGCATCCCCGATCTGGTCGGGATAGTCGCTGATGATGAACACCGAACGGGACTGATCTAGCCCGACCATGGTCAGGTCGATCATTTTGAATGCGATGTAGTAGGCGATCAGCGAGTACATCGCCCGGTCCCATCCGAAAATAAATCCGGCGCTGCCCAGAATAAAGATGTTGAAGAACATGACGACTTCGCCGACAGAGAACGGACTTTTTTTGGTCAGCAAAATCGCGACGATCTCCGTTCCGTCGAGCGACCCGCCTGCGCGAATGACGAGACCGACACCGATCCCCACGATGATGCCGCCAAATACGGCAGAGAGGAGCAAATCATGCGTCAGGCTCGGTACAGGCAGCAGCAAGGAAGTCCCGACTGACATGACGGCGACCCCGAACAAGGTGGAAATGGCAAACGTCTTGCCAATTTGTTTGTAGCCAATTATCAAGAACGGCAGGTTCAACAGAAAAAGAAACAACCCGAGCCGAAGTCCCGTCAAATGGGCCAGCATGATCGACAGGCCTGTCACTCCACCGTCGATAATGTTGTTCGGAACGAGAAAGATTTCCAGTCCGACCGATACGAGAAACGCGCCAATCATGATGATGAGTGCTCTCATTACAATTCTTCTTTTTCTTGCTCTCTTATGGGTCGTAGCTGTACCTGCGTGTTCCATTCGTCCCATCCTTCCCCTTTTCGATAGTTTCATCTTTCCCACTCCGGGCGAAAAAAATAGCCAACCCGTCCAATGACAGGCTGGCTGTAGTTTTGAGTAAGCGGCGGAACAGTACAAGTGCGCTATCCATGATGATGCATGAGAACATGATCAGCAACGTCTTTTTTCAGCACGCGCAGCATCAAGGCGGTTACCACGGTGCCTGCGAGGATGGAGACGATATACATTCCGACGTTGCCGACGACTGGCAGGACGAACAACCCTCCATGCGGTGCAGGCAGCGTGCAGCCGAAGAACATCGAGAGGCCGCCTGCTACTGCGGAACCGACCATAATGGATGGAATGACGCGGGTCGGATCGGCTGCGGCGAAGGGGATGGCTCCCTCCGTGATGAAGGTCGCACCCAGCACATACGCCGTCTTGCCGGCCTGGCGTTCTTCCGGGGTAAACTTTTGCTTGAACAGTGTCGTTGCCAGCGCCAGTCCCAGCGGCGGCGTCATTCCCGCTGCCATGACTGCGGCGTGCGGTGTATAGGTACCTTCAGCGATCATGGCGATGCCGAATGTAAATGCGGCCTTGTTCAAAGGCCCGCCCATGTCAAAGGCCATCATCGCGCCAAGGACCATACCGAGCAGGACAGCGTTGCCCGCGCTCATGTTTTTCAGCCAGCCGCCGAGTGCCGTATTGATCGCAGCCACAGGACCCGACACGACGAAGATCATCAAAAAACCGGTAATCAATACCCCGAACAGCGGGTACAAAAGCATCGGCTTGATGCCTTCCAGCGACGCGGGCAACCGGGAAAAAAGCTTGCGCAGCAGGACAATGACGTATCCGGCCAGGAAGCCTGCGATCAATCCGCCCAAAAATCCGGCGCCTGCAGACGTCGCCAGCATCCCTCCTACCATTCCGGGAGCAAAGGCCGGTCGATCTGCGATGCTCATCGCGATGAAGCCGGCCAGGACCGGGATCATCAGGGCAAACGCGCTGCCGCCGCCGATGTCCATCAAAAGCTTAGCCAGCGGATGGAAGGATGGATCGTTCGGGTCTGAGGCTTTGATGCCGAACATGAAGCTCAAGGCGATGATGATACCTCCGCCCACGACAAACGGCAGCATGTTCGACACGCCGTTCATCAGATGCTTGTAAAAGTAGGATTCACGCTTCTGCCCGTGAGCATTGCCAGCATCCCTTTGTTCGTAGCGCTCCCGCTTTTCTGCCTGATAAACTGGCCCTTCCTGCTTGAGGGCGCGTTCCAGCAGCCGCTCCGGATTGCGGATGCCCTCGGCTACCCGCACCTCGATGACGGTTTTTCCCGCGAAACGCTCCATTTCGACCTGCTTATCCGCTGCGACGATCACAGCGGTCGCCTCGGCGATGTCCTGCGCCGTCAGCTTGTTTTTCACGCCTCCGGAGCCGTTGGTTTCCACTTTAATGGCGATTCCCAGCTCGTCAGCCTTTTTCTTCAACGCATCTGCAGCCATATACGTATGTGCAATGCCGGTCGGGCAGGCCGTCACCGCGACGATCTTTGCTGAAAACGTAGAATGTTCAGTCAATTCCACAGCGCTTTCCTTTTCTTCTCCCCGTATCTCCCGTTCTTTCCTCGTCAACACCTCCAGCACTTGCTCCCGGGTAGATGCCGACAACAGCCTCTGGCGAACATCGTCTTCCATCAGCATCTGGGAAAGCAGTGCCAGCGTCTCCAGATGAGCTGAATCGGCCTCTGCTGTCGCTGCAATCATAAAAAACAGGTGTGCTTTTTGCTGATCCAGGGAATCGAAATCGATCCCTTCCGGCGACAGTCCGAAGCAGATACTCGGTTGCTTCACCGCTGCCGTCTTCGCATGGGGAATGGCGATGCCCTCCCCGATCCCCGTGGAGCCCTGGGCTTCGCGCGCCATGATGGCGGCTTTCATCTCTTCCCGGCTGTTCAGCCGCCCTGCCTCATCGAGACGGTCAATCAACTCATCCAGTACAGCTTCCTTCGTCCTCGCTTTCAACGGGATGACGATTGTATCAGCCTGCAGCAGGTCTGCGATCCGAATCTGATTTTGCATAAGCGAAATTCCCTCCCTTAAGCCTCATGTATCGTAATCAATGGTAAAAATGCCTCGATCGCCGCCGGGGTGCAAAAACCTTCCGAGATGGCGGTCGTGCAGCCTGATGCGACTGCGAAGCGAAAAGATTCCCGCACATCCAGACCGCGAGTGAACGCATACAGGAATCCGGCGACCATGGAGTCACCGGCGCCAATGGAATTGATCGCCTGCTGTCTGGGAAACTCGGCGACAAATGCTTGCTCCCGGTTGACGAACACGGCTCCCTTTCCCGCCATGGACACGATCACATTGACAGCACCCATTTCCAATGCACGTTTTCCGCAGCGGACGGCTTCTTCAGCAGTCTGCACATTCACGCCAAAAAGCTCTCCGAGTTCGTGATGATTCGGCTTGATCAAAAACGGCTTCTCGGCCAGCGAGTTGCCCAGCGCGGCGCCTTTGGCATCGAGAATGACGCGGACCTGCTGCCGATTCATCTGATTCATGATGATCTGGTAAATATTTGGCGGCATGCTCTCGGGTACGCTGCCGGCCAGCACCAGAAAATCGCCGCTGCCCAGCTGATCCAGCTGCTCCATGAGCTGGCTTTGCGCTTCCGCAGAGATGAGCGGAGAGACGCCGCTCAGATCGGTCTCCCGCTCTGCCTTGATCTTGACATTGATGCGCGAGTCTTGGGCAACCGGAATCAAGCGATGCTCGATCCCTTCCTGTTCGAGCTGCTGCCGGATAAATGCCCCTGTGAATCCTCCGATAAAGCCGAGCGCGATACTTCGGCATCCGAGATTGCGCAAGACTTTGGAGACATTGATCCCTTTTCCCCCTGCGACCTTCCACTCTTTTTGTACCTGATGAATCGTGCCTTCCTGCATCGACGGAAGCCAGACGTGATAATCGATCGAAGGGTTCAGGGTCACTGTGTAAATCATGCTTTCACCACTTTTACATTCGTTAGTTTGGCGTACAAGCGCTGGTCTTCCTCGCTCATTCCGTCATCCGTAATGATAGTGACATCCGACAGATCAGCGACTTTCGCAAAGGTCACCCGGTTGAATTTGTGCGAATCGGACAGCACATACCGCCGATCAGAGAATTGCAGCGCCAGTTGCTTCACGTAGGCCTCGTCCGGATCGGGCGTCGTCAGTCCGTGCTCCGTGTCAATCCCGTTCGTCCCGATAAAGCATTTGTCAAAACGGTATTGCCCGATGGAGGTAACCGCCTCGCGTCCCACCAGCGACCATGTAGCCGCTTTCAATTCTCCGCCGATGAGGAACGTCTTGATGTTTCGCTTGATCAGCTGAATGCCGATGTCCGGGCTGTTCGTCACGACGACGATGTTGTCATGGGACAAAAAAGGGACCATACGCGAAGTCGTCGAACCGGCATCGATGAAGATGGAATCGCGCTCCTTGACGAGACTTGCCGCGTATTTGGCAATCGCTGTTTTTTCCTTCTCGTACTTGACCGATTTCTCCAGCATCGTCGGTTCTTCGATCTTGTTTTGCAGCGAGGACGCCCCTCCGTGTACACGCTTCAGCAGCGCCTGCTCTTCCAGCTCGCTCAAATCCCGGCGGATGGTGGACTCCGAAGCCCCTGTCACTTCGACCAATTCCGCGATGCGAACCGTATCTCGTTCCTTGAGCATGGATAAAATGAGTTGATGTCGTTCAGGAGTGAGCATGACAACCTCCTTTTTGGAAAAGCGATATTCCTGTCACTGATTATAAGAGAGAAAACTTTCAAAATCAATCATTTTCATTCAATTTCAATCAAAAAACTTCCAAAAACATTCAAATCCCCATCGCTCTGAGACAGCCCGCTTGTCAGATGGTCAGCCTGTACCCGACGAAGTACCCGTGATACGGCGAAATTTACTGCTTTTGGACGGAGGAACGAATAACGGCGGCTCCTCTTTTTCCATTCCCCGCTCTTTGCGTTATAATGGAGGGATAACACTTCGTGCGGAGGATTTCACCAGATGCTGCAAAGAGAACTGACCCGGGAGCAAGCCGTACAGACTGGAGAGCAGCTCCTCGCGTATGCCGAGAGGGCGATCCTGGAGAGAGGCTACACCTATTTTTCGGATGGCGTCGTCTTTAACACCCGCGTCGAAAATGGCACTCTCCTCGCCTGCGATGTGCAGGGCTCGCAGGTCTACCATGTCGTTTTGAACCTGGAAGATGTGCAAAGCAGCACGTGCACCTGTCCGTATACCCGTCTGTGCAAGCATATTGCCGCTGCTTTTTTTCAGATGTACAGCGTATTTGACAATCCCCGCCATTACCTGTCCCGTGCCCAGCAGCCAAGGCGCGCCAGATTTTCCCCTGCCATGCTCGAGCCTGCCTACAGACAGGTGTTCCAGCCGGGCTCACAGGAAGGAGCGGCTGCCCGGTCCCCGCTCAATCCGGATGGCTCTGTCCGCGACTGGTGGACATTTCTCGAAGGCTGGACGCGGAATCTGCCCTCTTCCATGGAGACGTACCGGGCTTCCTCGGAGCTCTTGTCCAGCAGCCAAAATGTGCTCGGCGTCGCTTCTGCCTGGCCGGCGGCGTGTGCCCAGCTGTTTGCCGTCCATGCCAATCTGTTTTATCTGTTGAAGCTGCAGGAATTCGTGAAGACCAATCGGCAATCGTTCTGGTTTCAGGACCTGTCGCAGACGGCGGAGCGGCTGGTGGAGATGCTGGAAGGGACGCTCTTTTACATGGACACGGCTTATTTACGCGAGCATCATTACCCCTTGCTGGAGCAGACAATGCACACGGCCAGGCAGCTAAAGGACACGGATTCGTCCGCCCTCTACTGGTCGTTTGCCTATCGGCTGCTCTGGTGGAATCTGCTCCAGGAACCGGACTGGATACGGGCAGAGGTCGAAGAGCTGGACAAAAAAATCCATGACCCGGACACAGATGCAACTGCTCTGGAGCGATACAAGCTGCTGCGCGCCCACTTTTACGTCATGGAAGGAGCGGACAAGTCCGCCATCGACATTTGGCTGCCGAACAGTCGGCTGTCTCTTTCTTTTTACCTCCCCTATCTGAAAATGTTCGCCCGCAGCAAGGACTGGTCCCGCTTTCTCACGTGGATAGAGTGGCTGCAATCGTTGATTGGCCAGGCAGAGCCGCAGACCTACCAGCTCGTCATCGCCATCTGGCAGGAAGCCATGGAACGGGTCGGCCGCGGCGATGAGTGCGGGCCGGGCTTAAAGCAATTTTTGCCCGGCAGCTTTCACGAGTACGCCGCGTACTTGTATGAACAAAGACAGTTTCGGCAATGGATCGACCTGCAAATGTCCTATCAGGTCCCGTTGACGAAGATCCATGCCACCCAGTTCAAGGAGATTGAAAACAGCGAACCCGGCCTGCTCTTTCCGCTCTACGTCCGCGAGGTGAACCGGCTGATCGGCGAGCGGAACAGGCCATCGTACAAAGAGGCGATCAAGCTGCTGAAAAAAGTGAGAACGGCTTACAGCAAAGCGAACCTGGAAACTCGTTGGGAGCGGTACATCGACCGGTTGACGGCCAAGCACAATCGACTGCGCGCTTTCCAGGAGGAGTTAAGGAGAGGAAATCTGAACCTATGACCACTGCGACTACGCTGGTGCTCGCTGCAGACTTTTTGCCAGACGGGCGTTTTTTGATCACCGCAGCGGGAGCACATGGAGAGACAATTGACCCTGAACGGCTCGCGGCGATCTTGTTCGCCTGGGATGAAGCATCGTACTATGGCACCTTTCTGGAAAAAAACGAACAAGGCTTGCTCCTTGGCCCTGCGGAGGCGCTGTCGTTTTTTACCGCCCCAGCCTGGCTCGAACATGTCTCCTACGAAGTCAGCCCGGCGTTTGCCGCTTACCGCAAGACCGCGGTGATCTTGCAAGAGGCTCTTGCAATTGGAGCCATCGCCCCTGATTTCGCCGGTTGGAAAGCGGGCCGCTACGGATGGAAGCTGGCAGACGCCTCTGCTGATTTTCCGCTGTACGGAAACAAGTGGCTGTCGCTCGCCCTGGAGGATGTCCTTTTCGCCAATGGCGATGTCGGTCTTGCCTGGGAAGAGCTGGTGACCCAGTACCCGGCGCTCGCTGTCACTGGCAGGGACATCTCCCCTCATCTCGGAGAGCGCGAATGGCTGCAGTCGATCGGCTGGCTGCCTGATCTTACTCCTTTTCGCACCTGCCTGCGTCTCATCGAAGCCGACGACAGCTTCGGCGACTGGCAGCTTTCCGTATACTTGCAGGATCGCAAGGAGCCAGACCGGCTGTTCCTCCTCGAGCCTGACCCGGATGCGCAGTCGGGCTATGCGACGGAGGGGCTTCCCCCGGACTGGCTGAAACACGAGGCGCGTTTCCTGCACGATCTGGACAAATGCCGGGACATTTTGTCGTGGGAGCAGCCAGCAGACGCGGGAAAAGGCTTGCGTCCTAGACTCTCCAACGAACAGGCGTGGACGTTTTTGACGACCAGCAGTTTGCAGCTCGTGCAGGCGGGCATCCACGTCTTCCTTCCCGCCTGGTGGGAACAGGTCCGGCGCGTGAGACCGAAGCTGAAAGCCAAAGTCACCTCCTCGTTCGGAGCGGGCAGACCGTCCTTCCTTGGCATTTCGCAAGTCATGGAATTTGAATGGAAGCTCGCTCTCGGGCCTGTCGAGCTGAGCGAGGAAGAATTCGAGCAGTTGCTCCGCCAGAAGCAGCGGCTGCTCAAAATTCGCGGGCATTGGGTGCAGTTGACGCCCGATCTGTTCCTGCAGCTGCAGGAGACGCTGAAAAAATCGCGCGGGAAAAACGCCCTGACGTTCCGCGATGTCATGAAAATGCATTTGACAGCACCGAACGAGCAGGCTGAAGAACTCGATGCGGACGATGATACCGGCTCCTATTCCCTTTCACTAGAAGTGGAATTGAACCAGCACCTGCTGCAGCTCATGCGCCAGCTGCAGGAAATAAAAGAAATCCCCATTCTCGAACAACCGCCGGGATTTCGGGGAACTTTGAGCAAATACCAGCTGGAAGGAAGCTCGTGGCTGCTGTTTTTGCGGCGCTTTGGGTTGGGAGCCTGTCTCGCTGACGACATGGGCCTGGGCAAGACGGTGCAGTTCATCACCTACCTGTTGCATCTAAAGCAAAACGGTATCTCAGACACGCCCTCGCTGCTGATCTGCCCGACCTCGGTGATTGGCAACTGGCAGAAGGAGCTGGAGCGATTCGCCCCGTCCCTGAAGGTCTTCATCCATTACGGCAACGCCCGGCAGAAAAAGGACGACTTCCTGCCCGCCATTGCAGGAGCCGACCTGGTTATCACGTCGTATGCCCTGTCTCATCTCGACGAGGCGGAGCTGTCATCGGTCACGTGGAATGCGATCTGTCTGGACGAAGCGCAAAATATCAAAAATGCGTATACCAAGCAGTCGTCTGCCGTCCGCGACCTGCGCGGCTGGCACCGGATCGCGCTGACAGGAACGCCGATCGAAAACCGCCTGAGCGAGCTGTGGTCCATCTTCGACTTCTTGAACCCGGGATATTTGGGGAGCCTTGGCGACTTTGCCAGACGGTATGTGCAGCCGATCGAGCGTGATCAGGACCCTGCCCTCATCGCAGAAGTACAGCGGCTCATCCAGCCGTTTTTGCTCCGCCGGGTGAAAACAGATCCCCAAATCCAGCTCGATCTGCCGGAGAAAAACGAGAGCAAGGAATACGTCCCGCTAACCGCCGAACAAGGCGCACTCTACGAGACAGCGATCCAGGAGATGTTTGCCCGCATGGAAAATTCAAGCCCCATGGAGCGGCGCGGCCTCATCCTCACGACCTTGTCGCGGCTCAAGCAGCTTTGCGACCACCCGGCGCTGATCATAAGCGAAATCGCCGCGGGAGACGAAGCAAGCCGCTCTCACAAGCTGGAGCGCCTGCTGGAGCTGGTCGCGGACATTCGGCAAAAGGGCGAGCGCTGCCTGATCTTTACCCAGTACATCGAGATGGGGAATATGCTCCAGCGAGTGCTCACCCGCGAAGGCTATGGTCCGGTCTTCTTTTTGAACGGTTCGACGAAAAAAGAGAGGCGCGACGAAATGATCGCCCGTTTTCAGGACGAATCCTTGCCTGACCGGGAGCGAGGAGGCGTCTTTATCCTCTCCTTGCGCGCCGGCGGCACCGGGCTGAACCTGACGGAAGCCAACCACGTCATCCACTTCGACCGCTGGTGGAATCCGGCAGTGGAAAATCAGGCGACCGACCGGGCCCATCGGATCGGGCAGAGGCGCAATGTCCAGGTGTACAAGTTCATCTCGCTGGGAACGATTGAGGAGCGGATCGACGAGATGATGGAACGCAAGCTCTCCCTCAGCCAGCAGATCGTCGGCGCAGGCGAGTCCTGGATCACCGAGCTGTCGACCTCCGAGCTGCGTGAACTGTTTGCCCTGCGCCATGAATGGTCAGGAACGAAAGGATGATAGGGCAGATGGATGTGAACGAGCAGAAGCAGGCAGAGCCGACCGGCGAAGAACGCACGGAAGAGCATACGGCGAAGCTGCCGGAAGCGTGGCAGCGATTCCTCGATGCCGTCCGGAGGCACTATGGCAAGGCACCGGGCAATTCCAACGATTGAGTGTCTCGAAAAAGGGGCCGTCTCAACAGTCGATTGTTGACTTGGAGACGCCCCTTTTGTTGTCCAAAACCGCCGTATCTTCGCAAGCCGCAATTCTGCCCGCCGCGTGGTTCATCCAGTTTTTGCTTATTTCACTTTGGCATAAGAATGATCGTATTTCTTTATTAGTCAGGGGGAAATTGCAGTGCTAGAATAATCAATGCGAATATCCTGCTTCTTCCATGCAAAGGTTGTGACAGAAAGATGGATTTTTCCTGGAAACGAAACCTAGTTGTCCTGTGGCTTGGCGTCTTTTTTTGCAGCACAGCCTATTCGATCTCGATACCGTTCTTGCCCATCTTCCTTCACAGTTCACTCGGAGTTACGGAACACTTGGAGGCTTGGTCGGGTATTTCCTTCGGCATCACGTTTTTGGCCAGCGCGCTGATCTCCCCGTATTGGGGCTCGCTTGCGGACAAATACGGCCGAAAACCGATGTTGATCCGGTCCGGCTTCAGCCTGTCTGTACTGTATTTCACGACGTTCTTCATCACCAACCCTTATCTGTTTTTAGTCCTCCGTGTTTTTCAAGGACTTTTGGCCGGCTTCGTACCTGCCTCGATCGCGCTGGTTGCGACGAACACACCTGAAAAACATGTAGGCTACGCACTGGGTGTCATGGCGACAGCCGGTGCGACCGGAGGCATCATCGGTCCCCTCGTCGGCGGCGTTGTCAGCCACCTGTGGGGGAACAGGGAAGCCTTTTTGTTTTCCGGCGCGGTCGTGCTCGTAGCCGCTCTTATCGCCACCTTTCTGGTGAAAGAGACGAATATGAACCGTTCCGGCACCCGCACCAATGTGCGCGAAGATTTGAAGCTCGCCATCGCCAACAAGCCGCTCATGACCATTCTCGGACTTAGCCTGATCGTGACGATGTCTGTCATGCTGCTGGAGCCTCTCCTGACCGTGTACGTCCTGCAACTCGGCGCTTCCCAGAAGGAAGCCTCGCTTAGCGCCGGCATCATCTTCGCCGCCGTCGGGATCGCGACCGTCCTCGCTGCCCCCCGCTGGGGCAAACTTGGGACGAAGCTCGGTTACTCCAGGATTTTGTTTATCGGCCTAATGGGAGGCGCTGTCGGCAACCTGCTGCAATTCCTGTTCACGAATCTGTACGGGTTCGGGATTTTGCGGTTCGTGTACGGCTTGTTTTTCGCAGCGGTCTATCCGTCCATCAACGCCATGATCGTCAAAGTCACCGATCCCAAGTTTCGCGGCAGGGCATTCAGCCTCAACCAGTCGTCGAACCAGATCGCAACCATGCTCGGCCCGGTAATCGGCGGGGTGCTCGGCGGACTGATTCCGATCCGCGCCGTTTTTATCATCAATGGGCTCGCTCTCCTGGCAACTGCCCTGCTCATCCGCTACAGGAAGCCGGATGCGCATGGGCTGGAAAAGAAACAATCCGCCCAAGCCGCCGAAGCACAGCTTTTCACCAAGTAACGGCAGGCATCACCGAGAGATGCGGCTTTTCTCCTTCTTGCGGAAAAGCAGGAAGACGAGCAGGCCTGCAAGCAAGGAGAAAAGCAGCCGGTACCTGTTTTCGGACAGATAGACGAGATCGTGTCCGACGAACGTCTCAAAAATCATCGACGGAATTTTGCCCACAAGAGTGGAGAGCAAAAAATCGGCAAAACGCATCTTTCCGATTGCCGCCCCCAGGTTGACGACCCCCGAGGGGATCAGCGGATTCATCCGCAGCAATGCGATCGCGACGCATTTGCGAATGCGGGACGACTGTTGGATGGAGGCGATCCAGGAGAACCTCTCCAGCCGCTCGATCCCCTTGACTTTGCGCAGGCCGCTGCGATACAGCAAAAAGGCAGCTGCGGCGCCCAGCACCTCTCCAGTCAAGGAGACGAAAAATCCTCCAACCAGTCCGTAGACAACCGCGTTCGCTCCCGATAAAAAGATCGAAGGCAGCACCCCGGCGACGCTGATGACGATGTTGAGCGCGATGCTCCCGACGATGCCGAAAACCCCCCAGGAGCGAATCTGTTCTGCCAATGCTTCTACGTTCGTAAACCACTCCATCTGTCGCTGACTCCTCTCCTCTGCCACACACTCTCCCATGTATCGGAGACCTGTGAAGAAAAAATAGAATAGAAAAAGGACGGGCAGCACCTGTTGCACTGCCCATCCCCTGTTCTTTGCTCATGTATCACGGAGCGCGTCATACACCCGTGCGTCTGCGCTGATTGTTAGGTTTTTTGGTTTGCTGGCTTTTCATGATCTGGTTCTTCGCTTTATAGTTGGCCTGTTTGTTAGCCTGCGCTTGTGCCGCCTTTTTCTCCGCAAGTCTGCGTTTCATCGCCTCTTGCAGACTGATTTTCCCCGGCTTTTGCTCCTGCTTGTCTTTTTCGTCTGGATTCGGCTCCGTCATGCGTAGCAACTCCTCATCAAGAATGGACTACTTATCCATATTCTAGTGCATGAGACGACGAGATGCCAGCATGAATCTGTTGACTATCTTTCGGTCTGGTTCGGTTAGGGTAATACAAAAGACGCCTTGAAGCAGCTAATTTTACCCGAAAACTGAAAAAGGAAAAAACGTAAGATATTATGAATGCCATAACAAAAACGAGGTGTATTTCAATGAAAATATTCTGGATTGTTTTAGGGGCAATTTTTCTTCTTTGCGGTTGTGGCTCCACGCCAACAGAGAAAGAAGTATCAGCGATCCTGATGAAATTTAACGAAGCGAAATTTGAACTTACCCAGGAGGAGTTCTCCATTCCTGATAAGCAAACTCTTTATCCGTTGCTGAACGACAAAGTAAAGACATTATTAACAGAGAAGGACTATCAAAATTTCGTAAAGAATCGGGAAGCATTCATTACGATTGAAGAAGCGAAATTAAATCGATACATTCAGGTAAAAGAAATAAAAATAAGTAGAATCGCTTCATTAGATGACAACAAATCCTTACATGTCGATTACTTGATGATCATTTCGATAAGCGGTAATGGTGCAAACACGGACTACCATGTTAACGGCCAAGTAACATTGGTAAAAGAAAATGAATCATGGAAGATCGATAGAAACTGGGACTCTCTTACAGCCAAGGAGTTAGGACTATAATGAAGGATGAGGATATGATTCCTCCATCCCCTGATGTCATTACACAATGGCAGGCGTCTGTTTTGAAAAAACAGTGTTCGTACTTCCCATTGCGTTAGCTGTTGACTTGGAATGGTCAGGAGCGGCGATCACCCCCGCCGCTGCATGTAAAAAGCTCAGGCCGAAACATTTTGCCCAAGCTTTTTGCATCGACTGGGAATCGTGCTAATTTGCCGCAAACGCCTCGGCGGCTGCCGCCAAATAGTAGGCCAGACCTGTCTGCTGCCCTTCCAGCATAGCGAGGTGAAAGTCGTCCTGCAAAAAGAAGCGCGTTTGCCCCGCAAAATCGGCAGGAGTGATAGTGAGGCCGCTGTGATTCAGAAACGCCAGATGCGCTTCGATCATTCCGCGAATCTTTTCATCTGTATGCTTGATCCCTGCGCGCAACGCGTCCGCCATTTCCTTCATAAAGGCGGCCGCTTCCCGGGCCTGCTCATTCATTTCCACTACGTCGATGCCTTTCGTCTTCAGCTCCACCTGATAGGTCTTTTGCAAATATTCATGTTGCTTCGAGAGCGCTTGCTCCCATTCCGCTTCACTGTCAAACCCTTTGAATAGATCCCCGTTTTCCATTCGTTCGCCTACCTCCGTCGCATTGATTGATTTTTCCAACGTCTCCATGATCGTCCGCAGCCGCTCCAGCTCTCTTGTGCCGTACAAGCGGTACCCGGCCTCGCTCGTTTGCTGCGGCAAGAGAAGGCCGATTTTGTGGTAATGGTGCAGCGTTTTGATCGTGACCTTGGACATGGCGGATACTTCTTTTACCGTGTACAGCATCTCGTTCACCTCCTCATCAGTCAGCATAAAGGCTCCTCCAAGAGGAGAGTCAATAGGAAAGCTCTCTCCGCAAAAAGGAGAAAAATGCTAACCGATTACAACTACACTAAACTTCCTCTACTCTTTTTCAGCTTTCAGGATTATAATGGACAGGTCGAATGGGAAAATCATTCCTGTCATTTCCTGTGTGCATATCGGAGGCATTCCAACCATGATCGACTATGTGATCAAATTCATTATCGGCGGCTTTATCGTCGTCCTGGCAACCTACTTCAGCAAGACCAAAAACATTTTTTTGTCCGGTATCATCACGACGTTGCCGATCATTACGCTGCTGAACATGATGCTCCAGCTCCAATACATGAACACGCAAGAATTCCATCTGGCCCAAAAGAGCGGCATTTTGGGCGCTTTCGGGCTGGTGCTGTTCGTCGCATCCTGCTACGTCCTCACGAGTTGGGTAAAGCCCGTGTACGCGATTCTCTTTGGCATCCTCATTCTCTTTTCGTACTTCTGGATGTACAAGCAAGTAACCGGATAATTCGAGCGCGACCAGAAAGGGAAAGCCTACTCCGATGACGAAGTAGGCTTTACCCTTATTTTTATTGGAAAGGATGTCGAGCAACATGGATTGTATTTTTTGCAAGATTGTAAACGGGGATTTGCCCGCCAAAAAAGTGTATGAGGACGAACACGTCGTCGCCTTTCACGATATCAACCCGATCGCACCCGTCCACATCCTGATGATTCCGAAAAAACATATCCAATCTCTCCTCGCCATCGAGCCGGAAGACAAGGAGCTCATCGGACACCTCCACCTCGCCCTGCATAAGGTAGCGGAGACGATGGAAGTCAAAGACTCCGGCTTTCGCGTCATCACCAACATCGGCGAGCACGGTCAGCAGACGGTCTTCCATCTGCATTACCATTTGATCGGCGGCAGACAGCTGAAGTGGACCGTGTAAATGCGCCCTACCGCCCCAGTCGGGACGTGATGTGGCGGGCGATCGCATCCCCGTGGAGCCTGCCGTTTTCGATGAAGATGGCATTCGCCCGGTGCCCCGCCGCGATTACTCCGGCAATATACAGGCCCGGCACGTTCGTCTCCATCGTCTCCGGATGATGCTCGGGGCTGCCCGTCTCCGGATCGATCTGGACGCCCAGCGATTGCAACAAGGATCGATCCGGCCGATATCCGATCAGCGTGAAGACGTAGTCGTTCTCCAATTCTACCGTTTCCTCGCCCGTCCGGACCCGAATGGTGCGCTCCGTGATGGCTTCCACCGTGGAATTGTACATCATGCGGATGCGTCCTTTGTTCACCAGACTTTCAAACACGGGACGCGTCCACGCCTTTACTCTCTCCGAAATTACCGAGCGACGATAGATGACCGTCACCTCAGCCCCTGCCCGCTCCAGTTCCATCGAGGCATCCACGGCGGAGTTGTTTCCGCCCACGATTGCGACACGCAGACCGGCATACGGATGCGCTTCCTTGTAAAACGACGAGACCTTTGGCAAGTCCTCGCCCGGCACGTTCAACCGGTTCGGATTGTCAAAATATCCCGTCGCAATGATGAGATTCTGCGTCTCATATGTACGCTTTTCACCCAACCGGTCCACTGTCTCTACCAAAAACCCGGCGTCTGTCTTCACTGTCGACGTCACGGTCTCATAGCTGCGAATCCGCAACTGTTCTCGCGCAGCAACCAGCCGGTAATACTGCAGCGCCTCCTGCCTTGTCGGCTTTTCGTTTGGCGTGGTAAAAGGAATCCCCCCGATTTCCAGCAGCTCCGGTGTACTGTGAAAAATCATGTACGTCGGGTAGCGGTAAATGGAGTGGACCAATGAACCTTTTTCTATGTTGACAGGGTTTAGCCCCGCTCTCTTGCAAGCAATCGCGGCTGCCAGCCCGCACGGACCCGCCCCGACAATCAGTACGTCTTCCATATCTCTCCCGCCTCGCTTTCTCTCTCTTCTTTTCCGTTCCTGTACTATCATAACATATCCGGCAGACTGAAAAAGCGTTCGCCCCAGGTTGTCAACACTTGCCTTGCTGCCAAAAAATGATCAATGAAAGATTGGTTCCCCCTCCTTATACTGGGGTTATGATGAAAAAACAACACATACATATTTGGCTCGTTTCAATCGTCTTGCTCACGTATTGCTTCACGCTGGGCGTCGGTGTGCCCTCCTCAACAGCATCATCCGGTAGCCTGCGCGATATTTCCGACAGTTATGCGCACGAGCAAATCCGTTCGCTGCAGGAAGCCGGCATCATCTCCGGAGATGAGAACGGGTATTTTCACCCGGCAAACTCCGTGACGCGCGCGGAATTCGTAGCGATGCTGGCGCGGACGCTCGGCATCAAGCCCGTTTCAGGCACCGTCCCGTCCTTTGCCGATGTGCCCAAATCATCCTGGGCATACGGGTACATACAAGCGGCTGTCTCCCTGAATCTGGCAAGCGGCACCAGCGCGACTACCTTCTCGCCGAGCCGGACGATCTCCCGGCAGGAGGCCGCTGCTTTTCTCGCCCGGGCTTTAGGACTTTCGCTGTCTTCTTCGCCCACCCTGTCAGTCAATGATGCAAGTGCCATCTCTGGCTGGGCACGCCCTTCCGTGAGCGCTGTGATGAAAAAACAGTGGCTCGTCGGCTATCAGGGCAGCTTTCGTCCGACTTCTCCCCTCTCCCGGGAAGAGACGGCCGTCATTTTGAAGCGCATTCTCGATGAGTTGGGCGCACAGGCTGTATCGGCAAAACCTTTGGTCTCCCTTGGCTGGCAGTATCAGTCGACCACCCAGGAGTTTATCGCACAAGTGCAAAAAGCCGGGATCAACACGCTCTCGCCGCGCTGGTACTTCCTGCAAAAGGACGGAACAGTCAGCGACAATTCGGATGCATCGCTCGTGCATTGGGCGCAACAGAACGGAAAAGAAGTATGGCCCTTGTTCGGAAACCGGTTTGATCCTGCGGCGACGCACACCATGCTCTCTGACAAAGCCAAGCGGACGGCTGTCATTGGAAAAATAGGCGCGTTCATCGACGAGTACCACCTCGACGGAATCAATGTAGATTTTGAAGGCTTCAATCCTGGCGACCGGGACAATTTTACCGCATTCATCAAGGAGCTCGCGGCTGCCTTGCACGCCAAGAACGCTTCGCTGTCGGTCGATGTTCCGCCAGACACCGGCACAGATTGGAGCGAACCGTTTGACTATGCAAAATTGGCCGCCTATGCCGACTACCTCGTCGTGATGGCCTATGAGGAGCATTGGGTGGGAAGCTCGCAGGCAGGCTCTGTCGCATCACTCCCCTGGTTTGCAGATGTCATCAAAGGTGTGCTCGACGACGTTCCTGCCCAAAAACTGATCGTGGGCATGCCGCTCTATACCAGGGACTGGTACCAATCCGGCGGCAAGCTGGTCTCCACCGACATCAGCATCCCGCAATCGTACCAGCTGATCTCCCAGTACAAAGCGACGACCAAATGGGATACGGCCACGCAGCAATACCGTTCCACCTACAAAAAACAAGGCGCGACCCACACGATGTGGCTGGAAGAAAGCCGCTCCCTGGGGCTGAAAGCGCAGGTGAGCCTGAACAGTCAAATCGGCGGCTTGGCCTACTGGTATATCGGTTCTGAATCGACAGATGTTTGGACCTCGATCGCCAATTCTGTCGCACTCAAGCAGGCGCGCAGCAAAATGTAACACGCAGCACATACAGACAGTTGCCGGCCTGGACCAAAAGTCCGGGCTGCAACTGCCTTTTTTCATGGGGCGCAGAAGAATACGCGTGCCAGAAAACAACCAATATACCCGGAAAGCGGGAAAGCAAAGCAAAAAAGCCGCCCCGGCCAAAATCGTCCGGCCAGGGCAGCTTTTGCTTCGTTCGTGTCATTTGCGGTCATCGTTTAGACGACCTTTTGCAGCAACTTTCCCCGCAATTTCTCCAGCATGTCTTCGGTCATTTTCTCCAGGTCGTACTCATAGGTGAAGCCCCACTCTTCTTTGGCGCATGTCGCGTCGATCGAGTTTGGCCAGCTGTCCGCGATCGCCTGGCGAACCGGATCCACCTCGTAGGACAGCTTGAAATCCGGAATGTGCTTGCGGATCGCTGCAGCCACCTGTTCCGGCTCGATGCTCATCGCGGTCACGTTGAAGGCATTGCGGTGCTTCAGGCAGGAGCCGTCCGCTTCCATCAGGGTGATGATGGCGTTCAGCGCATCCGGCATGTACATCATGTCCATATACGTGCCTTTGGCGATATAGGAGGTGTACGCGCCTTCCTGAATCGCTTTGTAGTAAATGTCAACCGCGTAGTCGGTCGTACCGCCTCCCGGTGGCGCCACGTAAGAGATCAGGCCGGGAAAGCGCACGCCGCGCGTGTCGACGCCAAACTTGTGGAAGTAGTAGTCGCACAGCAGCTCGCCGGATACTTTGTTTACACCGTACATTGTCGTTGGACGTTGAATCGTATCCTGCGGCGTGTTGTCTTTTGGCGTCGATGGACCGAAAGCCCCGATGGAGCTCGGCGTGAAAAACTGACAGTTCAGCTCGCGCGCCGTCTCCAGTGCGTTGACCAGTCCGCCCATGTTGAGGTTCCAGGCAAGCTGCGGTTTTGCTTCCGCTGTCGCAGACAGCAAGGCGGCCAGATGCATGATCGTATCCACCTGATGCGTCTTTGCCAGCTCGAACATCCGCTCGCCATCCATCACATCGAGAATTTCAAACGGACCCGAATGCACGACTTCGTTCTCCTCGTTTTTGCGGATGTCCGTCGCAATGACGTTGTCTGCCCCGTACACATCGCGCAGCTTCGTAACCAGCTCCGATCCGATTTGCCCCAACGCCCCGGTGACTAATATCTTTTTCATTACAGAATCCCCATTTCTTTGCCGACTTTTTCGTAGATGCTAAGGGCACGATCCAGCATGTCCTTCGTATGAGCCGCAGTCGGCATGTTGCGAACGCGTCCGGTTCCCTTCGGTACAGTCGGGAACACGATTGCTTTGGCGTACACGCCTGCCTCATACAAGCGTCTGCTGAATTCCTGTGTCTGTTGCTCATCCCCAATGATGCAAGGCGTGATCGGTGTTTCGCTCGCGCCGATGTCAAAGCCCAGCTCCTTGAGACCTTTTTTCAGGTAGTTTCCGTTCTCCCACAGCTTGTCGTGCAGCTCTGTGCTGTTTTGCAAAATGTCGATGGCTTCGATACAAGCCGCCACATCTGCAGGTGTCAATGCAGTCGAGAACAGGAACGGACGGCTGCGCACCTTGAGCCAGTCTATCAGTTCCCGTCTTCCTGCCACATAACCGCCGACTACCCCGATTGCTTTGGAAAGCGTGCCGATCTGGAAGTCGATTTTGTCGGAGAGACCGAAATGTTTCACAGTCCCTGCACCTTTACCCAGCACGCCAGAGCCGTGCGCATCGTCCACGTATGTGATCAGGTCGAATTCTTCCGCCACTTCCACGATCTCCGGCAGTTTCGCAACATCGCCATCCATCGAGAAGACGCCGTCCGTAATGACCATCAGCTTTTTGTATTTGCCTGATTCTTTCGCTTCTTTTGCCCTCGCCCGCAGATCGTCGATATCCGAGTGGTTAAAGCGGATGATCTGGGCACGCGACAGGCGGCAGCCGTCAATGATCGAGGCGTGGTTCAGCTCGTCGGAAAGAATCGCATCGTCCTTGTCCATGACAGCGGAGATCGCTGCCATGTTGCAATTGAATCCGGACTGGTAGGCAATCGCCGCCTCGGTTTGCTTGAATGCAGCCAGCTTTTCTTCCAGCTTCACATGAAGATCGAGCGTGCCGTTGATCGTGCGGACCGCGCCTGCACCGACCCCGTATTTTTGGGCGGCAGCTACTGCGGCATCGATCAATCGCTGGTCAGTAGCCAGGCCCAAATAGTTGTTCGAGGAAAGGTTAATCAGTTCTTTGCCCGAGATGGTGATGACAGGACCGTTCGCGCTTTGCAAAGGATCTATCACATTGTAGAGACCTTTGCTTTTCAGATCGGCCAGATTTTCATGTAAAAAAGCTTCCAAAGTTTTGCTCGCCACGCTCTATCCCTCCAACATTTCAGTCTCCGTACGAACAACGGCAGACGGGGTAAGTAATTTCCACGAAAACACATGTTCATCCGGAATGGACATTGTATAATTTGAAAAATGGCGTAATATCAACTTTATTTAAGATAATCTTACCATCTTTACACTTTCGTGTCCATATCACAAAGACATAAAAGAGAACGTTTTCACCGTTTTTTTCTCCTTATCTCTCATAATTTCTCCCGAATTGCCCAACTTAGCCATACGAAAAACCCAGGCTCGTCACGCGCTGTTTCCGCGCCGCGCCGCAGATGTCTTTCCAACAAGAAAACCGCTCTCCGGCCGTGAAGCCAAAGTGCGGTTCCTTCTTACTTCCCTGCTTTTTCTGATTTGAGAATACCTGGCGCAACTCCTTCTTCCCTGACGAAGCATTCCTGTCCATACCGATGCGTGACCAGTTCGGTAACCGGCAACCCTTTGCAAAAATGTTGTTCGACCAAATGCGGAGCCAACTCCGGCGTCAATTTCCCGTACCAGGTCCCCTCCGGATAGACGATCATGACGGGAGCGTCTTCGCAGCGGCCATTGCAGCGCGTTCTCGTAGTATGTACCTGATCGTCCAGTCCAGCTTCCGCGATGGCACTGCGGATCGCGACCGTCAATTCCTCTCCGCCCTTTCGATTGCAGCTCCCGCCATTGCAGAGCAGGACGTGATGCTTAGTTTTGGTCAAATCCCATGTCGCCAAGCTGATTCCTCCCATTCCCATACAAAACGTAACGATTACGATCTGTTTTCATACTTTTCCATCTTACCGTGTGCACCAGCACCTTGTCTATAGCCCAATTAAGCAATTCCCAGACTCATTTCTTTCTGCTAGAATATATGTTCGTATACTACAAAAGTTGACAGGTGGTGCTAACATGTCCGTAACCAAACAGCGCGATGCCTTGCTGCTGTTGCAAATGATCGGGAACTATCCATGGTACGTCGAAAAGTTTATCGAACATAAAAAAACGAAGAAAAAATCGCCTTCCACCCTGCTTGGCTACTTGCGAGACTTCGCGTTTTTCTTTCGCTGGATGATGACGGAAGGATTGACAGCCGCAACCGAAATGAGAGAAATCCCGCTCTCCGACCTGAACGAGCTGAAGAAAGAAACGGTGGAAAGCTACATCCTCTACTTGCAGGAGTCTCATCTGTACGAGCGATCCGCCCTGCTCACCAACCCTACCAAAAGCTCGCGAAAGGAATACAGCGACCGGACGATCAGCCGCAAAGTATCCAGTCTCAAGTCGTTGTTTCATTATTTGTCCGCATTGGCCGAGGACGAGAACGGAGAGTCGTACCTCACGCGCAATGTCCTTGCCAAAATCGAGCTGGAGACGACCGAGCTGACACCGCTCGCACGCGCCCATGCCATCCGGGCGAAAATCTTGATCGACGATGAAATCTACCAGTTCGTCGACTTCGTCTACAACGGGTATCTCGCCCACTGCCAGACGACAAAAAAACAGCAGTACCATCTGCAAAACCGCGACCGCGACACGGCCATCGTCGCCTTGATCTTGTCCGGAGGCTTCCGCGTGTCGGAGGTCGTCAGCCTGAATCTGTCCGACATCGTGCTGGAAAAGAACCAACTGAAGATGATCCGCAAAGGGAAAAAGGAAGACGCTCCCTTCTTTAGCGACTGGGGGAAAGAATATTTGGCCCGGTACCTGCAAGTCCGCAGCAAATACCGTCCCGACCCGAACGAGGACGCCGTTTTTCTGGCTGTCTCCCCGTCGAATCCGTACGGGCACCGGATCGAGGTCCGCTCTGTGCAAAAGCTGGTCAAGAAGTACGCCAAAGCCTTTGGCATTCCCGATCTGTCCGTACATAAACTGCGCCATAGCTTTGCGACCCAGTTTTTGCGCCTGAATCCCGACCCTCACCAGCTGCAGGCCCAGCTCGGCCACTCGAAAATCGAGACGACCATGCAGTATGCACATGTGCTGGAGGATGCCTTGAGCAAAGCTGTCAACCGCACCACGTAAGCGCGCCCGCCTTGCCGTCCCAACGCCTTGGACAAAGAAAAAGCTCCTCTGCCCTTGTGAACAGAGAAGCTGAGAGTAGATTTGCGAGCAGGTGCAGGCGCCCTGACAAGAAGCGCTTTCGGGAGCTGTGCGCGAGTAAGCTCCCCTAAGAGCGCTGCTTTACTTGTTCCAGCTGGCGCAGCTCGATCCGTCTGATTTTGCCGGACGACGTTTTGGGCAGTTCAGCGACGAACTCGATTTTCCGGGGATATTTATAAGGCGCTGTCAACTGCTTCACATGCTCCTGAAGCTCGGCGACCAGTTCGTCAGACGGATCGTGTCCCTTCTTCAGGATGACAAAGGCTTTGACGACATTTCCCCGCTCCGGGTCCGGACTGGCAACAGCGGCGCACTCCGCCACTGCCGGGTGTTTCACCAGGGCATCTTCTACCTCGAATGGTCCGATCGTATAACCGCCCGAGATGATGATGTCGTCGGAACGGCCTTCAAACCAAATGTAACCGTCTTCATCCATGCGTCCCTGATCCCCTGTGATGTACCAGTCGCCGCGGAATGCTTTGGCCGTGCGCTCCGGATCGTCCAGATACCCTTTGAACAGGGCGACCATATTGCGGTCAATCGCGATGTCGCCGACTTTTCCCTCCGGCAGCACGCTTCCTTCTTCATCCACGATGGCGACACGCACAACGGGAGAGGGCCGGCCCATCGAACCTGGCTTTGGCTCGACACCTACGAATGTTCCGACGAGCAACGTATTTTCCGTCTGTCCGTAGCCGTCGCGAACGGTCAGCCCGAACACGCGGCGGAAGGTGTCGATGACTTCCCGGTTCAGCGGCTCTCCGGCGGAGCAGGCGGAGCGAAGCGCTTTCAGCTTGTACTGGTCCAGATCGGACACTTTGGCCATCAGCCTGTACTCTGTCGGCGTAGCACACAGCACCGATATCGGGTATTTTTGCAGCAGATTCAAATACGTCTCGGCGCCAAATCTTCCTTTATAGACAAATGCCGTGGCCCCCATCCCCAGTGTGGAGACGAACGGGCTCCAGATCCACTTCGCCCAGCCAGGCCCTGCCGTCGCCCAGACGGTATCCTCATTGCGCACATCGAGCCATTGTTTGGCTGCCACGGCCAGATGTGCGAACGGCCAGCCGTGCACGTGCATGACCCCTTTTGGCCCGCCTGTCGTGCCGGACGTATACGAGAGGAAAGCGAGTTCGTCCGCGCGCGTCTTGGCACAGGCAAACTCCTCGTCCTGATCCGCAAGCAAATCTTGCAGGCTGACCCACCCTTCCTTGCTCGTCCCGATCGTCACATAATGTGTCAGGCTCGCACATTGGCCCCGCAGTGGCTCTACTTCCTCCAGCACGCTGTCAAAGCCGATGACCGCCTTCGCCTTTGCGTGGTTGACGCGGTATTCAATATCTTTGCTGCGTAGCATCTCCGACCCCGGCATGATGACTGCCCCCAGCTTCAGTAGCGCGAGATAAAGGCCATAAGCAGCCGTCCCGCGAGGAACCAGGACCAGCACCTTGTCCCCCTGCGCAATCCCGATGGAGGAAAGCCCGTTTGCGATACGGTTGGAGTAGCGGCGCAGCTCTTCGTATGTCAGAACCGTTTCCCGGCCTTGTTCATCCAGCTCCCATACCGCGCGCTTGTCCGGATGCTGGGCCGCCCATTCGTCCACCTGTGCAGCGAAGTTATAAAACTCTGGCATGTTCAATTCCAAATGACACACCCCCACTTTTTTTACCTGTACATCATTTTGATTTCGACGTTTTTGTAATATTTCCTCTTTGCTGTCTATTCGGACAAAAAATGTTTCCCCCGCCCCTGCGAGTGAAACATTCGGCTGAGCAAACAAAGGCCCCATGCTTGTGCACGAGGCCTGTTCAGAACATTCGATCATTTTCCTTTATTGAATGACGCGCTTGATTTTGACGACGCGTTTTTCCCAGTTGGTGCCGTCAAACTTGGAATACGTGACGCCCGGGCTGCCGTACGTATGCAAAATTTTCCCGTTGCCGGCGTAAATCGCCACATGCGTGATCCGGTCGGAAGAGCTGTTGACGGACGCCTTCATGAAGATCAGATCACCTTTTTGCAAATTCTTTTTGGACACGGTTGTGCCCACTGTGGACTGCTGGCGGGAATCCCGAGGCAAAGTAATGCCCACTTCCTTGAATACGCGCTGGGTGAACGACGAGCAGTCAAATGTCTTCGTCGTGCTGCTGCTGGAGCCGTACTTGTACTTGGTCCCCAAATACTTCTCGCCGGCCTTGATCACCTGGTTGGCAATATCCGTTGCTGACTTCCTCGAAGAATCGGATGAATTCGACGACGGATTGGACGACTCGTTCAAAATTCGGCGAGCACCAAGAAACTTCTTGTCATAAGCGGAAAAAGTCTTCAAGACAACCTTGCCCGCGCCTTCGGAAGCGTAGACGAACTGGTCATTGCCTATGTATATCCCCATAAACGCAGGGCTTCCGGAACCGCTGGTGGAGAAGAATACCAAGTCTCCTGCTTCCACCTTGCTTTGCGATACTTTCGTTCCAGCTTTGTATAACGCGCTGATGGTGCTGCCGATTTTTACCCCAACTTGTTGATATGCGTAGGTCGCCAGCCCGGCAGAGCCGAATTGGCTCGGTCCTGTCGCCTGGGACTTGTACGGCTTTCCAAGGAGCGATTTGGCAATCGTCGCCACCTCTTCTGTCTGCTGTGTAACACTCGTGCTAGCGGCCGCTGATGCTTGTCCAACTTGACCACCCATTAACAGGGATGTACTCAGGATGACTGCTACTGTTGACTTCATTACCCAATCTCGTTTCGTCACGTTCTTTTCCTCCTTGTCATGTTGTGGCACCCTTCGCGGGGTACACCGACAGATTACCGCAGGAGGAAACAGGAGGATAAGACCGTAAAATTTACCAAACCCGAATTTGGGAGCATTGGACTAGATGGAAATCATGTGCAAAACTGTGTGGTTGCAGCCTTTTAGTACAAATGTACCAGCACTATTGAGAATTGCTATCAAACAGCGATGGGAAGCAGAAAAAAACCAGCTTCTGTCAGGTTCCGGCAGAAGCTGGTGATTTTTTCAGCTGTTGCTTGGCCCTCGTTTAACGCAGGCGGGCCGTAAATTCACCCCATTTTTGATCTCCCCACAGGAGGGTCAGCACATCACCGTCTGAGACGGGACCGACCCCTTCCGGCGTGCCGGTATAGATCACATCTCCCCGATCCAGCCCAAAGTTGTCCCCGATGTATTGGATGAGCGTCATCAAATCAAAAATGACATTGCCGATGTTGCCGCGCTGCACCTGCTCCCCGTTTTTGAGCAGGGCAAAATCGGTCTGCAAGCACGCTTCCAGTCCGGGGAACGGTTGAAACGGGGTCAAAATCGCTGAATTTTGAAACCCTTTGGCGAGCAGCCACGGGTGTCCTTTCTTCTTCAATTCCGCCTGCACGTCCCGCAAGGTAAAATCGATCCCCAGCGCGATTTTGTCAACCATTTGCTCCAGGGAAACGCCCTCTTCATACGACCGTGCGATATGGATGACCAGCTCTGTTTCATAGTGCAATTCGCCTTGACTGCCTGGCAGCTCGATCACCGCTCCGTTCGCCTCGGCCAGTGCGTGCGTCGGCTTGCCAAAAATCATCGGCTTCGCAGGTACGTCATTGCCGAGTTCTTGCGCATGCAGTTTGTAGTTTCGTCCTACACAATAAATATTTCGGATCTGTTCCATCTTCTCGCTCCTTTGCGCGTCTGACGCCTGTCTCACTTTCTCCCTTTTTACTATATCACGGCGCACGCGAAGAGCAACATGACAGGGACGCCCAAAGTGCCTGGCAGCGTGGGAAAAGCCGCATCCGAAAAGGAAGTAAGCTCAATCGGATTCTCTCTGTTCGTCCCTGTTTTCACCCGAAAAAAACAAAACGGGAAGCCCCTTTTTTCCTAGGAGCTTCCCTGCTGGTTGCAGCCGCCTGCTTTTGGCTGCCGTTTATGCGCGCACGATGGCCACTACAACATGCTTGTCGCCGTACGTCTTGGCCTTGATTTTTACGGGAAAATCATACGGGTTTGCGAACCGGAAATCCAGGTAGCCGTACGCCACCGTAGCATCCATGCCTGCTGGCACGTACCCGACTGTCTTGCTGTGGGCATGGCGTTCCAGTACGGTCATGCCGGCCTCTTCGGCTGCGTTGTACAGCGTGCTGGACACCTGGCAGATGCCCCCACCGTAGCCTTCCGTCAGCTGTCCGCCAGCGATAACCCCTGCCTTCTCCCACCCGTCCTCTGCGATATTGGAGTTCCCGATCGTTTCGTTGTAGGAAAAGACTGCGTGGGGCGCCAGCTTCGTCCCGTTCATTTTCTTCATGGCCTTTTTGATATTGTGAATGCGCTCGTCCGTGCTGCCTTCCATGGAGGTGTGAAAAAATCCCAGCACTTTCTCTGGTTTGAGATCCATCTTGTCGACGTATTTCTCCCGCAGCTCCCCTGCGGTCAAAGGCTCTGTTGCAGGCTGGGGCACTTGTGCAGACACGGGCATTGCGGCAAACAGAATGATTGCAGCCAAAACGCTCATCGTGACGGATAATTTTTTCATCGCTCTTTCCCTCGCTTCAGTCATGGCTGTCGGTATCGGCCACTTTCGTCGTGTTCTACTCTACCTTACAGGGAAAGACGCGATCAACCTGCAAATGTTGGGCGAACGGCACCAGCAAAAAACGCCAAAGCCAGACGGTTCCCCCGGTTATTGCCCGACCGTTACCCTTCCGTTGCTTGCCGGAAGGCTTTCAGGAAGTTTTCCGGCGTTTGGGCACCGGATAGCGCCAGTTTCCGGTCAATGACAAAAAACGGTACGCCGGTAATTTGCAGTTCGCGGGCGAAAGCGGTATCTTCGTCGATTTCCGCTTGCCTTGCACCAGTTTCAATCGCTTGCCGCACTTCTGCTCCGTCCATCCCCAGTTCTTCGGCTATTGCCACGAGGACGTCCGTATCGCCGATGTCCTTGCCATCCTCGAAATAGGCCTTGTAGACCGCATCGACAGCCTCCGTCACCCGCGCTTCCGGGGCGCATTTGAGCAACGTATGGGACGCGAGCGTGTTGGGCCAGACGGCTACTTTGTCAAAATGAAAAGCAATGCCGGCCGCCTCTCCCGCCCGCGCGGCGTGCTGTACCATTTGTTCAACGGTGGCCCGGCCGCCTTTGTTTGCCGCCATCGTCTCCCAGAATGGCTGGCTGGTTTTCGGCGAATGCGGGTCCAACTGGTAGGCGCGATACCGGATCTCGATCGGCTCGCCCTCCCATCTGGCAATCGCCTCAAACAAGTGCTTTTTGCCGATGCGGCACCACGGGCAAATCGTATCTTGAAAAACTTCTATAATCATCAGGTAGCCTCTCCTTCCTGTCGTTGTAGTCATTGTAACGGATTTCCATGAAAAATGTAAGAAAGTTATGTTTCGTAAGCACAAACAGGCATACAGCCATAACGAAACAAACGCACGGACACGAAAAAGCACGGACAGCCAACTGCCCGTACCTGTAAAAGAAGGAAAGTCGTTTTTTGAACATAAAAAAGCCCGAAACCATTCGGGCAAGTCCGTAAAGAATGCGAAAGTTGGTGCGGTCGAGAGGACTTGAACCTCCACGGTGTTGCCACCACTAGAACCTGAATCTAGCGCGTCTGCCAATTCCGCCACGACCGCATGTAAATGATGAACGAATACCGCTACCATGCATCTATTTGGTGCGGTCAAGAGGACTTGAACCTCCACGGTGTTGCCACCACTAGAACCTGAATCTAGCGCGTCTGCCAATTCCGCCATGACCGCATGTATAGATGAACGATGGTGCCGGCGATAGGACTTGAACCCACAACCCCCTGATTACAAGTCAGGTGCTCTACCAATTGAGCTACACCGGCGTAATAACGTGCTTTCCTCTCTTTGAGAGCGAATCTTTGCAACCGCTTAAGCGGGCCGTTCTGTTTAGAAATGGCGGAGCTGACGGGACTCGAACCCGCGACCTCCGGTGTGACAGACCGGCGTGAACTCCAGCTTCACCACAGCTCCATGATCGTCATTCCTTCGCCGTTCGACGTATTGCTCACAGCGACTTCTGTAATATAGCATGATTCGATTTCATTATGCAATAGTTTTTAAAAACTTTTTGTAATCCTGATTTTTTCATAGATTTACCAACGATTTTCCGCTAGAATTTTATAGAGATATGCAGAAATTCGTAGATTGGTGGAGACGATGACATGAAACATACTTCGAGGCTATTCACCTTCCTCGCCCTCTTCACTCTGCTGCCGACTGCTGCCCACGCTGCATCTCCTGTATACGTGGTGACAGCAGGTGATACCCTCAGCAAAATTGCCCGTGAGCACAACACCACGGTGAGCCAACTCATGCAAGTCAATCATTTGAATTCGGACCGGCTGGCAATTGGTCAGACCCTCGCACTGGCTGGGGATAACCTTCCCGATGTCACCGAATCAGCTCCTCCTGATGTGGGACAAGCTGTGGAAACCAGTGAACCGACGGAAGATTTTGCCCAATCTGATACGAAGGACAAGGCAAGCGGGCATCAAGCCCGCGTGACAGGAGACGTCGTGAATGTCCGAAAATCCCCTTCTCTTGAGAGCAAAATTATCGGGAAGGTGCACTTCGGCGACATCGTCGAAGTAGTCGAGCCTGGCGACGAATGGACAAGGATCAAATTCGAGGACGCACGCCAGGCGTACATATCCACCACGTATTTGAGCACAGATTTGCTGCCTTCCGACGCGGGCAACGTAGATCAGGCAAGCCTGCGGCGTTTGGAAAAGGTCATTACCCCATTGCTGAATACGCCTTACGTGATGGGCGGAACGACGACCAGCGGTTTTGACTGCAGCGGTTTCACTTCCTATGTCTTCCGGCAGCTCGGTGTGAATCTGCCGCGCACGTCCGAGGAACAGTTCGGCGGCGGCAAGCCCATCCCGCTGGAGCAGATTCAGCCTGGAGACTTGCTGTTCTATGACGCTCTGGGCAAAGGCCGAGTCTCCCACGTAGCCATTTACATGGGGGATGGTCTCATCGTCCATGCCAACGGAGATGACGTCCGGTACGGCAAGGTCGAGTATATGCAAAAGCTGTATCCCTATTATGGAGCCAAGCGCTATCTGGATTTCCAATAGGCCTCGGGACAAATATATTCACAAAAAGCAGCAAGTGAATCGAGAGACCCTGATTCGCTTGCTGCTTTTTCTCTGCCCTAGTGGGTGTTTTGAACTTGGGAAGAGGACTGGGAGATGTTTTGGCTTGTGTTGATTTCGAGATTGCCGAGAGCCTGCTTCATTTTGTCCAGTTGAAGCTGGTAGTCCCGGACGACTACTGTCAGTACGCTCACCGTCTCCTTGAAATCAGGCTCGCTGCTTACCTTGTCGATGGCTCTATGTAAATGCAGCATTTTATTTTCCGTCTCCCGCAAAAGATCGAGCAACTGCAGTCCGTTCACCACGTAATCACCTCATCCGTTTTTCTTACTTTCTCCCTGCACCCACCTGGCTATGCGCAAAAAGGGGCAGTCTCAAAAGTCAATTTTTTGACTGGGAGACGCCCCTTGAATAGCCGGTATCCAGTTGATTACTTCGTCCGCTGCTCAGCCAGCTCCACAAATTTCTCGATGTCTTTGGCGATCAATGACAAGGAATTGCGCCAGAAATCGACGGAACGCACGTCCACATCCATAATGGCTGCCACGTCCGCTATGCTCAATTTCCCCGTCACCGACAGCAATTGGTCGTACTGCTCCACGAACGCTTCGCCGCGCTCCAGATAGACGGCGTACAGGCCTTTGGCAAACAGCAGGCCGAATGCGTACGGGAAGTTGTAGTAGTTGAAATCCGCGCTGTAGTAATGCGGTTTGCATACCCACATGTACGGGTGCAGTACATCGTGATCCAGGCCGTCGCCATATGCGTCTTTCTGCGCCTGCAGCATCAGCTCTTTCAGCTCGTTGACGGACAGCGAGCCGTTTTCCCGACGCGCAAACAAGGCCGACTCAAAGAGGAAGCGGCTGTAAATATCCACGATTACCTGTCCGGCTCCGGAAATGTCGTTTTCCAAAATCGCGAACGCCTCTTCCGGAGTGGCTTTTTGCAGCGCGGCATTGGCGATGATCGTCTCGCACAGAATAGACGCTGTCTCCGCAATCGGCATCGGGTAGTCGCTGTTGTAAAATGCTTCCTTCACCAGGCACTCCCCGTGGTAGCCGTGTCCAAGCTCATGGGCGAGTGTGCTCACATCGTTGTAGCTGCCCGTAAAGTTCGCCATGATCCGGCTCTCGCCCACGACGTGCAGGTTGGCGCAAAACGCTCCTCCCCGCTTCCCTTCGCGGGTCTCGGCGTCGATCCATTGGTTGTCGAATGCGCGCGCAGCAAATTGAGACAGCTTCTCACTGAAGCTGGCGAAGTGCAAGACGATAAAGTCGCGCGCTTCCTGGTACGTGAACCGCATATCCGCGTCCCCTACTGGCGCGAACAGGTCGTAAAACGGCAGCCTTCCATTTGCATGGCCCAGCAGCTCCGCTTTTTTGCGGTAATACTTGTGGAATGTCGGCAGGCTCTCGCGGATCGCTGTGAGCATCGCATCCAGTGTTTCCTTGTCCATGCGGGAGTCTTTGAGCGTTTTGTCCAGCGCAGACTCGTACCCGCGCAGTTTGGCAATCGTGATGACCTCGCCTTTGATGCCGTTGAGACTCGCTGCAGACGACTCCTCGATTTTTTTATAGGCTGCCAATTCTGCTTCATAGGCTTGCTTACGCAATGCTGCATCCTTTTCATACGCCAGGTTGCGCACGACGGGGAGCGGCAACTGCTGCCGTTTGCCGTCTACCGTCACGTCCACGAGCAAAGTGGAAGTCAGCATCTCCTGCAGCTTTGTCCATGCATGGGAGCCTGTATTTTTCATTTTGGCGAGAATGATTTCTTCTTTTTCGCTTAACATGTACTTGCTTTTTTCTGCCAGCTCCGTCAGCATGTAACGATGGGTCTCGAGCAGCGCGGACTGCCGGATCAGGGCATCCAGATCGTCGATTTCCCCCAGCCACTTCTGGAATTGCACACTCGGCTCGACCAGTTCAACGGACTGATTTTGAATCCGCTCTATCAACTGCAACGCTCTTTCGTTTTTGGCGTCCACGCTGGCCGTCAGTTCCGCGAAGTTGTAGAGACGGCTTTGGGTCTGCAGGATGGAGGTCATCTTGGTGATGTACGCTTCCACCTTCGCGACGGCATCGTCCTCACCTTGCAATTCTTCGGCAGCCCATCTTTTCACTTCTTCTGTTTCCTTGCACAATGTATCCCAATCTTCCTTGCACTTCGGCGAGTCAAATGACGTGTACAATACGTCCAGATTCCATCGCATGTTCATCGGCGTGCGCCTCCTTCGTCTGGTCCTGCAATTTGTGCGCTCTCTCTGCGGTCAGCATGAGAAAAATGGCCTTCCCCCAACCGCCGGGACTGGCAAAGGCCGCCTTTTCTTCTCCTTGTATCCCGCGTTTTTTGCACTTGCCGCTAGTATAAAAAAATTTGGATGGATTAATCAACTTTTTTGGCAAAAAAATCCCCCCGCCACCTCTTAGGGCAGGGGTACTCCCTTCATATGCCCGTACCGGATGGGCAATACACTCGCACTAGCCGCCGCAGACGGAATCAAATCGGCAGCAGTTCGACCGTTTTCCTGGCAGACAAGCTCGCCACCATGTCCAGCCACGCCTGCGGCTTCTGCGGCAGAACGGCGTAGTAACGCTGCAGGAAGGTGACAATCAGGTCTGCTTCCAGCGTGGTCTGGTTTTCGTCGGCAGGCAGGAAGCACAAATCCAGACCGGTGACCGCTTCCCCGTCGTTCTGCCAGGACGGGTGGACGTAATCGAGATTGGTGCGCTTGTAACCCAGATGGGACAGCACTTCGCGGCGCACAAACGGGTCCATCGGCTTGATCCCGCCAAACGCATGCTCTTCTACACGGTACGGATCGTAAATTTCCGCAAACATGCCGTACAGCTCCTTGCCGTTTTCCCTGGCGAGCGTCTGCAAGTCTTTTTGGCGTTCTCTCGCCAGAAAACGTCCTACGCCGAGACTTTCCCGACCGATGATGGTGAAGTCTGTCATCGCCACGTTCAGATCAGGGTAGTAGCGGTATTCGGTGGCACCGACCACTTCGCCTTCGTGCACCGCCACAAATACGCGAATGCCCGGGTCTTCGAGCGGCTCTCTCCACAGCTCAAAGTCCAGCACTTCCTCGGGCGGGAAGACTTCCTGCATCAAGCGGTGCATGCTGGCGAACAGCGGGTTGTCGATATGGGAAATACGTATGAACTCCATGGATGATGAAGCCTCCTTCAATGACTGTATGCCTTGTCTGTCCGTTTTTCGGCGCCCCCGGTATTAGCCTCGCAAAAACGGGTTATTCCATACCATCAAAACCGCGCAGTTACGCGATTCCTCGTCGTCCAAATAATTTTCGACCACTTGCAAGGGGGTACGCCCGCAGCGCATGAGAAAGGTAATGACAGGGTCCTGTACTTCCCCTGCGACGACGCGCTCCACATACTGCTCGGGCGTCCACTCGTCTGCATAGCGTCCATAACCCGGCATCCGCCCGCCGCCGAGCAACCGCTTCAGCCCGCGCTGCACGACCAATTCGTACATCGCCTGCATCATCAGCTGCCCGAGACCGAGCTTGCGGTGGCTGGGACGGATGCAAATGTCCACGATGTACAGCGTATCCCCGTGCGGATCGTGGTTGCGGATATAACCGCTGTCCGTAATCTCCTCCCAGCTGTGCTCCGGATGGGCGGGATCGAATGCGACCAAAAGTCCGGTCATGGAGCCGGCAAGCACCCCATCTACCTCGACGCAGATGGCACCTTCCGGAAACAGCGTGACGTGGTTTGTCAGTTGCTCCCGGTTCCACCACAGCTCGGAGGGAAAGGGCGGCGGAAAGCTCTCCGCCTGAATCTGGATCAGTTCATCAAAGTCTTCCGCCGTGTAGTTGCGTACCACCGCTCTGCGCGGCCTGCCTTTTTCAAACACGTACAGCTCTTTTCGGTACATCCTTGGCCTCCCGTGCAGCGCAGTTTAGTTCCAATCGGTGTACAGGTCGGTCCGGCGATCCCGCCATGTGGTGACGGAGCCTTTTTCCCGTACATCGTACAGCAGCTTCAGATCCAGATCAGCTGTGACCAGCATGTCCTGGTTGATCTCCCCTTCCGCCAGGATGCCGCGCGGCGGGAATGGAATGTCGTTTGGCGTCAGGATGGCTGCCTGTCCGAAGTTGGCCCGCATGAAATCGACGGTCGGCAGCGAGCCGATCGTGCCGGTCACAACAACGTACACCTGGTTCTCAATCGTCCGCGCGTGGCTCGTGTAACGGACGCGGTGGAAAGCGTGGCGGTCATCGGTGCAGGACGGGCAGAAAATGACGTCGGCGCCCCTTGCCTTGGCGATCCGCACCCATTCCGGGAATTCCATATCGTAGCAGATAATCATCGCTACTTTTCCTTTGTTGGTCTCAAAAATTTGCAGGGAGTCCCCGGCGCCCATGTTCCAGCCTTTGACTTCCCACGGCGTAACATGGATCTTCTTTTGCTGGCCGACGCGCCCGTCCGGATAAAACAGGAACGCCGTGTTGTACAGCTTGCCGTTTTCCTCGATAACGTGGGTTCCCCCGATGAGATGCATGTCGTATTTGGCTGCCAGCGAGCGGAACAAGCTGACATACTGTTCGGTAAACGAAGGCAACGCCGTAATCGGCAGGGCATTTCCTTGTCCGTCTCCTATGGACATCAATTGCGTGGTGAACAATTCCGGAAACAGTAAAAATTCCGTGTCGTACTCCTGAGCGTTTCGCACATAGTGCTCTACTTGATGGGCAAATTCGTCAAAGCTATGTATCGTATGCAGATGGTACTGCACGGCGGAAACGCGCATTTTCATGCCAAGTCACACCCTTTCCTTTTTCACATGACTAAAATATAGCAAAAACCAGCTATCATGTCTCGCTTACGGGTGAGCAAAAAGACACCCACCTTCCGAGAAGATGGGCGATTATGCAGGCTATCGCTTCACCGGATTCGTCATGCGCAGGACGGTCCTGTACAGCACCTCCGTCCCGAGCGCGATGTCATCCATCGAGGCGAACTCTTGCGGATTGTGGCTGATCCCGTCCTTGCAGCGAACGAAAATCATTGCGTAGTCGCAGACGTACGACAGGGCCAGCGCGTCATGGAACGGCCCGCTCATCAGCTCGCGCGCTTCGATCCCGAGCGCTCTGCTCTCTTCGCGGATGATGTCCTTGATCCACGGTGCGCAATAGCGCGGCTCGCTGTTCGTGTCTTCCGTGATGGTGTATTGCAACCCGCCCTCCATCGCCGCCAGTTCGATCGCTTCGCGCAGCGCCTGCTCCCGTTCGTTTCTGCGCGCCAGGTCAATATCCCGCAGGTCGACGGTAAAGCGCACGCGCTCGGGAATAATGTTGCGCGAGTCCGGGAACACCTCGAGATGCCCGACCGTGCCGACCGTAGGTGCTTCCGGGTCCAGCCTGGCCAGCTCGTTGACTGCCTGAATGACTTTCGCCGCGCCGAGCAAGGCGTCCTGACGCATGTTCATGGGGACGGAGCCTGCGTGTCCGGCAAAGCCAGTCATTTCCACCGTCCACCAGAGCGGTCCGGAGATGGCGGAGACGATCCCGATTGGTTCGTCTGCGCGGTCGAGGACGGGACCTTGCTCGATGTGCAGTTCCAGGTATGCGCCAATGCTGCCTTCCGGATAGACGGACTCCGCGAGCAGCTCCGGGTCACAGCCAAACTCCACCAGCGCCTGTCTGCGCGTCACGCCGTTTTTGTCCGCGCGCTCCAACTCCCCTGGCTCGAGCCTGTTCAGGATGCCTCTCGCGCCGAACAGCCCTTTTTGAAAACGGCAGCCTTCCTCGTCGCAAAACGCGATCACTTCTACGCTTCTGTCCGGCACGAGCCCTTGCTCCTGCATCGTCTGCAAGACCTCCAGCGCCCCCAGCACGCCGATGACGCCATCGTACTGCCCGCCGTACGGCTGCGAGTCGATGTGGGACCCGACCAGCAGCAGCGGCGCGTCGGGATTGCGGCCGTTCAGGCGCCCGATGAGGTTGCCGAAATGGTCGATCCGCGTCTGCAGCCCTGCCTCGTCCATCCAGCGGCGGACCTGTTCCACCCCTGCCCGATCCTGTGGCGACAAAGCCAAACGGCATACGCCCGTCTCGCTGATTTTCCCGATCTGCGCAAGGTCGCGGATTCGCTTCTGCAGCCGATCCTGATTAATGGTGAACGACTTCACTTTTCCGGTCATGATTGCTTGACCTCCTCGTCCTTTTTGGATAGACAAGCTCTCCGTTCATCATGGTTAGCAGTACGTGCAACAGCCATCACCTGTTGCCTCTCCCAAAATCGTATGCGCCTCGTCCCATTCCTAGTAGTGAATTACGATCATCCGGTCGACTTATCCCGCTTGCATGAAAAATAAAAAGGGCGCCAGAACACCCCCTTTGCGCAGGTGTAAATCTGACGCCTTCCCGTATCCGCTATCAGGCTCTACTTGTTTACGTTTTGCTTCTCAACTTTACTCGAGGGTTCGATCGAATTTCTAATCCAGCATACGAAAACAACTCACTTTCACGGTATTCAATCCTGGTAATTTTCTCCTGAATTAGGTATTACCACGGTTTCACCATTCTTTACCAGTAGTACAGTCAGAGTTCGATTCCCTGTATACAGATTACACCTAAGAACCTTCCTGCAATTTCGGGCTTTTTCCACAGGAGTTACCTCCAGGCACTTGCTTCCCGCTCGCCCTGCCCCCTGCACCATTGGGGCAAAACCGGGAGTCTGCTATAATGAAACCAGTTGTCAGGCGGGAGGAGTCAACAGTATGGAAGATTGGCAAAACAGGCCGGTGAAAACGATCGAACGGCCAAAAAAGCGCGGCATCGTAGAGTATGTCGATGATGATTACATCGTGGTGTACTTTACGGCTCCCCGAAAAGAGCGCGTGATCTTTTCCAGCAAGGAGTCTTTTCTAAGCAAAGTGGAATTTGTGGAGGAATAGCTTCCGCATGGGAAAAGACCTTGCCCGTCACGATGCGTCGTGCTGGCAAGGTCTATTTGCTGTGCATATCAGGCTTTACGCGTAGTGTGCTTCGCGCAGCTGTTTGATTTCTTCGCTTTCCAGGTATTCGTCGTAGGTCATCATTTTGTCGATGATGCCTTTCGGCGTGAACTCGATGATGCGGTTGGCAATCGTCTGCACGAACTGGTGGTCATGGGAGACGAACAGCAATGTGCCGTCGAAGTCGATCAAGCCGTTGTTCAGCGCCGTGATCGATTCCAGATCCAGGTGGTTCGTCGGTTCGTCCATGATGAGCACGTTGGCGCCGGACAGCATCATTTTGGCCAGCATGCAGCGCACTTTTTCTCCCCCGGACAGCACGTTCGCTTTTTTCAGCGCTTCGTCGCCGGAGAACAGCATGCGTCCCAAAAAGCCGCGGATGAACGTCTCATCCTGCTCTTTGGAGTATTGGCGCAACCAGTCGACCAGATTGAGATCAGTATCGAAGTAGGCGGAGTTGTCTTTCGGGAAGTATGCCTGAGAAGTCGTGATGCCCCATTCAAACGTCCCTTCATCCGGCTGCACTTCACCCATCAAAATTTGGAAGAACGTCGTTTTCGCCAGCTCGTTCGGCCCGACAAACGCCACCTTGTCTCCTTTGTTGATGACGAGGTGCAGCTTTTCAAACAGCTTCTCGCCATCGACGGTTTTGCCCAGGCCCTCGATCTGCAACAAGTTTTTGCCTGCCTCGCGCTCCGGCTTGAAGTTGATGAACGGATATTTGCGGCTGGATGGACGAATGTCTTCCAGCGTAATTTTCTCCAACAGTTTTTTCCGCGACGTCGCCTGCTTGGACTTGGAAGCATTGGCGGAGAAGCGCGCGATAAACTCCTGCAGTTCCTTCATCTTCTCTTCTTTTTTCTTGTTCTGCTCGCGAGCCATCTTCAGCGCCAGCTGGCTGGACTCGTACCAGAAGTCGTAGTTCCCCACGTACATCTGAATCTTGCCGAAGTCAATATCGGCGATGTGCGTGCACACCTTGTTCAGGAAGTGACGGTCGTGGGATACGACAATGACGGTGTTCTCGTAATCCGCCAGAAAGTTTTCCAGCCAGCGGATCGACTCGATGTCCAGGTGGTTGGTCGGCTCGTCAAGCAGCAGAATGTGCGGATTGCCGAACAGTGCCTGTGCCAGCAGCACGCGCACTTTCTCCGTACCGGACAAATCCTTCATCAGCTTGTCGTGCAGATCGGTCGGGATGCCAAGGCCGATCAGGAGGCTTGCCGCGTCAGCCTCGGCCATCCAGCCGTTCAGTTCTTCAAATTCGCCCTCCAGCTCGGAGGCGCGGTTGCCGTCCGCTTCGGAGAAATCCTCTTTCATGTAGAGAGCCGTTTTTTCTTCCATGATCTCATAGAGCCGTTTGTGGCCCATGATCACGGTCTTCAGCACTTCAAATTCATCAAATTCAAAGTGGTTTTGTTTCAATACGGCGATCCGCTCGCCTGGGGTCACAGAGACATGGCCGCTGGTCGGTTCGATCTCGCCGGAGAGAATCTTGAGAAATGTAGATTTTCCCGCACCGTTCGCGCCGATGAGGCCGTAACAGTTACCGGGGGTAAACTTGATGGATACATCTTCAAACAGGGCGCGTTTGCCGTAGCGCAGCGTCACGTTCTGAGTGCTTATCATCGTCGCAATACCTGCCTTTTTTGAATCGTTCAAACACCTATCTTAACAGAGTTGGAGCAATAATGCAAAAAAGCGGCCCTTTTTTATAGAACCGGGAACGACGGGGAAAACTAGCCCTGAACTTCCAATCCAGATAGAAAGAGGTAAAGCACATGTCCAAGAAAAACGGCGTGAAAAACGAGATGGGCAACAAAGAAAACCCGTCGCAGACCCGGTCGTCTACGACGGTGGGAAAAGAAGAAACCCGCTCCAAACAGCGCGGGGAGTAAATCGTGCCTACAGGTAAACCGGAATGCTCCGCTGCAGTCCGGTTTTTCGTATTTCCTGCTCACATGCTGGCGCGCAGCGGTACGAGTACCGGGGTCGGGGCAACAGCAGGCGCCGATTCCACGTAGAACGAAAGATTGTGCAGCGTGACGTAGACGATGCCTCTCTCCTCTAGTGCAAGCTCCGCGAACCGTTGGCGCGTCAGCTCTGCTTCAAACACCTCATTCGTATCCAGTCGCTTCAGATCGAGGCGGACGATCGGGCCGAGCAGGGAAATGTGCCGGATCTGTGCCTGTACGGACTGTCGCGATTTCGGCGCGAGCGTGATTTCCACGTCATGCGGACGCATATACCCGACCGCCGGGAACTCTCCCGGCCTTTGTGCCCATTGCGTCTCGAATTCGGCTTCGCCCAGCTTGACCTTGCCGTCGTGAATTCTCCCGTGAAACAGGTTGACCCTCCCAAGGAAGCTGTACACGAATGGATTGGCGGGCTGGTTGTAGATCTCCTCCGGCGAGCCGACCTGCTCGACCCTGCCTTCGTTCATGACGACTACCTGATCGGCCAGCTCCATCGCTTCCTCCTGATCATGGGTGACGAACAGAATGGTCAAGCCGAGCTTTTCGTGCAAATGGCGCAGCCACCGCCGCAGCTCCTGCCTGACCTTGGTGTCGAGGGCGCCAAACGGTTCGTCGAGCAGCAAAAACTTCGGCTCCACTGCAAGCGCCCTGGCCAGTGCGACACGCTGGCGCTGACCGCCGGAAAGCTGGGACGGGTAGCGATGTGCCAGTCCTTCGAGCTGCACCAGCTTTAGCAAGGAATGCACGCGCTCCTGGATTTCTGCCTTGCTCGGACGGGTCTTGCGCGAGCGGACCGTCAAGCCGAACGCGATGTTGTCGAAAATGGTCATATGCCGAAACAGCGCGTAATGCTGAAAGACGAAGCCGACGCGCCGCTCGCGCACATCCCGGTCGGTATTGTCCTCCCCGTTGAACAGGATGCTGCCTTGCTCCGGCTGTTCGAGTCCGGCAATCAGGCGCAGCAAGGTCGTTTTGCCGGAGCCGGACGGACCGAGCAAGGCAACCAGTTCGCCCTCGGGGATATGCAGACTGACATCCTTTAACGCCGTAAAGTTTTTATACGACTTGGTTATGTTCACGACTTCTATGCTCATACGGCTCTCTCTCCTGATCCACGTAATGATAATGCTCCTCATGCGCGCTTTTCTGCTTTTCCGTCTTCCATTCGATCAGGCTTTTGACGACCAGTGTCACGAGCGCAAGCACGGCGAGCAGAGTAGCCACGGCAAACGCTGCGGCGAACTGGTACTCGTTGTATAAAATCTCGACGTGCAGCGGCAGCGTATTGGTCATTCCCCGTATATGACCGGAGACGACCGACACCGCGCCAAACTCGCCCATCGCCCGGGCGTTGCACAGGATGACGCCGTACAAAAGACCCCACTTCACATTGGGCAGCGTCACGCGAATGAACGTTTTCCAGCCACTTGCCCCAAGGGAGACGGCTGCCTCCTCCTCGTCCTTTCCTTGCGCTTCCATGATCGGAATCAGCTCACGGGCGACGAACGGAAAGGTGACAAAGGTCGTCGCCAGCACGATGCCGGGAACGGCGAAAATGATCTTGATGTCGTACGCCGCAAGCCACGGTCCGAGCAATCCCTGGCTGCCGAACAGCAGGACGAAAATCAGGCCGGCGATGACGGGAGACACGGCGAAAGGCAGATCGATCAAAGTCAGCAGCACGTTTTTTCCCCGGAAGGAAAATTTGGCGATTGCCCAGGCGGCTGCGATGCCGAATGTGACATTGAGCGGCACGCTGATCGCAGCCACGAACAAGGTCAGCTTGACAGCGGACAAGGTCTCCGGCTCCGTGATGGCATCCGCGAAAACAGTTGCTCCCTGTTTGAACGCTTCGCTAAAGACGGCGATGAGCGGCAGGATGAGAAACAGCGCTAGGAACAGCAGTGCAAGACCAATCAGCAGCCAGCGTACGAAACGCGGCTCCGTCAAATGCTTCACGGGTTGGACCTCCTATCGGGCAGCATCGAATTTGTTGATTCTCCACTGTAAGTAGTTGATGATGAGCAGCATCACGAAGGAAGCGACGAGCATCACGGTGGCAATCGCCGTAGCCCCTGCGTAGTCAAACTGCTCCAGCTTGGTCATGATCAGCAGCGGGACGATCTCTGTCTTCAGGGGCATATTTCCCGAAATGAACACGACGGAGCCGTACTCCCCCAAGGCGCGGGCGAACGCCAGAGCAAATCCGGTGACGACTGCAGGCAACAGATGCGGCAAAATTACACGCAGAAAGGTGCTCCACCTGCTTGCTCCCAGCGTGGCTGCTGCCTCTTCCATCTGCAAATCCCAATCTTGCAGAACGGGCTGTACGGTACGGACGACGAACGGCAGGCCGATAAAGGTTAGCGCAACCCAGATGCCCAGCGGCGTGTACGCGACCTTGATCCCCCACTGGGCCAAATACTGGCCCAACCAGCCGTTTTCCGCATAGATCGAAGTCAAGGCAATTCCGCCGACGGCCGTAGGCAAGGCAAACGGCAAATCCACGATCCCGTCGATGATGCGCTTACCGAAAAACTGGTAGCGCGCCAGCACCCACGCCACCAGGACGCCGAACACCGCGTTGACGCATGCTGCAAAAAAGGAGGACAGAATGCTCACCCGGATAGAGGCGAGCACTCTCGTATCGAGGATCGTCCCGATGAACTGCTCCCAGTTCATCGAGGACGCCTTCAGGAACAGCACGGATAGCGGGATCAACACCAGCAGGCTGAGGTAAATGATCGTATAGCCCATCGTCATGCCAAAGCCTGGCAAAAACCCTCTGTTGCTAAGTAATTTTCTCATGGAGCTAACTCCTCTGATGATGAGTGATTATGGTTTGTAAATCTGATCGAAGACGCCTTGATCAGAGAAATGATCCTGTTGGGCTTTTGTCCACCCGCCGAACCATTCATCGATGGTGTGAAGCTTGATGTCCGGGAAGGCTGGCTGGTGGGCTTTCAGCACTTCTTCGCTGCGTGGACGGTAGTAATGTTTGGCTGCCAGCTCCTGCCCTTTTTGGCTGTACAAAAACTGCAGGTAGGCATCCGCTACTTCCCGCGTCTTATGCTTATCTACGTATTTGTCCACGACAGTGACCGGCGGCTCCGCCAGAATGCTGAGCGACGGGTTGACGATCTCGAACTTGTCTTTCCCCAGCTCGTTTACTGCGAGATACGCCTCGTTTTCCCAGGCGATCAGCACATCCCCGATGCCGCGCTCCACGAAAGTCGTCGTCGAGCCGCGCGCTCCGGAGTCCAGAACGGGCACGTTCTTAAACAGTTTGGTCACGAATTCCTTGGCTTTCGCTTCGTCGTGGTTGTATTTTTCCAGCGCATAACCCCAGGCCGCCAGATAGTTCCAGCGCGCCCCGCCGGAAGTCTTCGGATTCGGAGTGATGACGGAAATGCCGGGCTTGATCAAATCGTCCCAATCCTTGATCTGCTTCGGGTTTCCTTTGCGCACGAGGAAGACGATCGTCGAAGTGTACGGCGAGCTGTTCTCCTTCAATCTCTTTTGCCAGTCTGCCGGGATCAGGCCCCGCTCCGCAATCGCATCAATATCATATGCCAGCGCGAGTGTCACGACATCCGCTTCCAAGCCGTCAATGACCGAGCGCGACTGCTTGCCCGAGCCACCGTGCGATTGCTTGATGGTGACGGTCTGCCCCGTTTTCTGCTTCCACTCGGCGGCAAATGCGTTGTTCACATCCTGGTAAAACTCGCGGGTCGGATCGTAGGAGACGTTTAGCAGCTCTATTGCGGGAGGCGCATCTGCATCCGTCTTTGCATTCTCGCCGTCAGGCGCCGTCGTCGCTGCCGAGCATCCGCCGATCACAGCAGCCAGCGCGATGATGCCTACTCGTTTCCATAATGTCTGGATGGGATGGAAAGTCTTGATCATGGAATTTTTCACTCCTCTGCAATCCTGAGTATTTTAATCGGATTAGTTTGTTTATACTGAATTATACATTCCCATCGCTTCCTGTCAACCATTTTTCCCATCTACACTATGCCTATGTGCCAGGCGAAGTTCGGGTGTCTTTCGCCCAGGCTAAAAAATGGGCTGTGATTGCTGCATGCAAAAAAGCCCTCCCTTTGCGGAAGAGCCTGTGCCTGCCCTTGTGGCGAGCGGTGCGGGTGTTTAGGCGAACACAAAAAACGGACTGTCAAATCGACAACATCCGTTACAGTCGCGGGCGGGCAGCAGCAGATGGAAATCTCGTCCGTTCCAGGCTGAACAGTTCCGCGTCAGGGTGCTTTCCTTTTACGATGAGGTCGGCAATGATCTGTCCACCGATGGTCGAATAAACGGTTCCGTTGCCCCCGTAGCCAAGGACGAACAGGCAGTCCGGCTCGTCCTGCTGTGCGCCGATCAGCGGCAACCCGTCATGGGTCGAGGCGAAGGCCGCAGACCAAAAGAACTCCGCTGTCAACGGGATGTGCGGAAACAGCTCCGCCACGCGAGCCAGCAGCTTGTCCCGTTTGCCGAATAGCGTCGCTTCCCGCTTCTGCGGGTCGGTAACCGGCTCATCCATGCCGCCTGCAATAATCCGCCCGTCACGGGTCGAGCGTATGTACACGTACGGTCTGGCCGTTTCCCAGATCAGGCAGGTATTCGGCCATCGGTGCAATGCCGGTACCTGCGCCGTCACAATCGCGGAAGTGCTGGACAATTTGGTGTTTCTGTTTCGCTTCATGGCCTGCGCCTCGTAGCCGGTCGCAAACACGATTTTCTTGCAGCGTATCCGATGTCCCTTCTCCGTGTAGACGAGCATGTCGCAGGCATCTGCCTTGACGTGTACGAACTCCGTTTTTTCAAATACGTTCATCCCTCGCGCAGCTACTGCCGCAATGATGCTTGCCGTCAACCGATACGGGTTGATCTGGGCATCCCCGCCTGCGTAAATGGCCCCGGGCTTGGAAAAGGCGCAATGTCTCTCGATGTCTGCACGTTCCCAAAAGGACACAGGAAACCCATGCTGCTTCAATAGCGCGTATTCCGTTCGCAGCGCATCGAGGTCCTCCGGGCTGCTTGCGTAGTAAAGGCTGTCTTTTCGCTGAAAGTCGGGGAACGGCTGGACTTCATGCGAGATGGCTTCCAACTGATCGATTGCCTGCTTGCACAGTTGGTAAAATCTCGTTCCCTTCACTTCCCCGAACGAATGAATACAGGAGGTCAGCGACTTGTCGCTGGCAAATTGCAGCAACCCGATATTCGCCATGCTGCTGCCTCCCCCGATCTGACGCTTTTCCAGCAGCGCGATTTTCACATCGTGTTTCATCAAGTAGTATGCGCACAATGCCCCGGCGATGCCGCCTCCTACAATGACGACATCACATGCCATGTCCGTGTCTAGGGCCGGATAGCGAGGCGGGTTGGGGAGGGTCGTCGGCCAGTACAATTTTCCGTTCATCAGCTTCATGTGTCGTTCTCCTCATCCGTACTTCTCTTTAGGATAACCAATGGCGAAGGCTGCATCCCTCGCCCTGTCGCTTCTCCCGCCCGAATCGGGTATGATGGAGGGGAAGACAAAGGAGTGAACGAATATGATTACCGTCTATGTCAAACGTCCGCACGAGGCGGGTGTCCCGGCTGAAGTGTCCGGGATGAACGACCTGGAGGAGCTCATCGGCGGCGCTTATGAGGTCGTTTCTGATGATGGCCTCACAGGTATTTCTCTCATCGTAAACGAAGACGCACGCGGCGTGGAAGCGAACAATTTCCCTGTCACCACGGATGGATACCTGGACTGGGTGTACGGGACATGTGTCTTTGTCAAGGCAGACGGCCAGTCCTTGACGCCGGACGATCTGTTGCGGATCGACCGGTTCCTGACGGCGAAGGTGTAGGCGTCTTGGCGCACGACTTGCTGCCCGCAGGCAAAAATGAAAAGCCCCTCCATACGGGAGCGATCCGCTCGGGATCAACCGCCCGTCATGGAAGGGGCTTTTTTCTGTCCGTTCAGCCCTGGATGCCGCTGCTGCCGAAACCGCCGGCACCGCGCTCTGTCTCATCCAGCTCGTCCACTTCTGCAAATTGTGCGACCGGGACAATCGCGATGACGCCCTGGGCGATCCGGTCCCCTTTTCTGATCAAATAGCTGTTGGGATCGACCGGCTCTTCCACTGGCGTTTCTTTCTCTCCCGCATCCAGACAGCTGTTTTTGCGTTCTGCACTGGGTATGCGGATGTTGTCGATGAGCACGCACACTTCCCCGCGGTAACCGGCATCAACGGTTCCCGGCGCGTTCGACAGGCGCAGCTTCGTCTTCGCGCTGATCCCGGAGCGCGGGCGCACCTGCAGCTCGAAGCCTTCCGGCAAGGCAAACGCCAGTCCCGTCGGAATTTTCGCAGACTGTCCCGGCGCGATCAACACGTCTTCTACGGCCACCAGATCAAAGCCTGCGTCCATGGCGCGTGCGTATTTGGGGACAACCGCATCCGGATGGAGTTTTTTTATTTTCACTTGTACAGCTACTCGGTCGCTCGTCATGTTCATCCAATGGTCTCTCCTCTGTCAGCCTTTTATCCTCTCATAGTTTACAGGAAGCCCCCCCTTCCAGCAAGGCGCGTCCTCGTCCCGATTTCATAGAATCCTCACAAATCCCTCACATTTTCTGAGCATTATCGTTTCTGATATGATATAATCTCCGTTGCATGAAAAAAATCAATATAAGTAAAGAAAGGTGGACTGTACATTGCAAGTACAAAAGCCCTATCGCGTTTTGCTGTACTACAAGTATACCCCGGTTGAAAATTACGAGGAGTATGCTGCAGAGCATCTGCAATTTTGCAAGGAAATTGGTCTGAAGGGCCGCATTATCGTAGCTCCGGAAGGGCTTAACGGAACGGTATCCGGCACGATCGAACAGACGGATGCTTACATGGAATACGTACGTAAAGACCCGCGGTTCGCGGATATCTGGTTTAAAATAGATGAGGTGGATGGGCACGCGTTTAAAAAGATGTTCGTCCGTGCGAAAAAAGAGTTGGTGACATGGCGGCTGAAAAACGACGTCGACCCGAACAAGAAAACTGGCAAATATTTGACTCCAAAAGAGTTTTACGAAATGATGCAGCGCGATGACGTCGTGATTTTGGACGGACGCAACTACTATGAATACGACCTGGGTCATTTCCGCGGCGCCATCCGTCCGGAAGTCGATTCTTCCCGCGAGTTCCCTGAGTGGATCGCCGAGAACATGAGCCAGTTCAAAGATAAAAAAGTTCTCACCTATTGCACAGGCGGCATCCGCTGCGAAAAGCTGACCGGCGTCCTGCTTGACCAAGGCTTCCAGGACGTGTACCAACTGCACGGCGGAATCGTCACCTACGGCAAAGATCCGGAAGTGAAAGGCCGTCTGTGGGATGGCAAACTGTACGTGTTTGACGAGCGCATTTCCGTGCCGGTCAACCGCACCGAGGAAGATGTCGTCATCGGCCGTTGCTACTACTGCGGCAAGGTGGAAGACCGCTATGTAAACTGCGCTAACCCGTTCTGCAACAAACAACACTTCTGCTGCCCGGAATGCGAAGTCAAATACAAGCGCTCCTGCTCGGACGAGTGCCGCGAACATCCGCGCAACCGCTACGTGGAAGCCGAAGAACAGGCAAAGCTCGCGGCGGCAGGCACGACGCAATCGTAACAACTGTTTTCCGCAGAGCAAAAAAAGCTGATTCCCGTGTGGAGTCAGCTTTTTTGCATGTACGGATGGCTGGTTGCTTTTCCAATGCGGATTTTCAGGGGGTGGACTTTAGCTGCGCGGAGGTTTTGCCGTTTCTACAAACCGGTTCATGCGCTTGTAGAACGTGCTCCTGGGAATTCCCAAAAGTTTTGCCGCTTTCGACACATTCCCGTTCGTCTTTTGCAGCGCCTCGACCATTTGCTGCTGCAGGATTTTGTCACGAAACGTAAGAGAAACCCGGTCCTCTTCCGCCCTCTGTTCGGGAAAGTCAAGGCTGGAAGCGTCGTTTTTGCCAAGCGCTCTGTTTTGATCGAACAAGGAATGCAGAAAATGCAGGATGTCGTCGGCGCTGTTCATGGCGAGAATCCGCAATTGATCCAGCACATTCATCAGCTCGCGAATGTTTCCTGGCCAGCTGTAATCCATCAGCGTGGCAAAAAATTCCGGAGGGAACACAACGTCCCAGTCATGCTTTTCGCAGTAATGGTGAACGAGGTGCGGAATGTCCTCTGCGCGCTGCCTAAGTGCCGGAACATGCACGGGATATACGTACAGGCGATAAAACAGGTCTTCGCGGAACTTGCCTTCCTTGACCAGCTGATGGACATTGCGGTGCGTGGCTGCGATTACGCGAAAATCGACGGGAACTTCCTGGCTGCCGCCCAATGGAGTAATTTTCCGCTCCTGCAAGACGCGGAGCAGCGCCACCTGCATGGAATGCGAGATTTCCCCGATTTCGTCCAGGAAAATGGTGCCTTGATTGGCCTGCTGGAATTTGCCCTTCGCCCCGGTTCTCTTCGCCCCGCTGAACGCCCCTTCCACATACCCGAACAATTCGCTTTCCAGCAGGTCTCGCGGGATCGCGCCGCAGTTCACGGCAACGAACGGCCCGCCTGCCCGCTTGCTGTTCTCATGGATCGAACGAGCAATCACCTCTTTGCCGGTGCCTGTCTCGCCCAGGACAAAAACAGGGATATCTGCGGAAGCTACCCGCCCGAGCTCTTCCAGCGTCTGTCGGAATACACGGCTCGTGCCTGCCTCGCCGAGAAACCGGAACGGCCCCGTGACGGACCAACCTTTGTCCTGATAGAAGACAGGCCTTGCCTGTTGCTCCTCCGCTTTCAGCAGGTAGATGCATTTGCCGATAAAACGGCCGTGCTCCGCCGAGCAAATCGGCACCTCCATCCGATTGCGATACCCGCAAAGGTAAATTTCATCGACACGCATCCCGCGCCAATTCGGAATGTTCTGACGAATCGACTTGCTCGCCGCCACGACGCTTTCCCGCGGGGTGCAAATGACGAGCGGCTGCTCCTTTTCCAGCACTTCCATCGAACGCTGCAGCAATTCCATCTCGTCGCGTTGTGAGCGGAGCTTCACTTCTTTCTCCAGCGTATAGGCCGCCTGGGTGACAATCCCTAGCATATACGGATGCGCCCTGTCGAGCGGGCACGAAACGTCGAGGATGCCCAGAACCTCCCCGTCATCGTTGCGGATCGGAGCAGCCGCACAGCTCCAGCCATGAGAAGCGATGGAATAGTGCTCCGAACCGGTGACCATAATTGGCTGCCCGAGTGACAGCGCCGTGCCGATCGCGTTTGTCCCCATCTCGGCTTCCGTCCAGCGCACGCCCTCTACGAATCGTATTTTTTGGGCGATCTCCCGGACATTTTCGCTCCCTTTCATCGAAAGCACGTAGCCTTCCGGATCGATCAAAAGCGCGATCATTCCCATCTCTCTCGCCATTCGATCCATTTTTTCGAGGAACGGGGCCGCAATATCCGTAAGCAAAGCGTTCTTTTGCCGTTGACGCTGGAGGGATTCGCCGCTTAGTATGTGCCTTCCCCGATCCAGGTACGGGCTGACCTGGGCGTTCCGGGAGCGATACCAGGATTCGACGATGGCTTGGTGAATCCGCGAAGAATCCAGCACGCCTTCCTGGACAAACCGCTTCCACGTCTGTGAACTCCATGCTGATTCAAACAAGATACATTCCCTCCCCCAGTAACTCGCCTGAAGTAACTCGTGCCAGAATGTATACTACGTCGCTCGCTCTTTGTCTAAATTCTAATCAATAATGGCAGCGTTTACAATGGCTGTAAAGCAAAATGCCCTCCCGGATCACAGGGGGCATTTTGCTGGTACTGGTGCTTCAGGCGTGCACGGCATGACCGATGGCAGACAGAAAGGCTTCGTGAATGGTTTCTGACAACGTCGGGTGGGCAGAAATGAACGTTTCCATCATATCCGCCGTCATTTCCCCGTGAACCATGACCGTTGCTTGCCCGATCAGCTCTGTCGCGCGCGGGCCGACAATGGACACACCCAGTATTTCGTGATAGATCGGCTCTGTGATGACCTTCACCTTTCCGACCGTCTCACCGAGAATCATGGCCTTGCCGTTGACGGAAAAAGGGAACTCCCCGATACGCACGTCTCCATATTGCAGCCTGGCCTGCTTTTCCGTGAGGCCGACGCTGGCGATTTCCGGCGCAGTGTAGATGCAGCGCGGTACGGCCCGATAATTGGCTTTGGCGTCCAGACCGCACGCGTGCAAGGCGGCCACCGTTCCTTCGTGGAAAGCGACGTGGGCGAGCTGGATGCCCCCGATGACATCCCCGCATGCGTAAATATGCGGCACGTTCGTCTGCATGTGCTCGTTTACGAAAATGCCTTGCTTGCCGTACGCCACACCGGCTTGCTCCAGCTGCAGGCCTCCCGTCCGCGGTTTTCTGCCGACGGCGACAAGCACGACTTCTGCTTTTGCATCCCCGCTGGCATCCGGGCTTTTGTAACGAACGGTCTTCGTCTGCCAATCGACCGCTGTCACCGATGTGGAAGTCAAGATCTTGACTCCCGCAGATTCCAGCTGTTCTTGCAGGAGTCCTGCGATATCCGCATCTTCGCCGGGCAATAACTGATCCGCCATTTCAATTACCGTGACCCGGGTTCCCATGCGGCTGTAGATGCTGGCAAACTCGCAGCCGATGACACCTCCGCCGATGATCAGCATCGTCTGCGGAATCGCCGAGAGCGACATCGCCTGTCCGCTGTGGATGATCCATCTGCCGTCAAACGGCGCAAACGGCAGGGCGATCGGTTCCGAGCCTGTTGCGATGATGAACTTTTCGGCCTCTATCCCTTCTTCTCCCTGTTCCTTCTCCACTGCGATCTGGTGCTGGCTGATGAAGCGTGCCTTGCCCGAGATCACCCTGACTTTGTTTTTTCTCATGAGAAAGCCGATTCCCGTGACAAGCTGCTGTACGATCTCGTTTTTATACTGTTGCACGCCCGGCCAATCAATGGATACGCCCTTCTCCGGCAACCGGATGCCAAAACGGCCCGCGTGCTGTACTTTCTCGGCCATCTCGGCGGACTCCAGTAGCGATTTGGTCGGCATGCAGCCTTCGTTCAGGCAGGTTCCGCCCAATGCTTGCTGCTCAATCAGGGTGACCTGCTTCCCTTGCCTGGCTGCGGCAATCGCCGCGACGTAGCCTGCTGGCCCTCCTCCGATTATGGCAATCGCACTCATCCCGTCACGTCCTTCACAAGAGCATCCGATGCGGCTCTTCCAGATATTTACGCAGCGTTTGCAAAAATTCGGCTGCCGGCGCCCCGTCCAGTACACGGTGGTCGAACGTCAAGCTAAGAGGGAGAATGCTCCGCCGCTGGACTTGTTCGCCGATGAATACCGGCGTATCCTGTACGGAACCCACGCCAAGTATGCCTGCTTCCGGCGGATTCAGCACAGGGGTGAAGAACTCGACGCCGTACGCGCCAAGGTTCGTGATGGAGAAGGTAGAGCCTTGCATCGCTTCCATGCCGAGAGTCCCTTCCCGCGCCTGCGCAGCCAGCGCCTTGATCTGGCGAGAGAGCTCAAGCAATGAGACGGTTTCGGCATGCCGAACGACTGGTACGACCAGCCCTTGCGTCAGTGCAACGGCTATGCCCAGGTGGACGTGCCCGAAACGATGGATGCGGTCATCGATGAAGGCGCTGTTGATTTCCTTGTGCTTTTGCAGCGACAGAACCGCCGCCCGCGCGATGAGATCGGTCAAGGTCAGCTTTGTGTCATACTCGTTTTGCGTGAACTCGTTCATCTTCCTTTGCAAAGCGATCAGCTCCGTGACATCAGCCCGTGCCGTGATGGTAAGCTGCGCGCTTTCCTGCAAGCTGGCCAGCATCCGGGAAGCGATCACTTTTCGCATGCCTGTGACCGGCAGCTTCTCCACCGTTTCCTCGGAAGTGACGGCGGCTTTTGCGGAGACGCCCGCTGACTGCTTTTCTTCTGCTGCCGATTCCTGCTTCGCTTCCCGTTCCGCGATCGCCTTTTCGACGTCTTCCTTGGTGATCCTCCCCGCTGGACCTGTTCCGACGAGCGATCCTACGGGGAGACCCGCAGCCTCTGCCAGCTTGCGTGCGACCGGGGAAATTTTCACTTCCTTTCCGCTCGCCCGATTTTCCCCGATCGCGGGCGCCTCATCCGTCGCCGCGGGCTCCTCCTTTTTCTCGGGCGCACCCATCTCGACCGTCGCCGTTGCGGCCGTTTCTTGTACAATCTGCTCGCTAGGCTCCCCGATATAGCCAATGACCGTCCCCGGCGGCACTCCCTCCCACTCTGGCACAGCGATTTTCAGCAAGACGCCGTCGGCTGGCGCCTCCAAATCCGCCTCGATTTTCTCTGAGCTGATGCTGGCGATTACTTCACCCTTGGATACGAGATCGCCGACCTGTTTATTCCACTGGGAAACCGTTCCCTCTTTCATCGCCATTCCCATCTTCGGCATGAGCACTTCTACTGCCATCGGTTTTCCCTCCGTTTTCGTTCTGGATCAGACGCTAAGCAGCGATTTGTCGCCGAGCAGTTCGGAAACTGCCTGGATCACTTTTTGCGGCGTCGGCAAATACAAATCTTCCAGCACTGGTGAAAACGGTACCGGCGTATGCGGTGCCGTGATCCGTTTGATCGGCGCATCCAGACTGTCGAAGCCTTTGTCCGCGACCAAGGCCGCAATGTCTGTCGCGATGCTGCAGCGCGGATTCGCCTCGTCGATGACGATCAGCCGGTTCGTCTTTTTCACGGAGTCCAGAATCGCATCCTCGTCAAGCGGCGACAGGCTGCGCGGATCGACGACCTCTGCTTCGATTCCTTTTTTGGCGAGCTGCTCCGCTGCTTCAAGAGCCGTGTGCACCTGTTTGCCAATCGCGACGATGGTCAAATCCGAACCGGTGCGCTTGATGTCCGCCTTGCCGATCGGAATGGTGTAATAACCGTCCGGCACCTCACCTGTCATGTTATAGAGCGTCTTGTCCTCGAAGAAGATCACGGGGTCGTTGTCCTCAATGGATGCCAAGAGCAGCCCTTTCGCGTCGGCAGGGGTGGACGGAACCACCACCTTGATACCCGGAATGGCCGTGAACAGCGCATACAGGCTTTGCGAATGCTGCGCCGCTGCCCGGAATCCGGCGCCGTGCATCGTACGGATCGTCACCGGCACCTGCGCCTTACCCCCGAACATGTACCGGAACTTGGCCCCCTGGTTCAGCACCTGGTCCAGGCAGCTCCCGATGAAGTCGTTGAACATCAATTCCGCAATCGGACGCAGACCCGTGGCCGCAGCAGCCATCGCCGCACCGACAAAGCCCGCTTCGGTAATTGGCGTATCCAGCACGCGCTCACGGCCGAATTCCTGGACGAGCCCTTTCGTCACCCCGAGCACGCCTCCCCATGCCTCTTCATCCTGCAAATGGTCGACCTGTGCTCCCCCGGCGACGTCTTCGCCCATCAAAATTACGTTTTCGTCCCTGCGCATGGCGAGTTTCATCGCCTCGTTGATCGCCTGCGACATGCTCATTTTTTGGCTCATGTTCGCCTTCCCCCTTTGCTCTCATCGGTTCAGTATGATACGTATACGTCTGTCAGCAGCTCGGACGGCTGCGGATACGGACTGTTTTCCGCAAACGCGACTGCTTCCTCGACCGCTTTGTCAACCGCTGCTTCGATTTCATTCAGCTCGGTTTCTGAAAACAGCTTTCCGTCGAGCAAATCTTTGCGGAATTTGTTGATCGCGTCTTTTTCCGACAAATGCGCCTTCCTGTCTTCTTCTTTCTTGTACTTTTGGGCGTCGCCCTCAAAATGGCCGTAGTTGCGATACGTCACGCACTCGAGCAGCGTCGGCCCCTCTCCCCGGCGCGCTCGCTCGATCGCCTCCTGTGCCGCCTGGTACACGGCCAGCACATCTTTGCCGTCCACCCGGATGCCGGGAATGTTGTAGGCGATGGCGCGGTCCGCGATCGTTTTGCAGCTGGAGGCGTACGTAAACGGCGTGGCTTCCGCATATCCGTTGTTCTCCGCGACAAACACGGCGGGTAGCTTCCAGATGGCAGCCAGGTTGATGCCCTCGTGGAACGTCCCCTGGTTGTTCGCTCCGTCACCGAAGAAGCAGACACTGACAGCGCCTGTCTGTTTGTACTTCGCTGTCAGAGCAGCACCGCACGCCAGCGGATAGCCACCTCCAACGATGCCGTTTGCTCCGAGCATTCCTTTGTCCAAATCGGCGATGTGCATGGAGCCGCCCTTTCCTTTGCAAAGCCCTGTGGCTTTGCCGTAAATCTCCGCCATCATGCGGTTCAGGTCGCACCCTTTGGCGATGCAGTGGCCGTGGCCGCGATGCGTACTGGTAATGGTGTCCTGGTCGTCCAAATGCGCGCAAAGCCCCACCGCGATGGCCTCCTCCCCGGCGTATAAATGGACGAATCCGGGGATTTTCCCTTGTCCGAACAGATCGTGCACCTTGTCCTCAAACTTCCGGATCTCTAGCATTTTTTGGTACATCCAGGCGGCCTTTTCACGGGACAACGGAATCCCTTTGACTTGCTGATCCACTTTCGTCATTTGCGTATCTCCTCCTCGAACATGTTTGGTTGAGGTCAAGTCTTTGACAAAGGAGATAACGCAAAAAGGATGCCAACTGCCGAAGCCGGTCGCATCGCGCTTTTTTGTATCCGCTTTCCTATTTGCAGGGAACAAAAGTGGACACCTGTCTCGTTTTGTCTCCTTTTGTACACGGGCTCAACGCGTGCCTTTGGACGGACTGACGGGATTAAGGGGTCGAGCGCACTTTTTGGAAAGCTCGTGAAGGAACATGTGCGTAAAACGCCAAAAAACCTTCCCGGCGTTATACCAGGAAGGCTTCAGCTGCAAATTTTGTTCGTTCAGAATGACGACCAGCGCCGCGCCTCTTGTTTGGGGGGAGGAAAAAGGTACTGACCTGCAGCCCGAATCTCGCACAAAAAAAGACGCAACTCCTGAGAGATTGCGTCTTCCTTTTGTCCGGTCCCTACATCGTGTTCCCTTCCTGTTCGGCCTTGCCGAGCCGATCCTGGAACACCTTGCCCAATTGCCCGATGTCCACTTCCCATTTTTCATCCTTGTAATAAACGGTCGCCTTGGACTCGCCTTTTTTCCCTACGATTCGAATGCTCGCCGTCCTGACTTCATAGCTGCCATCCGGCTGAAACGAAATGTCTGCATTCGCAAGTTCTCTATCCAGCACAGGCTTGATCGTCTTGTCGACCACCTCCTGCGTGGCTTGCACCGTTTTCCGTCCCATCTGGATCACTTCTTCCGGGCTGAACTGGAAGAAGAGGACGAGCACGACGCCAATGACCACAAACAGGGAAATGATGCGAAAGAGCCTGCGCACGATCCACTGGGCTGCCATGATGGCGACGACGATGAGAAGCGCCACCGGCCAGTAATCTTTCGCCAGCTGCAGAAGTTGTTCCACGTTGATCACTCCTTCACTCGCCATTCTCGCCAAAAATCCGGGGTAGGTATTCATGCGAACGTGAATGGCAAAGGAATGTATTCGTGATAAGGCGCGGGATCTCCTGCTTTTTCGCGTGTCCACTCTCTCAATCGCCTGCAGGCAGCCCTGCCCCGATAGACTTGCTCTTGCTATCAGATATGCATTTTGTTAACATAATAAAAATTATGTAACTATGCTTGCCAATTCATTTTCCACCCTCGGCTGCGGCAAACTCAAAAGCCGAACCTGCTGCCGGTCCGGCTTTCCCATCATCTGCGCAACGATCGCTGCAGTCTGTTACAACGTGCGCTTTTCAGTTCCCCCGCAATTGCGAAGCCTTGCTTCCCGCTTTAGCATGCTCCCTCTGCGCCTCAGATATGCGTGCATACTTTCGCTCTTTTTCCTCTTGCCCCCTCGTCCGGGCCAGGTACATCGCGTATTCCAACGGCCTGCTAATCGCCTGTCTGTACTGCTTGAGCGCCCCCATCTCGCGGAACACTTCTCGCGCAGGCTTCGGATTAACCTCGATCAGCCAGGGACGTCCGTTGACATCGATGCCGATATCCAGGCCGAATTCCACCATCCGACCGAAGTGATTCTCCAGCGTTTCTGCTGTCTGATAGGCGAGCTGCTCGCAGTCTCGCACGATTTCAGCGGTGCGCGCCTCTCCAAAGCGTGGGCGCAAAAACTCCGGAACAGGCATCGCCTTGCCGCCCCCGTGCAGGTTCGACGTGGCACTGCGCTCTCCTCCAACCCGCATGCCGTGTCCCGTGACGCACCAGTCGCCATTGCCGTCTTTTTGGATCAGCAGACGCATGTCGACCGCCCGCTTCGGCACGAGCTGCAGACGCAGCCCTTGCTGCACGATGAATTTTTCCGCCCTTGTCCAGCGATCCACGAAGCGCTGCAACGCCGCCGGCTGCTTGATGATCGTCGAAATTTTTGCCCGCTTCCTGTCTCGCCCCAGCAGGCGATAGCCTTGCTCCGACCGCTCGATGGACAGGATGTTGCGTCCGCCCGTCCCGTTCAGCGGCTTGACGTACAAAAACGAATGCCGCCCCAGCATCTTTACGAGATTGGCGCGGTTGTAGAGCAAGGTCTCCGGCAGCCATCTGTGCATCCGCTCGTCCCGCTCCAGCACCTCATGCACGCGCCATTTGTTGGCCAAACGGTTGTTGGCGTACAAGAAGTTGCTCGTGCGCCGAAACGCCACGTACTCTTTGAAGGCTTGTGTCGGGGTATAGCGAAAGCGGTCAAAGACGGCGTCCGGGCGGTCAAAAATACGCGCCTGCCAACGTCCGTTCGCGTCCAGTACAAATCCCCGCACCTGCTTTCCCCCGGCCAGCACATCCTTTGGGGAAAACAAAAAGACCGTGCTTCCCAACTCTTGCCCCGCCCGGAGCAGCCGCCGGAAATAGGCCGGTTCCGCAAAACGCTTTCCTTCCCGCCAGGTCAGAACGCCGATAATGGGTCGTTTCATCACTCCACCACCTCTCGATTCCTCCCTGGCAGTTTATTCTGTTCAGGCTGACGGGGGCACTTATCGCAGCTTCTTTTCCAATGCCGCCAGATCGGTCGGCAGCGCAGCCGACACTTCCACGAGCTGGCCGCCAAACGGATGCTCGAACCGTAGCCGTTCGGCGTGCAGAGCCTGTCTCGCAATCTGATCGCGCTGTCCTCCGTACAAAGCGTCGCCCATGAGCGGATGCCCGATGTAGCTGAGGTGGACGCGAATCTGATGTGTGCGCCCCGTCTCCAGCCTGCATTCGATCTGCGTCCCGTGCGAGTACCTTTGTCGCACCTTGTAATGGGTGACGGCTCTGTCGCCACTCGGCGTCACGCGGCGCCGGGTGGGGTGATTGCGGTCTTTGCCGATCGGTTCATCGATTTTACCGCTGTCCCTGGCTACCTGACCGTGGACGAATGCTACATAGGTCCTTGTGATCGTGCGCTCCCGCAGCATTTCGTCCAGCAAGGCCGCCGCCCACGGATGCTTTGCGTACAGCACGACTCCTGACGTATCCTGGTCCAAGCGGTGCACATGGCGGACTTTCACTTGCTGACCCGTCCGGGATAAGTGGCCCGCCACCATGTGATCGAGCGTGCGGCGATGCTGCGGCTCCGTGGGATGCAAAAGGATTCCTGCCTCTTTTTCCACGATCAGCAGATGATCGTCTTCGTACAGGACGGACAGCGGCTGCATGATCGGCTCAATCCCGAGCGGCTCAGGCTGGCACAGGCGCAGGCGAAGCTCCTGTCCTTCCCGGACGGTTGCGTGCTGCATAGCAGCCTGACAGTCGAGCAGCACTTCTTTATGCTGAAACAAAAGATGGACCTGCTTGCGAGGCAGCTTCCATCCCTCTCTGAGCAGGTTTCCGATTGGAGCGTCGGCGTCGGCGGCAGTCAAGCGCGTGACGAGCCACTCCCCTTCTTTTTTCATGGCTTGCATCGTTGTCATGTCTCCCTGCTTTGTCGTGCCTGCTCCTCAGGCTTGCTCCAATCCTTTGCTCACCTGAATGGCACGATCGAGAAAGTGCTCGATTTCCTCGCGGCTCTTGCCCAGCTTGCTGACGAAGCGCACCAGCTCCTTGCCTTCCTGAAAAGCGATGAAGCTCGGAATCCCGAACACGTCCAGCTTTTGCGACAGCTCCGGCAGCGTATCGCGGTTCACGGCGATCATGTCCAGCTCCGCCTTGTACTTTTCTTCCACGGCTGGCATGAACGGATCGATTCGGTGGCAGTCCGGGCACCAGTCTGTATAAAATTTCACCACTACCGGCTTGGCAGAGGAAATAGCTTGTTCAAAATCGACTTCGGTCTTTACTTCTCTCATGTCTGTTCCCTCCCAGAAATGTTCTTGACATAGTGTATCACAATCGCAGCGCGAATGTGTATTCGGAAGTGTCGAAGCAGGCCAAACAGCCCGGCTTGCCTCTTCCCATCAAATATGCGCCCCTTGCTCCACGAGGTTCTGCACGAACGCTTCCCCCGGACGGGACAGCGGACGGTCCTTGCGATACGCCACGACGAGGGTGCGATACGGCTTGGAAGTCAGGCGCACGTATGCAGGCGGTGCCACTGTTCCCGGGGCAAGTGCGATCATTTTCGGCGCGAAAGACAGCCCCATACCTGCGGCCACCAGCGACTGCACGGTCTGGATGTTGCTGCTTTCAAACACGATGCGCGGACGAAAGCCGGCCTGCTCACAGAGCCGCAGCGAGATCGTGCGGAAGCCTTGCCCTTCCTTGAGCAAAATAAACGGCTGATCCGCAACTTCCGCGAGGTCGATCTCCTCTCTGTCCGCCAGCGGATGCTGCGGCGGCAAGGCCAGAAAGATGTCCTCGTTGATCGCCGGTATAATTTCCAGCGACGGGTCGCTGATCGGCATGGTCAAGAGGCTGACGTCGATCTTTCCTCGCACCAGCAGCTGCTCCAGATGGCTGGACGTATCCTCTATCAACTGCAGCTCCACGCCGGGAAACTGCTGGGTAAAAGCAGAGATGACCCGAGGCAGGACGTACGCTCCCGTAATAGGGAGACTGCCGACCAAAAGTTTGCCGCTCTCACCGACGGCATAAGCGCGCATCTCCCGCTCCAGTCCTTCCGACATGTCGACCAAGGTCTGCGCCACCTGGACAAACCGCTGACCCGCATCTGTCAGCTCCACATGCTGGGGCAGCCGATGGAACAAGCTGACGCCGAGCAGTTTTTCCAGTTTGGCAATCTGTTGGCTAAGCGATGGCTGGGCCAGGTGCAAGCGGTTGGCGGCTCGGGAAAAGCTGCGTTCTTCGGCCACTGCCAGCACATAGCGAATTTGTCGTAACTCCATAAAAACCTCCCGATAGGCAAAAACTATCCTTCTCATAATTATTATATCTTTGTACTATTTCCTTTGCCATGATACAACCTTGATAAGAGTTTCGCACGAAGGAGGAATCCACACTATGAAAGCTCGCACCATGTTTGAAAAGATTTGGGACAATCACGTGATTCATGAGGAGCCTGGAAAACCAAGCCTGCTGTACATCGACCTGCACCTCGTTCACGAAGTCACTTCCCCGCAGGCGTTTGAAGGACTTCGCATGGCCGGACGCAAGGTTCGCCGCCCCGACCTGACCTTCGCGACGATGGACCACAACGTGCCGACAGCAGACCGTTTCAACATCAAAGACCCGATCTCCCGTCAGCAGATGGAAACATTGACTGAAAATTGCAAGGAGTTTGGCATTACGCTGGCAGACCTGAACAGCCCGGACCAAGGGATCGTGCACGTCATCGGCCCTGAGCTCGGCCTCACCACCCCCGGCAAAACGATCGTCTGCGGCGACAGCCACACGTCCACTCACGGTGCTTTCGGCGCGCTCGCATTCGGGATCGGCACGAGCGAAGTGGAGCACGTTCTGGCGACGCAATGCCTGCAGCAGCACAAGCCCAAAACGATGGAAGTGCGAGTCAACGGCGAGCTTCCTTTCGGCGTCAGCGCAAAAGACTTGATTTTGGCGATTATCGCAAAATACGGTACTGATTTCGCTACGGGCTACGTCATCGAGTATACCGGAGAAGCTATCCGCAAGCTGACGATGGAAGAGCGCATGACGGTGTGCAACATGACGATCGAAGGCGGTGCCCGCGCCGGTCTGATCGCCCCGGATGAAACGACTTTTGCCTACCTGAAAAACCGGCGCTACGCTCCGCAAGGCGAAGACTTCCTCGCAGCGGTCGAGGCCTGGAAGCAGCTGTGCACGGACGAAGGAGCAGAGTTCGATACCGTCGTGGAAATCGATGCGTCCGAGATCGCTCCGCAAGTCACTTGGGGCACAAGCCCGGGCATGGGTACGAGCATTACCAGCACGGTGCCAGATCCCGCATCCTTTGAAACTGCCGCGCAGCGCAAAGCGGCACAAGACGCTCTCGCCTACATGGGGCTTGAGCCTGGCACACCGATGAGCGAAATCAAAATCGACCGCGTGTTTATCGGCTCCTGTACCAACGGCCGCATCGAAGACCTCCGCAAAGCGGCTGAAGTGGCAAAAGGACGCAAGGTTTCCCCTTCCGTTCACGCCATGGTCGTCCCTGGTTCACAGGCAGTCAAACAGCGCGCCGAAGAAGAAGGCTTGCATCTCATCTTCCAGGAAGCCGGCTTTGACTGGCGCGAATCCGGATGCTCGATGTGCCTCGCCATGAACCCGGACATTCTCTCGGAGGGCGAGCGCTGCGCTTCCACCTCCAACCGGAACTTTGAAGGCCGTCAGGGACGCGGCGGACGCACGCATCTCGTCAGCCCGGAAATGGCAGCAGCGGCAGCCATCGCGGGCCACTTCGTAGACGTGCGCGAATGGAAAAAGGAAAACGCGAGCAAGGAGGTATTCCAATAATGAATCCATTTGTCATCCATACCGGACTCGTCGCCCCGCTCGACCGTGTCAACGTAGATACAGACGCCATCATCCCGAAACAGTTCTTGAAGCGCATCGAGCGCAGCGGTTTTGGCCAGTTCCTTTTTTACGAATGGCGCTTCAATGTAGACGGCAGCCCCATTGAATCGTTCGTCCTGAATCAACCGGCGTACAAAGATTCGACCATTTTGCTGGCCCGCAACAACTTCGGCTGCGGCTCCTCCCGCGAGCATGCTCCCTGGGCCCTCACCGACTACGGCTTCCGCGCTGTGATCGCACCGTCTTTCGCGGACATTTTCTACAACAATTGCTTCAAAAACGGCTTTTTGCCCATCAAGCTCAGCGAAGAACAGGTAGATGAACTGTTCAAGCGTGCCGAGGGACGGGAAAACTATCAGTTGACGATCGACCTGCACGAGCAAGTCGTAAAAGACAATGACGGACTCTGCTATAAGTTTGAAGTCGATCCTTACCGCCGCTACTGCCTGTTGAACGGCCTCGACGACATCGGGCTTACCCTGCAGCACGAAGACAAGATTGCCGCCTACGAGGCGGCCAGGCGCTAAGCGGCACAATTGTTGATTGGCAAACAAAAGAGAGGCGAAGGCACGGGTAAGGTTGTGCCTTCGCTTTTTCTATCTGGGACGGACGATCCCACGCTATTCCAAAAACAGATTCATGAGGAGCTCATCGAAATAGGTGTCCCCTGCTTTCAAGGCTCGCTTCTCCAACCCGTACACGGCAAATCCCATTTTTTCGTAAAATCGAACCGCTGCGGGATTGGACGCGACGACAGCAAGCTGCACCTGATCGACGTCACCGAGTTCACGCAAGTACGCCAAGGCGGCGTTCATCAGCCCTGCCGCCATTCCTGAGCCGCGATGCGCTTCCCTCACGTACATGGAAACGATCGCCGCCTTGTGCCGTACTTTCTTTCCTTTTTGCCGGAAGTAGCCGATCGTGCCTACGATTTCTCCATTCACTAAGGCTCCGAAGTAGCCACTTTCCCTTGGTGCCGTAAATCTTTCCTTCCATTCCGCGAGCGTTCGCTTTTTCTCGTCCTCGTACGTTGCCCCGAACGCGTTCGGTTCATTTTGCAGGGCCTCGAGTCTTATTGCAGCAAAAGCTTCTGCATCCTCCGGCCCAAGCTGTCTGATCTCCATCCCTTGCCCCTCTCTCGCTGCTTTCCCACTAGGCTGTCTCGCTTCCGTCCGCTTCCATTAGCCCGAATGCTTGGAGCGCCTGCTCGCGCAATTTGAACTTCTGGATTTTGCCGGAGGCCGTCATCGGGTATTCGTTCACAAACTGGATGTACTTCGGAATTTTGAAGCGGGCGATCTTGCCGTCGCAGTAAGCCAGCACTTCCTCTTCTGTCAGCGTCTCGCCCGGCTTCACGCGGATGCACGCCAGCACCTGCTCGCCGTATTTCGGATCAGGGACGCCGACGATTTGCACGTCCAAAATTTTCGGGTGGGTATACAGAAACTCCTCGACCTCGCGGGGATAGATGTTCTCGCCGCCTCGAATGATCATGTCCTTTAAGCGGCCGGTGATCCGGAAGTAGCCTTCCTCGTCCATGGTCGCCAGATCGCCGGTGTGCAGCCAGCCCTCCGAATCGATAGCTTTCGCCGTCTGCTCGGGCATGTTGTAATAGCCTTTCATGACCAGATAGCCGCGCGTGCACAGCTCGCCCTGGACGCCCGGAGGCAATGTCTCGCCTGTGACCGGATCGATGATTTTCGCTTCGACGCCTTCGTGGACCCGTCCGACTGTCGTCACCTTGCGCTCGATGGAATCTTCGGGCACGGTCTGCGTAATGACCGGAGAGGACTCCGTCTGCCCATAGGCAATGGTAATATCGCGTATCCCCATTTTGTGGACGACGTTTTTCATGACCTCGATCGGGCAGGGCGAGCCAGCCATGATCCCTGTGCGCAAGGAGCTGAGATCGCGCTGTGCAAACGTCGGGTGGTTCAGTTCGGCGATGAACATCGTCGGAACGCCGTACAGAGCCGTGCAGCGCTCTTTTTCCACGACCTCCAGCACGGTCCCGGGATCGAAAGCGATGACAGGTGCCATCGTCGCTCCTGTTGCCACGCATGCGAGCGTCCCCATCACGCAGCCGAAACAGTGAAAAAACGGAACCGGAATGCACACTTTGTCCTGCTCGCCAAGCCGCTGGCACTGGGCGACCTTGATCGCGTTGTTGACGATGTTGCGGTGGGAAAGCATGACCCCTTTCGGAAAACCTGTTGTCCCGGAGGTGTACTGCATATTGATCACATCGTCGGGGTACAGCGTCTGCTGCCTTGCGATGCGCTCCTCTTCGCTGACCTGTCCGGCCCGCTCGAACAGATCACTCCACAAAAACATGCCGGGCTGACGCTCTTCGCCGATGTAGATGACATTTTTCAAGTGAGGCAGGCGCGCCGATTGCAGCTGCCCAGGCTCGGCTTCGGCCAGCTCCGGACATATTTCCCGAATCATCTCCAGGTAGCTTGCATCCCGGTACGAATCAATCAGGAGCAGCGTCGTCGACTCCGATTGCCGGAGCAAGTATTCCAGCTCATGCGTCCGATAGCTGGTATTGACCGTCACCAGCACCCCGCCCATCTTCGCGGTTGCAAACTGGGTGATGACCCACTCCGGCACATTGGTCGCCCAGATGGCGATGTTTTCGCCTTTTTGAATGCCCAGGGACATGAAGCCTCTCGCTGCCTGGTTACAAATGTGCTGGAACTGGGAGTACGAGTAGGAAAGTCCACTCTGCTGATAAACGAGCGCTTGTTTGTCCGGATAACGGCTCGTCGTCTCATCCAACAAATCACCGATTGTAATCTCGCGCAGCATGTAAACACCTCCGAATATTCAGACGATTCCAATCTTTCAATGGAATGATTCGCCCTTCTCCAGCGTATTCCTCCTGGAAAAAGAAAAAGCGTCCCGTGATCGGAACGCATTTTCCTCACTTCACGACGAACTTTTGCGTAGCTTCGATCTTGTACGGTAAATGGTTGCTGTAGTTGAGCTCCACTCGCAGCTCGTGCTCGCCCTTGGGCAGCTTTTTCAGCAAAAATTCCGGTTGGTAAATCATGCCTTTCGCTTCGCCGTCGATAAACAGATGCGCGTGGCCCTGGCCAAACACCGGCTGCTGGCTCATGTCGTCCGGGACAAACTGGAAGTTTTTCGTGAGCAGCGAAACTTCTGCGGTAGTCCCGTCCACCTTGATATCCATGTTCAAGGATGGCTTTGCCGAGCCCGTCGGCGGCTCCATAGGTACAGTCGACGCGGTGACGCTCTCGTCTGCCGATCGATACGGATCAGAGGCGTGCAGCGGGTCTTTTACCAATAACACGATGCCCGCCACCAGTACGACCAGGAAGACGATCCCGCCCAGAATGAGGTTGCGCATACTGATGATAAAGACCTTCATGTCTCTACTCTCCCTTTCGCTCGTGCTTGTCACTTATTTGTACATGCATACGCGAAAATACAGAGAGTTAGAAGCAAAAATTTCTAGCAGTTAGCGATAGTTGATAAATTGCACATCCAGCGGAAGGTCTGACTTGCGGAGCGCCTGGATGATCTGCTGCAGATCGTCCTTGCTTTTTCCCGTTACGCGGATCTGGTCGTCCTGAATTTGCGTCTTGACCTTCAGGCCGACCTCCTTGATGATGCTGTTGATTTTTTTCGCATTTTCCTTGTCGATGCCCTGGATCAGCTTGACGCGCTGGCGCACCGTACCGCCTGCCGCCGGCTCCACCTTGCCGAAGTCCAGATTTTTGATGGGAACGTCACGCTTGACCAGCTTACCGAGCAAAATGTCTTTGACCTGGCTGAGCTTGAATTCGTCGTCCGAGACGAGGACCAGCTCTTCTTTCTCCAGCGAAATCTTGCTTTTGCTCCCTTTGAAGTCGAAGCGGTTCTCGATTTCCTTGAGTGCTGTATGGACGGCGTTGCTGACTTCCGACAGATCGACCTTTGAGACAATATCAAACGAGCTTTCCTTGCTCATGCAAAGACCCCTTTCCGATATTCCGAAAGTAGCCCCGAGACTCGCCTGCAGCTAGATGGCCCGCACAAGTCCGCCGTCCACGAGGAACGATTGTCCGGTCACGTAGCTGTTGGCAGGCGAGGCGAGGAAGGTGACCATGCGCGCAAACTCGTCCGGCTGACCGTAGCGGCCGAGCGGGATCATCTTTTCAAATCTTGTTCGCACTTCGTCGGCGTCTGCCCCTCGCTTCTGTGCATCCAGTGCGTCCAGCTGCTTCACGCGGTCTGTCGCGATCCGTCCTGGCCCGACCGTGTTGATCAGGATGCCGTCTGGGCCGAGCTCTGCGGACAGCGTCTTGGCCAATCCCAGCACGCCTGTGCGAAACGTGTTGGAGAGGATCAGATTATCCAGCGGCTGTTTGAAAGACGACGAAGCGAAATTGACGATCCGGCCGAACTGATTGGCGCGCATATGCGGGAGCACAGCGCGGATGGCGCGTACGTAGCTGAGCAGATTCAGCTCGAAGGCGTTGATCCAGTGCTCGTCGGAGAGCTGGTCGAATGTCCCTGGGGTCGGGCCGCCCGAGTTGTTGATCAAAATATGTACGCCGCCGAAATGGCGCACGGTCTCGTCCACCACACGCCGGATGTCTTCGTCGCGGGTCACGTCGGCGGTCACGGCGAGGGGTGCCCTGCCTGTCTCCTGCTCGATTTCCGCCCGCACGACCGCAAGCGCGGCTTCATCGCGGCCGCAAATGGTCACGTTCGCACCTTCCCTGGCGAGGCAAATGGCGGTCGCCCTCCCCAGTCCTTTTGACGAGGCGAGAACGATCGCCGTCTTGTCTTGCAATTGCAAATCCATGTCCATTCTCCTTTCATGACGCCTTTCAGTCTATCCTTATGACTTCGCTTTTATTCTACAGAACTTTCTGACAGACGAAAAGCAAGAGAAAGAGGAAAACACACTCCTCTTCTCAGCTTGCACGCTCACCTACAGCTCGGTAGGCTGCAGCTTTGCCTTATCCGCTCGCTTCTGCAGCCGTTTGGCCAATCGTGCTTCCCGGCGTGCCTGCCGCTTTTCCTTGGCTCCTTCAAACAGCGAGTAGAGCACCGGGACCAGCACAAGCGTCACGATCGTGTGAAAGATCAGCCCGGAAATGACAGCAGTGGCGAGGGGCGCTTCCAGATCGGAGCCTTCCGCCATCGCAAGCCCCATCGGGAGCATGCCCAAAATCGCTGTCAGCTTGGTCATGATGACCGGGCGCACCCTCTCCTTCGTGCCCTGGACAATCGCCTCTTTCAGGTTCATGCCGCGTCCCCGCAGCAGGTTGATCCGGTCGATCAGCAAAATGGCATTCGACACGACGATGCCGACCAGCATGATGATCCCGATCATCGCCATCTCGCCAAACACGCGCTGCGTCAGGATGAATCCGGCCACGACGCCGACGAGTGCCATCGGAATGGTCAAGAGGATGATGAACGGCTGGGAGAGGCATCCGAACTGCGCGACCATGACGACGTAGATCAAGGCGAGCACCCCAGCAAACACGAACACCCCTTGTGTCATGTTGGCACTCTGCTCTTTCAGCTTGCCGGCTACTTCGACCGCATAGCCAGCCGGTACGGCAAGGCCAGGCAGCTTTTCTGCGATCTGCCGCCCAACCGTCCCCAGGTCACTGCCCTGCAGCTCTGCGGAAACGGTGACGATGCGTTCGCCTTTTTCGTGGGTGATGACGACAGGAGATTTGCTGTACGTCCAGTCTACCAGCTCTGCCAGAGGCACCTGATCCCCGCTCCGGTTTTCGATCATCAGGCTGCGCAGCTGGTCGGGATGCTTGAGCCAACTGTCAGGCAGCTTCGCGACGACGTCGACCTCGATTCCGTCCCTGGTAATGGTGGTAATCGGCTGCTCGCCAATCATCGTGCCAAGCTGTTGCAGCATGGAGCGCGGGTCCACATTCAGACGGGACATCGCTTCCTGCTTTGGCACGAGCGTGACCTTTTCCTTGCCATCCTTGAAGTCGTTGCGAATGTTGTTCACGCCGGGTATGGCGGCAAGCATGCCTTCGACGTCTGCTGCGAGCTTGCGCATCTGCTCCATGTCGTCTCCCTTGATATCGAGCTGGATGGGAGCATCTGTCCCCTGCCCGCCAAAGTTGGTGGAGATCGATTCGATGCCCGGGATCGCCTTCAGCCGCTCGTTGATGTCCGCCGTCAGTGCTTCCTTGTCGCGCTGACGCTCGCTTTTCGGACGCAAAGAAATGAAGATTTCCGAGTTTTCTTTGGAGGAGAAGAAGAAGACGTCCTTCACCTCGGGTATGGCCCGCAGCGCCTGCTCACCGGCCAGCGCGGCTTGCTGGGTCCGCTCCAGCGTGGAGCCGACAGGCATGTCGATTGTGGCGAACACCAGGTTTTCGTTCGCGTCAATGCCTTGCCCCATCTTCATAAACGGCGTCATCATGCCGGCTGCGACGAACGCGATGAGAGCGATCAGCAGCGCCTTGAAGCGGTGGCGCAGCGCCAGCTCCAGCAGCCTGCCGAACCAGCGGACGATGGCCTGCTCTTTGGCTTGGCCTTCCAGCGACACTTGTTTGTCTTTTTGCAAAAAACGGTCGGAAAAGACAGGGACGAAGAAAAATGCCGCGATCGTCGAAGCGATAATGGCGGAGGAGACCGTAAAGGCGATGGTTGCCAAAATCGGCTTCAGCCAGTCTTCAAAATCCGCAAAGATGAGCGGCAAAAAGACAATGATAATCGTCAATTGCGAAGTAAAAACGGGCGTCAGCACTTCCCGGGTCCCTTTCACGATCGCCTGCTGCAGCGGTTCGCCCTTTTCCCGGAAGTGGTAAATGCTCTCCAGCACGACGATGGCCGCGTCGACGATCAATCCGACCGACAGGCTAAGCGAGAGCAGCGTGACCATGTCGATGTTGTACCCGCCGAGCTTCATGGCAATAAAGGTGAGGAGTGCAGACAGCGGCAATGTCGTCGCAATGACCAGCGTGACCCGCCAGTTGCGCAAAAAGACGAACAGGATGATAATCGCCAGCGCGCCCCCGATCAGGACGTCACGGCTCAAATTGGTCACGGCGTGCTGGATGTACGAGACAGCTTCCACCATGACTTTCATCTCGTACTGCCCGTTTGCCTCCGCGTTGATTTGCCGAACGACTTCCTCGACCTTTCCCTGGGTGCTGATCAGATCGCTGCCGTCTGCCCGTTTGACGCTGATATGGATAAAGACATTGCCATTCGTCAGCGCCACGGAGTCCTTTACCTGCCCCCGCAAGTCCTGAATCTGTGCCAGCTGCTTGAGCGGGACAGTCCCTTTTGGCGTCTCGATCGGCAGCTCCGCAATCTCCTGCACGGTGCTGTAGGAATCATCCACCATGACAACGGTGTCAAAGCCGGCATTTTCCAGCGTGCCTACCGCTTGCTTCCAGTTCGTCTCCTGCAGCTGCCCGATGACTTTCAGCGCTGTCACCCGGTACGCGCCAAGCTGCTCGGGACGCAGCGTCACCGCGATCTGGTTTTCAAAGCTGCGGTCGGAGATTTCCACCTCCTTGACGCCGGGGACGGCTTCGATCCTGTCTTTGATGGTCGTCTTCGCCAGACTGAGCATCGACTGCGGATCGGCGCCGACGAGCGCGTAATCGATCAAGGCATCATCCCCGAAGTTCATCTGGTTCACTTCTACCCTGTCGATCGCCTTCGGAAAGCCGTTTCGCAGCCGGTTTACGGCATTTTGCACGTCCTGCTTGACTTTTTCCCCAGCGCCTTCCTGGGCGGTAATTTGGATACTGACGGAGCCTGAGCTGGAAGAAGAGGAATATTCCTTGATTTGCGCGATCGATTTCAGCTCTTGCTCGATCTTTTTCGTGACCTTTTCTTCCATCTCTTCCGGCGGGATCGCGCCTCCGGATATATTGACGGTCAAGATCGGGAAGTTCGTCTTCGGAACCAGCTCGATGTTGAAGCTGAGCAGCGAGCCGATGCCCGCCATGACGATCAGAAACGTAAACAGGTAGACAATGAGCCTTCGTTTCAGCAAAAAGAGAATCATCTTGTTCATCCCGCTATTCTCCTTTCGCCGCTACTTTTTGCCCCTCGACGTAAAACGTAATGCCTGAGCGCAGCAACAAGTCCCCTTCTTTGACCCCCGACAAAATCTCGATCTGGTCGCCTGCCATTTGTCCGGTTTTGACTTCCTTGCGTACCGTAAGGCCGTTCTCGACTGCCATCACGTAATGCTGGGACTGGCTCACGCCTACACTTTCCAGCGGCACGAGGAAGCCGCTGACCTTGCGCGGCACCTCTACCGTCGCCGTCATTCCGCCGCGCCAGTAGCTGTCCGGATTGGCGACCGTCACCTCCACCCGGTATTTGCCCGTCTCTTTATCAACGACGGGGGAAATGAAAGTGACCGTCCCTTCGCTCTTCTTACCGTCGCCCGACATGATCTGCACGTTTTCCTTTTCATGGAATTGACTGATCAGGTCGCCAGCGACATCCAGAGTCACTTTCACTTCGGACAAGTCTACCAAATGAATGATGCCCTCACCGGGGGAAGCCTGCTCGCCCGCTTGCTTGAACACATCCACGACCGTTCCGGCAAAGGGAGCTTCGATTTTTGCGTCGTCGAGGTTCTTTTTCGCCCGCTCCACCTGTCCGGTTGCCTGCTTGATGGTCGCATCGGCAACGGCGACATCTTCTGGCTGCGCCCCTCTCATCAGCTCATCCAGGGCCAGCTGCGTATTCTTCGCAGCGATTTCCGCATGTGTCAGCGCCCTTTTCCGGTCATTTATCTCGCTTAGCGAAATAGCGCCGCCAGCAAGCAGCTTCTCCCCGATTGCAACGTCCTGCCGCGCTTTTTCCAGCTGGCTTTGTGCGCTTTTGACCTGCAAGCGCTGTTGTTCAATCGCCTCGGCCGTTGCCCCCTTGAGGGTCTGAACTTTGCGTGCAGCCGCCTCTGCTACCTGGCTCGCTGCCACTTCCACTTCCTTTTGATAATACCGGGTGTCCAGCGTTGCCAGAAGCTGCCCTTGGCCGATTCTCGCGCCTTTGCCGACCGAGATAGCCGAGATGGTCCCGCCTGTGGCGAAAGGCAGCACGACATCCCGCTTCGCCTCTACCATTCCGGTCACGCTTACCCATACGGGGCCGCTTGCCTTTTGCACTTTCACGACCTCTACCAGTTTTGCCTTCGCCTCTGCTTGCGGCGGCGCTTCCGGAGCCGGCCCGCACGCAGTCGTGGCGAGCAACAGGAGAGCCATAATCATCGATGCTCTTTGTTTCACCTGAATTCCTCCAAATAATTCGCAATCATTTCCTTGCCTCATTGTGCCAGTTTTTCCCTCTCGCCCAAAAGAGCCAGCAGGTGGAATTTGTTCTCCGTCCAAAGGCGGAGAGGGCCAGCCGATCCGCAAGACATCCATATATACGAATGGCATTGGGAAAAGTTACCGCTTTTCAAGGATATTGCGAACAAATGCAAAAAAGAGCAGCCGAGGCGACTACTCTTTTTGACTTGCAACTGCCCTTGCCATCGTCTTTACTTTTCTGCGACCAGCTGCTCCATTTCCTCCAGCAGCTGCTGGAACACGGCCATTCCTTCGCGGATCGGCTCGGGTGTCGTCATATCCACCCCTGCCGCCTTCAGCAGGTTCAGCGGGTAATCGGAGCTGCCGCTCTTCAGGAAATTCAGGTAACGTTCCACTGCAGGTTGCCCTTCCTCCAAAATTTGCCTCGAGAGCGAGGTCGCGGCGGAGAACCCGGTGGCGTACTTGTAGACGTAGAAGTTGCGATAAAAATGAGGAATCCGCGCCCACTCCAGATCGACCTGGCTGTCTACGACCATGTCCGGACCGTGGTAAGCCACGTTCAATTCGCGGTATATCTCGCTGAGCGAATCGGCTGTCAGCGGTTCGCCCTGCTCTTCCTTCTCGTGCACGATCTTCTCAAATTCGGCGAACATGGTCTGACGGAACACGGTCCCGCGGAACTGCTCCAGGTAGTAGTTAATCAGGAACAGACGCTCATTTTTGTCCGTCGTCTTCTCCAGCAGATGATGCATGAGCAGGGCTTCGTTCAAGGTCGAAGCCACTTCCGCCACGAAAATCTTGTAATCGGCATACGTGTAAGGCTGGGCGTGGTTGGAGTGGTAGCTGTGCAGGGCATGCCCCATTTCGTGCGCCAGAGTAAACATGTTGTTCACGTTGTCCTGGTAGTTCATCAGCACGTATGGATGCGTGGTGTACGCTCCCCACGAGTAGGCACCGCTCGTTTTGCCCTCATTCTCGTGCACATCGATCCAGCCGTTGGAGAATCCCTCCTCCAGAACGCGGCCGTATTCTTCTCCCAGCGGCCGCAGCGCCTCCTTGATCGTCGCGACCGCCTGCTCGTACGGAATTTTCATGTCTACATCAGGGACCATCGGCACGTACAGGTCGTACATGTGCAGCTCGTCGACTCCGAGCAGCTTTTTCCGCAGCGCGATGTAGCGATGCATCAGCGGCAAATGCTCGCGGATTGTGGCGATCAGGTTCTCGTAGACCGACAGCTCCACATTGTCTGCGAACAGCGCAGCGTGGAGTGCTGACGGATACTTCCTAGTACGGGCGTGGAAGACGTCACCCTTGATGGCAGACGTGAGCGAGGCTGCAATCGTATTGCGGAACTTGCCGTAGGTAGCGTACAACGCCTCGAAGGCTTCCTTGCGCACGCGTCTGTCCTTGCTTTCCATAAAGTGCGTGTAGCGTCCCTTCGTCAGCTCGACTTCCTCGCCGTTTTCATCCGTAATCATCGGGAATTTCATGTCGGCATTGGCGAGCATCCCGTAAATCTTGCTGGGCGCAGATGACAATTCGCTCATATTGGCGAGCAGCGCCTCTTCCTCGGTAGACAGCGTGTGCGGCTTGAAGCGCGTGATCTCCTCGAGCAAAATGCGGTAGTGCGCAAGGCCCGGCACATCGGTAAGCCACTTGCTTAGCTCCTCCGAAGGAATGGTCAAAATTTCCGGCTGTATGTACGAAATCGCACCGTACACCTGGGTGCTGAGGCTCGTCGCCCGATCCGTCAAGCCTTGGTACTTGCTGTTGGCATTGTCTTCATCGCGGCGCATGCGCGCGTAGACGTACACTTGATCGAGCGTCTGGAGCACCTCGTCCTGCAGCTTCAGGGCATCCAGCAGCTCCTGGCCGGACTGGCCGAGCTTGCCCTTCATGCCGGCGATTTGCTCGGCGAGCTGCCTTGCTTTTTGCACATCTTTTTCCCAGTCGGCGTCCGTCGCATAAATATCTTCGAGACGCCACTTGAATTCGGCAGGGATGTCACTGCGTTTCGGCAGTGTTTTGCTTTTGTTCACCACGATCACTCCCTTTGTCATTTGCTTATCTGGTGAAATCATCCATATGCTTATCCTATCGCATTATGCCTCCCGGTTCAAATCATAGCCTGCCGCCCGTACGTTTCCAGGCAGAAGAAAAGCCAACTTCTCCCGTCTGGAAAAGTCAGCTTCTGCCTACACCCGTATAGTCGAATCCGGCTTCCTTCAGCTCTTTTGCCGGCCATGCATTGCGCCCGTCGAACAATACGGGAGCCGCCATGGCTGCTTTTACTTCCTGCCAATCCAGGCGCACGCACTCTTTCCACTCGGTAATGAGCAGCGCGGCATGTGCTCCCTGGAATGCTTCGGCTGCGGTAGCCGTATAGTGGACACGAGGGAAAAGCGCGCGGACGGCAGGCATCGCGATCGGATCGTAGGCGGTCACATGGGCTTCTGCCCGTTGCAGCGCATCCAGCACTTTCAGGGCTGGCGCTTCCCGAATGTCATCCGTGTCCGGTTTGAAGGCAAGGCCCAGAACAGCAATGGTTTTTCCGCGCAGCTCGCCCAACCGCTTTTGCAGTTGCCCCAAAAACCAGGCGGGCTGCGTCGCATTTACCTCTCGCACTTGTTCGAGAATCGTCAAAGGGATTCCGTGATGACGGGCAAGCTGCAGCAGGGCAATCGTGTCTTTCGGAAAACAGGAGCCGCCGTAGCCGACGCCTGCCCGCAAAAATTCAGGTCCGATCCGGCTGTCCAGTCCCATCCCCTGCGCCACCGTCACGATGTCTGTACCAAGTGCGGCACATAGTCTCGCCAGTTCGTTCATGAACGAAATCCGGGTCGCCAAAAAAGCGTTGGATGCGTACTTGATGAGCTCTGCGTTGGCTCTGGTCGTCGCTACTCGCGGAGCCGCCACCCCTTCGTACAGCTGCTCCAGCGCTGCCGCCGCGTCCGGATGATCGGTCCCGACGACGATGCGCGATGGCTGCAGCGCGTCCTGCAGAGCGCTTCCCTCCCGCAAAAACTCGGGATTGGACGCCACGTGGACGCCTTTGAAGTCCCGCAGCTGTTCGGCGATCCTGTCACCCGTTCCGACCGGGACTGTGCTTTTGATGACGATGACACGGCTGCGGGGGCTGGCCTGCTGCAGCTTGGCAATGTCAGCAACAGCGCCTTGCAAGTAGGACAAATCAGCAGTTCCGTCTGCAGACTCGGGTGTCCCGACACAAACAAACAAGATTTCCGCATCCTGCGCATCCGCGATGTCCGTGGTGAAGTTCAGCGTCCCTTGCGCCAGCATTGCTGCCAATGCTGCTTCCAGACCCGGCTCATAAATAGGCGACTTTCCCATGCGCAGCTGGTCCACTTTCGCTTTCACCAGATCGATCCCAAGGACCTCATGGCCGTTCATCGCAAGTGAAACAGCCGTCGTCACTCCTACATATCCGGTACCGATAACGGCAACCTTCATGCTTTCACCCCATCATTTTTTCATTACGCGCAGGTACAGCTCTTCCAGCTTCTCGCGCTGCCTGTCGATGTTATGGTTGCGTTCGACCTTCTCCCGAGCCCGCTCAACGACCTGCGGCCATTCCTCCTGCGAGTCCAGGACGCGGTTGAGCATGCGTCCCAGTTTGGCCGGTGCCCGCTCTGGCACGAGATACCCGGTCTCCTTGTGTTTGACCAGTTCGGGAATGCCCGCGTGATGCGTAGTAACGACAGGTCTTCCGGTTGCCATCGCTTCCATCAGCACGTTGGGAATGCCTTCCTGGTCTCCGTTTCGCGCCGTTTTGCAGGCGATCACGAACAGGTGGCATCTCGCCATTTCCCGTTGCACCTCTTGGTGTGGCAGCGCGCCTTTGAGCACGACCTGCTTCCCGAGCCGGTATTTTTTTATCAATCGCCGCAGCTTCGGCTTTTGATCGCCCTCTCCCACAATGACGAGCTTGGCGCGTGGATGCTTTTTCCGCACGCTGGCGAACGCCCTGACCAAGGTGTCCATTCCTTTTTTCTCCGTCAACCGTCCCACGCTAAGCAGCCGAAAAGCGCCGTCTTCCACAGGCTGCGGCGGCAGCATGGGAAACTTGCGCAGATCGATTCCCGACCGGATCAAGGTAATTTTCTTCGCAGGACAGCCAAGCCGAATCAACCGCCGTTTCATATGATCGCTGACGACCGTAAACGCTTTGCCCTTACGAAAGAGCTTCCTTAGCGCTTTCCTGTACCGGGGATTGGTCCGGACCCGCTTGGTGGCGTCAAATCCGTGAAAAGACGTGATGAGCGGAATCCCAGTTTTGCGGGCGAACGGAAGCAACTCCAGCCCGGCAGGTCCGAATCGCGCGTGCAAGCACTTGATCTTCCGTTTTTTCAACCATGCGGAGAGGCCGGCCATACGCTTGCGGACATAGACCGGCGAAAACGGGAACTGCTTGCGGTTAAATGGACGCTGCCGGGTTAATACCAGCGGCTTTACCTGACGAAGTCCCAGCAACTGCTCGTAAATAAACGTTTCGCTTCTCGGCAGAAATTTTCTTCGGTAGACGAGCACCCGATGCATGCAACCGGCCTCCTTTTTCCAAGTTAGCCCTTGGCTTGTGCGCGCATGTCGGCCAACTGCAGGCGAAGACCTTCTTCGAGCGTCACTTTCGGCCGGTATCCGAGCCGTGTCCTGGCCAGTTGTATATCCGCGCAGGTGCGCAAGGAATCGCCGGCCGGTCCTTGCTGGAACACGATTTTGGGCGTCACGTTCAGCAGACTGCCCATGATCGCCAGCACATCAAGCAGCTTGATCTCCCGGTCCCCGCCGACGTTGAAGATTTCCCCCGGCAAAGCATGGCGCGCTGCCAGAAGATTGGCCTCCACCGCATCTGACACGTAGGTAAAGTCCCTTGATTGCTGGCCGTTCCCGTAGACGACCACTTGCTCGCCTTTCAGCAGTTGACGGATAAAGCGGTGGAAGGCCATGTCCGGACGCTGTCTGGGGCCGTATACGGTAAAGTAACGCAGCATAGTGACCCGCAGGCCGTATGCTTTGACGTATACCTGGCAGATTTGCTCCATCGCTTCCTTGGTCACGCCGTAGGGCGATACAGGACGGAGCGGTGCTGTCTCATCCGTGAACGTCCCTTGCATCGTTCCGTACACAGAGGAAGACGAGGAGACGACGACGGTCGGAGGTTTTGGCTGTTGCAGACACGCCTCCAGCAGCATTTGCGTCGCCAGCACGTTGTGGTTGACATAGTCTGCGAACGCTTTACCCCAGCTGTTTCGCACTCCCGGCAGCGCAGCGAGGTGATAGACGACATCCACTCCGTCCAGCCAATCCTTCCACCGCTGCGCTTGCAGCATCGCCGAATGAAAGGTAAAGGCCGGATGATTTCCGATTTCCCCCAAATTACGCAGCTTGGCAGCTACATCGTAATTGTCGAGGAACCCATCGACACCAATGACTGTTACCCCTTCACTCAACAGGCGTTGAGTCAGGTGGGACCCAATAAACCCGGCACACCCGGTGACAAGCGCTTTTGTCATCGCCGTCGCCGCCTCACTTTCCGTAACCGTTTAATGATCAGATAGCCGTTTTTATACCCAAAAACCGGCTTGTATTTATTTCCCCAACGTTTCAAATAGTATTTAAATGTTTTGCGGCGGAGTTGATTGCGCCTGCGCTTCATCTTTCCGTCTGTGAGCTGTCCGCGGTGTTTGGTGCGGTTGTAGAGCTTTTTGTTGATATAGCGGAGACGGTAGCGTTCAATCAGCCGCAAAATGATGCGGCGATCTTCCATGATTCGCCCTTCGTACTTGTCGGAAGTGTCCCAACCGCCGACCTCCCGCAAAGCCGCTACCCGATAACAGCGCGGCGCGACCATCCAGCGGTTGTACTTCAGAAACTGGTATTTGTTGCGGAAATGCTTGTGCTTGACGAGAAACGGCTTGTAATACCGCCCTTTGCTCACCCGCCAGATTTTCACGTTTCCGTAGAACATGGCTGTGCTCGGCTTGCTTTTGCGAATGTATTTCTTCAGCACGGCCAGCGTCCTTTTGGGCAGCCAATCGTCGGAATCCAGCTGAACGAGGTAGGGCGTATCCACCATGGAGAGCGCCTGGTTCATCACTTTGGAAATGCCTGAATTTTTCTCCATCCGATAGTACGTAATATTCGGATAGAACAAATATTTTTCAACCTTGGCTCGGGTATTGTCCGTAGAGGCATCGTCCATGATCAGCAGCTTCCAGTCCGTGCAGGTCTGTCTGAGCACGCTTCTGATCGCTTTCCGAATAAACTGGGCGCGATTATACGTCGGGATCACAACGGTGAAGGTCGGATTCATGGCTCCTCCCTCTTCGCGGCAGGCATGCGAATGGAAGATTTATCGCTCAAAATGAAGATGCCGCTGTTGTCCGATAAATTTCCTGTCAAGCGAGACGATCGGCCAAACACGCTGTCCGTCACCTTCCAGGCAACATCTCGCAACGTGCAGTTTTCCAGTAAAATACTGTTTTCGATATGGGCACAGTTGTCTAAATGGACGCCGTTTTGTATGGAAACAAAAGGGCCCAGCCTGCAGTTGCGTATGACGCAGCCATCCCCGATCAAGACAGGTCCGACGATTTCACAATTTTCCACGACAGAGTTTGGCCCAATCTGATGGGTTTTGCCCAAATCACTGTCCAGCATCCAGCGATTCGCCTCCAGCCAGCGCTCGATCGTACCGACATCCGAATACTTCCCGGTTGTTACAGCATGAGCGATATGGAAACCGCGATCAATCATCGACTGGATCGCATCCGTGATCTCATATTCACCTCGGGCAGATGGCTGAAGTGCAGCAATCGACTCAAAAATGGGTTGGGTGAACAGGTATGCGCCGATCACCGCCAGATTACTCTTCGGCTGGCGGGGTTTTTCCTCAACCGAGACCAGACGCCCTCCCTGTACTTCGGCGATCCCATAATCCTGTGGTCTCTCCACCTCACTTAGCATCACAACGCCGTCGGATGCTTCCGTCGAAAACACACGCTTCAGTCCGTGCAACGAATCCATCAACAAGTTGTCACCGAGTAACAAAATAAACGGTTCGTCATGCAGGAACGGTTGCGCCAATTGGACGGCATGTGCGATTCCCAGCGGTTCCTTTTGCTCAATAAACGTAATGGTAGCCCCGAATTGACTACCATCGCCTACGAGAGGAGGAATTTGTACTTGGGAAGGGTGAATGACGATCCCGATGTCATTGACACCCACTTCACGCAATTTGCGAATGCAGTAGTGTAATACCGGATGATTGGCCACAGGGAGGAGGGTTTTGGGCTGCGAATAGGAGAACGGATGAAGTCGCGTACCCCGTCCAGCACACAAGATTAACCCTTTCACAAGTATCACTCCCCAAAGGTGCTCTGCGATACTTATAAAGTATGCGTTGCTTGCTTGCTGGACAGGGCTGACGTCCAATGGGGAGCAAGAATGGGTAAAAGCGCACGGGCATTAGCCCGTTTTGCGCAGCGGCTCTTTGGGAATGGGGACGGCTGTCTGCTTGTTCAGCACTTTCTCGAATACGTGCAAATAACCTTGGGCGGTGGCATACCAGGAAAACTGCTTGGCTCTCATCACCGCATTTTTGCTCATCTCCGCCCGGACTGCCGGGGCGCTCCAGAGAAATTCCCATATCGCGGGCAGCTCTTTCTTCCACCGCCTGGGCGCAAGCAAAAACCCGCTCTCTTGGTGCTTCACGACTTCTCCGATGCCGCCCCTGGGCGACGTGATGACAGGTTTTCCGGAAGCCATCGCCTCCAGATTGACGCGGCAGAATGCCTCCTTCCAGACCGACGGCGTCGCGACGATATCGCCGAGCTGGTAGTATAACGGCATTTCCGCGGTCGGTACGAAATTGACGAACTTGACCTTGTCGCCCAGCGGCTTTGCCAGCCGATGCAATTCACGCACGTACGGATTCAGCCGGTTGCTTCCATAGCCCGTACCGCCTACGATGACGAGCCGGGCCAGCGGGTCTTGCCGGCTGACCTCGCGGAAAGCCTCCAGCAGTACATGCACCCCTTTCGCCCGCATCAGCCTGCCTGCATAAAGCAGGACGCGATCTTCCGGAGAAAGGCCGATCTGTTTGCGGAGCTTGCGGATTGCGTAGTGGATTCTGGCCACCTGATACGGGGTGACATCCACACCCAGATGTACGGCATGGATTTTATGGGCAGGGATATTGCATGACTTCATAAAGTGGCGGCGCAAAAATTCGCTGTTTGTAAAAAAACCGGACGCGAGCCGGACGACTTTCCTCATCTTTTCCTTGCTGATGATCGCCTGGGAGCCGTAAACGTGGGAATGCATATTGACGAAAACCGGAATGCTCGGGAGCTTTCGTTTGATGGCAAGTACGTAGATCGGCCTGTTCTCCACCATGATGACATCCGGCTTGTGCTTTTGAAGATGCTGAATAATCCGCCGCAAATACGGCTTTGGCCCGTGATAAGGGAAGCGAATAAACTGGCGGTTCTCTTCCACCGCCGATTTCGGATAAGCAGCGCAGGTGCGCGTATAGATGGTGACCTGGTGCTCGGGATCGATCATTTTGGTTACTTCGTCTATATCGTGTTCGACTGAGCTGCCTTTGACCGGCGGGACGGAGAAAGGGCCCGGACTAATGATGGCGATCTTCATTACGTTCGCTCTCCCACTCCTTTTTCAAGGCAAGCACGACCTGATACAAATACTGCAGTTCCTTGGCCTGTTTCTCTTCCAGTTGCTTGAAGCGGCTTTCCCAGGAGGCGATTTCCTCTTTCAAGGCGGCGACTGCAAGCTCCAGCTTTTCTACCTGATCGCGGAGAACGGATTCCTTCTGCGTCAAAATGATCTCGATGGGCTGCTCCGGCTTCGCTCCTGCTATCGGCTGTGTCACTGCTTCGACGACGGGCGCGTGCGGCGCCTCCATTGTCGGTTCCGGCTCTTTTTCCATCGGTTTGACAATCGTAATACGCTCAACTGCTTCCTCTACCACAAAGTTGCCAGAAAAAACGCCCGGCATGACCCAATGCGGCAGATCGCCTTTTTTCCTTTTTTCCACGAGACATTCCCTCCAGCCTTGTTGCCCCTGCCATTTGGGGGATAAGTATGCTATAGGGTATGACGCTTTGGGAAAATGGGTACGTAACCAGTACCGAAGCAAAGAAAAAACCGCCTCGATTGCACGCAATCAAAGCGGTTGGCGATGCCGACGGAAGTTCATGCTGTAGTGGCGGGCCTGCTCCACACTGGTAATTTGCTGTTTTTGCCATTCTAGCAAAATGCGGTCAATGTAGCGAATGTGCAGCTTTCCAACGGTAGCAGCCTCGCGCAGGGCGGTCAAAATGAGCTCGTCGGAATATCCGTCTTGTCCCGTCCACATGTGGATGCTCTCCAGCTCGAACGGAGACAAAGGCCGCCCGAATGCCTGCTCGAAGCGGCTGTAGATCGCGACCGGCTCGTCATCGCTCGCGCTGGCTGTCTGCCTGTGCTGCCCGCCCACCTCGTCGAACAGGTGCGTCGCTGTCTGCTGCTCTCTCCAGGTCTGGTACAGTTTCCGATACAAAGGCGTCAAATTGTATTGCTCATGCCGCATCCCGGTTTGAGGGTCGACAAATTCGTCAATGCTAATCCACTCTTCCTTCAACAGCTTTTGCAGCGACTGGATCAGTCTCATGTTGGACATGGACATGCGCTCTTCCAGTTCGGTCAAGGTCGGGAAACGGTTCCCCTCCTGCTGAAAGGAAAGCAAATGGATGAGCAGCATCATCTCGTCATCAGCCAGCGACATGCGTTTGTACATTTTCAGGAGCAGGTTGGAGACGGATGTTGCACCTTCTTGCAACAGTTGCAATATTTGAGAATCCATAAAGCCAAAATCACCTCTGTGTTGGAATGACAAGGGAGTGCAGATTCTGCCGGTTACTCGCGCGACAACAGGAACACCCTGCTGCCCTCCAGCAACAGGGTGTCCACTTGACGAGACGAATTACGGGTAGAGACGATACAGCATGCGCGGGAACGGAATGGTCTCACGCACGTGGTCGAGTCCACAGATCCAGGCGATGGTGCGCTCCAGACCCAGCCCGAAGCCGGAATGAGGCACGGTACCGTACTTGCGCAGATCCATGTACCACTGGTACGCTTCTTCGGACAGTTGATGCTCGGCGAAGCGCTGCGCCAAGAGCTCCGGATCATCGATGCGCTGACTGCCCCCGATGATCTCGCCGTATCCTTCCGGCGCGATCAGGTCGGCGCACAGCACGACTTCCGGGCGCTCCGGATGAGGCTTCATGTAGAACGCCTTGATCTCGGTCGGGTAGTTGGTGATGAACACCGGCTTGTCAAAGTGCTCGGCGATCGCCGTCTCGTCCGGTGCGCCGAAGTCGTCGCCCCATTTGATGTCGCTGCCTTTTTCCTGCAGCAGTTTGATCGCATCGTCATAGCTGATGCGCGGGAACGGTGCGGTCACGTTTTGCAGCTTGGTCGTATCCCGCTCCAGCGTTTTCAGTTCCAGTTGGCAGTTTTTCAGCACGGATTGCACGATATGGGAGACGAATGCTTCCTGGATGCGCAGGTTCTCCTCGTGATCCACGAACGCCATCTCCGGCTCGATCATCCAGAACTCGATCAGGTGGCGGCGAGTTTTGGATTTCTCGGCACGGAATGTCGGGCCAAAGGAGTATACGCGGCCCAATGCCATCGCCGCTGCTTCCATGTACAACTGCCCGGACTGAGACAAGTAAGCGTCTTCATCGAAATATTTTGTATGGAACAGATTGGTCGTCCCTTCCGCAGAGGTAGGGGTCAAAATCGGGGGATCGACCTTGTAGAACCCGTTTTGGTGGAAAAATTCGTACACGGCGCGAATCACTTCGGAGCGGATAGACATAACGGCGCGCTGACGCGGAGTGCGCAGCCACAGATGACGATGGTCCATCAAAAAGTCGACCCCGTGCTCTTTCAAGGAGATCGGATAGTTTTCCGCGAGCTGGATGATCTCCAGTCCCGTTACGTTCAGCTCATATCCGCTTGGCGCGCGATCGTCTGCACGAACGACGCCTGTTATGTATAGAGAACTTTCTTGTGTCAGTTTTGATGCTCTTTCCCAAACTTCTTCGGCTACCTCTGCCTTTACCACGACCCCTTGGATAAAGCCGGAGCCGTCACGCAATTGCAGAAATTGGATTTTTCCGCTGCCTCGCTTGTTGTAGAGCCAGCCACCCAATCGCACTTCTTGTCCAACATGCTGCCCAATTTGAGCAATCGTCGTCAACATCGGAACCATTCCCTCCATTTACCATCCCGCGCAAGTCAATAGCGGGTATACCTCACAATTATACTATCGGGGTCAGGCAAATTCAATGAAAGACTCCTCCATTCAGTTTACCATAATATTATTATGAAAACAAAAACCTTCCTGCATCTGGCAGAAAGGTTCTCTTGCTGTTTTCCGTTTTCTTTGGACGACTGCCATCCCTGTCAAGCATCTTCCGTTTCCTTATCGTGCTCGGATGGCTCCGCCTCTCCGGTATTCTCCAGATCTGGCAAAACCGGTTCTTCCTCATTCAGAATCTCGAACTCCGCCCGCAATTCTTGCTCTGCAAGCAGATCGTCCAGCCCGCTTGCCGCCTGCCCTGCCGCAGCAGAAGAAGACTCTTGCTCTTCCAGCAGCAAAGCCAAGTCGCTCTCGCTGCCTCTCTCGCTCCCCTTTTCACCGATGGCAATCCACTGCAGAATGCCGCTCGTCTCTGCTGTGCCCTGTCCACGGAAGACGGAGATGAGTGCGCCTGATTTCACCTGCTTTTTGAGCGATGCGCCCACTCCCGCCTGATTGGTCATGGCCACGATGCAATAGTTCTCATTCGCATACGCATGCGGCAAGGTCACCTTGACGTCTGCACATAGCTGGTTCGACTCCAGCCGAAACGGAGTAAATCCGAACTGCTGAAAGGTTACTCCGAGATGCCGATTCGTTTCCACAGGCTGGAAGGCCAGCTTTTCCGCCGTAATGGTATTGTCTGCCAAATGGGCATCGCGTATCGCTCCCGGAACGATCTTCCTGCCGGTCACGCTGCTGTCTGCAAGCTTCTCCTCCGTGACGACTCCATCGGTCAGATGCTTCGTTTCTATGACCTTTTGCGTCAGTTTTTCCCCGGTGATGCTGCCTTCTGCAAGATGTTTGCTGGTCAACGACTCGGGGACAACATGCTCGCCCGTCACGCATTTCAGTTCGAGCTTGTTGCCGTCGACGACCCGATCGACAAGCTTCTCCCGCGTGACGCTGCCTTCCTGCAGCTTTTCCTTGGAGATCGACTTGGGCTGCAGATGTTCGTTTTGAATGGACAGACTGGCGATGTGCGACGACGTCACGGATTTCTCGGCGAGCTTGTCGCTCGTGACGGCGGCTTTGCTCAGATGGCGGGTTTTCACCGCTTCGCTAGCCATCTTTTGCGCTGTGACCGCCGCATCCGCGAGCTTGCCCGTAGTGACGCTAAGCTCCGTAATTTTATCCGTGGAGACTGATTCGGGAGCGAGCTTGGAGGTCGTGATGACGTGATCCGTCAAGTGATGCGTCTGCACCGCGTACTCGCGCAAATGCGCGCCGCCGATGAGACGTTCCGTCAGATGCTGTTCCTCGATAGAGCGCTTCGCCAGCTTCTCCGGCGTTACCGCACTGTCTGCCAGATGTCTTGTCTGGACGCTTTCCTCCAGCAGATGGTGGCTCCATACGCTTCTGCTGCTGAGCTTGTCGCTCGTTACGGATTTATCCGCCAGTTTTAGCGTCGTCACTTGCTGGTCACCGATTTTTTTCGTCGTCACGGCGTTGTCTTGCAGATGTGTCGTCTGGATGCTGGCTGCCTGCAGATGCAGACTTCCCACCGATTCCTTGGCAATTTTCTCAGCGGTGACGCTGGAATGGTCCAGATGCTCGGTCAAAACGGCGTACGCGCTGATTTTGTCGCTCGTGACGGCTTCGGGATGCAGATGCTGGCTGTAGATCGTCTGAAAGGCGATATGCACGTCCGAGACTGCTCCCGGAGCAAGATGGCTTCCGTCGATCGCCTGTTCGGCAATGTGATGGTGCAGAATCGCGCCTTCCCGAATGTGCCGGGATTCAACCGCTTCTTCGTCAATCTTGCTTGCGGTGACGGCCGCATCCCGCAGCTTGTCATTCGTCACCGCCCCGTCTTCGAGTTTGACCGAATTGATGACGTAATTGGCCAAATGTCTCGTCTGTACGCCGCCCGTCTTGATCTTATCCGCCGTGACCGCCTGATCCTGGATGAGCTCGGTTGTAATGGATTGCTCCTGAATGTGCTTGCTGGAAATGGCACCCTCGGCAAATTTCATGGAGTCGATGACTTTATCTGCCAGCTTCTCGGCCGTGATGCTGTTGTTGGCGAGCTTCTGGCCGGTGATCGAACGGTCGCAGATCATGTCGTTTGTGATGATTCCTTTGCCTATGTGCTCGCCCTGGATCGCCTGCGGCGCGATCTTGGATGAAGTCACGCTATGATCGGCCAGCTTGCTGCTGTCCACCGCATAGTCTTTGAGCAGAGATGTCTCCAGCGTCCCTGGTTTGATTTTGGATGCGTCAATGGAGCGATTGGCGATTTTTTCGCTGGTGACGGACTGATCCGTCAAATCGTCCGTGTACACAAAGGATCGATCTCGGTCGTCGTTGCGGTCTTTAATCACGCGGGTGAACGTCGTCTGATTGGAGGAAATTCCTTGGGACGGAAGTTTTTGCAGAGGAGGCGTCACTGCATGACTGCTCCTCTGCGAATAAGGTGGCGGCTCAAAGGAAGCAGCATTCAGCTCCGAGTCCAGCAGCTCGACCTCCAGATCGTGCAGCCAATCTGCTTCCGATTTGGTCTTCAGCAGAGGGATTTCGTTCTCCAATGAACTATGCTTGAACGATTTCCCCAGGTTTTTGTTCAGCTTTCGCCGGTTTACATTTGCCATAGAGTCTCCTTGCCTCCTGATGTCTATCCCGTATCTTTAGTAGGTTATTCAGAGGACTAGGCGTTTGGCACCCGCAGCAAACAAAAAACCCGCCGGCCAATATGGCAATTGGCCAAACGGGTAGATGCGGCTGTGCTTCCCGTTCGGGGAATCGTTACACAGCCACAGTGTCTTGCACCTGATTTTGCGAAAGCAGCGCGCGAAATTCGTCTCCTTGCAGCACTTCGGCATCCAGCAAGGTTTGCAGGCTGTTTTGAAAGACCGCATCATGCTTGCCGAGCAGCTCACGCGTCCTTTTCAGCAGACTTTCCAGCAAAAACTCCACTTCCTCGTGAATCCGCGTCTTGTCCACATATTGCAGATGGACGATCCCCAGACGGGACATCCCGCTCTGCACGATCTCCTGTGCCATCCCGAGTGCTTGCTCAAAATCGTTTTTGGAGCCAGTGCTGCGCCCGCCGTAGTAAATCTCCTCGGCAACCGCCCCGCCCAGACTGACCATGATTTGTTTTTCCATCGCTTCCTTCGTGTACAGGTAGCGGTCTTCCATCGGATTTTGCCGGACATAGCCCAACGCTTGCCCGCGCGGACTCAGTGTCACCTGGGATACCGAACCGGGACGCACGACTTCGCTGACAATCGCATGGCCCAGTTCGTGGAGTGCCACTCTTCGTTTTTCTTCTTCCGACGCTTCGCGGTCTACCTTTTCCCCGAGCATGACTTTGTCGACCGCGTAGGCAAAATGACGCGCCTCGATCTTGCTGCTGTTTTCCCGCATCGCATAGATCGCTGCTTCGTTGGCCACGCTCTCCAGCTGCGCACCGGAGAAGCCAAACGTCTCCTGCGCCACCTTATCCAGCACGACATCATCACCTAAAGGCTTATTGGCCGTGTGAATCGTCAAAATCTGCTCGCGAGCAGGCTTGTCCGGCAAGTCGACATTGATGTGCCGGTCAAAGCGTCCCGGCCTAAGCAGTGCCGCGTCCAACATATCTTTCCGGTTGGTCGCCGCCATGACGAGGACGCGCGGCTTGTCGCTCGTCGCCACTCCGTCCATTTCCGTCAGCAGCTGGTTCAACGTCTGATCGTATTCCTTTTGCTGCTGCCCGTCTCGCTTGCCACCGATGACATCGATCTCGTCGATGAAAATGATCGCGCTGTCCTGCCCGTTTTTCTCTGCCATCGCTCTGACTTCCTTGAACATGTCACGAATTCGCTGGGCCCCTACTCCGACGTACATCTCCACAAACTGAGAGCCGGAAGCTGCCACGAAAGCAGAGTTCGTGTAATTGGCTGCTGCCTTTGCCATCAACGTTTTCCCTGTCCCGGGAGGACCCGTAAGCAGCACGCCTTTGATCGGACGGATGCCGTATTGTTCGATTTTGTCCTTGTAGACGAGAAAATCAAGCGCCTCCTTCAGTTCCTTCTTCGCCCGCTCCTGTCCGCCAATGTCAGCAAACTGGATGTCGGTCTTCGGGATGACATGCCCGTTCTGCCTGCTCTTGCTGCCGAGCGCAAAATTGCCTCCCTGACCGCTCTGCTGCCGCCTGATGAGGAAAAAAATCGCCCCGAGCACCAGGGCAAACAACACGAACGGCACGATATTGACACCCAAAAACAGGAGAAAGATCAAGACCCCGGGAATGACGCCGAGCAACCATTCTTTACCCACGAGCCGTCACCTCATCTTCCGTGGAACGGGGGACGATCGTATAAAAGTCCTCCGATCCCTTTTTCAAATAAACGTAAATGTTCGTGTCATCCATCAACGCCGATGCATCGTCTAACTGATGCTCCGCCTTCCACTGTTCAACCAGCTGCGGAATACGGCTGTATTGGTGCAGTTCAATCGCTTCCGTAAACACGAACTGACCGTTATTCCAGACATCCTTCAAGCTTCGCGACTGATTGTCCACGCGAATTTCGACCTGCTTGCCTGCGGACAGGCTGGCTGTCGTCTCCTGCAGGTGGCGAAAGTCCTGTGGAAATGCTTTTGGTTTGGTCACTTTCAAATCTATTTCAATCTTGTCTTTGCCTACATCCAGATGTGTCAGTGAAGCGGATTGCAGCTGTCCGATTTCTGTCCGGATCGGTTCTTCAATCTCGATCTTTTGATACAAGAACCATCCACCGAACAGGAGAGCGAGTGTCGCTACCAGGGACATTCCAATCGCACCCTTTTTCAATTGCACAGCTTCTCCCCCTTAAACTACTTTCGTTTCTCATTCTCTGCCCATTCAGTATATCACATGAGTATATCAAAATTTTTTACACTTCCTGGTTGAACTTCCATCTGCCGTGCATGTCAAGCCATTGACGAAGTTCAGAACAATACAAAGAGGCCTCCCCCGCAGGAGTGGCCCCAGACAAGCATCGATTTTCAAGAGGTTGGAGACAATACATAAGAAGCAAGCAGAGCGCCGCTGAACAAATCGTAGTGCAAATAGCGGAATCGCCCGTCCTTGTCCTTCAGGGTGACTTCCCAGAAGCGCTTGTCGCCTTCCATACCGGGCACGATGTGCGTCACCTTTGCTCCCGGAAATCCTTTGGCGACAGCCTCCTCCACGTTTTTGCGCGGGACGGCGAGGTCCATCCGGTCGAACGCAGCCGTCTTGTCCGTCAGCCACGCCACGACAGGAGTACCGACCTGGTTTTTCCCGATCACGACAGCGTAGCTCTGCTTCCCGCGGTACTCGTCAATCGACTCCACCTGGCTGATTGTCGTCCGCTCCTCCACCCATTTCATCACTTGCTCGTCAAAGCTGCTTCTCCCCCCCACAACAAAGGAGGTCAGATGGTACGCAAATCCCGCTCCCACGACCAGCAGGGCGGCAATTACGACCACGATCATACGCACAACCACAGTTCAAACTCCTTTTTTCCATGGCGCTACAGGCGAAACCGCAGCTCGTCGCGCTTCTCGCCTGCAGCGGTCCTGATTTGCAACGCGATGTCCATTTGCCTGATTTGACCCGAAACAGGCTCGTACCAAAGTTGGTAGGTGACGCCGAATCCTTTGGTCAGTTCAGGCTTCAGCTCGCTTCCGGTAAAGGCAGGACCCAGCCAAAGCGAGAGCAGGGAACCCATCTCGCGCTCCGGCACCGTCAGGCGATATCCCCTCCAGCCGCTGCCGCTCGGGTCTTGCACGGCAATCGGCGCCACGGAATGCATGACGCTTTTGATTACGGCCGCGTGCTCATACGGCGTATAGAGCGCATAGGGCAGTGTCGTCGCCTGGTCCAGAGGTTGTCCATCTTGTATTACGCTTACTTGCTGCTCACCGTTACGGGAAATGTGCACCTGATGGCCCGCCATCTCCCCGGAGAGTTCAAACCGTTCCTGCTGGTACCTTCCGTTTAGCGCCTCGCTGTGCACGTAGACGACAAAGGAACGCTCCTCGTCCCTCGTCAGCTGGTCAAGCAGCATCGACAGTGTCATCGGGTCATAACCCGAGCCTGCTCCCTGCTCCATAACCCGCCCGCCTTTCATATCGCCTTGGTCGCCAAACTTTCCAAGCAACATGCCCACGAGAAACAGGCAAAGAAAAATGGGGATGAGCCACCAGAGCAGTTTGGGCCGGACATACATGTCCCACTCCCCCTGTCCCGTTCTTTTTCTTATGCCTATGCGCAACGGGAAGGTTTTAGAACAGGACGGAAAAGTTGCTAATCATAGCATGGGGCACGACGGTCATACTACATGTACACCCCAAGGAGGTGAGCGCGTGAAAAGCTCTGGGCAGACTCCATCACCTGACTTGCTAGGGTTTTTGTTGCAGGAATACCGCGTCTCCTGGGCAGCCTTGTCTTCACCACTTCGCAGTTCGTCTCACACACCCACTCTTCACTTTCGCCATCATCACCTGACCGAGTTGTGGCGAAAATAGGCACGGCAAGCAGTTGTGTTACCCAATTTCCCCTACCTACACCTAACCCTCTTGCTCCTGTCCTCACCAAGACAGGGGCCTTTTTTACCGTTTCAATGTCTGGAATACGCGATTCGCTTCGTAGATCGCCCGCTCCTCGTCGATCGTGAGCAGCTGATGATTGCGCATCAAGTATTTCCCTTGGACGATAGTATCCTTCACATCCCGGCCATTTGCTGCGTACACGACATGTGAGATCGGCTCATGCGCAGGGTGGAAATGCGCCTGATGGCTGTCCAGCACGATCAGGTCCGCTTGCTTGCCTACCTCAATCGAACCAAGGGTATCTGCCTGGAATACGCCGTCCGCTCCGTAGCGGGTCGCCATCCGCAGCGCTTCCTCCGCAGGCACGGCCACCGGGTCGTTGTTCACGCCTTTGTGCAAGATCGCCGCGAGCTTCAATTCTTCAAACAGATTCAGGTTGTTGTTGCTGGCCGAGCTGTCCGTTCCCAGCGAGACGCTGATGCCTTTTGCCAGCATCTTCGGTACCGGTGCCACGCCGCTCGCCAGCTTCAGGTTGCTCACTACGTTATGTGAAACTCTCACTTGGTATTTTGCCAAGATGTCAATCTCTTCATCCGTCAAATGGACAGCGTGAGCCACGAGCGTCGGACGGGCAAACATGCCCAGCTTCTCCAGATGGGCGACCGGACGAAGCCCGTAATCCTTTTCGTTTTGCCCCACTTCCCAGGCCGTTTCCGACATGTGGATGTGCAGCGGCAGCGACAGCTCGTCTGCTTTTTCGATGATTTGCGTAATAAAGCGCGGGTCGCACGTATAAGGAGCGTGCGGCGCCATCATGACGGTAATGCGTCCGTCTGCCTGATTGTGCCATTCCTTCGCAAATGCCGTAGCATCCGCGAGCTTCACCTGGCGCTCTTCTTCCGAGCACAGCCCGATCATTCCCCGGCAGAGACGGGCGCGCATCCCTGCTGCCTCAACCGCTTTGGCTACCTCGTCCATGTGGTCGTACATATCGACGAACGTCGTAGTACCTGTACGGATCATTTCGATCAGCGACAGCTGCGTGCCCCATTTTACGTGGTTGCCGGTGAACTGCGCTTCCAGCGGCCACATTTTGTCTTCCAGCCACTGTTGCAGCGGCAAATCGTCGGCATAGCCGCGCAGGAGCGACATGCCGGCATGTCCGTGAGTATTGATGAAACCCGGCAGAATATAGTCGCCTCTTTGGTCGATGACTTCATCGTAGCCGGCATCTGTGAGGTCTTCCGGCGTTGGTCCGACGTAGGTGATCTTGTCCCCTTCAAAGGCTACTGCCCCATCGTGGATGACTTCGTTCTGGTCGTTTGCAGTGATTACGGTTGCGTGGATGAGGATCGTCTTTTTCATGAATACACTCCGTCCTTTTTACGATAAATAATAAGCCAGGCTCTGCAGGTTGGACGTGACGTCCGCATAGTGGATACGCACGTCCTTGGCAGAGCGAATTGTGGTAGGCGCAAAGTTCAAGATCCCTTTGATCCCCGCTTCGGTCAACTGATCGCATACGGACTGCGCTGCGGATGCAGGGACAGTGATAATCGCCAGTTTGATATTCAGAGCCGCGATCGTCTCCGCGAGCTCTTCCAGTGGCTGGATCGTCAGTCCTGCCACCTTTTTTCCCAGCTTCTCGGGATCGCAGTCAAAAATGGCCGCAATCCGCATGTTATCCTTCAAATAAGCGTTATAATTGCTGATGGCATGGCCCAGATGCCCCGCGCCTACCAGCACAACCCGAATTTCATCGGTCAATTTCAGAATCTGGCGTATTTTCTCTATCAGATAATTGACTTCGTAGCCAATCCCCTTTTTGCCAAAATCTCCGAACGTGGCGAGATCTTTTCGGATTTGCGCAGGATTGACGTCCAGATTCTTGCCCATTTGCTGGGAGGAAACGGTTGCCACGCCCACTTGCTGCAAATAACTCAGGTAGCGCAGATAGATCGGCAGACGACGGACAACCGCCTCTGAAATCTTCTCTTGTTTGGCCACGTTCGGCCACCCCTCTTCATTTCTTTTGCTTCAGGATGCGGTAGTCCTTCCCGTTCGACAAGATCGTAATCGTCCCGTCGCGGTCGGTCATATACGTCTCGGCCCACGATTCGCCGAGCCGCTCCAGCACTTCCGTACGGCTTTCCTTCATGCTCTCGCGCGACTTGCCCGTCTGGATGATGGCCACCTGGGGGTCCACCTTGGTGAGAAAGGGCTGGGACGAACCTTGGTTGCTGCCTTGTCCCCCTACTTTCAGCACTTCCGCTGCGAGCAGCTCCGGATGCCGCTCCAGCAGCCGCTCTTCCGCCTCTTCGTTGATTCCGCTTGCGAACAAATAGCGCAAGCGACCATGCTGCAGACGAAAGACGAGCGAATTGTTCTGCGGCGACAAAAACAACGGCTCCTCGGGAAGCAGCACTTGCATCGTGACGCCATCCTCCAGCCTGATTTCCTGGCCAGCGACAGCCGTCATCCGTTTTTGGGAGGCTTCAATCGGCAGAGCCTTGAAGATGGTTTGTTCAATCAGTTTAGGCAAAATGACGGTGTCCACCGGAATCGTTTTGGCCAACGACGCGTATCCTCCGGTGTGCTCCGGCTGGTCGTTCGTCACGACCAGATAGTCCAGCCGCGTCAGCTTCCGCTCTGCCAATCGTTCCGCCAAAACAGACCAGTCTTCCTCACTGCCCGTATCGATCAGCATTGTCTGGCCCCCTGGAAACCGGACGAGGGTGCTTTCCCCGTGAGGCAGCGCAAAGAAAGTAAGCACCAGACCGACAAAGTCTTGCTCGTTGTCGCTGGCATACGGATCTTCCACCTTGATGGCACTTTGGGACTGTCCTGCAAGCGTGCAGGTAAACAGGAAGGCCGCAGTAAAACCAAGCAACAGCCAGCGCCATGTCGTTTTCCATCCCATCTATTTTATCACCTAAATCCCTGGGAGACTATTGCTTCATTATTATGAGCCAGACAGGGGGGACATACCGAGGAATGGAGCGATCTTCTCGCGCAGCGTCGGCCACGGACCGCTCTCGATCGTATACGGCGGCAAAGATTGCAGAAAGGCGCGGCCGTATCTGGACTCCACGACCCGCGTGTCAAATACGACAACGACACCCCGATCCAGATGGTGGCGAATCAATCTTCCGACACCTTGCTTGAACAAAATGACCGCCTGCGGCAAAGCCATTGACATGAACGCATTTTTTCCTTCTGCCTTTAGCATCTCGGCGCGTCCTTGATAGACCGGATGATTGGGCGGAGTAAACGGCAGACGGACAATGACCAGACTGCTCAAGGCATCCCCCGGAATGTCCACGCCTTCCCAAAAGCTGCTGGTCCCGAGCAGCACGCTGCGCTCAATCGACTGGAACAGTCCCACCAGCTTGCTGCGGTTGTTGCTGTCGATGCCGTGTCCCAGCAGCGTGTACGAATCCGGGGAACCTGCCAGCCGTTCCTTCATCGCCTGATAAACGAGCCGCAGCATCGAATGGGACGTGAACAGGATCAGCGTCCGGCCGCCGGAAGCCTGAACGACATCGAGACAGCCTTGGACGACAGCATCAAGATAAGTCCCATCGTTTTCCTTGCCCGGCGCAGGGAAATCAGACGGGATCAAAAGCAGCCCCTGGTTCTCGTAATCAAACGGGGAAGGCAGCGACAACGTGCGGACCCTCCCTTCCGGCAACAGGTCCAGTCCAAAGCGGCCCAGCATGTACGAGAAGCTGTTTTTCACCGTCAACGTCGCCGAGGTGAGAATCAGGCTCCGCTTTTGGGCAAAAAGCGGCTCAGAGAGCGAATCGGAGACCTTCAGCAACGCAGCGGAGAGATGCACCTGCTTGCGCGCCAGCCGCGACTCGACTTCCATCCAGTACACATATTCAGGATCTTGCTCCAGCAAAAAGAAGTGCAGCAGCTCTACCGTTTTTTGCCAGTCGTTTAGCAGCCCTGAAAGGTCGGTACGCAGGCTGCGCAGGGCAAATGGCGGCTTCTCCTCGGACGGAACCTCTCTAACCAGCCGATCAAGCACCTCTCCGAAAGCCGTCATGACCTCGATCAGCTTTCGGGTCGACTTGCGAATGCGCTCGTGCTTGCCTGAAAATGATTCCGGCCGATAGCGAACGGTCTCCCTGCCAGCGTCCGTCGTTTCCTCCGCACGCTCGGACGCCCAGGCGTACAACAGCTGCGTCCAGTGCTGCGCCTTGTCGCGCAAAGTACCGGACACCCGCGTCAGCTCTGCCAACTGCTCCTCAACGAAGCTTTGCGGGGCGCCCATCCAGTTCTCCCACTCCTCGACGAACCGGGACAAGGCGCTGCCCTCCTCTACAGAAGCCCGGTCCAGAAGAAACAGCAACTGCGTCGTCGTGAACTGCTTGCCCAGGTGCTGGGTAGCGGCGTCTTCCAAATGGTGTGCTTCATCCAGAATCGCGACTTCATATGGGGGCAGGATGCGGTTTTCGGCCTGCAGATCACTGATGAACAGCGCGTGGTTGACGATCAGGACGTCAGCGTCTTTCGCCCGCTCCTTGGCCTGAAAGTAATAACAGCGGCTAAACCACGGGCACGCCCGGTTCAGGCAGGAGCCCGTATCGCTTTTGACCTGCTGCCAGAACAGCTGTCCCGCCGGCGGCATGCTAAGCTCTTCCACATCGCCGGTCTCTGTCTGGGTGAGCCAGATCAGCATTTGGCCTTTGACCAGCCGCATTTCCTGGCTGCTGCCCTCCACCGGCTCTTCCAGCGCCTGCTCGAACTTGCGGAGACACAGGTAGTTTCCTCTGCCTTTCAGCGTAGAGGCGGTAAAGTCAAAAGGAAGCGTCTGCTGCAGCGTCAAAATTTCTTTGTGAAACAGCTGTTCCTGCAGCTGGATCGTATTGGTACTGACCACGAGCTGTTGCTGATTTTGCTTCGCCCAGACAATCCCCGGAAGCAAATAGCCCAGCGATTTGCCCGTGCCAGTACCTGCCTCCACCAGCAGATGCGCACCGTCCTGTATCGCGTCATAGACGGCGTGCATCATCGCTTCCTGCGCATCCCGGCGCTGATAGCCCGCGACGTGCGTCGACATGCTTCCGCCATCGCCCAGGACGTCCTCCAAAAGCTGCGGGAAGGCAGCAGGCGGGGCTTCTGTTTGCGGCGGACGCTGAAAGGACGCCGTCAGTTTTTCTTCCCGTTTGCGCAAAGCGAGTTGGCGGTACACATCCCACATGTCTGCCGGTTCGCCCGGGGAAGCATCGGTGTCCAGCTGCGGGAGCAAAGCCATTTTTTCCATTTCCACATGGCGCAGCAGCACAGTGATGTCGGAACGAAAGGAGGACACCAGGAGTTGCAGTCGCTGGATCGTCACCAGCGGCAGGCTCTGCAAAATTTCCAGCAAATGCAGGAACAGCTGTGCCGTTGCCATCGCATCGCTGTCCGCCTGATGCGGATTGTCATGCTCAATCGCAAGCTCCGATGCCAGCTCCCCCAGCCGGTAGCTGTTCTGCGTCGGCATCAGGAGGCGAGAGAGCTCCACCGTGTCCAGCACGTAGCCGTCAAACGCATAATAGCCCTGACTAAGCAGGGCTTCTTGTAAAAACTGGAGATCAAAGCTGGCATTGTGGGCGACGAAGACCCGGCCATCCAGCATTCGTAAAAGACGTGGGAAAACTTCCTCGAGCGAAGGAGCATCGCGGACCATCTCCTCCGTAATGCCCGTTAATTGTGTAATAAAAGACGGGATCGGTTGTCCCGGATTGACCAGGGTAGAAAAGCTGTCTGTCACTTGCCCGTTGTCAATGGCAACAGCTCCGATCTGGATAATGCTGTCGCCGTGGCGCGGATGGCTTCCCGTTGTTTCAAAATCTACTACCAGTAATCGATTCAAGCGTTTGTCACCTCATAACCTGGGCGGGTTCTTGCATCCGCTCACTCTACCCCATTCGGCAGCAGCATGGCAATTTCCTGCTTTTTCGCCTGGTTTAGGGACTTAGCAACTCGATCTCCCGCACCGGCTCCCCTAATTTGCTGGCACACAGCTGCATGTAGACGGGAACTTCCCGGAACTGGTCAGCATGCGGGAGAATCCGCCGGAAGTATTGCTCCGCCAAACGCCAGTTTTCCTCGACGAGTGCCAGCCGCCCCAGGTGAAAGTAACCAAGAGATTGGACATACGGCTCCGGATCGTCCGCGAACTGCTTCGCCAAACGTTTGGCAGCCTGCAACTCTCCCAGCTTTTCGTAAGCGGAGATCATGCCGGATTGCCCCAGCCGATTGTCCCGATCCCGCTCCAGCAAGCGGCGAAAAACGGCCATGGCCTTGTCCACATCTCCGTCAAACAACAGCATCCAGCCATAGCTGAAAATAAAATCGTTGTGCTGCGGAGACAGGCTGATCGCCTTTTTCAATAGCGTGATTGCCCTCTTCGTCCCGGCGATCAGCCAGGTGTTCCAGGCGAGGCCATGCCAAGCCCAGCCCTCTCTCGGCAACCGCTCCGTCAGGAAATGATAACAGACTTGCGCCCGGTGGTAGTTCCCCGCTGATTCATACAGGGAGGCCATTTCTTGCAGCGTTTCGTTGTCCAGCTCACGCGAAGGCAATTGCAAAGATGCAGGCGGCGTCAACTCGGCATTCACGTCCATGGCTTGCAGCTTTTGGGCAGCCCGCAGCCAGAGCAGTTGCGCTTCCCAGTCGTTCTCGTCCCTATGCAGGCACTTCTCGATCTCATCCAGGGCTTCTTTGGCATCTCCGTCCTTGAAGTAGCAGAGCGCCAGATTGTAGCGCGCCTCCTCCTGGTCGGGCTTGACTTCGAGTGACTGCTTGAACGCCTGGGCGGCCTCGAGCCACTTCCGTTCTTCGGCGAGAATACACCCGATGGCGTTGTAGCTGATGGCGACTACGGCAGGGGAGCTGGCTGACCTGCTCAAGAGCCGGAATTCACGAAGAGCGGCCTCCCGTTCCTCGGAGAACAACAGGCTGTAGGCGTAGTACAGCCGTCCGCTCTCCCAGTCAGGCGACTGTTCGATCAGTTCGGCAAAACACTTTTTGGCATCCTGATACATCCGCAAATGGTAAAAGCCTTCCCCACGCCGAAACATCGGCTCGTACGGATTGCTTTCCTTTTTTTGGCTGTCTGGCGCAGCTTTTTTGGGGGCATCTGCCTCATTTTCATCCTGTATCGACGCGGCTGTACTGGCCGCTTCATTCGCCGCTGCTGCCGGCACCTTGCCTTCTGCTGGCGGCAGCTGGCCTTCCATTTCCTTGACCCGGCGAATTGTCTCGGACAGGCGCTCCTCAAATTGCAGCCAATGATCCACGACCGTATCGCTGACCTGGCGCAAATGATACAGTTGGTCGACAAGCTGCAGCCGTTCCTCCTCCGAAGCGCCCGGCCATTTCTCCTCGATCGTTTCCACTTTCTTTCGCAAATCGTGGAACCATTCGTCTATATTCACGCAAAAGCCACCCCCTGTGAGGCGTGAGTACCTTCATTGTCTCACAAGGCGGGTGGCTCTATACAGAACGGCCAGCTAGAGGATCGTTGCGTGGATCTCTTCCCCGAGCATTTCCTTGATCCGGTTATTCTCGTCCATGATCGCCACACGCGGCTTGTACGTGCGAGCTTCCTCATCGGTCATCATGGCATAGGCGATGATGATGACGACATCCCCTTCCTGCACGAGCCGGGCGGCTGCGCCGTTAAGGCAAATGACTCCGCTCCCCGGCTCACCTTCAATGACGTACGTCTCCAGTCTGGCGCCATTGTTGTTGTTGACGATCTGCACCTTTTCATTGGGCCAAATGTCCACGGCATCCAGGATGTTTTTGTCGATCGTAATGCTGCCGACGTAGTTCAGGTTCGCTTCTGTCACTCTGGCACGGTGAATTTTCGCTTTCATCATGGTGCGCAGCACGCATATTCCTCCCTTGGTCTTCTGTCGCTCTTAGATGGTGGTAATCAAATTGTCGATCAGTCGCGTCTTTCCAAAGCGGACAGCCAGCGCCACGATGATCGATTGTCCCGGGGTGCGCGCCGAAACGGGGGAAAGATCCGGATAGGTAAGCAGCTCCACATAATCGATCTGCGCCAGCGGCATTTCTGAAATCATCTGGATGATTCGTCCGCGCACCTCATCCAGGGCAACCCCTTCTGCCAGCCACTTTTCCGCATGTTTCAGGCTGCGCGAGAGAACCAACGCCTGCTCGCGCTCCTCTGCAGACAAATACACGTTGCGCGAGCTTAAAGCAAGGCCGTCCGCCTCCCGCACGATCGGACAAGGGACGATCTCGACTGGCATGGACAGGTCGAACGCCATCTGGGTGACGACTGCGACCTGCTGCGCGTCTTTTTGCCCGAAAAAGGCGTAATCCGGCTGAACGATCTGAAACAGCTTGGTCACCACTGTCGCCACGCCATCGAAATGGCCGGGACGGGATTTGCCGCACAGCTGCTCCGTCACCGTCGATACGGATACGTTCGTCAGCATCGGCTTCGGATACATCTCGCTCACTTCGGGGGTAAACAGCAGATCGACGCCCGCCGAACGGGCCAGCTCCCGGTCGCGCTCCAAATCGCGCGGATAGCGGTCGAAGTCTTCGTTGGGGCCAAATTGCAACGGGTTGACAAAAATGCTCATGACGACCAGGTCGCATTTTTCTCTCGCCGCCTTCACGAGACTCAGATGGCCTTCATGCAGGAAGCCCATGGTCGGCACGATGCCAATGGTCTTGCCCTGGCGCCGTGCTTCCTTTATATGAACGCGCATTTCTGCGATCGTGCTGATTTGCTGCATCGTCTGAATCATGACTGAGTCACCCTTTCACCGTACAACTGTTTGATCGTATCCTCCGAAGCGTGAAAGACATGCTCGGAAGCAGGAAAACTGCGGTTCTCCACTTCGCTGACATACGACGCCACCGCTTCCTTGATGGCCGCGCCGATGTCCGCATAGCGCTTCACGAATTTCGGCGTGATCTGCGAAGCGTAGCCGAGCACATCATGGAAAACGAGGACTTGACCGTCGCAAGTCACACCCGCTCCGATGCCAATGACCGGAATTTCCAATTTTTTCGCAATCATCCCGGTCACCTCTTCTGGCACGCACTCCAGAACGAGCGCAAACACTCCCGCTTCCTGCAGGGCAAGGGCGTCATCCAGCAGCCGCTGTGCCTGTTCCAGGTCTCTGCCCTGCACTTTGTAGCCGCCCAGCTGGTGGACGGATTGCGGCGTCAGCCCGATATGCCCGACCACAGGGATGCCTGCCTGGACACAGCGTGTGATGAGCGGGGCAAGCTCTTTTCCGCCTTCCATTTTGACGGCTTTCGCTCCGCCCTCCTGCATCAGCCGTCCTGCATTTTTCACGCCTTCCTCCACCGTGCCGTGGTAGCTGAGAAACGGCAGGTCGGTCACGACAAAAGCCCGTCTCGCCGCACGGGTCACTGCTTTCGTATGATGGACCATGTCTTCCATCGTCACGGGAATCGTCGAGTCGTAGCCAAGGACGACCATACCGAGCGAATCCCCGACGAGAATCATGTCGACCCCGGCTTCTTCGACCAGCCTCGCCGATGGGTAGTCGTATGCTGTCATCATGGTGATGGGAATGCCCGCTTCTTTCTTTTTCCGAATGTCGGAAGTCGTGATTGGTTTGTTGCCATTTGCCATTCTTTTCCACCTCTGTACGCGCTAAACCTGTGGGCAAATGGAATCAAAAAACCTTCTCGCCGAATACGGGAGAAGGTTGTCCATGCCAAAGAGACATACAGCATCTTTACGGATTTCCTTCTGTCTCGGTCCTCACAGGCTCTGAGCAGATTTTTGTCCATACACGATTCATTCACTTAGGTATACGCAAATAGACCAAAAATACTCCGGGAGTACCGTTCACCGCAGTGATACAGCCTCCACCTGGAGTATAACAGAAGATTTACGGATTTGCACGATAATTGACGTCAGCTGAATACACTTTGTGGATGGCGCCTGTCTCGTCTTCGACCATCAGCACGCCCTCATCGTCCAGCGCCACGGCACGCCCCTCAAGCTTTTGCGAGATCGTCTGGACACTCACCCACCGGCCGATCGTGTAGGAGTTCTTCTCCCATTCCGTCTTTACCCGCTCGAAGCCGTGCTGCAAGTAATAGTCGTATTCCTCTTCAAAAAAGCGGCAAAATTGCCGGATAAACGCAGCCCGTTTCACCGGCTGACCCGATTCGATCCGAAGCGAGGTCGCAATCGCGGCCAGTTCTTCCGGAAAGTCTGCTTCCACGCTGTTCGCATTGATGCCGATGCCGATTACCAGATAATTGACGCGGTCGGATTCCGCATTCAGCTCGGTGAGAATCCCGCACACCTTTTTATCCCCGATGAAAATATCATTGGGCCATTTGATTTTCACCGGCAGTCCCGTCTCTTCGCGAATCGTTCGTGCGACAGTCACGGCCGTCAATAGCGTGATCTGCGGCGTCTTGGGCAAAGGGATCGCCGGACGAATGACCAGGCTCATCCAGATGCCTGTTCCTTTTGGCGAATGCCAGGGACGGCCCAGCCGGCCTTTTCCGCCCGTCTGCATCTCTGCGAGCACCAGCGTGCCTTCTTCTGCGCCCTTTGCCGCAGCCTCCTGGGCGAGCGGCTGCGTTGACACAACTTCATCATAGGCGATCACGCGCTGACCGATGTGTTTGGTGTCCAGGCCTGCCGTAATCTCGGCGGCGGACAGGCGATCGGGAGCCGCAATCAGCCGATAACCCGATTTGCGAACCGCCTCTACCTCATAGCCGTCCTTGCGCAGCTCCTCGATGTGCTTCCAGACAGCCGTCCGCGAGCAGCCGCACGTCTGGCTCAATTCTTCGCCGGAAATAAACTCGCCGGGATGATCGTGAAACGCTTTGATAATGACCTGTTTAATGTTCATCTCGTGCTACCTCTCTCTTCGCTGCCTCAAGCAAGGCTTCCGGTGTGTTTGGCAGCCCGTGCAAGGCAGCCTGTATCAGCAATGTGTCCAGGACGCGGCTGATCCATTCGCCCGGTTTCTTCTGCATGGCTACCTGTAAATCCATGCCGGTCACAGCAAGGTCTTTCACCGATTTGACGGGCATCGCATTATACGTCGCCTCAAGGTCCCGGAAGACCGCTTCTTCCCGCCTGTTCCACCAGCAACCGCGCAGGGCCGACGCCAGCTCGCGGCAAGTCTTTTCACCTTTCGCCAGCAGCAGCGGTCCCCATTCCACGGCTTTTGAGACGTCCCAATCCGGTTGCACCCGGTTCAACAAGGCTACCAGTACAGCGATCGCTTCCGTATCACGCTTCGACATGCGCAGCTGGGCACAAATCTGCCGGGCCGCTTCTTCGTCAAAAGCGGCAGCGTACATGAGGACGGCCCATTTTTGCGTTAATGACTCCAGATGGACCAACCGCCACGCTTGGGCACTCGCCCGCTCGACCAATTGCACGAGCAGCGGGGAGTACGCGAACAGCTTCGTCTCGTGGAGCAGCTGGCAGCCTTTGTGGGGCGCCTGGCTGTCCCATGTCTTGTTCAGTTCTTCCCGCACCCGCTCGACAGCAATGTGCGCGAGCAGGGGTGCTGTCTTTTTCATCGCCAGCAGCGTCCCCGGCTCAATCGCGAAGTCCAGCTGTGCGGCAAAGCGGATGCCCCGCAGCAAACGCAAAGCATCTTCGCGAAAACGCTGCTCCGGCTCTCCAACAGCGCGTACGACGCGATCCGCGAGATCTTTTCGCCCGTCAAACGGGTCTTGCAAATTTCCGCGACGATCCATCGCCATCGCATTCATCGTAAAATCGCGCCGTTCGAGATCCAGCCGCAGTTCGGCGACAAACTGCACATCGCTCGGCCGCCGGTAGTCCTCGTACTTTCCTTCTGTGCGAAACGTCGTCACTTCAAAAAACAGGCCGTTCATCTTTACAGAGACCGTCCCGTGCTTGAGCCCGGTAGGGACAGGGTCGGGAAAAAGGCGAATCACGTCGCCAGGATGGGCATTCGTACATATATCTATATCGTGAACGGGTCTTCCGAGCAGCCAATCGCGGACGCAGCCACCGACGTAATAGGCTTCAAAGCCATGCTCCTCCAAGGTTTGCAGTATCCGTACCGCCTGTTCTTTTCCCATGCTCGCTCCCTCTGTTCCCATCCCTTCCACCTGCCAAAGGAGGAATCTGCGATGAAGTTTTTATACGGTCTCTTCATCTTTATTTCCAAATTGCACCAAATCGCCAAAAGCAACAGCCATCGTCCATAATGTTCATGCTACTGTTATCCGAGCAGCTGCTTATAAAGCGCCTCGTATTGGGACGCAATCGTCTCGTGGCAAAACGTCTGGCAGGACCGCTCAATGCCGTTGCGGGAAAAAGTCCGGTACATCTCTTCATCCTGAAGCAGACGAATCGTCCCCTGCGCCATCCCCTCGACATCGCCGATCGGATACAAGTAGCCGGTTACCCCGTCGAGCACGACTTCCGGCAAACCGCCGGCAGATGAAGCCACGACAGGCACTCCGCACGCCATCGCTTCCAGCGCGACAAGCCCGAAGCTCTCCTTTTGGGAAGGCAGCAGCATGACATCCGCCAAAGACAGGACCTCAGCCACGTCTTCCTGCTTGCCTAAAAAGCAAACGTCCCTGGTCAAGCCTCGCTCTGCAATCATATTGCGGACGGCGCCCATCTCCGGCCCTTCTCCGATCAGAATGAGGCGGGAAGGTACTACCTCGCGCACCTTGGCGAAAACCTCCACGACATCCGGCACTCGTTTGACCGGACGGAAATTGGAGATGTGCATGAGAATTTTTTCGCCCCGAGGCGCAAATTTTTTCTTCAGCTCCCCGACTTCTTTCGGGTAGTAGCGCCGTTTGTCTACAAAGTTGTAAACGGGAACGATCTCTTTTTCTACGTTTAGCAACTCTTTCGTCTGCCGGATCAAATCGTTGGAGACGGCTGTCACCATGTCGCTGCGCTCGATACCGAAGCGAATGAGCTCGCTGAGGTTGGAATCGTAGCCGAGCACGGTAATGTCCGTCCCGTGCAGCGTTGTCATGATCTTCAGATGCGGTCCGACCATCTGCTTTGCCAAAAACGCGCACAAGGCGTGCGGTACGGCGTAATGCACATGCAGCAAATCCAGCTTTTCATTGTGCGCGACTTGCGCCATTCGGCTGGCCAGTGTCAAATCGTAAGGCGGATATTTGAACACATCGTAGTTGTTTACTTCTACTTCGTGGTAAAAAATGTTCGGATGAAAGGCCCCGAGGCGAAACGGCATGCCCGAGGTAATAAAATGCACCTGATGTCCCCGCTCCGCAAGCAATTTGCCCAATTCCGTGGCAACGACGCCTGATCCGCCCAGGGACGGGTAACAGGTAATCCCGATGTTCATTCTGGAAGTCACTCCTTCTACAGGTTGGCCAATACATAAGGCGCAGCACTCACAAAACCTTCTGCGTAGGTGACGCCGGCTTGCTGGCCAAACAGACGCTCCCGATACTCGACCATCTCCAGGTACCCGTTTGTCAGCGGAGTGGCAACACTGCCTTCCTCCAGTTCAAATTGACTGCGGTAACATCGCAGAACCTCCATTTTGTCCGGGTAAACGGAGGTGACATCGACGACAACCTGTGGAGTCACCGTCGAATTGATAAAGTAGTAGAGCAATTGCCCTGGCCGATATGCCGGATGTCCTTTTTCTGCCTGATATTTGCGGATTCCCGCGTTGAAGACAGCTTCACGGACGATTCGGCTGACGCTCTCGTGGTCGGGATGCCGATCCTGATGGTATGGAGCCAGCACGATCTTCGGACGGGTCTGGCGAATCAGCTCAACCACCCGGCTGATCGCCTCATCCCGTACGGCTTCCAGACCACGGTCCGGCAAGCCGAAGTTGTACCTTCTGATAACACCGAGCAATTTGTCGGCTGCCGCCGCTTCCTGCTGACGGCGCTCTACATCTCCGTTGGACGACAGCTCCGCACGGGTCAGATCCAATATCCCGACGCGCTTGCCCTGCCTGGCTGCCACAATCAAGCTGCCGGCGGCACCGATCTCCACATCGTCCGGATGTGCCCCGATCGCCAGTATATCCAGGTCATTCATTTTTGTTCATTCTCCTTATGTACCACATCACGCCAGTCCAGTTCACCCCCCTGCAACGCCTTGAGCAAGATTTCTGCCGTCGCCAGGTTGGTGGCAAACGGGATTTTATGCACGTCGCACAGGCGAAGCAGCGCGGTAATGTCCGGCTCATGCGGCTGAGCTGTCAGCGGATCACGCAAAAAGATGATGAGATCCATTTCGTTACGGGCGATCATGGCACCGATCTGCTGGTCTCCGCCCATCGGTCCGGACAAGACGCGGGTGACGGGCAAGCCTGTCGCTTCCATGATGCGCAGACCAGTCGTTCCGGTCGCAAACAGCGTATGCTGACTCAAGATCGCTGCATAAGCCATCGCCAATTGAACGATTTCTTCCTTTTTTCGATCGTGAGCTATCAAAGCAATTTTCATATAGACCTCTCCCTTCCTGTTCTCTTGTGATCGCTCATGCCCTTGTTTTATACATTTGTTTAATCAATCAAATGTTCCAAACCGTAGATCAGATTCGACATGTTGACAACTGCCTTGATTGCCATATTGACGCCCGGCATGAAGGATTCGCGGCTGATGGAGTCATGGCGAATGGACAGCGTCTGCCCGACAGCTCCGAACAGCACCTCCTGATGCGCGACCATGCCCGGCAGGCGGACGCTGTGGATACGGAAACCCTCATACTCTCCGCCGCGCGCGCCCGGGATGATTTCCTTTTCTTCCGGATGCCCTTGTCGAATATTTTCCCGCACAGTTGCAATCATCTCCGCCGTTTTCAGCGCAGTGCCGCTCGGAGCGTCAAGCTTGCGGTCGTGGTGCAGCTCGATAATTTCTACATGCGGCATGTATTTGGACGCCATCACCGCAAACTTCATGCACAAAATCGCCCCGATCGCGAAGTTCGGTGCGATAATCGCCCCAAGACCTGCCTCGTGGTAGCGTTCCGTCATCTCCTGCAGCTGTTCCGGCGTCAGCCCGGTCGTCCCTACGACAGGCCGCACTCCGTATTGCAAGCAAATTTCCAAGTGGCGGTATACGCTGTGCGGCGTTGTGAAATCCACCAGCACATCCGGTTTCATTGCTTCCATCTGCTCCTGAATGGACGCCTCATCCCCACGCGTTTCCAGGTTGCCTGTATAGATGAGCTGAGCATCTTCCCCCAGCATTTTGACGACCTCTTGACCCATTCGACCATTTGCTCCTGCGACTGCGACACGAATCTGTTTTTCCATTAGTCCTGCTTCGCTCCTATTCTCGTCCAGCGATCTTTATCGCGTGTATTAAATTTGTGCATAATACGATCAAATGCTTCCTGCAAGTCGATTCCCAGGGAGTTGGCGAAGCAGATGACGATAAAGAGCACGTCGCCCAGCTCCTCCTCCACGGTTTTTTCACCCTCGTCGCGCTTTTTGGGCTTTTCGCCGTAGTAGTGATTAATCTCACGAGCCAGCTCTCCTACTTCCTCGGTCATACGCGCCATCATGGACAGGGGAGAAAAATAGCCCTCTTTGAATTGCGATATGTACTTGTCCACTTCCTGCTGCATTTCCTGCATGGTCTTTTGTCGTTCCATCGGCTCACTCCATTTCCTTGAACATGCTTGTCTCTTTCACTTATCGTAACCGAAAAGGCTTCATTTGCCAAATCTCAATGCTTCCGCTTTCCAGCATATGGACAATGGAAGAAACGTTCCATTATAATGGCAATCGTATGGCATCAGGTAACGTGGCATTTCGCTGCATCACAGGCCAATCGGGAGCGCCATCAAACCGCTTGGCGAACAGGAGGACTTTATGAATGTACGTCTCAAGAGCATCATTGCCATCATCCTTGGATCTGCCATCATGGGGTTCGGCATCAACTCCTTCAACATTCCGAACCACCTGGCAGAGGGCGGCATCACAGGCATCAGCATTTTGATCAAGCTGCTGTTCCCCGGCGTGGATCAAGGGATCGTATTCCTGGTGCTAAACGTGCCGCTGTTCATTCTCGGGTGGAAAATTCTCGGCCGGACATCCTTCTTTTATACGATCCTTGGAACCGTATCCCTCTCCGTCTTTTTGTCCGTGTTTGACAATGTTCTCCCCCTCCCGATGAACGATCGCTTGCTCGCTTCACTGTATGCGGGAGTGGCTGTTGGTGTCGGCCTGGGCATCATTTTCCGCTACGGCGGGACTACAGGCGGCGTCGATATCATCGCGCGGCTGTTGCAAAAATATATGGGAGTCAGCATGGGGCGTACGCTCTTTTTGGGCGACATTCTCGTCATCGGCGCCTCTTTGGTCTATTTGAATCTGGAGAGCGCGATGTACACGCTCGTCGCCGTTTTCATCGCGGCACGCGTGATCGACTTTTTCCAGGACGGCGCGTACGCTGGCAAAGCACTGACGATCATTTCCGAGCGTACGGAAGAAATTTGCAAGCAGATTTTGGATCTTGGCCGCGGCGTTACACTGTTTTCGGGCAAAGGAGCATTTTCTGGCAACGACAAGCAGGTCATTTACGTTGTCGTCAGCCGCAATGAAGTCATGCGCCTCAAAAGCATCGTCCAGGAAGTAGATCCGCACGCCTTTGTCATCGTCAACGACGTTCACGAGGTGCTGGGCGAAGGCTTTACACTCGACGAAAACAAGCAGCCGATCCAAAGCTAGACAGCAGTACCGAAACAAAAAGACGCGGCTCGATACTGGCCCGCGTCTTTTTCCATATCTGGAAGCCCCAGCTTCATTCCCCCCTGTTTCAGGCAGAGCGGATTTCTCCATCGTATTTTCGCCACGCCGCATACGATAGGCAGATAAGCAAGGCTACCCCTACAGAGATGATCATCGTCATCGGAGAATCCGGGCGCATGATCAACCGGGCAAAGGTGCTTCTCTCTTCGCCCAGAAAAGCAAGCTGCATCGATCCGCTTAAATCTCGCAGCGCCTCTCGCACCTGTTGCCAATCAATCCGCGCATTGCGTAATTCTTTGGATATGTCGTCGTAAGCCTGGGAAATCGACGCCATCTGTTCTTCCGGCAGGCGAATGCTCATGGCTGGTTTGATTGCCAGATACAATCGATAGTTTTCGTCAAATTGATCGCGAAATTGCGAATAATTCCGCTCGACCGCAGATTGCTGCAAATTTTGCACCTGGGTCGCAAAAGAAGAATAGTAGCTTCTCCACATCGGTTGATGCACATGTGTCAAAGCATCAATCGCTACCCGCACCTGTGTGGCATGCCACAGCAGTTGCTGCTCGCTTGCATTCGCAGAGGCGAAGCTTTGCTTGGCTGCGAGGATCGACTGCGTAACCGCATTGAGGCTCTCAATCCGGATCGGCACCGGCAAATGCTGGTTGGGAAATTGCTCCGCAAGCTCCTTAATATGCTTTTGCGCGTTCTCGATGTCTCCTTTTTTTACATTGGCTAACAGCTCGTTTGCGATCTGATCGAGAGCTGCCAACTGTTTTTCTTCAACAGGCTGATCCAGCTTGGAATAAAGATTGTGGATGGGCCATGACAAGAACAGACCGATCACCAGGAAAAACAGCAAGTAGCGGATGTTTTTCTTCAACGCAAAAACCTCCTTTCCCTTGTACAGACTATGGAAAGGAGGACAAGATTAGACCTTGTTTGTTATGGATTTGCTATTCACAAACCAGATGACAGAGATGGAAATCAGGCTGAGAAGAACCGTAAACAAGCCAACAATCCCTTCGTAAGGGTCGAGTACACTCGGCAACCATGGATGAATATTCATCACGTAATCCAGAAAGTCGTTATTCAGGGTCCATAAAGCCGCGATTCCGACAGGCAGCAGACTCAACTTGTAAAACCGTGCATACAGGACAGATTCCACAGCCATTCCTGAATGCGAGATGATTAACATGACGTCCGTCCAGCGCACTTCATTCCCCATCATCCATCCAGCCAAGATCACGCATACCGCCCAAACACCATATTTAAAATTGGTTATGCCCGCTAATGCTTCCAGTACGGGAATGTGGCGACCCAACAAATAGGTAAGCAGAACCAGCGTAAAGAGTCCGCTCCCGGTTGGGCTATCCGGAACAAAAGGTGTTAAGAACGCGGGTGTCTCTGCCAATTGGTTGCCGTACCAAATAAATCCGTAGATCGTCCCCAGCAGATTGATGACAAACAGCGTCCAAAGAAACCATCTTTTCCCCAACGAATGCCTAAACCACTCCCACCAGATCATATGATTATCGTCTCCCGCTATGTACGCCGCTAAAGAAAAAGCTGACCTTTGCGTCAGCCAGCTTTTTCCCTATTAGCTTATTTCAAGCTTGCCATATATTCAGCCAGCTTTTTAATTTCCTCTTCATCCTTGATCATACCGCCAGGCATTGCAGGCGGTTTCCCGTTATGGATGATGTCGGCAATTTGCGTGGCATCGTATTTACTACCGATTTTTTGCAGGTTAGGACCAACGGCCCCTTCCATGTTTTGACCGTGGCAACCCATACAGCTTGTTTGCGCTTTCCAAATGGCATCCGCCTTGAAGCTGGAATCAGCAGGAGCCGGAGCTGCAGCACTGGAACCGCCGCCTCCGCCATGTCCACCGCCCGCTTTCGGGTGATTGAGGGAGTGCTCGTGGTCGGCTGCCCAGGTCAGATAGAAAATCCCTACCAGAGCCGTCAGCATCAAACCGGTCGCTACAGGGCGCTTGCTTGGACGGCGTTCTTTGCTGCTATCCAGCCAAGGAGCCAGCATCAAACCGCCGAATGCCACGCCAGGGATAATGATGGTTCCGAGGACTACCCAGTCACCGGATGCCCAAGGAAATTTCAGCATTTGGTACAGAAACAGGAAGTACCAGTCTGGCAACGGAACGAAGGAAGTATCGTTCGGGTTTGCCTTGTCAGTCAGCGGCGACGGATGGGAAACCGTCAGCACGAGGAATCCGACCAGGCAGACAGCTGCCACCATCCACTCTTTCAGCAGGAAGTTCGGCCAGAAAGGTTCCGTTTTTCCCGGAAAATCGGAGTAGGATGGAGAAATGTTCGGGATGCGCTTCGCCGATACCCGCGAGTCTCCGACGAAGGTAGCATCTTTGTCATGTTTAGCCATGCTATTACCTCCTTAGTGATCGAAGACTGATTATAGGGGTCCGGAAATACCTTGTGTGCGAATCATTACAAAGTGAGCTCCCAGGAGGCCAAGCAGTGCGCCTGGCAGGAAGAACACGTGGATGGCAAAGAAGCGGGAAAGCGTCTGTGCCCCTACGATGTCTCCGCCTGTCAACAGCATCTTGACATAAGGACCAATAAGCGGAACGGAGTTAGCAATCTCCAGACCTACTTTGGTCGCAAAGTAAGCGGTATTATCCCAAGGAAGCAGATAACCGGTGAAGCCAAGGCCCAGCATGACGAAGAAGATCAGCATGCCGACTACCCAGTTCAGCTCGCGAGGCTTTTTGTAAGCCCCTGTAAAGAATACGCGCAACGTATGTAGGAACATCATCACGATGACCAAGCTGGCACCCCAGTGATGCATACCGCGTACGATTACCCCGAAGGCCACTTCATTCTGCAGGTAGTTGACGGATTCCCACGCATTGATGATGTCTGGCACATAGTACATCGTCAGGAACATGCCAGACAAGATTTGAATAACAGTAATAAAGAACGTTAGGCCACCAAAGCAGTAAACGAAAGCGGAAAAATGATGCGCCGGGTTCACGTGCTCAGGTACTTCATGGTCTGCCAAATCGCGCCACATCGGAGTGATGTTCAGGCGCTCATCGACCCAGTCATACATTTTTTGCAACATCTTAGCCTGTCACCCCCGGACGAGGATTTGCTTTTACTTTCCCCAGATACAGCTTTCCATCTTTTACTTCTGTCTCATACTCATCGAGGGATACTGTCGGAGGTGTACCCAGGATGTGTTCACCGTTAATGGTATAACGGCCCAAATGGCACGGACAGAAATACTGATTCGGGTGTTCAGGATTGGCATTCCAGTCTACTGTACAACCCAAATGCTTACAGATCGGGGACAGAGCGAGGATCTCACCCTTGTCGTTTTTGGTAATCCAGGCAGACAGTGTAGATTCGGATTCATACCAACCGTCCTTGGTATGTACCTTAAATTCCACGCGCTTCGGCTCGGCACCAAACTCATCCGGACTGCCAACTGCCACTTTATCTCCACCTGCATGTCCTTTTAGCAAGGGATCAACCGCAAAGCGAATCATTGGAGTGGTCATACCCGCTAGAAGGAACCCGCCAGTTCCCATCAGAGCGTAGTTCAAGAATGTACGTCTGGACATTTCGCGTTTGTCGCCCATCTCTTTTTTCCCTCCTTATCCTGTAAAATAGCGCTGCGATGGCGTTTTCTTACATATACACTAGGTCAATCCCAATCATAGCTAACGCCTTTTCAGATGTCAAGAATGTCCAGTGGACATGTCTGATTCCAATCCCTGCAAGGAAGATGATTGTTGCTATTTTGTCAAAAATAGCGTATTGCCCCTCCCATTTTCCTGTAGTATTACCTGAAACCGCTTTCTCTATTGCTTCCTGTTCGTTTGCCAAAAACGAATGATTTCTTTGTACAATACATCAACGGTCACTTCAAAACGAAGCGCAGATTCAAGTTCCTCATCCCCGACTGGAAGCATCCATACATTGCGTCCCGTCTCAGCCTCCACGCTACGCACGCGATCGCTGCGAAAATGAAGGAGCACACAGAAGTCAAAGCCATCCGGTATCGGCTGCGCAGGCTGCTCGTCCGCGAAATGGTAGCTGACCGGAAACAGGAGTACCCTGCCCTTTAGTTTTTGTTCGATTGCCGCCGCTACGTTCAATAGGTAATTCATCCGCAGCACATGCTCGGACACGGACACGCCGGAGCGGTACAAATAAATAGGGAGAAGTGCGGTGTCCACAAAAACCCGCATCTCCTCCCAGTTTTCGGTTTCAGCCACATTCCACTGCATAACGTCGTCTCCTCTTCCACACGTAGATTATGGAAACTAGCGTACCATGAATCTGCGGAGACTGGCAATTGCTCCTCCTACGCCTGTTCGTAGGACATGATTTCCTTGAGTTCGTCGGTCAGGCGCAAGAACACTTCCTTGTCCTTGTTCGCCAAGGCTTCGTCAATTTCCTGATACAATGTGCGCTTTCGATAAAGGCGCATCTGCTCGTCGATCACCATCTCTGACAGCAGTCCGGTTACCATTTGATTGTTTGTTCCGTACGCGTTGGAATAGAAACTTGGCCACTCCATACCCATCCCTCACTTCAATGAAATAGTCGTTTCCGTAAAGCCATTGTATTTGCGAAGCCATGTCTGGCTGGCGTACGTCGCCGTGTACAGCCATTGCCCGTCATCGTCCTGGCCGACCCGGAGCAATCCGAGATGTACCATCATCTTGCAGACGCGGTTCATCAAAATGTTGGAAGGTTCATCGTAGTAGAACTCCTTGATCCACGGCAGGAGCGTCTCCTGCAATGTCTGCAGGCTGACCCACCCGCCTGCCGCAATCAGCGGAATGAGCTGAACCAGCATCGGCAGATTCGGGATCGCTCGCTTGTACAGACGCATCCAGAAGCGTATCAGATCGTGGTAATGCTGATCCTCGTAAGAAAGCTGCAATCGCTCCCTGCCCTCGTCTGTGATGGCGACGCACCCGTCTGCCTCTTCAATCCATTTGTGAAAGTAGCAATAGTCGTAGAGCAGCGAAAACCGATCCGGATACTGGTCAAAATGCAGCCCGTAGCCAAAGCGCCATTTTTGCGGCTGCAGCGGCTCTTCCTTCACGTGCAGGAACTGGAACAGCTGCTGCTGGTGCCGCTTGTACATTCCGCCCTCTGCCGTGAGGGGAAGCGGCGCTTGCTGCAGGAATTGTAAAAATTGCATGATATCGTCACAAAGCGCAGTTCCTTCATCGCGATAGGCTTTTGGCCCTGGTGTGACCAACCGGTGTTCGCCGCGCCACCGCTCCAGCCAGCCCTGCAAGTACGGCTCGCGGATGTCCGAAGGAATCTGGTACATTCCCACCGTTTTGCTCTTGGCCGGAAAGATCCATCCCCGTCGCATCGCGGCAGCAATATAGCGGCGGGCTTCCTCCTGCCTTTTTTCCTTGCTGCAATCCAGCACGATCCCCGCCTTGGCCAGCAAGTCTTCCAGCGACATGACCGTTCGTTTATCGAGGAACAGCAGCAAGAAAAAATGCGTTTCCTCGCTCGTCAATTGTTCAACTTCTTGCGAGATTGTCAGCCTGTGCCGCAGACTGGACAACAGTGACGTAATCAGGTCGTTTTTGGAATGAGGGTTGCATTCGCATCCGTAATGGTTGGCAATTTGATGGAGCTGCCGGATATCGGTGTACACCAAGATCTCAGCCAAGTTCATCCTTGCACCCCTTCTTTGCGATGACATCCTTGTATCCCTCATTCTTGCCAATATGCGGAAAAATAAACAGGAAGCCACCAGCGTGACTTCCTGATTTCTTTGCGTTTAAGGTTACTCCTCTTCGGCTTGTTCGTCCCACAGATCGTGCAACTGCTGGTATTCCTTGGCTTCGTCGTAGCGACCTGCCTGGGTCAAGAGGGCGATCAGACGGCGAATCTGGTCCAGATCAAACCCTGACAGAGCGACGTACTGCTTCAAGGATTCGATTGCCTTTTCCGTTCGGCCCAGGGAAAGCTCGATGTCTGCCGCGAGCGGGTAAACCGCGACGTATTCCTCATCCAGGGCCTGCAAGCTGTTGACCAGATCAGAGGCTTCCTCCAGGCGGCCAAGGTGGAACGCCATCATTGCGCACCCGTAGAGAACCTCCGGGGAATGGTCGAGCAAAAGCGCCTGCCGGAACACTTGATAAGCCTGTTCAAACTGACCTCCCTGCGCGAGCGACCGTCCCTTGATCATCAGCAAGGAGAGACTCTCCTCCCCTGCCTGCTCCAGCACCTTCAAGGCTTTCTGATCCTCGCCGATGCGGAAGTACAGATTGCCAAGGGCAACGAGCAAGTCCTGGTTGTCCGGTTCTTTCTGGCGCGCCTGTTCCAGGTATTTCACAGCGACTTCGTCCAGATCCTGCAAGGCGTACAGATCTGCCAGCAGCAAATCGAGCTGAATGCTCTCATAGCCGGACTCCTTCAATTCGTAAAGCAAGTGCTGCGCCGTCTCATAATCGCTGGAATCAAGCGCGATTTCTGCCATAAGCATTTGGCACTCGCGGCGCAGCGACGGCTCCATTCCCGAATTTTTCTCCACGACTTCGGTGAGCAGGGCGGACGCCTCCTCCAGATGTCCCAGCCGGTACCATACTTCTGCCAGATATATCATCACTTCCGGCAAATCCCTGCCGTGTTCCTGCACTTTTTGCAGGGCGGTCAGTCCAAGTTCCACTTCGTCGTTCTCGATACGCTTGACTGCTTCGTCTATGACATAGAGCCATTTTTTCGGCATTGCTGCTCACCTCATATGTAAAGTTGCGCGGATGATACCACCCGTTGTAGAGCTACAAAAGACCGTCCGAGGACGGTCTTTTTCTTACCTTACGATCATATACCATTATGCTCGCGTTAGCCAGCTCATTGTAATCACCGTAACAAGAATGCCAAAAACACTGAGCACGACGCTGTAGTTGGGTTTGGTAAAGTCGCTGTTGTCCGGCTTTCCATCGACCGGCACGATGGATGCAGTTGCGTTCGCGAGGGGCTCGTCTTGCGCGCTTGGCGTCCCCGCTTCTACTACATAGGTACCATCGTCAGACTGCATGGAGGAAGAAATCACCTGTACCTTTGGCGTGTTCAGCGCCATGACTTCACCGTTAATCACCAGGGAGTCTGCCTGTTCTGTCGAGCTGGTATTCAAATACAGCGTGAAACTGAACAACATCAGCAGCACGACGGCAACACTCGCGCCCATACGCCGCATTCTGGCTGTCACGCTAAAGATTTTCCGTCCAATCGGAATGGCCCATTTCTCTTCGGAGAGAATTCGAGCCATGACCGCATCAACGATCGAGCGAGATGGAGTGACAGAGTGGTATTCTTCCTTGTCCATCTTCATCCATTCTCCGCTGTCCGACCAAACCTCATAATCAGCGCGACAGGCAAAACAGGTTGCCATGTGATTGTCTACACGGCGCCTGGTAACCTCGGGTAGCAGATTTTCGGCGTATTCAGGTAACATTTCCTGAACTTCTTCACATCTCATCATCGATTCATCCCTTCAGCTTCATCCAAATGAGGGTCCAGGATGTAGGTTTCCAACTGTCCTCTAATACTTTGCCGCGCGCGGAACAGCAATGATTTTACGGAGCTGACTGTCAAATCGAGGATCGTCGCGATCTCGGAATAATCCATCTGCTCATATTCTCGCAAAATGAGAGCCGAACGCTGTTTTTCCGGCAAGTTGTTGATCGCCTGTCTGACCATCAGCTCCCGTTCGTTGCGAAGCAGCACTTGTTCGGGCAACGCCTTGGCAGAGGCAACAGGAACTTGCAGTGTATCATCGAGATACACGTCCGAATTGCGGCTTTTGCGCAGCTCGCTGAGCACGGTGTTGCGGGCAATCGTATAGAGCCAGGTAGAAAAAGTAGCTTCTACATCTCGGAAAGAGTGAATGCTTTTATACGCCTTGTAAAACGTCTCTTGACAGATATCCTCTGCGATATGTTCCAGATGAGCCTGGCGAAGTAAGTGAGTAACAAAGGAGAGGATCTTTTTCTCATATCGACGAATCAGTTCAGCATAGCATTCCAGATTACCTTCTTTAATCTCTCGGATAAGCTGGGAATCGGTCATGATCAGGATTACCTCCTTGCGATTCCGATCCCCAAGCGGCCTTTTGCATAATTAGACTGCCGGGGATGTAAAAAGTTGCGCGTGCCTACGATTCTTTTCTCGGTAGTTTCCTGGAATCCTTCACGAAAAAACCCCCAAATATGGGGTTATATGACATATGAGTAGGGCCTGGTGTCGAACAGACGCCGTCCCATGCCAATTGAAGAGCAAAACCGCATATCTCGATAGATCCATCTTCCATTCGACATAACAGATGTTGGAAGGTGCGTTTCGCTAAAATTGAGAATAGTGGAAACATCAAACTTTGTCAACCAGTTTTCCGTTTTCAGGAAAACGATATCCGCGTCAGAGCCAGGCAGCAACGCTCCTTTTGCCGGATAAAGACCGACTGCCTTCGCCACGTTTGCCGAGGCGAGCCGGACGATCAGACAAAGCAGTTCCTCATCGCTGCACCAGCTTCGGCGAACGTCGAACTGGATGTCGTGCAGCGGAGCGATGTAGGGCAAATTGCGGAACCAATGCCGGTGCATTTGCCGCATGGCTCGCTCTGTCCACTCTCTGCTGAGTCGAAAAATATGGTAGTACGAATCCGTATCGAGATCGTACCTTGCTGTGGAATCGGTGAGTACCGTGCGAAGCTTCCAATACCGGGTGGCTGTGAGCCAAAGCTGCAGGAGCCTCTCTCTCTGCTCCTTGGCCATCGAACCAGGAGGCACGTGTAAGTGAAGAATCGTCTTATTTGACGTATGTAAACGCGAAATCGTTTCCCAGTTTATGCTGGAAAAATCTTCTTCATCCCGCATCCGGATGAGCAGAGAAGGATATCCGGAATGGAACCACCTGGCTGCCTCTCCTCCGCCCAACTGCCTCGCATCGATTCCGACATGCCACACGTAATCGATCATGCTATTAAAATGGGCCGTTTGCTGATAACGAATCTGGGAGTCATTCATCCAGGCTTCAGGATCGAACGTATCGACAAGGCTTGTACAGCCTCTTTTGATGAAGTTCTGGATGCATGACATGTATTGATTCCGCTCCTTCACCCGATAGATTGGGCTGTCGGGAATGGCGATAAAACCGGGCAGCAAGTACATTCCCGTCGCATCCAGCTCGACAGGGGGCTTCGTCAGTGAAATTTTTGGCATCGTATCTTTGGCAACACGCGTGATCTTGCCGTTTGCGATCCAAATATCTGCCTCTTTCACATAGAACGGGGTCACAATCTTCCCGCCGCGAATGACGATTTCTTCTCTCACCACTGCTCGTCCCCCTCACGATCCCTGGTCCTCGAGTTCCGATTTGTACGAGCATATGCGTGAATCAGGCAAAAAGTACAAAAAAATACCGCCGTTGATGTAAGCGCATTCAAACGACGGTAGCACGATCGTGCTATAGATATTGGATAGGAGTGGAGAGAAACCATACTGTATTTTTATAATAAACGGAATGTAAGCGCTTGTCAAATCATTTTCGCTAAAAACAGAGAGCGTAAATTTTTTTCTGCTGATGGAAGCAAGGTCAGCTCCCCCATCCCTGGGCAAAACAAAACCCGCATGCGCGCATGCGGGTGCCTCTTCGTTTTGCTTACTCGCTGATTTGCTCCAGCAAAGCCGCGAACCCAGGGAACGAAACGTTGATCGCTTCATCATTGGCGATCTCTGTTTCGCCTGCTGCAGCAAGGCCGGCAATCGCCATCGCCATGCCAATCCGGTGATCGCCCATGCTATCGATCGACGCTCCTGTCAACTTGCTCTCCCCTTCAATAATCATGCCATCGTCTGTCGGGATCACTTTCGCCCCGAATTTGGACAGCTGGCTTACAACCGTGGCGATCCGGTCCGTTTCTTTCACCTTCAGCTCCTGGGCGTCGCGAATGACGGTACGCCCTTTTGCCTGTGTCGCCATGACGGCAATCACCGGAATTTCGTCAATCAGCCGTGGAATGATGTCACCCGCGATCTCGATTCCGTGCAACGGGGAATGCTTGACCAGCAGATCGGCAATCGGCTCTTCGTTCACTACCCGTTCGTTGAGCAACACAAGGTCTCCGCCCATTTCCCTGACCACGTCGATGATTCCCGTCCGTGTCGGGTTGACCCCTACGTTTTCAATCAGAAGGGAACTGCCTGGGACCATCATCACGGCTGCGATCAGAAAAGCTGCGGAAGAAATGTCGCCTGGCACCTGAATCGCTCGTCCACGCAGCGTCTGGCCGCCTTCTACCGAGACGGTCAGGCCGTCACGAACGACCTGCACGCCGAACGCCTGCAACATCCGCTCCGTATGGTCGCGGGACAAGTGCGGCTCTGTCACGCTGGTAACCCCTTTCGCCTGCAAGCCCGCGAGCAATATGGCCGACTTGACTTGCGCGCTGGCGACGGGAGATTGGTACGAAATACCTTGCAGTTCTCCCCCGCGAATGGCCAGCGGCGTGAATTCCCCGTCTTTGCGGCCGTCGATTTTCGCGCCCATCTGGCGGAGCGGCCCGATTACCCGGCGCATCGGCCTTTTGGCAATGGACTCGTCGCCTTCCATCACAACATGAAAAGGCTGTGTTGACATGATGCCGGCCATCAGGCGAATCGTCGTGCCGGAGTTGCCCACGTCCAGCCTTTCCGTCGGCTCTTGCAGCCCGTACCATCCTTTGCCGTGTACCGTTACCTTGTCCCCTGCCTGTTCGATCACGATCCCCATGCGGCGGAAGCAGCTGATCGTGCTCAGGCAGTCGGCACCTGGCAGGAAGCCTTCAATGGTCGTCGTCCCTTCAGCCAGAGACCCGAACATGACCGCCCGATGCGAAATGGATTTGTCTCCCGGAACTCGAACGGTTCCTTTTATTTTTTTGGCTTGTCTTACGCGAAGCACGGTTCCACTCCCCTTTAATTGTCTAACAGTCATGCTGTGAAGCGTCTTCGTTGTAAAGTCGGATGGCAGCAAAAACTACGTCCGTCTGTATACATTGTAGTCGAAATAACGGAGCAATTCTTCCCCTTTTTCCAATTCCGCCTGTGACTGAAACGTAATGCGCAGGGCACCGTAAATGTCCTCGCGAGTCTCGCGGATTTGCAGGTTGATGATGTTGATTTGCTTCGCCCCAAGGAGCGTGGTAATCCTGCCGATTTCCCCTGGATGGTCGGGAATGTCAATATACAGATCATACAACGGCGGCAAGGCACCAGCTTTTCGCTCCGGCAAGCCTTCGCGGAAATCTCTCGCCGTCTGGAAAAACTGTTCGATCCTCTCCGCATCGCCCGCTTCCACCAGTTCCATCACGTCTTCCAGCGCTTTCGTCCAGTCTTTCGCGATCTTCAGCAGCGGCTCACGGTTTTGCAGCAAGACATCCCGCCACATCCGCGGATTGCTGGAGGCGATGCGGGTAATGTCGCGGAAGCCGCCTGCTGCCAGGCGCGCATGCCAAGCGTTATCGCCATCGTAGCCGGCAACGAGATTAACGAGTGCAGAGGCCAGAATGTGCGGAAAATGACTGACGGCTCCGACTACCTGGTCATGTGTCTCAGGGTCCATCTGCACGACTTTCGCCCGCGTCAAGGAGAGGACTTGGATCAGGCGGTTAACGAGATGATCAGGTGTGTTCGCGTCGGGGGTCAGTACGTAATAAGCATTTTCCAGCAGCCGGTCAGAGGCTGCTTCCACTCCGGATTTGTGGGAGCCCGCCATCGGATGCCCGCCGATAAAGGTCACGTGAGGCGGAATCACTTTGAGCGCTTCCCGAACGATTTTGGCCTTGGTGCTTCCTACATCCGTCACGATCACATCCGGCTGCAGCTCCACCTCGGACAGACGCCGCAATGTCGTGAAAATCTGTTCCACGGGCGCGGCCAAAAAAATGATGTTTGCTTCTCGCACGGCCGTCTGCAAGTCGGTTGTCCCGGCATGAATCACGCCCAGCGTCAAAGCCTTGTCCAACCGATCCTGACGCACGTCGAATCCGACGACGCGAATCGCCGGGTCACGGCGCATGGACAAGGCAATCGATCCGCCGATAAGCCCGACGCCCAGCACAGCTATGGTTGTTTTTTTCATAGAAAAGTTCGATCCTTCCTGGTTGCATGTAGACAAAGATGCCGGGGGGTGTCCCGGCATCCGCGTTATTCTTTCAATGCGCCTGTGACTATCTCTTTCAGTGCGGAGAGAACCTTCTCATTTTGCTCCGGCGTACCAATGGTAATTCGTTGGTAACCAGGATGGCCGAGCGCGTTCCCCGAACGAACGATAATGCCTTGGCTAAGCAGCTGTTTGAATACGGCATCTGAATCCTGTTTCAGGTTGACGAGGATAAAGTTCGTCTGGGATGGATAGTAATCCAGACCCCACGCGTCAAACGCATCCGTGAACTGCTTCATGCCTTCGCGGTTACGCTCGCGGCAGGTTTTCACGAACTCCTGGTCGTGCAGCGCAGCACGAGCTGCTACCTGACCCAGCGTCCCTGTATTGAACGGCTCGCGCACATGCTCCAGATGGGAGACAATCTCTTCGGAAGCGATGCCGTAGCCGACGCGCAAAGTCGCAAGGCCGTAAATTTTGGAGAAGGTGCGCAGGATGATCAGGTTCGGATAGTCAGCCAGCATTGGCACCGTTTGCGGATATTCCGGGTCTACGACGTACTCGTAATACGCTTCGTCCAGTACCACGAGAACGTTTTTCGGCACTTTTTTCAGAAATGCTTCCAGCTCTGCCGCTGTCACGATCGTACCGGACGGATTGTTCGGGTTGCACACCCAGACGACCCGAGTCTGCTCGTTGATCGCCGCCGCCATCGCTTCCAGATCGTGAACCCCGTCCTTCAGCGGCACTTCAATCAGCTCTGCCCCTTCGATGATCGCATTGGAGCGGTATTGGGAAAACGTCGGCTTCGCCATGACAGTATTGGTCCCCTCGCTCAAATAGGCACGGGCGATCATCAACAGGTTTTCATCCGATCCGTTTCCGAAAATCAGTTGACTCGGCTTGACTCCGAGAAACTCTGCCAAATCCCAGCGCAGGTTCAGGCTGGCCCCGTCGGGATAGAGCGCCAGGTTGTCCAGATGCGCGGTGATCGCTTCTTTTGCTTTTGGCGAGGAGCCATACGGGTTTTCGTTGGACGCCAGCTTGATTACATCTGTCAAACCGTACTCCCTCTTGACATCATCAATCGGTTTCCCAGGTTGGTAAACCGGGGCATTCAATATGCGCTGCTTCGGTTGCATCCACGATTCACTCCAGTCACGTTTTTGAAACTATTGTAACGCACTGGCCAACTGATGTACAAACGTTTTTATTTTTGCGACAGCCTCTGCGGACTGATCGGGCTCCTTCAATTGCTCGGCATGGCGTTCGATTTCAAGCACGATGGCGCTGCCGACGATCACGCCGTCCGTGTGGGGAGCGACGGCTCTTACCTGCTCCGGCGTGGAGATGCCAAAGCCTACAGCAGTCGGGGCCTTCGTACTTGCCTTTACTCTGCCCAGGAAATCTGCCAGATCGTCGCGCAAGGAGGCACGCGCACCGGTCACGCCGAGAGACGAGACGCAGTAGAGGAAGCCCGTCGCCTGTTCGCCGATTGTCCGGATGCGCGACTGGGAGGTCGGTGCCACCAGCGAAATCACATGGATGCCGTATTTTTGCGCTGCCGCTACCGCCGGGCCGTTTTCCTCGATCGGCAAATCAGGAATGACGACGCCGTCTGCCCCGTATTTGGCGAGATCGGCAAAAAAGCGTCCAATGCCGTACTGCAGCACGGGATTGACATAGGTGAATAAAACGAGCGCCGTTTCCATGCCTGACGAGCGCAGCCGAGCCACCAGCTCCAGTCCATCCTGGATGGAAATGCCATTCGCCAGCGCTCGTTGTGAAGCCCGCTGGATGGTCGGTCCGTCCGCCAACGGATCTGAATACGGGATGCCCAGCTCGAGGATGTCTGCCCCCGCCTCTACCAAGGCATGGGCGAGCTGGTACGTCGCCTCGAGGGTAGGGTCTCCGACGGTAATGAAAGGGATAAAACGTTTGCGGCTGCGGTCTGCAAACAAACGGTCAATGCGATTCACGGTTGCCGTCATCACTGAACGCCTCCTTCGATTTGTTGTCCCAATGCGTCCTGAATGGTCAGCACGTCCTTGTCGCCGCGACCGGACAGGCAGATGACGAGAATTTCGTCCCTGGACATTTGCGGGGCGCGCTTCACAGCTTCCGCGATCGCATGCGCGCTCTCCAGCGCCGGGATGATGCCCTCTGTCCGGCAAAGAATTTGCACAGCCTCCAGCGCTTCGGCATCGGTGACAGAGGTGTAGGTCACACGGCCGTTGTCTTTCAAGTATGCATGCTCGGGACCGACGCCTGGGTAGTCCAGCCCGGCCGAGATCGAATGCGCTTCTTGCACTTGGCCATGGCTGTCCTGCAACAAGTAGGTCAGCGAGCCGTGGATGACGCCTGGGCGACCGAGTGTGAGTGTGGCGGCATGCTTGTCTGTCTCCAAGCCTTTTCCGGCTGCCTCTACTCCCCGCAGCGCCACTGTCTCATCCTGGATAAAGGGATAGAACATCCCGATCGCGTTGCTGCCGCCGCCTACGCATGCGATAACTTCATCCGGCAGTCTCCCGAGCATTTGCAAAATTTGCGCGCGCGTCTCTTCCCCGATGATCTTTTGGAATTCGCGCACCATGTACGGATACGGATGCGGACCGACTACGGACCCGATCACGTAAAACGTCTCGTCCACGTTGGAGACCCAGTAACGGATCGCTTCATTGGTGGCATCCTTGAGCGTGCGGGAGCCGGAGACAGCCGGGATGACCTCCGCGCCCAGAAGCCGCATGCGAAAGACGTTCAAGGATTGCCTGCGAATGTCTTCTTCGCCCATAAATACTTTGCAGGAGAGGCCGAGCTTCGCTGCCACAGTTGCAGAAGCCACCCCGTGCTGACCTGCCCCTGTCTCCGCGATGATCGACTTTTTCCCCATCCGCTTGGCCAACAGTCCTTGCCCCAAGGCATTGTTCAGCTTGTGTGCGCCGGTGTGGTTCAAGTCTTCCCGCTTCAGGTAAATGCGCGCGCCGCCTAACTCCTCGGTCAGACGCTCGGCGTAGGTGAGCGGCGTCGGCCGGCCGGCATACTCGCTCAAGAGGTGGTTCAATTCCGCACAGAAAGCCGGGTCCTGCTTCGCTTCCGCAAACGCTGCCTCCAGCTCGGTCAACGCGTTCATCAGCGTCTCCGGTACAAATTTTCCTCCATAGGCTCCGAACCGGCCTTTTTCATCCGGCACGGTTCGCGTAGCTGTCGCTTTATCCAACATGCGCCTTCACCCTCTCCACCAACGTTTTTATTTTCTCTGTATCTTTTTCTCCGTCTGTCTCTACTCCACTCGATACATCAATCATCCCCGCCTGATAGCGAAGGACAAGCTCCTGGACATTTTCGGCGTTGATGCCGCCAGCGATGATGCAGGTCCGATCCTGGCAAGCCGCCTGTAGCTGCGGGATATGCTCCCAGGAGAAGCGTTTTCCCGTGCCCCCAGCCTGGCCTGGGTCGTAGGTATCAAACAGAAAAGCGCCTACGGCCTTCGCATACCGTCCGATCTCTGACACCGCGTCGTCTTCTCCGCCCACCGCGAGCGCTTTCCAGACTGGCAGCGAATAGCGCTCCTTGACGATGCGGCAATATTCCGGCGATTCTTGCCCGTGCAGCTGAACCACAGCAAGCGGCACCTGTCCCAGGACCTCGTCCAGTTCGTCCAGCGTCGGATTGACAAATACACCTACTGCTGGCGGGTGGTCAGGCACGGCGTCAAGCAGCGCTCGCGCGGCGGCTGCCTCGACCCTGCGTCTGCTCGGAGCGAAGACGAAGCCGGCGTAATCCACTCCCAGTGACGCGAGCTGTGCCAAAGTTTCCGCCCGTTTGATGCCACAAATCTTGATGCGGGTCACTTTCTCACCCCCGCCTGCCGCATAGCAGCTTCGCCCACGAGGGAGATGACTGCCTTTGCCACATCGCTTTGCCGCATGAAATGTTCCCCCACCAATACGGCACGTGCCCCGGCGGTTCGCACGTATTCGATGTCGGCCGGAAGGGAAATGCCGCTCTCGCTCACCACTGTGATGGAAGCCGGAATGTCCGCGATCACTTCGCGAGTGACAGCAAGATCGGTCTGAAACGTGTGCAAATTGCGATTGTTGATGCCGATTAGCGTCGGCGTGATCGAAGTGAGCACCAAATCGGTCTCCCGGCGATCGTGCACTTCGACCAGGACGTCCATGCCGAGTTCCCTGGCTGTCTGATAGAGATGCCGCAGCTGCTCACCGTCGAGGATCGCCGCGATGAGCAGAACCGCATCTGCCCCTGCTGCCCTCGCCTCGACTACCTGCCACTCATCAATGAGAAAGTCCTTGCGCAACAGCGGCTGCTCTACCGCATCGTGAATCGCTCGCAAATAAGCGAGACTGCCCTGGAAAAACGATTCGTCCGTGAGTACGGAGATGCATTCCGCTTGGGCTGCCTGATACGCCTTGGCAATCGCGACCGGTTCAAAGTCGGAGCGGATCAGCCCTTTGGACGGCGATGCTTTCTTTACCTCGGCGATGAGGCTGACAGGCCGGACACTCGTCTCAAGCGCCTGGCGAAATCCGCGCGGCTTTCCCTTTTGCTGCGCGGCTGCCAGCAAGGATGGAAGCGAGCTGACACTGCGCAGGCGGGCTACCTCTTCCCGTTTTTTCTCGACAATTTTACGAAGCATGTACCATACCCCCTGCGACCTCGCGGATTTGCTCCAGCTTGCTCATGACCAGTCCGTCGTCGATCAACTCCGCTGCGCGGATGACGCCCGCCTCCAGCGAGCTTACCCGGTTTGCGAGGTACAGAATCGCCCCTGCGTTCAGCAGGACAATATCACGGGCCGCGCCGCGCTTGCCGGCGAATACATCGCGGATGATCGCCGCGTTTTCAGCGGCATCTCCCCCGCGCAGTGCTTCTTTGTCATGGCGGCGCAGTCCGAACTGCTCCGGTTCTATCTCGTAGGTCTTGATCTGTCCATCGCGCAGCTCCGCGATGTGGCTGATCCCTGTCACGGTCAACTCATCGAGTCCGTCTGCTCCCGCCACGACCAACGCCCGTTTGACGTCGAGCTGCCCGAGGACGGATGCCACTGTCGACAGCAACCTGGCGTCATAGACTCCCATCAACTGATGGCTGGCATTTGCCGGGTTGGTCAGCGGGCCAAGCAAGTTGAAAACAGTGCGTACGGCCAGCTCCTTGCGCGGCCCGGCAGCGTGCTTCATCGCCTGGTGGTAAAGCGGCGCAAACAGGAAGCACAGATTGGTGATGCGCAAGCAGTCCGCTGCTGCCTCTGGCGTCAAATTGACTGGCACGCCCAACGCTTCCAGCACATCGGCACTGCCGCTCTTGCTGGAGACGGCGCGGTTGCCATGCTTGGCAATCCGCACGCCGTCGCTTGCCGCCACAAAGGCGCTCGCGGTAGAAATATTGAAGGTGTGCGCTCCGTCTCCGCCGGTTCCGCACGTATCGACCAGGCCCGGGATGTCGAGCGGGAATCTCGTGGCTCGTGCTCGCATGGCGCGGGCGAAGCCGATGATCTCCGCCACCTGCTCGCCTTTCAGTCGCAGACTGGCGAGAAAAGCTCCGATTTGTGCTGGAGTCGCTTTCCCATCCATGATCTCGCCCATGGCTCTTTCGGCGACTTCCGTATCGAGGTGCTTCCCCTGCAAAATGTGCTCCAGCGCCTGTGTCAGCATGACAATTCCTCCTTGCGCGCAAACAGCTGCTCCGCCTTTTCCAGCGCGGAAATCATCGCTGCCGCCTTGTTGATCGTCTCCTGGTATTCGCTTGCAGGTACGGAGTCGGCTACGATTCCCGCCCCCGCCTGGACGTGTGCGTATCCGTCCTGGAAGAACAGCGTCCGAATGGTGATGCAGCTGTCGACCGATCCGTCAAATGAAATGTATCCGATCGCGCCCGCGTACAGGTGGCGGGCATCCGGCTCCAGCTCGGCGATGATCTCCATCGCCCGCAGCTTGGGCGAGCCTGATACCGTCCCCGCCGGAAACGCGGACAGCAACGCATCGAACGGGTGCAATCCTTCGCGCAGCTTGCCTGTGACATGCGAGACCATGTGCATGACGTGGGAGTAATTTTCGATAACCAGCGCTTCTTCCACTTTCACGCTGCCGTAAGCCGATACTTTGCCGACGTCGTTGCGTCCCAGGTCCAGCAGCATGTAATGCTCGGCGCGCTCCTTCTGATCCGCCAGCAGGTCGGCCGCCAGTCGTTCGTCCTCCGCAGGTGTCCCGCCCCGCTTGCGAGTGCCTGCAATCGGGCGCATTTCCACTTTTCCATCCTCGACGCGCACGAGCAGCTCCGGAGAAGTGCCCACGACCGTCTCTCCCTCGTACTCGAGGTAGTACATGTACGGGGAAGGATTCAAGGTGCGCAGCAGCCTGTAGACGGCGAACGGATCGACGTCGGTCTTGACAGTAAAACGCTGGGAGAGAACGACTTGAAAAATGTCACCTGCCGCGATGTATTCCTTCGCCTTCACGACCATTTGCTCGTACTCTTCGCGTGTCATGTTCGGCTCTACCTTCAGCGGCGCAGCCTCCTGCTCGCCGACCTGAATGCGGCTCTCTGCCGCCATCGGTGCCGTTACTTTGGCAGCCAGCTCTTCCAGCCGTTCACAGACTTGCGCGTATTTTCGGGCGATGGCAGTCGGCGTATCGCCTGCTTCGACATGCAGATTGACGATCAGCTGAATTTCCTGCTTCAGGTGGTCGAAGGCGATCATCTCGTCCACGAACAGAAAGCGCATGTCAGGCACTCGCAGCGGCTCGTGGCGGTGAGCCGGCAGCTTTTCAAAATATCGCAGCGTGTTGTAGCCGAAAAATCCGACCGCGCCGCCGCTCAACCGGGGCAGCCGGGGCAGCTTTGGACTTTTGTAGCGATCGGCTTCCTCACGTAAGAACGTAACGGGATTGCCTTGCAGCGTCACTCGCTCGCCGCTGCGGCGGGTAATGGTGATGTCTTCGCCCTTGGCTTCGACAATCTGGAACGGGTTCATGCCGATAAACGAAAACCGCGCCCATCTCGCACCGCCTTCCACGCTTTCCAGCAGAAACGAGTCGCTGGTGCGCAGCTTCTGGTACAGGCGGATCGGTGTCTCATGGTCAGCGAGTAAAGTCATGCTCACAGGGAGTAACGAATAGGTAGCCGAAAGGGATTGAATCTCGGCCAGGGAAGGGAAAAACATGGACTCTCATCTCCTTTTCGGGGGAAAAAAGACGGCGGACTGCCTGTTCTTTTTCCTGCCCGCTGCTTAGAGCGAGAGGTAGGGGGAGAAATACGATACAAACAACAGCGAAGGCCGCTATTTGGTGACCGCGTAAGGCGACGATCTTGATTTATGAAAAACGGGGAATGTTTTTCATAAAAAAACCAGTGCGAGCACTGGAATGGGTCTATTGCTATACCCAGCCTGCTCTTCTCTCCTCAACCTAACTCATCTCAACTCTGCTCTGCTTGCTCTGCTCTCAGCCGGTAATGTATCGAACCGGAAAACGAGACGCTCTCGTTTCACCTATCGTAAAAGAGAGCGCCCGGAATGTCAACTATCGATTTGTCAAATCAGGGCGGAGCTTGACCGCATCCCGAAGGAACACGTGATGGATGTCTCGCGCCTTTTTCTCCGTATTAACGTGCATCATCACGCGCACGCAGAGCGGCAAACTGCCTGGCACCGGAATTTCCCGCGCGCACATGAGGGGAACGTACTGCCAGCCGTCTCCCTCCAGCAAGCGGGCAGCCTGCGCCGGAAACGTCGCGGTCAAATCATCAGTCGTCGTGATGATGATACTGGCAATGTCTTCCGGTGCCACTTCATTGCGGCTGACCATTTCCTCCAGCAGCCATTTCGTCGAAGAGACGATTTCCTCGCGCGTGTCAGCTTCTACCGTGATCGCTCCTCTGATTCCTCGCATTCCCATTACTTTGCCTCCGCTTCTTCTCGCATGACTGTCAAGATGATGTCTTCCTCGATGTCTTTGACGACTTCTGCCTGTCCGATTGCCCGCGGCAAAACAAGGGCGAGCTTGCCCCCGACCGTCTTTTTGTCCCGTTTCATCGCTTCGAGCACCGCTTCCGGCGCGAGATTTCCCGGCCATTTCGTCGGCAGGTGGTACAGCCGAAGCACCCTTTCTGTGCGCTCGTACACGCTCTTTTCTGCAAATCCGACCCGCTCAGCCACTTTGGCAGCCAGGCACATTCCGATTGCGATCGCCTCGCCGTGGTTCAGCACAGAATAGGAACTGAGCGCCTCAAAGGCATGCCCGAACGTGTGCCCCAGGTTCAGGAGAGCGCGCTTGCCTTGCTCCGTTTCATCCTCGGACACAATCGCCGCCTTGACTGCACAGCCGCGGTGGATCGCTTTGGCCAACCATTCAGAATCCAACGCCCACAGACGGTCGGCATGTTCCTCGAGCCACTCGACAAACGCCTCGTCGGAGATCAAGCCGTGCTTGATCACTTCGGCAAAGCCTGCCGCTACTTCCCGCTTGGGCAATGAACGCAGCGCGGACGTGTCATAAATGACCGCTCGCGGCTGATGGAAGGCTCCGATCAAGTTTTTGCCCAGGGGATGATTGATCGCGACCTTGCCTCCCACCGAGCTGTCGTGCGCGAGTAGCGTCGTCGGCAGCTGGACAAAAGAAATTCCCCGCATGTACGTCGCCGCCACGAACCCCGCCAAATCGCCGACCACACCGCCGCCGAGCGCCAATACGGCAGACTTGCGGTCGAGTCCGCTCTGGATCGCTTCCGTCATGATGCGCTCGTACACCGCCAGGCTTTTGGACTGCTCACCGGGGGCGATGACGCTCGCCGTGGTGCGATAGCCCGCTTCCGCCAAAGCTTCGCGAAGCGGCTCGAGGTAATTCGCTGCTACATGTTCATCCGTAACGATCAAGTGATGGCTCGCTTTTGAGATCGCAGCCTCCTGCAGCAAACGCGGTGCTTGCTGCAGGAGACCATCGCCAATGACGATGGGATAGGAGCGCTCTCCCAGCTCTACTGTCAACGTCTCGTGTTTCATCAGAATTTCTCCGTGTACGCCCGGTACTCCTGGACGTTTGCCAACATGTCATCCATGGAGTCGGACGGGAATTTTTCGCACATGGCATTGGCAATCTCCCATGCCACGACCGCTTCTGCCACGACACTCGCCGCTGGTACGGCACAGCTGTCGGAGCGCTCGATGCTTGCCGCGAATGGCTCTCTTGAATCGATGTCGACGCTCATGAGCGGCTTGTACAAGGTCGGGATCGGCTTCATCACGCCGCGCACAACGACCGGCATCCCTGTCGTCATGCCGCCTTCCAGCCCGCCAGCGCGATTGGTCTTGCGGCTGTAGCCCGTTTCTTCGCTCCAGACGATCTCATCGTGCACCTGGGAGCCTTTCAGCCCTGCCGCTTCAAAACCGATACCGATTTCTACCCCTTTGAAGGCCTGAATGCTCATGATCGCCTGCGCCAGTCGTCCATCCAGCTTGCGATCCCACTGGACATGGCTTCCCAGACCGATCGGCACGCCTTCGACGATGACTTCCACGGTGCCCCCAAGGGAATCCCCGTCCTCTTTTGCCTTGTCGATCGCTTCCATCATTTTTATCTCCGCTTCCTTATCCAGACAGCGAACCGGTGATTCTTCCGTGCGGGCAATCAGCTCTTCCAGGCTCACCTGCTCCCTTTTTGCCACCACGTCATGGATTTGCAGGACGTGTCCGCCAATCCGGATGCCGAACGCTGCCAGCAGCTGACGGGCAACAGCGCCGACCGCGACGCGAACAGTCGTCTCGCGCGCGCTGGAACGTTCCAGAATATTGCGCATATCGCGCTGGTGGTATTTGATCGCACCGTTCAAATCCGCATGGCCTGGACGTGGACGTGACACACGGCGTTTTTCTTCTGTTCCGTCGACCGGCTCTGGACTCATGATCCCTTGCCAGTGCGTCCAGTCTTTATTTTCTACGACCAGTGTGATCGGCGCCCCTGTCGTATAACCGTGCCGCACACCGGACAAAATTTTTACCTGGTCCTTTTCTATTTGCATTCTTCTGCCGCGTCCGTGCCCTTTTTGGCGGCGCGCCAGCTGCTCATTGATCGCCTCGACGGAAATCGGCAGATTGCTCGGTACGCCCTCGATGATCGCCGTCAATTGCGGTCCGTGAGACTCTCCTGCTGTCAAATAACGCATGTCTAGCTTCCTCCATCCTCCAGGCAGCCTTCTCCCCGACTTTTCTGCTGACAAATCGGGCGCTGTCCTTTATCACTTTTAAGCGCTATAATATCATACCTATAACCTGCTGGAAATACCCAAGTCGCAATCTGCCGGAGAAACTGTCCCGTGACAGGAAAAACGCCCCTCCGGATGGGAGAAGCGCTGCAGCATGTCATGGCGTTGATTAAAAGTGGTCAACCATTAGAAATGGATTGGAGCCAAGCGGCTGGCGGGAATGATCCACACGCAGCAGATCGTCCAGCTGCTGCTTCTCCGCACCCAGTATTTGCCCACACTCCTGCAGAGTGATGAGTCCCCGACGATATGCCTCGATGACTTTGTGTTTATCCATCTGATGCCCCCCAGATTTTTCATGTCGGTAGCATTAGTGTTGGGAAAAAAGGGCAGAGATATACAAAGCCATGCCAGAAATCATCCCATTTTTCGATAAAAGAACGTATCTTCTGTCTCAAGCTGGTATTGCTGCGGCTGGAAGATTTGCTCGGTGCTCCCGACGAACAGCACGCCGCCCGGTCGCAGAGCGCGGCTGAATTTGTGGTACAGCTCGTGCTTGGCTTCTTCCGTGAAGTAAATCATGACGTTGCGGCAAATAATCAGATCGAACTGGGTGTCGAAAGGGTCGGCGAGCAAATTGTGCTTCTTGAACGTCACGCGGTTTTTCACTTCGTCCGCGATCCGATAGCTAAGCGCATCCTTGAAGAAATACTTCGCAACGAGGTCTTGGGGACAATCCTGCAAAGAACGGTCCGTATAGACCCCCTGCTTTGCCTTGGTGAGCGCCCCTTCATCGATGTCGGTAGCGAGCAGGGTCGCCTCGATCCGCTTGCGCAGCAAAATCAAGGACAGCGTGTACGGCTCCTCTCCTGTCGAGCAGGCGGCGCTCCAGCATTTTATCCGGGGCGATTGCTTCACGAGGCGCGGCAAGATTTTGTTCTCAAGCACTTCCCATCTGCCCGGATTGCGAAAAAATTCTGATACGTTTATCGTCATTCGATCCAAAAACTCGTAAAATAGCGCCTTGTCTTTGGCAATGGCATCAAAGTAATGGGAAAACGACTGATATCCCCGCTTCAGTCGCAGCGAGGTCAGCCTGCGCTTCATTTGCGCTTCCTTATAGAGGGCCAGATCGATTCCGGTCATTTTTTTGACACTTGCTATAAATTGAAGAAAATCTTTGTCCTCCATATGTGTGCCCTCCTTCGCCAGCTTATTTTTTAATTCGCCATTTTTCATGCTAATCCTACGAATTCCGCAACGTTTTGTGGCGAAAAAATGAAAAAAACCCCGAGATCGGGGCTTTTGACAGACTTGGGCTTAGATCCAGCGTTGGATCGTTTTTTCATAGGAAAGAACTTCCTCTGGGGAGAACCACAGGGCGATTTCACGCTCAGCACTCTCTGGGGAGTCAGAACCGTGGATGATGTTCATGCCTACAGAAGTAGCGAAGTCTCCGCGGATCGTTCCAGCCGCAGCGTCAGCAGGGTTGGTTTTGCCCATCATCGCACGCGCTGTGGAGATAACGTTGTTGCCTTGCCATACCATTGCGAATACAGGACCGGACGTGATGAAGTCAACCAGCTCGCCGAAGAAAGGACGCTCTTTGTGTTCTGCGTAATGTTGTTCAGCCAACTCGCGGCTAACTACCATCAATTTTGCGCCTACCAGCTGGTAGCCTTTTTTCTCAAAACGGGAAACGATTTCCCCGATCAAATTGCGTTGTACGCCATCAGGTTTAACCATAAGGAACGTTTTTTCCATCGTAAGTATGCCTCCATCAGAACTATGTATTGGTGCATCACACACCAACGAAAATTTTATCAAAAGAACAGGGGACAGGCAACCGTCACGCCCGCAAAAACCGATTAAAATTTGCGCTCGATAATAAAATCTGCAATCCCGGCGAGTGAAGTCTTGGCCTGGTTGTTCGGCAGATCGGCCAAAAACGCATGGGCACGCGCGATGTAACGCTCCGCCAGCCGCTGGGAAAAGGCGATGCCCTCATCCGCACGCACCAGCTGGATGGCTTCGTCCACATGATCCCAGAACGTATTTTCCGCAATCCACTGCTGGAAGCGGTCTCGTGCCCGACCGAAGTGAGCGGTGTAGAGTGCAGGCAACGTAATGTTTCCGTGCGCGAGGTCGCTGCCAGCCGGTTTGCCCAGCTGCTTCTCTGTCCCTGTAAAGTCGAGAATGTCGTCGGTTATTTGAAACGCCATGCCCACATTGTAGCCATACCAGTACATCCGGCGGATCAGCTCTTCGCTCGCACCGCTTGCCACTGCCCCCAGCTGGCAGCTGATCGCGATCAGGAGAGCCGTTTTGCGCTTGATGCGGCGCAAATAGGTGCGGAAGTTTTGGTTCCAGTTTTTCAAATCTTTGACTTGCTCGATCTCGCCTTTGCACAGCTCGACCATGGCATTGGACAAGATTTGGTGAAGTTTGGGAATCGGAAGCTGCGCGGCGATGGCCAAGGCGCGCGCGAAAATATAGTCACCCGCGTACATCGCCACCTTATTGTCCCACTTCATCCGCACCGTGTCTTTGCCCCGGCGCTTGTCGGCATCGTCAATCACATCGTCGTGAACGAGCGAGGCCATGTGAATCAGCTCCAGCGGAACGGCCACATGCTTCAGCCGCTTGAGGTCGTACTCTCCCCACTTTCCTCCGAGCAACACAAAGACCGGGCGTATCCGCTTGCCGCCCGCTTTCAGCAGATGCGTGGCAGATTGGTAAAGCTCCCGCATATCTGTATCAATGGATTTTTCCAGTTCATCCTCAATGTACTGGACGTCCTTTTTCATTTTGAAGTAAATATCGACTAGGTTCATCCGTTCCACCTATCTCGTCAACGTAGTATTGGTCTGCCGTCCACCAGCCTGCCAAAGGTCGACGGTTGCCGGTGCCGGTAGAAGTCCCAGCTCCGCTGCGCATCGGTAGTAATACTCCAGTCCAATCCGCTGTACGTCGCCGAAATCGTGCTGCAAACCTTGAAAATAAAGGGCCCATTCTGTCTTGTCTCACCCGAAACGGGTTTGGGCATAGCAGATGCGCGGCCCATTGTCTTGTCTTGCCTTTTCTTTGCTCGCCGCCTGGATCGCCTCATCTCCGATCATCAGCACAGCGGCTGCCTCCCGCAACATTTCTGCCAGGTGCAGTTCCTGTGTAACGATTGAAATCTCGTAACCGTAGAACTTGTGGAGAATCATTTGCAGCAGATTGACAGTCGCGGCTGACGCAGTGCTCAAGGCAGTCCGCGGCACGGACTATTCTCCCCAACGCCGAAACAGCGAGTGCGGTACATCCATGGCATCCAAAGCTTTTCCTACGACAAAATGGATCAGGTCGTCCATCGTCTGCGGCTTTTGATAGAAGCCGGGCATGGCGGGCAAAATCTTGACTCCCAGACGGCTCAGTTTCAGCATGTTTTCCAGATGGATCGCATTCAATGGCGTCTCACGCGGAACGATAACCAATCGCCGTCCTTCCTTGAGCATGACGTCGGCTACCCGCTCCAGCAGGTTGCCGGATGCGCCGTGGGCGATGCCAGACAACGTCCCCATAGAGCAAGGCACGATGATCATGCCGTCGCAGCGGTAAGAACCGCTGGCTGCCGGACAACTGAAGTCGCGCAGGCCCCAATAGTGCAGCTCTCCGGGGAAATTTTGCCGAAGCTTTTCCTGGAGCAGGGCCTCCCGATCATCCGCGCTCCAGTCCAGCTCGTCGCGAAAAACTTGCCAGCCCGCTTCGGTAATCATGAGATGAACGATATGTCCGGCACGAAGCAGCTCCTGCACCAACCGTACGCCATAAATCGCGCCGCTCGCTCCTGTGATGCCGACAGCCCATTTCTGCTGGCTCATGAGATCACCAGATCGATCATAGTGAAGGCAAACATGACGACGCTCAAAATCCCGTTCATGTTAAAGAAAGCGACGTCCAGCTTGGACAAGTCGGTCGGCTTGACCAAGGTGTGCTCATAAATGAGTATGGCGCCTGAAATCAGCACACCTACCAGGAACCAGATGGACAGATGCGCCACTGCGTACAAGGACAAGAGACCGATGAAAGTCAAGACGTGGCAAAAACGCGCAATCATCAGCGCGTTGGCGATGCCAAACCGGCTCGGCATCGAGAACAGGCCTTCTTTCCTGTCAAACTCGCTGTCCTGGCACGCGTAGATAATATCGAAGCCAGCCGTCCAAAACAGGACAGATGCGAACAACAGCAAACCGGTCCCGTCCACTTGCCCGGTCGTGGCTACCCATCCGCCCAGCGGCCCGAACCCGATGGCAACGCCAAGCACAAAGTGGCACAGCCAGGTGAAGCGTTTGGTGTACGAGTACACGACCAGTACGAATACGGCCAGAGGCAACAGCTTCACAGCCAGAGCGTTTAATTGGAACGCGGCGATGAAAAGGACTGCAAACGAAACGATGATGAACAGGATGACCTCAACAATCGAAATCAGACCGGCGGGAATCGCCCGGTTCGCAGTCCGCGGGTTTTTCGCATCGATGTAACGGTCAATGACCCGGTTCAGCGACATGGCTGCGCTGCGCGCCCCTACCATGGCGACGGTGACCCAAAAAATTTCTGTCCAGGTAGGCCAGGTTTTTTCAATTACAATATTCCCCAAAACAGCTCCCATAAAAGCAAAGGGCAGGGCGAAGAGGGAGTGCTCGAACTTGATCATTTCCAAAATAATTTTCAACTTGCTAAGACTCATGAAATACACTTCCTATCACTGAAAAAATACATGGGACACCCCCGCCCTGTCCTGCTGGCAACCACGCTGCCAATCATGCAGGCGACCAGCTGCGTACATTAAGGTTTGACTCCCATGTGCAGGGCAGCTACGCCACCCATGAACAGCTTGACCTGAACAGGGTCCAGTCCGGCCTGCTGGAACATGCGCGCCAGTTCGCGGCTGTCTGGGAAGTTTGTCAGCGATGCGGGCAGCCAAGCGTACTGCTCGTATTTGTTCACCGTCCACTTTGCAATGAGCGGCAAAATTTTATAGAAGTAAAGATAAAAGAGCTTGCGATACGCCAAGTTCGGAGGCTTGGACACTTCCAGCGAAACGACTTTCCCTCCTGGCTTGACGACGCGCGTCATTTCGTTGAGCACGGTCTGAATATCCGGCACGTTGCGCAGGGCGAAGCCGATCGTCACAAAGTCAAACGTGTTGTCATCGTAAGGCAGCTGCATCGCATCGCCATGCACCAGCTTGGCAACATCTCCGAGTCCTTTCTGTGCGACCTTGTAAGCGCCAACATCCAGCATGTTCTGGCTGAAGTCAAGACCGATGACGCTCCCCTGTTTGCCGACCGCCTGGGCGAGCGCAATCGTCCAGTCAGCTGTCCCGCAGGCGACGTCGAGCGCTTTTTGTCCCGGCTGGATGTTCATCTGCTTCATCGTGTAGTTTCTCCAGGCTACATGGCTCCCAAAGCTGATGACGTTGTTCATTTTGTCGTACTCTTCCGCGATGCTTTCAAACACGGAATGAACGTACTTTGCCTTCTCGTTCATTTGGGTGTGGTTCAATTGGACTACAACTCCTCAATAACCCGTTTCAGCCGGTTGATCCGGTGGGCATAACGGGCCGTCATCGTCGCCAGCATATTGCGCGTCTCGGCAGGATGCAGCGTACGGACCATCTGCTCACACATACCGATCATTTCCAGCGCTTTCTGCTCAATGCCGGACATGACCTGCGCAATGGTCGCTCCCGGTTTTTGCAGCATGAAACGGGCAAAACCAAACGGAACCTGTTCTTGCCATTTCAGCTGCTCCCATTCCCCGATCACGCTCTCTACTTTTGCCGTCTCTTTCATCAGGTTCGTCCAAAAACGGCGGTTATCCTCGGAATCGGCATACGCCTCCACGACCGCCACATACAGCCCGGTGTCAATCGTATTGCGCAGCTCCCAATACTCCTCTGTCGACGATATTTTGCCGTTCTGGCCTGCCAGATAGAGCCTCATCTTCGCTTCGTTCACACGCTGAACCGCTCCGGACAATACTTGAATCGCTTCGATCTCGCCTGCTTCCGCCAGCAGAGCGTAGTAACGGGCACTGTAATAATCGCCCGCCAAAACGGTCAATTGCCGATTGCGCTCCTCGTGCAAGCTCCGGTCGTAATCGTTTTTCACATGCTCGTGAATGTCCAAACCCAATTGGACAAGCCCAGTCGCCGTGCAGAATACCATGGAGCGTTCCTTTGTCATCCCCTGTTCCATCAAAAACAGATACAACAAGGCCAGACGATTTTCCGCCATGGAAGGAACGTCCACATAATGCTCTACAAAGGGATGGGTACTGCGTTTGTAGATCTGTTCGATAATCAACCGAACTTCTTCTACGTATGGGGTATGTTCTTTGCTCATGCGTCCTCCTCCACAAGCTGTGCACAACCTGATGATGTATGCCTGTTCCGCTCACGGTCGGTCAATCTGTATTACCCGGTCAAATGGCCGTCCTTATTATCATACCATACTTCTATCATCAGGGACTAATTCTCTCGTAAAAATACGGATCGATTGTCACAGGGAACGTTCGTTTCACGTAAGACTCCACATCCGTCAACTGATCGGGGGCCTGTTCAAACGCTGCCTCCCTGGCGCTGCCAGTCTCCAATGCCACCAGGAGACGCGACTCCTTCGGGGCGTCTGTTACCTCCAGCACCCGGAAGTATACTTGTTTGACGTTGTCTGTGCGTGTAAACAGCTCGTGTGTCAAGCTGTAAAAATCCCGGTAAACCCGTGAAAGCTCGACTTTTTCGGCTGGTTTCACCGCCAGATCGACATATACCGACGGGTTCTCCCATTTTATACGCTTTATCATATAATTTGTTTTCACCATTGTAAACAAATCCAGCGCATTTTGCTCGTCAAGATGGATGGGGCCAGCTGCCAGAAAGGCGGGTACATCCGTGTGTTTCCAGCCCGCTCGCGGGACAAGTGACAGCATCAGAGCCAAAAAGGCAGAAACAACAATGGCCGCAAACAGTCTTCGTGGCATAGACATCCCTCCTCTCCACCATTGTACAAACAAAAAAAGCAGGCTATGCCTGCTTTTGCACAAAATGCCTTGCCTATTCGGTCGTGTCGATCGTTCCGTGCTGCGAGTAGATGACGGCCTTCCCGCGCACTTTGATTGCCGATGTATGCTCGGTGAACTGAAAGATCATCACTTCGCCTTTATCAAGCTTTTCCGTATGATGAAAGCGTGTATCCGAACCTCGGGTCAGTCCGATGACATGCACCCCGTTTTCTTTTGCTTTCACCACAAAATAATCCTGGTTATACGAGGATGGTTGACTCACGTTGCTTCCTCCTTGCCCATTGCGTTATGTGTCATTGCCTTCTAAGATGTCCGGCTTCCCTGCAATCTGTTCATGATTTTCTCCACATAGCGCTGTGTTTCCTTCGGCAGTTGGCTATATTTTTCTTCGAGCTCCTCGTCACTGTCGATACCAAGGCGGTTGATCCGTCCCGGCCCGGCATTGTACGCAGCCAGCGCGACCTTCACGTTGCCGTCATAGCGATCCAGCAGACTCTTCAAATACTTGGTCCCGCCTGCCAGGTTCTCGTCCGGATTGTACACATTGCGCACATTCATCGCCCGCGCCGTTTGATCCATGAGCTGCATAAGTCCCTTGGCTCCCGCTTTTGACAAGGCTGACGGGTTAAAATTGGACTCGGCGCGCACCACCTCACGCACCAGATCGTTATCCACCCCGATGGACTGTGCCACGCGGTCGATTTTTTCCAGCAGCGCAGCAGTAGAAGGGGCTCGTCCGCTACCGGTCGCTTCGGCAGTCCGGCCTGCCCGGGAAGCGGCACTGCCCTGCGTATACGTCCACTCAGGCGAGCCGTCCAGGTCGGCAATGATCTCCTCCGCAGTAATCACACGCTGCCCTGCTGCAAGCTGTTCCTGCAGCATGTCGGAAAACAATCCGTCATCTGCGCCAGCAAGTGGGGCCTGCGCAGGCGTAGCGCTCCTGAAAGTCGATAGCTGGCTCAAATACGGCTGTAGCGATACGGGTACATTCATGGTTACTAACAACCTTTCTTCGACTGTATCTCTCTTCATTATAGAAAAGATCGAACAGGAAGCCAACAATGAATATGGAATCATTTCGCAGGGATCTCGCACTGCTGCCTGGATAAAAAAAGAAGCCTGATAATTCAGGCTTCTGCTTCGCGATGTAAATGGTCGGAATGCAGGGATTTGAACCCTGGACCTCACCCACCCCAAGGGTGCGCGCTACCGGGCTGCGCCACATCCCGACGTACATCCTTACTATACAATAATTTACCTGTAGTGTCAATAGCTTCTCGGTTTTTTTCTTGTGATCAGCCGAGTTTCGGGGGCGGTTAGCGAATCAGGCTGAATACCTCCGCCCGTGCGGCCGCATCCTTTTCAAACAGCCCGCGAACCGCAGACGTCACCGTTTTGGAGCCTGGCTTCTTCACGCCACGCATGGTCATGCACATATGCTCGGCTTCCACCACTACCACCACGCCGTGGGGGTCCAGCTTGCGCATGATCGCGTCAGCGACGGTGGAAGTAATGCGCTCCTGCAATTGCGGACGACGCGCGACGGCATCGACTGCCCGCGCCAGTTTGCTCAGGCCCACTACACGTCCGCCGCGCGGAATGTAGGCGACATGCGCTTTGCCGAAAAACGGCACGAGATGATGCTCGCACATCGAATAGAACGGAATGTCTTTGACCAGCACCATTTCTTCGTGCTGCTCGCTGAAGATCGTTTCAAAATATTCTTCCTCGTCTATATGCATGCCTTCAAATACTTCGGCGTACATTTTCGCTACCCGTTTTGGGGTGTCAAGCAACCCTTCCCGATCCGGATCTTCTCCCACTGCCTCCAGGATCATGCGAACCGCCTGCTTGATTTTATCGAGATCGACGTTCATTGCGGTACCTCCTACTCTCTCGCTCTCTGCTTCCAAAAGTGAGTGTAACGGACAAACAAGCCCATCTTACCATACTGTCTACAAAAAAACAAAAAGATCGAAAAAGGTTTTTCCTATGTAAACTGTTTTTTGGGGAAGAAAAAAATCCACATTGGATCATGTGGATTTTTTTATGTAAGTGTTTCGATCACGAAAAGTGACGATTACTTGATGGAGTCTTTGAGTTGCTTACCTGGTTTAAACGCAGGTACTTTGCTGGAAGCGATCTCGATCTCTTCACCTGTTTGTGGGTTACGACCTTTGCGAGCCGCACGCTCACGAACCTCGAAGTTACCAAAGCCGATCAGCTGTACTTTTTCACCCGTCTTCAATGCTTCCGCAATCGCATCCAGCACCGCGTCAACTGCTTTGGTAGCATCTTTTTTGGTGAGTTCAGTGGTATCAGCCACTTTTGCAATCAGTTCTGTTTTGTTCATTCTTGTTCACCTCCCCTCAAAGAACACCAAGACCGTTACTATTTTTCTTAACCGAAACGGGTCGTTTTATACACGATTGGTTGTTTTTACCGTTCTGACAAGCTTATAGTAATACACAGATTTCTTAAATTCAAGCCCCTCCTGTCGAAATAAAGCGAAATACAAGAAAAAAGGCATCCCGTCACGCCGGGTGCCCCTTATCGCATTTCAATTCCTGGTACTTTTCTCCTGATTCTTAGAGTATAATCGCGATCAGTCCGCCCGAGCCTTCGTTTATAATTCGTCCCAGCGTTTCCTGCAATTTGTAGCGGGCATTGTCCGGCATCATGGTGATTTTGGCCTGTATGCCTTCCCGCACGATGGAATGGAGGGAGCGCCCGAAAATATCCGAGTTCCAGATCGAGAGCGGGTCTTTGTCAAAGTCTTGCATGAGGTAGCGGACGAGCTCCTCGCTCTGCTTCTCTGTACCGATAATCGGCGCAAATTCGGATTCGACGTCTACCCGAATCATGTGAATGGACGGCGCTGTCGCTTTCAGGCGGACACCGAAGCGAGGTCCCTGGCGAATGAGTTCGGGTTCGTCCAAGGTCATCTCATGCAGCGACGGAGCCGCGATTCCGTAACCTGTACTGCGAACCATATGCAAGGCTTCCGCCACCTGGTCATACTCCCGCTTGGCGTGCGCAAACTCCTGCATGATCTTGAGCAAGTGATCCTTGCCGTTGATTTCGACGCCGACGATTTCCATCAGGATGCGGTCGTACAGCTCATCCGGCGCGTACAGGTCGATCTCCGCGATCCCTTGCCCCATGTGCATGCCTGCGAGTGTGGCACGTTCCACGAAGTCGTATTCATTGAAAAAGCCGACGACACGGTCCACATCGCGTAACCGGCGGATGTCCTGCACGGTCTCACGTACGGCTTCTTCGTAGTTCTGACGCAGCCAGTGTCCGCTTTCCAGTACCATAACCCAGCTCGGCAGATTGACGTTGACTTCATGGACAGGAAACTCAAACAGCACCTCTCTCATGAGAAGCAAGATTTCCTGTTCCGTCATGTGATCCACAGACAAGGCGACCACGGGCACATCGTATTTTTCCTGGAGCTGCAGGCGCAGGTTTTGCGTCTCATCCGAGCGCGGACGTGTGGAGTTGACGACGATCACGAACGGTTTCCCGACTTCTTTCAGTTCATTGACGACGCGTTCCTCCGCGTCAATGTATCCGACACGCGGTATTTCCGCGATGCTGCCATCCGTCGTGACGACAATCCCGATCGTCGAGTGCTCCTGAATGACTTTGCGCGTTCCCACCTCTGCTGCTTCCTCAAAGGGGACCGGCTCCTCGTACCATGGCGTATTGACCATGCGCGGGCCGTTGTCGTCTTCAAATCCTTTTGCCCCTTGTACCGTATAGCCGACGCAGTCAACGAGGCGGACGTTGATGCTGAGCCCTTCGGTTACATGTACATTGACGGCCTGGTTCGGAACAAATTTTGGCTCTGTCGTCATGATCGTTCGACCAGAAGCACTCTGCGGCAATTCATCCGTGGCGCGGATTCGCTCTGCTTCCGATTGAATATTCGGGATGACGACCTGCTCCATAAACCGCTTGATAAAGGTCGATTTTCCCGTACGTACGGGCCCTACCACCCCCAGGTAGATATCTCCGCCCGTCCGTTCGGCAATGTCTTTAAAGATGTCGACTCGTTCCACCATCGATGACCTCCTTCTATTTGTCTATTTTTACACTATGACCGTTTTTCCGAATTATCCCTGACCGCCAGTATTTTCCCGGGAATCTCGTACTAGTTTTGTGGACAGTACAAATATATGTCTGTATGGGAGAGCTAGAACAAAAAAAACGACTCCGTGACGAGTCGTTTTTTCTTCTTTTACAGTTTCAGCAGCCGAGGCTCTCCGTTCACCATTTCGTACGGGAAGGACTTGGCCGGGACAAACATGGATTCGCGGGCGAAAACGTAGCGCGGGTCTGTATTTTTCGGCACAGTCGCCTTCGTATCCCGCAGCACCGTGGCAATATCCGCCGCGTAGTCGATGCCTACCTCGCCCTGGGCGTTCATCACGAGCGGCAGCAGCGTATTGCCCAGCGTCGACGGGACTTGCCACGTCTTGACGCCGAGCTCCTCGTGGTCGATTCTGTAATAGCCGTTCCCCAGGTCTTCTTTGACCGGGAGCTTGTTGTAGAAATTGCGGTACCGGTTGACAGCCGACTGTACATCGGCGACGATGCTGACCGCGCTCAAATTGAGCAGCCGGACTTGCGGCTTGGTCTCCACATCAATCAGGACGTACTTGTAGATGCCGCCTTTCTCAAATGAGTTCCCCGGAGCGTCCGGCAAGTATTTCGGTCTCATTTTCAGGAAATCGATCTCGTATTTCTCAAAGATCGGCGTGTCCAACGGCTTTGTGACGATCGGCAGGACAGCCGTATCCTTCTGGAACTGTTCCACGGCCTTTTGCGTCGCCTCCAGATAGAACGCGCTCGGCACCTGATTCTCCGCGCGCCGCTCATCCGGATACATACAGCCGGATAGCAGGGCGGAGATAATGGTCAAGCAAAGCAAAAGCCTGACCGGTTTACGCCATGAATGCTTCATGATGCAGCTACACCTCTTACCTTAATCTTCTCCATTGCGCTGTCGCTCCAGTGCGGCTTGAACGACAGATTTCCAGCGGCTTTCCGGGATGCGAACCGTACAGTCTTTGTCCGTCGCTTTCGCCTGACAGCCGAGCCGGATTCCCTCCAGCAAGTCGTTTTCCGGCATTTTCCTGCGTTCCAGCGCGCTGGGAGCGGACAATTCACCCTTTTCCAGCACGACGCGGCACATCAGGCAGGAGGCATGTCCGCCACAGCGCTGCGGAATGACCACGCGGGCCGCCGCTGCTGCACTGACCAATGTCTGTCCCGGCCGTGCCTTGATGCTCTTGCCGCTCGGTAAAAACGTTATTTTTCCCATCCTGTCAATCTCCTGTCAGTACGGCCGGTGAGCGAGCTTCACATTGCCCGTCCGGACGATCTGAATCTGGCAGCCGAGCCGGTAGCCTTCTGCCCGCTCCGCCTTGCGCAGCCGCAGCTTTTCTTCGGGTGTCACTTCATTCAGAAACTCGGCGCCCTCCAGGACGTGGGTGCGGCACTGCGCGCATATGCCCCGCTGACAAGCATGTCCCCAGATAATCTTGTGCTTTTTGGCAATGTTGACGACGGTCTGGTTCAACTCTACGGGCAGTTCGTGGCTTCCCGCACGCGTCACAAGCGTTAATTGCGACATCATTTCCTCTCCTTACACGAAAATCACGATCAGGATCATGACAAAAATGGCTACCAGTATGAGGAAGGCTACCGTCTTCACGAAAAAGCGCAGCAGCGCATTGGACATTTTCCTGGCAAATACCATCATCAGGTTGCAGACGAACATCAGTCCCATCGCCACTAAGGAGATGTTCATCTTGGTCATAGGGTCGATATACATCTGGCCATACAGCATCCTTTGCATTTTTTGCTTCATTATACCATACTTCTCCATTGTCGTCTGACGGTTGCGAACCTCCTACTGGACATTCGCATAGACTATCGTGATGAATTCGCCCATAGGAGGGTTGGCAATTGAGCAACAAACTGAGCGGCAGCCGAAAATGGCGCAATCCCTACGCCCCGATCCCCAGCAAGAAGCTGAGTGAGCAAGTGACTGACGTATCGCTGGCGGTTACTCCGAAAAAAATCGTGCCAGCCGTTGACCTGCGCACGTCGGTATCAAAAATGCGCAACAATATTAAAGGAATCAGCAGTACCATCCGCCAGGTAGAAGAAACGATGGATACGCTGTACGGAGCTATAGAAATTATTGAGAACCTGGGGAAAAGCCCGGCGGAAAAAGGAGAGACGGTCGCTGCGGCAGAAAAACCGGCCACCAGGCGCAAAGGAGTATCGGAGGCATCACGAATGGCGGAAGAAGCAAGCGAGCCGGAAACGACAACGAGCAGCAATCCGCTTGGAAATATCGACATCGGTCAGCTGCTGGGCCTGCTGCAGTCCCCTCTGGTGCAAAGCCTGCTGACGCAAACGGTCGGCAGCAACAACTCCAAGCAACGAAAAAAAGAGGGATAAGATCCCTCTTTTCTTCGTTCTGTAGGTCAGCCATGTCCCTGTAGAGCCATGATTGTTCCTAGTCTTACTGTATGACGGTTTTCCCATCAGGTAACGGGCATAACCGCCCATTTCTCTTATTTCAGCAGCTTTGTCAGAGAAGACATATCGTGGATGTTAATTTCCTGATTGTAAAACATCTCGACGATCTTGTCTTCTTTTTCTGTCGTCAGCTGTTTTCCGCTAAGCGTAGCGAGCGTCTTGATAATTTGCCGCAGCTTTTCCTCGTCTTCAAAATCGCTTTTCTTGACCTGACTCGCTAAGGAACGAAGCTTGGCTTCATCAATTTTGCCCATTCCTTTGCCCTTCAACCGATCCAGAAAACCGCCTGAGAATGGATTGCTCATGAATGGATCTCCTCCTGCTACCTGGGTTTACACCCTATGGTATGTGCAGGAGCCTAAATGTGTGAGACATTTGCCTACACATGATCCGGATTCAAATATTTCATCTCATAGGTTTTCAGCCTGCCCATCAGTTCCTCCACACCTTGGCGCGGATCTTTGCCCGCAAACAAAATGTCGTAGAGGACATGCGTGATCGGCATTTCTACATCTTCGCGCTTCGCGAGCGCGAAGGCCGCTTGTGTCGTGCGTACACCTTCCACGACCATCCCGATCTCGCCCAGAACCTCATCCAGCGACTTTCCTTGTCCCAAGAGAGAGCCTGCCCGCCAGTTGCGGCTGTGCCTGCTGGTGCATGTGGCGACGAGATCGCCGATTCCGGCCAGTCCGGAAAACGTCTGCGGCAACGCCCCGAGCTTGAGGCCAACCCGCGTGATTTCAGCAAGACCGCGCGTCAGCAAGGCTGCCTTGGCATTGTCGCCAAAGCCAAGGCCATCTGACAAGCCTGCGCCAAGAGCAATAATGTTTTTCAAAGCTCCCGCGATTTCCACACCGACCAGGTCGGGATTGGTGTAGACGCGGAAGTTTCTGTTCATCAGCAAATCTTGGGCCCGAAGCATGCTCTCTTCGGATTCCGAAGCGACGACGACCGTGGTGGGCTGCCGCTGGACCACTTCTTCGGCGTGGCTCGGACCAGAGATCACTGCCAGTCTGGATGCGATGGGCTGCGGGAATTCTTCGCGAATAACCTCTGACATCCTTTTCAGACTTTCCAATTCAAAGCCTTTGACGGCGTGAATGAGCAAAACATCCGGTTCCACCAGCATTGCCAGTTCACGGCACATTTGCCGCACGGCGTGTGATGGTACGACCAGGAGCACGATCCGCTTTCCTGCAACAGCCCCCGGCAGATCGGCAGACGCCACAATCCGGTCAGAGAGCTTGGCTCCCGGCAAATACTTTTGGTTCGTATGTGTTGTATTGATTGCCTCGGCTTGCTTGGGATCGCGCACCCAGAGGGTGACTTCATGCCCGTTATCCGCCAACACGGAAGCAAGTGCAGTTCCCCAGCTGCCGGCACCGATTACGGCTACACGCTGAATCAATCGATCTCCTCCCTATACGCCAGCTACAACCTGTTTCACCGCAAGCGAATCAGGCTAGCCCAGTTTGCGGTTCGACTTGTCGCCCAACTTTCTCTCGGTTCCTGCGAGAAGATTTCGGATATTATTATGATGCCGTACGTAAGCAAAAACCGCGAGAATCAAGCTTGTCCAGAAAAATGCGGCAGGCTTGTCGAGCACGTACACAACAATCGGCAACACGGTAACGAGGGCAAGCGATCCCAGGGACACGTAGCGCGTCACGGCAATCAGGATCACAGCCACTACCGCCCCGACGAGGAAAGCGAGGGGCGAGAAGCCGAGCGCGACACCAAGCGTGGTGGCGATGCCTTTTCCTCCGCGAAATCCGAAAAAGATCGGCCAGTTGTGGCCGGCGATGGCAAATAACCCCGATACGGCATAAGCAGTGGGGTCGCCCGTAATCAGATGAGTGATGCCCATCGCCGCCAAGCCTTTCAAAGCGTCCAAAATCAGGACGGCAATGCCGGGACCTTTCCCCAGCACACGCAGCGTGTTCGTAGCGCCTGCATTGCCGCTCCCATGAGCACGAATGTCAATTCCCGCCACCTTTTTGGCAATGAGGTAGCTGAAACTGATGGAACCGATCAGATAGCTGAGTACCCAGGATAATACCACCATGGCGCTGTTCTCTCCCTACGTTTTTTTCCTCGTCCAAATACGTATCGGCGTGCCCTCGAAGACGAACGCCTCGCGTATTTTGTTTTCTATGTACCTTTCATAGGAAAAATGCATAAGTTCCGGATCGTTGACAAACAGAATGAACGTCGGCGGCTTGACCGTTGCCTGTGTCGCGTAGTTGATCTTGAGCCGTTTTCCCTTGTCGGACGGCGGAGGAGTGCGAATGGTCGCGTCCGTCACCAGATCGTTCAGCACGGAGGTCGGCACCCGCATCGCATGCGCCTGGGCGATTTCATTTACTTTGGGCAGGATCGTATGCACGCGCTGCTTGGTCTTGGCGGATATGTACAGGATCGGCGCGTAATCGAGGTATTTGAACTCTTCGCGGATCAGCTCCGTGAAGCGCTGCATCGTCTTGTCGTCCTTCTCCACCGCATCCCATTTGTTGACGACGATCATGACGCCCCGCCCGGCTTCATGCGCATAGCCCGCGATCTTCTTGTCCTGCTCGATGATGCCTTCTTCACCGTTGAGAACCACGAGGACAACGTCAGATTCTTCGATGGCGCGCATCGCACGCATCACGCTGTACTTCTCGGTGCTCTCGTACACTTTGCCGCGCTTGCGCATCCCGGCGGTGTCGATGAGAATGTAGCTCTGGCCGTCCCGCTCGAACGGCGTGTCGATTGCATCGCGTGTGGTACCCGCAACATCGCTGACAATGACCCGCTCTTCCCCCAGAATGGCATTGGTCAGGGAAGACTTGCCCACATTCGGACGCCCGATGATCGATACGCGGATAACATCGTCGCTGTACTCCTCTCCGTTTTTCTCAGGGAAATGTTTCACGACTTCCTCGAGCATGTCCCCCAGCCCCAGTCCGTGCGCCCCGGAAATCGGGAACGGCTCGCCCAGTCCAAGGGAGTAGAAGTCGTAAATATCTGCGCGCATGTCCGGGTTGTCCGCCTTGTTGACGGCGAGCACAATCGGCTTCCCGGTCCGGTTCAGCATGCGCGCCAGCTCCATATCGGCATCAGTCACGCCTGTCCGGCTGTCAGCGATCATCACGATGACATCCGCCTCATCAATGGCCAATTCCGCCTGATAGCGCATCTGGGTCAAAATTTCATCCGTCTCGCCGAACTCAATCCCCCCGGTGTCAATTACGTGAAAGGAATGCGTCAACCATTCTCCTTTTCCGTACAGACGGTCTCGGGTCACTCCCGGCATATCCTCCACGATGGCGACCCGCTCGCCGATCAGTCTGTTAAAAATCGTGGACTTGCCCACGTTGGGTCTCCCCACAATGGCTACCACTGGCAATCCCATAATCAACAACACTCTCTCTCATTTACGATTTAAACGGACGGGAACTCACGACCTGTACAGCCGAAAAAATCCCGCGCACCTGCGTCCTCATCCAGCAGACCTGCCTGACGTCGCGAAAAAGGCTGCGGACAAGGATTTACTTGCTAATCATACCATAGACTACTTATGCCGAACAATGATGAGGGTCTCCTCGCTGATTTCATGCACCATCGCGTCCAAAATCTTCTCCAGCGCAGAGGCGGTCTGCTGCATCCTTTCCTTTGTGGGCTCTACAAAGATTGGTGCTCCGCCTCCGATATTATCCTTGGACAAGGTGATGACGGCCAAAATCTGGCCGATCTGGCTGCTCATGCCCTACACCTCCTGCTTGGCTGTTTTCGTCTTTTGCGGCATACGGAAGACACTCTCCAGAATCGGCACCGCTGCGATCACCGCCTTTGTGCGTTCCGGGTCCTTGACCTGCGGCAGAAGAAAGACGCCCAAACGCCCTGTAGAAAGATCGCGCTTGACGAGCGGCGTGAGCGAAGGTTCCCCCGAATCGGTGAAAACCCCGAGCTGCGTCGCCACATCGTGCAGAATCGCCTGGCGCTGGCCCGGATGCGCGATCGTCACTTTGGCGTTCGCATCCTTTGGCACCAGGATATATCCTACTCCCTGCTCGCGTATGATTTTTTGCGATTCTTCGAGGCCGACGTTCATGATGTAGATGTCCCCGACGTACAAATCCTTGCCCACTACCCGCACAGGTGCTGGCACGATGTCCACGATCAGCTCCAATGTTTTGCCGGATTTGAGCTTGACGGCAAGCGCAAGGGCAATCAAGCCGACGATGATCCCGCCCCACCAATTGAAAAAAATCATCGCTGTCGTCGTCACGAGCGATGTGAACATCACCAGGTAATTTCGTCCCTCAAACACCATAGCAATGCCTTCGATGTACGGACCGCCGCGCGGAACAAGCTCCTGCTTGTCAATCTCGCTCAAGGTAGTCCGCTCCATGTTGCGCACGTCGCGAAACTGCTGGGCAGCAAGCGTGAGGAAAGTGACAGCCGTATAGTTTTCCTTGAGCAGGGCAGGAATGGCGAGAGCGCCCAGTGCCGAGGCAATGACCCCGAGTGAGACGTGTATGATCTTTCCGTGCGGGTACGTCGGGTACTGGCGATAATCGGTCCGCAGCAAGCTGACCCTGCACAAAATGCCAAACACGAAGCCGAGCATGAGCGGAAACACGTATTCATTGGCCAGCAGTTGCTTGAACAAAGCGCTCATCCCCTTTTCTGATTGGACGAGGCGGATTCGGTTTTCCGCCCTTTCGTGATACGTATGACGGCCAACCGCACAATGCTTGCGACCGTCCAGAGAGAGACTGTGCTCCACAGCAAGTCTTGGGAAAAGTCATCTCCCAGCCGGCACGTACCGGAAAGCTTCCACATAAACAGCGAGTAAAGCAAGTCCGCAAGCGGCAAGGAAACCATCACCTGAAACAGCTGCGCCCCGCCATGACGGCTCATCACAAAAATGGACAAGATCGCCGCTGTCGGGAGGATGACACGCTCATCCCAGAAGAGCAATACAGGGTCGATAAAAAACAGCCATCTCAACCAAAACAGCAAGATGGCCGTGGCACAGGCTCCCACCAGATACAGCCTGCACAAAACAGGCAGTCTGGCGTACAGGCAAACGCTGGCGATGAACGGAAGCAGCATGCCGCTCAGGCTGACTTCAACCGGTGCAAAATACAGCTTCCAGGAAACAAAGGTAGAAAGCAAAAAGGCGCAAATAAACGCGAGTACAGGCTTGCGCCGCAGTCCCATTTCTTGCAGCTGTGCATCCATGCTCCCCATCCAGACGAGACAAAGCAGGCTCCACTGGATGAGGAGTGCAATGGTACCGTCGTTCATGTTCATCTCCTCAAAAGTGGTGGTCTCCCCAAAGTATGCCTCAAGTCCCAACCTTTCATGAGTCGATGCTTTGCCCGCTCACGCCTTTTGCGCCCATTCCCCCAGCGCAATCGCCTTGGCTGCATCCAGGTCGTGCCGAATCCCTCCGGTCGCGATGAGACTTAGCCCTTCTGCTTTGACACATGAAGCCTCCAACAGACTTTCTACGGTACTCAATCCCCAGTCCTCGAACATCCATAACGGCTCGTCCCGGCGCATATTTTCGACCTTCGCAAAGTTTGTTCCACCCTTGCCGCCGACATCGATGAGAGAAATGCCTGCCTGCTGCAGCTCCTGCATGACATTCAAATGAATTTGCAGCCCGTCCGCCTCCAGCATCTCGACAGCAGCTGACGCTTCTGCCACGGTCGCTTCGGCTCCGATGTTGGCAAATACGATCCCGTGCGGATTCTCCTTCCGCACTACACAATAGCTGTCCCGTACGCCCTGATCTCGCAACGCCGCCATCTGCGAGCCGACAACCATCGCCAATCCACGTTCCCGCGCGATGACGGCGAGCTTCCGGTTGATCGTCGTCGTCGCATCTGCTCCCCCGGTCATGGCATTGATCTGGATCGGCGACGCCAGACGAAAGGGTCCCAGATCGCAAGCAAGGGAAGTGCTCTCATACGGAATGCCTGGCAAACTGTTCGGGACAAAGCTCACGTCGTCAAAAGCATTGCGTGCAAATGGGTTGGTGGATAAAGCATGTTGAATATGCTCTAGCTTGCGTACAGAACGATCCAATCTGATTTCCTACTCTGCCCTGCACCATGCGGCATCATCCTGGAAATAATGGGCGGCTCCAACCCTTATGGCGGTGCCTTCGCTTCACTCGTGTACCGGAATCCGATACATTCCTGCATAAATATAAAAAGAGGACACGCCAGACGCGTATCCCCCATCTTTTCAGTCAAATGCTTACTTGAACTTGTCTTTCAGGTCACCGAACAGCTCGCCCAGCGTCACACCCATAGGCTGGTTGTTCTCTTGCTGGAATTGCTGCTGCTCTTTTTTGCTGGCGCGTTCTGCCTGCTCGGCACGATCTTCCTCGACTGCGCGGATGCTCAGGCTGATGCGCTGCTCTTGCGGAACAACATCGAGAACTTTCACTTGTACTTCCTGGCCTTCCTTGAGCACTTCACCTGGCGTGTTTACACGGCGATTGGCGATTTGGGAAATGTGCACCAGACCTTCGACGCCAGGAGCCACCTCCACGAATGCACCAAAGGAAACCAGCCGCTTCACGGTACCTGTCACGATCGAACCGGCTTTGAACTCTTCTGCGACCTTCGCCCAAGGACCTGCTTGCGTTTCCTTGATGCTCAGCCCGATCCGCTCGTTTGCCTTGTCGACCTTCAGGACTTTCACCGTTACTTTGTCGCCCTCTTTTACAACATCGGACGGTTTTTCCACACGGTTCCACGCCAGCTCGGAGACGTGTACCAATCCGTCGACTCCGCCGATGTCAACAAATACACCGAAGTCGGTCATGCGCTGAACGGTACCTTCCAGGATTTGGCCTGGCTGAATTGATTCGAGCACTTTTTGCTTTTGCTGTTTGGCTTCCTCTTCCAGCACTGCTTTGTGGGAAAGGATAACCTTGTTCTTTTCCTTATCCATTTCCACGACTTTGAGGGTCAGCGTTTTGCCTTTGTAGTCGGAGAAATCTTCAACGAAATGGCGCTCCACCATGGAAGCCGGAATGAAGCCGCGGACGCCGACGTCTACTACCAGGCCGCCCTTCACAACTTCCTTGACAGTTGCTTCAATGATCTCGCCGGATTGCATTTTTTGCTCCAGCTCAGCCCAGGCAGATGCCATCGCAACTGCTTTCTTGGATACGACGAGCTCTTCCTTTTCATCGTTCAGCTTAATGACCTTTACATCAAAAGTGTCGCCGACAGCTACAACGTCAGAGACTTTTTCTACATGCAACGGGGAAAGTTCGCTGATCGGAATAAGACCGTCGTATTTGTAGCCTACATCCACTAATGCCTGTTTGTCCTCTACTTTCGTAACGGTCGCTTTTACGACATCCCCCACGGAAACCGTCGCTGCATCTGTAAGACTTACGTTCGTTTCTTCCATCATCCAAAAAACCTCCTTAAATACCATCCAGTCCCAGGCCATCTATGTAGACGTTACAAATTCACCACGTTACAAGAAGCGGGAGCATGTATATTTTTAACTGCCGCCCGAAGGCTCGCAGTTCCTGCTGATGAAGCCAGTATGTTCCAGTAGAATTAGTATTCTACCCATCGGTAATTCTATACCGCCTGCCTAGAAGCGATGCTGATCGTGCAACTCCCGGATGCGCTGCATGATCAGGTCAGTCGTCTGTTTCAACGTATCGGCGCTCGGCTTGGCCTCACGCAGTTGGGTGAGATCGATCGGCTCGCCGTATACGATCTTGATGGGGCGGAACAGGCGGTAAGGCCCGATGATCGCGACAGGAATCACTGTCGCTTGCGATTTGAGTGCAAACATCGCTGTCCCCGGCATTCCTTCACCCAGTTCTCCTGTTTTGCTGCGCGTTCCTTCGGGGAAGATTCCCAAGACTTTTCCATCTTCCAACAATTTCAACGTCGTGCGGATCGCCGCACGGTCGCCAGCTCCACGCTTCACGGGGAAGGCGCCGAACTTCGTAATCAAAAAGGACAGCACAGGGATACGGAAAAGCTCTTCTTTGGCCATGAAGTTCACCATGCGTTCAATGCCCGAGCCGAGCAAGGGAGGGTCCCACAGCGAAATATGATTGGCACAAAGAATGACTGGGCCTTCCTTAGGTATATGTTCCCGCCCGATCACTTGCCATCGAAAGACAAGCGAAAAAATAATCCGAAAAAAGCTGCGAAAAGTACGATAATAGCTCACAGGGTTGACTCTCCCATTCGCTCGCAAATTTGCAGGATTTTTTCCACTACCTGATCAATGGTCATCCCTGTCGTGTCCACCAGGACGGCATCTTCCGCCTGGCGCAAAGGAGCCACTTCTCTGTTCATGTCGCGAAAGTCCCGCTCTTCAATCTCTTTTTCCAGATCAGCCAACTGTGCCGAGCTGCCTTTTGCGAGCAATTCTTTCCATCTTCTCTCCGCCCGCTCCCGGATGGAAGCGGTCAGATAAATCTTGACCTCGGCGTCAGGTAACACATGTGTGCCGATGTCTCTGCCGTCCATGACGACGTTGCCCTGCCTTGCCAAATTTCTCTGCAGCACCAGCATCTGTTCACGAACGGCACCGTAGCTGGCTACGATGGACGCGTACTGGCTCACTTCCGGCGTACGAATCCAGTCAGTCACATCGGTGTCATTCCAGTACACATGCTGTTGTCCAGCTCTGCGAACCAGGCGGATTTCGTTGTTTTGCAACAGTTCGGAAACTGCCGATTCATCGTCGACCGGAAGCTGGTAATGGAGCACCGCCCAAGCCAAGGCGCGATACATAGAACCGGTATCGATGTACACATATTCCAGTCTGTTTGCAACTTTCCCTGCGACAGTGCTTTTTCCTGCTCCCGCTGGTCCATCAATGGCAATGTTCATTTGCATCCTCACCTGCTATGTACAGTAATTCTGAAAGGGAATAGAAACAAGAAAAGCTTCTGTCGAAGCCCCTGCTACCCGTGACTGTTTCTATGTTATCTATAATAGTACCATAGTATGGAAGCATGCGCAAACCCTCAACGGTGCCGCGAAACTCCCTCCAGGCGCTCCGTTTCGACGAAGATCGCCCGCATCGGTACATATTGAATGAGAATTTCCCCAATGATAAGTCCAATTGCACAAACTACAATTCCGGTCATGATGATTTTTTCCACACGTCCTGCGAAACGTCGAAAGCGCTCATTGTACGGGCAAGTCATGGGGCCACTTCCTTTTGTACTTGTCTGTCATTGTGCCATGCCTTTATTGCGAAGCTCCAACTGCCGGTTGTAGCAGGCGCGAACTACCTTCGCCCTGTCCTGCTCGCTGATCTGGACGAATTTGCCGAAAATCCATTGATGCATCCCCTTTTTCTCGGCAGGTTTTTGCCGCACCACTTCCATGACGGCATATGCGTGCTGCACTTGCCCGGTCTTGCTCGGCATGGCGATCCAGACTTTCAGATTGTCGCCCGGCTGAATCCGGTATGTCTCGTCGCAGGAAAATGACATCCCTCCTCCGCTGATATCAATCGTTCTCGCCAAAAAATGGTAGGAGCGAATGGGGTCTTCGAGCTTGACGGCGATTTCCAGCGTAAATTCGATGCGCAAATAGTTGCGCCGCTGTGTCCGGTGAATCTCCTCTTTTGGCGGCAACTGCAAAAACAGCACCGGAATGTGTTCGATCTGTCTGCCGATAATGGCAGAATGAAACTCGTAGCAGGAGCCGTTTTCCCCTACGTACCAAACCTCGCATGCGTCACCTGCGCCAAACAAGCCTGTCCGCCCGGTCTTCTCGCTGGTCGGCAATTCGATCGAAGCGACGCCGTCTTTCAGATCTACGACCCGGCTCTTGAATGTCTGCCTCCTAGTATCATCAGAGGAACTGGTAAAAACAAGTCTGATTGTTTGTCCTACTCGTGGTAACAACATGCGGCAACATTTCCCCCTTATCCCTTCTCACGCTACTATTATATAACGCGCCCTTCTCGGACGGCAAATAGGGAAAGCCTTTGATTGGACAGGCTTTCCCCCGATTTTTCTGCATAAATTACCGCTCCGCATGGTCTTACTGCCCCGTATCCATTTTAACGACTTCTTCTTCGTCTCCGTTCAGGGCGTTGATGTAGATCATGTACGGACTGCCCTCAAAGCTGCATGCCATTTCCCACACCAGCACTTCTTTTCCATCGTTTTTCCCTTCGATCAAAGCAAGACGTTCGCTCGTCACCTTGACGCTCGGGTTTACCCGTTTCCTGGCTTGTTCCTTGGTGAGGCGGGGCTTGGACAGGATGCGCTTTTTGTGGTTGAACAAAAACTCCGTGGAGTTAAAGGCAGTGACTTCTCCGTTGTCCAGGGCTACTTCTACCGTGACGGAATCCGGGTAAATGCGGACGCCGTTTTGCTCGGGCACGAATGTGTACACTGCGCTGCGTTCGTAGCTGTCTGTTTCGGATACGACCATGTTGTCGAAGCCGTGCTGCTGCAAAAACCTGCGGCCGTGTTCTTCTGCCTGCTTCAAATCGAGCTTTTCTTCTCCGATTTGGCGTTCGTTCATCATCCAGACGACCTTGCCGCCGCGCTTCGTGACATCCAGATTGATCGCCTGCTTCTTCGCAGGGAGGGTGACTCGCACGCTGTAGGCGGAATACTCCTGACCCCTTCCGTTTTCATCTACTTCTACTTGCGCACCTTTGGCCATATCCCCCAGAAAGTCTACCGCTATTTTGCGGGCGTCTTCTTTGGTGATCGGTTTGCCGTCGATTCCTTTGATCCGTTGCTGCTTCTTTTTGTCCAGGCTTTGAATCCCGACGCCCCAGTCCAGATCCGGGTACTCCTGCACTTTCTTTTCAATCGTACGGAAGCCGTCGACGATCGTATTGTCGGATTTTTTGTCGTCAGAGGCAAGCGCTGTCTCTACCTCCATCCACCGCAGCTGCTTGTCGATCACATGGGACTGTACTCTGCGCAGCTCGTCCTGGATGTCTGCCGCATGCTTGTGCAAACTTTTCAACGTCGCGTACTCCTTGTCGGACAGCGGCTCTTTGTCCAGATCGCGCACCGCCACCCTGTAGGAAAAATCAGCGACGCGGGACAGCATCTCCTCCGTTTTGTTGAACGGCATGAGAGTCAGCGGCAATTGACCGACATCTGCCTGCGCCGCATAGGCGAGCCGCCACACATTCGTCAGCGTCGGGGTCATCTGGCGGCGCGTATTGACGACAAGCGATTTTCCCAGTTCGTCATGCAGCTTGTCCACATGGTAGGTCAGATCGTGAAAAGCCCGTTGGTAGGAGTTTTCTGCCTTGATCAGGACAGAGTTTTTCTCGTTGTGCTCCTGATACCCCCACATCCCCGCCCCTACCAATGCGACAAGCGCTACGGGCAACAGCACCCGTGCAGCAGCTCCGTAAACCATTCATTGTCCTCCTTTCAACGCTCAAACGCGTTATCGTCAAAAATACGTTTCCCAATCTTTTTGACTTGAGGCCTGCTCCAAATCCATTTGGATGTGACTGTGGCCGGGAATGCCCCAACAGCCGAATCCTCCTTGGCATGGATTGAAATCTTTGCATAGTGTTAGTGGAGGTAGATTGGTTTATGCATCGGATTGTCGGGGAGGATATAAGAAACTTGACTGCGCAAGGCTAGTGCGGGCTTTGAACGAAAAAGACCGATGCAAAGTCGCATCGGCCCTACCTCGTTTTCGGTTACGCTTCGTTGATGCTGAAGTGCTTGTCATTGTCGCACAAACACTGTCTGAACCCTGTCTCTATTTGCCCTCCCGGTTCCCTGCGACCGCGCAGGGTAAACTTTTCTCCACAGACATTACAGCGAATGGTCACTTTTGCTCGTTGGTTCTTCAACACGTCTCGTCTCCTCCTCTCATCTATTGTGGACGGGAAGAGAGCTTTTTAGAACCGTAATCGTGGGCACGCTGCACCTTTTTCAAGCCTTGCCACCAAAGGATAAGCATGAATGGCACGATGACCACGATCCAGTTTTGTACAGACAAAAAGATCGCGTTGTACAGCGCATGCAAACCAATCGGCAAAAGGACGGAAAGCCACAGCCAGATCCGCTCCTTACGCACGCCGCGCGAAAATTTTGCCAGCCCCAGGTAATAGCCCATCCACACGGCGAACAGGGCGTGGCTGGAAACCGGCAGCAACGCACGCCAAAACGCGATGTCCAACCCATTGAGAATGAGGTAAAACAGGTTTTCCAACGTGGCGAAGCCGAGCGACACCGCTACGGCATAAACGATCCCGTCATACGGTTCATCGAATTCTACGTGTTTGTACACCGTAAAGTAGATGACCATCCATTTGAAAAATTCCTCAACAAAAGCGGATTGAAATATTTCCGCAACAATGCCGTCCCGAAAGCCCCACTCATTCTGCATGATGTACTGGAGCACCATAATCGGGATGACGAGCAACACTCCAAAGATAAATGACCGGATGACCATCGAGATCGGCTCCGGCTCCAAACTGTCACGCAAGTAAAAGTAACTCAAAATAGCAATGCCGGGGGCCACTGCCGCTCCGATCATAGCAAGCATCTGCGTATTGCTCCTTTACACAAGGCTGATATTCATCGTACCATGAATACTGATTGATGAAAACCCGCTACAGGAGAGGAATCATTTTGAAAAACATATTGGTACTCAATACCGGCGGAACGATCGCCATGTCCGTGGACGACTCGGAAGGCGTAAAACCGCTGGATGATCAGGCAGTCAACAAAATTGTTCCCTTTCTCGAACGCTACGCCGCCATCACGATGAAAAACATTCTGAATCTGCCAAGCCCCCACATGACTCCTGCCATCATGAACCAGCTAAGACTGCTTATCGAAAGCGAGCTTGCCGCCTTCCCTTACGACGGTGTGGTCATCACGCACGGAACAGACACATTGGAAGAGACCGCATATTTTCTGGATCTGACCTTGTCGACCAGTGTTCCCGTCGTCGTCACCGGAGCCATGCGGAGCAGCAACGAGCTCGGGGCTGACGGTCCTGTCAATCTGATCTCATCCGTCCGGACGGCGGCTGACCCGGACAGCGTGAACAAAGGTGTCCTCGTCGTCTTCAATGACGAAATCCACGCGGCGTGCCATGTGACCAAGACACATACGAGCAACGTCGCCACTTTCCAATCGCCGCAGTACGGCCCGATCGGCACCATTGCCAAAAAACATGTGCACTACCATCACGCTCCCTTGATTCGCGAGCACTACACCATTTCTCATGCGAATGCAAATGTTCCTCTGATCAAGGCTGTCGCCGGGATGGACCCGTCGTGGCTGCAATTTTTACTGGAGCAAGCAATCGACGGCCTGGTCATCGAGGCGTTCGGACTGGGGAATCTCCCGCCTGCGATCCTCCCTACATTGAAACAGCTGCTGGAAAAAGGCGTCCCGATCGTCCTCGTCTCCCGCTGCTTCAACGGCCAGGTACAAGACGTATACGATTACGAAGGCGGCGGACGCCAGCTGAAACAGCTCGGAGTCATCTTCTCCAACGGACTGAACGGACAAAAAGCGCGTCTGAAGCTAATCGTAGCCTTGCAGCAGACACGCGACTTCACACAGCTCCAGCAGCTGTTCGATCGATAACCGCCCTTTTTCACATCTGCAAAAAAACATGTAGAAAAACCCCTCCTGCCAGGCGCAAGGAGGGGTAGCTTGTATTTAGATGATTATAGGTTATTCCATTCGGCAAGGAAGCGATTACACCCAACCGCGGAAACGGGAAGCCTCTGCCATTTTGCGTACACCTACCATGTAGGCGGAGAGACGCATGTCTACGCGGCGAGTTTGGGACAGGGAGTATACGTTTTCGAACGAACGAACCATCACTTGTTCCAGCTTTTGCTCGACTTCTTCTTCCGTCCAGTAGTAGCCCTGGTTGTTTTGTACCCACTCGAAGTAGGATACAGTCACGCCACCCGCACTCGCCAGTACGTCCGGAACAAGCAGAATGCCGCGTTCTGTCAAGATTTTCGTCGCTTCCAGTGTGGTTGGTCCGTTAGCGGCTTCCACCACGATCTGTGCTTTGATATTGTGCGCATTTGCTGCGGTAATTTGGTTTTCGATCGCAGCAGGCACCAGAATGTCGCATTCCAGTTCGAGCAGTTCCTTGTTCGTGATCGTGTTGTTGAACAGCTTGGTTACGGTACCGAACGAATCGCGGCGGTCCAGGAGGTAATCGATGTCCAGGCCGTTTGGATCGTACAGGGCTCCGTAAGCATCGGAGATTCCCACGACTTTTGCTCCAGCGTCGTGCATGAATTTCGCCAGGTAGCTGCCTGCGTTACCAAAGCCTTGAACGACGACACGAGCGCCTTTTACGTCAATGTTGCGGCGTTTTGCGGCTTCGCGGATGCAAATGGTTACCCCTTTCGCCGTTGCCGTTTCACGACCGTGCGAACCACCGAGCGCGATCGGTTTGCCCGTAATGAAGCCAGGGGAGTCAAATTCACGAATGCGGCTGTATTCGTCCATCATCCAAGCCATGATTTGCGAGTTCGTAAATACGTCTGGAGCCGGAATATCTTTGGTTGGACCAACAAGTTGGCTGATAGCGCGTACATAACCGCGGCTCAGTCGCTCCAATTCACGGAAAGACATTTCGCGCGGATCACAAATGATACCGCCCTTACCACCGCCATACGGCAGATCGACGATACCTGCTTTGAGGCTCATCCAGATAGAAAGTGCTTTAACTTCATCCTCTGTAACTTCCGGGTGGAAACGAATGCCCCCCTTGGTCGGACCCACAGCATCGTTATGCTGTGCGCGATAACCCGTAAACACCTTTACTTCGCCGTTATCCATGCGAACCGGAATGCGAACGGTCAAAACGCGCAGCGGTTCCTTCAAGAGTTCATACATCGATTCTTGGTAACCTAGTTTCTCCAGTGCTTCCTTGATCACCACTTGAGTAGATTGAAGCAAGTTCATGCTCTCCTGCTTTTCTTTCTCTTGGGTGCTTTCGGTTACCACGTCTTGATTACCCATTACTTACCACCTCAAAAATGTTATCGGTAAACGCAGCCTTTAGTATACATGTTTGTCCCCGCTATGAGAAGCTATAAAAAAACCTTTTTTCCAATTCGTAAGCGTTTTCGTCAGTTCGGCAGCATAATCATGCGATTTTTTCCCAAGCAGCAAAAGCGTTGATACAAGTAGTCAGGATTTGCCGTATGAGAGCCAAAGCCCGATAACAATCGCACATATAGCCTCCCCCAATCTCCCTGTTTCATTACCAGTTTGCAGGGATGGCCTTAGATTTCGGCGTCTGATTCTGAAAGTTTATTCATCGCAGTGATTTTGTAATAAATCCAGAAAAATATTTTTTCCCGTTCAGAAAACGTACCTTTCCGCATACATGCCGCTGCCGCCAAATATAGTGAGAAGCAGGAACGGTCTGTGCATGGGTAATGAGTCTTGACAACAGCAAAAGCACCTAGTGATTGACTAGGTGCTGTTTTTATCTTCCCCAGACATTTTTTTACAGGAAATGTCTGCATATTTCTTTCACTGCATCGTCTGCCACGACAACTTTTCCGTATTCCTCGAGCACGTAAATCGTTGTCGGCGTCGCTTCCCCGTACTCAGAGAGGATCGCAATCAGTTTGTGGTAGCGCTCCTGATCCAATTCCACTTCTTCCAGCACCAGGTAGTACTTTCCTTGGTAAAAGTAAGCGGAGCCTCCATTGGTCAACAGGGCATTGATGCGATGGGCTGCTTCGACCATATGCTCAAAATCGCGGAAGGCGTAGATAATCAGGTCGCTTTCTTCCAGGGTGACCTCAAGTTCATACACTTCTTCCTCATCGAATTCCTCTTCGTCTTTTCCTTCCTTCGAGCCGGTTTTGCCGCGAGTTACGATCACGACCATTCCCTGAGCTGGCAAGGCGAACACTTCAACGGCAACAGGCCCTGACACTTCAAACCCTAATTCATGGTATGCCTGTTCCATCATGTCGTTGAACAGTTCATGTACTTTAGGAATGTCACGCCACATGTCTTCTTTCTCTATCCCGCGCTCTGACAGGTCGTCAAACGTTAAAAAGATTCTTATCTTATCTTGACCAAGGCGTTCAACACGCATGACTGTCCCTCCTCGCCATCCAGTCGTACTACAAAATATGTTTGGAAGCCTGTAAGAGTTCTCCGCATTTTCCGACGAATACCTGCTAGCATTCATCCATTTTCTGAAATGCGAAGGAAATTCCGGGGGTAGTCCTATCATATCACATTTGTTTGCCGGAACATAGGCACCTTGCACTTCTCGGGTTTCTAAGCGGCTTGCACCAAAAGAAAAAACGCCGAACTACCGGCGTTCTGCAAGCTGTTTATCCTGATCCCGCAGCCGTTTTTGAATCCAGATAGCGGCCTGTGCCCCGTCTCCCATCGCGATTGCGACTTGTTGCGAATGCTCGGCAATATCGCCTACGGCCCATACATTCGGATGATCGGTCTCTTTCGTCCGCGGATTCGTCTGCACATGCCCCTTCTCATTGAACCGGATGGAAAAGGAGCGCAGCAGATCGGTTTGCGGCCTGGCCCCGGGAAAAGCCAGAAATGCCCTCGTGACGTCCAGCCGTCTCCCGGAGGACAGCTCCAGGCTTTGCAATGCTCCATCGACATGCAGCAATCTCGTGACCTTCTCATCGGCCAACCTGTACCCCTTTCTGGCCAGTTCGTGCTTCACAGCAGGCTCCACTTCGCTTCGGGCGTGGTTGACGATGCAGATTCCGGAGGTGTAAAAGGAAAGCTCATCGGCCATCTCCAGCGCCTGCGGCAGCGCACCGATGACAGCCGTATTTTGGGCGACGGTCTCATAGCCGTCACAATCCGGACAGAGAAAGATCGAGATCCCCAGACATTCGCCGATTCCCGGAATGTCAGGAAACGGGTCGCATATGCCTGTCGCCATGACCAGCGTCCTGGATTGGAGCGGGTCGGTCCTGAGCTTCGTATAGACGTAAAAACTGCCGTCACCGTTTGTCTCCAGCCTGACAACTTCCTCCTGCAAAAGCATCGCCCCGTATCGGACAGCTTGTTCCCTGCCGATCCGGCGCAAAGTCTCTCCGCTGACTCCGCCCTGGAAGCCAAGGACGTTCCGGTACGCCTTTGCTACCGTGGATCTGCCCCCGCGTACGTCCAGGACCGCCACACGGCGCTTGTTTCGCGCCAGCTGAATCGCTGTCTGCAATCCGCCAATACCGCCGCCAACAATGATTGTATCGTATCTCACTTGCGCTCTCCACCCGTCTTTGCGTTTCCCCATAGCATTACCCAGGCTATGCAAGGCCATAACTGGAGAGAGATTACTGCAGCAGCGGGACAAACACGACCGCGCCTGCCTTCAGTTGCGCTTCCAGAGACAGTCCGTTGTATTTGGCAATTCGCGCCACGTTGGAGTTATTGCCGTAATACTTGCGCGACAGCATGTAGAGCGTCTCGCCTTTTTGCACCACGTGCCTGATCGACTTTGGCTTTTTGCTGCCGGCACTGCTTCCTTTTGTTTGGGCAGGCGCACCGGCAGTCGCGATGGCCGCCTTGGTCGATGACCGGCTGGCCGGGGCAGCTGCATCCATGTTTCCTGTCGCGGCAGGTGCCCCTTTGGTCACGCTCGTTGCCGGAGACTGGGAAGCCGATGAAGCATCAGCCGGCACGGCCGCCGCTGAACCAGCAGACCCGGTACGAATTGCGGGCGCAGCTTCCGGCGAAACGCCATTGCTTGCAGCAGAAGCTGTCTGACCGTTCGCCGAAGCAGTGGTTGTGTTCTGGCTTTTTTCAGCCTCCTTGGGCATGGTCTGCGCGGAATTGCTGTCTGCTGCGGGCAGAGGAGCCGTGGCCTTGGCGGGAGGCTCGGCTGTCACTACCGGAGCATCCGTTCCTTTCGTATGATTCGTGTTGGCCTGGTACAGCTCGATGGCGATGACGCTGAAAAATACGGCGCCAAACAGGACCAGCCCGGATTGTATCCATTTTTTCAAAGAAAGTGTTCCTTTGGGCTTCTTCGAGCGGGAGCTGCGAGGGGGCAAGCCTGGTTGTTCAAAACTCACGGTTTCTTTCCCCATCCTTTCCAAAGTGAGTATTGAAGGTAATATGCCAGCAGCAAATCAATGATGATGTGCGCGGCGATCGAAGGCCACAGAGTGCCTGTGCGCTGAAACAGCAGCCCCAGAAGCAGGCTGGTGCCCATTACGCTAAGAAACAGTAACGGTTTTTTCAAATACCGAAAGTGAACCAGGCTAAAGATGACGCTCGTCCAAACATTTCCGACAAATGGCTGAATGACTCCCCGAAACAGCCACTCTTCCCCTACACCGACAGCGATGCAAACAAGCAAGGTCATGATTGGCGACATCTGCCCGAACACCATTTCATTCACTTGCCCATCGTCCTGCCAGTTGCTCGGCAGCCAGCGATCCATGGCGATGCTTGCCGCTACGATCAGGAGTGCGACACCCAGTGCCATGTTCATATCGGCCCAGTCCGGTTTTGCAAACAAAGCGGCAGTGCCGCTTGCTCCGTGAACGAGCCAGCTGCTGCCTGCTGCAATCCCCAGTACCATTCCTTGAGTCAGCCAGAGATTTAACCGTAGATTTGCTTCATCCATCTCCTGCCCTCACTGTTCATCACGGGTATGTTCCTCCTTTATTTTTCGGCAAAAGAACCTGCAAAGCCTGCTGCAAACTCCAACCGTTTTCCACTTTCTTAACGACAGGGACGCTCCGTCCGGCGCGATACGCTCCTCTGTCCAATCCGCAGCGGCTGCAGCAGTGCAGGGAAAAGCCCGACCCGTCTTGCCCGAAGTAGCGATTCAGCTTTTGGCGCAAACAATCCCCGCCAGGCTCTGCATAGGCGATCATTTCGCATAGCTTTCGCATTTTCAGCCGCTTTCGCTTTTCAGTCTCCAGCCAGATTCTGTGCACATGCTCCTGCGGGTCACCGGACGCAGCAGCTGCTTGCCCCACACCCGTTTGCTCTATGTAAAACGTGAGCAGTTGAACCATATCCTCGGACATGTCCAGCGCGGTCAATGCCTCGCTGTTCATCTGCCGACCGTTGGCGTACCAGTTGTAAAATTGCATCACTTGCAGTTGTGTCGGATATTCCTTCTCTACCATGTGCTGGTGAATGTGACCGTCGTCCTCGGAGCAGAACAGGACCGCGTATCCCGGCTGTCCGTCTCGCCCTACGCGCCCGATCTCCTGCGCGTACGCCTCCATGCTCGCCGGCAGCTGATAGTGGATCACATACCGGATATCCGGCTTGTCGATGCCCATACCAAATGCGTTGGTAGCAACGATGACATCCAGTTCTCCGGAAAGAAATTGCGACTGGATGAGCATGCGCTCCATGCTCTCCATGCCGCCGTGATAGCCGTGTACCCGTTTCGTGCCCTCCAGTTCGTAAGCAGCTGTCAGCACTTCGACGGCATTGCGCGTGCTGCAATAAACGATGCCCGGTCCCTGAAGCTCGTCCATCAGACGCATGACTTGCCCGCGGCGCTTCTCTTCATCCTGGACCACGACCAGGTCCAGCGCGATATTCTCGCGGTTCAGCGGCTGTGCGATCACACCTTCCCAAGGGATGTCCAGCAGTTCGCTGATTTCCCGGCGAACATCCGCTGTGGCTGTAGCCGTCACCGCCAGCACGGGGGGATTGCCGATCTGGCGGATCGCGTCAGGCAATCGCAAATAATCGGTGCGGAAATCATGGCCCCACTGGGAAATGCAGTGCGCTTCATCAATTGCTACGAGAGACACGCCCACCCGTCGAAGGACGGCCTGCACGTACGGCTGCTGCAGCTTTTCCGGGGACACGTAGAGCAGCTTGTACGCCCCGGCGGCCAGCTCTCGCAAAATTTCTTTCGACTCCGCGTAGTCCTGCGCGCTGTTCAAATAGACAGCCGCCATTTTCCTGCGCGTCCGCAGCTGCTGCACCTGGTCGATCATCAAGGAAATCAAAGGAGAAACAACGACAGTAATCCCCGGCAACAAGAGGGCCGGCAGCTGGTAGGTCACCGATTTTCCCCCGCCGGTCGCCAAAATCGCGAGCGTATTTTCCCCCTTTAGCACACGCTCGATAACTTCCTGTTGTCCAGGGCGAAATGATGAGTACCCGAAATGGGTGTGCAGTTTTTCGTGAAGCAGGCTGTTCATGTTTCCTTCGCCCCCTGTCTGCGGGCCAAAGCAAGCCGAATCTGCAAATACGATACGGATGCCCCCAGCCGATCTTTGATCAGGCGCAGCCTGCTCGTCTGCAACTGTTCGCTCATGCGGACAATCTGCTCGCCCAAAGCCGGGTCAAGGTAAGGGGAATAGTCCCACTCCGGGCAGCGCAGAGCGATCTCGGCCAGGTGATCCTCGACCGTGCTCTGCTTGATTTTCCTCACTGCCGCAATTTCCGCGATACTCAGCCCCCGCTGAACCAGCGCATATGTGCGGGCTGCGCTCTCTGTCAAGCGCGCGTCTCGTTTGTCCGCCTGCACGACGAGCCGGGAGAGCAGCGGGAACTGCTCTGCCTCTGCTTGCAGACGGCGAATCGACATCGCAAGCCCATAGCGGAACGGGAGGTGCAGATAGTACGGGGATTCGTTCTGCTGCGTAACTAACTGCCCTAACGTTTTCCCTACCTGGGACGCTCCTGACAGCTGCCCGGCTAGCAGCATCTGCACTTTCTTCGGCAAGTCGCCCCACAGCATCAGCAGCTCGTCCCCAAGCTGCTCCTGCCAGATTGCCCGCGCCCGCTGGTAAGCAAGCTGTTCCTTTACCCAGCACTGCACTTTTTTGTCGGTGACCACAGGCAAAAAGCCAAGATCCCCCGCAAGCAGCTGCGATACCGTCTGGACGAGCAGATGCAGCCGCTGCCAAAACAGCTCGGTTCGTTCCGCCATCCCCGAATCGGTAAAGGGGGCATTCCATTTTTCCAACTCGTATTTGGATCGCCATTCCGCTGCCTGGCGACTGCCGATTTCCGTGACCAGAAACGAAGGCTTCGCATTCCCGCCGAGTCCAGTCAGCGGCACGACGAGTCTATTTTGCAACAAAGTTGAAATAATTTTGTCCCAATCCTCTTTTGGAAAACGCGGAAACATCCGATAATACGGATAAAGGTGGTACAAATGCACGTCTTGCAAAGTCTGATTGGCTTTACGGCCCCGCAAAATGTAGTAGGCCGCCTGGAGCGTTCGCTCGCTGGCAAGCGGGATCAAGGCATTTAAGGCTACAGCGCAAAGAAACTCCTGTGCCGGCATACTTCGATTGTTCATTGGTACTCCTTTACAAGCTCTATCTTTTATCATCGATTGGTTGCAATCACTGTATGGAGGATTTTTATGGCAAAGCGATTGAAAAAGTCAGAATTTATGATGGCATATATGATCATCATAACACTTGCTTGTACTGTTGGTGGATTTTTTTTAGGCGCGCATTATATGAAAGCAAAGATCGCAGAACAGCAGGCCGCCGCCATGGAGACGGCCAAAAAGGCAGCCGAAAAAGACAAAATGCTGAAGGAGCACAAGCTGTATAACGAACAGGATTTCATCCGTTTTTACTACTCGTATTACGCTCCTCTGCTGAAATTGCGTCAGGCTCATTTTGACGAGATGGCCAAATGGCCCGCGATGGACAAGGCGGAACAGTCTGACTCCCTGAAAAAATTGACAAACCTGGCAAACCAGACGTTAAAAGCTTTGGATGAGGAAGTCCCGCTGCCAACTTCTCCTTTACTGGTGCAGGCTCACGGCAATTTCACAAACAGCGTAAGGGCTTATTTGGATAGTATGGAGCAGGTGCGTTCCGATCAGAATAGTAATGCCTTGACGCCAGCTGCGATCGCGTCGCGCATGACGCTATTCCAAAACAGTTGGCTTCTGGGTCAGGAACTGTTCTACCACTCCGCAGCCATCTGGGAATCCGCCTATGTCGTCAATTCCCCGTTCCCGAAAGCCTTGCCGGAGAATGTCAGCACGAGCCAGTGGAAGCAGTTCCCCTTCCACTATCGCAATTACGTGTCTGCCTCTCTCATGTCCGCCGGTAAAGAGTGGAAAAGCTACAGCCCGGAAGATTTGACAGCCCGGATCGACAAGCTGCTCACCAGTCAGGAGGCGCAGTCTATCGGTGTCAAAGACATCCAGGCTGCGGTCCGGCTGCTGGAAGCGACCGATGCGATTCACCCTGGCGACTTCCTGCAACTGAGCGGCAAACTCTACTCCCGATTGCAAGCACCGGAAATTCCACTTTACAAGTAGCCGTACATTTTTAGACTAAGTCGTTCATTTTTAGACTGATTCAATCTTGAAATCTTGTGAGCAAGAGCATAAAATGATCTATGACAGTGGACGTACCACTTCGTAATGGGAGGTGAAACCACAATGACAACATGGGTAGATAAAGATACTTGTATTGCTTGCGGCGCCTGTGGAGCGACTGCTCCTGACGTCTTTGACTACGATGACGAGGGCCTGGCATACAACAAGCTGGATGACAATTCAAACAGCGTTGAAATCCCGGAAATCCTTCAAGATGACGTTCGCGACGCCGCTGAGGGATGCCCAACTGATTCTATTAAAGTAGAATAGTCATTCCGATTTCAAGGAACAGAAAACCTCTCCGCCTTCGGGTGCGAGAGGTTTTTCATTTTTCCCAACCGGCGGTGAACAGGCGATCAGCAATTTTTCATTTCCAGTTCCCGCTCTTTTGGATACAATAAAGTCATCGCAAAAACCGAACATTAAATTCGGGTTTTTCCAGTTTTTGTGAGACGAATATCTTAACGTTCGGTTTTTGGTTGTTTTTCACCTTTTCAATACGAAAAAATACACCATTATTCACGAACGAAAAATACATTTTTATCGACATTGTTCATTTTTTTCGCTTTTTGTTCTTGACGTTCCTTTTTCACCGTGGTATCGTAAGTACAAATCTTACGAAACACATACTGCGAAACAGCGATGACGAAGAAATGCTGTGCTTGCAGGAAACCCTCAGAGAGCCGATGGTTGCTGCGAATCGGCGGTTCCGCACACAGATAAGCACTTCCGAGTTGTTGCGTCGAACGAGGATCGCTCCAGTAGACGCGAACGGTTGATCCGTTATCTCTTTAGGTCACGTACCTAGCAAGGCTCTTCTTTGAGAGAAGAAGGGTAAATGAGGGTGGCACCGCGAAGCAAAGCCTCTCGTCCCTCACTGTTCTGTAATAGGAGCAGTGTGGGAACGGGAGGTTTTTTATTGCATTGATAACCAGGAGGAGAGAGAACATGTTTACTGACAAGCAAATCTTGCGAATTCCAGGCCCTACCCCTATTCCGCCGCGGGTACAGCAAGCGATGAACCAGCCGATGATGGGGCACCGCAGCGGCAAGTTTTCCGCGCTGTTCGCCCGCACAGCTGAACGTCTGAAGCCATACTTTGGCACCCAGCAAGACGTGTACATCATCGCAGGGAGCGGCACCAGCGCGCTGGAAATGGGCGTCGTCAACACGCTGCAGCCCGGCGACGAAGCAGCTATTCTGATCAGCGGCAACTTCGGGGAACGCTTCGCCAAAATTTGCGAACGCTACGGCGTCATCGCTCACCGTCTTGAAGTGCCATGGGGCGAGGCGGTTACTCCTGAACTGCTGGATGCATTCCTGAAAGAGAAGCCGCAGGTCAAATGCGTATTTGCTACCTATTGCGAAACATCCACCGGTGTACAAAACCCGATTCCGGAACTGGCTGCGGTCATCCGCAAGCAATCCGACGCCCTCTTCATTGTCGATGCGGTCAGTTGCCTGGGCGCCGTGCCGTGCGAAATGGATGCCTGGGGTGTCGATATTGTCGTGACCGGCTCGCAAAAAGCGTTCATGCTCCCTACCGGTCTTGCTTTCCTGGCTGCAAGCGAGCGGGCATGGTCCATCATCGAAAACAACAAGTCCTTGGCGTTCTACCTCGATCTGAAAGCATACCGCAAGAGCCTGAAAGATCAAACGACGCCTTATACACCTGCTGTCTCCCTGATCTACGGCCTCGCGGAAGTGCTCGACATCATGGAAGAAGAAGGCTTGCCTGCCATCGTCAAACGCCACGAGCTGATGCGTGACATGACACGCGCGGCGATGAGAGCGTTGAACATCAAATTGATGGCGGACGACGCTTATGCAGCGACAACCGTCACTTCCTGCGATCCGCAAGGCGCATTCGACGCCGAAGCAATGCGCAAGGCATTGACCAAGCATTACAACATCTCCATCGCGGGCGGACAGCAGCATCTGAAAGGGAAAATTTTCCGCATCGGCCATATGGGCTATTGCGAGCCGCTCGATGTCCTGCAAGTCATCGCTGCCATTGAATTGTCGCTCCACAAAATCGGTGCGCCAGTAGAGCTGGGTGCCGGTGTCAAAGCTGCTCAGGAGGTGCTCATTGCACATGTATAAAGTTCTCATTACTGACCCACTCAGCGAATACGGAATTCAACAACTGCTGGACGCGCCTGACGTCGAAGTCGTCCGCAAAACCGACCTCTCCCCTTCCGACCTGCTCGCGGTAATCGGCGACTACGATGCTCTGCTCGTGCGCAGCCAGACTCAGGTGACGGCAGAAGTGCTCGCTGCCGGCAAAAAGCTGAAAGCCGTCGGACGCGCCGGTGTCGGCGTCGACAACATCGACATTAACGCCGCCACCCAAGCCGGTATCCCGGTCATCAACGCGCCAGACGGCAATACGATCTCCACGGCTGAACATACCTTCGCCATGCTGATGGCCGTCGCCCGCAACATTCCGCAAGCGCACAAAAAGCTGGTCGACGGAACATGGGATCGCAAAAGCTTCCAAGGTGTCGAACTGAACAAAAAAGTACTGGGCATCCTTGGCATGGGCCGCATCGGCAGCGAGGTAGCCAAACGCGCGAAAGCATTCGGAATGACCGTCATGGGCTACGACCCGTTCCTGACCGAAGAACGCGCACAAAAACTGGGCGTCATTCACTCTACGGTCGATGAAATTTGCCGCGCGGCGGACTTTATCACTGTCCACACGCCGCTGACGAAGGAAACGCGCCACATCATCAGCTCCCGCGAATTTGCGAAAATGAAAGACGGCGTGCGCATCATCAACTGCGCGCGCGGCGGAATCATCGACGAGAAAGCCCTGTACGAAGCGATCACCACTGGCAAAGTAGCGGGTGCCGCTCTCGACGTGTACGAGGTCGAGCCGCCTGTTGACAACCCGCTGGTCGGACATCCGAAAGTCGTCACTGCCCCTCACCTGGGTGCTTCCACGATCGAAGCGCAGGAAAACGTAGCCGTCGACGTTTCGGAGGAAATTCTCAAGGTGCTGCGCGGCCAGCCGTTCAAAAACGCGGTAAACCTGCCGTCCATCCCTGCTCACGTAATGGAAAAAGTGCAGCCGTACTTCACTCTCGGCGAAAAGCTGGGTCACTTCCTCGCACAAGTGACCGTTGGCTCCATTTCCGAGATCGAGATTAAATACAGCGGCGAACTGACCGATGTCGATACATCGCCATTGACTCGCACCGTGCTGAAAGGCGTTCTCTCGTTCCGCCTTGGCGAAGAAGTGAACTTCGTGAACGCCCCTCTGCTGGCCAAAGTACGCGACATCACGGTAACTGAGCAAAAGGCCGCGCAAAACAAAGGCTTTACGAACCTCCTGACCGTATCCCTGAAAACGTCGCAGGAGACACGCACTGTCGCCGGCACACGTCTGAACGGCTACGGCGCCCGCATCGTGAAAATCGACGATTACGCGATCGACGTCGCACCGGAAGGATACCTGCTCTACATCCACCACAACGACCGTCCCGGTGTCATCGGGCGTGTCGGTTCCATCCTCGGCGAAAACAACGTCAACATCGCAACCATGCAGGTGGGACGCCGTGATGTAGGCGGGGACGCGATCATGATGCTGTCCGTCGACAAACCATTGACTGCCGAGCTGCTCGACACGATGGGCGAACTGGCAGAAGTCAAGAGCGTTACACAAATCGAGCTGTAACCTTTTCCACGGGGGTTGCTGCAAGGGACCTGGCCATTGTGCCGGGTCTTTTTCTTTACCCTGATTTTCCCTATCGTTATAATGGACAAGATGAATATGTAAAAGAAAGGAGACTCCTATGTCCAATCAGGCGTTATTCGCCATCGGCATCTTTTTGGTGACCTATGCCTTTATCATCAGCGAGAAGCTCCATCGCACCATCGTAGCGATGTCAGGCGGCATCCTTATGGTCCTGTTCGGGATCGTCACGCAGGAGCAAGCTCTCCATCACATTGACTTCAATACGCTCGGCCTGCTCATCGGCATGATGATTCTCGTCACGATCACGGCCCAGACCGGCATTTTCAAATACGTCGCGATCCGTGCGGCCAAAGCCGCCAAAGGTAAGCCGATCCGCATTCTCGTCTACCTGAGCATCATCACGGCTGTCGCTTCTGCCTTTCTGGACAACGTGACGACTGTGCTGCTGATCGTTCCCGTCACGTTCAGCATCGCCCGCCAGCTGCAGCTGAACCCGATCCCGTTTCTCATTAGCGAGATTATCTCCTCAAATGCGGGCGGAACCGCTACCTTGATCGGCGATCCCCCGAACATCATGATCGGCAGCGCCGTGCCCGAGCTGGACTTTATGGCCTTTCTGCTGAATTTGACCCCGGTCATCATCATCATTATGGCTGTGACGATCCTTTGTTTTGTCTTCATTTACCGCAAACATCTGGTCACTTCTCCGGAGCTTAGCGCCAAAATCATGGAGTTAAACGAGCGCGACGAGATCACCGATGTCGTTCTGCTGAAAAAGTCTTTGACTGTCATGGCATTGACGATCATCGGCTTCATGCTGCACGGCGCCTTGCATCTGGAAACTGCCACGATCGCCCTGACGGGGGCCTTCCTCCTGCTTCTCCTGACAGGCGAGCACTATTTAGAGGATGCGATCAGCAAAGTCGAGTGGAACTCGATCTTTTTCTTCATCGGCCTGTTTGTGCTCGTGTCCGGTCTGGTAGAAACCGGTACGATTGCCAAGCTCGCAGCCGAAGCGATCAAGCTGACCGGCGGGGAATCGCTGCATACGTCCTTGCTCATTTTGTGGTTGAGTGCAATCGCCTCCGCGTTCGTCGACAATATCCCGTTCGTGGCGACGATGATTCCGATGATCAAGGAAATGGGCGCGCTCGGTATCACGAATCTGGAGCCGCTCTGGTGGAGCCTCGCCCTTGGCGCCTGCCTGGGAGGAAACGGCACACTGATCGGTGCCAGCGCCAACGTGATCGTCGCCGGACTCGCTGCCAAAGAAGGGTACAACATCAGCTTTACCGGTTTTCTGAAGCTGGCATTTCCTTTGATGACCCTCTCGATCGTCATCTCCCACTTGTATGTATATTTGCGCTATTTTATCTGGTAAGGAGGACTGCCTTATGCTGCGCTATTCTTCGCTCGAGTGGGTATAAGACACACAGACGCAAAAAGCCTCCGCCGGATCAGCCAGCGGAGGCTTTTTGCTATTCCAAAATAGAGAGAATCTCCCGGACATCATTGAGGATGTAATCGGCTTTCACTTCTTCAAATTTTGCCCGCGCCTCCTGACCGGACAGCCCGGTGAGGGTAGCCGCGAATTTGCAGCCAATGGAACGCGCTGCCAGGAAATCTGCCGGCGAGTCTCCGACGATCAGCACTTCTTCCCCATTCGCAATCGGCAGGGAAAAGTTGACGACATCGCTGTTTGGTGTAGACAGTCCGAGCAAACCTTTTACATAGGAAAACGGGTGAGGCTTGGACATTGGCGCCAGCTCCGGATACTCCTCTTCTGCCTCCAGGACATGGGAGGCTGTCACGACACGATCAGGATCAAACCATTCGAGCACCTTGATTTCCGAAAGCGGCACATGCGTCTCGATGGTCGGACGGCCTGTTCCAATCCCCAGCATATACCCCTTTTCCTTGAGCGTACGGAACAGCTCGATCATTTCGGCCGGCGGGACGATCGGGATTTCGTCTGTCAAAAAGCCTTTTTTCCCCGGCTGCATCGTCTCTCTCCCGATGGAAGCCGCTACCCGCTCGTCTCCGAGATACCATTCCTGGAAAGTCTGCTGACAGAGCTGCCACAGATCGCTGTTGCGGGAGAACATGTCCGTCTCTACCCCGCACCGTTCGCGGGCGATCTGGTTCAGATAGAGCAGCATTTCCGCTTTTTGTGCAGACCCTTTTGCAAAATCGGCTGTAAATGCCGCGTAGTCGACAGCAAAATCAGGTGCGAAGGATGCACCCCATTCTCGCAACCGGACGAGCTGCTCCCGGTCTACCTGTCCTTTGAGCAGTCCGGTGACTTTCTCGCCCAGCTTGTCTTGCAGCGCCTCTACCAAACGGATCAGCTGATAGGAGAAAGTCAGGAATACCATGTCCCAGTTGGAGTTGATTCCCCGTGCTTTAATGAAATGGAGCACTTCGTCCTTGGCAAATACTTGCTCGCGCACGCGCCGGATGTCAGACTCTGCCGGCGCAGGGGTGAAGGAATCGCCTTTCAGCCCCAAATACTGCGGGCTGTAAAGCAACTCCCATACCGTCAAGGCAGAAGCGTCAAAGTAGCGTTCTTCACTGAGCATAACCCCGTCAACATCAAACAAGATCGTCTTGATCATTTCTCTCTACACTCCTATTGTTTTCGATTGCAACATCAAGGCAATGGTAAACGTCGTTCCTTCTCCCACTTTGCTCTGTACGCTGATGGTCCCGCCGTGCGCCTCGACAATGTTCTTCGCGATCGCAAGGCCAAGGCCCGTCCCTCCTACCCGACCGCGCGTACGCGCCTTGTCGGCTTTGTAGAAGCGTTCAAATACAAACGGCAGATCTTCCTGTGGAATGCCACTGCCCGTGTCGCTGATTTCTAGCAGCAAGGTCTTGTCTCCGCGCGCCCGGATGGTCACGCTGCCTTTTGCCGGTGTATGCCGCAATGCATTGTCAATCAGGTTGGTTAACACCTGCTCCATGCGGTCTGGATCGATATAGATATCGTTGTGAGAGGTCGACATATCGAGCAGCAGATGAATGTCGCGCTCTCTCGCAAGGTTTGTGAACTTGCGCTGAATCCGCTGCAAATAGGGCCGCAGCTCTATCGATTCCCAAAACAGCTCGACATGGCCAGCCTCCATGCGAGCGAGGCTCAACAGCTCGTTGACCAGCTTGGTCATCCGCACTGATTCGTCGTAGATGATCTGTGCCAGCTCCTTGTGCTCTTCCGGTGTCGTAGCGATATCGTCGACGATCGCCTCGCTGTAGCCTTGCAGCATGGAAAGAGGCGTCCGCAGCTCATGCGAAACGTTGGCAACGAAGTCGTTGCGCATCTTGTCAAGTTTGCGCTCCTGCGTCATATCGCGCAAAGCGGCTACGGCACCGCGAATTTGCTCGCGATCGTTTACGGGAACCATGACGAGTGCCCAGATCCGCCCTTGAAGCGGAATGTCCTCTGTCACTTCCTGTCCTGTTTGAACGACCTGCTGATAGATCGAGAATAATGGAACCGGTTCATCCGGATGCTCGAACTTCCAGTCGCGCAAAAAACGTTCTGCCGGTGGATTGGTCAGTGCGATCTTGCCCTCCGCATCGATCATCACGACGCCGTCCACCATGCTGCGAAGCACACTCGCAAGCTGCTCCTTCTCCTTGGAGAGGGCATCCACGAGCTGATTGAGGCGGGCTGCCATCGTATTGAATGACGCCGCCAGCTCCCCCATCTCATCTCCCGTACGAATCGGGATCTCTGCATGAAAATCGCCTTCTGCAATGCGGTGAGCCGTTTCCTTCATCTGGCGCAAAGGAATCGTAATCCTCGAGGAGAGGAAAAACGCAAACACCGTCGTTGACACAAAAGCGATCACGCCCACGACAAAAATAAGAAATCGTACTTCGTTCACCGTATCATCAAAGTCTTCGTTCGCCTGGTACATGACGACCGAGCCGTGCTTTCCGGCGGAATACTCCATCGGTACGGCGACAGCGATAATCTGTACGTTTGCATTCGGGTTGTTCGGATCGCTGGAGCCTGTAGGCAAATAAATGCGCACAGGCGCAGGGTGCTTCCCTGCGAAAGCGTCCTGCAGCTTCAAATCCTGTGCCGCCAGCAAATCGTCCAGTGCAATGGCAGGCAGACCTTTCGCATCGCTCTTTCCGATCAACTGCTTCCGATCGTTCAAAACGACCAAACCCGTATGGTGGACAACGCCAAACGTGGCAGCCATCTCCAATGCGCCTTTTGAATCTTTGCTCGCTGAAATGGCGCTTGACAAGCCTTCCGCCAGATCCTGCAGATTCTGGGTCTGGCGTTTGGTATAAAAGCTGTCAAAGGATTGCACGATAAGCAGGCTGAATATCGTCAGGACCAAAGCGAACAAGGCAATGATCGTCATCCAAAGCTTTCCGACAACGCTTCGATAGAAGACATCCACGTTATTTTGGCACCTCTAGTTTGTAACCGACCCCCCACACGGTAGCGATCATGTTGGCTGCCTGCGGAGAAACGCGGTTCAATTTTTCACGCAAACGTTTAATGTGTGTGTCAACGGTGCGAAGGTCCCCGAAAAACTCGTAATGCCACACATCCTTGAGCAGTTCCTCGCGGGTGAACACTTTGTCAGGAGAAAGCGCCAGATAGTGCAGCAGCTCGTATTCTTTTGGTGTCAGGCTCACTTCCTGGCCGCTGGCGATGACCTTGTGCGCATCGTGATCAATGGTCAGTTCAGGGAAGACCAGTACAGAGTGGCTGTTAAAGGTTTCTGTTTTCAGGTAGGCAGTAGCCGAAGAACGCCGAAGAATTGCCTTTACCCGATACATGACTTCGCGGGGGCTGAACGGTTTTACGACGTAGTCATCCACCCCTGCTTCAAAGCCGTGTACGCGGTTCGTCTCCTCTCCTTTGGCTGTCAGCATGACGATCGGTGTAGCCTTGAACTCGCGTATCCGTTGACAGACCTCGATTCCATCCATCCCTGGCAGCATCAGGTCCAGGAGAATGATGTCGTAATCGCTGCCTATTGCCATTTCGACGGCAGCCTCTCCGTTGTCCGCTTCATCGATCAGGAAGTTTTCCCGCTCCAGATACATTTTGAGCAGACGTCGGATGCGTTCTTCGTCGTCCACAACCAGGATACGTGCCAATTTCTCCATACCCAACACCTCTTAGCCATTTGATATCGTAAACTGATGGAAGATAGCCCAAAAAGCTGGTACCTCGACCAGCTTTTTTCGGATGGATTACACGCCAGCGTAGGAATGCAAGCCGGCAATAACCAGATTGACTACGACCAGTGTAATCAGGATGATGACAAAGCCGATGACGGACATCCAGGCGGATTTTGCCCCGATCCATCCGCGCGAGAGCCGCAGGTGCAAATAAGCACTGTAGAACAGCCAGACGATGAGCGCCCACACTTCTTTCGGGTCCCAACCCCAAAAGCGGCCCCATGCTTCCTGTGCCCAAATCATGGCGAAAATGAGCGCGCCGAGCGTAAAGACCGGATATCCGATACTGATGGCGCGGTAGCTGATCTCGTCCAGCAGCTCCGGCTCAATCCCGTCGACAGAAGGCCGGATGAGCACCCCCAGTCGCTTGCGGAAAATGACGCGCATAAGGCCGTACAGAACCACACCTGTCAGAACCGACCAGATCATCGTATTCAATTTGCGGGCAGCGTCTTTGCCTTCCATCCAGGAGGGAGCGGAAAACAGCGGAGACATCGGACCCTGCTTGATGATCGTCGCATCTGCTGGCGCGACGATGGCCGGCATCGTGTATACGACCTGCGCCTTTTCCATTTGTCCCAGCGCGTTTTGCGTCTCCTTGTTCATTTCAAACACGGTCTTTTGATCCATCCGCGCAAACGTCGACTGCATTCCGATAAACCCTACGAGCATCAGTACGACGGCGAGAACGACCTCCAGCCATTTTGTGCTTTTTGTGGAGACGTCCTGCGGAACGGTGCGGATCAGATACATCAGACCCGCCGCGAAGCCTACCGCCAAAATGCCTTCGCCCAGGGCAGCAGTCGTCACGTGAATGTGCAGCCAGTAGCTTCGCAAAGATGGAATCAACGGGGTGACCTCTGCGGGAAACACGTACGAGTACGCCAGCATGATGACCCCGAGCGGCAATACGAAAGCACCGATCACAGTCAGCTTGTAAATCCGGTAAATAATCAGATAGGCAATAATAATACAGTAGTCCAAAAATGCCATGAACTCAAACATGTTGCTGGTCGGGCTGTGCCCGCCCCCGATCCAGCGCGTCACGACATAGCCTGTCTGCGCGAGGAATCCGATTGCGGCAAGCCAGAAGGCGATGCCGCCAAAACGCTTTTCATGTAGCTTGGGGTCGCGTCCCGCCCAATTCTTTCCCGTCATGGCAACGACGAAAAGGATGGACGAGAGCACGTAGAGCAGAAATGCAAGATCCAACAACCAGTCACTCAATTGGATGAGCTGCACGTCGAGTGTCCCTCCTTGAAGCTATTATACCTTTGCTTTATCTTCGATGGCGAGCGGTAGCTCCGTCTGCTCGATCAACCCCTGAATTTCCCTGCGCAGGCCAAACCAGTTTTTGTTGGTGTGCCCCGCCAGCATCACGTGATCTTCCTGGAACTGGACCCAAATGCGTCTATGTTGCCAGAAAAAGCCCATTACTACCCCGATCATGAAGATGATCGAGCCGAAGTAGATCAGCGGTACTGCCTTGTCCACCCGCACATTCAATCCGGTAATGTCGATCAGATCCGGCTTGCGGATGACCAGTCCATATTGCGGGTTTGATTTTTGCGTGATGACGGTGCCTTGGAGGTAGACCGATTTTTCCGCGACTTTCCCGTTCTCCCCCACGATCTCCAGTGCCACCATCGGGTTCTTCGGCAGGTTCGTCTTGGTCGCCGGCTTGCCGTCCGACCCCATCATGAAATCAGGGAAGTAATCCAGCGTGCGGACTACAACGCCATTGCCGATTTTTTGTTCCTTCGGCGGATCGTACAAATCCACCTTGAGCTGCCCGACCAGTTTGCCGCCGTTCTTTTGGTCGATCACGTCGAAGTTGAGCGCGCCCAGCTGCATTTCCTGCACACCCGATTGGTACAGGTATAAACTTTCGTGCTCCATCGGGTGGTTGACCACAATCGGCCCGCTTTTGACTTCTGCCAGATCCGGCTCGGCGCCCGGCAGACCGGCGTTTTTGTTCACGTACAGCACAGCATCGGTCTGAAAGTTTTTGGGAATGACACCGCCTTGCAAGTCCAGCTTTTGCGGCATCTCGCTTTCGGACCAGTATTCCGTATGGTATTCGACATTCTTCACATAGTACGGCGTTTCCGGTATGGCAACCGTCTGGCCTTCCCGCACCCAGACGTATTCATCCATGTAAAAGCCCGGAATGTTGCGCATCAGGACACCGATCAAAAAAATAATCAACCCGATGTGGTTCACGTACGGACCCCAGCGGCTAAACCTTCCTTTTTCTGCCAAGAGCGCGCGGTCGGTCGTAAAGATCCGATAACCCTTCTTTTGCAGCGTCTGTGCGGCAGCTTCCAGCAGCTCCTCCTGACTGGCTCCTGCTGGAAGCTGGCCTTCGGAGAAGATTTTCTGTCCCTTCAAAAATGATTTGTGCTGATTGAGTCGGGGCTTGGACAAGGCTTTGTACAGCGGAATGACCCGGTCGAGACTGCAGATCACGAGGGAGGTCCCCAGCATGACGAGCAGCGTCACAAACCACCAGGAAGAATACAGGTTGTGAAAGCCGAGCTCGTAGTAGATCGTGCCGAGCTTTCCGTATGTATCCGTGTAAAAGCGGGCAACATCCGCTTCGGTCGGCACGGGCACAGGTATGTATTGCTGTTGCGGAAAGAGCGTTCCTGCCGCAGATGAAACCAGCAGGACGAGAATGATGCCGATTGCAACTTTGACGGAAGAAAACCAGTTCCAGACGCGGTCGATCAATTTTCGCGTATACGTCTGGGAACGGCGCGCCATCCCTTCGTAGCGCATGTCCGGAAATTCTGTCTGCTCAATCTCAACGTCAAGCGGCTTGCCGCAAGATTCGCAGAGCAGCGTCCCGATGGGATTGGTATGTCCACATTCACATTTTCGCTGATCCATATTGCTCCTCGCTTACGGCAAAATTTTCCTCACTTTTTCGGTAATCATCGCTTCGTTCATTTGGCCGAGAAAAATTTCTTCGACTTTCCCGTCCGGCGAGATAAAAAAAGTCGACGGGATCGGACCGATGCGATACAGCTTGGTAATTTGGGATTCGCTGTCCATGAGAATCGGAAAGGTCACGCCGAACTGTTTGACGAACGGTTCGACGGCGACAGGAGTTTCTCCGATATTGACGCCGACGACAACAAGTCCCTTGTCCTTGAACTCGTTGTACTTCTGCTGCAAAGCGGGCATTTCCTTTTTACAGGGTTCGCACCACGTCCCCCAAAAGTTGAGGACGACGCCTTTCCCCTTCAGGTCACCAAGCGTCAGCGCCGGGCCGTTCAACTGCTGAAGGCTGAAGTTTGGAGCGGCCTTCCCCACTTTCACCGCGTTCGGGTCCTTTACAAAGCTGGAATAGAGTGCGAAGACAAGAGCCACGAGCAAGATGCCCAGCACGGCGACGCGTATGTATGTACGATTGCTTTTGTTCATGTAGCCCTAACTCCCATCTACTGCTGATAGACTTGCAATGTTTTTCCTTTCTATTATAGCGTTCCTAGTTTTTCCGACAGCGCATAACTTATGAACAGATTTTGAACGAATCAGCGTTGGCGCGGTCTGCTCTTTCGGGTCTGGACAAGTCCCTGTTTCAGCTTTTCCACTTCCGCGCTCGTAAGCGGTCGGTACTGTCCCGGCTCAAGACCTTCCAGCGTCAAAAAGCCAAGGCGGATGCGTTCGAGCGTCACGACGGGGTGGCCGATCGCTTCGCACATCCGTCTGACCTGCCTGTTGCGCCCTTCGTGGATGGTCAACTCGATCAACGCCTTGTCTTTGGTTGCTGTCGCTTTGAGCAAGCGCGCCTCGCCTGGTGCTGTCATCCCGTCCTCCAGCCGTATGCCCGTCGCCAGCATTTTTACTTTGTCCTGACTGGGCACGCCTCGCACCCAGGCGCGGTATACTTTGTCGATCTCGTAGCTCGGATGCGCCAGCCGGTTGGCAAGGTCGCCATCGTTGGTCAGCAAAAGGAGCCCGGACGTATCGTAATCGAGGCGGCCAACCGGATACACCCGCTCTTTTACCCCTTTTAACAAGTCGGTCACCACACGTCGTCCCTGCGGATCGGATACACTGGTGATGACGCCGGTCGGCTTGTATAGCATCAGGTAGACGTGCTGCTCGATGCGGATCGGCTTTCCGTTGACCGTGATTTTGTCAGTCGCCGGGTCGACCCTCGTCCCCAGCTCCTGCACCACTTTGCCATTTACCTGCACCTTGCCTTGCACGATCAACTCTTCACAATGGCGACGAGAGGCGACTCCAGCGTGTGCCAATACTTTCTGTAAACGTTCCATATCTCGGATCACCTCTCCAACATCATACCCATTCTTACCAGTGTGGACAAGGAAAAGGGAAAAACTTCCCCAAAGCGAGGAAGTTTTTTCCCTTCATTGTCTTTTTCTTATGAAAAAACATAAGAAACGATGAGGAGCGAGAAAATCACGCCAGCCAGATCGGACCAGAGACCCACCTTCAGCGCGTACGCGGAGTTGCGGATTCCTACCGCGCCGAAGTAGACCGTCAGCACGTACAGTGTCGTATCCGTGCTCCCCTGCATGGTAGCGGCCAGGCGCCCGAGGAAGGAATCGGGGCCGTATTGGGCGATCAGGTCCGTGGCAATCGCGAGAGACCCCGTTCCGGTCAACGGCCGCAAGAGCGCCAAAGGAACCAGTTCCTCCGGGAAGTGCATCCAGTCGAGCAACGGCTTCATCATGCCAAGGAGCAAATCGAGAGCACCGGATTCCCTGAACATCGTCACGGCTACCATCATGGCGATCAGGTGCGGGAGGATACGGATTGTCGTCGACAGCCCCCCTTTTGCTCCCTCGACGAAAGTCTCGTATACCGGAATCTGTCTGCGCCAACCGTAGAGCAGAACGAAAGAGATGGTGACGGGAATGGCCCAGAGCGAAATCAGGGATACCCATTTGTACATACGGTCCCTCCCTAACGGTGACGTCTCGCATGGCGGTAACGATACCAGCGGTCGAGGAGCAACGCGACAATCGTAGCGCCAAAGGACGAGAGCAGCGTCGTCCCGACGATCTCTACAGGGTTGGCAGAGCCGTACTGCATACGAATGGCAATCATGGTGGTCGGTATGATCGTGATGCTGGCCGTGTTGATGGCAAGCAGCGTACACATCGCGGGTGAGGCGACCTGTTTGTTAGGATTCAGCTTTTGCAACTCCTCCATCGCCTTCAGACCCATCGGTGTCGCGGCGTTCCCCAAGCCGAGCAGATTCGCGCTCATGTTGGAGAGAATGTAGCCGATCGCCGGATGCCCACTGGGGACGTCGGGGAAAAGCAGGTGGATGATCGGCGACATCGCCCGCGCCAAAATTTCCAGCAAACCGGATTTTTCCGCAATCCGCATCAGTCCCATCCAGAAGGCGAGCACGCTCAGGAGGCCAAAGCAGACCGTGACTCCTGTCTTGGCACCTTCAAAAGCGGCCTGATTGATCGCTTCCATGCGACCGTTTATGGCAGCTACCGCAATACTGATAACGATCAGGGCGAGCCAGATGACGTTAAGCACTCCACAGCCCCCCCGCTACGAGTTGCCACAATTGCTTCCAGAATGTGCGGTTCTCTTGCGGCTGACTCATCGTCGGCTCATCCACGCTGACCAGCAGCGGCACTTGCCCGATCATGTTGTCCTGCAAATAAATTTGCATAAATCCGACGATCTGCCCATTCATCTTCCTGTCAATGACCGACTCTCCCAGCACGATGCGCTTGCGGATATTCGCCGTCTCCTCCTGCATCAGCGGGTAGCGGAACGCGTTCATCGACACCAGATGCGTTCCTGCCGCCAATGTAGCCGGCGTATCCGGTATGACCGTCTCCTTTTGTCCTACCAGTTCTTTCAGCGGGAAGTTGGCAAATCCCCAATCGAGCAGTTTGGCCGAATCGTTCCAGTCGTCCGCAGCATTTAGCGTAATGGTGGCGAGCTGTCGTCCGTCACGGGTCGCCGAGGCAGCCAGGCAACGCTTCGCCAGCTTCGTGTAGCCGGTCTTTACGCCGTCTGCCCCGTCGTACAGGTGGAGCATCTTGTTTTTGTTGAGCAGCCGCCGATTCCACTGCTCCCCTTCCCACGGGATGTCCTTCACCTTCGTGGAGACGATCTGGCGAAATACGGGATTGCGCAAGGCGTAGGCAGACAGCTTCGCCATGTCCTCCGCCGTCGAGTAGTGCATGTTGCTGTCGTCAAGCCCGTGCGGATTGGTGAAGTGCGTATGGTTCATCCCGATCAGCGCCGCCTTTTCGTTCATCATGTAGACGAAGCCGGGCACGGAGCCTCCTACGTGCGTCGCAATCGCCACGGCAGCGTCATTTCCGGAGCGGAGCATCAGTCCGTACAGGAGCTCCTCCAGCGTCAGCTTTTCGTTTTTCTTCAAGTAAATGGATGAGCCCTCGACCCCCACCGCCTCTGGCGGGACGGTGACCACCTGATCCAGCTTTCCCGACTCGATCGCCACAATTGCCGTCATCGTCTTGGTCAAACTGGCAATTCTCATTTTTTTCGTGCCATTTTTCGCGTAGAGGATACGTCCGCTCGCCACGTCAATCAGCGCAGCGCTCTCCGCAGACAGCTCGGGCGCATTTGCCGCCGCCATCGCATCCGGAACCGTCAGCCATAAAGTCTGTATAAAAAGAAAAGCGACAAGCACGCCGGACAGCCATTTTCGCACCTTCATAAACGTCCTCCCCATTACAAAGTACAACGATGCACAGGTTTGTACCATGTATATGGGGACGAGTCGTCGATTAGTACGAAAAAACAGTCCCGGCGCAGCTAGTCGCCTGTTCCTTCAGTTCCTTTTCCAAAGAGCGCGGTTGCTTCCATGCGGGCTTCCTCGATGTCCAGGTTGACCGGCGGTTCCGGCAGGTCCGTCAATTCCCGCAAGCCGAAGTGTTCCAAAAAGTCTTTGGTCGTCGCGTACAAAATGGGGCGACCAATTCCTTCCGCCCTACCGGCTTCGCGAATCAGCTGCTTCGACAGCAGCGTATTGAGCGCTTTCTCGCATTTGACCCCGCGAATTTCTTCGATTTCCGAGCGGGTCAAAGGCTGCTTGTACGCGATGATCGCGAGCGTCTCCAGCGCAGCCTGGGAGAGCGTCGACTGACTCGGCGAAGCAGCCAGGCGTTCAAAATACGGGACGTGCTCCGGCAAGGTCGTCAGCTGGTAGGCGCGTGCGACCTCCACGATCTGGATGCCTCTGCCTGCCCGCTTGAAATCGGCCTTCATGTCCTCGATCAGGTCGATGACTTCATCTTCGGATATCCCGATAATCTCGCTGATTTCCTTGGCGTCTATGCCTTCGTCACCCGAAATGAACAACAAGCCCTCAATGACGCCTTTCAGCTTGTCATAGTCCATCCGTATGGGCTCCTTTCGTCGTGTTCTCACAAATCATGATGTCCTGGAACAGCTGGTTCTGGATACAGGTAATTTCCTTTGCTTTCATCAGCTCCAGCAGGGCAAGGAAGCTCGTCACGATCTCCGCTCGCGTCGCCCGGCGGGAAAACAGCTGCGAAAAGCGGATCATCCCGCCGCCTACCCGCACTAATTGACGGATTTCCGTCATCCGGTCCTTGATGGATACCTCGTCCCGCGATACTTTGGTGATGGGCTGCTGCTTGTCTTTGCTCTTTTTCACCAGCTTTTCCAGGGCCGAGATCAGGTCGTAGATCGTCACGTCCTTGACGGTGTGCTCCTCCTCTTTTATGTAGGGAGCGAGATTTTCAGCCGGTCGCGTAAACACCCGGTTGCGGCCGATTTCCATTTCCCGCAGCTGTTCCGCCAGCATTTTGTAACGCTTATATTCCAGAAGGCGCTGAACCAACTCTTCGCGCGGATCGTTTTCCTCCACATCCATATCGAGGAGCTGCTGCTGGTAGATCTGCTCCTCTTTCTTTGGCAGCAGCATCTTGCTTTTGATCGAGAGGAGGCTCGCCGCCATGACGACAAACTCACTCGCCACATCCAGCTGGAGCTGCTGCATCGTATCGATCGTCGCCAAATACTGCTCCGTTATTTCCGCGATGGGAATGTCGTAAATATCCACTTCGGCCTTTTCGATCAGATGGAGCAACAGGTCGAGCGGCCCCTCAAAGGAATCCAGTTTGATGCTGTAAGCCACAAATACTCCCTCGTTTCTTCATCAAAACAGCGATAAAATCCGCCCTGCCAGTTGGTCGAGGCTAACGACGACGAAGCTCAAAGGCACATTCAATACGACGCCGCGTACGGCCGGCAGGAAAATGAGCAGCAACAAAACCCACGGCCCGTATATCTCCAGATTGTAAAAAAATCGATCCCATTTGCGCGGCAAAAGGAAACGGATGATTTTCGATCCGTCCAAAGGATGAATCGGGAGGAGATTGAAAACGAACAGGGCGCAGTTGATCAAGACGCAATTCACCAATGTCTCATTCAAGGCGATCGTCAGCTTCGATTCGGTATCATTCAAATAGCCTGCCTGAGTGATCCATCCGTACAGAACCATAAACAGAAAGGCGAGCACCAAATTGATCAGCGGACCTGCAGCGGACACGTACACAATCCCCAGCCGCTTGTTGCCGCGAAAATGCAGCGGATTGATCGGCACTGGCTTGGCCCAGCCAAAAGGCCCGAACAAGATGAGGATCAGGCCGAACGGATCGATGTGAGGAATCGGATTGACAGTCAACCGTCCCTGGTCCTTTGCCGTATTGTCCCCCAGTTTCCAGGCGACAAACGCGTGTGCCCATTCATGCAAGGAGAATGCAATGACGAACGCGATCATGCGAAACGGCACCGTCTCCCACTCAAAATGAAAAAGATCCATGGGTTCCTCCTCGAAAAATCGTCTACCTTCTAGCATACCAGCAGTCTGATAGGCTTACAAGCCTTCTCGTGCTCCCCCTGCTGCATGCAAAAACACTGGCGCGCACGCAGCGGCCAGTGTCTGGACAAAGCCTTTTTATTCAGCGGACACTTTGACAGTCTCCATTTTGTCGCCCTGCTTGATCGCATCCACGTGCTCCATGCCGGAAGTCACTTTTCCGAAGACGGTATGAACGCCATCCAGATGCGGGAAGGAATCGTAGCAGATGAAGAACTGGCTGCCGCCTGTGTCTTTCCCAGCATGTGCCATGGACAGCGAGCCGCGCAGATGCTTGTGCGGATTGCCTTGGGTCTCGCATTTGATCGTATAGCCAGGGCCGCCGGTGCCGGTGCCGTACGGGCATCCGCCTTGGGCCACGAATCCCGGGATGACGCGGTGGAACGTCAGGCCGTTGTAGAAGCCTTCGTTTGCCAATTTTTCAAAGTTGGCTACCGTGCCGGGAGCTTCCTGATCGTACAACTCCAGTTCGATAACATTCCCGTTTTCCATCGTGATTTGCGCTTTTTTCATTATGTATGCCTCCAGACCTCGTTAAGTTAACGTACCCATTTTACCATGCGCGAAGGTCGCCGTCCAATTTACTCAAGAGTTCGCAAGGCCCCATCTGCGGGCAGATCGCTGTCGTCGAGGAACACCGTACCCGTCAGTTCCTTCGCCTGCTTCTTCACAGAAGCCGCCCGCTCCGCGATGGCTTCGGCATTCTCGTACTTGCCCGGTCCTAGCCGCACCCCGGCCATGGACATGGAGAGAGGGCTTGCTTTCGTTGCCGTCGCCATCTCCAGCTTGATCGAGGCCATCTTATCCAGCATGTGCTGGACGGTCACGATTCCGATGTACTCGTTCTCCTCCCCGGTAATGATGACGACGTCGTACAGATGAAAGAAGTCCCGGGTCATTGCCCGGCGCGCCACTTTGTCGAGCTTGTCGTCCTTGGAGGCGATGAGAGGGCTGGCGTACATGATTTGCGAGATGGGTCTTTCGTAATAGAGAGCGATTCCGTACTGCCCTCCCAGGATTTGATAGAGCTGAAAGCGCATGACCAGTCCGATCGGCTTGCCTTCCTCCAGGACGACGACGCTTTCAATCCGCTGATTTTGCTCGAAGATTTCGTGGACGAGCCGCACCTTGGCATGCTTTTGCACGACGATTGTGCTCGCCAGCATTTCCGACATGGTCGGCGTGAAAATCAACGGCTCCCCCTGCTCGCTCGCCCGCTTTTCCTGCATGAGCCGCAGGACGTTCAGCGCCTGTCCGCATACATGCGTCATCCCTTTCTCTGGCTTGCCGAGAAAATACCCTTGTCCGTATGAGACACCCTGCTCCATAACGGTTTCCAGCTCTCTCTGTGTCTCGATGCCTTCCGCAATAATCTTGCACTTGACCTTTTCCGAGAACTGGACGAACGTTTCCAGCAACGCCTGCTTGATCGGGTCGACATCGACGTTGCGGATGAGAGACATATCCAGTTTGATAAAATCAGGGTAGATTTCCGTGATCGACTCGAGGCTGGAATAGCCGGCTCCTGCATCATCGACGGCGATCAGGTAGCCTTTTTTCCGGTATTCCTCGATGATTTTGCGAAATACGGCATAATTCGTGATTGCGTGCCGCTCCGTAATTTCCAGCACGACATGATGCGGATGCAGGCCGTATTGTTCAAACATGGCGAATACTCCCCGCGCAGCAATAAAGGATCGTCCATCGCGCGCGGATCGAGGTTGATGAACAGCTTGTGCTGCGGCTTTATATAACGCAGCTGCTCTATCGCTCGCTTCCGGCAAAGATGCTCGAGCTGAAGCACCGTGTTCGTCTCCTCCGCATAGTGAAAGAGCGCAGCCGGAGACGCAAACGGGCTGGTTTTCGGCCCCCGCGCCAGTGCTTCCCAACCCAGCGTCTGCCCATCCGGCAAATGTACGATGGGCATGAAATTCATGCTCACGTTTTCTTCCGCCAGCAGTTTTTGAAATTGCGTCATGTTCGTGTAGGCGTCCGAAGTAAGCCCGTATTTCGCCATATGTATGGCTCGTTTTACAGAAGTGTACATTTCCTTGCCGAGATCACGCCCCGGAAGCCTCACGTAGCCGATACGGACACTCAGCTCTTCCCTGTTGACAAAGCTCACCTGCTGATTTAACTGTCTTTCCGCCTGCTCCTGAATGTGGATGGAAAGCAAGCGGCAGTCTTCCTCATTCAGACTCCCGCCAAACGACACATAGATCGCGTAATCGTCTCCCCACAGCTTCTGGATGGCCAATGATTTTCCCCTAAGATCAAACACCTGTCGGGTGACGGCAGGCAAAATTCGCTCAAAAGCATGGAGAACCCTTTTGGCCACGGTGACGCCGTAGCGGTTTTCCAGCTCTGTCAGCTTGACAATATCGACATAAAACATCACGACGCTGCGCCCTTTTTCGATCTCCTGAGAGAGGATTTGTTTCATCCACTGGTGTCTGTCCAGGGAAAAAAAGGGGAAACGTCTGAATCGTTGCATAAGCGTCGACCACATGGTGGATCTTTCCTCCTCGCCATCTCCATTATGGCAGTCGTCCGTTAATTTGTTGTAAACGGGATGTGGAGGATTCATAAAGACAGCAAAAAGCCTCCCCAATCGTGTCAGGGAGGCGGTGTGTGAGTGCGTTTCAACGCTGCAGCTGGGCCCGTTTCGGCAGCAAATCATGTCCGATGATGTCTGCATAGCTCTCACGCTTGACGACCAGCTCTGCTTCGCCATCTTTGACGAAGACGACGGCCGGCCGCGCTATTCGGTTGTAATTGTTGGACATCGAATATCCGTAGGCTCCGGTGCTCGGTACCGCCAAAATGTCTCCTGCAACAGCCGGCGGGAGCTTGACATCCCAGATCAGCATATCTCCGGATTCGCAGCATTTTCCTGCAATGGAGACGACTTCCGTAGCAGACTCGTTCATCTTGTTGGCGATCGCCGCTTCATACTCCGCCTGGTACAAGGCAGGGCGGAGATTATCCGTCATCCCGCCGTCTACGGCGATGTATTTGCGCACATTTGGAATTTCCTTCTGCGATCCGATCCGGTAGAGCGTCGTGCCGGCGTCGCCAACGACACTGCGCCCCGGCTCGATCCACAACTCCGGCAGCGGAATGTCGCGGGCAGTCAGTTCTGCCCGTACAGCGTCTGTGATCGCCTTGATATACGTTTCAGCAGGCTGCGGCGTATCCCCCTCCACGTAGCGAATCCCGAAGCCGCCGCCGACATTCAGCACTTCCGGCAAGAAACCAAACGCCGCCTTCGCTTCGCCTAACAATTCCGCCAGCTTTTTCACCGCGACGAGGAATCCCTCGGTCTCGAAAATTTGCGAGCCGATGTGGCTGTGCACACCCAGTAAATGAAGATGATTGCTTTCAAAGGCGTACTTCATCGCTTCCAGCGCTTGCCCGTGTTTCACGTCAAATCCGAATTTGGAATCGACCTGGCCCGTGGAAATGTATTCATGCGTATGCGCCTCTACGCCCGGCGTCACGCGCAGCAGCACCGAGACCTTTTCTTTGCGCTCGGCAGCCAGTTGGTCAAGCAGGTGCAGTTCATAGAAGTTGTCAACGACGAAACAGCCGATCCGGGCATCGAGCGCCATGACGATCTCGTCCAGCGACTTGTTATTGCCGTGAAAATGGATACGCTCGGCCGGGAATCCCGCCTGAAGCGCCGTATACAGCTCTCCCCCTGAGACGACGTCGAGCGACATGCCTTCTTCTTCTACCAGCTTGCACATCGCCATCGTACAGAATGCTTTGCTCGCATAGGCTACCTGGAAGGCGAAGCCGGTCTTACGGAACGCCTCGATATAATCCCTGCACTTGCGGCGGATCTGTGCTTCGTCGTACACGTAGAGCGGCGTGCCGTACTGCGCCGCGAGCTGTGTCGTGTCACAACCGCCAATTTCCAGGTGTCCTTGCTCATTTACTCGACTTGTCCCGTGTAAAAACATGTGTCTTTCCTCCCAGTTCTTCTGCCAGGTGTCGACTTTCTATAGAGAAAGGCAACCGACAAGATGTCAGTTGCCGTACATACCAAGCGCAATAAGGCTACCCAATCAATTTACTACATGCACGTTCATTTGACAATGGGTGTAGATCGGCGTTATCAGAATATTATTGCCTGGAACTATTTTGCGAACGCACGATACTCGGCCGATTGTTTTTACTGGGCACGGCAAGCCTGACCATGACATCCAGGAACCCTTTGTAATTAAACGGGATGAAGGGCCAAAGATAGGGAGTATTGAGCGAACGCGTCGTAGCAAGGCCGATCAGCACGAGGGTCAATCCGATCATCAGACCTGGCGTGGCGAAGAAGCCGACCATGAGGATCAAAAAGATGCGGACCAGACGGTTGGCGAGACTGAGTTCATAGCTGGGGGTCGCAAACATGCCGATCGCGGCCACCGCCAAATAGAGGATGATCTCCGGGGCAAACAACCCGACCTTGATCGCCACATCCCCCACCAGGATGGCGGCCAGCAACCCCATCGCCACCGACAGCGGCGTAGGCGTATGAATCGCGGCCATCCGCATCAGGTCAAGTCCGACCTCTGCCAGCAAAAATTGCGCCAGCAGCGGAATGCTGCCTTTGTTTTTGATGCCCAGAAAATGCAGCGAGTCCGGTATCATGGACGGATGCATGACGAGCAGCAGCCAGATCGGCAAGATGAAAAGGGAAGCGAAGATGCCAAAAAAACGGACCCAGCGCAGGTATGCCCCTACCACAGGTGTCTGCCGATACTCCTCAGCGTGCTGGACGTGGTGAAAGTAGGTCGCCGGCGTGATCATGACACTTGGGGAGTTGTCCACGTAAATCAGGACGTGCCCTTCCAGCAGATGCACCGCCGCCACATCCGGCCGCTCCGTATAACGAACCATGGGGAACGGGTTTAATGTCTTCCCGATGATAAATTCCTCCACCGTCTTCTCCGCCATCGGAATCCCGTCAATCTGGATGTTCTGCAGGCGCTCCTTCAGCGTATCGATGATCTGCGGATTGGCGACATCCTGCAAGTATGCCACAGCTACGTCCGTCTTGGTACGCTCGCCGATTTGCAGGATTTCAAAGCGAAGCCTCTCGTCCCGAATCCGCCTGCGGGTCAGTACAGTGTTGATGACCAGCGCTTCGGTGAAACCGTCATGTGCCCCCCGGACGATTCGCTCGGTGTCCGGCTCCTGCGGGGAGCGGACCGGCAATATTTTCGTGTCCATGATAATGGCTTCACTGGACCGGTCAATGATCAGCCCGACTTGTCCGACCAGCAGCTTGTCCATGAACTCATCGGTTTTCGTGACTTTTTCGAGCTGGAAGTACGGGATGTACTTGTAGAACAGGTAATCAAAAATATTGCTATGGACATCTCTGCTGCGCAAGTCATTCAGGTCGCGCATGATGTTCGAGACGAGGTGGCTGTCCGCGAAGCCGTTTATGTAATACATCACCACTTTGGTGCTGCCGATGAAATATTCGTGAGCGCCGATGTCAAAGCTCGTGCCGACGCCCAGCCGGTCGTTCAGGTACTCCTTGTTCTCGTCGACATTGTCAGAGATGGGGCGGCGTTTTTCCGTTACCTGTGTCATGTGTACCACTCCTTTCCAAGATCCACTGCACGGCGAGGCGGGTAATCGGGCATCCATTTTGCAGGCTGTCTCTCCCCTCCATTTTGCCGATGTCACCGATGCCGATCACATTTTGCACCTGCAGTGCATTCAGGATATCTACCGTATCCCCATAGATGCGATGCTTCAGCTCTTTGTTCGCGTAGCCGTCTTTGTCCACCGCTTCCTCCACGATGCGTCCGCTGTTGTCGACGGAGTAGGCGACGGTCGCTCCCTGGACGAGCCGCGTGTTGGAGGCAACTGCGATGGCGCCGATCACCTCGATGTCCGGATGTTTGACCAGATACTCGATTGCCCGCTCTCCCCTCCCTCTCCCAAAGTCGCCGTTATCATCAAACATGACGAGGACGGGGTCATGGGGAGCCATCTTGATCAACTCCACCATCTGACTCCCCCGCAATGGCGTCGGATTACCGGCAGAAAGCGAAATGCACCGACCTCCCAACTCTTTGGCGACCATCTCGACTGCTTTTTGTGCGACATGGTCTCCATCCGTCACCAGGATGACCTTTCTTGGCTGTCGATCCACCTGCGTTCACCGCCTTTGCCTGTGTGGTCCGCCTAGCCTTTGGGCTTGAAGACGAGCGAAGCCAGAAATCCGAAGGCAATGGCGGCGGAGATGCCCGCGCTTGTGACCTCGAAAATTCCCGTCACGACGCCAATCAATCCATGCTTCTCCGCTTCTCCGATGGCTCCGTGGTAGAGGGAATGACCGAAGCTCGTAATCGGAATGGTCGCGCCCGCCCCGGCAAAATCGATGAACCTGTCGTATACGCCGACGAAATCGAGCACAACCCCTGCCACGACCAATGTGCTCATGACGTGTGCCGGGGTCAGCTTGGCAACATCGAGGAGCAGCTGGCCCACGACGCAAACCAGCCCTCCAATCACAAAGGCAATCACGTATTCCATCATTCTCCTCCTTCTAACGCTACGGCATGTGCGATACACGGTATCGAGTTTCCTTGTTGATAACTGACCGGACTAAGCAGGGCTCCGGTCGCGCAGACGAGCACTTTTTTCAGCAGTCCCCTCTGCAGTTGATCCATGATGTAGCTGTACGTGACGACGGCGCTGCTCGCACAGCCGCTCGCCCCTGCGAAGACGTCCTGATCCGGGCGGAACACCATCAGTCCGCAATCGTTGTACATCGGCTCCATGTTGTAGCCGTCCTGGCGCATCAGCTCTTTGACAATCGGATAGCCGACTGATGCCAAATCCCCTGTTACGATAAGGTCATACGTCTGCGGTGAACGGCCCGTGTCCTGAAAATGCGTTTGCAGCGTGGAGACGGCGGCAGGCGCCATCGCCGATCCCATGTCGAACGGGTCTTTGATGCCCATATCCACAACTTTGCCAATCGTCGCATAGGTGATGCGCGGCCCGGAACCGCCGATGCCGACCAGGCCCGCTCCTGCGCCCGTCACCGTCCATTGTGCGGTAGGCGGCTTTTGTCCGCCGTATTCAGTGGGATAGCGATACTGCCTCTCCGCCGTGGCATTGTGACTGCTGCAGGCTGCGATGACCCGATTGGCGTAACCGGCGTTGACCAAGGCAGCCGCAGTGGCAAGCGTCAGCATCGAGGTCGAGCAGGCGCCGTACATTCCCAAGAGCGGGATCGCCAGCTTCTCCGCGGCAAAGTTGGTCGTAATATTTTGGTTGAGCAAATCGCCCGCAAGGATGGCGTCAACATTCTGATCTGTAATGCCCGCTTTTTGCAAGACGGTCGTGACCGCATCTTCCATCAGCTGGCGTTCTGCATCCTCCCACGTCTGCTGTCCCGCGTACATGTCGTCATGAATCTTGTCAAACAAAGCTGCCAGCGGCCCTTCCCCTTCCTTGGGACCGACTGACACAGCAGACGCCTGCAAACGGACGTCTTGCGCGAAATGCCATGTCTGCCGATTGATCCGGGCCATTTGCTTTTTGCTCTCCACCGTTACCCCTCCCTTCAGAAGATCATTTTGAACAACGTCTTGATGATGCCCGCGATAAAAGCAGCCACCACCCCGAAAACGATAACAGAGCCGGCAAGCTTGAACATGTTTCCGCCAACCCCGAGAACGAAGCCCTCGCTGCGATGCTCGATCGCAGCTGCAGCGATGGAATTGGCAAAACCGGTGACCGGCACAGCCGAACCAGCGCCTGCGTACTGTCCGATGTTGTCGTAGACGCCGAATCCGGTCAACAGCACGGAAATAAAAATGAGTGTGGCCACGGTCGGGTTGCTGGCGGTCTTTTCCGTGAAGCCGAAGAAGTGAATGTACATATTTTGCAGGATTTGCCCAAGCAGGCAGATGGTTCCGCCTACCCAGAAAGCCCGGATGGAGTTGAGCAGGACATTCCGCTTCGGCTGATATTTGGACGCCTGCTGCTGATAGAGCTGCTTGGTCATCTGCATGGAGCCCATCGATTTTGATTTCGCCTTGGTCGTCATTTTCCCACTCCTTCTTTTGTCAGTTTCAAGTCATATGGTCACCTGTACCTATATCGTTCCTTTTTCAAAAGATGCCTATGAATAGAGGTATTTACCAGTTCACAAGTGAAGAAACCACTGCACAAGCGAGCCGGTCACTTTGCCCAGGACAACCGCCATGAGCAAGTAGAGCAGATTCCCGTCCATATGGATGCGCTTGGCGAGGATCGGAAACACGTTCAGCACCTCCGTCAGTCCTGCCGCCAAAGTCCCAACGAAGATTCCCGCCAATCCTCCGTAGATGGATGTCACGAATACAGGAAGTCTGGCGCGCCATTGAAAAAAGTCGATGAGCGTGAAAAAGATCGCCCCCATGACGAGGGACCACTCGAAAGCGCGGATATAACGATGGGCGCAGGTCAGTTGGGTCAGTCGCGGGATAATGTCAAGCACGGTGATAAACGCGACCAATCCGCTGCCCACAGCAAGCCCTCCCCCCAGCCCGATGACGACGAGCAGCAAAACACTCCAGATCGTCATACCTTTGTTCGCTGGTTCTCCTTGTTTTCATGCTGGATGTAGTATTGGTCGAGGCTTTGCTGGTAGAGAAACAGTTCCACTTCCAGGGGGCTGGGCTCTTCGTTGATTTTTTTCTTGAAAATGTGATTGAAAAACAGGATCATTCCCATCCCGATCCCGATCGAGTACGGAATCTGCAGCCACAGCGGCTGCTTGCTCTCCTGCCCGGTAATCAGATAGAAAATGCGCTGATGCACCTGCAGCATGCTCACGTCGGTGTGGAAGTTCATGATCGCCAGACCCGAACCGACGAAGAGCAGGAGCCAGACCACAACGACAAGTGCGATATTGGCATTTTTCTTCGGATTGAGCACCTCGACGATCGACTGCGGCGCTCCCTGAATGTCCAGCTCGACTTCCGGATAGGCGGAGCGCAGACGCTGGATGACCTGCATAATGTCGATGATGATCAGGTTGCCGTCCTCCGGCTTGACGCGGTAAATCGGCATGCGCTTGATGGCTTCTTCCCGCTTTCCATCCCAGTAAATCTGACAGACGTCCCCCATTGTGATGAGGGCTTCCGGTTTCACCGCCAGTCGTTTGCGCAAGCGTAAAAACATCGGCTCTTTCATGCAAATAGTTCCCCTCCTTCTGTTTCCGCGCATGTATTCGCTAGTATGTGCCCCTCCCCGAAAGCCATACCTTCTTGCCAAAAGCCGCCTTCGCTGCCCGAGTTGCAAAGGAAAAAGCATGGCAGCGCCAAAGATAAGGCGCGGCCATTTATTTGCGCAAAAAAACACCAAAGCCGTTGCTCTGGTGCGTTCCTGTTTTGCCTATTGATCGATCTGATCCTTGATCGTTTGCAAAATGCGCTTTTCCAAGCGAGATACTTGCACTTGCGAAATGCCGAGCCGCTCCGCCACTTCAGACTGGGTATGATCCTTGTAGTAGCGCAAATAGACGATAAGCTGCTCGCGCTCGCTCAGACGGCTGATGGCATCCTTCAGCGCTATTTTCTCGAACCATTTGTTCACGCCGTCATCTGCAATCTGGTCGATCAGGGTGATCGGGTCGCCGTCGTTTTCAAAGACAGTCTCGTGAATGGAGGACGGCGCCCTGCTCGCTTCCTGGGCAAAAACGACCTCCTCCGGTGTGATCCCCACCGCTTCTGCCACCTCTGCAATCGTGGGTGCTCGGCCGAATTGTTTGTACAGCTCATCCTTTGCGCGTCGGACCTTGTTCGCTGTTTCTTTTAACGATCGGCTGACCTTTACGGTGCCGTCATCGCGTAAAAACCGTTGAATTTCACCAATGATCATCGGCACGGCATACGTCGAAAAACGCACGTCATAGGAAAGATCAAACTTGTCCACGGCTTTCAGCAATCCGATACACCCGATCTGAAACAAATCATCCGCCTCGTAGCCACGGTTGATAAAGCGCTGGACGACGGACCAGACCAGCCGGATGTTGCTGTTCACGAGCAGCTCCCGTGCATCAGCATCTCCGGTCTGGCTTTTGGCGATCAATTCTTTCACTTGGTCATTGGTCAGAAATGGTTGACTCGCATTTTTAATATCGGCACCCATTTGGCACTACCCCTAATTTTGCAAGGCTTTGGCAAACGACAGGCGTTTGGTCAGGCGCACCGTCGTCCCATTGCCGACAGCCGTCGCCACTTCCAAAGAATCCATGAAATTCTCCATGATGGTGAAGCCCATGCCCGAACGCTCCAGCTCCGGCTTCGTGGTGAACAGCGGCTGCATCGCCTGCTCCACATCTTCAATCCCTTTCCCTTTGTCCTCGACGACGATTTCGACAGTTCCATCCTCAATTTGCACGGAGATATGTACCACACCCTCCGGATCTTCGTCATATCCATGTATGATCGCATTGGTCACGGCTTCGGAGATCACCGTCTTGATCTCTTCCAGTTCATCCATCGTAATATCCAGCTGCGAGATGAACGAGGCGACGGCTACGCGGGCGAATGCTTCGTTTTGACTCAATGCTGCGAACGACACCGACATGAAATTGCGTTGTGTCATCGTTACGCCACCCCCAGGACAAGCAATGCGTCTTGCTCATTCTCACGAAACTTGATCACCTTGAACAGCCCGGACATCTCAAAGATCCGGTAAATCGTCGGATTGATGGAGGTCACGTACATCTCTCCGGAGCGCGCGGATATTTGCTTGTACCTGCCCAGAATCACCCCGATGCCCGAGCTGTCCATGAACGTCAACCCGGCCAGGCTGAGGACGATATGGCGAATTTCGGGGGCGCGTAAAATTTCATCCACCTTGCGGCGCAGCTCTTCTGCTGTATGATGGTCCAGCTCTCCTTGCAACCGGATGACCAGCACATCTTGTCTGGTCTCCATCGCGATTCGCAAACTCATAGCTGACTCACTCCTTCATCCCGTAATAGAACTCTCTTTCTTCTTTCTTCAAACCAATTCCTGCCAGTCGACAAAAGAACAAAAAAATCGAGCAGCCACCGTATTTCATTCGAGGCAACCCGATTCTTTTCGCGTTCATGCTGTCCGCTTAATAGCTGATGAAAACGTTTTTGATGGTTCGCTTAAGAATCTCCCACATGCCTGCTTTTGCCACGGATTGCTCCGGATACAGATCAACCCGGTTCACTTCCTTGCCGTCTTTCGTCCGGATAAATATGTGGCCGATCACCTGGTCCCGGCTGACCGGCGCGTTGACACGCTGATCGAGAACGACCTCGCGAACGTAATGATCCGCAGTCTCGCCTTTTTTCATCAGCAGGCTGACCGAGTGCGGTGTGACGGCATTGACTTGCGGTACCTGGCCCTTGTCGACGATAATCGGCTGCACCGCTTCTCCTTTTTTGAACAGCGGCAAAACCTGAAAATGAGTAAACGCGTAGTTGAACATGGTAGCGACTTCATTGTTTCTCGTCTTGACATCCGGTTCGCCCATGACGACGGCGATGATCCGCATGTTGTTGCGCTTCGCGGTAGCCGTCAGACAGTACTTGGCTTCTCCCGTATAGCCTGTCTTGAGGCCGTCGACGCCTTCGTAAAAGCGCACCAGCCGGTTTGTGTTGACCAGCCAGAACGGGTTCGCGCTGTCTTTACGCAAGTAGTCCTGGTACGTTCCGGTAAATCGGGTAATTCCCTCGTGTTTGAGCAGTTCCCTCGACATAATGGCAATATCGTAGGCAGAGGAGTAATGATTTTCTGCCGGCAGCCCGTTGGAGTTAACGAAATGGGTGTTTTTCATCCCCAACTGTCTGGCCCGCTCATTCATCCGTGCGACAAATCCCTCTTCCGTGCCGGCCAGATGCTCGGCCATCGCCACGGAAGCGTCGTTGCCCGAAGCGATCGCGATCCCTTTGATCATATCTTCGACCGTCATTTCTTCGCCGGGCTGTAAAAAGATCTGGGAGCCGCCCATGGAGGCCGCTCTTTCACTCGCCCTCACTTTATCCGTAAGTTTCAGTTCACCTCGTTCGATTGCCTCCATGATGAGCAGCATCGTCATCACTTTGGTGATACTGGCCGGCGGCATTTTTTCGTTTGCATTCTTATCGTACAAAACAGTGCCCGTATCCGCTTCGATCATGACAGCAGAACGCGCATGGGGCGCAAAATTCATCTCTCCATTTTGGGGTCCAGATTTCTCAGCAGCAAAGACAGCCGTCGGAGAAAAGAAGGTGAAACACATGATGAAGCATAGAGCGAGATATCCAATCCGTTTCATAGCAGTCTCTTCCCTCCATTCATGGCTTTATTCTCACCAATGGAACAGGAAAATATTCACTCGAAAGCCTGGTTTTGCGGTAGAAAAAATCCCTTCCGCGGCTGCAGAAGGGAGCTGTGGTCAGATGATGAAGCGGCTTACGTTTTCCGTCAACTCGTCTGCCATTTTTTTCAGTTGTTCCACATTTTCGTTGATACGCGCGATCGAATGGAGCTGTTCGTCGACCGTCTCCGCGACGCCCGTGATGGACTGGCTGATTTCATCCGACATCGAAGCAAGGCGTTGCATGGAATTCGTAACGACCTGGTTGCCTGCCGCCATTTCTTCGGAGGTCGCCTTCATCGTTTCGCTCTGTTCAGCTGCCGACTGGATCTCCGCCACGATGTGATGGAAGACTGCTCCCACGGATTCGACCGATTGGAGACCGCCGTTAACCATCGTTACGATTTCATCCATGTGCTTTGTCATATCCATCGCTTCATCGTTGATCGAGTGCGCAATAAAGGCGATCCGCTCCGAAAACGAGTTGCTTTCCTCCGCCAGCTTGCGCACTTCACTTGCAACTACAGAGAAGCCGCGCCCTGCTTCGCCCGCACGTGCTGCTTCGATCGCCGCATTCAGCGCCAGCAGGTTGGTCTGCGAAGCGATGCTGCTGATCATCTCGACAATGCTCGTAATCTGCCGCGCCCGTTCGCGCAGGCTGTGCATCTGCTCGGCTGTGCGCCCTACCTCGATTGTAGCCTGACGCACCGTGCCAATGACGTCTTCCACCAGTTGCAGCCCGCCCTGTGCCCGCTCGAAGGTGCGCGTCGTCGCATCAGACGTCGATTCTGCCGCGATGGCCACCTGCTCGACCCCTTGGGAAATTTCCGAGACGGTATGCGCCGTGGCTTGCACTTCGCTTGTTTGCGTAGAGACACGCTGTGTGATGGAAGAAATGTTGTTCGTGATGACGCTGATCGCCCCTTTGTTTTCTTCGGCAAACAGCGTCAGTTCACCGGTCGCGATGTTCAACTGGCTCGCTTGTCCCTGAACCAGTGCGATGAGCTTGCGCAGTTCAGCCGCCATTTCGTTCATCTTGCGCCCGACCATAGCCAGTTCGTCGTTACCCTCGACATTGACATGGATGTCGAATCGTCCGGAACCGATCTTGTCCATATCTTGTGCGATGGAAAACAGCGACGAGCGGATGCGACTCGCAAACCACCAGATCAGCCACACCGAGATGGCGATGACCGGAATGCTGATGAACGCGAGGTACCAGCCCATGCTGTTGACTTCGCCGTATACCTCATTGACGCCTGTCGACAGGACGATGTGCCAATTCAGGATCGGGATGGGTGCAAACGCGGCGAAGCTCGCTTCCCCATTGACTGTATAGAGCAGGCTGTTGCTCGCAGGCTTTTTCAGCATCTCCATCATTTCGCTGTACTCGCTTTTCCCGGCGATGGAGAGCTTGTTGATTTGCGCAGGGTCTTTATGGGCGACGACCAACCCATCCGGCTTGACGACGAAAGCGTAGCCGTTTTTCATGAACGGTATTTCCTGCGTTTTTTCCAGAATTTCGTCGATGGAAAAACCGACGACGAACAGCCTGCTCTCATCTTTGCTCTGTTCTCCTACAGGTGTTGCAATATAAAGAAAGCTCTTATTGGTTCCTTCAACGATTTCCTCGTCCGACACGACAGGACTTTTGCTTTGAAGCGCGTCCTGGAAATATTTTTTCTGCTTGAAATCAATCTCGCTCTTCCCTGTAAGGGAGTAGAGCGCTCTCCCGGTCGTGGTGTCGATCAGGTAGATTTTCGATATTTCCTTGTGGCTTTGCCGCAGCAGGGTGAATTGCTCCCGGATGAGTGGCTCCAGGTCCGTCGTCATCACGCGCTTGGAAGCCGTCTCCTTCGTCGAGGTCAAAATGGCTTTCACCCAGTCGCTCATGCTGGTGGCATGCTGCTCGGCCAGCATTTTCGCTTGGTTCGAGGTAATGTTGATCAACGTAGATTTGGAAATAGAAAGCGCCACGTATTGCAGGGAAGCGATGATAATAAGGACAAGAATCAGGCCAAATACGATCATTTTCGTGGCAATCGAGCCCTTGAGCCGTCCGGCAGCCGTATCGACCAGTACCTTGAATTTCTGAACGTGTTTTGCTGAGCCTCCGAATCCCTTGCCGCTCCAGCCTGGAACGGAGATTTTTTTCATGGAAACTCCCCCCATTTTACGCATTACTCCACTTTTTACCATGCGAAAAGCTTAAAAAAATACCTCTGATTTACATGCTGCAGGGTACTATGGACCCTTTTTTCATCAGAGGCAAAATCGCAATTTGGAAAAGGAAGCGAGTCCTCATCCGAACGACCTGAGAACCCGCTGGATTACTTAGTTATACAAGTGGCATGCAGCAAAGTGACCTGGCTCGATTTCTTTCCACTCCGGCGCGGCAGCAGCGCACTCTGGCATTGCTTTCGGGCATCTGGTGCGGAAATGGCAGCCGCTTGGCGGATTCATCGGGCTCGGAACATCTCCTTGGAGAACGATGCGCTCCCGATTGCGCTCGACTTCCGGGTCCGGAATCGGAATCGCGGACAAGAGCGCCTGGGTGTACGGATGCAGCGGTTTCTCGTAGAGAGAATCACTGTCAGCCAGCTCTACCATTTTGCCCAGATACATAACAGCCACACGGTCGGAAATGTATTTCACCATGGACAGGTCATGGGCGATAAACATGTACGTCAGGCCCATTTTCTCCTGAAGCTGCTCCAGAAGGTTGACCACCTGCGCTTGTACGGATACGTCCAGCGCTGAAATCGGCTCGTCGCAAACGATGAACTTCGGCTCTACGGCGAGAGCGCGGGCAATCCCGATCCGCTGGCGCTGACCGCCGGAAAACTCATGCGGGAAGCGGTTCATGTGCTCCGGGTTCAAGCTTACCAGAGACAGCAGCTCCTGGATGCGCTCCTTGCGCTTTTGACCAGATGCGAGGTTGTGAATGTCCAAGGCCTCGCCGATGATATCCCCAACCGTCATACGCGGATTCAGAGAAGCGTATGGGTCCTGGAAGATCATTTGCATGTTGCGGCGCATCGCTTTCATTTCCTGTTTGTTCAGGCTCATGATGCTTTTCCCTTCAAACAGGACATCCCCACCTGTCGCATCGTACAGACGGAGCAGCGTACGGCCGGCTGTCGATTTTCCGCAGCCGGACTCCCCTACGACACCAAGAGTTTCTCCGCGCTTGATATCGAAAGAAATATCATTTACCGCTTTCAGTGTATTGTCGCCAATGGTAAAAAACTTTTTGAGATTGCGTACTTCAATCAGCGTATCACGCTTATCCACTGTTACCCCTCCTCCTACGATCCTGCGCGGTTCTGAGCAAGCGGATGCTGAAGCCAGCAGGCTGCTCGTTGGGTCGCGCTGATGTCTTTCAACTCAGGATCGAACTCTTGGCACACGCGCATTGCCGATTCGCACCGTGCCGTAAAGCCGCAGCCAACTGGCGGACGGAGCAGATCCGGCGGAGTCCCGAAGATCGGAGTCAACGGTTCGTCGCGGTTCAGGTCAAGACGGGGAACGGAGCGCAGCAGACCTTTGGTGTACGGGTGTTGCGGGTTGTAGAAAATATCGTCTACGGTTCCCGTTTCAATCACCTTCCCGGCGTACATGACGATTACGCGGTCGCACATCTCGGCCACGACACCAAGGTCATGGGTAATCAGAATAATGGACGTGCCTGTTTTCTTTTGCAATTCTTTCATCAGGTCGAGAATTTGCGCCTGGATGGTTACGTCCAGCGCCGTCGTCGGCTCGTCCGCAATCAGCAGCTTCGGAGAGCATGCCAGCGCGATGGCGATCATCGCGCGTTGCCGCATCCCGCCGGAAAATTCGTGCGGATACTGCTCGACGCGTTTTTCCGGCTGCGGAATTCCTACCATGGTCAGCAGTTCGATCGCACGTTGGCGCGCAGCAGTGCGCGACATGTTCTGGTGCTTGATCAGACCCTCTGTAATCTGGTTCCCGACTGTCATGGTCGGGTTCAGCGAGGTCATCGGGTCCTGGAAGATCATCCCGATGTCTTTCCCGCGGATACTCTCCATCTCTTTATTGGATTTTTTGACGATGTCCTCGCCGTTAAAAAGGATTTCCCCTTTTTTGATTTCGCCAGGAGGCATCGGAATCAGCTTCATCAAGGATTGCGCGGTTACCGACTTGCCACAGCCGGACTCCCCTACGATTGCAACTGCTTCCCCGCGGTTCACGTGAAAGTTGACACCGCGTACTGCTTTTACTTCTCCTGCATACGTGTGGAAGGAGACATGCAGGTCTTTTACCTCAAGAATGCGTTCCATATCGATGATCCCTCCTATTTCCGCAGGCGTGGGTCTACTGCGTCGCGCAGACCGTCACCGAACAAGTTAAAGGCCAAGATAGTCACGGAGATAAACACGGCCGGGAACATCAAACGCCATGGATAGTACTTCATGGCCGACAGACCTTCAGACGACATCGTGCCCCATGATGCAACAGGTGCTGCTACCCCCAATCCGATAAAGGAGAGGAAGGACTCTGCGAAGATAGCAGAAGGTACGGTCAAGCTCAAGGTAACGATGATCGGACCGAGAGCGTTTGGAATCAGGTGCTTGAAGATCAGGCGTTTGGAATCTGCTCCAAGGGAACGGGCAGCCAGAACGAACTCTTGTGACTTCAATTGAAGCATTTGCCCCCGGACGATCCGCGCCATCCCGATCCAGCCCGTGATCGTCAAGGCGATAATAATCGTCCCTACCCCTGGTTCTAACACAACCATCAGCAAAATCACAACGAGAAGATATGGAATAGCAAACAAAATATCGGCGATACGCATAAGGATCTCATCTACTTTGCCGCCGTAAAATCCGGCGAGACCGCCCCAGATTACACCGATGACCAAGTCGATAAAGGCGGCGGCAAGGCCTACTTCCAGAGAAATACGAGCACCATACCAAATCCGTACGAACATATCGCGGCCCAGATCGTCCGTGCCAAACCAGTGTTCAGCGGACGGCTTTTTGTTCTTTCCGGCCAAATCCGTCGTAAAATAGTCGTTCGTGGTAACGAATGGAACGACGATTGCCGCCACGACCAAAACAGCGATAAAGATCAGCGATACCATGGCTACTTTATTCATTTTCAAACGGCGCCACACGTCAGCCCAGAAAGACAGGCTGGGACGTTTGATGGCTTCCGATTGGCGAAGGTCAACTGAAATAGGCTCAAAATGCTCTTTCGTCAATTGTTGCATCGTTTCATTACTCCCTTCCTGCGTCTGCCAATTTGATACGTGGGTCTACCAGTGTGTACGCAATGTCAACGATCAGGATCATGACAACCAGGATGATGGAGTAGAAAACGGTCGTCCCCATGATCACGGTGTAGTCGCGGTTGGTAATGGAGAGAACGAACTCGCGACCCAGACCAGGAACACCGAAGATACGCTCGATAACGAATGCCCCTGTCAAGATGTTGGCAATCAACGGACCCAGGTAAGTGATAACTGGCAAGAGTGCATTGCGGATCGCGTGCTTCACCGTGATGGTAACGGTGTTCAAACCTTTTGCTCTCGCCGTTTTGATATAATCCTGGCCCAGAACCTCAATCATATTGGAACGGGTCAGACGCGCGATAAACGCCATTGGCGATGCAGCCAAGGCCAGGGACGGGAGAATCGTGTACTCGAAGCCCTCCCATTTCGCGATCGGCAACAAGCCCCATTTAATCGAGAAGAAGTATTGGAGAAAAGATGCCAGGATAAACCCTGGAACAGACAGGCCCAATACAGCCAGCACCATTGCGGAATAGTCCTGCCACTTGTTGTGCTTCAGCGCAGCGATGACACCGAGAATGATTCCACCGAATACTGCCACGAGGAGTGCCTGTGCACCCAGATGAGCGGAAACAGGAAAACCGCGATTGATCATCTCATTGACCGTCGAAGATTTTTCCGTGAAGGACGGACCCAGATCCCAGGTCACAACACCTTTCAAATAGTCGAGATACTGCTCGTGTAGCGGCAAGTTGAGTTTGTATTTGGCCTCCAGAGCCGCTTTGATCTCTTCTGGCACATTTTTTTCCGACGTAAAAGGTCCACCCGGTACTGCTTTCATGATGAAGAAAGTGGCCGTTACGATCAAGAAGAGTGAGATGAGCATAAAGATGATGCGCTTACCAAGATAACGGATCAACTAACTTACCTCCTTGACAGATAATGAATGCTTTCACGTCCCATCTTTACACTGCGGACGTTACCGACACAGTGCAAAAATCGGCTGTGTAAATAACCCTGGATGATCTCTTGCTTTTAATTTTTCTCTACTGGCGTGTTGCCATCTATCATTTATATGGAAAGGGTCGGAATACGAGAGGGTATATGGTCCGCCATATACCCTCTCGCTACCTGGCCCGATTCCTTCGTGTGAATCAACCTGCATGGTATAGAAAACGGTATTACTCGATGTATGCGCCTTTCCAGTCTATGTCTCCAAGACCGGTGATTTGAACGCCTTTGACATTCGGATTTTGCACCCAGGACTCGGTGTAGAAGTAGATCGGCATGATCGGCATGTCATCCATCAGCACTTGTTCTGCTTCCGCCAAAATCTGTTTGCGTTTGTCGAGGTCAGATTCGAGGGAAGATTTGTTCAGCAGCTCTTTGAACTTCGGATTTTCCCAACGGGTATCGTTGTTGCCGCCATTTTTGTCCTTGTACAGCTCGAGGAAGTTGATCGGGTCGTTGAAGTCGCCCAGCCAGCCCATCCGTCCGACCTGGAAGTTCCCTTCGTGCAAGTCTTCAAGATATACTTTCCACTCTTTGTTTTCGAGCTTCACATCAACGCCGAGGTTTTTCTTCCATTGGTCCTGGATCGCCTCAGCAATCTTTTTGTGCGCTTCGGAAGTGTTGTACGACAGCGTAATCGGAGGCAATTTGGAAATTCCGAGTTCTTTCATTCCCTCATCCAGCAACTTTTTCGCGGTTTCTACGTCATTATCTTTGAAGTAGCCGTTCGGATTCAGCACCATGGAAGGCGGTACTGCACCGGTTGCCGGAAGTTGACCAGTCTGCAGGATGTTGTCGATCAGCCCTTGGCGATCGATCGCAAACGCAAACGCTTTACGGATTTTGACGTTGTTAAACGGCGGCTTCTCAGTATTGAATTTATACCAGTAAGTGCCGGCAATTGGCTTGGTCGTAATTTTGCCTTGCTCTTTCAAGGCCGGAATCGCATCTGTCGGCAATGAGCTCATTGGCGCCCCTGCCCAGTCAAGCTCACCGTTTTCAAACATGGACAGCTCGGTATTTTCGTCTTCTACCATGGAGAACTCGATCTTGTCGAGCTTTACGTTGTCCTTGTCCCAATAGTTTTCGTTTTTCACGAGCACCATTTTGCTCTTATGTTCCCAAGACTCAATTTTGAACGGTCCGTTCCCTACGTGAGTTGCTGCTTCACCAGCCCATTTTCCGTTCGCTTCCACGACTTTTTGGTTTACCGGGAAGTAGGTACGGAATGCCAGCAGTTCCAGGAAGAATGGAGTTGGGTTCTCCAGTTTTACTTCCAGAGTTTTGTCGTCAAGTGCTTTTACTCCGACGTCGTCCAGCTTGGCCTCGCCTTTGTTCGCTTTTTCCCCGTTTTTGATGTAGTACAGCTGATAAGCGTAGTTGGAAGCCGTTTTTGGATCGAGAGCGCGCTTCCAGGCGTATTCAAAGTCATGCGCTGTTACTGGATCACCGTTGCTCCACTTGGCATCGCGGATTTTGAAGGTGTACGTGAGCTTGTCGTCAGAGACGGTGTAGCTCTCCGCTGCTGCTTCGTGCGGTTTTTCGTCCGCGCCAATCCGGGTCAAGCCGTCAAAGGTGGCCAGAATCACGGCACCGGAAGTCGTATCCTCTGCAATGCCAGGGTCAGCTGTCGGCGGCTCCGAGTGAAGGTTGATCCGCAGCACTTGCGGTTTTTTCTCCGCAGGCGCAGCAGGTGTTTGGGATTGAGTGTTGCCGGCAGGTTGTTGTGCCGGCTCAGCAGCTTGTTGTCCCCCGCCGCAGCCAGCGAGAGCGGTTCCCAGAACGGCTACAGAACTTACCAGTGCAAAAATATTCTTTTTCAACGCAATTACCCCCATTACATTTTTCTTTTTTGTCTTTTTTCAGAAAATAAAGGGCGAAAAAAGGAACGTAACGCGAAGCAAATCGACTTCGGCTGGACGGCATCAACTCCTTTCACTGCAAGGTCACCCCGTCTTCCTGAACGAAAGAGAAGGAATCTTTGTACTGCTTCAACTCCAGAGACACATCCGCTGCAGCAATTCCTTCAATTTGAGAGAGTCGTTCGTTGACAAAGGTGATCAGTTCATCATTGGTATGGAAACACGCTTGGATGATCAAGTCGTGCTTACCGCTGAACGCACCCACGAACCGCACGGCACTGATCTTGCTCAGCTCCTCTGCAACATATTTCTGCATGCCGAGCTTCGTGGTCAAACCGATAATCGCCTGTACATGTAGTCCCAGCTTTTCACGGTCGGGATGGATCACGAATTGGAAGACCCCGTCTTGCAACAAGCGAGTGATGCGAGAGCGAATCGTACCTTCACTAACACCAAGTTGATGCGCGATTTCTGTATACGGTGTTCGTCCGTCTTCCTGAAGAATTTGCAGGATCTGCTTGTCAACATGGTCTAGCTTTTTCATACATACGATTTTCCGGGAACCTCCGTCCTTTTTTTACGAAATTCGCAAAAATCTTTTACAATATCTTTGTTACATTAAAAGTAATCTGAATTGATAGTGGTGTCAACGAAATTTGACAAGTAGAAAAATAAAACATTATAAAGAGCGCATGACCCATCAAATATTTTTTCTCGAATTTCTCCCTCTATCTTACCTCGCAGACGGCAAATTGAAAATATGATCCCCACACTTAAATCCATTCAAATGCGATATGAATTTAACGGAAAAGAGGCGTGCAGCGCTGCTGTCTGCATACCTCTTTCCTTAACCTGCAAAGCAATTGCTTTATTCCATGATTTTATAAATGAGCGGCTGCTCCGCCGGGGGATTCGCCGCAATATCGAACGCCCCTTCCAATTCCTGGAGAGCGCTGCGCAAAAGCTCCTCTTTGTTCGCATGAATGGTCATGAGCACATCACCGGCGCGGACGGCATCCCCGCGTTTTTTGTGCAGGACGAATCCCACCGCCAAATCGATGCCCATCTCTTTCGTCAAACGGCCTGCCCCGAGCACGACCGAAGCATGACCGACAGCCTCTGCGTCGATCCCGGCTACAAAGCCGTCTGTCTGGGCGATGACTTCGTGGCGGATCGCCGCCTGCGGCAAACGCTCCGGCTCATACACTTCGCGCTTGTCTCCGCCTTGGGCCTCGACCATTTGGGCAAGCTTCTCCACTGCCGCTCCGGAAGCCATAATTTCCTCCAGCTTGGCGCGTCCCTCCTGCTCGCCCGCGACCAGACCGCCCAGCACGAGCATGCGCGAGCCGATTGCCAGCGCCAGCTCGGTCAAATCGCGCGGACCTCTGCCTGCCAGCGTCTCGATTGCCTCTTTCACTTCCAGAGCATTCCCCACAGCAAAGCCCAGCGGCTGGTTCATGTCGCTGATAACCGCCACTGTCTTGCGCCCAACCTGACTGCCAATCTCCACCATCGCGCGCGCCAGCGTCTCTGCCTCCTCCAGGTTTTTCATAAACGCGCCCTTCCCGACTTTTACGTCGAGCAGGATGGCATCTGCGCCGGCCGCGATTTTTTTGGACATGATGGAACTGGCGATCAGCGGAACCGCTTCGACGGTCGCCGTCACATCACGCAGGGCGTACAGCTTTTTATCTGCCGGCGTCAGGTTGCCGGACTGTCCAATGACCGACACGCCGATATCGCGCACCTGCTGCAAAAACTGCTCGCGCGTGCGCTCTACCGCAAAGCCTGCAAACGACTCCAGCTTGTCAATCGTCCCGCCGGAATAGCCCAGGCCGCGACCGGACATCTTGGCGACCGGAATGCCTGCTGCCGCGACGAGAGGGGCGACCACAAGCGTCGTCTTGTCCCCCACTCCGCCTGTGCTGTGCTTGTCGACTTTGATACCGGAAAGTGACGACAGGTCCAACTGCTCGCCGGAGCCTGCCATTGCCAAGGTCAGATCGCCGGTCTCCCGCGGTGTCATCCCGCGAAAATAGACCGCCATCGCCCACGCTGACATCTGGTAGTCGGGAATGCTCCCCTCTGTATATCCTTTGATCAGAAACTGGATTTCTTCTGTCGTAAGTTCGCCGCCGTCTCTTTTTTTGGCGATAATATCGACCATGCGCATCGCATGTCCCTCCTTTTGACTCCCGCTTACAGCTTGGCAACGATCCCGTTTACCAGCGACAGGAACTGTGTTTTTACTTTTTCGGTCGTTTCCATCACTTCGTCGTGGGACAGCGGCTGCTCCAGAATGCCGGCAGCCATATTGCTGATGCACGAAATGCCGAGCACTTTCACGCCCATATGGCGAGCCGCGATAACTTCCGGAACTGTGGACATGCCGACAGCGTCCCCGCCCAAAATGCGAAGCATGCGGATCTCCGCCGGCGTCTCGTAGCTTGGCCCGAGCAGGCCCACGTACACCCCTTCACGCAGTTCGATGCCCTGCTCCGCTGCCACTTCTTTCGCCAACTGGCGCAGCTCCCTGGAGTACGCCTCCGACATGTCCGGGAAGCGAGGGCCCATCTCCTCGTCATTCGGGCCGATCAGCGGATTGCGGAACGTCATGTTGATATGGTCGGAAATGAGCATGAGGTTGCCTGGATCGAAGTTTTCATTGATGCCCCCTGCTGCATTCGTCACGATGATCGTCTCGACTCCGAGCAGCTTCATCACGCGAATCGGGAAGACGACAGCGTCGAGGCCATGGCCTTCATAAAAGTGGAAGCGTCCTTGCATAGCCACGACCTGTTTGCCCTGCAGCTTGCCGATGACGAGCTGTCCTTTGTGGCCCACAACAGTCGATACAGTGAAACCGGGAATTTCGTGATACGGAATGACAACCGGATTCTCGATTTCATCTGCCAGCACGCCGAGACCGGAGCCGAGCACCAGGCCGATGGTAGGTTTTTCTGTCACTTTTGGTTGAATATAGGCGACTGCTTCATGGAAATTTGCCACGAGAAACACTCCTTTATATCTGTTTCTTCTATATAAATGTTTATAAACACTTCATCTTTATAAATGACTCAGGAAGCTTTTTCCGATCACGGGCAGTTGCACACCAAAATTATCCGCAATCGTTGCTCCCAGATCGGCAAACGTCTCGCGAATGCCGAGATCCGTCCCGGCTGCGATGCCTTTGTGGTAAGCGAGCAGCGGCACGTATTCCCGCGTATGGTCGGTGCCGTGGTGAACCGGATCATTACCGTGGTCTGCAGTAATGATGAGCAGGTCCTCGTCTCCCATTGCGGACAACAGCTCCGGAATGCGCGCGTCGAACTCCATGAGCGCTTGACCGTATCCTTGAGGATCGCGGCGATGGCCGAATTTGGCGTCAAAGTCGACGAGATTGACAAAGCTAAGTCCCGTGAATGTCTCTTTCATCGTGGCGAGCAGCTGGTCGACTCCGTCCATGTTATCTTTCGTGCGGATCGCCTTCGTGACTCCTTCTTCGGCGTAAATGTCGCTGATCTTGCCGATGGCGATGGAAGCCAGCCCGGCGTCCTGCAAACGGTTCATGACCGTCGGGGCAAACGGCTTCACCGAGTAGTCGTGGCGGTTCGACGTCCGCGTGAAGTTGCCTGGCTCCCCTACGAATGGCCGTGCGATCACGCGCGTAACCGCATATTCGTCGCGCAGCGTCAGCTCACGCGCGATCTGGCAGATGCGGTACAGCTCCTCCAGCGGCACGACATCTTCATGCGCAGCCACCTGGAATACGCTGTCGGCCGACGTATAGACGATCACGTCGCCCGTTTTCATATGCTGCTCGCCCAGTTCGTCGAGAATATCCGTGCCAGATGCGACTTTGTTGCCCAGCACCTTGCGGCCGATCCGCTGCTCGAACTCCTGAATCAGGCTGGCCGGAAACCCGTCCGGATATGTGTTGAACGGGGTCGAGACATGCAGCCCCATGATTTCCCAGTGCCCTGTCGTCGTGTCCTTGCCCATGGAAATCTCCTGCATTTTGCCATAGTGGGCGAGCGGCGTTGCGGCTGGCGGCACATTGTTCAAGGGCGCGATATTGCCCAGCCCCAGCTTTTCCAGATTGGGCAGACGAAAGCCCTCTACCCGTTCGGCAATGTGCCCCAGGGTGTGCGCGCCTTCATCATGGAATCGGGGCGCGTCCGGAAGTTCTCCGATACCCACGCTGTCCATAACGATCAAAAATACTCGAGAAAAACGCAATGCAAACGCCTCCAGTTCCAAAATAAGTATCGTTTGCGATCAAGTCGTCAGACGTCTGACCTGATGCAAAAAAGTTTGCTCCGCCTCACAGTATGACGGAGTCTCTTGTCTCTTTTGGTATCGCCCTGCCCACCGCGCCGATTATGCCCGCGGGTGAGTCTTGGCATATATGTCCTTGATCCGGGTGCGTGTGACGTGCGTGTAAATCTGGGTGGTGGAAATATCTGCATGACCGAGCATTTCCTGTACGGAACGCAAGTCTGCTCCATTTTCCAGCAGGTGAGTGGCAAACGAATGGCGAAGCGTATGCGGCGTGATCTCCGTACGAATGTCGGCTTTCTGTGCATATCGCTTGATGATCTTCCAAAAACCTTGCCTTGTGATCTGCTTTCCCAGATGATTCAAAAACAGCGCCGTCTCACCCGTCCCTTTGACCAGCTTGGGACGGCCTGCTTGCAAGTAGTGCCGCACCATCTGAATGGCGACAGAGCCCAGTGGAATAATCCGTTCCTTGGAGCCTTTACCCATGCATTTCACAAAACCCATTTCGAGATTCACATCCGCTGCGTCGAGATTGACCAGCTCGGAGACGCGAATCCCTGTCGCGTACAATAGCTCAAGCATCGCCTTGTCTCGCAGCCCTGCAGGATGATGAACGGGAGGACTGTCCAGCAGCCGCTCCACTTCTTCGATGGAGAGCACCTTTGGCAGCCGCTTCTCGATCTTCGGCGTCTCCAGATGGATCGACGGGTCCTTTTCGATGTATTTGTCCCGAACGAGAAACTGGTAGAATGCTCGGATCGACGCCATGTTCCGCGAGAGCGTGGCCGTGGCCCTCCCTTTTTCCCGCAGTTCAAGCAAGTACCCTACGATCTGCATCCGCGTCGAATCCTCGATACGGGTGACGCCTTGTTCCTGCAAATACGTGGTATAGGCCACCATATCCCGCTGATACGATTCCAGGGTGTTGCGCGATAGCCCTTTTTCTACAGCGAGATAATGGATGAATTGATCAATCAGACTGTCCATGAAGCTGTCCCCTTCAGGTGATAAGTATCCTGTACATTTTTCCACGCCGAAAAAGAAACTCCTGCTTTACTCACAAAAAAATGATGGCAGACGCGAATCCGCAACTTACTCGCCAGTCAGGTAAAACAGCTGCAGCCTCGAGAAGTATCCTTCCAGATCCTGCGTCTGCGGGGAATTGACGAGCGCGATCACCTTTACGGCGTTTCCGTGCGGCTCTTCATACGGGTTGGCGGGGAGCAGCTTTTCGGACAACAACGCGATGATTCCATAGGAGAGCAAGGTGCACGTCACGAACAGAAGCAAAAAACGCAGCCCCTCCATGATGCGGCGGTACGGGAACCGCATATTCACCCCTCCTCTTCGTTTCCATCCATTATATGCTCTTGTCCGCGCCTTCATTCAACGCTGGAGCGGAATATCGGTCAGGCCGCCTCTGTCCTGTTACCTTTAATATAATGCCACACGGATTCGATGACCATAACCTGCTGGGGTATCCGGGAAGAAAAAGAAAAAACTTCTCCGTTCCCAGAGAAGTTTTCTTATTTGAAGTCCTCTACGTTGACCTTATCGATGCAACGATTGCAAATGCCGTAGAAGGTCAAGCGGTGGTCGGTAATGTAAAAGTTGTAAACATTCTTGACTTTTTCTTCTGCCGTGACGAGCAGGTCTTCAAATATTTCATCGACGGTGCCACAGTTCAGGCAGATCAGATGGTGGTGATGATAGGCTGCATTGTCATCACGCAGATCGTACCGCGCTACGCCATCGCCAAAGTTCATTTTGTGAAGGATTTTCAATTCGCTCAAAAGCTCTAACGTCCGGTATACAGTGGCAAGTCCGATTTCCGGAGCTTTGTCCTTCACCAGGAGATAGACATCTTCCGCGCTCAGATGGTCTTCCTCGTTTTCCAACAGCACGCGAACAGTGGCTTCACGCTGTGGTGTCAACTTGTAATTTTGCGAATGCAATTGTTGCTTGATTTTCTCTAATTTTTCTTCCAACATTAATGCCCCTCCCCGCTCGCATGAAACCTGTTCCTATTATAGTAGAGGGTACTTGGATAAGTCAAATACAGAAGTTCTTACATGAGAATCATTATTAAGTAAGGACGAGCTGCATCAGCTTCGGCGAGACAAACGTCTCGAACAAGGCAGCCAGCGTCAGCACCGCCAGCATACAGACCACAAGTGCGGTATAGCTCACAAAGTGCGGCAGAATGCCATCCCGTTTGCTGACCAGCCTCGTCTTGATCAATCGCAAGGAAAAGGAAATTCCGCTCACGCCCACGATGAACAGCGCCGGAACGACCAGCAAATTTTGCGGCAGCACACCCATCATGGCAAACGTGACCCCGTGCCATTGCAGTTGGTTAACCAGAAAGCCGACAGTAAAGCCGACGACAACTCCTTTCAAAAACAGCATGAGCAGGATCATTGGCAGGCCGATAATGGACAGGCCGAGCACCCACATGATCGCCACCGTTTTGGCATAATGCCCGAACGCTTCATAGAAGTGTCCGCTTGATTCAGGTATCCCCTGCGTCGACAAGCTGTTGAAAAAATATTGGAGGAAACCGGACAGCTCCTGCTTTTGGGAAAGCGGCAAGGAATTGACAAGCACGGCTCCGAAAATGATACCCATGGTGAAGAGGACGATCGTGAACCAATAGAGCGACTGATGATCCTTCGCATACGTATGGATAGTTTGTCCGACTCGTGAACGCACGTTGCGTCGCCTCCCGCTTCGCTGTTTACTGTACAGCCTATGCGGACGAGGAATACGCTATGCCAATCACTCATTCACTCCTGGACGATTCTGCCGTATGTCCCGGCTCCCCCCGCTTCGACTGCCAGCGCGCCTGTTCTGGCCTTTTCGATCAGAGAGGCGATTTTTTCACCCGCTACCGCCGCCAGCTCCTCATATCCCACCCGATGCAGCACGTTCATTTGCGTACCGAATGAGGCGTACAGCTTTTGCAGCAGCCTTGGTCCCACGCCCGGGATAAATTCGAGCGGGACCTGCTCAACATAGGGCGGACGATGAACCGGATGCTGTCCTTTTGGCAGGTCGGCGAGCTGTTCAATCCGTGCGGCCACCCCCCTGACGACGCGCTTGTGGCCGCACTCCGGACACCGTCCCGAAGCATCGGCAGGCAAGAGAGACTGGCAGTTTTGGCAGGCCGTCAAATGGTACTTGCCGAGCTGCGGCTGCAGCCCGTAGTTGACCGTCACCCTCCTGCCCTCCTGTCTGCGGAGGGCTTTTTCCCACTCCTTGTAGGAGCGCTCCTTCATCCGCATCACCTGGTACTCCCTGCCGATTTTCCCGAGGGAGTGGGCATCCGAATTGGTAAGAAATGTCTTGTCCCGCAGTTCGGACAGCTGATCCGCCATCTCTGTATTCGCGCTAAGTCCAAGCTCGACGGCAATGATCTTCGCCGGGTCCAGCACATCTGCGAGCGAATCCGCGCAGCTGCCGTACAGCCCTTTGTGCGGCGTGAAAATATGCGCCGGAATCAACAGGCCGCCAAGCTCCTCCACACAGCTTTGCAGTTCCTTGAAGCTGGCGTGAATGCGCTGCGAGCTTAACGTGACATTCTTGCAACGAGCGGACAGCCATTCGGTAAAAGAGCGCATCTCGCGCAGGGTCGGCATGTAGGCGAGAAAGTGTGCCTCGCCGCGCTCCCCCTCCTTGATCTCCACTTCGCAGCCCAAAATGAGCATCGTCTCCTTGTACAGGATGCCTCCGTCCGCATGCTCGATCGCCGCCCCGCTCTCCAGCAGATCGATCAGCTCCTCCTGAACTTCGGGCGAATGAGCGTCAATGATCCCGACGACATCCATTCCTTTGCGCTCCGACGCCTCTTCCAGGATGCGGGTCAGCGTCATCTGGCGGGAGGCCGTAATTTTCACGGGCTTCCCTGTGCGCGTGCCGCCGATGTGGATGTGCATGTCGCAGAAGTATTCGTGCAGCACGTTTTCAGCCATGCGAACGCAGCATCCGGTTCTCCCACGCAAACAGCGCGACGACGGTCTTGGCATCCCGGATTTCTCCTGATCGGTGCAGCTCCCGCGCTTCTGCCAAGGTCAGCTCCAGCACATCCACAAACTCGTCTTCATCCGGCCGGCTCTCGCCCTTTGTCAAGCCGGTCGCCACATACACATGGAGAAGCTCATCAGCGAAACCGGGAGAGGTGTAAAACGAACTAAGCAGCTCCATCTTTTTCGCCACATAGCCCGTCTCCTCCTCCAGCTCCCGAATGGCGCAGGAGAGCGGCTCTTCTCCCGGCTCCAGCTTTCCGGCAGGAATTTCTACAATCGTCCGCTCCAGCGGCTTGCGAAACTGTCGCACCGCTACCAGTTTTCCATCGTCAGTAATCGGCATGACGGCGACCGCTCCCTGATGATGAACGATTTCCCGCTTCGCTGTTTTTCCGTTCGGCAACTGGACTTCATCGACTTTCACCTTGATAATCCGTCCGTCGTAGATCGACTGGCTGGAAATGGTTTTTTCATGGAGATGCTCGTATTTGTTCATGACAAACCTCCCGTGTTTATTTTCTGCGTTCTAAATGCTCCGATTCGACCATAAGTTGGGAGCATGAAGCTTGTCCACACTATTGTAGCGGAGGAGATCAAGGATGAAAACCTATGTAAGCGAAAAGCAGTTGCGCATGGTCGGCAAGGCGTGGGAGATCAGGGCTGCCCTTCGTACTTGGTCGAAAAAAGAGCTAACCTTGCAAACGTATCTGGAGAGGAGAAGCCATGCGGGTCGGCGCTGAACGCACGGGCCAGTTCCGCCCGCCACGCGCTGAGGTGGTCTGCCGCCAGCACCGCGGTCTGAAACGGAACGGCATCAGTCTGCCAGCTCCTGCCCATAGTTGTAAAGGACATGCCGTATTCCCGTTCCATCCGGGCGATTCTGTCGATATTCGGTACTCTCCCTTTGACGATCAGATGCTTTTTCCCCGTTTCTCCTTTTGCCAACAATGCCATTTGCTTGCCGAGCAGCCCATCTCGCTCGTCGCCCAGCAGCGGCAGGGATAGCACGACGGGCCAAAGCACATACCGGGTCAGCAGCGCGAGGGTATGGTGGCTGATTCCCAAATGGCGCTGGCGCGGGTCCGCAAAACTGATTCGCGGGATCAACAGGGGAAAACCGCCGAGCGCCGAGACGGCATGAATAACTTCCGCAAGCTGAATTCCGGAAAAGGCATAGGGAGTCCCTGTCCCTGCCACACCTGGGCCAAGCATGCAGACTATGACATCAGCTCTCTCGACATGACGAGCCGCGAGCAGACCGCTGTGGATGGTGACTGCCTCCCGATCCCCTCCCCAGGCATGACCGGTCGTAACTGTCGCAGTCAGCAATCCCTTTTGCTTCAACCGATGGACATGCCTGCTCAAGGCAATAGGCAGGGAGGCGCCGTCCGGCATGACGTAGACGACTTTGGCTGCCGGATCATTTTCCTTCAAGGCGATCACTGCGACAGGCAGCAGGCTATGCAGTTCCCCGATCAAAACCGGCGTACCTTCCAGTGACAGGTCGTCCCGAACGAACAGTTCGTGGTATGGGCTCTCCTGCTCCTCGACGCAATCGACAGCAAGTTGCCAGGGGGAATAGCGCATTTTCATCACATGCCCCCACTTCCCCGGGGCCAGATCGCACCCGCTCATCTGGTCCGCTTTGCCCACGACCAGATGGTAACCGCCCGTCCCGAGCTGCAGCCTGACAGCGGTCGTGTTTACGATCAGCACCTCCCCCGGAAGGTATTCCTCGTCCGCAAACGACATCGCTTTCTCCTGCCTGCCCGTCTCAGCCATCGCTATATCCAGCAATTGCCACCCCGGTCGTTTTTCCGTGACCTGTACAACCGTCCCTGTTGCCAGACATAGCATAAGCCAACCTCCCTTCTGTCGCTTGACACAGTCTCTTTCCATTGTATGACCATTACGGCTTGGCCCAATCATGTCATGATGAAAAAAGCCGGGACACCTGTGGCATCCCGACCTGGTTTTCCTGTCTTATTCCTGTACTGCTTCGATGACCGCAAGCACCAATTCTGCCGCCTTGTTCAGCTCGGCGATGGGCATGCGCTCGTTTTTGGTGTGGATTTCTTCGTAGCCGATCGCGAAGTTTACGCTTGGGATGTTGTAGCCGTTGAATACGTTACCGTCGCTTCCCCCGCCGCTTGCGACCAGCTCCGGATTGCGTCCCACACGTTTCACCGCTTCGATCGCCTTTTTCACGACCGGTGTCTCTTCGTTGAACTTGTAGCCATGGTACATGAAAATGACGTCGTTCTCCACGGTAGCCCCCATTTCAGCTGCCGCTTCTTCAAACGCGGTGGTCATTTTCTTCACTTGCGCTTCCAGCTTATCCATTACCAGGCTGCGCGCTTCCGACCATACTTCTACATAGTCGGTCACGATGTTATACGCCTTGCCACCCTCGAACCGGCCGATATTGGCAGTCGTGTCGCTATCGATGCGACCGAGAGGCATGCGCGAGATCGCTTTGCTGGCGACAGTGATGGCGCTGATGCCGTCTTCCGGGTTGACCCCGGCATGCGCTGCTTTCCCGTGAATTTTGGTTACGATCCGGTACTGACCCGCACCAGCCACAGTGATTTTCCCTACTGGTCCTTCGGAATCGAGGATAAAGCCCATTTCCGCCTTCAGCAGGCTGGAATCCATCGCACGGGAGCCGACCAGGCCAGATTCTTCACCGACCGTCAGCACGACCTGGATCGTCGGATGAGGCAGGTTTTTTTCCTTCATGGTGCGGATGCCTTCAAAAATCGCGGCAATCCCGGCTTTGTCGTCCGCGCCCAAAATTGTCGTTCCATCGGAGTAGACATAGCCGTCACGAACTTGCGGCTTGACCCCGTTTCCAGGCACCACGGTATCCATATGGCTGCTGAACAGGATAACCGGACCATTCCCCGTACCTTCCAGAGTTGCGATCAGGTTGTTCCCGCCATGGCCTGTCTTGGCAGCGGCGTCGTCCTCCTGTACGGTAAAGCCAAGCTCGATCAGCTTGTCTTTCAGAACTTTGTTGATCTGCGCCTCGTTTTTCGTCTCACTGTCAATCTGGACGAGCTCCAAAAACTCGTTTAACAAACGGTCTTGATTGATCACGAGTGTTGCCTCCTCATTTTTTCCCGATTTTGGTACCTGTTCACAAGTTCCAGTATACCGCAAAAAAATTTTTTCTACCATGAGAACGTCCACTAAGCAAATGTGATTTTACAGCCGGAAGCTGTCTTGTGCTTATTCTGTACGGTCTGCGTCCTGCGGGTACTGACAAAGCTCATAGAGGACCCCGTTGGCTGCTTTCGGATGCAGGAAACCGATCCGGGCATGGTGTGCGCCGTCTTTCGGCTTTTCATGAATCAACGGAACTCCGCGCTCTTTCAAGGTGGCGAGACGCGCCTCTACATCGTCCACGTCCAGGGCGATATGATGGATGCCTTCCCCGCGCTTTTCCATAAACTTGGCTATCGGGCTCTCCGCCGAAAGCGGTTCCAAAAGCTCGATGCGGCTTTCCCCGATTGCCAAAAAGGCGACTCTGACTTGTTCGCTCGCCACTTCCTCCGTGCCGAGCAAGGTCAGACCAAGTTGCTCGGTATAAAAGGGAAGAACCTGATCCAGGCTTCTGACAGCAATTCCGATATGAGCGATTTTGTTCGGTGCTTTCACAGTAACTCATCCTTTTCTTTTCTATGGAATCATGTTTCCCCATCAGTCAGATGCTCATGACAGATGCTCCAGCCGGGACAACCATGGTTGCTCCGGCTCGTCCGATTCAGTAAAATTGAGGTATCTGCAACGAGTCTGATCCGGTTTCATCACAATTTTAGCACACAGGCTGGCCGGCAGCCCCGAAATTTTCCTTGTCCGTTTGATTTCCCCGACCAGAAAGGAGGATCAATGAGGTGAAGCAATCCTTGATTGCCAAAATTTTCATCGGCATTCTTGTTCTCTCTCTGATTGTTCCGATGTTTTTCTACTTTCAATAACGGTGGAAATAAAAACATCCCCCTTGCCGCACTGGCTAGGGGGATTCTTTGTGGCTTGGCGCAGATTAACGGTATACGTATACGCTGGAAGTTTTGGCATCCCAGCCGACTTTATAGCCAAGGTTGTCCGTCACAAACCGGACCGGAATCATCGGCATGCCCTCTTTCAAGACGACTGGAGCAGGAAGTGTCACTTCCTGGCTTCCGATTCGCGCTTTGTTGGAGCCGACCGAGAATTTCAACACTTTCGTTCCGCTGATGATCGCAACGGACTGGTTGTTCCATTGGGTAGTCAGCGCCAGTGCTTCCTTGAAGAATTGCGCTGGAACCATGGTCGTGTTGCCTCCTGCGAGGTAAGGCGCCACTTGCAGCGGATATGACTTGCCGTGCAGGGTGAACGACTTCGCATTTACTTTAAACAACGCAGCATTCGCCGGTACCGCCGCGGAAGGCTGTGCTGGCGTCGTTGGTTGAACTGGCGCCGGAGTCGCTGGCTGTGCCGGGGCAGGCATGCCTACGCCGACAGCACGGGCGAATTGCAGCCCTTTCTCCTCGGAAGTATATACGCTGATGCTGTATGCGTTTTTCACGGTCGGGTTCACGATATTCGCGGTCGCCGCGATGGCCACGTTGGCAGCTGTAGCGGCAGGAATGTCCTGGGACGGATACACCAGCACGTTTTGTCCGCGGACAGCCACGTAGTTGGCCGCTACGCCGTTTACGCTGATGCTGGTCGGAGCGATATACGCAGGCACTTTATAGCCTGCCGGGAATACCAGCTCGATAAAGTCGCGCTGCTTCGCCAGCCCGACACCCAAGCCTTTGATCGCGACATTGACACCGGTCGTCTGGCCGAGCGCCGTGTTCGTCAAGGTGATGGTAGCCGTGCTGTTATTGACGACTTGTCCTGGCGTCGGAGTCGAAGGAGCAGGTGTCGTTGGCGTCGTCGGAGTCACGGTACCGCCGCCGATCGAGAACGCTTTGGAAGTAATCGTCTTGCCGTCCACCGTCGCTTTCAGCGTGTAGGAACCAGCCGTTTTCGGGTTGGTGATCCAGGCTGTGTAGGCCACCACTACTTTCACATTGCTATCTGCGCTGAAATTGCTCGGAGTCGTGATGTATACCTTGTTGCCCAGGGCACCCACTTTTTTCGGCGTTTTGCCGTTGACCGTAAAGTCGGATGGACTCAGAATCATCGGAACCATCTCGGCCGATGGGAACTCGATGATCAAATCAGAATCCGCCTGCAATTTTTTATTGCCGAAATCCGTTTCAAATGTATAGCTGGAGCGTGCTCCTGCAGTCGGATCGGACAAGTTCACGGTATAGTCCCCGTTTACCGTCGACGTACTGGAGCTCGATTTTGTGATGTCGAACGATTCGGACTCGTATGTAGTTCCGTCGTATTTCACCTTGAAGGTGTAATCATCTGCCTTTTCCGGGTTGGTGATGCCGGCGGATTTCAGGAATTCCAGGTCGAGGTAGTCGTCCCCGTCAGCACCGTTTGGCACTTTGATAGTCACTTCATCGCCGTCTACATCGACGGATTTGGCTGTATTCCCGTTTACTTTGACATCGGATTCGTCGATGCTGCTTGGAAGCATATCTTCGTCCGGGAAAATGACAGTGATGGTTTTCCCCGCTTCCAGCTTGTCTTTGCCATCGAGGTCAAAGTCGCCCAGCTCTATGGAAACCTTTTCACCTGCTACTTGACTGCTCAACGATACGTCAAACTCATCGCTAGAACTGCTATCGTCTTCCTGGATGTCGACCTCGTCGTATTTAAACGTATTCTCTGAGGAGGTTTTCACGCCGACCTCGTATGTGTCCTCATCGTCCGGATTCGTAATGCCGTCCGAAATGGTGATCTCAAGGTCCTCTCCCTTATCGATCGGCTCGTCCAGCGTGATGATGATTTCGTTGCCATCCACCTCTACGTCATCGATGTCGTATCCGTCAATTTCCACGTCAGAGTCGTCGATAGAGTCGTCGACGTCGTAAGCGGAGTCAAACTTGATCGTGATCGTATCCCCTTCATCGAGGTCCTTGCCTGTCGTAAACTCAATCGTGTATTCGCTGTCTTCTCCAGCCGTTTCATCATCCGCCGTCACAGTCACGCTCGACAGCGCGCTGGCTTGCTGCGGAACAACCACCAAAGGAGTAGCTGCCAGTGCAGAAGCAAGCACAATCGGCAATGCTTTTTTGCTCTTTTCCATGTTTTTCCTCCCACATTGACCCAAAGTCAATAACTTTCTCTATTAGCAGAACGCTACCAGTTTACCATAAATGCTTTCTGCTGGAAATCTGTTCTGCGGAAAATAATAGACTCCCTGCCTACATTCGGTTAGACGCAGCGATTCGGCAAAAAGTTACATCAGTTTCTAGGAGCGGCAAAAAATTTTTTCGTTTTTCGCCGCCCAAAATAGAAAAGGCCAGACCTGTAAAAGCGTCTGACCTCGAATTTCTAGTACAGCTTGGTATCTGGCCCGATCGACTCCAGCTTCTGCTTGACGCTCTGCAGGAAACGTCCGCAAATAAGTCCGTCGAGTACGCGGTGATCCAGCGACATGCACAGATTGACCATGGAACGGATCGCGATCATGTCGTTGATGACCACAGGGCGTTTCACAATGGACTCGACACTGAGAATCGCCGCCTGCGGCGAATTGATAATCGGCTGGGACTGGATCGACCCGAAAGAACCGGTGTTGTTTACGGTGAACGTGCCGCCTGTCATGTCCTCCATCGTCAGCTTGCCTGCACGGGTGCGGGCAGCCAGATCATCCACAGCTTTCGCAATGCCAAGGATCGACTTCTGGTCGGCGTCCTTGATGACCGGTACGTACAGGGCGTCTTCTGTCGACACCGCGATGGAGATGTTGATGTTTTTCCTGACGATGATCTTGTCTCCGGCCCATGTGGAGTTGATCATCGGATATTCTTTGAGCGCCTCTACCGCCGCCTTGATGAAGAACGGCAGGAACGTCAGGTTGATTCCTTCCTTGCGGGCGAACTCGCCTTTTACCTGGTTGCGGAAGTTGACCAGATTGGTCACGTCCACCTCGACCATCGTCCAGGCATGCGGCGCCTCGTGCTTGCTTTGGACCATCCGGCTGGCAATCGTGCGGCGAACCGGCGTAACCGGGATGATCTGATCGCCGGTACCGGCTGTGACTGCTGGCGAAGCTGCCGATGCAGCTGGCGCGCTGGGGGCGGAGGCAGCCGCAGGTTGTGCTTCTGCCGAGGCAGGCACAACTGGCGCTGGTTGCTCGGCTGCTGCCGGTTGCACAGCGGACAGCTGTTGTCCGCCAGCGTCGATGATCGCCTGCACGTCTCTTCTCGTCACGCGACCACCCGCACCTGTTCCTGTCACGCGGGACAGGTCGATGCCATGCTCCTGAGACAAGGCCAACACGGCAGGAGAATAGCGCTGCTTTCCTGCATGCTGTGCAGGAGCGGCCACCTTCGCCGCTGCCTGGTTCGACTGCTGGGGCCCCGCTTGCACAGCGGCCGCCGGAGCAGCTGCGGCTGGTGCTTCTGGCTGTGCTGCCGGAGCATCTCCCGCTTCTGCACCTTCCTCAATGTACAAAATCAACGCGCCGACTGCGACCGTCTCGCCTTCCGGAACGACGATTTCAGTGACACGGCCCGAGACAGTGGAAGGGACCTCTGCGTTTACTTTATCCGTTGTCACTTCTGCCAGCGGGTCGTATTTTTTGACGGTATCTCCTACTTTGACCAGCCATTTGCTGATCGTGCCCTCCGTTACACTCTCACCGAGTTGGGGCATTAGCACTTTCGTTGCCATGATCAAAGGTCCTCCTCGCCTTAAAAGTTGGCCAATTCCCGCATCGCTTCCAGCACTTTATCCGGGTTCAGCATAAAGAATTTTTCCATTGGCGGGCTGTACGGCATAGCCGGTACATCAGGACCACACAGGCGCTTGATCGGCGCATCGAGGTCAAACAGACACTGCTCGGCAATGATCGCTGCAACTTCGCCGCCGACGCCGCCTTCTTTGTTGTCTTCGTGCACGATCAGCACTTTTCCGGTCTTGGAGGCAGCTTCCGCGATTGCCTCCTTGTCCAGCGGGTACAGCGTGCGCAGGTCGAGGACGTGCGCGCTGATGCCTTCCTGCGCCAGCTTTTCCGCTGCCTGCAGGCAGAAGTGCAGCGTCAGTCCGTACGAAATGACCGTGATGTCCGTCCCTTCCCGTTTCACGTCTGCCTTGCCGATCGGCAGGACGTAATCGTGTTCGGGCACTTCGCCTTTAATCAGGCGGTAGCAGCGTTTATGTTCAAAAAAGAGCACCGGATCGTCGTCGCGGATCGCTGCCTTGAGCAGCCCTTTTGCGTCGTACGGCGTGGACGGCGCCACGACTTTCAGACCGGGAACGTTCGTAAACATCGCTTCTACCGATTGCGAGTGGTAGAGCGCGCCGTGCACGCCGCCCCCGAAAGGCGCGCGGATCGTGATCGGGCAGTTCCAGTCGTTGTTGGAGCGATAGCGCATTTTCGCCGCTTCGCTGACGATCTGGTTCACGGCCGGCATGATGAAATCAGCGAACTGGATTTCCGCGATCGGGCGCATGCCGTAAGCTGCCGCACCAATCCCCACGCCGACGATCGCCGATTCTGCAAGCGGCGTGTCGATTACGCGCTCCTCGCCAAACTCCTCAATCAATCCCACGGTGGCGCGAAACACACCGCCGCGCACGCCGACGTCTTCACCGAGCACAAAAACATTAGGATCGCGACGCATTTCTTCCCGCATCGCCATCGTAATCGCATCAATAAACGAAATGACCGCCATCTGGCTCCCCCCCTTTATTTCCCGTATACGTGTGTCAGCGTAGATTCCGGCGTCGGATACGGCGCATTCTCTGCATATTCCGTCGCTTCGTCCACTTCCAGCTGCACGCGCGCCAGCATATCTTTTTCCGTACTTTCGTCAAGCAAGCCGACTTCCCGCAAATAAGCGGCGAACACGATCAACGGGTCGTTCTTTTTCGCTTCCTCGACTTCTTCACGCGTCCGGTACACACGGTCGTCATCGTCGCTGGAGTGTGGAACCAGCCGGTACACCACGGCTTCGATCAAGGTTGGACCTTCACCTCTGCGGGCGCGCTCGACCGCTTCTTTCATGACGCGGTACACTTCGATCGGATCGTTGCCATCCACGCTCACGCCCTGGAAGCCGTATCCGATGGCACGGTCTGCCACGCTTTCGCAGGCGAGCTGCTTTTTCAGCGGCACCGAGATCGCGTACTTGTTGTTTTCGCAGAAGAAGATGACTGGCAGCTTGTGCACCCCGGCAAAGTTCGCCCCTTCGTGGAAATCACCCTGGTTGCTGGAGCCTTCGCCGAAAGAAGCGTAGACGACGAAATCCTTTTGCTGCATTTTCCCTGCCAAGGCCATCCCGACCGCATGCGGGACCTGGGTCGTCACCGGCGAGGAACCGGTCAAAATGTTGTATTTTTTTCCGCCGAAGTGGCCAGGCATCTGACGCCCGCCGCTGTTCGGATCTTCTACTTTCGCAAAAGCGGACAGCATGCAGTCGCGGGCCGTCTGTCCGAATACCAGTACCAGTCCGAGGTCACGATAGTACGGGCACAAGTAATCTTTCCCGACTTCCAGGGCGAAGGCGGCTCCTACCTGTGCTGCCTCCTGCCCCTGGCAGGAAATCACGAACGGAACTTTCCCCGCACGGTTCAGCAGCCACTGGCGCTCGTCAATTTTACGCGCGAGCAGCATGTAATAATACATGTCGAGCACTTGCGCGTCCGTCAAACCTACTTGTTCATGACGCTTGGTTGTCATCGTCGGTTCCCCTCCTCGCTAATTGTGAATCGCTTTTCCATCAACGGCCAATGCCGCTTCCATCAACGCTTCCGACAGCGTCGGGTGAGGGTGGATCGTCGTGCCGATCTCCCACGGTGTCGCATCGAGCACGCGCGCCAGACCTGCTTCCGAAATCATGTCGGTTACATGCGGCCCGATCATATGAACACCGAGCAAATCGTTCGTTCTGGCATCCACGACGACTTTGACAAAACCGTCGTTTTCACCGTGTACCAACGCTTTCCCCAACGGCTTGAAGCTGAATTTGCCGACCTTGACATCGAACCCTTGTTCCTTCGCTTCCTTTTCCGTCAGGCCGACGTTCGCCACTTCCGGACGGCTGTACGTGCACTTCGGTACTTTCGTGTAGTCCATCGGATGCGGCTGAAGTCCAGCCATGTGCTCCACCGCCAGAATGCCTTCATGGGCAGCCACGTGCGCCAGTTGCAAGCCGCCGATGACATCCCCGATCGCGTAGATGTGCGATTCGGCTGTCTGAAAATGTTCGTTGACGACTACAACGCCGCGCTCGACCTTGATCTCGGTCGCCTCCAGCCCGATGTTTTCCACATTCGCTTGCCGGCCGACGGATACGAGCACCTTTTGCGCTTCAAAGGACAGCACGCCGCTTCCCGTCTCTGCCTGAAGCATGACGCGCCCTTCCCCTTTTTCCAGCGATTCGGGCAGTACCTTGGCCGACGTGACGATGTTGACTTTGCGTTTTTTCAAGAGGCGGGTCAGCTCTTTGCTCACTTCTTCATCTTCCAACGGCAGGATGCGATCCGCGTATTCCACGACTGTGACCTCCACCCCAAAATCATTCAGCATGGACGCCCATTCGATGCCGATTACACCGCCGCCCACGATGATGACCGACTCGGGCAGCTGCTCCCATTGCAAGGCTTCGTCGCTGGTCACGACGTACGAGCCGTCAATGACGAGTCCCGGCAACGTGCGCGGGCGCGATCCAGTCGCAAGCAAAAGGAAGCGCGGGACGATGATCTCCTGGTCCCCGTTTTCCTTTTCGATGCGCACAGCGCCTGCCTGCGGCGAAAAGATGGATGGGCCCATGACGCGGCCAAAGCCTTCAAAGACGGTGATGCTGCCTTTTTTCATCAGATACTGGACCCCTTTGTGCAGCTGCTCGATGATGCCTTGCTTCCGTTCCTGGATCTTGGCGAAATCGTAGCCGACTTCTCCCGCGATCACCCCGTATTTGTCGCTTTCTTTCAGCGTGGCAAACACTTCGGCGCTGCGCAACAGCGCCTTGGACGGAATGCAGCCGCGGTGCAGACATGTCCCGCCCAGCTTTTCCTTTTCCACGATCGCCACCTTCATCCCGAGCTGGGAGGCGCGAATCGCCGCTACATAGCCCCCGGTTCCCCCGCCCAAAACGACCAGATCAAACTCTTGAGACATATTCGATCTCTCCCTTCCTTACGAAAACCTCCAGCGAAATACCACGAGGATGGGCGACCGGTCATTTGGACTCTCCATCACATGGTTTCAAGCGAATACGAATATTCAAAGAACGATGCGCATGCACATCCCCTTAGCCGCGAGCCTGTGCGCACGGCCAAAGGGGGCTGGCAAGCTTTGCTACCTAGCGATGATAAACAGTCTTGCCGTTTTGCAGGAAAGTATTACGCGATTTGGCCACGCTGGCAATTCTCTCTTCCGCCATGCGGTCCGCAGCCTGGTAGGAAGCCATGCCGTCGCGCTCGGCGATCTCGAATACTTTGAGGATATTGTCGTAGATCGTCTCGACTTTTTTCAGGGCGCGCTCGCGGTTGTAGCCTTGCAGCTCGTCAGCCACGTTGATAACACCGCCCGCATTGATGACATAGTCTGGCGCGTAAATGATGCCCATGTTGTGGATTTGGTCGCCATGCCGCTCTTCTTTCAGCTGGTTGTTGGCGGCACCTGCGATCACTTTTGCTTTCAGCAGCGGAATCGTGTCGTCGTTGATGACAGCACCCAGCGCGCACGGAGAGAAAATGTCGCACTCGACGCCGAAGATTTCGTTCACGCCCACTGCTTTTGCTCCGAAGTCATTCACGGCGCGGTTGACGTTCTCTTCGTTGATGTCGGTGACGATCAGGTGAGCGCCTTCCTCATGCAGGTGACGGCACAGGTTGTAGGCGACGTTCCCTACCCCTTGGACAGCTACGACACGTCCGGAGAGATCATCGGAGCCGAATGCGAGCTTGGCAGCTGCTTTCATCCCGCGGTAGACGCCGTAAGCCGTTACCGGCGACGGATTGCCGCTGGAACCAAACGCTGGCGATACTCCTGTCACGTAGTCTGTTTCCAGGTGGATCATATCCATGTCGGCAACAGTCGTACCCACGTCTTCTGCCGTGATATAGCGACCGTTCAGCCCTTGGATGTAGCGGCCGAACGCGCGGAACAGCTCTTCGCTCTTGTGCTTGCGCGGATCGCCGATGATGACGGCTTTTCCGCCGCCGATGTTGAGGCCTGCTGCCGCATTTTTGTATGTCATCCCGCGTCCGAGACGCAGTACGTCGATGATTGCTTCTTCTTCGGTTTTGTACGGCCACATGCGCGTACCGCCGAGCGCCGGGCCGAGTGTCGTATCATGAATGCATATAATGGCTTTCAAACCGGAATTTGCGTCCTGACAAAAAACCAGTTGTTCGTAGTCGTACTTTTGCATGTAATCAAAGATGTTCACTGAAGTGACCTCCCTAGTCTCGATCGTTGTCATCGTTGTTGTTCGTGGATGTTTCACATGGGACCATTTTGATGATTCCCAGTGCATGAGGTATTGCAAAAGTCATGCCAATACATCCACCCATATGAAAGCGCTTTATTTTCCTCCACATCCACAAAATCTCCGGTTTGTCTAGCGTGCATTTTTTTGCACAAACACGCAAAGTATTGCATGCAAACTTTTGCACATTTGTCCGCTCAATCTTGCTGTTCATCCGTCAACCCGAGCTTTTCCAGCTTGTAGTACAGGCTGCGAATGGAAATGTCCAGCCGCTTGGCCGCCAAGGTGCGATTGCCCCCCGCCGCCTTCAGCTCGCGCAAAATATGCTCTCGCTCCGCCTCTTCCATCGCTTGCTTTAACGTCTTGCCCGTCGTTTGGAACGCTTTTTTCGGCGTGTTCTCGCTGGCGGCCAGCCTTCGCTCCAGCGGGGGAAGGTACTGCGGCAAAATGATGCGCTCGTTGATCCGCATGTGGATCATGGCTCTGCCCAGCACGTTTTCCAGTTCGCGCACATTTCCCGGCCAATGGTAGGACAGCAAAATTTGCAGGGCCTGCTCGTCAATGTCTTCCACATTGCGCCCGTACTCGAGGTTGTACTTGCGCAGCAGGTGCATGGCCAGCGGCTTGATGTCTTCCCGCCGCTGCCGAAGCGGAGGGATCTGGATGGGGACGACATGCAGGCGGTAGTACAAATCTTCACGGAACCTGCCGGCGCTGATTGCCGATTCCAGATTGACATGGGTAGCCGTGATGACGCGCACGTCGATCGGGATCGGGTTCGTCCCGCCGACACGGACGACTTCCCGCTCCTGCAATACGCGAAGAAGCATGACTTGCATGCTCATGGACAGCTCGCCGATTTCGTCGAGAAAGATCGTTCCACCGCTCGCCTCTTCAAACAGGCCGCGCTTGCCGCCTCTGCGGGCACCCGTAAACGCGCCTTCTTCGTAGCCGAACAGCTCGCTCTCCAGCAGGCTTTCGGAAATGGCCGCACAGTTGACGCGGATAAACTGCTTGTATTTGCGTTCGCTCGCGTTGTGGATCGCATGGGCAAACAACTCCTTGCCCGTTCCTGACTCTCCCCGCAGCAAAACCGTCGCGGGTGTCAACGCCGCCTGCTGGGCCTGCTCGATCGCCGTGCGCATCGGCTCGCTGTACCCGATAATATCTGCAAAGCTGTATTTCGCCTCCAGCGTGCGAATAATACGGCGCGCCTTTTCCAGTTCTTCTGTCAGTTGTTTGAACTCGGACACGTCGTGGATGACCCCGACGCTGCCCTTCAGTTCGCCGTCGACCATGACAGGCGCCACGTTGACGACGACATCCTTGCGCTTGGGACCGAGCTTCATCGGCACGCCCCGGACGGCCTTTTTCGTCTTCAGCACTTGCATATGCATACTTTCGCCCTCGGATATGTCCACCGTGGCAGGCTTGCCGATGATATCGTCCTGTGTCAGCCCCGTGATCCTCGTATACGCCGGGTTGATCAACAGTCCGTTTCCATTTTTGTCCACCACGGAGATTGCCTCGTCCGACGAGTCGATAATCGCCTGGAGCATGCTTTGCAGCTCCTTTAAATTCGTCACTTCTTCCGCGAGCGCCATGATCTCCGTAATGTCGCGGAAAATCGCGACGGCGCCGACGACTTCGCCCCGTTCATTGCGGACGGGCACCCGGTTGGTAATGATGCGCGTCTGGTTGGGCAGGATCTGTTCCTGGTTCAGTTCAGGCGACCCCGTCTCCAATACAATATGTAACCGAGTGTTGGGTATACGCTGTGTGACGTTGGTGCCCAGCACTTCGCTCGCTTCTATGCCCATCAAACGTTCGGCTGCCTTGTTGAACAGCGTGATGACGCCTTGCCGATTCACCCCGATGATCGCATCGTGGGTGGAGTTGAGCATCGTTTCCCGTTCCCGTTCATTTTGCGTCAGGACAGCAATCAGCTTGTCGCGCTCGCGGATCAGCTTCATGACGATGCGCGTTAATGTCCCGGGGATGAGCACGGTGTTTTCCCGTTTCAGATGGCGCAAATGCTTGTACTCCCCCAAATCTCCTGTCGCTTCCAAAATTACGTCCAGATCGTCGGTCAAGTACGGGCGGTAATCGATGTCTGTCTTGATGCCAAAGGAGCGCGCCAATTCGAGCCCAGGGGCGTCCGGGCGGTGATCAATGACGGCCACGATCTCGATCCTCTCCATTCGGTGCAGCATGCGCAGCAGAGCGCTTCCGCCCCGTCCGGCACCAACGATGAGCAGCTTGTGCATGTGTGCCCCCTCACTTTTTGCAATCATACTCGTTACCATTGTACTCGAATGGTTCGGGGTTGGACAGGAACAGTTGTCTAGCGTGCGCTCGCTCGTGTGTCGCTCGCTTATGGACAAGCCCGTGCGCTTTCGCTATGATGAAGGGTGTGATGAGAATGAAAGGTGTGAATCACCCTTGGTAGTGCAAAAGCTGATCGCCCTTCTGATTATGGTGATTCCGGCGGCAATCGCCATGTACGGAATCAAACTGATCCGGGATGCGCTCTTTTACTCCACTGCCCCCGACGTGAGCTTCCTGTGGGGCAAGCTGATTGCCGGCATTTTATGCTTTGCCATTCCCGTACTGTTTATCGGGGGCTTCATCCTGCACCATGACCGCAAAAAAAATCGGGTTCAGCCGCGTTTCATGATCCCCGATCCAGACGAAGACGAGTAGACCAGGACGGTTCATCCGCCTGGTTCTTCTATTGTTTCCGCTTCTTTTGCTCTGCCCCACCTGTCCAGCCAGTCGAGCCAACCGCAGCGCTCAATCAGCGCCGAGATGGAGACGAACTCGGCCAAGATGTGTACGCCGATGAGCAGGAGCAGGATGGTCATCTGAAGCGACAGCGGCGTTCCCACGACGAACGAGTAGCCTGCACAAAACCCGAGCGTATTGGAGCCTGTATCCCCCAACATGACGCGCCCGCAGGCATCGTGGGAAAAAGACAGGCAAGTGGCCATGAGCAGAGGAATCTGCCACACTGCGTGCGCGTACAGATACTCTGTGCCAGTAAGGCTGTAGCCGATGCCAAGTGCGATCAGCTCCAGCAGCCAAAATACCTTGATCGCCCGTGCCGGACGCAGGTCAAACAGGTTGAGGGCATTTGCGGAAATGGCAAGCAGGCAGGCAGCAGGCAGCCACTCCCCGATCCGCAGGGGTCCCGGTGCCAACAAGGCAAGAGCGATCACAGCCGACGTTCCGCTCACGCCCCACAGCTTCCGCATGCCGCTCGTCACTCTGCCTTCCCGCAACAGCATCCCGAAATGACCCCGAAACCCTTTCGCAAGCTTGTCCAGCGAGCAGTCGTCCTGCCATCCCCAAAAGGCGACGGCGATCATCCCGATCCCCAGCAATGCGCCTTCTCTCCAAGTGGTGGCATCGACTCCAACCGCGCCCAGGTAAAGCAGCATGGCCGCGAGCGAGAGCGCTGCAGAGCAGACGATTACCGTTCCTCCTGCCGTCAGCACTTGTCTGCCGCGGTAGTTCGTCCGATGCATCCCCCGCTCCCGCAGCTTTTTGCACACGGCGGCAAACAGCGGGCGATGGATCACAGCAGGCAGAAGGAGACCGATTGCTGCCGCTACAAGCCGCTGCGTGTCCACAGACATCCCTCCCACCACTTCCGGCAGAGTGCGCGGCCAATCGCCACGAACTCTTTCCCCCGATGGCAATATCCTGACAGATCGTTTCCTGTCTCCCGATGCGTGAACCGAACGGGAACTTCCATGACTCTGTAACCTGCCCGCAAGGCATCGACCGTCAAGCCGACTTCGACGCCGAAGCCTTTATCGAGCTTGCCCGTTCGCTGCAAAATTTCCCTGCGGACCGCACGCTGCCCGGACAGAGGAGCGGCCGCTTCAAATCCCGTCAACCAGCGAATGCCGTGACGGGCCAATCCTTTTGCCAGGCTCAACCCCGCTTTTGTCTTCGGAGGCGGGAGCACGGCCACCGCCATATCACAGACCCCTTCGATCACGGGCGTCAAAAGATGGGCGGCCTCTGCGGCACTCTCCCGCAAGTCGCCGTCGAGCAGCAGCACGACTTCACCTGACGCTTGCCGCCAGCCCGTTTGCAGAGCCGCCCCTTTTCCCCGGTTCACAGGCAGGGAAATGACGAGATCCGCCCATTTCTTCGCCAGCTCCCCGGTCCCGTCGTCGCTGCCGTCGTCGACCACGATCAGCTCGTGACAAAAAAAGCGTTCACGGATCGCGCGCAGCGTGGCGCCAATCGCCTCTGCCTCATTGTAAGCCGGAATGACTGCGCTAACCTTTTTCACGGTCCACCCTCATCTCCGTCAGCAATTTTTGCACCTTCTCCAGCAACGCCCACTGCTTGGCCGGGGAATCAGGAACTTGCTCTACCAGCAGCCAGTGGCGCGGTCCTTCCAGCCCCTCCACCCACGACGGTTTTTCATGGGAGAAGATGAGCAGCAGTCCATTGCCCTTTTCCAGCGAAGCCCCCTTCTCGTAAGGAAGCACGTCTACGCCGACCGAAGACAGCAAGCGCTGGAGAGGCGCCATCTTCAGGTCCGGCTGGTGCCAGATGTACACCTTGCTGCCCGACAAGTCCGGGGAGTAGCGCATCGCCATCAAATGGATGACTTCCTCGTTGCTGCGCTCGACCTCCATGAGCAGCCGGTTCATTTGCTGTTTGAGTTCGTTGTTGCTTTTCAGCGCTTTGTCATATTTCGCTTCCATCTTGGCCAGCACTTCCTGTTCGCCGACTGCAAACCAGTTGTGTCCAGCCATGCCTCCCAGCAAAATTCCAACGCCAAGCGCGACAAAAACTGCCGTCAGCGACAGCAGGTGGTACCGAAAGTGGATCATGTGTGCCGCCTCCTAAAATGACCACGTGCGCCACTGCGTCCACAGCATTTGCGCGGCGTGGCGGGCTACGGGGTTGATCGCGAGCGCTGCTGTGATCGGGGTAAGCATGGCCGCTACACACCACCCCCAAAGCTTCCACGACCAGCGCGGCTGATAGAGTTGGTTCACCCCTTTGGCGTCGATCAGCTTCGTCCCGATCCTGGTGCGGACAAGCAGTGTGCTCGCCATCCCTTTGCGCCCTTTTTCCAGAAAATCAATCATGCTGGTGTGCGTGCCGATCGTCACGATCAGCTCAGCGTTTTTTTCAAAAGCGAGCAGCATGGCGACATCTTCGCTCGTGCCTGGAGCCGGTAGCACATGACAGTCCAGACCGAGCCGCTCGACGCGCTCCTTGCCCGGTGCTCTCCCGTCGGAAAATGCGTGCACGACGATTTCTGCGCCGCACAGGAGCGCTTTATCCGTGACGCTATCCATGTCGCCGACGATGAGATCCGGTTTGTACCCGTTCTGCATGAGCGCATCGGCTCCGCCGTCCACGCCGATGAGCACCGGGCGATATTCCCGTATGTACGAATGAAGCGTCTGCAGGTCCTCCCGGTAATGCTTGCCCCTGACAACGACGATCACGTGGCGGTTGTCCATTTTCGTCCGCAGGTCCAGGGAACATAACGGCTTCAGGAACAAATCCTTTTCCTGGAGCGCGTACTGGAGGGTATTGTCAATAAAGCGGGAAAGAGTCTCGTCGAGCGCGTCGGTTGCCTGCCGCCACTTCGCCTGTACCTGTTCCTCGGTCACGCTCTGCAAAGGAATGACGCGCGAGTCCCCCGCAGCGGAATACACGTGCAGGCAGCCGTTCACGATCCATGCCCGGCAGCCATCCAGCTCGTCTGTCAGCTTGGGGGCGGACCATTCAGCAGGTATTTCATACAGGGCCACACCGGCAGAAAGAAGCTTGCGCGCCCCTTCTGCCGGATAGAGCCCGGTCATGTAAGGGGAAAGATTGATGACTGCCTGCACGCCTGTGTCCAGCAAGGCAAGGGCAGCCATTTCGTCTACATCCGGATGGTCGATGAGCGCGATGTGGTCACAGCCTAGCCGTTTGCATAGTTGCTTGGTCCGGCGATCCGCCATGATGATCGCCGAACGCGATTGGGCACCACGGTTTTTTTGCCTGTTCACCTGCTCCACCTCCGCCCATAGTATGCTAAAAATTCCCTTCTTTCATGCGCCGGAGAACTGGAAAAAGTCTTCCGCGGCAGGGCTGCGTACACACCGGATTGAAGCGAAAATAAGAAAAAGAGGCTGCGCCATCATGCGCAACCTCTTCTTAATCCATGTGAAAATGACTACGCGCCTTTCGTTGCGTAATAAATAATCAAACCGTCGGCAAACAGGAATACCAGCAAGGAAATGATACCGAAACCGATTGCAAATTTGTTTTTCGCCTTGAACGAATTGATACAGCCCCAAGCAATGAAAATCGTAAAGATGAACATGAGGAAATCAAACAAAACCACTTTCATGAATATGACAACTCCTTTACCAAGATGAAACGAACCGGAATACAATGGCAATTCCATTATATAGCCTTGCCAATTATGAAACAAGCATATCCAAATTTGTGACAAACGATTTCACAATTTGCGCGAAGGCCGGTTTTCTTTATTGTTCCTCAAGCTTTCGCACCTATCCAGATCGTCCAGTGGTCTTGTTCCTCGATCGTTTGTTGTTGCGCCATCTTTTCACCGATTCGCACCACAAGCGTACGGAGTTGTTCGTCGTCCAGCTCGTGCAGGATCGAACGCCCTGTTCGCGCCAACAAATCGGCCTTCAGCTCCGCCCATTGTCCATACCTCCGTCGCACTTCCCACAACGGCTTTGTCTCGATCTGGACGAAGCCGCATTTCTGCAGCGCCTCCCGTACTTTCGCATCCTTGGGCCGTCTTTTCGCTTCTTTTTCCAGCAGATGCGGAAACTGCTCCAGGAAGTAGCCGCGAAAATGCGTGGGGGAAGGCGGCATCAGCACATCTTCCATCGTCCGGTCCTGAATGATGAGGACGCCCCCCGGCGCAAGCAACCGCCATGCTTCCTCGACGAACGGCTCCAGCTCGAGCAGGTGATGCACCAGGGCGCGGGCGAATACGACATCTGCGCTGCTGTCCGGCAGACCCGTGGCGTGTGCGGCCCTGCGCAAAAAGGTAATGCGTTTCTCCTCGCGGCAATTGTCCCTGGCCGCTTTCAGCATCACCTCGGAGAAATCGACGCCAATCACCGACTCCGCTCCCATATCCGCCCACGCCTTGCTGTAGATGCCTCCTCCACACCCGGCGTCGACCACTCTTTTTCCTCGGGGATCGAGGATGGACTGCATCGCCTGGCGCCAGGTTTCATCGGCTGTCCGGCCTATGTACGCGCTTTGGTTTTCTTCTGCATGGAAGTCGATACCCACGTCATTTCACCTCCATGAACTCCAGTCGGTTGCCAAACGGGTCTTCCGCAAAAAAGCGGATCACTCCCGGAATCTCGTCATCGATGCGGTAGGCGACGCCATGCTCCTGCAAATGCTCCATCAGACGCTCGATGTGGTGTACCAGAAATGCCGGGTGTGCTTTTTTGGCCGGCTGGAAGCTGTTCTCTACGCCGACGTGGATCATCTGCGGTCCGCACTGAAACCATGCCCCTCCGCGCACTTGCAGCTTCTCCGGCTTTGGCACTTCCGTCATTCCCAGCAGCTCTCCAAAAAAGCGGCGCGCCTCCACTTCGCAGCCCGGCGGCGCAGCAAGCTGTACATGGTCAATGCCCTTCCATTCAAATGTATGCTTCATGTGTCGAATCTCTTTTCGTTTTTTCGGCGAGCACCATCCACTCCTCGATCTGGTGGGTGGTTACACGGCCCTCTTCTACTTTCAAGTCCAAATATTCTTTCTGTCTGGCAGTCGCGGTGAGCAGGGCGTTTTCCACGCTTTTCTCCTGCTCCCTGGACTCGGATGTGCGCTTCACCCACTCGGGAAACGCGAATTTTTTGACCCGGTGCCGTTGCATTCTGCCGGTCAGGCCATGCCGGGCAAAAAGGTTGCGCCATTCTTCGGGAGACAGGCAGCGGACATGGCTGGGATCGCGCAATTGTTCGATCCGGTTCATAAACTCCGCCAGATCGGGGTCATCTGGCGCGACATTATCAATGAACAGGAACCGTCCGCCCGGCCGCAGCACACGGCTCACTTCGCGGATAAATGCTTCCGGGTCCGGAAAGTGGTGCGCGGCGATCCGGCAGGTGACTGCATCAAAAGATTCATCCAGAAATGGCAGCGCCTCTGCATCCGCCTGTACATACAGGATGCGCTCTGCTTTGGCCATGCGATTCGCACGGCTCGCCGCCTCGAGCATCGGCCTTGTCAGGTCCGTTGCCACGACCAGCTCTACGTGCGCGGACAGCTTGCGCGCCACATGCCCTCCTCCCGTCGCAATGTCGAGAACAACCCACTCTTCGGCAGGCTGCAGCCAGTTCACCAGCATGTCCAAATCGTCCCCTTTGGCATGAATCGCGCTCGTGACATACTCTTCCGCATTTCTACCGAATTGTGCCTGAGCCTCCTTTTTGACCTCTTCTTTCTTTCTCATTCAGAACACCTCCTGCCACTATCATATTCCAATCTTCTCCGGCTTTGTTATAGAATGTTGCTAACAAGGTATCGACTTCATCGATAAGGAGCAAAAGGAAATGGACAAAGAAAGCCTCGAAATCTTTTTGACGATCGCTCGGTACGGCTCGATCAATCGCGCGGCACAGGCTCTGTTTCTCGCACAATCTACCGTCACGCACCGCCTGAAGCAGTTGGAGCGGCAAATCGCCACCGATTTGTTCATCCGCACCGCATCGGGGGTCACGCTCACGGCAGAAGGGCGGCGGCTGCTCCCCATCGCGGCCAACATCGTGGAACAGATGCGCGCTTTTACCGAGCAAAAGGAACAGCGCCAGTCGATGAGCATCGTAGCCGGGAAAGCATTCGTCGTCTATGAGCTGCCCCGCCTGCTCGGACAGTACCGGCAATCTCACCCGAAGTTCACCTGTTACGTCCGTTCGGCTCTATACGAGGAATCGCTAAGCGCCCTGTTGACCGGGACCGCGGATATCGCCTTCCTTGGCAGCGAGATGTACCACCCGCATATTTACCAGGAGTTTTTGCCCAGCGACCGCATTCTCCTGGTCACGCACCCGTCGCATCCGTGGGCTAATGGCTTTCCGGGTTTTCACGCATGGGGGATGGAGGAAATGATCGTCTTTGGTAATCATACCGCCCCGTATCGTCAGCGGATCGACCGCTTTCTCGCCCAGCAAGGGGTTTTTCCCAACGTCATCATGGAGCTGGACAGCTTCAGCAGCGTCAAAAAAATGGTCGAACAAAAGCTGGGGATCGCCATGCTCCCGGAGCGCACGATCCAGGAGGAGCTGGCTGCCGGAACCCTCGTCGCGCACGACATCGCAGAAGGACAGTTGCTGCGTCCCACCCTCATCGCCTATTTGCATCCAAAAAAAGAGGACGAAGCGTTTCAGCAATTCGTCCAGTGGATCAAGGAAAACTATTAGGTGAGAGTCAATACCGTAATTTCCGGCCGGCAGCAGAAACGAATCGGCAGTATCGTCGTCCCGATCCCTCGCGTCGTATACACCTGCATGCCGCTTCCTTCGATCCGGTACAGCCCTTGCACATACTTTTGCGACAGCTTGGGCGTCAGGACCGCACCGAGCCACGGAATCCGTACCTGCCCGCCGTGACTGTGGCCGGACAGTTGCAAGCGAATCGGATAGGCGGCCGCTTCATCGGCAAAATCCGGTTCGTGCGCAAGCAATATGACAGTCTCGCCTGCCGGGATCTCCGCGACCGCTCGTTTTACGTCTGGAGCGCCGAGCAAAACATCATCGACACCCGCCAAATACAAGCGGCCGCCCTGTTTTTCCAGACGGACATGCCGGTTGTCCAACACCGCGAACCCCGCTTCGCTCCAAGCCTCCCGTACGACTCTCTGCTCTCCCGCCCGGTAATCGTGGTTGCCCAGCACGGCGAACTTGCCAAGGGGCGCGTCCAGTTGACGAAGAATCTGGGCCGCCCCCGGCACCAGGCGGGTGCTCTCGTCCACGAGATCGCCGGTAAAGCAGATCAGGTCCGGCTTCTCCTGCCTGATCACATCGACGACGCGCTGTACATCCTCCAGCCCGCTGTAGTGACCGAGGTGCAGGTCGCTGAAATGAACGAGCCTCGTCCCGCGAAACGGCTCCGGCAAGTCCGGCACGGTGAGCGGAATGCGCGTGACTTCGATCCATTTCCGTTCCCAGCCGTAGCCGTACAGTCCGGACAGCAACCCTAGACCAACCAGTCGGCCTGCCAAGACGAGAGCTTGCTGCAAAAACGATCTCCGGGTGACCGTCGTCAGATTTGGATCACTCATTGCTTACTCGTTCCCGTATCCGTTGACCACTACGTCGAGCTTTCCTGTTACCGGATCGATCAGCAAGCCATGTACCGGTACATCGGGTGGCAGCAGCGGGTGATTTTTGATTGTCTGCACGCTCTTTTTCACACTTTCTTCTACGCAGGAAAAGCCGTGCAACCATTGATGCAGATTGATGCCTGCATGCTGCAGTATGGTGAACGTCTGCGACGATACTCCCTGCTCCAGCATTTTCTTCATGGTGCGGTTGCTGTCAATGGCACTCATCCCGCAGTCGTAGTGGCCCACCACTATGACTTCTGCAGCGTCGAGCTCGTAGATCGCGACCAGAATACTTCGCATGATACTCCCGAACGGATGGGAGACAATCGCCCCGGCGCTTTTCACATGTTTGATGTCTCCGTTTCGCATGTTCATCGCTTTCGGAAGCAACTCCTCCAGGCGCGTATCCATGCAGGAGAGCACCACCAGGCGTTTATCAGGAAATTTGGTCGTTTGGTATTTTTCATATTCTTTATTTTCCACAAATTGCCGGTTGAATGTCAGAATCTCATCCAGGTTGCGCATGCAGCAACACCCTCCTTGCTCTTTATTCTCTAATTGGTTTAGGTGTATGTTTATTATTTTACATTACTATTGTTTCGTCTCCCAAAGAATGAAAATCCTACTACGGCGATCCCCGACAGCCAATAAAATCGACTTCTATCCTCCAGAAAAACAAAGGTCAGAAAATCCATGGTGGATGCCCACGGTTTAAACGGATATACAAAAAGCACCGGGATCAGTCCATAAACGAGCAGGGCTCCCCCAATTATTAGCAGAACCTGATTTCCTGCTCTCATCTTCTATCCCTCCCTATTCACTATCATAAGGAAAAAGACTGAATATTTTACCTATGTGCTCGGAATTAAGTTTATCGATCTTCCACCTCTCAAAAAAATAAAAGTACCCAATAAACCCATAAGATTTATTGGGTGAGCTATTTTAAGTTCACTTGGTGTATCCAGCGAACCCGCTTCTTTCTTACTCTAACTAATCTTCGCCTCAATCCGCAGCTTGTCCGCGACCATAGCGATGAACTCCGAGTTGGTCGGCTTCGCCTTGGTGTTGGAGATGGTGTAGCCAAACAGGCTGGAGATGGAGTCCAGGTTGCCGCGGGACCATGCTACCTCGATGGCGTGGCGGATGGCCCGCTCTACGCGGCTTGCGGTCGTGTTGAACTTTTTGGCGATGTCCGGGTACAGGACCTTCGTGATCGAGCCGAGCAGCTCGACGTCGTTGTACACCATGGTGATCGCTTCGCGCAAATACAAATAGCCTTTGATGTGGGCCGGCACGCCGATTTCGTGGATGATGCTGGTGATGCTGGCGTCCAGATTGCGGCCTCTCACTGACAGAGAATTTTGCTGTTTTACCGGTGACACGATGGATGATGCCGGCTTGGTCGTAATCATTTGGCGAATGCGCTGGGCCAGAACTTCCATGTCAAACGGCTTGAGGATGTAGTAAGCAGCACCCAGTTCAACCGCTTTTTTCGTGATTTCTTCCTGTCCGAAGGCAGTCAACATAATGATTTTCGGCTGCGGAGACAACCGCATGGCCTGAATTTGTTCCAGCACGGCGAGTCCATCCAGGTGCGGCATAATAATATCCAATATTAAAACATCGGGAACACGTTCCTGGAGCAATCTCATTACTTCATTGCCGTTGTAGGCTACGCCAACGACATCCATATCGTACTGGCTGCTAATGTAGTCTTCCAGCAGGTTTACAAATTCGCGGTTATCATCTGCCAACAATACTTCAATCTTGCTCAAAGTCGTTCCTCCTAACAATGGACGGTCTTTTGAAGAAGGTGGCATCCCAGAAGTTTCTGAATTGATACGGATAAGTCCCAGCCATCTTTTCACTGTTAAAATTTATTCGACGATCTGGTATCCTTTCCTGCCAATGACGAAAGATTGAATGATTTCACTGATATTTCGACAAAGAATGCAATTATTTGCCATGGCCGGCCGCATCTCGGTTGAACGCCGAACAAGCCGTCTCGCTCGCGCGCGCGACGGCTCGTCTCTGTCATTCAGGCAGCTTTCACATGCAAAGCTTGCGTTTGCGGTTCTGAACTGCGCAAGTTGATCCCCGCATCCTGCAGCATCCATTCGATATAACAGCCGTAGCCGGATGTCGGATCGTTGACGAATACGTGCGTCACTGCCCCTACGATTTTTCCCTTTTGAATGATGGGGCTGCCGCTCATCCCTTGAACAATACCGCCTGTCTTTTCCAGCAGACGCTTGTCCGTCACTTTGATAATCATGCCTTTGGTGGCAGGAAAATGCTGCTTGATGACATTGGCAATTTCAATATCGAACTCTTCCACTTTTTGCCCGTTCACCACTGTCAATATTTTGGCGGGACCCTCCTCTACCTGTTCAGCGAGGGCTACGGGCAACGGTTCGTCGTAAAAGCTGCGTTTCGGCTCCTCTTTCATCTTGCCGAAAATGCCGAATGGCGTGTTTTTGGTGATACTTCCCAGCACTTCGCTCTCATTGTAAAAGCGGGCGAACTTCTCGCCGGGATTGCCGCTCTGACCTTTTTCTATGGATGTCACACTGGCTTGTACGATTTGTCCATCCCCGACGACAATCGCCTGACCCGTATCTACGTCGGAAATGACATGTCCCAACGCACCAAATGCTTTGGATTTCGGATCGTAAAAAGTGAGTGTGCCGACACCTGCTGCCGAGTCGCGGATGTACAAGCCCATCCGGTACTCGTTGTCCCGCTTGTCCTTTGCAGGGTGCAGCGTCAGGGTCAGCTTTTCTTTCCCGCGCACGACGAGCAGCTGCACCGGATGATTGTTTTTCCCTGCTTCGTTAATCAGCTTTTTTACGTCATTCATGTCGTTAATGTACAGATCATTCATCTTCACAATCATGTCGCCCACATGCACGCCAGACTGTTCACCGGGGGAATACTTCTTCTTGCCGTCGTCCACCAGATGGTGACCGACGACCAGGACACCTGCCGTCTGCAGTTTGACGCCAATGGACTGACCGCCGGGATACAGCCGCAGGTCGGGCAGCACGTCGACTTTGACAGCAGTCAGCGGGATGTTGCGCCACTTCAGTTGCAATTGCGCTTGCCCTGCCCGGAGCGGCTCGACGGACATCGGCTTGCTCAAATCAACGGACACTTCACGCGCCTTCGTCCCATTGACGTGCAAAATGTCAGGATTGCTGTTGACAAGAGTGCCCATTACTGGTACGGAGACGCGCAACTGTTTCAGGGACCCTTCCGTCATGCGAAGCTCATGGGGAAAGGATGACAGATCGCGGAACGGGGTGGAACTCACGACGAGCGCCGTGATGAGGAGAAGGAAACTTCCCATCCATTTTCTTTTGTTCTGTCGGATCACCAGCAATCACTCCTACCGTTCCCTACCTACACCTATGTGACACCTCCACCTTGTGTACCTTTAATGTTGCCCCTGCGGATGCGGATTATGTCAGGAAAAAAAGACTGCCAACCGTCTAGTTGGCAGCCTTCCTCCCGATTCCGAGCGCAATCATCTCGCGGGCATGTTCTTTTGTTTTTGCCGTGACTTCGGCCCCGCCAAGCATGCGGGCCAGCTCCATTACCCGCTCGTCATCTGACAGCCTGGTCACCGTCGTCATGGTCTCGTGCTCGCTCATTTCCTTTTTAATGAGGAAGTGGGCGTCTGCCATGGAGGCAACCTGCGGCAAATGGGTGATGCAGAGCACTTGCCGCTGCGCACCTACTTTTGCGAGCTTCTCCGCAATGGCCTGGGCTGCCCGACCGCTGACACCCGTATCCACTTCGTCAAAGATAAGCGTCTCCACCTGGTCCGTCCCTGCGAGAATCGTCTTGATGGCCAGCATCACGCGGGAAAGCTCTCCGCCAGATGCGATTTTCGCCAGCGGCCGCAGCGGCTCGCCCGGGTTCGGAGAGATGAGAAACTCGATCTGATCCATCCCGTTGGCATCGAAGAGACGCTTGACGCCTTCGATCTCTACGCCGTCCTCGTCCGGCGTCTGCCGCACATCGATGGCGAAGCGGGCGCGCTCCATGTGCAGTTCCTTGAGCTGCTGCTCGATCTCCACGGCGAGCTTCTGCGCGCATTCCTGGCGGATGACGGACAGCTCGAGCGCTTCCACTGCCAAATCGGCAGCCAGCCCGGCCAGCTTGTCCTGAACCTGCTGCAACCGGTCTTCGTAATGGTGCATGTCATCCAGCTCATCCTGGATCGTGGCCGCGTATTCGAGGATGTCATCTACGCTCTTGCCGTACTTGCGCTTCAAGGTCTGGATCTGATCCAGCCTGCTCTCGACTTCTGCCAGCTGGGCAGGCTCGAAGTCCATCTGGTAGGAAAGATGGCGCAGCTGGTGGACGACATCCTCGATCTGGTAGTAGGCGTTCTGGACCGTCTCGAGGATGGGGGCGAGCTGTTCTTCGTAGCCTGCGACGCGCTCCAGCTCACCCATGGCGTGCCCCAGCCAGTCCATCCCCCTCTGATCCCCGTACAGGGAACGGTACGCATCCTGAATGGCGGAATAAACCTTCTCGATGTTCATCCACTTTTTGCGCTGTTGCAGCAGCTTTTCGTCCTCGCCCGGCGTGAGGGCCGCCGCTTCAATCTCATCCAGCTGATACTGCAACAGATCAATCCGTTGCACCAGCTCTCTTTCGTTGCGGGCCATCCGCTCCAGGTCCTGCTTCGTTTTGCGAAACGCGGCATACAGCCTGGTATACTCGGCCTTGGCACTGCCCAGCGCGGATTCTCCGTACGCATCCAGCCAGTTGATGTGCTTGTCCGACTGCATGAGCATATGCGTGTCATGCTGGCCATGAACCGTTACCAGCCAAGGTCCCAGCTCGCGCAGCATGGCAAGGGTAACCATTTGTCCGTTCAGGCGAATGATGCTCTTTCCCTGATTGGATATATCCCTTCGCACCACCAGCATGCCATCCTGCTCGACTTGGACGCCGACGCTCTCGCACACTGCCAGCGCCGGATGCCCTGCAGGCAGCTCGAACAGCCCTTCTACTTCCGCGCGCGCTTCTCCGTACCGGACAAAGTCGGCAGAAGCCCTGCCGCCAAGAAGCAGCCCAAGCGCATCGATGATAATCGATTTCCCCGCTCCTGTCTCACCCGTGAGGATATTGAGTCCTTTTTGAAAGGAGATTGTAACCGATTTGATAATGGCAAAATTCCGAATGGACAGTTCCATTAGCATGGCAAAGCAACCACCTTTACAGCATTTCCTTCAAGCGTTTTGTCACTTCATCGGTATTCTCCCTGGAGCGGCAAATGATCAGGATCGTGTTGTCGCCGCTGATCGTGCCCATAATTTCTTCCCAGGGCAGGTTGTCGATCAGCTCGGCTACCGCATTTGCGTGTCCGGAAAGAGTTTTCAGCACGATAAAGTGATCGGCTTGATCGATGCTCATGAACGAATCGACCAGCATTCGTTTCAGTTTTTGCAGTGGATTGAACTTTTGCTCGGTCGGTACGGAATATTTGTAGCGGCCATCTGGCAGCGGCACCTTAACCAGATGCAACTCCTTGATATCGCGGGAAACCGTTGCTTGCGTCACGTGAAAACCTGCCGCCCGCAAACGCTCCACCAGCTCATCCTGGGTCTCCACCTCGTTATTGCTGATGATTTCCTTGATCCGGATATGTCGTTGCCCTTTGTTCATAGAAATTTACTCCCATTCCCCTTGTAGTTTGGTGCGAATCGCTTCAAAAAAGCCGCCCGCTTTCCACTTGATCAGCGGCGTGACGAACGGAGATTTTTTGATGTAAATCTGGTCGCCGCCTTCCAGCCGGTAGCCGAATTGTCCGTCAATGGACAAGCCCATTTCCTGATGGATGGCATCGACCTCGATCCGGATCACTTCGTCGCCTGACAACACCATCGGCCTTGCCGTCAACGAATGCGGCGCTACCGGCGTCAGCAGCAGCATGTCCACATTGGGTGCGACGATGGGACCTCCGGCTGACAGTGAGTAGGCCGTAGACCCGGTCGGCGTCGAGACGATCACGCCATCCCCGCTGAAGGTGGCGACATAGGCATTGTCCAAATATACAGCGCATTGAATGATCCGGCAAAACGACCCTTTGGCGATGCCGATGTCATTCATCGCTGTGTACGTGCCAAGGCTTTTCCCCTTGCGAAAAAGGGTCGCCTCCAGCATCGTCCGCTCTTCGATGTTATAGTTTCCCGACAGCAGCAAGTCGACGGCATGGGGCAGATGCTCCGGTTCTGCCTCGGACAAAAAGCCGAGCGTCCCGAGATTGATCCCCAGTATCGGCAGGGAGCGTCCTGCCAGCTGGCGGGCAATCCCGAGAAGCGTCCCGTCTCCGCCCAGCACACAGACGAGGTCCGCCTGATGCCCGATCTCCTCGACTGTCGCTCCCAGTTCGGCACGGCCCAGGTCAGAGGAGATGTTTTCGTCCAGAAAAACCTGTGCACCGCGCGCCTCGATCAAATACAGAAGCTCCCGCGCCACTATGCGGGCTTCCGGTTTTCCTTTATTCGCGATAATTCCAATTTTCTTCACATGGTCCACCCCAAACTGGTTGGTTGGAAATCCTTATACAAGTATACAACTTCTCATGCATAAATAAAAAGCCTCGTTTCGGACAAAAATCCCGAGGCTTTGTTCATCAGCTTATTTTAACGCGGCATGGGCAGACGCCACTACTTCCGTCACGAGCGAAAGCCACGCTTCCGAGTCGAGGCCATCCTCGCTCTTGGCGGCGTGCAGGACGAACTCGATGTTGCCTTCGCCGCCGGTGATCGGCGAGAAATCCAGACCTTTCAGGGCAAAGCCAAGCTCGCGGGCAAAGGCGCCGATGTCCGTCAAGACGGCTTCATGCGTCTCTCTATCGCGCACAATGCCGTTTTTCCCCACCTTCTCCTTGCCTGCCTCAAATTGCGGCTTGACCAGCGCGACCACATCTCCCCCCGGCTTCAGGAAGCGGTACAGCACCGGCAAAATCAGGCGCAGGGAAATGAAGGAGACATCGATGGAAGCAGCGTCCGGCTTTTCCAGCTCGAAAGCAGCCGGGTCCATATGGCGGAAATTCGTCCGTTCCATGACGACGACCCGTTCATCCTGACGCAGACTCCAGGCGAGCTGGCCGTAGCCTACGTCGATGGCGTAGACGAGCCGTGCGCCGTGCTGCAAGGCACAGTCCGTAAAGCCGCCCGTGGATGCGCCAATGTCCATCATGACGCGCCCCGTCAGGTCGATCCCGAATACCCGCAGCGCTTTTTCCAGCTTCAGACCGCCGCGGCCGACGTACGGGTGCACCTCGCCTTTGACCGTGATTGCAACGTCTGCGGGGAATTTCGTTCCCGGTTTGTCGCATCGCTCGCCCGCAACCTGGACGAGTCCTGCCATTACTGCTGCTTTTGCTTTTTCTCTCGTTTCGTACAATCCTCGCTCGACGAGGAGGACATCTACGCGTTCTTTTCTTATGCTCATGCTTCGACTACGCCTTTCGATACGGGCATCAGGGCACGTACACGGGAGACGATGTTCTCTGCCGTGAGCCCTACTTCCTGCCGCTGTTCTTTGACACTGCCATGCTCTACGAAGTAATCAGGCACCGCGACGATCTGCACGTTGCCATCGTAATAGCCGAGGCCGTTCAAGCATTCCAGCACGGCACTGCCGAAGCCGCCCATTTCACAGCCTTCCTCGACGGTGACAATGTGGTAGCCTTCTTTTGCCAGCCTGAGTAGCAGCTCCTCGTCCAACGGCTTGCAAAAGCGCGCATTGACGAGCATCGGCTCCATTCCTTCGCGCCTGAGCTGACTCGCCGCCTGTTCCGCGATCTCGAACACATGCCCGAACGAGAGGATCGCGACATGCTTTCCTTCCTGCACGATTTCGGCCTTGCCGATGGGAAGCACCTGCAGTTCCTCGTCCAAGGCAACGCCGCGCACCGGCAGACGCGGATAGCGGTAGGAAATCGGGCCCCCGTCGTATTTGGAAGCCGTCTTCATCATATGGCGCAGCTCGTTTTCGTCCTTCGGCGCCATGATGACCATGTTGGGAATAGCCCGCATAAAGGCGATGTCGTACATGCCCTGGTGCGTCTCCCCGTCCGCTCCGACAAGCCCTGCGCGGTCTACCGCAAACACGACATTGAGCTTTTGCCGGGCCACATCGTGAATCAGCTGGTCGTATGCGCGCTGCAAAAACGTCGAGTAAATCGCAAGGACCGGCTTGAGGCCCTGCGTCGCAAGCCCTGCGGCGAACGTACAAGCATGCTGCTCGGCAATCCCTACGTCGAACAGACGGTCAGGAAACTTCTGGCCAAACGGAATCAGCCCGGAACCGGCCGGCATCGCAGGCGTAATCGCCACGATCCGGTCGTCCTCGTCCGCCAGCTTCATCATCGTATCCGCGAAGATGGATGTATAAGTAGGAGCTGACTTCGGCGTGTCTCCCGATTCGATTTTGTATGTTCCGATGCCATGCCATTTGACCGAATCTGCTTCGGCGGGGGCGTAACCCTTTCCTTTTTTCGTGATCGCATGGATCAGGACAGGGCCTTTGGTCTGCTTCGCTGTCTTCATCGTATCGAGCAACAGCTCCAGATTATGGCCGTCGATCGGACCGATATACGTAAAGCCAAGCTCCTCGAATAGAACGCCGGAAACGAGCAAATACTTCATGCTGTCCTTGAACCGCTCGGCTATGTTCGCCAGCTTTCCGCCTACTGCCGGAATCGATTTGAGCAGGCTTTCCAGCTCTTCCTTTGCCCATTTGTAGTTCTCCGCCGAACGCAATTTGCCCAAGTAGTTGTGCAATGCCCCCACGTTGGGCGCGATCGACATTTCGTTGTCGTTGAGCACAACGATCACATTTTTGCGTTCGTGACCGATGTGGTTCAGCGCTTCCAGAGCCATCCCGCCAGTCAGGGCACCGTCGCCGATCACCGCGACTACATGGTTCTTTTCCTTTTTCAAATCGCGAGCCGTCGCCATTCCCATCGCAGCAGACAGCGATGTGCTGCTGTGCCCGGTTTCCCACACGTCATGCGGACTTTCGACCATTTTCGGAAACCCGCAAAGCCCTTTGTATTGACGCAGTGTCGGGAACATGTCCCGGCGCCCGGTCAGCATTTTATGTACATACGCCTGATGGCCTACATCCCAGATGATTTTGTCTCGCGGGCTGTCAAAGACATAGTGCAGAGCAAGAGTCAGCTCGACCACCCCGAGATTGGGAGCCAGATGGCCGCCTGTTTTGGACAGCGTCTCCACGAGAAACTGCCGGATTTCTTTTGCCAATGTATATAGCTGCGACTGTTTGCATTTTTTCAAGTCTTGAGGATCATTTATGGTAGTAAGCAGCATGGGTATTCCTCACTTTCCACTGTTCGTTCTCCGGCGATTGTGCGTGCTGCAATCCAATCTATCCCTGGGTAAACGCGGCTCTCTCTTTTGCCAGAGCCGCATCGTTACGCTACTTTTATGCTTGCTTCATTATAACGGTTTCTCTGCAAAAACACCACTTTTCATCATCATCGGCGAATAGCAGGATGGATGCGCTTTCGCGAAGCAGGGAAACGAACGCTGTGCAGATTAAAAAACCTCCCGTGCTTTTCGGGAGGCTTCTGTCTGTGAATGGCAGACCGTACCGGTACCAAACGGAAAGTGCTTGTTGCGGACTGCCCTATTTTTTCCGGTCGCGCACGTAATCTGCCAACGGGCCAAGGGCCGAATGCTCCAGTCCGGCATCCGCCAGAGCGGCCTTCGCCTCCGCGATGAGCGCGGCCAGCCGTTCCTTGGACTGCTCAAGCCCAAGGATGGACGGATACGTCGCTTTCTGCCGCTGGGCATCGCTGCCGACGGCTTTGCCAAGCTCGGCAGCATCCCCTTCGACGTTCAGGATATCGTCCTGAATCTGGAAAGCAAGCCCGATGCAATACCCGTAGCGAGTCAGCATCTCCATCTGCTTTTCGCTTGCTTCCGCCAGATAGCCTCCGCCGCGCAGTGCCGCAATCAACAGGTCGCCTGTCTTGTGCTCGTGAATGAACTCCAGCTGGGGCAGCTCCAGCCGCTTCATCTCGCCTTCGATGTCCGCCATCTGTCCGCCGACCATCCCCCTGGCACCGGCACGCCGGCCCAGCTCCGCGATGAGTTTGACCGTTGTCGCGGCAGGTACGTCCGTTCGCCCCATGTACGACTCGGCGATAAGGGAAAAAGCGCGGGTCAAAAGCGCGTCTCCCGCCAGAATCGCGGTCGCTTCGCCAAACACCTTGTGGTTCGTCGGTTTGCCGCGCCGCAAATCATCGTCATCCATCGCTGGCAAGTCATCGTGGATGAGTGAGTATGTATGGATCATTTCCAGGGCGACCGCAAACGGGACACCGCGCTCGATCGGCTTGTCCAGCGCCTCCAGCACAGCCAGAACGAGCATGGGCCTAAGCCGCTTGCCTCCTGCCATCAGCGAGTATTTCATCGATTCGTAAAGGGCGGAAGGCACCCCTTCCTGCTCGAGGGCGGAAATGAGCCTGTCCTCGATATAGGCTGTCTTTTCTGTCAGGTATGTAGTAAACGTGTCCACAGCCATTTACGCTTCTCCTTCCACGCGGAACGCCTTTTGCTTCAGCATCCCGTCCTCTTCTACCAGCTGCGTGATTTTCGCCTCGATCGCCTCAAGCTTCTGACCGCAAATCCGGGAAAGTGTGACGCCTTCCTGATACAAGGTGATGGCCTCCTCCAGTGGAATTTCTCCTTCTTCCAGTTGCAAGACGACCTCCTCCAGCCGTCTCATCGCCTCTTCAAACTGCATGTCAGTCTCTTGGTCCGTTTTTTTGCGAGCCATCGTGTTTCTCCTCCCGATCAATCTGTTCCACGCGTGCAGTGGCGCTTCCATCCCTTAATCGTACCACGAGCCTGTCTCCGCAGGCAAATTGCTCGACGGACTTGACGATCTGCCCTTCCGCATAGACGAGCGAAAACCCGCGCTGCATGACTTTGAGCGGACTTAGCGCATCAAGCTGCGCTACACGGGCCGAAAAAGCCATTTGCTGCTCGGTCAGCCGTCTGCGCATTTTTTCATCCAATCGCGCACGGACGGCCATCAGCTGTTTGCTGCGTTCCCCTAGCTGATCCGCCAGCCGGTAGCGCTTGATCCGCTGGTCCAGCCGCTCATACCGCTCTTTGCGCAGCGCAAGCAAATGCTTCATCGACTGCTTCATCCGTAGCTGGGCACGGTCGAGCCGCTCTGCCGCCTCCTCCAGACGCCGCTGCGGCTGGCGCATCGCGTACGCATTTGCAAGCTGGTTCAACCGCTTGCGCTGGTCGGCGATCCGGTTCAGGACGGCTCGCTGGATGCGCATCTCAAACTGCTTGACCCGCTCGACCCATTCCAGATAGTGCGGAACGGCCAGCTCTGCTGCAGCAGTCGGCGTCGCGGCACGTACATCTGCGACGAAATCGGCAATGGTCACATCGGTCTCGTGGCCGACAGCCGAGATGACGGGAATCGTCGAGGCAGCGATTGCTCTGGCGACCTTTTCGTCGTTGAACGCCCACAGCTCCTCGATGGAACCACCGCCGCGTCCCACGATGAGAACGTCGATATCGGGATGTTGGTTGATGATCCGAATGGCGGAAATTATGGAGGCCGGGGCTTCTGCTCCTTGCACGACAGCAGGTGCCAGCACGATCTCGGCCTGCGGGAAGCGGCGGCGAATCGTGGTGCAAATGTCGCGAATGGCGGCGCCGGTCGGAGAGGTCACGACGCCCACCCGCTTCGGAAATCGCGGCAGCGGACGTTTTCGTTCGGCGGCAAACAGCCCTTCCCGCGCCAGCTTTTCCTTGAGCTGCTCAAACGCCAAATAAAGCGATCCCAGACCGTCCGGCTGCATCTCTTTGGCATACAGCTGGTAGGCTCCGTCCCGCTCGAAGGCAGAAATGGAACCGCGCACGATTGCTTTGGTTCCATCTTTGGGCAGGAAACGCAAAAAACGGTTGTAGCTGGCAAACATGACGACCTTGATCCGCGATTGCTGATCTTTGAGGGTAAAGTACATATGTCCGCTCGAATGGTGCGTAAAGTTGGAAATCTCGCCGCGCACCCAGACGTCCTGCAGGCGGTTTTCCTTTTCCAGCACCAGTTTGATGTAGCGATTGAGATCGCTGACAGATAAGATGTTTTGAATAGCCATGCGCCCCTCCTCATCTGGCCGCTGTCCTATCTGCGAAAAAGGAAATGGATCGGTCCTCCCTCTCCATTTCCCTGTTTTCGGTACAGCTTATCGGCCTGCCTGCCTGCGTGCAGCCGCGACCGTATTTTTCAAAAGCATGGTAATCGTCATCGGGCCGACGCCTCCCGGTACAGGCGTCAGGAAGCTCGCCACTTCCTTTACTTCATCGAACTTGACGTCGCCTACGAGCTTGCCGGTTTCAATCCGGTTCACGCCGACGTCGATCACGACAGCCCCCGGCTTCACGTGTTCTTTCCCGATCATGTGCGCGCGTCCTGTCGCAACGACGAGAATATCCGCCTGCCGCGTGATTGCCTCGAGGTTTTGCGTGCGGGAATGGCACATCGTCACTGTGGCGTTTTCTTGCTGCAGCAAGAGCGACACCGGCTTGCCCACGATGTTGCTGCGCCCGATGACGACAGCGTGCTTGCCAGCCATTTCCGTCCCCGTCCGTTTGATCAGCTCGATGATCCCGTGCGGCGTACACGGCAGAAATGTCTCGTTGCCAAGCACCATGTTGCCGACACTGATCGGATGGAAACCGTCCACATCTTTGTCCGGATGAATCGCCTCGATCACGGCCGTCTCGGAAATGTGTTTCGGCAAAGGAAGTTGCACCAAAATCCCATTAACGTTCGGATTTTCGTTCAATTGCTGGATGATCGCCAGCAGCTCTTCCTCTGTGGTGGACGCGTCCTTAACAATCACTTCAGAGGCGATGCCGACTTCTTCGCAGCCCTTCGCCTTGCCTCGCACATAGGATTGGGAAGCAGGGTCATCTCCTACCAGCACAACGGTCAACCCTGGTGTAATGCCTTGTTTTTTCAGTTCCGCCACTTCATTCGCCAGCTCGGCGCGAATGCTTTGCGCGACTTCTTTCCCTTGGACAATCACTGCAGCCATGGAGAAAGGACCTCCTTCATAACGTCGATACCACTAGTGTACCGATTTTCGGATATCCTGTAAAGCCGAATCATAAAATGTTCAACATTATTTATTGTTCGTCTTTTGCTTCATCCATCCGAGCATGGCTACCCCGTAGGCGTTGTCACCCGAGTAAGCGGGGTCGCAAAAATACAGTTTCGCCCCCGCTGCAGGATGCTCCAGCCGCTTGATCAGCCGCTCGCGCATGTACTGGTTGGCAGCTACTCCGCCTACGATCAATATTTCTTTCGGCAAGCCCTGTTCCACCGCATGCCGCAGTGATTTCTCCAGCGTGTTGGCGATACATTGCTCCGTCGCGCGGGCGATGTCAGCGAAACTGACCTGCCCCGCCGAAACGGCGCGCAGCAAGGAAGCCTCCGGGCCGGAAAAGCTGAACGACAAGCCGTCCACGGCCGACGCCACCCGGAAATCGCCCGACGCTTCCCTGGCCAATGCCTCCAGCTGCGGCCCCGCGGGAAAGGACAGCCCGAGCGCCACTCCGACGCGGTCTACCAGTTGGCCGGCGTGCAAATCGATCGTACCGCCGATTTTTTCGATCGCATAGCCTGTCGCCATTCGCTCGCACAGCAAAAGCTCACTGGTCCCGCCGGAGAGGTGGACCGCCAGAAAACGGTCTTCACGCGGACGATTTTCTGCCGTGTACTCCCCTGCTGCGATATGCCCTTCCTGATGTGTCGTCAAGTGCAGCGGCACGCGCAAGTAGGTCGCCAGCGATTTGCCCAGCCCTTCACCAACTTTGAACACCGGCATGTACGACTGGTCGACGGGACGCGGCTTCTCGCTGACGCAAATGGCTTCGATCTCATACTCGTTCCACTTCATTTGTTCGCTCAGTTCCGGCAAGTTCATCACATGTTGAAAGACGGCCTCGGATTGCTGCAGCCCGCGCTTGCCTTCTTTCACTTTCAAAAGGCGCTTTGCTTCTGCCACAATCCGGCCGTCTTCCTGAGCCAAGCACAGTGATGTCCGGTAATTGCTCGTATCAATGCCTAACATTACCTTACCCATGCCTTTTTCCCCTGCCCTGTTTATGCCTGTGTGATCTCACGAGCATGCAGGAAGCTGGACAAGACGCCGTTGATGTAACGGTGGGATTGCTCATCGCTAAAGAGCTTGGCAATTTCAATCGCTTCGTTCATGACAACCTTGTCAGGGGTATCTGCTTCATACATGATCTCGTAAAAAGCCAGACGGAGTATCGCGCGGTCCACATTGGCGATCCGCTCCAGCTGCCAGCCGCGCAAGTATTGCTTGATCTTGGCGTCAATCTCTGCCTGATTCTTCAGGACGCCGTCCACCAAGTAACGCAGATACTGCGAATCTTCCTGCGAGTCCTCCATGACCAGCGCGATCGCCTCATTCACCGGCACCTCTGCCATATCGATCTGGAAAAGACATTGGACTGCTTTTTCTCGTGCTGTTCTTCGCTTCATACCATTCACCCTACCATTTATTTTGCGTCCGGGAGCAGATGGGTTATCCCGGGAGATCCGGTCATCTGTTACCGAAACTTGCCAGGCAAAATCCTGTCAAGAATTTCCCGCAAGTCTTCCTTGTGATCCAGTTTGCGGCCGATGTAAAATCCGGTGCCGATAAACACAACAAACACCAGTGTATCCCAAAAGCCCACGAGAAGGTAGATGATCCCGAAAATAAATCCGGCTGCAACACCCAATAGCTTCCCCTTGTGCTCCCACAATAACTCCCATAACACGGCTCTCACCTTCTATTCCACCCGCCTGCGCGCAGCGTAGTTATCTTGTTGAGCCACCTCCGTCACGATGACCGATACTTCGGAAATCACGACGCCTGCGATCCCTTCCACCTGATCCTTGACATCCTGTTGCAGCTTTTGTGTCAATTCGGGCAAAGGTGTCTCCCCATCGACTGCGATGCGCAGCGTGATCATGTTCCCGCTCTCGAGCGATCTGACCGCTGTCTTCATGTCGCGCACGCCTTTTACCCGTCTGGCTGCGCGCTCCGCAATCGTCTGGATGGTCTGCAAGGTGATGTGGACCTCACCCAGATCGCTGCGTTGGCGAATGCCGCGCTCTGTCTTTGCTTTGCCTCTGCGGAAGGAACTGAAAAAGAATCGAAGGCTGACAACGAGGAAGATGATCGCGACGATGAGATAGGCGAGGTTCGTGCCCGCGAGCATCTCTTCGAGGTAAGGACGGAACACGTCCGGAGACAACAAGCCGCTGGTCGCTGCGATCGCCATGCAGGACAAGATGATCAGCGCAAAACTGTAGATGGTCAAAATAAACCGGTCGAACAAGTTCACATACATCTCTCCTTCAACCATGCCCGTCTGTCGGACAAACATAGCACGTTCGGGTGTTGCCGTACTGATGAGGAAAATGCCCCCTGTTAGCAGGGGGCATCCATCCGTTGCCTGTGCTAGCGCACGCGCTGGTATTCTTCCACCACAGCAGTTGCGGGTGCAGGCGATTTTTCATCCGCTTTCAGCTCTACATCGACGATATGTACATTCACTTCCACAACCGACAGCCCTGTCATGCTCTCAATTGCGCTGCGCACACTATCTTGAATATTTCGAGCGACATCCGGGATGCGGTGACCGTATTTCACGATGATCGAAACATCTACAGCTGCCTCGCGAGAACCTACTTCTACGCGAACGCCGCGGGCAATATTTTTACGGCCTAAACGTTCCGCTATTTCTCCTACGAAACCGCCGCTCATCTGCGCCACGCCTTCGACTTCGGACGCAGCCATGCCGGCGATCACTTCCAAGACTTCAGGAGCGATCTGGACCTTCCCAAGTTCTGTTCTCTCTAAATCTGGAGAAAATTCTTCCACGCTTCGCACCTCCCTTTGGATTTGTATTCCATTATACCAAGCGCTCTGTTTTTTTACAAATGAGCGCCTTACTCCTCATCGAGGTTCAAATCGTACGTCTCCAGGAATTTCGTATCGAAATGACCGCTCACGAAAACTTCATGCTCCAGCACCTTCAGATGGAACGGGATCGTCGTCGTGATGCCTTCCACCACGAATTCTCCCAGGGCGCGCTTCATCCGCTCGATCGCCTCGTTGCGGTCTTTGCCCCAGACGATCAGCTTGGCGATCATCGAATCGTAGTACGGCGGGATGGAATAGCCGGTATAGGCAGCACTGTCCACGCGCACGCCGAAGCCGCCCGGCGGCAGGTACCCGGTGATGCGTCCCGGAGACGGCATGAAGTTTTTCGCGGGATTTTCCGCATTGATCCGGCATTCGATCGCCCAGCCGTCCAGCACGACGTCTTCCTGGGTAAAGGACAACGGCAATCCTGCCGCTACCGTCAGCTGCTCCTTGATCAGATCAAAACCGGTAACCAGCTCTGTAACCGGATGCTCGACCTGGATGCGTGTGTTCATTTCCATGAAGTAAAACTTGCCGTGCTTATCCAGCAGAAACTCCACCGTTCCTGCGCCGTGATAATTGACCGCCTTGGCTGCAGCGACAGCCGCTTCCCCCATTTGCCTGCGCAGCTCCTCGCTCAAAGCGGGCGACGGCGCTTCCTCGATCAGCTTCTGGTGACGACGCTGGATCGAGCAGTCGCGCTCGCCCAGGTAGACGACGTTGCCATGCTTGTCGGCCATGATCTGAATTTCCACATGGCGCGGGCTTTCCACGAATTTTTCCAGGTAGACGCCCGGGTTGCCGAACGCTGTCTTCGCTTCGTTCTGCGCCTGACGAATCGCCTTTTCCAGATCTTCATCGTCTACTGCAACGCGCATGCCGCGTCCTCCGCCGCCGGCCGTCGCCTTCACCATCACGGGGTAGCCGATTTCGTTGGCCGTCTTGATGGCATCTGCCACGTCTTCGATCAGGCCATCCGTCCCCGGTACGGTCGGGACCCCCGCAGCCTTCATCGTATCCTTGGCTGTCGATTTGTCGCCCATGTTCACGATCGCATCCGGGTCCGGACCGATGAACGTAATGTTGCACGCCGCGCAAATCTCGGCAAAGTCAGCGTTTTCCGCCAGAAATCCATAGCCGGGGTGAATGGCGTCGGCTCCCACCTTGGTCGCTACGCTCATGATGTTCGCTATGTTCAAGTAGCTGTCCTTGGATGCTTTCGGACCAATACAGTAGGCTTCGTCGGCCATTTTTACATGAAGCGCTTCTTGATCCGCTTCGGAGTAGACGGCGACCGTACGAATGCCCAGCTCGCGGCATGCGCGGATGACACGGACCGCAATTTCTCCGCGATTGGCAATCAATACTTTCTGAAACATTCCGCTCTCCCCCACCTTATTCCGGCTTCACCAAAAACAACGGCTGACCGTATTCAACCAGCTGTCCGTCTTCGACCAGAACTTTGACGATCTCGCCGTTTACTTCTGCCTCGATTTCGTTAAACAGCTTCATCGCTTCCACGATGCACACCACTTTGCTTGCAGTGACTTTGTCGCCTGCCTGCACGTACGGCGGCTTGCCAGGCTCTGGCGATCTATAGAACGTACCGACCATCGGCGATACGATCTTGTGCAGGTTTGCTTCGTCCTCGAGAGGTGCCGGTGCTGCTTTCGGCGCTTCTGCCACGGGAGCCGGAGCCGCTGCCGGTGCTGCCGCTACAGGTGCTACGGGAGCCGGAGCTGCCACAGGAGCTTGTACAACAGGCTGAGTCACGACGACCGTCTCGGTGCCATTCGATTTGCGCAAGGTCACTTTTGCGCCTTCTGTTTCCAATTTGAATTCATTAATGGAAGATTGATCGATCAGCTTGATAATTTCTCGGATTTCATGAATTTTTAACACGAATGTGCACTCCTTCGTTTCGTTAAGATGTTTCCGGGTGGCTATATATGTATCAAGAGCAAAGCATAAATCCATGGTAGCCTGTTGACCATAACACGTCAAGAAAGGATTTCCCCGCTTCTTGCCGCGCAGAAGCGAGGAAACCCTTACCATGATACCCGTTTCGGGCTGACATTATAACGGTAGCATTGCCCATAGACCACCCTTTCCCGGGCTTACGTGGTCTTGAACTGCACGGTCACATTCGTCGCCGGGACATTGAGCTGCTGCTTCACCTGGGCGATGATGTCGACAGCTTCATTGGCGCTCAGTTTATCCTTCTGGACGATGACGGTCACCTTGTCGTCATTCACGTAGACGACCGCATCCTGATAGCCGTTTGCTTTCAGCATCTCCTCGATGTTCGTCACGGCAGTTTCCTGCGCCGAGAGCTTGTTGAATTTCGCCTGGGCATCCGCGACTGCTTGCGCCGACGACTCGGCGTTTCCGATAATCGCCATTTGTTCGTCTTTTTGCTGCTGGAGCTGAGCTTCCCGCTTCATTTTGTAGCCCTGGAAAATCTCGCTTGTCGTCTCTGTTACAGGGACAGCGGCATTGCCTGTCTGCGGCTGTGGAGCGGCTTTGGTATCAGGCGCTTGCGGATTGGCCGCTTGCACATCCACAGGCAGCCCTGCGGCAACCTGACCCTCGTTTTTTCCGTCTACCGGTGCGGCAGGCGATGGTTGGTCCACTTGCTTGGACTCGACGACGACACCCGAAATCTGCTCCTGCTTTTGTACAGCTTCCTGCTGTCCGGACGTCGGCACCTGATCTTGCGGGCCTTTCACCAAATAATACCCGGAGAGCACTACCATGACTGCCAGCATTGTCAACAACCATACTGTTTGCTTGCGCAGAATCATTCGCCATTACCTCCTACCCTTTTTTGGGCAAAATGGATATTTTGTAGGCGGGAACGTCCAAAACCTTTTGTACGGCTTCGGTAATCCACGCCTTGACCTGGATGTTGTCGGCGCCCTTGGCTACGACGAGGACACCTCTGACGCGCGGCTTCACTGTCTTGACGACGACAGGCTGATCTTGCTTGCCGCCCTGCACAATGACGACTTCGGCATCTTTCGTCTGGTCGCTCTGGTTGCGTGTCGCCTTGTCTTTGTCCATTTCCTGGTTGGTGGAAGAGCGGTTATTCGTGTTTTGGGCCATAACCAGCTCCGGCGTCGACTCGAGGTTGACCATCACCTCGACTTCGCCTACGCCTACGACGCTGGTGAGGATGTCCCGCAGCTGTGTGGCGTAGATGTTTTCGTATTCGGCGATGATGTCAGGCGCGGATTTGGCGCCCATGGCCGGAGCTGCCGCATCCTCTCCGGCGTTGTTCCCGCCGCCGAACCAGCTTGCACTGGCGCTTTCGGCTTGCCCGGCTCCCCCGCCGCCACCTCCGGCCAATCCGAGCGGCGAATCCCGCTCGACCTGAAGAAAATCTGTCAAGATCATGGCGGCGGCCCCGATTCCCAAGACGACGATCAAGTAGTGCAGCGGCAACCGCTTTTTGCCGGTTCCTTCCCACAGCTTCCTCAGTTTTTCCAGCATCTCTCTCACCTCGCTTTTCCGAAAGCTTCTGTTACGAAGACCCGCCCGTCACGACCACCTGATCGCTCGTAAGCCCCCACTGCGCTGCTAGATCGGCAGCGATCTTCGCGTACGTCGGGTCCATCTGGCGTGAAGACGTCTCGATGCCTGCTTGTGATGTTACGGCCTGACTTTGCCCCAATTGAATGGTTACCGGCGCGATGGGCTGGATGGGGGTGATGACCGCTGCACTTTTGTCCTCCTGCTTCTCTTCTCCGATGGTCAGCTCGATTTTCTCGATTGCGGGCTGCTGCGGATTACTGTTGTCGACGCGGATGTTGACATGCTGCACATCCAGGCCGTATTCCTCCTTCACCTTCGCCTTCACCGCAGCCTCTACTTGCTTCTGCACGTATGCTGTCACCTGCTTGCCCTGCTCCCCGAGCAGCTTTTCGGCGAAGCGTTTCCACTCCCCGTCAGCAGGTTTGTTCATCTCCTGCTGATAGCGGTCAAACCGCAGGGCCAGATCGTCCTGTGAGAGGCTGAACAAGGCGAATACAGGCGAGATGATCGTCAGCAGCAGGATGAGTCCCATCACCATTTTGACGTAGCGCTGCAAGGTCGTATTGGGCAGGATCAGATCGAGAAAGGCGGCCAGAAGCACGAGCAGGATGATTTTTTTCAGCCAGAGCGTTAACCAGGTCATAAGATCACCTACCGAACCATCATGGAGATGTTGCCCGCTGCGATCATGATGGTAATCGCCAGAAAGAACATCAGTCCTACCGTTGCCAGCGCGGCGAAGACGAACAGGAGACTTTTGCCGATCGTTCCGAGCGCACTGATGATGGGGCTGTTTCCGAGCGGCTGCAGCACGGCGGAAGACAGGTTGTAGATCAGGGCAAGCACCAGTATTTTCAATGCCGGAAAGGCGCACAGGAGAATCAGGATGACGACTCCTGCCAGCCCTACGGCGTTTTTGACCAGCAGCGAGGCGCTCAGGACGGTGTCAGCCGCATCGGAGAACACTCGTCCGACAATCGGGATGAAGTTTCCCGTAATGTACTTCGCCGTCCGCAGCGTCACGCCGTCCGTCACGGCCGTAGTGGCTCCCTGAATCGAGATGACGGCGAGAAAAATCGTGAGAAACGACCCGAGCACCCCCATCGCCACGTTGCGCAGCAAGGTCGCGAGCTGCGTCACCTTGTACCGCTCGGAAAACAGGCTGACGATCGACAGCATCGCAGAGAGAAAGAGAAGCGGAAAGACCACGTAGGAAATCATCATGCCGCTGATGTTGATCATGAAGATGATGAGCGGATGAAACATCGTCGCCGTCGCCAGATTGCCCATCGACGCGAGAAGCGCGATTACGAGCGGGATCATCGCCAGCATGAAGTCAGACATATCGGTGATCGCTTGCTTGGCGTACGAGATGGCGACGTGAAAGCTGTTGATCGCGAGCACCATCAGCACGAGGTAGGCGATGGAGTAGGCGACTGTCGACACGGCATTGCGCTCGAACGCATTTTGCATCGTTTCCAGAATCATCGCGAACACCGTGATAATGATGATCGAGCTTAGCAGCTTGCCGTTCATCAGGATCTCGCGAAAGAAAAATTTGCCCATGCCCTTGAGAACGGATGTAAAGCTGAATTCTCCCTGGTCCATCAGCAGCTGGGTCAAGCCCGGTGACTTCAGGTCGGGCAAGTAGCCCTGGTAGTTGCGCTGCAGCTGCTGCCAGTATTGCTCCACACGCTCCAGTTGCAAGTGGTCGACCTGCTCCTGAACGATCTGGTTGAGCGGACCTGCGGCTGGTGTCTGCGCGGCCGATACAGTGCCAATCGGCATCATCAGGAGCAGCAGAAGAAGAACCGTGAAAGTGCCTGTACGGACCACGTGGACATCCCCCCTCCCCTCATGCAGGCAACAAGTCGATGACCGTTTCGATGATAATCTGGATAATCGGCACGGCCATGACCAGGATGAGGACTTTCCCTGCCAGTTCGATCTTGGAGGCGATCGCGCCCTGTCCGGCATCTCGGGTCAATTGCGCGCCGAATTCGGCAATGTAGGCGATTCCGATAATTTTGAGGATCGTTTCCAGGAACACGAGGTTCAGGTCTGCCTGGACAGCCAGTCGTTCCAAAATCCGGATCACATCGACGATTTTGTCTACGACCAGGAAGAAAATGAATATCGCGCTAATGAGAGCCAACAATACGGCGAATATCGGCTTTTGCTCTTTGATGAGCAGTACGAGGATCGTGGCAATCAATCCCAGTACCACTACTTGCACGATATCCATACTTGCAAGCCCTCCTTAATTCAGCTGAAAAACCCGTTTTACTTCGGCAAACAAATCTCCCAGGTAGTGGGCAACCATGAACAGGACGATGACGAACCCCAGAAGCGTAACCCAGTGCGCGTAATCTTCTTTTCCGGACTGTTTCAATACCGTATGGAGAATCGCTGCGATAAATCCGACTCCCGCAATTTGAAAAATGGGTTGAAGAGACCCCATGTCCACTGTGAACACCTCGCCTTCAGAACATCAGGATGACGACCAAGAGTCCACCCAAAAATCCGAGACTCTTGTACATCTTCTCGTATTTGGCCTGTTCCACGCGCGCTTCTTCCTCCAGTCCGCGCAGGTGGGTAACGGCGAGCCGCAAATGCTTCTGCTGGTCTTCCCTGTCCGAGGAGCCGAGCACCTGACCCAGGCTCGCCAGCACCTCGCCTTCCTGTTTGCGCAGCGCCGTCTCTGGCCAGTGGCGGCTCATCGCCTGCCGCAGCGAGTCTTCGGCGGAATGGGCCTTCTCCGTGACGAGCAGTTCGGCAGCCAGCAGAAATACTCGGCCGACCTCCTCCGAGATTCTGTTGCCGACCTTGATATAAGCGCGGTGCAACGGTGTCAGACCGTAGACGATTTCGGTTTCCAGCATCTGCAGGGCGACCAGCAGTGCTCGCAGCTGCTTCGGCCGACAGGCGTAATATCCGCCGATCTGCCAGCCGACCATGGATGCGGACAAGAGGATGAGCAGAGCCCCAATCAGCTTGACCATGCCATCTTCTCCTTTTCCACCAGCTTCAACTGCTGATCGTACACTCCCTGGATGGTTCCTGCCCCTCTGGAGCGGCTGAGCACGATGTAGCGCGAGAAGGCGCCATGCTTGATCAGCTTGCCCAGCATGGGCCTTTGCGCCACTTCAGAGACGTCCGCCCCGTGGGCAGTGCAGATGACGGCGACGCCGGCGTGGATCGCTTCCCAGACAGCATCCCCGTCTTCAGGGCGGCCGACTTCGTCCACAATCAGCACATCAGGAGACATCGAGCGGATGAGCATCATCATCCCGGCAGCTTTGGGACAAGCATCCAGCACGTCGGTGCGCGGTCCCACGTCCCGCTGCGGAACGCCCTGCAGGCATCCGGCCAGCTCGGATCGCTCATCCACAATCCCCACCTTCCGACTGGAGCACCATTCGCTGCCGTAGCTGATCGTTCGGGCCATGTCCCTAAGCAGCGTCGTCTTGCCGCACTGCGGCGGGGAGATGACGAGGGTATTGAGCAGCCTCCCGTCTTCAAACAGGTACGGCATGACTTTGGCTGCAGCACCTTTTTTCTCGCGCGCGATGCGGATGTTGAAGCTGGTTACATCCCGAATCCCCTTCACTTCCCCCCTGTCCAGCACCACCTTGCCCGCGATGCCGATCCGGTGGCCGCCGACTACCGTGATGTACCCCCGCTTCAGCTCTTCCTCAAGGGCGTACAAGGAGTGCTGGCTGACTTGCCCCAGCAGCTTGACCGCATTTTCCTCGGTAAATATCCATCCTTGCCTTGCAATGGAGGTGAGCTGCCCGCTCGCGGTCACAAAACTGGATTGCTGGCCGTAGCGGATTTCCAATGGCTGATTTTGCCGCAGCCGTATTTCCTCCAGATGCTCTCTGACCGCGGAGGGGAGGGCAGTCAGAATGCTTCTTACGGTAGCCGGCAAGATCGCCAGTATTTCTCTCACAACAGGTACCCTCCTTTTGTGGCCAGACGTTCATCCAGCCTTTGTCCACTTTGACTTACCTCCATCCTATGCACGGCTGGACGAGATTTATGCTCCCGCTCTACGAAAAAAAGCCCGCCCCTCGCCAAAATCGCGGTTGGGGCAGGCTCCGTAATCCATTTGTCCTCCGGCAACGCTCGCTTACGTCGGGTTGACCGCCACCGTGTCTGCTTCCTGATGGCTTGGCTCGGCGGCAAAATGATGGTGGCTGTCCTCGCAGTCGGTGACTGTCTCGTACAGATCCTCCTCATTCTCAAACAGGAACAACTCGACGTCCTCCAGATCCTCGTCGATCGCCTGCACATAGTCCTCTGTCTCGTCGATGCGGGTGTGCAGCTCCCGAAACTCCGCATGCATCTCATCGAGTATGCCGACGATCTCCATCAGCAGCTTTCCTTCCGCGCTTTTTTCACTCACGTCCAGCCCGCTGGCCAGGCCGCGCAAGTACGATATTCGCTCTGTCAATGCTGTCAGCACAGCTATTCCCCTCCTCTTGTCCGCTTTTCCCCTCTAGCTTGCCCAATAAAGCGTGCGCGTACCGGTGGAAGGAACTGGCGACTCACTTGCGCACCCCGATCAGGATGCACGAGATCCCGACCAGTATCCAGGCGATTTTGGCAAAACTGATCCGGTCGGACATGCCGAGCAGCCCGACGGTTGTTGTCGCAATCAAAATGATCGGTCCGACGATCGCAAGTCCCGAATTGATCAAAAGCGCCTTTTCTACCTCGTTCACTTTCAGGATCAACAAGGCAGCCAGCACCTCCATGCTCCCCGACAAGATTCTGAGCGCCGCCATGCCCAGTATCGCCTTTTCCCACATCTCCCTCGTCCTCCCTTCGTTCCACTGTATGCCTGTACCCGAGCGGTTCAGCACTGCCGACTCTGCGATCTGCTGCGCGTGGGCATTCGCCTAGAGAAGCGCTCCTTCACTCCTGTTTGGCAAAAGGCATACACTGAACCAAATCGCCTAGAAGAAATGAGGAACCACCTATGCTACACTGCGACCATCCCTTCTGGCCCGCCGACTGGGCAAATCCGTCCGGACAGCGACGTGACAAACCGCGCCGCGCGGGATTAACCATGGTCATCGACAAAGGCGTCGGTCTCACCGCCTTCCGCGATTTGCTGGAAATGGCCTCTCCCTATATGGACATATACAAATTGGGCTTTGGCACAAGCGCGTTGTATCCCAAAGACCTGTTGCAGCAAAAATTGAGCCTGGCTGCCGCGCACGGGCTGCACATCATGCCAGGCGGAACGTTTTTTGAAATCGCCCGCAGGAAAACAGCTGTCGAGGAGTATATGTACCTGATCCAATCTTTAGGCTTTAATGCAGTGGAAATATCGGACGGCACCTTCCCCCTCACCGCAGCAGAGCGCAGGAGCGCCATTGCGGCAGGCGTCGAGGCGGGGCTCGTCGTCTACAGCGAGGTTGGAAAAAAGGCGGCGGATTACCGCACTGAAATCTGCGAGCTGCTGGAGACGCTGTATGCCGATCTGGACGCGGGAGCAAGTCACGTCATTGTGGAGGCGCGGGAGAGCGGGACCGTCGGCATTTTCGACAAGGACGGCTCTGCCGATGGCAAATTCATCCTCGAAATCGCCAAGGCTGCCGGCCAGGAAGCAAACCGCCTGATCTGGGAAGCGCCGAAAAAAGAACAGCAAGTCTTGCTCATCCGCACCCTGGGGACCGACGTCAATCTGGGGAATGTAAGTTATGTGGACGTCTTGTCGGTAGAGACCTTACGCAGAGGCTTGCGGGGAGATACGGCCGCGTTCATGGAGGCAGGGAGGTCACATGCGTGCGAATAGAAGTCGTTCCGAGCGTGGAGGAAATCCGGTTTGACCAGATTAGCAACCATGTCGTGATCGTCATTGATGTGCTTCGTGCATCCAGTACGATCGTCACGGCCCTTGCCAGCGGATTTTTGTCTGTCATGCCAGTAGAGACAATCGGCCAGGCCAATACATTGCGCGCGGCAGACTGCATCCTGGCCGGGGAACGGCATTGCAGGAAGATTCCGGATTTCGACTGCAACAATTCCCCGACTGAAATTGCATCGCGGCAGTCTGCCGGAAAGCAGCTGATCTTGACCACGACTAACGGCACCCGCGCCATTCAAAAAGCGGAGCGAGCCGCAGCGCTGCTCATCGGCTGCTTTCTCAATGCCACCGCCTGTATCACCCACGCTCTGACGTACAATCTGGACATCACCTTGTACTGTGCAGGCACTCGCTCCGAATTCGCCCTGGAGGACGGGCTGGCAGCCGGCTTCATGATCGGGCAGGCGCAAAAAATGTCCGCCCACTTTCAAGTCTGCGATCTCGGCGAAGCGCTGAAGGCGAGCTACCAATACTTCGCCGGACGCCTGACCGAACTGCTGCCGCAGACGACGACAGGGAAACGCCTGGTCCAGCACCATTTCACGGATGACATCCTCTACTGCGCGCAGCTCGACCGCTACCGGCTCGTCCCGTATATCAAGGAGAAACGCATACTCCCATACCTTGTCTCATAGAGTGAAAGGAGAACAGGGACAGGGGTTTTGATGCCAATGATGTCTGGAGAAGTGATGCTCGTCATCCTGATCGTCATAGGGTTACTTGGCCGTTCACCGATCATTGCCACCGCCGCCAGCATCCTGTTGGTGCTGAAGCTCACGGCGCTGGAGCGCTTTTTCCCTGCGGTAGAAAGACGCGGACTGGAGCTCGGCCTGCTGTTTTTGACGATCTCCGTCCTTGTGCCGTTTGCAAGCGAAAAAATATCGTGGAAAGACATCCTTCCCCTCTTTACCACGCTCATCGGACTGACGGCGCTCGCGGGCGGAGCCATTGCTACGTGGATGAACGGAAAAGGTCTCGATCTCCTCCGTACAGAACCCCACATGATCGTGGGTTTGGTCATAGGCTCGATCATCGGCATCGTTTTTTTGCGCGGCATCCCGGTCGGACCGCTCATGGCGGCTGGCATTACTGCTTTCGTGCTCAAGCTGTGGGAGTGGCTGGGCGGACGATGATGCAAAAAAAGGCAGCACCCGTGACGGGCACTGCCTTTTCCTTATTCGCGGCGATTATGCGCGCGATACGTATGCTTCGGTGCGGGTATCGATAATAAGGCGGTCGCCTTCTTCTACGAACAGCGGTACGTTTACCACAAAGCCGGTTTCCAGGGTAGCTTTTTTGGTTACGTTGGAAGCCGTATCGCCTTTTACGCCAGGCTCGCACTCGGTAACAGTCAGCTCCACGGTGTTTGGCAGCTGAATCCCGATCGTTTCACCGTTGTACTGCATGATTTGCACATTCATGTTTTCCTTGAGGAAACGCAGTTCACGCTCGATTTGGCTGCGGGTGAACGTCATTTGCTCATAAGTTTCGGTGTTCATGAAAGTGTACTCGTCGCCACTTGCATACAGGTACTGCATGGTGCTGGTTTCAATCCGCGCAGGGTTTACTTTCTCGCCGCCGCGGAAGGTCATTTCCGTGGTATTGCCGTTACGCAGGTTGCGCAGTTTGGAACGAACGAATGCCGCACCTTTCCCCGGTTTCACGTGTTGGAATTCGAGAACCGTATAGATATTGCCGTCCACTTCGATCGTCAAACCTGTCCGAAAATCGTTCACAGAGATCATGATAGTCCTCCCAAATCAATCGATAACAGGTTAAGTATAAATTACACGGGCAAAATGATCAACTCTTTCGTGGACTTGTTCAGTACCTCGTGACCGTCAGCCGTGATCAGCACGTCGTCCTCGATGCGCACGCCCCCGAGACCGCTCACGTAAATGCCCGGCTCCATCGTCACCAGCATCCCCGGCTCCAGCACAAACGGGCTTACCGTGGACAGGCTCGGCTGCTCGTGCACCTCCAGGCCAAGTCCGTGACCCGCGCTGTGTCCGTAGCAATCGCCATAACCTGCTGCCGCGATGATGTCACGGGTCGCTGCGTCCGCCTCTTTCCCTGTCACACCCGGCTTCAGCGCCGCGACGCCCGCAAGCTGGGCACGCAGGACGATGTCGTAGATTTCTTTCATTTTCGGGCTTGGTTCCCCTACGGCCAGCGTGCGTGTGATGTCCGAATTGTATCCTTTGTACGCCGCGCCGAAATCGAGTGTCACCATTTCCCCTGCCTGAATGATCTTTTCGCTGGCCCGGCCATGCGGCAATGCCCCGCGCGGTCCGGAAGCAACGATCATGTCAAACGCAGACCCGGACGCTCCCTGCTTGCGCATGAAGAACTCCAGCTCCAGCGCTACGTCTTCCTCGCTCACGCCCGGCCTGATGTACTTTTGAATATGCTCGAAGCCCGCTTCTGCGATCCGCACCGCCTCGCGGATGATCGCCAGCTCCGACTCATCCTTGAACATGCGGATTTTTTCCATCAGGCCCGAAGCCGCGATCAGCTCTACGCCGTCAAAGGCTTTGCTCCATTCCTGGTAGGTCTGGTAGGAGACGGAGCTTTCAAACGCCAGACGCTTTACGCCTTTTTCGGCAAGCAGTTTGGCGATCGCTTCCACTGCCTTGCGCTCGTTGTTTACGACCGTAAACAGCGGAGCCTGCTCCTGCGCTTGCTCGACGTAACGGAAGTCGGTGACCAGGAACGCCTCTTTCTCCGTGACGATGACCCAGCCGGTAGAACCTGTGAAGCCGCTGAAGTAAAACCGGTTCTCCTGTTTCTCCGTGATGATGGCATCTGCTCCCAGATTGGCCACAGCTTCGCGCAATTTGTCCAGACGTTGTTGCATGACAACATCCTCCCCTTTATCGTTATTTATTTTTTTCGATCTTGCGCACCAGCGCACGCAGCGCCCACTCGTAGCCATCCAGGCCCAGCCCCACCACCTGGCCAATCACGACCGGCGCAATGACGGAGTGGTGGCGGAATTCTTCCCGCGCATGAATGTTGGAAATATGTATTTCGATGACAGGCAGCGCCACACTGGCAAAGGCATCGCGCAGCGCGTAGCTGTAGTGAGTGAATGCGCCGGGATTGATCAGGATTCCGTCATGCACGCCCTTCGCCCGATGAATCGCGTCAATCAGCACACCCTCATGGTTGGATTGCAGATGCTCAAGTTTGCCGCCCAGCTCTTCCATCACCTTGCCCAAGTTCGTAACCAGATCCTCGAGCGTCTCACTCCCGTATACTTCCGGCTCCCGCGTCCCCAGCAAGTTGAGGTTGGGTCCGTTCAACAACAGAACGGAAGTCATGCTCATCCCTCCCACGTAGATTTCTTCAAGAAAAGATTTTTTACTAATGAAACATTTTACCACATGCCTTGCAGAGTTCAACCAAAGATCCGCCTTTTACGAAAAAGATTCCCAACATTCGCATACCTCTTGGCAGGAACGGGCGTTTCCACCCAACCGCAAAGAGCCCGCTCCGCTATTCTTCGTCGGATTCTTCGAGCGTCAGCGTCATTCCGGCAAACAGGCCATAGGACAAATACCAGGCCGCCTCCGTACTCAAGGTGGATACTTCCCAATTCCCGATGACGAAAAAATATCCTGCTACCGCCAGCATGACGGCACCGAGCAAAAGCCCGCTCCACCATACCCGCACTTTGCGAAACAGTGCGGAAAACAGCGCCGTTGCGATCAGCGACTCCACGAACAAGAAGATCGCTCCAAGGCCAATCGCGGCCGCCGTATTCTCGTCGATTCCCGTCAATATCGGCCGGGCGAACGCTCCCAAGCCATAGGGAGTAAAATTCAGGAAATGGGCCGCCATGCGGATGATCCCCCAGAAGATCGTTCCCCAAAGGGCCACCTCCACGATTTTTTTCGCGGGCTGCCCGCCGCTTGCTTGCCGTTGCCTTTGTTGCTGCTGCTCCTGCGCCTGTCTCCCGTTCCATCCCCGCAGACCTTTTCGGGCTTTGGTCGCTTCCATGTTGATCACCTCCTTGGTATTATGCGCCGCATTCCCTATTTTCACTAATTCCTGACATTTCATTGCCCGGCCATGAACTGCATGTAGCTTCAAGCCCCTGTTTCCGGTAAAATAGGAAATAAGGATGGTGATTCAAATTGGCAGAGCAAGTCGTACCCAGCTACGGTGGTCAGGCTGTCATCGAAGGTGTCATGTTCGGCGGCAAAACCATGACCGTCACGGCTGTTCGGAAAAAAAATCAGGAAATCGAGTATTTTGAAGCCCCCCGTACGGAATATAAATGGATTACTCCCTTGAAAAAAATTCCGTTTTTGCGCGGGGTCGTCGGATTGATTGAAGCAAGTGCGAACGGTGCCAAACACCTGAATTTCGCCTCCGAACGTTACAACGCGGACTCAGGAGAGGTATCGCCGGACTCTCCTTCCCGGCTGACAATGATTCTCGGCGTAGCGCTGGTCGGCGTCTTGTCTTTCCTGTTCGGGAAGTTCGTCTTCACGCTCGTACCGGTATTTCTGGCCAAATTCCTCCTGGGCAAATGGGTCCCGGACGGCGTTCCGCAAACGCTGGCAGAAGGCGGCTTCAAGATCCTCCTGCTGCTGGGCTACATTACCGCAATCGCGAAAGCCCCGATTATCAAACGGCTATTTCAATATCACGGAGCCGAACATAAAGTGATTAACGCGTTCGAGTCCGGGGTAGAATTAACAGTAGAAAATGTACAAAAATTTTCCACCCTGCATTATCGATGCGGAAGCAGTTTTCTCATTTTCACGGTATTCGTCGGCGTCGTCATTTACTCCCTTTTCCCCTATGATTCGCTGACTGAACGGGTCATCCAGCGCATCGTTCTCCTGCCGGTCGTCATGGGCGTCTCCTACGAGGTGCTGCAGTGGACCAACAAGCTGCGCGACACCCCGTTTCGTTTCCTTGGCTATCCGGGTTTGCTCTTGCAAAAAATTACGACTCGGGAGCCGGAAGACCATCAGGTGGAAGTAGCCATTGCCTCCTTCCAGAAAATGCGCGAACTCGACCAGAGACATGCGCAGGAGCGTACGGCCACGACAGGATAACGTGAGAACGTGAGGCATTTTTGAATCCCTTAGAGGTGAGGCCTATGTTACGCCGCATTCCACCAGTGATACTGATTGTATTGTTGCTCGCTGCCTACGGTTTTCTCCTGACGTTTATCGAGGACCCTGTGAATACGCTGATTATTCTGGGGCTGTCTGTTGCGTTGATCCTGGTGGTGCGGAATTATTTGCAAACGGGCTCCTTTTTTCCGCGCAACACCGGGCCTCGCAAGCCAAAACCGCCCAAGGCCAAAACGCCGGGGCAAAAGCCCGCGAAAAAGCAGGCACACCCCCGACGCGATCATCCCTTCCGCGTCATCGATGGAAAAAAGGGGAAAACGAAGCAAGAGCAGGGCGATCAAAATTCACACAACAACATCTCTCATTAAAAAAAGAAACAGGTAGCCGCTTTGGAGGGTGCCTGTTTTTTTGTGTTCAGACCAGATACTTCGGGGAAGAGGTACGAAACACTTTGACGTATTCTGCAAAATTCCAATTTCTCAGAAAACGGCGGGCGGACTCTTCGCCCGACGCAAACAGGCGCTGGCGAAGCTCGTATGGCAAGTGGAACTGCGTCGTACGAACGCCGAGCGTGTTGATGAAGATAGTCCGGACCGCATTGGCCTTTTCCACGTGAAGATTGTCATGCGCATCCAGCATCGTCACGAGCAAAGCGCGTGTAAACGAGAATAGCCCCGAGATCGACGTCTGCTCTGCCGTCACCTTGTTGTCGTGCAGCCGAAACCCGATCGTCGGCCACTTGGGCGCCCCCGGAACGTCAAACAGCCAGACCGGATAATTGCTGAGCAAGGCTCCGTCCACGATGTAATGCGGCTTGCTGTCGCTCTGGAGAATCGCTGGCTGAAAGAAAAACGGGATGGAGGCAGACATGCGCACCGCCCTGGCGATCGAAAAGCTCTCGGGAGCCACGTCGTAGCGGGGCAGATCATCTGGCAGCACCAGCATCTTCCCGGCGGTCACATCGGATGCGACGATGCGCAGCTTGCCCTCCGGCAGATCGCCGAATGACCGGATTCCTTTGCGCTGCAGCAGATTTTCGATGAACAACTCGAGCCGGTCTGCCCGAAAAATGCCTTCATTCAGGAGCAGCTCGAACATGGGCCCGACGAAGGGAAGCCGCCCCAATCCCCTGCGCTGCAGAAAGCACTGATAGTCCATTTCTTCAAAAATCGGCTTCAGCTCCCGACTGGTGTAGCCTGCACTGAGCAGCGCCGCGACGATGGAGCCAGCGGATGTTCCGGCGACTTTTTCCCACGTATACCCGTGCTCTTCCATGACCTGCAAGGCTCCGATAAAAGCGATCCCCTTTACTCCGCCCCCCTCAAAGACTGCGTCCGCTTTCATCCTTCCGCCTCCTGTGACTGGATTATCTGTCTCCTTATCAAATATAAGGCGACAGCCAATCCCATACGACATCGAAAAGCGCAGGCCTGGCCAGCCTGCGCTCAATGCTCAAAACTATTCTTCTTTTTGTTCGTCCTCGAGCCGAATCCGCCTCAGCTCTTCCATACGGTTGGGATCTGCCTGGAAGTATTGCACCAAATATTCCAGACAAGTGATGGACTCCCAGCTCAAATGGTGTTCGATTCCTTCCACGTCCTGATAAATATGATTCTCATCGACGCCGATCACCCGCATGAACTCCTCCAGCAGGCTGTGGCGGTCAACAAGCCGTTTGCCAATCTTCTTCCCTTTTGTGGTCAACACGAGACCGCGGTACTTTTCATACACCAGGTACTTGTCCTTGTCCAGCTTCTGTACCATCTTCGTCACAGAAGAGGGATGTACTTCCAACGCTTCAGCAATATCGGAGACACGAGCATAGCCCTTTTCTTCAATTAAGCTGTAAATGCGTTCCAGATAGTCTTCCATACTCGGCGTCGGCATGCGAACCCCTCATTTCCAAACCGTATTTCTGCGTCCTTTGAAAACTTGGCTTCGTCAACGGTACAGCGAAGCCCCAGTTGCACGTATAGCGGATAAGCAACTTATCCGTTCTTGATCTGTACAAAAAGGCACGTAGAAATATAATACCGTGTTATGAAAACGATTTGCAAGTGGAACCTGCCCCTAACGCACCTGTTTTTCCGTTTTTGGGTTCATGGACTGGATAAAGGAGACGAGCTGTTTCCCCAATTGCTCAAAGCGGGCCTGCAGCCGCTCATCCTTCAACGTGCCCTCCGGTGTGAACGCATTGGACGCGCCTGGAACGCTCGGGCTGGACGGCAATGGCCAGGCGTGCAGATTGCGCATGATCAGCTGCAAGGTGTTGACGGTGTTTGTAGCTCCCATGCTGCCGCCTGCCACACCGACGATGGCGACCTGCTTATCCTTGAGATGCCGTGCTTCCAAAAAGTCAATGCTGTTTTTCAAAGCACCCGTGATCGTGCCATGGTACTCCGGCGATCCGATCACCAGCCCGTCTGCCTCCGAGATTTTCTGCACAAAACGGTGCACGATCTCGGGATAGGTCGACCTGTCATCGCGGTCGTCGTATATAGGCAGCTGCCATTCAGCCAGATGGATCAATTCGACATCGGCTCCTGCGGCCTTTGCGGCATTCAAAACAATGCTGACAGCCTGCCTGGTCGTTGAGTTTTTGCTCATGCTTCCGGAAATTCCTACGATTTTCATGCCAGATCACCTCATAAAATTCGTCACGTTGTTATTCGTTAGTATATCCAATTTTATATAAATAGTAAACAATAAAGTATATTTAATGTGCTCAGTTCTGAACAAGTCCTCTCGCCTCATACACTTGTACCAAGCTGGATAGAAGGATGATGCCTATGAACAAAGGCGCTTGGCAGATCGCCGTTCTTTTTGCCGGGGGTGCCCTTGGAGGAACTTATCTGGGGGGCTATGAGTGGCTGCGCTTTTTTGCCTATTTTGGCTCATGGGGAACCATCGGGGCTGCACTCGTCAGCATAGCCCTTGGATGGCTCGGATATACCGCCTTGATCGTCTGCCATCGCAGCGGCATCCGCTCCCTGCACGAGCTTTTTTTGCACTGGTTCGGCGAAGCCATAGGACCCAGCCTCTCCGTGCTCTCCCATCTGTTTTTGCTTGCCTACGCAGGCGTGATCACCGGACAGTACGCCGCGCAACTGGCGGATGGCGCCGCGGCGCTCCTGTATGTGCTCCTGCCCGTCCTCATCGCCGTCGTCTGTTTGCGAAAAAGCTGGAGCTGGGTTCTCCCTGGACTCGCCATCTTTCTGGTGCTCGGCTCCCTGGTATACGGAAGCATCTTCATCGAGCAGCATCACGTCCCGATCCCCAGTCTTGGCTATCAGATGAATCTGAACTGGCTCGTGCATGCTGTGCTCTATACGGGGCTGCATTTCCTGCTCTGCCTCGCTCTCACGATTCCGTTTGCGAGCACAGTCGAAAGCCCGCAGCCGATCCGTCTCGGAATCGGTGCAGGCTCCCTGTTCTTCTTTCTGGTGCTATTGACCGGGCAGGCTGTTCTGCTGTCGTACTGGCATGACGTCCTCGCGTCAGAGGTTCCCGTCAAGCTCATTCTGACGCAGCTGTTGCCCATCGGCGGCTGGCTGCATACGATCCTCGCCCTGGTTCACGGTGGGGTCGTCATCGCTGCGCTCGTACTCGCTCTCGCCTCGCCGATCGCTGAGCGTCACGATCTGCACTTGCTGCCGCTCATCGCGGTCATGCTGTTCTACCTCGCCTTGTGCGCGCTGCTCCCGCTGGTCCTGACATGGAGCGTCTCTGCCATCGTATCAGGGACGACGTACTGCGGTCTTTGCCTGATCATCTGCTACATCTGGAAGCGGCAGCTGTCTTGACCGACAAATTTTTTCCCTGTTTTGTACGTGACGTGCTGGCAGCGTAATATGGACAGTCGTCCCTTTTCCTTGTTCGCTTTCGATGGACAGACTGCCGCCATGGTCTTCCAGAATGCGTTGGCTGATCATCAGACCAAGACCCGTTCCCTTCTCCTTGGTCGTGTAAAAGGGTTCGCCCAATCGGGGGATGCGGCTTGGTTCGATCCCGCAGCCCGTGTCACGAATGCGGATATGTATGCAAACAGGCGAAACCTGTTCGCCTTCCAAAAATACTTCTCCCCCCTGCGGCAAGGCCTCGATGGCGTTTTTGCACACATTAATGAAGACCTGCTTCAATTGGTTTTCGTCGCAGGTGATATCCGGCAAATCGGCATCCAGATTGACGTGGAACAGGATGTTGTTCATATTCGCCTGGCTTTCCAGCAAGGAAACGACATTTTGGATAATGAGCGCAGGATTTTTGTCCTCGAATTTCATGGTTTTCGGTTTGGCCAAGACCAACAGTTCACTGACGATAAAATTGATCCGATCCAGCTCCGCCAGCATGATCTCGCAATAGCGGGGATCGGCCAGCGAGGATTGCAGCAGCTGGACAAAACCGCGCAGCGAAGTGAGCGGATTGCGGATTTCGTGGGCGATTCCGGCGGCGAGCTGACCGATCGCCGACAGTTTGTCCGATTGGCGCAGCAGCTCTTTCGTCTCCACCACCTCTGACACGTCGCGTGAGACGATCATGATGCTGTGGACGTTGCCTGCCTCGTCCAAAAGCGGCTTGAACCGCGACTCGACGCTGACCCAATGCCCTTCGCGGTGCCGGAGCCGGTAGACCACCGCAGTATTGTTCTCGACTGTCCAATCGCGGTTGGATACATGGAGAACCATCTCTACGTCATCCGGATGGATCAGGCTCCTCAATTCTTGCGGGTTCATCGCCCTGAGCTCATCAACCGGGTAGCCCAGCTGCTGTGTATGGGAAGAGGATACGAAGACAGCTTTTCCGTCCGCTTTTTTGTATACGAAAATCATGTCAGTCATGTTCTCGGTGATCAGGCGGTATTTCTCCTGGCTGGCTTTCAGCTCCCTGATGGTCTCGCGTTCTGCCAGATTGCGCGAGCGGCCGACGATCCGTATAACCTCTCCTGCAGCATTGAAAACAGGGGTAAAGCTGCACGAAACGAGTGTGGACGAGCCATCCCGATCAATCCGCATCTCCCGCTCGGGGGGCTGCTTGCCTTTTCGCGCCAAATGAAACGCCTCTTGCCTGTCCGCAGGCATGATGGATATGTCAATGCCTCCCTGCGTTTCCACGGGAGGTCCAAACAGCTCCTTACAAGCCGGATTCATGCTTTTGATTTTTCCCCGGGTATCCAGGATGGCCATCGCATCTGTCGTCAGCGCAAGTACCGCCTCCAAAAGTGCCCTGGTCTCCTCCAGTTCCTTGATGGCCTGTGTCTGAGTCTGCGCCCCGCGCCAGCTTCCATACAGGAACCAGAATGTCGCGCCTGTCATGACCGCGAACACCGCAAGCGCCAGCGGCACATGCGGATTCGACGCCAGCAGCAAATAGGCTGTCAGGGGAATCCAGCCTGCGATGAAAAGAATCAGGATTGAGTGTGAATGACTAGCATTGGAATTCATTGCGACCTCCACGATCTTTGGTGTACCGTATTGCTCTTCAGAAGGTGAAGAGTTGCAGAGAACTTGCTCCCAATCATGCAATATTTCCTGAAATCGTGTATGAACCTTAAAGATTTTCAAGATTCGTAAAAATTATACGACTTTTCCTACTTCGTGACTATTCCTTGTTATCCGACATGATTCGACATACCCACCAAGAAAAAAGGCGTCCCTTGGCAAAGGAACGATTTTTTTCTGTCTCTCTTCCCTATTGGGCCGCCCCTGCCGCCAAAGGATTGCCGCCCCGCCGGTCCACGATTGTTTCGGGATAGGCCCCGGACGCAGGGTCCGCGATGCGCGACACGGCCGCAAATACGACCTTTGCTGCCTCCTTTAGCCTTTCCTTGCTGATTTTTTCCATCGTATCTTCCGGCTGATCCCGCCATGTATCCGCAGGCGCCCGCGTCAGCCACGCAGCCGGGATGCCTGCTGCTTCCAAAGGCAGATAATCGCCGGAGAGCTCCGCTCGATCATTCCAGGCTGTGGAAAAGACAGCCCCGCCCGCTTCCGCCAGCGTAACCGGCAAATTTTTGGCTCCGCTCGCGCTCGTCACGGTAAGCGTTCCCGCATCGTCGCTGCCTACTGCGTCCAGGCAGAAAGCCGCGATGATGTTTTTGCGCTCTGCATGCGGGATCGACGCTACATAGGCAGCCGGTCCCTTTTCCCCTGCCGAAGCCGCTCCGAAACTGACGAAGCGCACCTCTGTGTCGGTCGGACGCTCCGCCAGCATCCTCGCCACCTCCAACAGCACGGCGACCCCGGAAGCTCCGTTGTTGGCACCCGGCGACCTTGCCGCCGAGTCGTGATGGGCGGTTACCAGAATCGTTTGCCCCGTTCCCTGCGTGTCCGCTTTTTTCGTAGCGACAATATTGTAAGAGGTTTGACGAATGCTCAAGCCTCCGTCCACCTTGACCGTCGCCTTGACCGGGCCTTTTTCCAGCATCGCTTGCAGTCGCCGTCCTTGCTCCTTCGGTACGGAGATGACCGGGACCGCCATATCCAGCGGCTCGCCCAAGGACGCCTGTTCCTTTGTCTCGCGATCGTATGAGATGATGACGGCTGCCGCCCCAGCCGCGGCAGCCTGCCTCACTTTTTCAGCAAAAGTCGTGCCGCCTTGCTGAACCAGCGCGATCTTTCCCCGTGCGCGTCCGTCCTGTAAATCTTGCGCCGTGCCCAGACCGCACGCTACGATCTCCCCCGTCCCGACGCCATTGGGACCGTATGTAAAGCCACGCGCCTCCCACTTCGCCCCCGTCCAGCCTTCCACAGACAGGGAGAGCGTCGAGGGCTGGCGGTACGTGTAGTACGTAAAGGGCTGCAAAACGGCCTGATAGCCGTAAGAGCGCAGTTGGCTCGCCACGTAGACAGCTGCGGCAAACTCGGATTCGGTAGCAGGAGGCCGCGGTGTGCGCGCCAGTTTTTCCACGTGCTGCTGCAGCGCCTCCGCATCAATCCACTCCGGCGTCTGGGCGCTCGCTTCCTTCAAGAAGGGCAGCGGCAACAGCAGCATCCCGCATGCCAGCAGGGCAGCCAGGGAGTATACTCGGCATCTCGATGGCATCGGCAATCGCCTCCTTACGTCCTCTTTGCCTATTTATTATGGGCCGCTCCGCCAAACTGCGTCTAGTCAGAATAGTTAGTCAAATACTTGCATGCCGCGCCAATGGACGACAGCTTTAGTTTCCCTTCTGCCCGATCGCCCTTTTGCCCCATGTCGAATGAGAAATGCCGTCGATTCATGCTTTCGCCCGCCATTTCATTTCTCTATGGAAAAGGCCGCAGACCGGCTAAATCATGGATCGCCTATTTTCAAATTGACCCTTGTCAGGCGATTTGCTAAGGTTGATTCAGAAACGATAGAGCAAGCGGAACTTTCTGGCAACGGCCGAAATCAGGACCATTGCAGATTGCGGCAGCGCGTCAAACCTGTCATCATCATTATTGAAATGACTGAAGGAGGACTCACCATGTTGTATGTAGGCGGAAAATGGGTAGCAGAGGGTGAAGCCGCCGTCCACCCGGAGGATCGCGGCTACAACTTTGGCGACGGCATTTACGAAGTCGTGCGCATTTACAAAGGCAAGATGTTTCAGTGGGATGCGCATATCGCCCGCTTGTTCAGAAGCGCCCGCGAAATCAGGATGAACCTGCCGTGGAGCGCCGCCGAACTCGGCACCCTGGCCCGGCAGTTGATCGACAAAAACGGCATTACGGAAGACGATGACGCGACTTTGTACCTGCAAATTTCGCGCGGCGCCGCTCCCCGCGTTCACGATATTCCGGACAGCATCGAACCTGTCATCATGGGTTTCGCACGCAAAAAAGAGCGCCCGCTGGCGGAAATGAAAAAAGGACAGACAGCCCAGCTGATCGAAGACATCCGCTGGCTGCGCTGCGACATCAAGACGCTCAACCTGCTCGGCGCCGTGCTCGTGAAGCAGTACGCCAAGGACGCCGGAGCACAGGACTGCATTTTGCACCGCAACGGGATCGTGACCGAGTGCAGTTCCTCCAACGTGTTTGCGGTAAAAAACGGCGCCCTGTACACGCATCCCGCCGACCATCTGATCCTGCACGGCATCACCCGGCAAGTCGTCATTGACCTGGCCAGGGAAAACGGCATCCCCGTGTACGAGGAAGCCTTCACGACTGACTTCCTCAAGCAGGCTGACGAGCTGTTTTTGACCAGTACGACCGCCGAGATCATGCCGATCATCGCCGTCGACGGCCAGCCTGTCGGCGAAGGCAGCATAGGCCCCGTCGCCTTGAAGCTGCAAGATTTGTTCGAGCAGCACATCAACGCAAGCGTGCTCGTCTAGGCAAGGATTTCTCCTTTTCAGCCAAAGAGCAAAGCTCCCAAAAGGCAAAACGGCACCTCCCACTGCTGAACGTTTCCAACAATGGGGGTGCCGTCACTCGTAAACACAAGCGCGGGATATTTTCGGGCTGCTGCAGGACGTCTGCGGCGCCCGTTTTTTATCGGTGGATTGGCAAGATCGGCGTTAGCGGCGCAGATTCCATTCATCGGTGGAATAGCGCGTGCGGGCCAGCTCTTCCGCGAGTTCCCTCTCTTCTGCTGTCAGCTCGGATGGGACGAGTTCTACTTCGAGACCGGATGCGAACCCGCGTCCGAAGGCGTCGATCGCTTCCTGCAGGCTGACAGGTCGCGGCGAGACTTCGTTGATCGTCACCGCTTTCTGGCGGAAGCTGTCGATCATCCGCTCTTTGACGCGCTCGGACGGGAAGTTCAGGAGCGAGAACAGCAGCTCTACATCCATGTCGAGCAGGATGGAGCCGTGCTGGAGGATGACCCCTTTCTGCCGCGTCTGCGCACTCCCTGCCACCTTTTTGCCCTCGACGACCAGTTCGTACCAGGACGGCGAGTCGAAGCAGGCAGACGAGCCGGGAGAGCTGTACTTTTCCTTCTCCTCTTCGCTCGCCAGCGATACCATCTCCGCCTTCAGGCCCAGGTTTTGAAAGCCGTGCAAAAGACCCATGCTGATGATCTTGTAAGCTTCTGTCACACTGGACGGCATTTTCGGATGCTCCTCGGAGACGATCACGCTGTACGTCAGCTCCTTGTCGTGGAGCACTGCCCGCCCGCCTGTTGCCCGGCGGACAAACCCGAGACCGTTTTCGCGCACCGCTTCCAGGTTGATTTCTTTGATCGCTTTTTGGAAATAGCCGATCGACAGCGTCGCCGGATTCCATGTGTAAAAACGGACGGTCGGCGGCACCTTGCCCGCGCTGTGCAACTGCAGGATGGCCTCGTCCACTGCCATATTCATCGCGGGAGACATCGCTTCCGTCACGATATAACGCCACTGTTCCATGCTATGTACCTCCTCTTCCACTACGCCTTTCATTGTAGCCTTCCGCGACAGGGGTCGGCAAGGTGTACCAGAGATAATAACATCCTGTGAGTGTAATGAACTCTGCGGAATGCCTCATGCTAGGCGAAGTGCTACGCCGAATTGCATTTATCCTTGTTGTTTATTCTCTTTAAAATAATATTTACAATTTCACTTATCTTTAAGTGATCCGTAATTACATGCTCTTGAAAAATATCCTTTCTAAATGCTTCTGCACATTTAGCTGTCTGTTGGAATGACCATCCGCCTGCAGGGTCACCACGCTTGGCTAGCCTGTTATAAAGGGTGTCCTCTGAAGCAAGTAAACAAAAATGATAGATTTCTTCATCCAATTCTTTAAATCCATTGTAAATGTAATGGAAGTTTTCTTCTTTATATAAGGTCATGGGCACAATTAAGTGTTTTTGATACTTCTTCTTTACCTCGCCTGCCACCTTTACGGTCAAGGTTTTCCAAAGATCAATGTCCTGGAAATCATCCGTTTGTTCATGGATGTGCCTTACTTTTTCAGGTATTATCTTTCTGATCATAGCTCCAATTTCTTCGGGATCAAATATCAAGCTATTCGCAACGAATGGTTGCAGCATTTGAGCTGTGGAAGTCTTTCCACAACCAAAAGCCCCATTTATCATGATAATCACGTGATCACCCTTGGCAAAATGATGCAAATGAAAAAATCCATCATACGAATCGAGCAAGGCGATGACCTGCCCGAGGGCGTCTGCCTGCCGCTCCTCGGCCATGCGGCTCAGCAAGTCAGGAGTGCGGTCGGTCAGCTTTTTCATCCCTACCCTCCACCCATATCATACCATCCACGTTAAAAAGAACAACCGCCCACTTGCTGTCGGGCGGTTGTTCGCTTGATCACGATTTAGCCTTGCGCTGGTTGGTAGCGCAGGATTGGTTTGCGGGCAGCAGTCGCTTCGTCGAGACGTTTGACCACGGTCGTATGCGGCGCTTCCTGGACGATTTCCGGTGTCTCTTCGCACTCGCGGGCGATTTGCAGCATCGCGTCGATGAACTCGTCGAGCGTCTCTTTCGTCTCCGTCTCGGTCGGCTCGATCATCAAGCACTCGTCGACGATGAGCGGGAAGTAGATAGTCGGCGGATGATAGCCGAAGTCCAGCAGACGTTTCGCGATGTCGAGCGTACGGACGCCCAGTTTCTTTTGCAGGACGCCGGACAGGACGAATTCGTGCTTGCAGACCCGATCGTACGGCAGCTGGTAGGCTGTCGCCAGGCGGCGCATCATGTAGTTCGCATTCAGCACCGCATTTTGCGATACTTGCAGCAAACCTTCCGGACCCATCGTGCGGATGTAGCTGTACGCGCGCACGAGGATGCCGAAGTTGCCGTTGTAGCCTTTTACGCGGCCGATGGATTGCGGGCGGTTGCTGTCCCAGTAGAACGTGCCGTCTTCTTTTTTTGCCACGATCGGCGTCGGCAGGAACGGCTCGAGCACCTTTTTGACCCCGACTGGACCTGCGCCCGGTCCGCCGCCGCCGTGCGGGCCCGTGAACGTTTTGTGCAAGTTGAGGTGCACCACGTCAAAGCCCATGTCGCCCGGACGCGCGATGCCCAGGATGGCGTTGGCGTTGGCGCCGTCGTAGTACAGAAGGCCGCCGGCTTCATGGACGATCGCAGCCATTTCCACGATGTCTTCTTCAAACAGACCGAGCGTGTTCGGGTTGGTCAGCATCAGCGCTGCTGTGTCCGGACCGACCGCTTCCCGCAGCGCCTGAATGTCAACCAGACCGCGCTCGTTGGAAGGAATGGTGATGGTCTCCAGACCCGCTACCGCAGCAGAAGCCGGGTTAGTACCATGCGCCGAGTTCGGCACGATGACCTTGGTGCGATGGCCTTCGCCTCGGCTCTCGTGGTACGCGCGAATCATCATCAGTCCGGTCCACTCGCCTGCAGCACCTGCTGCCGGTTGCAACGTGACCTTATCCATGCCTGTGATTTCAGCCAGCTCTTCCTGCAGGTTGTAGAGCAGCTCCAGAGAGCCCTGCACGGTTTCTTCCGGCTGGTATGGATGCGTCTGGGTAAAGCCTGGGAAACGTGCGATATCTTCATTGATCTTCGGATTGTATTTCATGGTGCAAGAACCGAGCGGGTAGAAGCCGTTGTCTACGCCGTGATTGCGGCGGGACAGCTCGGTGTAATGACGTACCAGCTGCAGCTCGGATACTTCCGGCAGCTCGGCAGGCGTCTCGCGGATGAGATGCTTCGGCAGCAGGCTCGCCACTTCTACTTCGGGTACGTCCAATGCGGGCAGGTTGTAGCTCACACGGCCCGGTTTGCTCATTTCAAAAATCAGTGCTTTCTCCTGGTCTCTATGCACGAGCGATCGCCTCCAGTTCCTGCGCCAGTTGGTCAATTTCTTCCTTCGTTCTGAGTTCCGTCACGGCGATGAGCATATGCTCTGCCAGCTCCGGATAATCCAGTCCCAGATCGTAGCCGCCGATGATTCCGGCGTCGAGCAGCTTTTTGTTCACGTCCGCGATCGGCTTGTTCAGCTTCACGGCAAACTCGTTGAAGAACGGCGAAGCGAACACGACTTCCAGCCCTTTTGCCTGCAGCGCATGTTTGGCGTAATGCGCTTTTTGCAGGTTCATCATTGCCATTTCCTGCACACCTTGCTTGCCCAGTGCCGTCAATGCGATGGAAGCAGCCAGTGCGAGCAGCGCCTGGTTGGAGCAAATATTCGATGTCGCCTTTTCGCGGCGAATGTGCTGTTCACGCGCTTGCAGCGTCAGCACGAAGCCGCGCTTGCCGTTTTCGTCCTTGGTCTGACCGACGATGCGGCCTGGCATCTTGCGCATCAGCTTGGTAGTCGTCGCGAAGTAACCGCAGTGCGGTCCGCCAAAGGAAGCCGGAATCCCGAACGGTTGCATGTCGCCGACCACGATGTCCGCTCCCAGCTTGCCCGGCGCTTCCAGCACGCCCAAAGCAAGCGGATTGGAAGAAGTGATCAGGAGCGCGCCGCTTCCGTGTGTGATGGCTTCGATTGCCGCCAGATCTTCCACGTTACCGAAAAAGTTCGGATACTGGACGATCACTGCCGCTGTGCTGTCGTTGATCAACGCTTGCAGCGCCTGCGTATCCGTCACCCCGTCGCTGTTGAAGTCGACTTCCACCAGCTCCACGTTCTGTCCGTACGCATAAGTTTTCAGCACGCCGCGCGCTTCCGGATGTACGGCGCGGGAGACGAGCACGCGCTTTTTGCCCGTATGTCCTGCTGCCATCATCGCCGCTTCGGCCAGCGAAGTTGCGCCGTCGTACATGGACGAGTTGGCAACTTCCATGCCAGTCAGCTCGCATACCATCGTCTGGAATTCAAAGATCGCCTGCAGTTCGCCCTGGCTGATCTCCGGCTGATACGGCGTGTAAGCGGTGAAAAATTCTCCGCGCAAAAGCATGTGGTTGACGGTGCTCGGTACGTAATGCTGATAGACACCGGCACCAAGGAAGTTGACGTGCGTGGTGAAATTGACGTTTTTGTTGGACAGGCCGGTAAAATATTTGACCAGATCCGGCTCCGAGAGAGCTTCCGGAATTTGCAAGGCGCCTTTGAAGCGCACTTCCTCGGGGATGTCGGCAAACAGTTCCTCCACGCTGGAAATGCCGAGTGTCTCCAGCATTTCGCGCTTGTCCTGATCGGTTTGGGGCAGGTAGCGGTATTTCACGAAGGTAGTCCTCCTTTAGTGATGTTCGATGGCCTTGCCATTAGTTTTTCGGACGTTTGTAAAAGGGAGTAGCAACAACCTGCGCTTTGAGGCGTTTTCCGCGAATTTCCACTTCCAGGATGGTGCCCAGCGCGGCATGCTCGCTTTTGATGAGCGCGAGGCCCACGTTCTTTTTCAACGTCGGAGACTGGGTCCCTGTGGTCACTTCACCGATCAGCTCTTCGCCTGCGTAGACCGGGTAGTGCGTGCGGGGAATGCCGCGGTCGATCATTTCGATACCGACCAGCTTGCGCGGCGCGCCGTTTTCCTTTTGCGCCTTGAGCACTTCCTGACCGATGAACGGCACTTCCTTGTCGACCTTCACCGCGAAGCCGATGCCCGCTTCAATCGGGGTAATCGACTGGCTCAGTTCCTGACCGTAGAGCGGCAGCTTGGCTTCAAAGCGCAAGGTATCGCGAGCGCCCAGACCGCACGGCAGAAGCCCTTCGTCCGCGCCCGCAGCCAGCAGGGTGTCCCACAGCTTCACCGCCTGATCGGCAGCCAAATAAATTTCAAAACCGTCTTCTCCGGTGTAACCGGTGCGGGAAACGAGAGCGGGCACTCCGTCGATGAGCACATCCGTCTGGAAGCGGAAGGAGCCGATTTGCGACAAGTCAGTCGTCGTCAGCTTTTGCAGGATGTTCTCCGCAAGCGGGCCCTGGATGGCGAGCTGTGCCGTTTGTGCCGAGATGTTCTCGATCGTCACGCCATCAATCAGATGCTCCTTTAGCCACGCGTAATCTTTGTCAATATTGCCTGCATTGATGACCAGCAAATAGTGGTCATCCGCGTATTTATAGACCAGCAGATCGTCGACGGTGCCCCCGTCCGGATAGCAAAGCACGCTGTACTGCGCCTGTCCGGCTGCCAGCTTGGATACATCATTGGTCGTGACGTACTGGAGATACGCCAGCGCGTTCTCTCCTTTTACATCCACTTCACCCATGTGAGATACGTCAAACAGACCAGCCTTGGTTCGCACTGCCTCGTGTTCTGCTGCGATGCTGGAAAACTGGACGGGCAGCTCCCAGCCGCCAAAGTCGATGGTTTTCCCGCCGTACTTTGCATAAGAATCAAATAATGGTGTTCTTTTCAATGTGGACATGCAGGCACCTCCTGATATGCCAACCGGGTTGGCGTTTTTCCCCTTGTTACAAGCTTAAGGCCGCCGCTGTATGCGCAGCCCCCTGTTCGAGCTCGTTAGCAAATTTGACTCCGCCAAGCCATTGGCCAAGCCAGGTTGCTTCTTGTACCGGAGAAGAATCTTGTACATTCTTGCCCGTACAAAAAAGAGGACGAAAAATGGGTACACCAACTAAGGTGCCCATTTCTCCTCCTCTGTCCTTGGTACCTGAGAGTTACCTTGCCGATCAAGCGTGGCGGGGATCACCTCGCTTGCAAGTTTCCCCTTTGGTGGCTCGTGCGCGAGCTCTCTCCAGAGTTGCGTCCAGTAGAGGTACTTTTGCCTGAGAGATTCACCGTCACCGGCTTGCTCCTTCGGCGCTGCCTCCTTGGGCAGTCTCTCCCTGCTACTATCATTCGCGGTGGATTCGTGGTCATACATAAGTTTTGGATATGATTCCATACTAACGAGTGAACTTCCCTCTCTATCCTACCATGAGAGTACACAGTTGAAAATATGCAAATTCACAGTCATCTCAACTAATCCTTAACAAAATGCTCAAATGAAATAAAAACGTTAAGTTTTGTGAGTTTCGTCACGAAAGATATGGCACAGATACGCAAAGGAGCTGCACATATGCCGAATATTCCTGTTACCTTTGACACCAACTGGCTCGATCCGCTGACGGAACGCATGCAACAAGACGGACCCTGGGACAAATGGGAGTTGTTCAAGCTGGCCGTCGAAGCGGAGGAGGCCATGGCCGTCCGCGAGTTCGACCAGCTGCAGTCCTTGAAGTATCTGCCCTTTTTATCCCCCTTCCCTCATCAACTGCAGACGGCCGAGCGCGTGCTGCTCGACATGCGCGGACGTGCCATTCTCGCAGACGAGGTGGGACTGGGCAAGACCATCGAAGCTGGTTTAATCATGAAAGAATACATGGTGCGGGGGCTGGCAAAAAAAGTTCTCGTCCTCGTCCCCGCTTCTCTCGTCATCCAATGGACGAAGGAGCTGCAGCAAAAATTCGGAATCGCGGCTGTCGCCCAGAAAAAAGAGTACATGTGGCGCCAGCATGACGTCGTGGTCGCCTCCATCGATACGGCCAAACGCGATCCGCACCGCCGCCATGTGCTCGACATCGACTACGATCTGCTCATCATCGACGAGGCGCACAAGCTGAAAAACAAGCGTACCCGCAACTACCAATTCGTCAAGGAAATCCGCAAAAAATACTGCCTCTTGCTGACGGCCACCCCCATCCAGAACGAGATGGACGAGCTGTACAACCTGATCAATTTGCTCAAGCCGGGCCATTTGGGTCACAACTCCACCTTTTCCTCGAACTACGTGGAGGGCAAGCGGCAGTCCAAAAACAACGAGAAGCTGCGGGAAGAAATCGAAAAGGTGATGATCCGCAACAAGCGCAGCGACGGCGGCATCCAGTTTACGAGCCGCCGCGTCCAGTCGGTCCCGATCGTGCTGTCCCCCGAGGAACAAGAGCTGTACGATGGCGTGACGCGCTTCGTCCGGGAGCAGTACCACGCCGGCGACAATGGATGGGGCGGCTTCAACTCCCTGTCGCTCATCACCTTGCAGAGAGAGGTGTGCTCGAGCAAGGAAGCAGCTTTTATGACCCTTTACAACATGCATCAGCGCACAGCCGAAGACTCACCGATCCGCCCGCAGATTTTGGAGCTGGTCGAGCTGATCAAGCGCATCGACACCCATTCCAAAGCCGCCAAGACGGTCGAGCTGATCCAGAGCATCAACGACAAGGTAATCATCTTCACCGAGTACCGCGCCACCCAGAACTACCTGCAAAAGTATTTGCACGATCACGGCATCACCTCCGTTCCGTTTCGCGGCGGGTTCAAGGGGAGCAAAAAAGACTGGATGACCGATCTGTTCCAAAACCGCGCCCAGGTGCTGATCGCCACGGAAGCAGGCGGCGAAGGGATCAATCTGCAGTTCTGCAATCAGGTGATCAACTACGACATGCCCTGGAACCCGATGCGGGTGGAGCAGCGGATCGGGCGCGTCCATCGGCTCGGCCAGAAGCGCGACGTGCACATCTATAACTTGTCTACCGTCGGAACGATCGAAGAGCACATTTTGCATCTGCTCTACGAAAAGATCGACCTGTTTGAAATGGTGATCGGCGAGCTGGACGATATCGTCGAGCGGCTCAATCTCAATCATTCGCTCGAAGAAAACCTCATTTCGATCATCATGGATTCGCAGTCTACCAAGGAAATGGCGCTCAAGCTGGACAACATGGGCCACGCCATCCGCGCCATCCGCCAGACGCAGCTTCGCCCGAACCCCGACTTATCCGAAGCATGCGACCAATAAACAGTGAAAGGAGGTTCCCCTATGCAGCAAGAGCAGGTCCGGCAATTTGTGGAGCGCTATCTCGCCTCCTTTTCTGCCCATATCATCGAATCTCACCCCGATTACTTGACGGTCAAGCTGCCCGTCGAAGTCGACAAGGACATCGGCAATCGGCCGTTTTACTGGAGCTGGGTAGAGAAGATGAACCTTGCCTACCAGCCGCTCGTCCTGACCTTTGCCTTTCACCCGGACCGAATGCCGGAAGGGCTGCGGGCGGAATACTTGCACCTGGGCGCGGCACGCATGCAGCAAATTTTTGCATCCGCCAAAAAACACGGCCGCTTTGTCTGCATGTACGAGCAGAAGGCAGGTTTCCCCAAAGCTGCACGGCAGTCCACTCCGCTCACGCCCTGGCTCGGCCTCAACCTGAAGGTCTCGCTCCTGTGCGACAAGCGACGGGACATTTTGCTCTACCTTGGGATCAATCTGCACAACCCGCGGGTAGTCCACGACTTCACTTCCTTCCTGTACCGCCTCCCCCTCACTCCGACCATCCCGGACTACTACTACACGCTGGACCGCCGGATTTCCGTAGCAGAGGCATGTCAAATGGCCGAGCAGGAAGTGGCGGACGTACTGGGCAAGGAAGATCAGACATGGGCGGTTGAAGCGCGGTCTCGACTGCAGGAGGAGCTGGCCATCCTCGAAGCGTATTACGACGAGCTGGCCCGCCGCGAACCGGAAGCTGCGGACGAGGGGGAAACGGAAGCAGAAGAAGTAAGCGATGCCCGGAGCGGTGAACGGCGTATGGCAGCACTGGCGGAACAAGAATCTTCAGAGTGTGAGCCGTCGATGGCGACTGACCTGACGGCTGCCGATGGCGTCCTTCCCACGCCATCATCTGCCTCCGATCGTGTCGAACAGCCGCAGTCCTTTGGCGAATACCGGGCGTCTGGAGGGCGAATCCTCGACTTTTTACGTGCAAACGGGATTTACGAGACGCCGAAGGAAGAGATCAACCAGAAGGAATGGCGGAAAAGCACGCCAGACGAGGAACGACAGCGCCGCATGGACGAGCTGACCTGGCAGTACGAGCCGCGCATCGAGGTTCAGCTCATCAACGGCGGGCTGTTTTACCTCGCTTCTTCGCCGCCTGCCGCATCGGCGCTTACTGCCAAAGGCGCATCCAAATCCCCCGTATCCGGACGAATCATGTAAAACAACTGCGAGAAAAGGTGCGTGGAAAAAGACAAGTTGCAACAAATCTTTTTGGCATACCTGGTTACAATAGGGTTAGGAAAGCATCTGCAAAAGGTGGTGCATGCATGTGACCAGACGCTTGGGCCCGATCTTTTCTGTCGTGCTCTCCCTCCTGCTGCTTACCGTCCCTGTATACGCGCAGGAAGAGGCCGACTGGAACCTTCAGTTTCAAAAGCAAATTCATTCGTGGATGGATGCACTCTCCATGCGCGATTCACAGTTCAAGCAATGGAAAAACGCAAAGACCGATGTTCAGACGCTCGGAGCCAATCAGCATCAGTGGCTCGTCAGCATTACCCAGTCCGGCAAGCAGGTCGGCTATTTGGTCGTCGGCGAGCTGCCCTCCCCCAAAGGAGCAGAAAAGTTCGTCCTGTTGGAGTACGGGCTAGGGGAATACATTTTGTTCGACGACGCTTTCGCTCCCCGGGAGATCGCCGCCGAGCCTGTTTATGACGGCTTCGCCTCCCACTGGCTGCTGACGCAAAGCCCGAATACGCAGCTGGTCAACGCGAAAACCGGCGAGTTTTATCCTGCCGAATTTTCGGCGAGCGAGCCGGTCATGGAAACGTTGCCGCCGGATGAGCTGGTGCAGGAAGGTCAAGAGCTCACCCAGACAAAGGTACTGAAGCCGCAAGAGAGCAGTCCCTTCGACCAGATCGGCTGGGTACACGATTTATCCGAGGCGACGGCCAGAAGCGATGTGACTTGGCCGCAGTTGTGGGAGCAGCAGGGAGACGAGCCCGTCACGCTGACCGTCCCCTTGTATCATGCGCAGGTTCTCGCTCCTTTTGTCGTCGGCTCCCTGCATCTGTGGAATGACCAGCACGCCTACGTCGGTGTCTGGGATGAAGGCTTGCGCTTCGTCCCTTACACCTATGCCCGGCGAGTGGGACAGTTTCACATCCAGTAGAAGGGCCAGATGAGGCATGATCATAAACAAAACAAGCTCTCCTGCCGAGTGACCGGTGGAGAGCTTGTTTTGTTGTCGGGCGGCAATACGGGCATCGTCAGTGATGCTTGGTCGGCGACAGGCGCGCGTGCACGGCATGGAAAACTTCGCTTGCCGTCATGCCATCCGCATTGATGACCGGAGCGCCGGTGTTGGTCATCGACTCGTCGCCCAGCACATTCACATCCTGACCCGTAATGACGACAGCATCGACGACTTGCTGCCAATTGCCCAGATCGACGACATCATACCCGTTATCTCGCAGCATCTTGCTGACCTGGGATAGAGATTGTTCGACTGCGACTCTCGCCATATGCATCCTCCGTCCGCTTTCCAGGTATCGTTATTTCCGCCATAACAATCTGATTGACATGGGAATGGCCCCGAACCAGCGGGATGACCATGATTCCCGCGGGAGCTTTCGCTGACGCCGCTCGTCTTTGGGGGTCTCCATGTACTGGACAAACAGCCTGGTCAGGTATTTCAAATACTCCTGAAAAGACATCGTACGTGCCTCCTTCATGCTCTGGATTCACGCCGGGAGCGCTTCCTCCCTAGTCTTCCCCGTCTTGCGTTCTTTAACCCAACTGGCGGATGATTTCCTCGACAATGACCGCTAACGGCTTTCCTGTCGTATCGATCTGGATCGGGGCGAAGTCGTACGCACCTGCGCGCTCGGACAGCAGCGTACGGACGCGTTCGGCCACTCCGCCAGCGAGCAGCGGGCGACCCGTATCGTTTTCCAGACGGCGGATCAGTTCCTCCTCCGTTGCCGATAGCGCGATGACCGTGCCTTTCTCCAGCATGGCCTGGACGTTTTGCTGGCGCAGGACAACCCCGCCTCCTGTCGTCAGGATATGCGGACCTGCCGCGAGCAATTCAGCCAAATACTTGCTTTCCGCATCCCGAAAGTACGCCTCTCCCCGCTCCGCAAACAGCGCAGGAATGCTGCAGCCTTCCCGCTCGACGAGATATTCGTCCAGATCGACCTGTGCGACACCCAGAGCCTTTGCCAGCGCTGCTCCGACGGTCGTCTTGCCTGTTCCCATAAACCCGACCAACACGATATTTTTCATCGTTTATTCTTCCGCCTTTCCTGATACCTTGCGCGTAAACAGTTTGACCGTTCGCTCGTGCTCGTCGTAGCGCGTTTCAAACGCCATCACTTGACCAAAGAAACTCAGCGGAACCATCGTTTTCCCCTTTACCGCGAGGACCGGCTTGCCGAGATTGAACTGTTTTCCGTTCACCAGGGCAATCGGCTCCCCTTCCTTGAGAGAAGCTGTGATTCCGTTTCCACTAACCTGTATTCTCTGCTTCGCTTTGTCCCATTCAACCGCGAGACCCATCCGCCCGCCGATCTCCCGCAATGGCAGATACGGCGTCCCATTGGTCAGCCGCGCCGGAATCGACGGGTAGTAGCTCATCCCATTGATGAACGTCGTCACATACGGCTCGAAACGTACCGGACCAAATGCGGCCGCATTGGATGCCTGGGTGTATGTCTGAAAGTACACCGCTTCACCGCGCAGCGTCTGTCCCAACGCCTGATCGAGATGCGCGGCCCCGATCACGTTACCGTGATAATTTTGCTGGACGCGGTGCAAAAAACGCTTGTACGCATCATCCCCGATCTGCCGGCGCAGATTGTCGAACAGCAGCGCTCCCCGCGAGTACCACGTCAGATGAAACTCCTCCTCGGTCGCAAACTGCTGCAACGGCTTGTCCAGCTTCCCTGCCGGATAACGCTCACGCAGTCGCTGGGCGTCTCGCTCGTACTCGGCCAGCAGCGCTGATGCCGCCTGGCTTCCGTACCGGTTCTGCAAGTAGTGCACGACGCTCAGTTCGACCAGCCCTTCGTCCAGCCAGCCATGCGACGCCTCCAGGGTGGCGACGCTGTTGTACCACCATAGATGGGCGATCTCATGCGGCAGCCAATGGTCGATCAGGTTTCGCACGTACATATCCCGCTTGAAAATCGCCATGTTGGCGTACTCCATCGCATAGGTCGTCCCCGTGCTCGTCTCTGCGATGGCGACATGCGGGTAAGGGAGGTCTCCGTACCAGTCAGCGTACGTCGGAAACACAGACCGGGCGATCGTTTTGATGCGCTCAATATTTCCTTTGTCCACAGAAGCGATGTCCACGGACAGGTTGGGCCCGAACTGAACGGTCTCCACCTGGTACAGCGGGCTGCCGACCAGCGCGAAATTCAGTAGTTTTTTCCCCTGATAGCGGATCTGCTGCCTGCTGTCGTCCAGCGCGGTGCTCGAGCCACGGCCCCAGGAGCTGACCCAGTTGTAGCCTTTGGGAGAAACAAACGACACATCGTAATCGGCATACTGGTACACAAACGGATCGCCGTAATCGACTCGCAGCGGCGGATCGTACCATTTGCCCGCCTGGTTTTGCGCGCCCAGCATCGGATACCAGGTCGTCAGCGTCCAGATGTCATCCTTGACCCCGTACCTCGTCCCTCTGCGCGGCACCGGATTTTCAAATTCAATGGACAACGTGCCCCGAACTTCGGACCCAAACGGGTTGGCGAGCGTCACCATGGAAGTGCCGCGTTCAAACGAAAGCGGCTTGTCCTTGTAACGGATCGACTTTACCATCATCCGGTTCCACGTGTAATCGTAGACGTACAGACGCAAGTCCTTCGTCTTCGGATTGTCGAACGCAATCGTCATCTTCCCGGATATTTGAGCATCGGATGTATGTAATTCTGCCTGAATCGTATAGGAGGGATGCAAATTCTTCACATAAGATGGCACGGGCGGATCGTACGAAAACGGATCGGCTCCCCCCGGTTCGCCGCCTGCTGAATGATTCGCGGATACAGCAAGCTGTTGGGCAATGTTCGGCCAATAGAGAATGAATCCGGCAGAGCCGAACAAAATCAATATCGTAAGACAAACCAAAAGGCTTGTTTGTTGAATTTTTTTCATGACTTCCCTCAATCGCTATGCGGCAAGCATTTGTTTTTTTTATAATAGCAAATCATTGTCGACATGAGTAGAAATTCGGGAGATTCTGTTCGGAATTGACGATTGCCGGATGCGGGCAAAACGAAAAAACCGCTCCCGATGCAGGCACTGTAACTTTCCGCGCAAGCACCAGACGGTTTTCCCCTACCATGTCTCGTACAGGATCTGGCCGGTATCTGTCAAATCGTATCCCCCGATGGCCCCCAGCTCTTTCTGATACGACTCCGAACGCAAGATGTCGAGGACCTGCGCAATCAGCTGTTTGTTTTCTTCCTTCTTCAACAGTACGAGGTCGTAGCGTTCCTTCACGAGCGGGATGAAGTCAACCTGGACCATGCTGGCCGCTTTCTCGATCCCGATCCCCACATCTGCTTCCTTGCGCGCCACCGCTCCCGCCACAGCGAGATGGCTGGCTTCTTCCCGTTCATAGCCCGCGAGGTCACAGCCCCTGATCCCGTTATTGCGCAGCATCTCCTCGATCAGGGTACGCGCTCCGGAACCTTTTTCCCTGTTCACCATGCGGATTCCCGGCTTTTGCAAATCCGTCCAGTCACGGATGCCGTGCGGATTGCCTGCCTGTACGTAAAAGCCCGCCCATCTGGACAAAAGATTGACGATCAGGTAGCGATGCCCAGACAGGATGCTCCGTACATGCCGGATGTTGTATTCGCCGGTATCCCCGTCGTACAGATGCGTACTGACGATATCAGCCCCGCCCATGTACATCGCGATCAGGCTGTTCATGCTCCCGACATAGGAGCGCAGCGGACGATAGGCGTTGTCCCGGCTGCGCAAGTGGCTCGCAAGCATGTCCAGGCTGACGTCCTGGCCGCTGATGATGATATCCCTCGCCGTGGCAGCCTGTGCTGCCAGAGGCGGATGCTGCCCAGGCGGTGTTTCCACGGCTGCTGGCGGCTGCCTGAACTCTCCTTTTGACCTCGCCTTGTACGCCTCCAGGTCGCTCGCGTCCACGCGCATCTGGCGCCCGACGCGATACGCCGGCAGCTCTCCTTTTTTGATCAGGTCGTACACGGTCAGTTTGGAGATCCGCAGCAGATTCGCGATTTCTTCTGTCGTATACGAATTGTCAGTGCTCATGGCTGGCCTCCCCTAACGTAATTCCTGCCTCTTGTTTTCTTTTACCATAAACGGCAATTGATTCTGTGTACAAGATCATTTAATCTAATTATGTTCAGTTATATCTAATTATAATTAAATATAATTAACGGAGGTTCTTTTCATGAAAAAGCAATGGTTCGCACTCTGCACAGCCGCGGCGCTCCTGCTCAGCGCTTGCTCCGGGACACCCGCTGCCTCGCAAGCGTCCGATCCCGCTCCAGCAACGCAGCAAACTCCTTCTCCGGCTGCACAACAAGCAGAAAAGACGGAAATCATGGTCTCTGCCGCAGCCAGCCTGACAGACGCATTAAACGAATTGAAGGGGCCGTTTGAAGCGGACAATCCAGGCATCACCCTTACATTTAACTTCGGCAGCTCCGGGAAGCTTGCCCAGCAAATTGCGCAAGGCGCTCCTTCCGACGTCCTTTTGTCGGCAAGCGCCAAAGATATGAACGGCCTGGACGAAAAGCAGCTGATCGCCAAAGACACGCGCCAGGACTTTGCCCGAAACGAGCTTGTCCTCATCACCAGCGCATCCAATCCGGCAGCAATCGATTCCTTTGAAAAGCTGACAGACGCTTCCTTGAAGCATATCGCTGTGGGCGAGCCGGAAACGGTCCCTGCCGGACGCTATGCCAAAGAAGTGTTCGACACGCTGAAAATCGGCGGCAAGCTAAACGGCAAACTCGTCTACGGCAGCGATGTGAGGCAAGTGCTGACGTTCGTCGAATCCGGCAACGCCGATGTCGGCATCGTCTACGCCAGCGACGCTGCCATCTCGGACAAAGTGAAAGTATTGGCTACAGCCAAGTCCGAGTGGCACAAGCCCATCGTCTACCCTGCTGCTCTCGTCTCGGCTTCCGCGCATGCCGATGCAGCGAAAACTTTCCTTGCCTACTTGACATCCGACAAAGGAAAAGCGATCTTACAAAAGTACGGTTTCCAATAACCAATCAGAACGGAGGTGGCCAGCGTTGATCGAAACCAATCTCACTCCCTTGCTTCTTTCCCTGAAAGTGGCGGCGCTTTCCACCTCCTTCGTTTTCGTGCTCGGCTTGCTGCTCGCCAGACTCATGACCCAACGGGATTTTTTCGGGAAAAACTTGCTGGAGTCCCTGTTCGTGCTCCCGCTCGTCCTGCCCCCTACCGTCGTCGGCTTTGGCCTGTTGCTCCTGTTCGGCAAAAACGGACTGATCGGAAAGCTGCTGGCAGAGCTGGGCATGCAAGTCGTCTTTACCCTGACCGGAGCGGTGATCGCCTCCATCGTCGTCTCCTTTCCGCTCATGTACCAGAGCGCAGTCGCAGCCTTCACCAGCATCGACCGCCGGCTGGAAAACGCTGCCCGCACGTTGGGCGCATCCGAGTGGCGGCTGTTCTGGACCGTCTCCTTTCCGCTTGCATGGCCGGGACTTTTGGCGGGATTCGTCTTGTCCTTTGCCCGCGGACTGGGCGAGTTCGGCGCCACTTTGATGCTCGCAGGCTACATCCCCGGAAAAACGGATACGCTGCCCGTCGCCATCTACTTCGCTGTAGAAGCCGGACAGATGGACAAAGCGCTGTTTTGGGTCATCATCATCGTCTCGCTCGGAATGGGTACGACCTTTTGGCTGAACTGGTGGAGCAGACGAAATCAAAGGCAAGGCAGGTGAAGCTCCGTGCTGAACGTCCAGATTCAAAAGCGGCTGCCTGACTTTTCCCTCGATGTGTCGTTTGCCGTCCAGCGTGAAGTCGCCGTGCTGTTCGGTCCCTCCGGCTCAGGAAAGACGACCATCCTCAACTGCATCGCCGGTCTCGTCCATCCGGATGCCGGACAGATTACCCTGGGAGGACGTCCTTTTTTCCAGCAAGGCATGAAGCCGCTTCCCGTGCAAAAGCGCAAGATCGGATACTTGTTTCAGGATTACGCGCTCTTCCAGCACATGACCGTCGGGCAGAACATCCGCTACGGCATGAAGTTGCGAAAAGCGGAAAAAGCAGAGAAGGAAGCGGGGCTGCATGATCTTCTCGCCTCCGTCGGCATCGACCAGCTGCTGGACAAGTATCCGCATCAGCTCTCCGGCGGCCAGAAGCAACGGGTCGCGCTCGTCCGTGCCCTCGCAACAGAGCCCGACATTCTCTTGCTCGACGAACCACTCTCCGCGCTAGATGCGGATACACGCAGGCAATGCCAGGACGAGTTGCTGCGGCTGCACGCCATGTGGAACATTCCTTTTCTGCTCGTCACCCACGACAGGGAGGAAGCAGAAAAGCTCGCGGACGTCATCCTGTTCATCGAGAATGGAACCATCAAAGAAAGCCATGCTGCGAGGTCGGCTTCCCGGTAACGGAAGCGAATTTGCAGCATGGCTTTTTCATTTGCTTTGGGTTATCTGGCTTTGATCGGTTCGATGTTGACTCCGTTTTGCTTGGCCCAGCGGTGCAGTTCGATGAGGAATGGCAGGATGTCGTGGCTCTCGTGATGGACGCAAAGCGTATCGGCAGCCAGATCGATGTGCTGCCCGTCGACCGTGCGGACTTTTTGCTTGAGGACGAGCTGGCGCGTCTGCTCCATCCGCTCTTCCATGGAGATGAGTACGCTGCCTTCCAGCTCGCGCGGTGCCAATCGGCCGTTTGGCAAGTAGGCCCGCTCCGCAAATACTTCTTCCGCTACCTGCAGACCGTGCTCCAGCCCGGCTTCTACCAGTTTGCTGCCGGACAGCGCGTACAGGATGAGGTCTTCGTCGATGTTGGCGACCGCCTGGACGACAGCTTCCGCCAGCTCGGGCCGCTCTGCCGCTTCGTTGTAAAGCGCCCCGTGCAGCTTGACATGGTGCAATTCGCCTCCCATCGCGCGGGTCATGCCGGAGAGAGCAGCCACTTGATACAGGACGAGCTCGTAAACCTCATTGACGGAGAGGTTCATGGAACGGCGTCCGAAGCCCTGGATGTCCGGATAGCCCGGATGCGCCCCGATCTTCACATCGTGCTTCAGCGCTGCCTCGATCGTCCTGCAAATGATATGCGGGTCACCAGCGTGCAGGCCGCATGCGATGTTGACGGAGGTGATCCACTTCATAATGCCCAAATCTTCAAATTGTCGTCCTTTGCTAAAGCCTTCGGCAAGATCGCAGTTAATGTCCAGTTGTATCATGAAGGTACGCCCCCACTTTCCGCTCTTGTCTTTCTTCCATGAAAACGCATTCTTTTTTGGCTTTACAACCCTAGAATAACATGTAATCCTTGTTAGCAAAAGGAAAAAAGCTGCCGAAATATGGCAGCTAAATAACAGATTACGTCGAGACGACAGTCGGCTGATGCCCTTCTTCCGAGATCAGCGTCTCGGCCAATGCCATCAGCTGCGTCTTTTCCTGCTTGTAGTCGTACTCCTTGGCCTTATCCGGACGCGCATTGCTGTATTCCACCGGGATCTCGTGGCGATGGGACCTCTCGATTTTCGTGACGAAATGCAATTTCTCCATGGTGCGAATCGTTTCGTCGATGAGCTTGGCATCGACGTACATCGAGACGTAATTCAACCGCTTGGAGATGTAGTGAATGGTGCCAAATTTACGCAAATTTTTGGCGGCACGCGTGTTTTTCACCCACACGGCAACCCCCAGACGTCGTTCTCTCATGTCTTGGCGTCGGTCTCCTTCCCCAATCGTGGTATAATTGACTTGTTAGGCATTGTAAAAGAAAGGAATCGTGATCTCCCATGCTGTCTGCGTTTTATCAGCAATTTGAAGCGGCACTGCTTCAGGAAGGCACGATATTGACCAGCAACTGGCGCATGCACGCCGGGCAGCGCTTTTTCTATGTAAGCAGCACGCTCCCTGCCCGCCATCTGACCGCACGGCTGATGGAGACAGGAGAGCGCCTGGCTGCCGGCACCAAATTAAAGCCCGAGTGCATGTACGTGCGATCAGACGAACAGTGGCATGTCTATCGCTTTCGCTTTCTCGTCCCGAGCGAGAAGCAGTTCTGCTGCGGAAACCTGTGCGAGGATTGCTTCCTGCTGCGGGAAAAGGGCTGACTGCTCCCGTCCCCCGATCAGGACGGACGTTTCACGCTGCACCCGCAGCTTCCGCCGGTCCCGCAGCCGCTGCTTCTCGCTTCCAGAAACGGGTTGTTGCTCGGCACCTTGATCGTATCCGATACGGCGCTCGCAATGGTGCGGCTCACCTGATACAACAGTTCGTCCAGGGAGTCTTCCGCCCGTTTGAACGCCTGGACAGAGTCCAGGAGCTCGATCGTGCGCTTCAGCTCGCGCACTTCTTTGGATATATGGTTGTAGTCGGGATGGTATTTCCCGAATCGTTGGACATCCTCATACTGCTCTTTCTTCTGCTCAAAGAGAGCCAGCAAACGCTGCGCCTCCGTATCTGCTTCCATGCGGCGCTTGGCCTGCAGATAGTCCGAGACCTCGCGCGACTGGTTGATCATCGTGGACAATTCCTGTGACTGCATGAGCAGCTCTGTCATGTCCGCCGTTTGCAATGCTTCCATCCTGGCGAGACCCCCTATATTCTGTAACTACCCCTTGATTGTACCACGATCATACCCCTTCGTACAGATAATCAGGCACGACAATGCGCACGCGGCCGATGTCGTCAAGCCGTAAGCGCGCTTTTCCGCTCCCGGTTGCCAGCGTCACGGTCCAGTACCCCATCTCGATCCGGACGTCGGACGGCAGCCCGCGCTGGATTTCCGCCCCTTCCAGCTGAATTTCCACCTCCAGCGACAGCTCGCTGGCCCGCTTCAGCAAATTCCGCAGCGATTGCGGATGGTAGGACTGAAAATGCTGTGTCCACATTTTCGGGAGGGCGGCTACATCCCTCATCCCTTCCAACAGGTCGGGATACGTGTTTTCCACGGCATACCCATCCCAAGGCCGCTCCACAGCGAACCAGCCGTCCGGCGCTGTGCCTGCTGCTTCCTGCTCCGGCTCCCCGGCTGCTTCCGCTGTATGGGCCAAAACCTGCGGCTCGTAGCCGTACTCTCTAAGCAAGGCAACCAGCGCAGCTTCCTGCGAGAGGGGGATCAGAAACTCTGTCGGCGACAATATTTGCGTCAAAAACGGCTGAAAATCGGGGATGCCCTGCCACTCCTCGAGGAAGCCGGGATGGGCAGTCCGCACGCAGAAGCACGGCTCCAGCCGGATTTGGCGGGCTGTTTTCGCCCATTGCCCGATCGCTTCCACGAGTGCTTCCGGCAAGGGATGGGCAGAAGCCGCACGCAGCCGTCCGATCACTTGCTGCTCGTCTTTTCCTGAAGCGAGATACGCTTGCAGCCGTTTCGCCTCGATTTCCCCCCGGATGAGCGGACCGTCGAAATGGAGCGTGCAAAACGGGCTGATCTCCCATACGTGCAGCAGTGGAACGAGCGGCGGAATGGTAATGGTTCCGGCAGCGTCGACGAACCACCCTTCTTCGGCGGTCAACTGCGGCAGGCTGTTCCATCGCCAGTACAACCGCTCCTCTGCATCCATCCCCAGCTGAACCCAGCCCATGCCTGTCAACAGGTGCAGCCATTGCTCAGCGATCAGCCTGTCTGCCTCTGGCGGGAGCGTAAAGCCCGCTTCCTTTAGCATGCGCAATTGTTCGTCAAGCGAGCACCATTGATCCAGCGGGACTTGCCGCATCATCAGCGCGAACGCCTCCCAAAAGTGACCGTGCGGCAAATATTGCTCGGTGACACATTCGTACATGTCGCGCCACCGCTCCGGCGGAGATTGGGCCAGCCAGCGGCGCACCTGCCGCTCGCGGATCGCTACCGATTTGCCTTTGATTTGCAGCAAACGGAGACGCAGCGCCAGATCGAGTGCGATGGTCAATACCAGCCCTTCCCTGTCTTCCTGATCCAGCGGCGGCAAGACGACGCCCGCACAGTGCTCGTCCGACAGCGAGAGCAGCGTAGCCATGCGGCCTGACATGCGCCGGTGGATCGCCCCTTTTTGCGTGACCGGCACTTCGTTGTCCCGGATGAACAGCAGCAGCCCAAAAAGATCCAGATGTAACCCCCTGCCTGCGGTTATATAATAAGGGAGCGTTTTTGCAAGAGACACGAAAGCCCGGGAAGGCTGCGGCAGCAGATAGCTTGTGATCTGCTCGCGAGTTTCCAGCGGCATCAAATACCCGATTTCGCTCCACATTTTCCGGACGGTCATCACGATTCCCAGGCGCCTTAACCTCGTCAAGCCGACGGTCATATGCCTCAGGTCATTGGCAGCTGCTTTTTCCCAGGAGCGTTTGCTGAAAAAACCTCTGGTGGATGCGGTGACAAATTGCCTCATGACTTTTCGTTCGATTTCGCTCGCCTGCTCCCACACCCGTCCAAGAAAATCGGGGTCCGTCAATCTCGCAGACAGGTCCTCGTCTTCCGGTACGGCGAAGCGGTTCGCCTGCTCCACCTTGATGGCTCGCTGCGTTGCAGCAGACAAGCATTCCAGCGAATCCTGGACGCGCACAACTGTCACCTCTGCTTTTTCATCGACTTTTTATAAAAGACAACCAACAAATGGAGGGATTACTGTATGTTTACCATGTTTCCCGGTTTGTTGCTCACGGCTGTCCTGACCTTGACAGGAGTTCAACCAGCATCTACTCCACATCCTACCCCAACTGCGCCATCGACGGAAGAGAGCACATCGGTGGATGCCCAATACGAAGCGGTCGCCGCACCTTATCCGCCTGCCGTACAGGAAGCGCTGAACAAGGTGCGAAAAAACGGCGGCCATACGATTGTCCGCGCAAAAGGCAAATCGTATGTCGTCATCGGCGCTGGCCAGCGCCCAACCGGCGGCTATCAGCTCGTGGCGGACCAGGTAAAACGGACAGGTCCGCACGGCTACACCGTTTCCGTTCACGTGAAGGCGCCAACTCCTGGCTCGATGAACATTCAGGTCATCTCTTATCCGACCTTGGTCATCGCCTTGCCGGATCAGCAAGCACGAGTCACTGTACAAATGCGATAGTCAGACTGCAGTACGAGAAAAAGCCGACTTCCTGGTGCGCCGAACGGGCACCCGAAACGTCGGCTTTTTGCTTGGCTGCTCGCCGATTACGGCTTTACTTCAATGAAAATGCGCTGGGTGACGCCGTAAGATTCATGGTTGTTATTGGCCAGCTCCACCATGACCTCATGCTTTCCGCTCGGAATATCTTTCAGGACATACGTGGGTTCAAACACTTTCGCCACCTTTTTTCCATCCAGATAGAGGTGAATATGCCCTTCGCCTGGTCGATTTTCTTTGCCCATGCTTTCCAGGGAAAACGTAAAATGGGTGACCGTCATTTTCAGCTCCAGGTCATCCTGGTTCAGCGTATACGTCACCGCGAGCGTCGGGGCATGCGAATGGCCGTGGCCTTCCTCCACCGCTGCCTCGGTCGGAGCAGCATCGTAATGGGCGTAGACGGCGTATTCTACGCAGGCAGCGATGCCAATGAGCAGCATGAATCGAACGACAAATCGTTTGACCTTCATCGGGGCACTCCCTTCCAAAATCAGTCATACCCCAGTGTTCCCGATTGGCCGAAAATCCATTCGCTAGCCAGATCAGAAGAATTTTTTGCGGTTTTGCTCTTCCTTCAAGATTTCTACGGCTTCCCGGAAGCGCAGGGAGTGCACGACTTCCCTCTCCCGCAAATATTTCAGGCTGTCCTGAATGTCTACATCGTCCGTCATGTCGATCAGCCATTGGTATGTGGCCCGCGCTTTTTCCTCCGCCGCGATGTCTTCATAGAGATCTGCGATGGGATCGCCTTTGGCCTGGATGTACGTGGCGGTAAACGGAACGCCGCCCGCATTTTCATAAAACAGGGCGCGGTCGTGGTTGGCAAAGTGAGCTCCGAGTCCCGCCGCCTCCAGTTCCTCCACGGAAGCGTCCTTGGTCAATTTGTAGACCATCGTGGCGATCATTTCCAGATGAGCGAACTCCTCTGTACCGATGTCGGTCAAAAGCCCGATGACTTTATCCGGAATCGTGTAGCGCTGGTTCAGGTAGCGCAGTGCAGCCGCCAGCTCTCCGTCTGCACCGCCGTATTGCTCCTGCAGAAATTTTGCCATTCGCACATCGCATTTGCCGACGCGAACCGGGTACTGCAGCTTTTTCTCATAAATCCACATCGTCGCGATTACCCCTCATTTCTCTGATTTCAGACTTGCCAAGGCCAAGGCGTATCGTTCCACTGCCACGGATACCCGGAATAGCTGCGGCCGAAGTTCATGAGCGGGCCGTACAGCGCCTCAAAATCGCTGGCCATCTTCCACCGCTGCTGTGTCAGCTCGTTGAATTGCTCAATCGCCTGCACATCGTGCGGATGCGTGTCGAGATACAAATTCAGCTCGACGAGGGCGAAGTCGATGGCTTGCAATTCCGTGAGCAGCTTGACGTAATTTTCGTCTCCCGGACGTGCATTCGGATTAACGCTCATGCAAATCCACCTGCTCTCCGCGGCTCGGCGCCGGATTGTAAGGACTGTACAAAGCTGGCCACAGCGTGCCCCGCTTCAATGCTTCCATGGGAGAATACTGCGGGAGGTTTTCCGGTTGAAAGCCGATAAACAATTCAGGCGGAACCTGATAGGTTTTCATTCGGATAGGGGGACACGGGTCAAAAGGGCTCACATAAGGAAAATAGACCCTGGTTTGCGAATTCAATGCAGACATCCTCCTCCAAAATAGGTATCTGACCAGTCATCATTACCTTATGTCGCCAATCCGTGGCGGGTGATGGGCAAACACACAAAAACCTTGACTCCGGAATCTGCGGAATCAAGGTTGGGGGATTGCGTGGCAGCAGGTTGCCCCTTTGCGCTTCAAGCCTCATGCGCTTCTGCGGCAGGCGATCATCCTGCGGTGGGGGTTTTGCCGTTTACATAGGTTGAAATTCCTTTCGTACATGGCACTGGATGTATTTGGCGAGCAGCGTGGCGTTCGGCTCCTTCAGCAGCGTTCCGTGATCGGCAGCCATGCAATGTTCTTCGATTTCTCCCGTCTCTGTCGTTTCCCATCCCAGCCTGCTGACAGGATGGAGCTGCGTCATGGCCCGAATGAGCAGCAGCCTGCCCGGATACGGCTTTGGCCGATACTGGCGCATCGCCGCAACCAGCTCCTGGATGTTGGCCTGCTCAAATGAAGTGTCATCGCCCGTTTTTTTCAGCACCTGCACCGCGTAACGCAGCTTTTGCAGCACGAACGGATCGCGCAGATGCCGGGGCAGGCGGAACATCAGCCTGACGCTCCGGTAAATTTTTCGCGCCAGCCCGAGCGCGGGCAAGCCCGGATTCACGTAATTGAGAATCGTTAACAGACCGACCCGCTCTCCCTCCTGCAACAGCTGCTGCGCCATCTCATAGGCGATCGCTCCACCAAGGCAAAAGCCTATCAAATGGTAGGGGCCCTTGGGTTGAACCTCCCGTATCTCCCGCAAATATTTTTGCGCGAGTGCTTCGACCGTGACTCCCTGCTCCCCTGTACCTGCATACCGCAAGCCGTACAGCGGCTGCTTCTCTCCCAGCACCTTGGCCAGCTCGCCGTAGACCAGCACTTCCCCCCCTCCGCCGTGAATGCAGAAAAGCGGTGGCTCTGTCCCGAGCGGCTGGATGGGGACAAGCGACCTCGTCAGTTCGGCGTGCTCCTCACTGGAAGCCAGAAGCCTCGCCAGCTTTTCAATCGTGTCCTCCTGAAAGACGCTGGAAACGGACAGTCTTTTTCCGAAAGTTTTTTCGAGCTGCGAGAACATCCGCATCGCGAGCAAGGAATTGCCTCCCAGCTGAAAAAAGCTGTCGGTCACGCCGATGGGCCGAACTTCCAACAGATGCTCCCACACTCTGACCAGCTTTTCTTCCATTGCGTTTCGAGGAGGTACAAGCCGCTCCTGATTGCCGCCAATCACCGGGGCGGGCAGTCTTTTCCGGTCGATCTTTCCCACCGGTGTGACAGGCACTTCCGCAAGCTCGATAAAAAAGGTCGGAATCATGTACTCCGGCAGCCTAGCGCGGACGTACGCCCGCAGCTCAGGTTCGCTGAAGCTGGCATCGGCGTTCATCACGACATAAGCAGCCAGCGCGGCCGTGCCGTCCTTGGCCTTCGTCACTCCTGCGACCGCTTGGCGGACGCCCGGATACTGGCCCACAATGGTTTCGATCTCGCCCAGCTCAATGCGGCAGCCCCGGATTTTCACCTGATCGTCCGCCCTGCCGATGAATTCGACATTTCCGTCCGCGCGATAGCGGGCCAGATCTCCTGACTTGTACATCCGCTGCCCCGGCGTCTCGCTGAAAGGATCGGGGAGAAAACGCTCGTTTGTCAATTCGGGACGGTTCAAATAACCACGGGCTATGCCGTCCCCTGACATGCACAAGTCGCCGATGACCCCGATCGGCACCGGCTGCAGCTGCCGATCAAGGATGTAGAGCCGGTCGCCGCCGATTGGACGCCCGATGGGGATCGTCGTCTCGTGCAAAGGAATCTCTTCCACATGGTAGCTTGTCGTGTTGACTGCATTTTCTGTCGGTCCGTACAAGTTGATCAGCCTGGCGTTCGGCAGCTTCTCCCGGCATTTGCGCGCCAGCCAGACCGGCAGCGCTTCCCCGCCCGGCATCACTTGCCGCAAACCTCGCAGCGCCTCGCTGTAGTCCTCCAGCAGCACGTTGAGTCGGTCGGGCGTGACGTTGAGCGACGTTACTCCGTAATGCTGGATCGTCCGTGCAATTTCGGCAAAAGTGGGCTTGTTGGCAGACAAAATGACTAGTTTGCCACCGTTGAGCAGCGCGCCATAAATCTCGAAGGCCGAGACATCAAAGGCGACAGCGCCAAGGTTCATGTACGTCTCATCCGGACCGACGCTGGCGTAGTCGATATTTTTGACGAGCCGGACAATGCCGCGGTGATCGATCATAACGCCCTTGGGCTTGCCCGTCGAGCCAGACGTGTACATGACGTATGCCAGGCTCTCTGCCCTGCTTCTCGACCGGGGGGCAGCAAGGTGGGGAACTGCTTCCCCGCAGTCGGCATCGAGGAACACGCATGCTGGCGGGAGCCGGGGCAAATCTTTGGCGATACGCTCGGTCGTAATCACGAGGGAGGCTGCCGAGTCTTCCAGCATGTATGCGATGCGCTCGGGCGGATAGGTCAGATCGATCGGTACGTAGGCTCCCCCGGCCTTGAGCACAGCCAGGTAGCTGGCGATCATGTCGGGCGACCGGTCGAGGCAGACTGCGACGAGCTGCTCGTCAGCGATCTCAAGCTGGCACAGACGAGCCGCAATTTCATCCGCCCTCTGGTTCAACTGGCGGTAGGTCATGACCTGATCGCCAAACAGCAGAGCCGGATGATCCGGGCGAAGCCGTACCTGTTCTTCAAAAAGCTCGGGTATGCTTGCATCCCGCGGATAGCTCACTGCGGCGCGGTTCCATTCGATGAGCAGCTGCGTGCGTTCGGCAGTGGTCAATAGCGGAGCGGTGGACACCTTTTCATCCGGCGCGGCCAATACGCCTGCGAGCAGCGTGAAAAAATGTCCGCCCATGCGGATGATTGTCTCTTCCTTGAAAAGCGTTGCCGCATACGTCATGGAGCATGACAGCCCCTCTGCCGATTCCGCGATTCTGACCGCCAGTTCGACGGGCCTGTAGCTTGCCCCAACATCCACTTCCCAGACCTGCAGACCCGACTCGTCTTTCCACGTCTGCAAGGACACCATCTCCAGCAAGAGCCGGTAAAGCGGGGGAGAGCCGCCTCTGCTCTTTCGCCCGAACTGATCGATGAGCCGCGCAGCGGGGAACTGCTGATGCGCCATCCCTTCTGCTAACGACTGTTGCACGTGATGCAGCGCTGCGCGGAAGGTCGGATCGCTCTGCCAAACGTGCGGCAAAACGAGCGGACTCGCAAAGCAGCCGACTACATTCGCCATCTCCGGATCAGCATCTCTTCCCGGCAGCAGGACGGCGATGCGGGTCTCCTCTTCTCCGTTGTAGCGGTGCAAGAGCGTGTGCAGCACGGTCAGGACGACAGGCAAAAGGCTCGTCTGCTCCTGCCTGACAAAGGCGTACAGGGACTGCTGCAGGGAGGAAGGGATGGCAAAGTGGCAGGTATTCGTCGCAAATACAGTCCGGGAAGTTCTCGGATAGTCGGCCGGCAAATATTGCTCGGGCGGCTCCTCGCCGAGTTTTTGCTGCCAATACGCTAGGTCAGCTTCGGCCTGCGGTTCCGCGATACGCCGCTCCTCCCGTTCACGGCAGCCGGTATAGGAGAGATTCAACTGCGGACAATGCTGCTTTTGGCCACGCAGACGAGCCTGATAGCCTTGCAATACTTCCTGCATGACCAACTGCATCGACTGCTCATCAGCCACAAGCGGATGGACGCAAATCGTCAGCAAAAACTCCTGTTCTGCCAGTTGGGCCAAGCAGGTCCAGAGCGGGCACTCATCCGTCACTTCGTCTACAGAATGCCTCGCACGCGCTTCTGCTTCCTCTGCCGAAAGCTGGCGCAGGTCGCTTTTGTGCAGTACCGGCTTCTCCACGGGCCGGATGATTTGCATCGGCACGCCGTCGCGCACCAGAAACGCAGCGCGCAGCATGTCATGCCGCTCCACGCACTCCGCCAGGCATTGCTCCAGCAGCTCTACCTGCAGCGGTCCACTGATCCTCCAGGCGAAACGGACGGGCACTGCGGCAGCCGCAGAATCGCCGTCCATGCCCCGCATGAGCTTCCAGAGATGTTCCTGCACGATGCTAAGCGGCGAGCCGGCCTCATGCTCGATCCCGCCCTGTTCCAAAAGAACGTTCTTCATCCGACAGCCTCCCTTCATCCCTTCGAGCCTGCACTCGGCACATGCTTTTCCTTTATTCCTTTGCGACATAGCGAAAAAAACGGATTGCCGGAGAAAGAACGCTCACTGCTACGCTCCCGACGTACCCTCCCGAGCTGACGAACGGAACCAGCCGGATGCTGGTATCTGCCACACCCGCTTTCAAACAGCCTTCCTCTGTCAGCCCGTTCAGTCCGACTCCTGACGCCTTGAGCAATGCTTCCTTTTGCGTCCACAGCCGATAAAACGCGCGGGTCCGCTCCTTTTCCGGGAAGGCATCGAGCAACTCCCTCTCGCAGGGGGAAAAGCAGACCTGCGCTGCGCTGTGCCAGTCAAAGTGTGGATCGACGTATTCGAGGTCAACCCCAATTTCGCATCTGGCTGCCAACGCATAGCATACGGCGTCTTTGGCATGCGACATATTGAAGCGGACCAGGCTCCTGGAGCGGGCGGCATTTTCGTCGTACAAAAACGGCTTGCCCCAGCGGCCCAGCCTGAATCGCAGCACGGACGGCGCCAAGCCTGTGTAGGCGGCCAGCAGCCGTCGGAGCAGCCCGTGCGCGAACCGAAAACGGAGCTGGTCCCTGACCGACCGGAAGCGCTCCGCCCGCCGTTGTTCCTCGCAGGAAAGCTCCTCCAGACAAAAAGAGCTGCCGCCCAGCTCTGCGATCCAGATATGCACCTCCGCGCCCTCAGCGAATGCTCGAATGCGGGCCGCATCGGCTGGCTGCAGGCCGTCCTCCCACGCGGTCACATCATCTCTGCGAAGCAACAGCCCTTGCGCATCCGTCCACTGCATCGTCCGCACCTCCCTTCCTACACGGCTTGCCCGCTTTCATGCCTGCACTTCCTCCCCTTTCAAGCACGTCCTCGCTTGATACCCCTATTGTACCAGCTAATCGTTCTTTGTAAAGAACAACAGAGCGAACGCCAACGCACGAAAAAACGCCATCCTCCCTGCCCGGGGAAAGATGGCGTTACACTTTCATATGATTATCGTTTCGGAGCACGGAAGCCCGCCGCTTTTGCTTCCTCCTCCGTCGCAAACCACATCTCTGCTTTCGTCTGTTCGTAGCTGGCAGAGCCTGGCACGTGGTAAATTTTTTCTCCCTTGGCATTGATGTTGCCTTTGATCCGCTTGCCCTCCGGCGGAGTCTGGCTGCTCGCCGGCGCTTTCGGGGCGGGCTGCATCGCGGAAGGTGTCTGTGCCTGGGCAGGTTGCCCGGCGGACTTGCCCCACAGACCGCGGTTTTGCTCACGCGCTTCGCGTTCTGCTGCGAGAAACAGATCGGCATGGGCCACATTCGGCGGGATCGTCATGATGCGGGCGTACCCTTCCCGGACCAGCTTTTCGTTGACGAAGGTCCCGTCCGGAAGGTACATGTAGGCGAGCAGCCGCTTGTATTTATCGTAAGGCTCCACGTCAAATTTCAGCTTCACGCGCTGGCCGGTCAGGAGCTTTTTGGAATAGTCGCTCGCCTCTTTGCCATATGGCTGCACCGGAGTGTTGGGCTTGACTGTCTCGGGCGTATCTACGCCGATGAGCCTCACCTTCTCCCCTGTCGACAGCTCGACTGTATCGCCGTCGACGACCCGCTCGACGGTCGCTTCCATCTCGCCATTGGGCTGTGGCTGGCCCGACGACGAACAGGCCCCGAGCAGCGAAGCCACGAGCGCCAGAGCAATCGTAATTCGTTTCATTTCGTTCCTTCCCTTCCTCATCCATCGGCTTTAAGCGTAGAGGAAGTTGCCATGCAGGTCAAGACTGCTCGTGGTTCATGGGCAATGCACGGAAAAAACGACCTTCGCGCCAGGTCGTTTTTGTCTATACAAGCGGCATTAGTCGCGGTCGGCATTAAATAAAAACAGCAGGATGACCACGACGATGATAATCCACAACAGCTCATCGTTGTCTCGATCAAAAAAACCATCGAACAGACCCATTTCGGAGTCCCCCTTTCCTTCTCGCTACAGCCTATGCAGAAGGTTAGACACATGTCATCACTGGGAAGAGCCCAAAAAGTGAGCAGGATGATTTATTTCAACCGAGCTGAAATGAGGTGCACGTAATCGGTGACCTGCCTCGCTTCCGCCGCAAAGCCAAGCGCATGAAGCTCTGCCAATAAGCGGGAGCGGTCTGCCGGGCATTCGTTTTGCAGTTGCTCAATCGTTCGGTGCTCGCCCGCCTCCTCCAGTCGCCGGAAACATTCCAGCCGCGCCTGCCCGTCAGCAAACATCAGGTCGGCAATGACCAGCCGCCCGCCGGGACGAAGGACGCGGCGGCATTCCGCAAGAGCCAGCATCTTCTGGTCGTCTGTCAAATGATGCAGGGCGTAGCTGCTCACGACGAAATCGAAGCGGTTCTCCAGAAAAGGGAAGGCAAAAAACGTCCCCAGCTTCGTCTCCATCTCCGGATATTTCCGTCGGCATTGCCGCAGCATCTCCAGCGACTGATCGAATCCGCTCATCGCGACCCCGCAGTGGAGAAAGCGCCCGGCGAGATTGCCGGTGCCAGTCCCGGCGTCCAGCCCGCACTCTCCCGGCTCCGGCGCAGCCGCCGCTACGACCGCATCCAGCACCTCGTCATAACGCTCATGCTTGTTATAGCCTTCCTGCTTGCGCGTCACCCATTCGTCGTAGTGATGCGCGATCTGGTTGAAGTTCCAGCGATCCACCCAGTCGGACCGCGTCTGGCGCAGTCGTTTGCCCGCTTCTGCCAGTTCGTACAGCGATGCGGGGTCGATGCTGTCCTCGCCCTTGACCCTTGCGATCATCGCTTCCGTGGTCTCGATCACCTTACTGAGCTCTACCCATCGGTCGTACATATAGGATCGCTGCAGCTCCAAATAGTGTTGCAGGCTGCCGTGCCCCTTGTCCAGGTGCTCCAGCAGTTCGCGGATGTCATCGATGGACATACCGACCTCGCGCAACGTAATGATCGTCTGCAGCCGCCATACATCCTCTTCCGAAAATTGGCGATATCCCGATTCTTCCGCTTTTTGCGGGCGGACGAGCCCCTTTTCCTCGTAATAGCGTATCGCCCGCGGCGTGATCTGCAGGCGCTCCGCCATTTCCTTTATTTGCATCAGATCCCTCTCCTGTTATTGAAGCATTGTCTGTATCTTAAACCTTTCCGTTACGTCATGGTAAAGGAGAAACAGAAAAAAACTGCCGGAATCTCTCCCGGCAGCGCGGATTTGAGTTGCGTCAGGCAAGGAACCTGTTTGCCTAACGGGATGTCGGTTCGGAAATCCGCTGGAGCGCGTCGCTCGCTTCGTCGTGGTGCACCTGGCGAATAGCCATGTCTGCCAAGGCGACGATCCCGACCAGCTTGCCATTTTCGACGACCGGGAGACGGCGAATCTGGTGCTGCGCCATAATTTTCGCTGCTTCGTCGACGGTCATGTCCGGGCGGCCGAGCACGATGTCCCGTGTCATCACGACTTCAGTGGCAGTCGAGCCTTCGTGTTTTTCCGCCAGGCCGCGAATGACAATATCGCGGTCGGTGATGATCCCGATCACGTCATTTTTCTCGTCGACGACGGGAATGACCCCGACGTTCCAGTCGCGCATTTTGCAAGCAACCTCGTACACGTTGTCCTTGAGCGTCACGGTCGCAATATCTTTCGTCATAATTTCGCGCAATGTGCGGTTTTCAACTTTGGCCATGTCGTTTTCCTCCTTTTTGCTGATGAACGATAGTAGTGTGTCCTGCTACCTACATGTTCATTCTCAGGTGTGGGACATGTGTCACGATTTTTCGACTGGAGAGAAGCGAACCGACTGTGTTAAGATGATACCATGGTGCTTGGGTGACCGTAGCAAAAAAAGACCGCCGGGTGCTGCTACACCCATGCGGTCCCGAGCTACAACAGTCGTTCCTTTCGGGGAGTCGGCTCTAGTACCTGCCTGTAGACCTCCTGGCTGCGAAGCTCAAGGGAGGTCTACTTTTTCTTACTAGATGACAGCATTACTACTAAAGTCCCAAACGTCAACATCAGACTTAGCGCCTCGAATACTGTCATATTATCACCCCCTTTCATGCGGGGATGCCGACCACCCTTGAGAATCGATCCATTGTGTAGAAATTATACCATATGATGGCAACCACGGTCATCTACCCGTAAGACTGACTTATACATTGCGCTTCGTCCAAAAACCGAATATCATTAATAAGTGAAAATCTTACCTTTTTGTAGGAGGAAACAGAATGGTTATCAAGGATACTGGGGTTGGCACCAAAGAAGTTTTCTTTGCCGATCTCGAGCACTACATGAGCGATCTTGGCTTCGACCGTGGTGCTTGGGATTACAAACACGCTACATACGATTATAAAATCCAAGATAAAGGAAACGTTTACTATCTGCGCGTCGAAGCGAACGTAACCGAGGGCAGGCTGGAAGACTCCCACGCTGTCCTGAAGCTGGAGGACCCATATATGGGAAAACATCTTTTCCCGCACGGACTGGACTACGACTATCCGATTCCCGATTCCGTCATCAAGACAGCAAAACTCAAACTGCAAATGCTGAACGAAAAATTGTCCTCGCATTAAAAACGCGTAGGGCTACGAACAACATAATGCAGCGGCTTAGCAGAGAGGTACTCCCTCTCTGTTTCACGTAGAAGGGGGTTTTTCGATGAAAAAGCGGGGCGTCCCGGACTTCTTGCTACTGTTTCTCACCGTCCTGATCGTCGGGTTTGGCATCACAATGGTGCTTAGTTCCAGTTCGATTTTCGCGCTGACCAGCTTCACGTCCAACGGCTGCGATTATTGCAACGGCGACGAACTGTACTTTGTGAAACGGCAAATTCGCTTTTTGGCTCTCGGTATTGTCGGAATGCTGGTCGCCATGAACATTCCCTTCTCGTTTTACAAACGGAGATTTTTGCTGATTGCGGCTGTCAGCTTCTTCGCCTTGCTGCTCGTCCTGATCCCGGGGATTGGCGAAAACATCAAAGGCGCACGCTCCTGGTTTCGCTTCGGCTCCGCCAACCTCCAGCCAGCGGAATTCGCCAAGCTCGGCCTGATCCTGTACCTGGCGGCGATCATCACCAAAAAAGGGGAAGGGATTCGCAAGCTGAAATCAGGGCTGATGCCGCCGTTATTGGTAACCGGACTGTTTTTTCTCCTGATCGTCGCCCAGCCTGACCTTGGGTCGGCCGGCATTTTGCTCGGGACCGGCCTGATCGTCCTGGTCTGCGGCGGAGCGCCGATACGCCTGCTGCTCGGTCTCGGCATTCCGTCCTTGAGCCTCGCGCTTGGCTTGTACATCACTGTCAAACAGCACGCCATGAACCGTATCCATTCATACCTCGATCCGTGGAGCGATCCTTTGAACACTGGCTACAACATTATTCAGTCGTGGATTGCCATTGCGCACGGCGGCCTTACCGGCACGGGATTTGGAAAAAGCATCCAGAAATATTTGTACTTGCCGGAAGCTCATACCGATTTTATCTTTTCGATCATTTCGGAAGAGCTGGGCTTCATCGGCGCGTCAATCTTCCTGCTCGTCTACCTGCTGTTCCTGCTGCGGGGCATCCACATCTGCCTGCGGGTGAAGGACACGTTCGCCAGCCTCGTCGGGATCGGCATCATCAGCATGATCGCACTGCAGGCCGCCATCAACATTGGCGGCGTGACAGGCCTGATTCCGCTCACCGGGGTGCCTCTGCCCTTTATCAGCTACGGCGGCTCCTCCTTGCTCGTCTGTCTCATCTCCACCGGCATTCTGCTGAATGTCTCCAGGGAAGTCAACAGGCAAAAGGTGGACGAGCAGGTGACAAGGACGACGTACTCCATTTGAGGCAAGCTAACAAGTTCAGGCTGCGCCGAACCTTTGGGCGGTGCCTGCGATGCAAACGAAAACGGCCTGCAACTGCGCAGGCCGCTTTCATTTGATCTCGATTGTCTCTACTTTCACGTTGATCGCTTCGACCAACAGACCGGTCAATGTCTCTACCGCGTTCTTGACTTTTTTCTGGAGGATGTGGCAGACGTGATGAATCGGGGTCCCGTATCGCACCGAAACGCGCATGTCGATCGTCACCTTGTCATCCGTCATCGAGACGCTGATCCCTTTGGCGCCGCCGTTGATCCGTTTGGCCAAGTCATGATACAGGCCGCCCGAACGTACCGTTACCTCCATCACTTCTTCTGCCGCCACACCGGCAATTACGGCAATTACTTGATCCGCTACCCTGATTTCACCACGTTTTTCCATCATCTGGACGCCCCCTCCTTTGCCCGATGGATACCCTCTCCCACCCGTATCATCTGACTTTTCTTTCATTATAAACAAATCATGCTTGGGCTTGGAAGGGGATTTGTTTTTTTCTCTCCGATAATGTCGGAGCCGTGCATTTCACGTCGAGCAGTGTCAATTGATCCGTCGACAATCCCTGCGTGATGGCATCTTCCAGCTCGCCAACCTTGTGCACTGCCTTGGCTGCAGACCCGCACGCCTCTGCAAAGCGTACGAAATCCGGATTGAGCAGCTTCGTGGCAAACGGCCGGTACCCTTCCTGCTGCATCCGGATTTGCTCCAGACCCAGCGTCGCGTTGTTGACCACGATCAGGAGCAGGGACACGCGCTGCTCTACTGCTGTCATCCATTCCCCAAGCTGCATTTGCAATCCTCCGTCGCCTGTGATGCAGACGACCTGACGCTGCGGGTACGTGAGCTTGGCTGCGATGGCGGCTGGCAAGCCGTAGCCCATCGTGCGCCACTTGCCCGAAAAGAGCGGGGTCTGGGCGACTGCTCGAAACGCCCGGTTAAACCAGAGCGTATGCTCCCCGGTGTCCAGCGTGATGATCGCATCCTCCCGAACGAGTCTGCCTACCGTGTGGAGCAGCGTCTCGGGCTTGACCCTCTCACCGTCCGCCTGCTTTGTAAGCGACTGCGTCTCTTCCCAAAATCGTGCGTGCCATCTCTCGACCCTCTCCTCCCAAGCATGGTCGAGTTGGCGGCTCTTCAAACGTCTCATCCAGAGCGGAAGCACATCGTCGAGCGTGGCGGTGACGGAAATCAGGCCAGGGTGCGCGTGGATCGACTGCGAGTTCGTATCGACCTGGATAATCTTCAGCCCCTTTGGAATGAAGGAACGCGGGAACCAGCTCGCACCGAGAATGAGCAGCAAGTCCGCCTCCGCCAACGCTTGCAGCGCCGCTTCGCTCCCCCCTTCCCCCAACCCTCCAAGGACGAGAGGATGCGACTCCTCGACCGTCCCCTTCGCCCCGAGAGTCAGCAGGATACCGGCACCCAGCTGTTCAGCCAAGCGGCGGCAGCCTTCCCGGTCCTGCCGCGCCCCTGCCCCGAGCAGCAGCAGAGGCTTTTTCGCGCGCAGCAAGTGCTCGGCCGCATGCTCCAGATCCATTCGGTCCGGACGCACGGCCGACGGTATCCAAGGCAATTGGGGCAGTACGGGTGAGGTCGTGGTTTGCGAGAACACATCCTTGCAAATCGCGATGTGCGCGACCCCCTTTTGCCGGGCAGCTGCCGTGAACGCCTGATGCAGCACCTCCCCGATCGCCTGTGGATGCGTGACCGTCGTCGTGTACGCACACAGCGGACGCATCAAGTCCTCCTGGGGGACGTACTGCTTGTAGCCGCCGCCCATTTTGCAGGTCTCGACCTGTCCGGTAATGGCCACGACCGGCACCTGATCGGCCCACGCATCGGCCAGCCCGTTCAGCAGATTGACCGTTCCCGGGCCCATCGTAGCCGCACAGACAGCGGGCTTTCCAGTCAGCTTTGCTTCCGCGCTCGCCATCATCGCGGCGGCCGCTTCGTGCCTGCACGAGACAAACTGGATATCGTCCTGCCTGCCGAGCGCATCGAGCCAGGCAAACAGCGCATCGCCCGCGACGCCATAGATGCGCGCGACTCCCCACGCTTTCAATTGTTCCGTCAAAAATGAAGCTACCTGCATCATCAACCCTGCCTCCTTAGCCAGTCTCATCGCTAGTGTGCTCACTCTCCCATTTTTTTACTTGTGCCCGTTTGCGATAGTTGGAGAACCTAAGTTCTATCAGCTGGTGTTCAGCACCCTAACGAAGGAGGATTTACCATGAAACAGCCTTACAAATGGCTGATGGCCGCAGCAATTCTCGCCATTCTCGTCACCACAGCAGTCATGGTTAACCCGATGCGCTCGAACGCATTCAGCCAGCAGATTGTCAAGGTCGGTGCCACAGGAGGAGATGTCCGCGAGATGCAGTATCGCCTGAAGTTTTTGGGCTACTACACCGGGAAGGTAGATGGCGTCTTCAGCTGGCGCTCCTATTGGGCACTGCGTAACTTCCAATATGAGTTTGGTCTGCCCGTCGACGGCGTGCTCGGCCCGAAAACAAAAGTCAAGCTCTACAACGCGACGAAAAACTACAAGCCGACTGCCGCAGACCTGGGAGTGCCGCAAACGTCCCAAAGCACGCCAGGCAAAACGGGCCCTTCACGAAAGCAGACCTTCCACGCGACAAGCATTTCCGAAAACGACCTGCGCCTGATGGCCAATGCCGTCTACGGCGAATCGCGCGGCGAGCCGTACATCGGTCAGGTAGCTGTGGCTGCCGTCATCCTGAACCGCACCAAAAACCCTTCCTTTCCGAATACGCCTGCGGGAGTCATTTTTGAGCCTGGCGCATTTACGGCCGTAGCGGACGGGCAAATCTGGCTGACCCCGAACGAAACGTCCAAACGCGCTGTGAAAGACGCCCTCAAAGGCTGGGACCCGACTGGCGGAGCCATCTACTATTTCAATCCGGACACCGCGACCTCCGGCTGGATTTGGAGCCGCCCGCAGATCAAAAAGATCGGGCGCCATATTTTCTGCCGCTAAGGCCAGAACGAAGCGAAAACAGGCACGCGAGCCAGCGAGCTCAGTGCCTGTTTTCTTTCGGGGAGTTTTTGCGTGCGTAGATTTACGCGCGCTGAATTTGCATATGCTGCGCCATTTTCACGAATCTTTCTTCCGGTTCGGTCGTTCCGCAGACGCCGCATTGAATCATGTAAGCATCTCCCTTGTACGGCTTGTGGAACAAGTCTAGCTGGTCAGCGGTTAACTCGGCTACCACTTCCCCCGTCTGCGGATCGAGACGGATGTAACGCGGCGTCTGCTCAATCACGGTAAAGCGCATGCGGTTCGATTTACATGTCGGACACAAGTAAGGCATGGGCATGTACGCCACCTCCCGTTCGTTTTTCACCGTTTAGTTTCTTCCGCGCGAGGGACTCTATACCTGCACAGGCGAATTTGGTGTATCATGTTTGTGAGCCGCAGGAAAAACTTGGAGAAGTCTTGCAGGCAGTCTATACATAAATCAGAGGTGACTGTATGAATTTGCGTGTTTTTTTCACGGTGGTCGGAGCGACCTTTCTCCTCGCTGCCATCGCCCACTACTTCACACAAAATGAGATGTTCCAGTTCATTACCGCTGCGATCAGCGTCGTCTTTCTGGCAGCATGGCTAGGAAAATCGACGGAGAGCGTCGCGCATTACGCAGGAGACCGGATTGGCGGGTTCCTCAACGCGACCTTTGGCAACGCCGCAGAGCTTATCATTGCCTTTTTCCTCGTAAAAGAAGGACTGTTCGAGATGGTGAAAGCGTCCATAACCGGCGCCGTCATCGGCAACATGCTGCTGGTGCTCGGCTTGAGCGTGCTCATGGGCGGTCTGAAGTTCAAGGAACAAAAGTTCAACAGCCAGTTGGCCGGACACAATGCCTCGCTGATGATGCTTGCCATCGTCGCCCTGTTCATTCCAGCCGTGTTTATCCGCGAGCTGCCTGCGGCCAGGGTGGAGACATTGAGCATCGTCATCGCCGTGCTCCTGATTATCGCTTACGTGCTCTGGCTGATCTTCTCCATGATCACCCACAGCGATTTCCTCTCCGACATCGAGGAGCACGACAGTGAAGCCGTCTGGTCCAAGGGAATCTCCATCGTCATGCTGGCGATCTCCACCGTTTTCGTCGCCATCGTCTCCGAATGGCTCGTCCACGGAGTCCAGCACGTCTCGGAGTCATTGGGCTGGTCGGAGCTGTTCGTCGGCGCTTTCGTAATCGCCATCATCGGCAACGCTGCAGAACACAGCGCCGCCCTGCTCCTTGCGATGAAAGGCAGAATCGGTGCCGCCGTCGAAATTGCCATCGGGTCCAGCCTGCAGATCGCGCTCTTCGTCGCGCCTACGCTGATCCTGCTCAGCCTCCTGATCGGCAGACCGATGGACATTGTCTTTACGCCTTACGAGCTGGCAGCAATCGCTGTGGCCACCTTCATCACCATCTCCATCACGCGGGACGGAGCGACCAACTGGTACGAGGGCGTTTTGCTGCTGGTCGTGTACGTCATTTTGGGGACGGCGTTTTTCTTCGCGTGACCAGCGGGAGAAGCCGCACGAAAAAGGACTGCCAAAGGCTCATCAGCCTGGCAGTCCTTTTTTCCGTAAACAAAACGAAAAGCGAGGAATATCGCCGCTCTCCTCGCTTTATCTCTTGTTATACATTTCGTGCAGAGTGGCCAGTTTGCGTTCCAGCGAACCCATAATCTCACGGCCGATCTCTTCTTCAATAAGTCCGAGGCGTACCGCGTACTCGACTTCGCGGGAGAGCCCGAACATTTGCGTATCCAAAACTTCTTCATACAGTGGGCACTGCGGCATGGTCAGGTTTTCCATCTGTACGTCGATCAGCTTGTAAATTTTGTCTGCGTCTGCCTGAAGCAACGCTAGCGCTTTTTGTTCCAGATCGGGAACCTTAATTTCTGTCAAAACCTATCCCTCCGTTTGCCTCCATCCTTATCATACATAGTACGCGATTCTGGGCCATTTGAAAAGGGGAGAAGGGATATCAACTGCAAGTATGCTAAAAGATACCAAGTTCCCAATCCTTTGCGAGAAGCGCCAGCAGCTTCACTCCTGCCACCGAGTTCCCTTTTTCATCCAGCGCGGGACCGAAGACTCCGATCCCCATTCGCTGCGGAACCGTCGCCATGATTCCTCCCGCTACGCCGCTTTTGGCCGGAATACCGACGTCGATGGCAAATTCCCCCGAGGCGTTGTACATGCCGCAAGTCACCATGAAAGTCTTGCAGATACGCGCCACCTCTGCCGGAAACACGCGGTCGCCCGTCCGCACATCCACGCCGTCCGCCGCGAGCGCCATGCCGAGCCTCGCCACCTCCTCAGCGGTCACTTCGATGGCACAGTGGCGGAAATAAAGGTCCAGTGTCTCTTCCACATCTCCTGCAAGCACGCCGCTGTCCTTCAGGAACCAGGCGAGCGCCCGATTGCGGGCCGCCGTTTTCTTTTCCGAACAGTAGACGGCTTCGTTCACGCCGATGTGCGGATTTCCCGTTATCCGTCGCAGCAGGTCCAGGATGCAATCCAGCCGCTCCTGCACGCTCTTTCCCTGAATCATCCCGGCGACGGCGATGGCACCGGCGTTGATCATCGGATTGAGCGGCTTGTGCGGCTTGATCGTCTCCAGCTTGATAATGGAGTTGAACGGATCGCCGGTCGGTTCCTTGCCGACACGTTCAAACACATGTTGTTGACCATTCTGGCACAAGGCAACGATTAAAGAAAATATTTTCGAGATGCTTTGCAGGGTAAACGGCTTCTGCGCCTCTCCCGCCGACAGGATGGTACCGTCCGAGAGGCATACGCTGATCCCGAGTTGATGCGGATCTTCTTTCGCCAGCTCGGGAATATAAGAAGCCACTTTGCCTTTCCCTGCTTCCCCGCTTGCTTCCAGGCGCAGGCGTTCCAATTGTTCGTTCGCTTGCTCGATGTCCATCGCCAATCCCCTTTTTGTTCATTTATGAGTGCAAAGCTCGCTCCAGCCGCTCCATGGCTTCTACCAGAAGCGCTCGCGGGCAGGCGAAATTGATTCGCTGAAAGCCGGTTCCTTCCTCGCCAAACAAGGCGCCGTCGTTCAAGCCCAGCTTGGCTTCCCGGCGAATCACCCGGTTCAGATCGGCCTGCTCCAGTCCGAGCCTGCGAAAATCCATCCAGCCGAGATACGTCGCTTGCGGCACGTTCATTGTAACTTCCGGGATGCGCTGCGCCAAAAATTCATGCAAATAACGGGCATTTCCGTGCAAGTAGGCGAGCAACTCGTCCAGCCACTGTTCGCCGTGCCGGTAGGCTGCCACCGCTGCCTCCATCCCGAACAGGTTGATGTGCTCGTTCCCCAGCTTGGCTGCTGTCTGCTTGTACATGCGAAGCAGCCGTTCATTCGGCGTCAGCACATAAGAGGTAAACAGCCCCGCCAGATTGAACGTCTTGCTCGGTGCCACAAAGGTGACGCTCTGGCTGGCAAGCTCTGCAGGCAGTGCGAAAAACGGCGTATGGCTGCCTTTTTCGTAGACGAGATCCGCGTGAATTTCGTCTGACAGCACGATGACGCCATGCTCGGCGCACAGGCTGCCCAGACGCTCCAGCTCCTGCTTCGTCCAGACGCGGCCTACAGGATTGTGCGGACTGCAGAGCAGCATCAGCTTGACCTGTGGATCGGCCAGCTTTTGCGCCAGATCCTCCCAGTCCATGTCGTAGTGACCGTCGCGCTCCACAAGACTGCTGCGCACGACTTGGCGCCCCCGATTTTCAATCGCGATCGCGAATGGATGGTAGACCGGCGTCTGGATTACCACTTTCTCGCCCGGTGCGGAAAAGGCATCGATGGCGACGTAGATGCCCGGCACGACGCCCGCTACGCTGGTCATCCAGCTTACCTCCACACTTGCGCCGAACCGTTTGGCAATCCACTCCTGCAACGCCTGGTAAAACACCTTCTGCTTCATCGGATAGCCGTAAATCGGATGGCTCGCCCGTTTGATGAGCGCCTCTGTCACGGCAGGCGGACACGCGAAGTCCATGTCTGCCACCCACAGCGGCAGCATTCCTTCTGCGTTGTAATCCGGATGGGACGCTTCCCATTTCACGCTGTTCGTGCCAGTACGATCAATCCGCTGGTCAAAGTCAAACAATTGCTCCACCCCCGCTTTGTTTTTTCTGTTTCTTTTTCAGAATATACGCTTTTTAGCCGATTGTCCAAGGATTGGCTGCACGTAAAAAGAGCCGCGCCAAGACGCAGCTTTCCTGCCGCATGTATTTCAGAAATTTTCGCGTTCGCGCATACAATTGCCCCCACCTCCCGCTTGCAGTAGAATGAGAGTTGAGATTGATCGACCACGGAGGAATGTTTCATGGCAGATGTTATCGTGTTCAAGGGGGCGGTCTCCTTCCCCATCACATTAGATCCTACGGTCTGGGTGTTTGACGATCGCAAATTCAACCTTTCCGAGTATCGCGGGGACGAAGATTCCGCGGAACAACGCGAAGTTCACTATTTGAAAGGAACCGGCTCCCAGTGGGACAAGGAACTGCGTGAAGGCGCCGAGCCTCCGTCCGAGCGAAAAGCTACGCTTGCCCAAGAGCGCAAGGTACTCGAAGGCGATTACGGGATTCGCCTCGAGCCGTTCATCAACAACGCAGAGCCGGCGCCTGACGTCACGCACGTCCTGCTGCACCGGGAAGACTTGGAGCCTGTCCAGTTGACCATTGCGGATGCGAGACGCGCCATTCTGCAGTTTGCCAAGGACGGAAAACCGATCCGCGAACGCGGCCCCGTCTACTTTTACTTGCCGGAGATGCTGATCGCCAAAGAAGAGCCGATCGACCGGATCTGCGCCATCGAATTCATCCGCGCCAATTGAGCCTTCCCGCAATCGAAAAAGCCATCCACCGCAGCTTGCCGGAGGATGGCTTTACTCTTTCTTATGTTCAAGCTCTGTACGAAGGCGATCCATTACACTTACGCACTTGCCTGGGAAATACAGATCTGCCGTTGATCCAGCTCGTTCCGGAGCAATTCGATAAATGCGGCGTCAAGCTGAAGGTCAACAGCTCGATGATATACTTCTATTAACATTTGGTCACTCAAGTATTTCACCTTTGCTCACCTCCACCTCGTTTATGTGCCCATTTTATCAGAACGTTCCCTGACGAACAACCGTTCCGATATCCACATCTGATGTGGAAAGGTTGTGGAAAAGATGTGAGCAAAGTGTGCGTAAGTAAAGAAAAGACGAGAGTTTGCAACGTGAATATCATTTCCAACTTTATCCACAACTAGTCGGAAATTGTCGAAATGTTATTTCCTGATTCAAGACCAAACAAAAAAGCCATCCCCGAAAGCTTTTCGACACGTCTGTAAAATTATGCGTTTGCCGTCTCGGCAACATGCAGCACTTGCTTGATTTTCGCAATCGCCCAATCCAGGTCTTCTTTTGTAATGACGAGCGGCGGTGCGAAGCGGATCGTTGTCTCGTGTGTTTCCTTGCACAGTAGCCCCAGTTCTTTCAGCTGTTCGCAATACGGACGGGCAGCCGTCTTCAGCTCGAGGCCGATGAACAGGCCGCGGCCGCGAATTTCCTTGATGAGCGGGTTTTTGATCTCCTGCAGCTTTTCCATGAAGTACGCGCCCATCTCCAGAGAGCGCTGCACGAGCCCTTCGTCAGCCAGTACATCCATCGCTGCGATGGCTACTGCACAGCCGAGCGGGTTGCCGCCAAATGTGGAACCGTGGGAGCCTGGCTCGAAAACACCCAGGATTTCCTTGTCTGCTGCGACAGCAGAGATCGGGAATACGCCGCCGCCAAGCGCTTTGCCCATGATGTACATATCCGGTTTTACGCCGTCCCAGTCGCTCGCGAACAGTTTGCCTGTGCGTCCGAAGCCCGTCTGGATCTCGTCGCTCACCAGCAGCACGTTATTTGCTTTGCAGATGTCGTACGCCTGCTTCAGGAAGCCGGCCGGCGGGATGATGATGCCCGCTTCGCCCTGGATCGGCTCCAGCAAGAACGCCGCTGTATTCGGGGTAATCGCCTGCTTCAGCGCCTCGATGTCGCCGTAAGGAATGATTTTGAAGCCTGGCGTGAACGGACCAAAGCCGCGTCTGTACTCCTCTGCCGAAGAGAAAGAAGTGACGGTCACGGTACGACCGTGGAAGTTGCCCTCGCAGACGATGATTTCTGCCTGGTTGTCCGGCACCTTCTTCACGTCGTACGCCCAGCGGCGAACTGCCTTGAGCGCAGTCTCCACCGCTTCTGCGCCCGTGTTCATCGGCAAAATCATTTCCTTGCCGGTCAAGGCAGACAATTTTTCATAAAAGACGCCCAACTGGTCATTGTAAAAAGCGCGGGAGGTCAAGGTGACTTTGTCGGCTTGATCCTTCAGTGCCTGAATGATGCGCGGGTGGCGATGCCCCTGATTCAGAGCGGAGTATGCACTCAGCATATCCATGTATTTGTTGCCTTCCGGATCTTCCACCCATACGCCCTCTGCTTTGGAGATGACGATCGGCAGCGGATGGTAGTTATGCGCACCGTATTTTTCTGTTTGGTCAATTACCTTTTTCGTTTTTTCCATGTTGACGACCTCCTTCAATTTCGCATGCAGCTGCTCACTTGCAACTTGCAATAATGATGCCAACGTTTTTTGGGGAAAATGTGCAAAAAAACACGGCTGATCTGCAAAATATTTTTGCATGTCGCATTCACATTTTCGGCACCTGCATAATGATTTTGCACCTGCTACTTCCTGTGTTATGATACTTTCACGAGGAAAGGCTGGTGAATTATTGTGTCGTCTGCCATGCAACATCCGTCGCTCGACACATTTTTGCGCATTTACGAACAAATATTGGACAGAATGAATGAAGGCGTCCATGTCATTGACGCGAGCGGCAAGACGATCATCTACAATCAGAAGATGACCGAGCTCGAATCAATGTCCCAGCAGGATGTCCTGCACAAGCCGTTGTCAGAAGTATTCCAGTTCCCCGACGGTCAGGAAAGCACGCTGCTCACCTGCCTGCGCACGGGGAAAAGTATCCGCAACACGCGGCAGACCTATTTTAACGACAAGCAAAAAGAAATCACGACCATCAATAACACGTTCCCGCTGCTGGATAACGGCAAAATCGTCGGGGCCGTAGAAATTGCGGACGATGTCACGAAAATGGAACGCCTGATCCGGGAAAATCTGTTGGTGAAAAACGGCTCGCGCTATACCTTCGACCAGATCATCGGCCGCAGCAGCTCGATTCTCGACGTCATCGAGAGCGCGAAACGGGCTGCGCGCACCTCCTCCTCCGTCCTCGTCGTGGGCGAGACAGGAGCGGGCAAGGAGCTGTTCGTCCAAAGCATCCACAATGCCAGCTTGCGCTCGTCCGGACCGTTGATCTCCCAAAACTGCGCCGCCCTCCCTGACAGTCTCATCGAAGGGCTGCTGTTCGGCACGTCCCGCGGCGCGTTTACCGGAGCCATCGAGCGGCCCGGCTTGTTCGAGCAGGCGGAAGGGGGCACACTGTTCCTCGATGAAATCAACTCGCTTAGTATGCCTCTGCAGGCAAAATTGTTGCGAGCCCTGCAGGAGAAGTCCATCCGCCGAATCGGAGACACCAAGGATCGCTCGATCGACGTGCGGATCATTGCCGCCATCAACGAAGATCCGGTAGAGGCCATCGCCAACTCCCACCTGCGCAAAGATTTGTACTACCGCCTCGGCGTCGTCACCCTGTTCATCCCTCCGCTGCGGGAGCGCAAGGAAGACATCCCGATGCTGGTACAGCATTTTATTCAAAAATATAACCAGCTCTTTCAGATGGAGGTGTCCGGGGTCAGCGACGAAGTTCTCCAGTTTTTTATGGAGCACGACTGGCCGGGCAACGTGCGCGAGCTGCAGCATCTCATCGAAGGGGCGATGAACCTGATGATCGACGAGACGACGATCCGCTACGAGCACCTGCCGCTTCACTTTTTGCGCCGTACGCCGGCCGCCGCCGTCATCCATGCGACCGAACGCCAGCCGTATCTGCCCTTCCCGGATGAAGGCAAGCCCTTAAAGGAAACGATGCAGGAATTCGAGACTGCGTACATTCACCACGTCGTGGACAAGTACAACGGCAACATCTCCCGCGCCGCCAAAGAACTGCAAATCAGCCGGCAAAGCCTGCAATATCGCTTGCGCAAGCTGGGAATAAGAGGATGAGGCTGACACATTCTTTCACGTACGCCAATTTATTTGGCGTACTTTTTAATTTTTTTGCATTCCGTTGCCAAAAATCTTTGCATCCGATTCCTTCACTTCTTGCAATTTTCCCGTTTTTTCTCGCCGTTTACTTTGGTATCATTCTTGCAAGGTGTAAAGTTTTTATGAAAACGCATTCATCACCACTATATTTTTTCATGAAGGAGTCGACTCGATGAACACACACAACGAACAGCAGCACAATCTCAAAAGAAGTATGACGAGCAGGCATTTGTTCATGATTTCGCTGGGAGGCGTGATCGGGACGGGCCTGTTCCTCGGATCGGGTTATACCATCAGCCAGGCCGGTCCGATCGGTACGATCCTGTCGTTTTTGGTCGGCGGTTTCATCATGTACCTGACCATGCTCTGCCTGGGCGAGTTGACGGTAGCCATGCCGGTAGCCGGTTCCTTCCAGACGTACATGACGCGCTTCGTCAGTCCATCGCTCGGCTTCGGCGTCGGTTGGCTTTACTGGCTGGGCTGGGCGGTGACTGTCGCGCTGGAGCTGTTGTCTTCCGGTCTGCTCATGCAGCGCTGGTTCCCGGATTCGCCCGTATGGATGTGGTGCGCGATCTTCGGCAGCGTTCTGTTCCTGCTCAATGCCCTGTCTGCCCGCGCCTTTGGCGAGACTGAGTTCTGGTTTTCCAGTATCAAGGTAAGCGCTATCATCCTGTTCATTATCCTGGGTGGCGCCGCGATGTTCGGCCTGATCGGTTTGAAAAACGGTCAGCCTGCTCCGATGCTTTCCAACTTTTCCAGTGCCTCTTTGCTTCCGCACGGCATTACCGGTCTTTTGATGACCATGATTACCGTGAACTTTTCCTTCCAGGGAACGGAATTGATCGGGATTGCGGCCGGCGAGAGCAAGGAGCCGGAAAAAACGATTCCTAAGTCCATCCGCAACACCGTCTGGCGCACGCTCGTATTCTTCGTCCTGGCGATTTTCGTCCTCTCCGGCATGATTCCGTATGAGCAGGCCGGAGTCGTAGAAAGCCCTTTTGTCGTTGTATTTGACAGCATCGGTATCCCGTATGCCGCAGACATCATGAATTTCGTCGTGCTGACCGCTCTCCTGTCGGTAGCCAACTCCGGCCTGTACGCCGCGACCCGGATGCTGTACGCGCTGTCCACAGAAGGTATGGCCTCCTTGAAGCTGCGTGCCGTCAACAAAAAAGGCATTCCGATGAACGCCCTGCTGATTACCTTTGCCATTGCGCTGTTGTCTCTGTTGTCCGGCATTTTTGCAGAAGATACAGTGTTCATGGTCCTGCTGTCGGTCGCTGGTCTCGGCGCGCAAGTCGGCTGGATTTCCATCTCGGCTTCCCAGTTGGCCTTCCGCCGTCAATTCCTGAAAAACGGCGGAAAAGTGGAAGAACTCAAGTTCCGCACGCCACTGTATCCGTTCGTACCGCTCCTTTCCCTGATCTTGAACCTGACTGTCCTCGCCAGTCTCGCCTTTGATCCGGAACAGCGTATCGCCCTCTACTGCGGCATTCCATTCATGCTTCTGGCGATCGTCATCTACCGACTCCGCTTCAAACAGAAGCTCGAAGGCAAACAACAAAACGCTGCGTAATCTGCCTCGCGCTTACGTCAGAAAAAGAAAAGCTTGCAGCCCCGAACGGATGGCTTGCAAGCTTTTCGCTTTTTCTGTTGCCAGTTTGTCTGCCCTACAAGGAGATACGCACGATCTCCGTGATGACTACCATCGCAAAGACGGCAAATCCAAGGGAACTCGTTACCAAAAGCATCCGTTTCAATTTTTTCATGTCTTCCATCTAGCATTCCTCACTTTCCTAACACAAACCTCTCTATCGTTATATACGCACAACGACTGGAAAATGTTTCAAAACAAGCCCAAAAAAATTCAGGAGCTCGCTATCTTCGGGTAATCTTTGCCGAATGTTCCCGTGCTGTGTTCCATTTGATACAGCATCCAGGCAACCAAAAGCCCCACCATCAGGCAAAGAGTCCAGGGCAGCCACGCTGCCTGATAGTGCAGCGACTGGTCGTATACCCAGCCCCCGGCGATCTGGCCGACCGACCCGCCGATGGCAATGGAGTAGCCGTTGAAGCCGTAATACGCGCCGACGAGCTCCTTGGGGGCGAACCGGGGCACCACGTCCACCAGATTCGGTACGGCAATCATCGTTCCCAGCGCGTACAGGAACACATCCAACAGCAGCAGCCAGAGCGAGCTGGCAAAAGCCAGCATAAACAGTCCCGTGCCCATAATCAGCGTCCCCATCCCGATCAGCGTCAGCCGCTGCGAGTAGCCCTCCATCCATTGGCTGACTTTCATCTGCAGCAGGATGACGGAGACAGACACGGTGGAGAGCACGATCCCCACGTCCCCTTTGTTGTGGGTCACGTTTTCCACCAGCAGCGGGATGGTCAGGAAGATTTGATTGTTCAAGTAGTAATACCCCATCAAAATGACGGTGAACCGGACGAATTGCCGGTCCTTCAGCACGTGGGTCATGCTGTCCCAGATGCTTTGGCGCGTGCTCTTGGCTGCAATCGGCGGCAGCAAAAAGAAGGCGAGCAGCGCACACGCCCCGAAAACCGCCCCCGCAAACAGGGACAAGTACGTAAAGTCAACGGCAGACAGCGCGGTCCCGATGATCTGGGAACCGACGACGCCGATATTGGTCAGCACATTGCGAAACGCAAACACTTCTTTGCGGATGGATTCCGGAGTCAGCACCGCAAAAGCTGCCGAACCGGCGGGATCGAACAGCGCGCCGCCCAATCCGGACAAGACGGCAGCCACGAAAAACTGCCACGTCTCCGTACAGAACGCAAACATCGCGAACCCGATGGCGCGCACGGTCATGCCGAGCACCATCGTGCCTTTGTACCCGAACGTATCAGCAGCCACTCCGCCGATAAAGGCAAAGCCTTGCTGGGAAAACTGCCGGACACTCAAGACGATGCCTGCCATCGCCAGCGCCCAGCCCATGCTTCCTGTCAAATACAGGGTAAGATACGGGATCAGTGCGTAAAAGCCCAGGTTCATCATGAAAGAGGTCGCTAGCAACAGTTTGACCCCAAACGGTGTTTCCCTCCATATTTCCCGTTTCATCGAAATACCCCTCGCTCTCCCCGAATAGATGCGTGAAATAGGGATATTCCCATCGTAAAGAACCGGGTATAATTTTGGAAACGAACAATTTTGTATATGGTAATCAAATATTTAGATAAGAGGGACATTCACGTTATGGACTTTGAACAATTACGCGCCTTCTACACACTTGCGCAAACAAAAAATTTTACCAAGGCTGCAGAGATGCTCCACCTCGTACAGTCTACCGTTACTATGCGCATCAAGCAACTGGAAGAAAAAGTAGGAAAACCTCTTTTCGTCCGGGACAAACGTAGCGTGGAAATCACGCAGGCGGGATTGACCTTGCTGCCGTATGCGGAAAGAATACTCAAGCTCTCCCAGGAGGCGCTCAATGAAGTCGCCTCGCTCCAGCCGTACGAGGACTATTTGTCGATCGGCAGCCTGAATGCGATCTGGACCTCCACCTTGGAGCCGATCCTCAAGGAGTACCATTACCGCTACCCGCAAATTGCGATCAGCACCAAGACCGGCCATTCCTCCGATGTCATCCAGTATTTGCTGGACAACGTCATCCAGATCGGCATCGTCTATGTGCCGCCCTCCCTGCCGAATTTCGAGGTGATTCCCACCTGGGAGGACGAGATCGTTCTGGTCAGCCGTCCAGGCTGTACGTACATTACATCGTCCCATGTCGATTCCCGCGATTTGCGGCGCCTGCCGCTCATCCATATGAGCTGGGGCCCGCCCTTTAACGAGTGGATTCGGCAGACGCTTCCGCGCAATTACGTGCCCAGGCTGACGGTCGACAAGGCGGAGCTGGCCATCGATCTGATTAAAGAAGGCGTCGGCGTCAGCCTCATGACCCGTTCTGCCGTCAAGGCCGATCTCGCAGCCGGCAAGCTGGTGGAGGTTCCCATTACCGGAAACAAGCCGCCGAAGCGTTCGGCATACATCGTCCTTCCCCGGGAAAAAAAGAACAAACCCAGCGTCGAGAAATGGCTGAGTTTGATGAAGGAGTTAGGCTATTCCACGTAGCAGTTCAGCGTAGCTGCACCATCTTCGGGACAGACGGGCGCCTGTTTTCCAGATATCTTTCGTACCCGTAGCGGACCAGACAATAACCGGTCATGGACAGGCAAAATCCTGTGAGGACGTCGCTCATGAAATGAACGCCAAGGTAGACTCTGCTCAGCCCGAGCAAAATGACCACGGCGAAGGTCAACGGCTGGACGAGGACTGCCCAGCGTCTCCCTTCCAGCCAGCGGGCGGCGATCAGCGCCAGCATGCAGTAAAAGGCCGGCGCGATCATCGCGTGCCCGCTCGGAAACGAGAAGGAATCGGGCAAGGCGATGAGATGAAAATCGCTCGGGCGCGCTCGGGCAAAAACGGCTTTCAACAGCTCGTTCAGCAGCTCGCCCCCGCCCAGCGTCAGCAGCAGGCAGAGCGCCTCGGCACGCATCCTCATCGCGTAGAGCGACGCGATCACCACTACCCCGAGCGGCGCGAGCACCACCGCATTTCCCAATTGGGTCAACACCTGAAAAAAAGCCGTCAATTCCTCTGTCCGCAACGCTTTTGCCGCAGCGAATCCCGCCGCATCCAGTCCCTTCACGTTGTCTGTAACCAGCAGTCCCGTCCATACGACAGACATGATTGCAAAGATGACGGAGCCTGTCATGAGCACGGCTTTGTTTTTTGTTCCTGTCAAACGTCTTTCCCCCTCGCTTTTTCCAGCAAAGAACGCAGCGCTTCGGCAAAGCGCAAATCGTCCTGGCGCGTGCGAGCCGCCGGGCCTTTGGTGCGCCCCCCTCCCCGGCGAAATCTCGCTTTCTCGTTGCGCTCCTCCAGATGAAATTCGATCCGCTGCGGGTCAAAGATCATCCCGTGCGGCGAGAGCGCAAACGCCTTTTTCCCCAGAATCAGCGCCGCAAGCCCGATGTCCTGCGTCACGACGATGTCTCCCGCCCGCGCATCGTTGGCCAGCCTTGTATCTACCGCTTGCGGCCCGGCATCAACGGTGATGTGATTCGGTCCGACGAGCTGGTGATGGAAGCTGGCGTATGTATAATAGTTCCAGCCGTATTCGCCGCATAGCTCCTGTACAATCGCCAAAGCCTGGCGCGGACAGGCATCCGCGTCAATCAGCACGCGTGCTTTGTGCATGGGCATCCGCCTTTCGTCAGCTTTTTTCTCCCCGCCCTGCCGCAAATTTGGTATGATGAGTGTGGAGAGGAGTGAACGAATCTTTGTGCAATCATTTTATCCTAGATGAACGACTGGGTATCCGCCTCCCTGCTTTGGAGAAGGAGTGGGAAGCGTACTCGGACGAAGAGAGAGCCGACATTTTGCTGGAGTGGGAGGAAATTCGCGCGACCATTCCAGACCAGATCATCCGGATCGAAGCCGTTATCATCGAAAAGACGAAACAAATGTCCGAGGAAGAAGACTTCATCCGATCCTGCCAGTTAAACAGCGAAATCCACGAGTTAGCCAGTGTCATTAATGATCTTAATATATGGTTTCGCGTCCAGCAAGATCACGACACCAAAGTCCACCAATAAGAGCGAGCCGGCGTTGCAGGCAACAGACCCCGAAAAGAGGCATTCCGGGGTCTTTTTTGCGTACCCGGCAATTGGCGTTGTGCTGTGCCTATGTACACAGCTGTGGCTTCCTACCCCTTTCTTTTGCGCGAGCGCGACAGCTCCAAGGCTTTGAGCCCCGTCACATGGGGTGCCGCCATCGAAGTTCCGTTTAGCGTGCGGAACTGGTTTCCGGGCCAGGTCGACAAGATGTCTACACCCGGCGCTTTGACATTGGCGCCTTTTCCCCGTGAGCTGAACTTTGCGAGCTTGCCGTTCTGGTCGATCGCACTCACCCCGACCACGCCTTTGTAGCGCGCCGGATACTCCACCGCTCCCCCGTTGTTCCCCGCAGAAGCGACCATGATGATGCCTTGTCTATTCGCCTTCTCGACGACTCTGGCCAGCGCTTCGCTGTACTGCGGCATGCCGAAGCTCATGTTGATGATGTCCATTTTGTTCTCGATGGCCCAGTTAATCGCCCGCAAAATGATGGCCAGCGACGATTTCCCGTCAGCCCCGAACGCCCGCACGTCGTACAGATGCGCCTCTGGCGATACTCCGACAATTCCGCGCTGGTTCATTTCTGCCACGATAATGCCGGCTACATGCGTGCCGTGCCCGTTTCGCCTGCCTGAAACGAGATTGATCCCGCCCTTGATCCGGTCGCGCAGCTCGAAGTGGTCGCGCGAGATACCTGTGTCGATGACGGCTATTTTGACGCCTTCTCCCTTCCCGCGCTTCCAGAGCCGCTCCGCCCCGACATAGCGGACTCCCCACGGAATCTCTTCCTCGGAATGAACGCTGATCGTCACGTTTTCTTCCACAGTTGCCGGGTACCGGTTGAAATGGCTCTGGTGGCGGGCGTACACCTGCGCGTTGACGCACAAGCAGGAGAGATCCTCGAAGCATCTCCACGGCTGCTTGTCATCCGGTTCCGCTACATGCGACTGCAAATCCGCCAAAATATCACGAAACGGTGTACTTCGGTGAAAGCTGATAATTTTCACACCGCTAGCCTCCTGTCATACATGCTCTGCACCATCCTATGTTCCTGCCTCGCAGGTGGGTTTGGGCATACACACATGCCTGCGAAAATAGGCGAGGTGCGCAGAGCATCTGTCCAAACGCAACGCCCCGTTTTCCCATATAACTGCATAGGGCGAAAAGTGCGTTTCACCATGAAAGGAGAGATGCGAGCGATGGCCAAGAAAAAAAAGAAAATCTCGGTCAAAAAGCTCAAAGGTAAGCCGAGCGAGCTGTTGAAAAAAATCAACAAGAAGAGCAAAAAGAAGTGGAAGATGAGCGACATCAAGAATTTGGCGAAAAATTATACAAAAGATGACCTGAAGGACGACGAGAAGCTGAAAAAGCTCATCCAAAAAGTCGGCAAGGCGGTCGGGGTCCAGCTTAGTGACAAGCAAATTGCCAGCGTCCGCAAACAGGTGCACGATGTGCTCGGCTAAGCAGGACTTTTGTGCTGCGTCCTTTTTCGGCGCAGCCCTCCCCGGCAAACGGACAAGCTCTTCTGCACAGCAAAAAGGAGAGCGTCATTCGCCCTCCCCTTTGCTATCTCATCACTCAAATGACGTCAGATTAATCGCATGCGCAGCCAACAATCGTCAGCAATACGAACAACACCAGTACCAAAGCAAAGTCGTCGAAGCCAAATCCGTTAAATCCACTCATTCGCTTTCCCTCCTTCATCGGCAACTAGTCATAGGGTATGAGCGACCCGCTGCTCATGATTGGACCATGGCCCAAATCTGCGCAGTTTTCTTCCCGACAAATGTTATGAAGAAGCAAATGAGCCAGAGCGAGTTGCCTTTGCTCTGCCGCCCCGGATATGGCGACCGCTTTTCTCCCTTCCTCTTGCCGTCCGCTTATCGGCTCTCTTCCGTTCCCTTCCAGCCCGCGATCACTTCAAAAAACAGTCCGCCCTTGCGGTAATAAGCCTCCGCTTTCGGCAGCCCGATGTATTTCGGCACGTCTGCCAGCCGCTCTCCCGCCAGAATAACCTGACGCTGTTTGTTGTCCTCATCCCGGTACTCCACGACCAGGCTCACTTTCTCGTGCAGGCAATGCCGGATTAATTCATCCGGCGTCGCAAAGGCAATCCGTTTCATGCTTCCCCTCATTTCTCTCGTGTATGTGAAACGTTACGCACCCGCTTGACAGGCACGTCGAGCAGATCGGCGGCCAGCACGGTATCCGGATGGATGTCCCGCGCTTCCGCAAGCAGGTCGTCCATGGTAAAATCCCCTTCCTCATCTTCGTAGCGGGGACTGAAGTGCGTCAGGCAAAGCTGCTTGACAGACGCCTGTCGGGCCAGCTCTGCCGCTTCCCGGGCTGTCGAGTGCCCGCTGCGCACGGCCAGCTCTTTGTCCTTGTGCGCATAGGTGGCCTCGTGAACAAGCAAGTCCGCGTTTTGCGCCAGCTCCCGCACAGACTGGCACGGCTCCGTGTCGCCGCTGAACACGATTTTCCGGCCCGGTTGCGGCTCCCCGACGAAATCTTTGCCCTCCAGAACCGTCCCGTCCGGAAGTGTCACCTGCTCTCCCCGCTTCAGCGCACCGTAAAGAGGACCCGAAGGCACGCCAGCCTGTCGTGCCAGCTCGATCTGAAAAGCGCCGGGCTTCTCCTTTTCCTGCACCGCATACGCAAAAGAAGGAACCCGGTGTTTGGCCAGCCTGCATGTCACGATGACGTCCTCGTCCTCATACACGGTGCCCTCGCTGACGGTCGTCAGTTGCAGCGAATATTGCAAATGGACAGGGCTCGTCTCCATGATCGCCCGGAAGTAGCGATCCAGCCCCGGCGGTCCGTACAGCGTGAGTGGAGCGGCCTCGCCATTGCGCAAGGAGCGGCTGGCGAGCAGCCCGATCAGGCCGTACAGATGGTCGCCGTGCAGATGGGTGATGAAAATTTTTTCCAGCTGGCTGATTTTCATGGGCGACCGAAGAAGCTGATGCTGGGTCCCCTCTCCACAGTCGAAGAGCCACCATTTTCCCGCCTGCAAAAAGCGAAGGGCGATCCCGCTCACATTGCGGCGGGTGGTAGGTGCTCCGGAACCCGTTCCCAAAAATGTAACGATCACGTGATGTGCGCATCTCCTTTGTTGTTTCCTCTCTTGCCCTGTTTGGCGTGCCTGTCAGTTGCTGGGCATTCACCCTTTTTTCTTTGGCGCATAGGCTACAGCAAACAGAAGTACAGCAAGGAGGGACTTCAGTTCATGAAACGACTCATCTCCGCGGGTCTTGCTGCCGGCCTGGCCGTCATGGCCGTCTTGACCGGATGCTCAAGTACCCCGGAAAAAATACGAATTGGCGAAGTGACGCGCTCTCTGTTCTACGCCCCCCAGTATGTAGCCATTGAAAAAGGTTTTTTCAAAGAAGAAGGGCTGGATGTCGAGCTTTCTACCATTCCCGGCGGAGACAAAGTCATGTCCGCGCTATTGTCTGACGGTATCGAGGTCGCGCTCGTCGGCTCTGAAACGAGCATTTACATCGCCCAGCAAGGAGCGGCAGATCCGGTCGTCAACTTCGCGCAACTGACACAGACAGACGGCACGTTCCTCGTCGCCCGCAACAAGCCAGACCATTTCTCCTTCGATCAGTTGAAAGGCAGCGTCTTCCTCGGCCAGCGCAAGGGCGGCATGCCGCAAATGGTCGGCGAGTACGTGCTCAAGCAGCACAACATCAATCCGCATAGCGACCTGACGCTCATCCAGAACATCGAATTCAAAAACATCGCGGCTGCCTTCGCCTCGGGAACCGGCGAATATGTACAGCTGTTCGAGCCGGAAGCATCCCGCTTTGAACAGGAAGGAATCGGGCACGTCGTCGCATCGTTCGGAAAAGAGAGCGGCACCGTACCCTACACCGTATTCATGGCGAAGCAAAGCTACATGGATAAACACGCGGCTACTATCCAGAAGTTTACCAATGCGATCTACAAAGGGCAACAATGGGTTGCCACCCACACGCCGAAGGAGACCGCCGAAGTCATCGCCAAATACTTCGATTCGATCCCGCCAGACATTCTGGAAAGCTCGGTGAAACGCTATCTGGAGCAAGGGTCCTACGCGACAGACCCGATCCTCGACGAAGAGGAGTGGAACCGGTTGCAGGACATCATGGACGAAGCGGGAGAGCTGAAGCAGCGCGCCGATTACGCGAAGCTGGTCAATACCACCTTCGCCAAAGCTGCCAAAGAAGGGAAGTAACCTGCGATGAGCCAGATCCCTTCGACGCCCGCAAAAATCGAACTCGGTCACGTGACCCATCTGTACCTGTCGGCAACCCGGGCATTCATGGCGGTCAGGGACATCAACCTGCGGGTGGAGGAAGGCGAGTTCATCTGTCTGGTAGGTCCCAGCGGCTGCGGAAAGACAACGCTGCTCTCGCTGATCGCAGGACTGGAGCAACCGACCGCAGGAGAGGTCCGGATCGACGGCCGCCCGGTCATAGGCGCATCGCGGCAGGTCGGATACATGCTGCAGCAGGATTACCTTTTCAACTGGCGTACGATTGAGGAAAACGTCTTTCTCGGTCTGGACATTCAAGGAATCCGCACAAAAGAAAACGAGGAGTACGCCCTCCATCTGCTGGAGGAAATGGAGCTGCTCGACGTGCGCAAATCATCGCCGATGCAATTGTCGGGCGGGATGAGACAGCGGGTCGCGCTCGTCCGCACGCTCGCCTGCCAGCCGGATGTGCTGCTCCTGGATGAACCGTTCTCTGCGCTGGATTATCAGACGAAGCTCAAGCTTGAAGACTTGATTTTCACGACTTTGCGCCGCCATAAAAAGACGGCCGTGCTCGTCACCCACGACCTTTCCGAGTCGATCGCGATGGGCGATCGGGTTTACATTCTCTCGCGCAATCCCGGTCGGATCAGCAGCGAGATCGTCGTTCCTGCCGCGATCCGCGAGGCCATTCCGTTCGACGCCCGCAACACGTCCGGCTTTCAGGACCTGTTCCACCGTGTCTGGAAAGAGATGGAGGTGGTCTTTGATGCAGCAAAAGGACATTGAAGCCGTTCATCGCCGCTACCTGAAGCAGGAAGCCAGGACGCGCTCGTGGGTGCTGTCGACCCAGCTCGCACTGTTCGTCGCCTTCATCGGGCTGTGGGAGCTGCTCTCGCGAACGAATGCGATCAACCCGCTCATTTTCAGCTACCCGTCCAAAATCGTGCACGAGTTTTGGGCGAGGCTGCTGGACGGCACCCTCCTTCCGCACGTCGGCATGACCGTCTGGGAGACGATCGTCGGCTTTCTCCTTGGCACGCTGATCGGAACCGTCATGGCCGCGATCATCTGGTGGTCGCCATTTCTCTCCCGCGTCCTCGAGCCGTACCTCGTCATCGCCAACAGCATGCCAAAGGTCGCGCTCGGGCCGGTCTTCATCGTCAGTTTCGGGCCGGGACTGTTCTCCGTCGTCGCCATGGGCTGCGCGATTTCGGTCATCATCACCACGATCAACATCTACGCCAGCTTCAAGGAAGTCAACCCGAACTACATCAAGGTCGTGCAAACCTTGGGCGGCAGCAAACGGCAGACCTTTTCCATGGTCATTTTGCCTGCTACCATCCCTACCATCCTCGCCACTTTGAAAGTGAACGTCGGCCTCTCCTGGGTAGGCGTCATCGTCGGAGAGTTTCTCGTCTCCCAGCAAGGGTTGGGGTATTTGATCATCTACGGATTCCAGGTCTTTAATTTTACCCTGGTCATGATGAGCCTCGCCATCATCGCTGTCGTGGCGACCCTGATGTACCAAGGCGTCGCGTATATGGAGCGGCGGCTCACCAGATCGTTTCAATAGATGGCTTCGCAAAGGGGTGCCGGCTCTGCTCGGGAGAGAGTCGGCACCCCTTTGCGTCTATGTGGCCCGCCTGGCGCAAACAGCGAGAAAAAAAGCCCGGCGCACAGGCTCGGGCAGATCATCGTCGCTATTTCCAAAACTTCCACCAGCTCTTTTTGGTTGCAGTGTCCGTCGGCTGGCTGTCCGCCACCTTTTGCGCCGCTGCCGCTTCCACTTCCTGAGCGCCTGGGACGCGCAGGAGGAAATGGTCTACCATCGGCTTGTATTTGTCCGGCAGATGCTCCTGCATGGTGCGCAGGATCGCGATGGCTTTCTCCTTTTGATCCGTGGCGATCAGGGCGTTCGCGTAGTTGAACCCTGCGTACGGGAAAGGGAATTCTGGCGACCAGTACTTCTCGCAAATCTGGATCAGCTGATAGACGTAGCCTGCTTGTCCCAGCTCGCCCGTCACCGTCATGACGATCTCGAACCGGTCTTTGGCCCCTTCGATCGCCTGCGTGTACCAATGCATCGCCTTGAGCAAATTTTCCTCGGTGAGCGCGAGCCGTGCCAGATGCAGCTGCGGCCGCCACGCCCCTTCTTTTTCCGCGAGAGCGGTCAGCCTCTGCTTCAGCTCTTCCTTCCTGCCCCCGGCGAGGAAGCTCTCGACGAACATATTCAATCCGTTCTCCTGGTTCGGGTCTTTGTGGAGTCCGGTATTTAACGTTTCAAACGCTTTGGCCTCGTCGCCTTCCAGCGCGTAAATCTTGGCCAGATTCGTACAAGCTGTGCCCGACGCCGGGAAGCGCTCCAGGCAGTTCATCAAGATCGCCTTCGCCCGGTCGAATTCCCGTGCCTGCATGTGCACGACAGCGCGGAACATGAGCGCTGACTCAATCGGACCGTACAGCTCCAAAAGCCTGTCTGCCGCTATGGCTGCCTGCTCGTGAAATTGCTCCTTCACCAATTCCATCGCGAAATCGCGAAGCTTTTCCTTGTTGTCCCAATACATCTCCAGGTTGTGCGGAATGACTTTTTTCTGGTAGTCCTCTCGGGACATATCGATGGTTTGACCAAACTCATTGGTAAACGTCACAAATTCAGACATGTAACAGCCTCGCTTTCATTTCCATCGCAGTAGTTTCAAGAAGCAGCAGCTTCCTGCATCAGATCCAAGCTTTCAAGTTTACTTTACGGATAAATTCCTCTACTGATTCCTTGACTGGTTCGTCATTGGTCTCATCCGCATCCTGCAAGCCGACCAGCTGGCGGAACAGCGCTTCGTTGCGCGTAGCCAGGGCAAAATCGAGCAAAGCCTCATGGGAAACCCGCTCTGCCTCTTCCTCCAGAAGCTTTGACTCCAGAGCGATGTCCTCTTCTACAACGGGAAACTGCTTATCTATTTTCGGAATCCGGACTACCCAGGCAAACGCACTATCGGGGTTGCGGTCGCGCGCGATCAAGTAACCGTATTCGCCCAAGGGCAAGCCTTGCTCAAAGGAGTCGGCAACAATGACGACGCGTTGTCCCAGCTTGAACATGAGCGTCAACTCCTAGAAAAGATTAATTCTAATCATACTAAATTGTATGTGTTCTTGGGAAGAGCAAACCAGCAGGATGGGCGTTTGCAAAAAAGTTTGTTGCTGCCGCGAAAATACGGTAAACTGCTGGTAGCAAACTATTTTGGGCAATCAAGTCATCAAAACGGGGTGCACGTGCATGTCGCAAATGTCCACAGGGTTCTCCCTGTTTATTGTCGGTTGGTCCATATTGCTTGTCGGGGTGATGGGGGTTGGCGGATATTTCATGTTCCGCAAGTTTTTGAAATCCATGCCCAAGTCCGACGGGAAATCCGATCTGGACTGGCAAGACTACTACATCGACCAGACCCGCTCCCTCTGGACGGAAGAAGGGCTTACGCTGCTCAATGAGCTGGTAGAGCCGGTTCCGCAGCTTTTCCGCGACGTGGCGAGGCGTTCCATCGCCGCGAAAATCGGACAACTGGCGCTGGAGGAAGGGGCGAATGCCATTACCATCGACCTGATCGTGAAAGGCTATATCGTTGCCACGCCCAAGCGCGATCACAAGTGGCTGATCGCTCATTTGCAAAACAAGCAAATCGACTACACCCGCTTCGAGCATTACCTGAACGCGGAGGGCTGACCGCACGCTCAACGAAAAAACAGCGACAGCCGAGGAATGAAGCATACATTCCCGGACTAGCGCTGTTTTTTCGTTCCGATCACGGTACCCACTGGAATCGCGGACACCAGTCGTACGGCCATCACCATTACCACAGAAGTCACAGCAGCCACAGCAGCTTTTTCAACAGCTAAACCGATTGATAAAGTCAGCTTCGCCGTTATCAGCGGCTTGCGAAACGGAGAAAGGGATGGCCTATCCGGCAGTCAAACTGCGTCCTTTTCATGCGATGACTCCCCCTCCTGTACTGCCGTAAATCTTGTACCCGATCACCAGGTCTTCTGCTATGATGAAGGAAAAAAAGCGAAAGCAGGGAGATTACATGCAAGCACTCGTCTCGCCACAATGGCTCAACGATCATTTGCACGACGATTCGATCGTTATCGTCGACTGCCGTTTCAATCTAAGCGTCCCGGAGGCCGGACAGGAAGCCTACCAGCAGGATCACATCCCCGGCGCTCTCTACTTTCATCTGAACCGCGATCTCTCCGGCCCGAAGCAGGCACACGGCGGACGACATCCGCTGCCGTCCGTAGAAGCATTCGCTGAGCGCCTGTCAGCGGCTGGCATTGATGAAAATACGACCGTCATCGCCTACGACGATCAGGAGATGGCTATGGCAGGCCGTCTCTGGTGGCTGCTTCGTTACTTCGGGCATGACAAGGTGGCCGTGCTGAACGGCGGATACGCTGCCTGGAAGCGGGCTGGCTATCCGGTGACTGCCGAGGTGCCCGCACCGCTCGCCCGCACGTTCACGCCGCAGTTGCGCCCGGAAATGCTCGTCGATATTTCCGGCGTACAGGAGCGAAGCCCGGAGACGGTGCTGCTCGACTCCCGCGCCGGCGAGCGTTACCGCGGCGAGGTTGAGCCGCTCGATCCGAAAGCTGGCCACATCCCCGGCGCGCTTTCTTTCTTTTACAAGGACAATCTCGGCTCCGATCTGACCATGCTGCCGGTCGAACAGCTGAAAGAGCGCATGGCACCGTTCGACGGCCTCGACGTCATCGTCTACTGCGGCTCCGGTGTGACTGCCTGCACGAACCTGCTCGCCCTGCACGCCGCCGGACGCCCGGATGCCAAGCTGTATGCGGGCAGCTGGAGCGACTGGAGCTCCTATGATCTGCCCGTCGCCGTCGGCCCTACGCCAGCTGACGAGATCAAAAAATGATCCGCGCCATCCGCCTCCTGCTCCACTTTGGCTATCAGGAGGCCATGTCCTGCCTGTTTCCGGTGTTCATTTTCGCTTCGCTGGCCATATCCAAATTCGTGGCGATACCCGGACTCGGGAGGTACGATCTTTTGCTGTTGCTGTGCCTGCTCTTTCAGGTGTTCATGGTAAAGAGCGGACTGGAGACAAAAGATGAGCTGAAAGTCATCACGGTCTTTCATCTGATCGGCCTTGCCCTCGAAATATTCAAAGTGCACATGGGCTCCTGGAGCTATCCGGAGGACGCCTGGAGCAAAGTATTCGGCGTCCCGCTCTACAGCGGATTCATGTACGCGAGTGTGGCGAGCTACCTGTGCCAAGCCTGGAGACGGCTTGAAGTCTCGCTGACCAGCTGGCCGCAGCAGTGGCTCGCCGTCTTGCTCGGCGCCGCCATCTACCTCAATTTTTTCACCCATCACTTCCTCGTCGATGTGCGCTGGGTGCTGATGATCGCCATTTTCCCCGTTTTCTGGCGTACGCGCGTCCACTTTCGCGTGGCAGGGGAAGGCTTGTGGATGCCGTTGCCGCTCGGGTACTTTCTCATCGGATTTTTTATCTGGATCGCGGAAAATATCGCCACGTTCTTCGGAGCCTGGTACTACCCCAACCAGCGCGACGGCTGGCAGATCGTCCATCTGAGCAAAATCAGCTCGTGGTATCTGCTCGTCATCGTCAGCTTCATCATCGTGACGCAGCTCAAGCATGTCAAAAGCCGGATTGCGGGCGGCAAATAGCCTGACCGCCTTTCGGACGTATTTTTACGGCACCCCAGCAAAGAAGGGCCTTCCCTGCCAAGCATGGGAAAGCCTTTTTTGCTATTCGCCTTTTCGGTGGTGCATGGGGCGAGGTTATCTATCGCGGCACCCCGATCAGGATAAGGCGGTGAATCCCGCCAGCCAGACACACCCCTGCCGTAACGAAGAAGGCGATGAAATACGAATGGTGCCAGTTGCCGATCATCCCCGCCAGGACAGGACTTAGCACCGCTCCTATGGACAGCACGGCAGAGTAAATGCTGAACGTGCTCCCGTACAGTTCGCGGGGCGAATGCACGGTCAACATCGTGGCAAGCGCAGGGAACAGCATGCCGAAGCACGCCCCGAGCAGGAACATCATGACGTGGAGCGGAATGGCTACGCCGATCGCCATCGCGTACAGCAAAAGGCTCAGGACTCCCATTCCCGCGAATATCCGCTGCTCGACCGATACTCGGTACAGCCAGAACTGGCTAAGGATGGCGAGCGCACCCAGCCCCTTCAAGCTGAACAGCACGCCGGTAACTGCCGGTGACAGTCCTTGCTTCTGGATGAGCAGCGGCACCTCGTAAATGATCGTGCCTTGCGCGTACATAATCGCAAAGCCCCCCAGGAACGCTGGATAGAGCAGCCGATTTTCCAGCACCGCCTTGATGCTTCCTTTGCCACCCAGGTAGACGCTGGCCGCGGCGCTATGCCCGGGGATCAGGCTTCCAGCCGCCACTCGCACGGGCAGAACAAGCCCGGCGAACACACCTGCCGTCAGCATGATGCAGCCGAGGATGATGAACGATTGGCTGTACCCGAACTGCACCGCCAGGAAGCTCCCGACCGCCGGAGACACGATGCCTGCCGAGGTCAGGACAAGCCCCTTTTTCCCCATGATCTGCCCTTGCTCCAACGTTGTCCGGCCCGTCTCCCCGAGCAGCGCCGAGCATGCCGGAGACACGAACGCCATCAAAAACCCGAGCATGAGCCGAAACAGAAAAAAGCCGACGGTATTTGTCACCACCCCTTGACCGATCAGCATGCAGCCTGCCAGGATGAGCCCCCCGGAGATAAACCATTTCTTTGGATACTTGTCCAAAAACGGGCCTGCCAGCAGGTTGCCGGTGAGATTGCTGATTGCGTACCCTCCCAGGACGAACCCGATCATTGCGGCGGACACTCCCAAAATGTTCAAATACGGCGCCAGTAACGGCGTCTGTGCATGCATGTCAAAGGCGACGAGAAACAACACGACAAACAGGAGAACCCTCAAGCCATTTTCCTCCTCTCTGCGGGCGTTGCAAGACTTTGTCCCATTATATGAGAGGAGTCGTCCAAATAGGATAACAAAACCATGTTAGAAGTTTCTGGAAAGCGCTTGCATTCATCCTTTATACTTTTGAGAGATGGGTGCAAAAAATAGAAACCCGCGCCTGTCAGAAAGGATGGTGCCTGTCTTGATCGTACTGGAAACCGAACGTCTGCGCCTGCGCTATCAAACGCTGGACGACGCAGCCTTTATCCTCGAACTGGTCAACGACCCGGCCTGGTTGCAGTATATCGGGGATCGCGGCGTCCGCACGCTGGAGGACGCCCGCGCCTATATTGCCAATGGGGCCATCCGCTCGTATGAACGCGACGGATTCGGCTTCTACCTCGTCGAACGCAAAGAAGACCGCACCTTGCTCGGGATGTGCGGTCTCGTAAGAAGAGAGGGGCTGGAAGACGTCGATATCGGCTACGCCTTCCTCCCTGCCTATCGGGGCAGAGGCTATGCGCATGAAGCTGCTTCCGCCGTCATGCAGTACGCCACACAGACGCTCGGCCTGTCTCGCGTAGTCGCCATCACGGCGCAGGACAACCATGCTTCCGGACGTTTGCTGGAAAAGCTCGGCCTGCGCTTCGAGCGGCTGATCCAGCTGCCGAACGCCCCTGAATGGCTGAAGCTGTTTGTCTACGATGCAGCCCAGGCCGAGAGCGACGCCAAGGTTTTGCGCTAGATGATGCGTCTATTGACGCGAAAAAGGACTCACCTGAATGCGTGAGTCCTCTTTCGTCCCGTTCGCTCTTGTTATGACAGGACGGATTTCAAGCCCAGCGAGCTTTCGTGGAACTTGATCGTGGAGTATTTTTCCATGGCGACCCGCAACTGGTACTCGCTCTCGAACAGCATGACAGGACGGCCGTAGCGGTCTGTCACGATCTTGTTTTTGAGCGCATCGATCGCGGCCTTGTCGCCTTCCAGCCAGCGGGCGATCTGGTACGGCATGCGCGTCAGTACGATGTCGACGCCGTATTCGGCCTTCAGCCGGTATTCCAGCACTTCAAACTGCAGCACCCCGACCACGCCAAGAATCAGCTCTTCCATCGGGTGCGTGCGGAACAGCTGCACCGTGCCTTCCTCCGTCAGCTGCATGATCCCTTTCTGGAACTGCTTGTGCTTCATCGCGTCTTTCACCATGACTTTGGAGAAAAACTCCGGAGAGAAGTGCGGCATTTCCTCATACTCGAACGATTTTCCCACACAGAGCGTGTCGCCGATCTGGAAAATGCCCGGATCGAACAGCCCGATCACATCACCCGCGTACGATTCCTCGACAATCTCGCGGTCCTGCGCCATGAATTGCACAGGCTGCGCCAGCTTGATGTCTTTGCCCAGACGCACGTGCTTCACGGTCATGCCGCGCTCGAACTTGCCGGAGCAAATGCGCAGGAACGCGATGCGGTCGCGGTGCGCCGGGTTCATGTTGGCCTGGATTTTGAAAATAAAGCCGGAGAACGCGTTTGTATACGGGTCGATCAGCCCGATGTTGCTCTTTTTCGGAGAAGGCGGCGGAGCCATCTGCAGGAAGTTGTCCAGGAAGGTCTGCACGCCGAAGTTGTTGATCGCGCTGCCGAAAAAGACCGGCGTCAGCTCCCCTTTGGCGATCAGCTCCTCGTTGTAATCGTCGCCAGCCACATCCAGCAGGGAAATCTCATCCTGCAGCTGCTGCCACAGGTCCTGTCCGACGCGCTCGCCGATCAGCGGATCTTCTGCGCCTTCGACAGGGAAGAACGAAATCTCCTCATGCTGCGAACCGTTCTGATACAGCTCCACGCGCGATTTCATCCGGTCGTACACGCCGGAAAAGGAGCTGCCCATGCCGATCGGCCAGTTCATCGGGTACGAACGGATGCCCAGCACGCGCTCGATCTCCTCCAGCAGCTCGAACGGGTCTTTCCCGTGGCGGTCCAGCTTGTTGACAAACGTAAAGATCGGAATCCCGCGCATTCTGCAAACCTTGAACAGCTTGATCGTCTGCGCCTCGACCCCTTTCGCCACGTCGATGATCATCACGGCAGCGTCCGCCGCGGTCAAAGTCCGATACGTATCTTCACTGAAGTCCTGGTGACCAGGCGTATCCAGAATGTTGATATGGTGGCCTTTGTATTCAAAGTCCATGGCCGAGGACGTGACGGAAATTCCCCGCTTCTTTTCGATCTCCATCCAGTCGGAGGTGGCGTGTTTGGAGTTTTTCCGCCCTTTGACCATCCCGGCCTCGCGGATCGCTCCGCCGTAGTAGAGCAGCTTTTCTGTCATCGTCGTTTTACCCGCGTCCGGGTGAGAGATGATGGCAAAGGTACGCCGTTTCGCTATTTCATTCTCCCATTGGGGATTGGTTGGACTCATCTTCATTCTCCTGTCATTCCAAATAAGTAGCCTCACGCTTTTCCTTACGATTATACCGACATTTTCGTCGTGCATCCACCTAGTATTTTTTCGCGAAATCGCTATAATGTGTAGAAGTAAAAATTTTTTGACTGTATACTTGGAAATACATACCACAACGATAACAGGAGGAACCCATGACGACCAATCTGGAAGCACGTTCAACCGCTTTTCGTGCGTACGTGAAAAAGATGTCGAGCTACAACCAGGCGCTTGCCGTTCTGCACTGGGACAAGGCGACCCAGGCTCCCCGCAAAGGGATGGAAGCCCGCTCCGAGGTCATCGGCACGCTGGCTGGCGAGCAATTCAAGCTGGCGACTGCCAAGGAAATGGAGAACTTTCTCGCAGAACTGAGCGAGCCGTCCGTTTTCGCGGAGCTGGACGAAATCACCCGCCACACCGTTCTCGAGTGCAAAAAGGAATTTGACCGCAACAAGCAGATTCCTGCGGAGCGGTACCAGGAATACGTCGTGCTGACCTCCCAGGCGGAGACGATCTGGGAAGAAGCACGCGAAAAAAATGATTTCGCCATGTTCCAGCCCTATTTGGAAAAAATCGTCGACTTCCAGCTGGAGTTCATCGAGTATTGGGGCCACGACGGCAAAAACAAGTACAACACGCTCCTCGACCTGTACGAGCCCGGGATGACTGTCGAACAGCTTGACGCGATCTTCGCTACGCTGCGCGAAAAAACCGTGAAGCTCGTCGCGGCCGTCGCCGAATCGCCGCACAAGCCCGACACCTCCTTCCTGAACAAGCATTTCCCTGTCGCTGAGCAGGAAGCCTTCAGCCGCTTCGTCTTAGAGCGCATCGGCTACGACTTCCAGGCAGGCCGCATGGACCGCAGCGTGCATCCGTTCTGCACTTCCTTCAACCCGGGTGACGTACGCATCACGACGCGCTACGACGAAAACGGGTTCAACTCGGCGCTGTTCAGCTGCATCCACGAAGCAGGGCACGCCATGTACGAGCAAAACATCAATCCGCAGCTGCTGTTTACCCCGCTCTGCGAAGGTACGTCCATGGGCATTCACGAGTCGCAATCCCGCTTCTGGGAGAACATGGTCGGACGCAGCCTGCCGTTCTGGAGGGGCCTGTACGGCGATTTGCAAAAAGCGTTCCCGTCCCAGTTCGACGGCGTCAGCGTCGAGGCGTTCTACCGCGCCATCAACGAAGTCACCCCTTCCTACATCCGCACGGAAGCAGACGAGCTCACCTACAACCTGCATGTCATGATCCGCTACGAGATTGAGAAAGGCCTGATCGACCGGACGCTCAAGGTCGCGGATTTGCCGGCGATCTGGAACGAGCGGATGAAAGAATACCTTGGCATCGAACCGCCGACAGACACGCTTGGTGTCCTGCAGGACGTCCACTGGTCCGGAGGCAGCTTCGGCTACTTCCCGACCTACTCGCTGGGCAACGTCTATGCCGCACAATTTGCCCACGTCATGCAGCAGGAAATCAGCGGTTACGAAGAGCTGATCGAAAAAGGCGAGTTTGCCCCGATCCGCCAGTGGCTGAAAGAGAAGATTCATCAGTACGGCAAAATGAAAAGCCCGCAGGAACTCGTGCAGGCGATCACCGGCGAAGGCACGAATGCGACGTATCTGATGAATTACCTCGAGAAAAAGTACACCTCGATCTACAAGCTGTAGCTGTCTGGCTGCGCCACATCTTTGCGTGGCAATGGAAAAAGCGTCCTTCTTGCAAGGGCGCTTTTTTGTGCAGGAAAGATTTTCATGCCGCTTGTGTCCAGACACCCCGGAACCGCCTGGGCGAGGGCTGGTACTTTGCCTGTGTGGACAGTCCTCCATCCGTCTGAAGTCCGGCGCTGCGAGCATCGTCGTCCTGCCGCTCTGTTTGGTATAAACGTTTTTGGGGCATTCTACTATTCTAACTTCCAGCAAGATAGTATCATTATCCATATATCCCAAAAAGTGAGGCGATACGAATGGAAAGAGGCGAAAAAGTCAGCATCACGGTAGAAACCACTGTTCATGCACCGGTAGAAAAAGTATGGGAATATTGGACGCAACCAGACCATATTACGAAATGGTCTTTTGCTTCCGATGACTGGCATGCGCCACATGCCGAGAACGACTTGCGGGTTGGCGGCGCATTTACGACCAGGCTGGAAGCAAAGGATGGCAGCTTCGGGTTTGACTTCGGTGGAGTCTATGACGAAATTCAAACACACGAATTGATTGCCTATACGCTTGGCGATGGAAGAAAAGTGACGATCACCTTCCATAGCCTGGGAAACGAGACGAAGATCGTTGAAGTGTTTGAAGCAGAATCCACTCATCCCATTGAGCAGCAGCAAGCAGGCTGGCAGGCGTTTCTGGACAATTTCAAAAAGTATATTGAACAATCCTGAAAACACCCATAAGCAGCGGATTTGCGCCGCACTGCGGAGGATGGGAGTGAATCTGCATTGGTACACTTTACGGAAAAATGGCTGCCGACCTACATCCGACGCGACCTCGCCGTCCTGTTTTGCGGGATCAACCCTGGCCGTGTGTCCGCTGCGGTCGGCTACCATTACGCCAATCCGGCCAACCTGTTTTGGCGAGGACTGCACGAGGGCGGCCTGACTCCCCGCCGTTTGGCACCGGAGGAAACGGCCCAACTGCTTGATTACAACTACGGGATTACCGACCTGGTATCGCGTCCGACCCGCTCCTCCTCCGATTTGCGGGAAGGAGACTTCGCAGCAGGCGCGGAGCAATTCGTGCAGATGATCCAAACGTATCGCCCCCGCGTCATCTGCTTTAACGGAATTACCGCCTTCCGCCATGCCACGGGGCAGAAAAAGGCCCCCGTCACGCTTGGCCTTCAGCCGCACCGGGCATTCGGCACAGAAGATTGGCCAGGCAGCTACCTGTTCGTCATTCCTTCCACAAGCGGTGCGAACGCATCGTACTCACGGGAAAAGCGGCTCGCGATGTTCGGGTAGCTCAGCCAGTTTTTACGCGAGCAAGGCTGGCACCCCCTCTCTTGAGTGTCACAACTCCTTTCTGCGCAGAAATCTGTAGTACAGACGTTTACACACTGCCGCAGGAGGGGAGAAATGGACGCACTCATCCGCTTGATCGAGGAAGAATACAAACTCGGCATCATCAAGCATGTCTCGAGGAGAAGAAGAAAAAACGACCTATATGCTGAAAAAAATGAAGGCCCTCGCGTGAAGACTGGCGTCTCTGCCGCTCCTTTCACGCAAGGGCCAATCGTTTTTTGTCCACTCAGGAGGAACTGTTGACTAGATTCGCGCCTCCGCCTTGACGAGAGCGCTTTGCTGCCGCACGTATTGCACCAGCTCCGCTGTCATGGAGGAATACGTAAATGGCGTAATCAGGTAAATGCCGTTGAAATATTGGATGGCCGTATCGAGCAGTTCCTTGGCCATCTGGACGCCTTCCTGTCTCGCTGCCTCGCCCTGCACCCGCTTCATCCGCTCCAGCGCTTCGGCAGACAGCTTAATGCCGGGAACTTCATTGTGCAGAAACTCCGCATTGCGCGAGCTGGTCAGCGGCATGATGCCGATGAAGACTGGAATGCCGATGTGCCGGGTGGCTTCGTACACCTGCTTGATCGACTCGGCGTCGTACACCGGCTGGGTCATGATGTAGTCCGCACCGGCCTCCACCTTTTTCTCCAGTCGGGCAACGGCTGCATCCAGGTTCCGAACGTTCGGGTTGAAAGCCGCCCCGACGATGAACTGCGCCTTTTGCTTCAGCGGACGGCCAGAAAACGAGACTCCCTCATTGAGCTGCTTCACCATCCGGATCAGGTCAAAGGACGTCACGTCAAAGACAGAAGTCGCCCCAGGCAAATCGCCGAAACGGGACGGGTCGCCGGTGATGACCAAAATCTGGTCGATTCCGAGTGCGTGCAGGCCCATCAGGTGCGACTGCTGGCCGATCAGATTGCGGTCGCGGCAGGCGATGTGCAAAAGTGGATCGATACCGTAACGGCTCTTCATCAGTGCCCCGAGCGCCATGTTACTCATCCGCACCGTCGCCAGCGAGTTGTCCGCCAAAGTAATCGCATCCGCTCCGGCGCGGTGCAGCTCACAGCAGCCTTCGAGAAAAGACTCTGCGTCGAGATCGCGCGGCGGGTCGAACTCGACGATGATGGTCGTCTCCGTCTTGACGCGCTCGACGATGCTGGGCTTTCCTTGCTCGCGGATATTTTGCACGGTCACCTGCGGACGTTCTCCGGGGACGACCGTCGGATTCACGCGAACCAGCGGCTCCAGCTCTTCCAGTGCGTCCGCCATCGCTTTTACGTGGGCAGGCGTCGTACCACAGCAGCCCCCGATCAGACGGATGCCTTGTTCCCGCAGCCGCAGCGCGCTTTGGCCGAAGTAGTCCGGTGCCGACTTGAACGCGTATTCTCCGTCCATCAGGCCCAGGCGGCCCGCGTTCGGGAAGGCTGACAGCAGTGCACCATCCGGAACGACCGTACTTTCAAACGAGCGCAAAATTTCAGCCGGACCAAGTCGACAGTTGAGGCCGACGATGTCTGCTCCCGCCGCTTTCAGCTTGGCAAATGCATCCGTGAGCGAATATCCGTCCCGCGTCCGGCCGACCTCCAATGTCGCCAGCTGCGCGATCAGCGGCGCGTCTGTCAGCGGACGAATCACATCGAGCGCCAGCAGCAGCTCTTCCAGGTCGAGGAACGTCTCCAGGATGATGCCATCGACCCCTGCATGCAGCAAGGCAATCGCCTGTTCTTCGTACTGGTCGCGGTATTCGTCCAGCACTTTTTTGCGCACGCGCCCGGCCAGGATCGAGCCGATGCTCCCGGCAACGTAAGCGTCGTCCCGCGCGGACTCGCGGGCGAGCTTCACGGCAAGCCGGTTGATTCGCGCCACTTTATGCTCCAGCCCGTAGCGCGATAGCGAATCGCGGTTGGCGGCGTACGTGTTGGTCTCCAGGAGTCTTGCTCCTGCGGCGTAGTACGAATCGTGCACTTCCTGCACCAGTGTCGGATTGGACAGGCACAGCTCCTCGAAGCTTACGCCGACCGGGACGCCCAGCCTGTGCAGCTGGGTCGCCATCGCTCCGTCCCCGATCAGCAGGTGGTCCTGCAAGTATGCCCGCAAATCTTTCTTGCTCCAGGTCAACTCAATCACTTCTCTCCTTTTGATTCCGTTTTATGTTTCAAACACCGACGGTCCGGCGTTAAAATAACGAGCTTCCGGGTGGGCGAATACCATTGCAGAAACTGATGCTTCCGGCTCCATCATGAAGCCTTCTGTCAGCTGCACCCCGATGTCTCCCGGCTGCAGCAGGCGGAACAACTGTGCCTGATCCTCCAGATTCGGGCAGGCCGGGTAGCCGAACGACACGCGGATTCCCTGGTAGCGGGCGCCGAATCGCTCCAGCATCGTCATTTCAGCTGGATCGGGAATGCCCCACACATCGCGCATGATGTGGTGAATCCGCTCGGCGAACGCCTCGGCCAGCTCCAGCGCCAGCGCCTGCAGGACGTGGGAGCGCAAGTAGTCGCCGCGTTCTTTCAACTCGGCAGAACGCTCGCGGATGCCGCCGCCCGCCGTCACGGTCAGGAAGCCGACGTAGTCCATCTCCCCGCTCTCCACCGGACGCAGGAAGTCGGAGAGGCACAGATGCGGCTCCTCCTGCTGGCGCGGGAAGTCAAAGCGTTCCAGCACCTTGCTGTGGTCGTTCGGATCGTAGACGATCACCTGGTTGCCATCTGACTGCGCCGGGAAAAATTGATACATCCCGTGCGCCGTGATCGAGCCTGTCTGCTTCGCATCGCTTAGCAATTCCTCAACCAGGCCGTACAGCTCGAGCACTTTTTCGTCGCCGGATTCGATCAGTTTGTCGACGTTGCCGCGCACCCCGAGATGCTTGCCGAGCAGCATCCGCAGATTCAGATACGGCTGCAGATGGCTGATCGGATACTGACGCAGGACATGTCGCTCGCAATCCGGCGGGACGTGTACCGGTACGGTCTTGCTGACGGCAGAACGGGCAGGCAGCGCCGATTTTGGTTTGGGTGCAACTGCTGGCTGGGCGTCCGCCGCAGCTTCCAGCAATTGCTGCTGCTCTTCTGCGAGCCGCTTCCGCTCTTCCGGATTTTGCAGCCGGTTCACCAGCTCTAGCCCATCCATCGCATCTTTGGCATAGAGGACGATGCCGCGGTATTCCGGCGCGATCCGGTTGGAAGTAAACTTCCGGGTCAGCGCTGCCCCCCCGACCATCAACGGCACGTCGATCCCTGCATCACGCAAGTCTTGGGCGGTAATGACCATCTGCTGTGCGGATTTTACCAACAGCCCCGACAGACCGATGGCATCCGGCTTTTCCTCGCGGCATGCCGCAATCAGTTGCTCCGGCGGCACTTTGATGCCAAGGTTTACGACTTCGTAGCCGTTGTTCGCCAGGATGATTTCCACCAGGTTCTTTCCGATGTCGTGCACGTCGCCTTTGACGGTCGCGAGCAAAATTTTTCCTTTGGCCGCCGAGTCCAATTTTTCCATGAACGGCTCCAGATACGACACGGACGCCTTCATGACCTCGGCGCTCTGCAGCACTTCCGCGACGATCAGCTGGTTGCCGTTGAACAGCCGCCCTACCTCTTCCATCCCGGCCATCAGCGGACCGTTGATGATCTCGAGCGGCGCGTATTTCTCCAGCGCGAGCTTCAGGTCGTCAAACAGGCCGTCCTTGGAGCCTTCGACGACGTAGCGCGCCAGACGTTCTTCCAACGTCAGCGACGACGCTTCCACGCGCACTTCTTTTTTCTTGGCACGGTAAAACTCGGTGAACGCCGCCAGCGTCTCGTCGCTTGTCTCGAACAGCAGCGCTTCGGCGAGCCTGCGTTCTTCCTCGGGAATCGAGGCGTAACGCTCCAGCTTCTCGGTATTGACGATGGCGTAGTCCAGGCCAGCCAGCGTCGTGTGGTACAGGAACACGGCATTGAGCACTTCGCGACCTGCGGCTGGCAAGCCGAAGGAGACGTTGCTGACCCCAAGGATCGTCTTGCACTCCGGCATCGCCTGTTTGATGAGGCGGATGCCCTCGACCGTTTCCCTGGCGGAGCCGATGTACTGCTCGTCGCCCGTTCCAACCGGAAATACGAGCGGGTCAAAAATGATGTCCTGCGGCTTCACCCCGTATTGGTTGACCAAAATGTCGTAGGAGCGCTTCGCCACTTCCAGCTTCTTCTCCCGGGTGGTCGCCATCCCCGATTCCTCGATCGTCCCGACGACGACAGCAGCTCCGTATTTATGGATCAAGGGCGCGACTTCCTCGAAGCGCTCCAGTCCGTCCTCGAGGTTGATCGAGTTGAGGATCGCCTTCCCCTGGGAATAGCGCAGCCCCAACTCCATGACCTTCGCATCGGTGGAGTCGATCATCAGCGGCGCTTTCACTTTTTTCACAACATACTGCAAAAAATTCTCCATATCTGCATACTCGTCACGGTCCGGATCGGCCAGGCAGATGTCGATGACCTGTGCGCCTCGCTTCACCTGCGCGCGCGCGATGTCAGACGCTTCCTCGTACTGGCCTGCCGCGATGAGGTCGCGGAATTTTTTCGACCCGATGACGTTCGTGCGCTCGCCTACAAGCAGCGGGCGATTGTCGTCCTCCACGTAGACGACTTCGATCCCGGAGACGGCGCTGACCGGCCTCGTGACCTGTGCGCGCGGCTTGCAGTCTTTCAACGCTTCCGCCATCGCCCGGATGTGCTCCGGAGTCGTGCCGCAGCATCCGCCGGCGATGTTCAGCCAGCCCTGCTCGGCAAAGGCGCGCATTTTCGCTGCCAGTCCTTGCGGGGTCTCGTGGTAATGGCCGTTCTCATCCGGCAGCCCGGCGTTCGGGTAACAGCTCACGCCGCATTGCGCGAGCGAGGCCAAGGTGCGCAGATGGTCGCGCATGAATTCCGGCCCGGTGGCACAGTTCAGGCCGACCGAGACCGGCTCGAGATGCTCCAGCGAAAAGTAGAACGCTTCGATGTTCTGTCCGGCCAAGGTCGTCCCCATCGGCTCGATCGTGCCGGAGAGCATGACGGGCAGCTCTGTCCCAAGCTCCTCGAACGCCTTGCGGATGCCGATTCCGCCCGCCTTGACGTTCAGCGTATCCTGGGAGGTCTCCAGCAAGAGCACGTCGGCTCCGCCCAGAATCATCCCTTTTGCCTGGCGAAAGTAAGCCTCCACCAGCTCCTCGAACGTGACCCCGCCTGTCAGGGACAAGGTCTTGGTCGTCGGCCCCATGGAGCCTGCCACGTAGCGCGGCCATTCCGGTGTCGAAAATGCGTCCGCCGCTTCCTTCGCCAGCTTTGTCGCGGCGATGTTGATTTCCATGTCTTTGTCTGCCACGTTGTATTCGGCCAGGACTACCGAGGTGGCTCCAAACGTATTGGTCTCGATAATGTCGGCTCCTGCCTCCAGATACTTTTCGTGGATGGAGCGGATCACATCGGGTCTCGTCAAATTCAACAGCTCGTTACAGCCGTCGTACTCCTCGCCGCCAAAATCGTCAGCCGTCAGATTTGCCTGTTGCAGCATGGTTCCCATTGCTCCGTCGAGAATCAGAATTTTTCGGGAAAGCTGCTCGCGAAAGGTTGGTTTCATCAGCTTGCTCCTTCTTGGCTTTTTTTTAAGCCCTGTCGTACATGTCAGTGAACGAGATGTGGGTACAAAAAAATCCCCTTCTTTGAAGAAAGAAGAGGATTTGTCCGCGGGATACAGAAGCGCAAAAGTCATCCTCTCATCTTTCAAAGCCGTAGCTTTGCTGGAATTGGCACCGGATTTTAACCGGTTGCCGAGGCTTCATCAGGCCAGTCCCTCTGCCTCTCTGGATAAGAGTTGTACATCGTTATGCGATTGTTTTGAAAAAGCTCGATCACATTTGCAAGTATCTTAACACCCCCCTGACTTCGCGTCAATTGAGATTTTGTCTACTATTTGCTTTTATCCGACTCCATCGCGCCCATTTTTGCAGGAACTGGTCATTCGCCCACGCCATTCTGTACGTCCGTGTATAGACTAGAGCATAACGGAAAGGAGGGGGAAAACAAACATGAGTACATCTTTCTGCGGCGGTTTTTTTGGTGACAGCTTCGCATTGGTGCTCGTACTGTTTATCCTGCTGGTCATCGTTGGGTGCTCTGAAGACTGCTAATGACGGTGGATAGAAAAACGCTACAATGCAAGGCTCATGGATGAGCGGCCGCAGTTGAAGCGGCTCGCTCCCATGCGCCCCGGAATGGATGAACGCCCTCGCTTATGAATTCCCCTACGTGGCAAAGAGCCTGGAATTTCCTCTAGGCTCCTTTTGCGTTTCCTTCTTCCCCGTTCGTTGTCACCCCTCCCTTCCTTTGCTATACTGAAGGGATAAGAAATGGCAAGCGAGGCACGTTAGCGTTTGGCGTAAAGCCTCGGCGCTTGGCAATACTAAAGGAGCGAACCCATGTGGATACACTCGAGGCGCGTGAAAAAGACGAATTTTTATCCTGTCTGGAGACGATCAAGCAGCTTGAGACCAGCGAATTTGAGACATACTCCATCGTAAAGCACCGGGAGTCGGGCGAACATTTCTTGCGCTATTTCCTGTCCCATATCAACCTGTCCGAAGGCGGGCGGCGGGATGACTACGATCACTTTATGCCGCTTGATTCAGACGATGTGCTCGGGCTGATGTTTGGCGAACAGGAGTATCGGTTTCCCGACCATTGGCGCCGCTCGTACCTGCGCAGCGGCAACGACAACCGCCTGATTCCCTTCGATCCGTCGGAGAATTACGACCTGGAAGAAGATGCGGCAGCCGAGCTCGCCATGCTGCAGCAGTTGGAGCTGTTCAAGCAGCAGTGGATGAATGCGGAAAACCAGAGCGCCGAGGAAAGGGAAAAGCTGACCCGGGCTTACTTCTCCGAACTGGACAAGATTTTGAAAAAACCGGAGGAGTGAGTTGCACAATAAGCAGCTCACCAGCTATAATGCTAATGAATAGTTGATTCGTTGATGAGGAGAGTACCTCATGGAAACGGCACAAGCGAGTCGGGGACGGTGCAAGCCCGACGCCAGACCATGCGGGGAAGCGCACCTCGGAGAAGCGGCCTGAAGATCTGCAACCTGGCAGATTGCGTAAGGTTTCGCCGGGACTGCCCGATACAGCAGACAAAGCGGTTTTTGCCTGGCGCAAAAACAACAGGAGTGGCACCGCGGGAGCACAACCTCTCGTCTCTTTCTTACAGGAGACGCAGAGGTTTTTTATTTGGGCACTCCATCTTTTCAATGAGAAAGGGGATTCACATGAGCTACAAACATCTGGTGGCGGAAAAAATCGCCGCTGCGCTCGCACAGCAGGGCGTGGAAAACTTCCCGAAAGATACGGTCTACGGCATGCTGGAAACGCCGCCGAATCCGGCAATGGGAGATATTGCCTTCCCTTGTTTCCAATTGGCGAAAGCATTGCGCAAAGCCCCGCCGATGATCGCCTCCGAGCTTGCCGGACAGTTGGGCGGTGCGCCACTGCGCGAAGTGGCGGCAGTCGGCCCGTACGTCAACCTGTTCCTCGATCAGGCGAGCGTTGCCGAGCAAGTCATCGGCGAGATCTTGACGCAAGGCGCAAACTACGGCAGCAGCAATGTCGGCGGAGGACGCAAGGTGCCGATCGACCTCTCCTCCCCTAACATCGCCAAGCCGTTTTCCATGGGCCATCTGCGCTCGACCGTGATCGGCAACGCGATCGCCAACATCCTGGAGAAACAAGGCTACGAGCCTGTGCGCATCAACCACCTTGGAGACTGGGGCACCCAGTTCGGCAAACTGATCGTCGCCTACCACCTGTGGGGAGACGAAGCCAAAGTGAAGGCAGAGCCGATCAAGGAGCTGCTCACGCTGTACGTGCGTTTCCACGATGAAGCGAAAGAAAATCCGGCTCTCGAAGACCAGGGCCGCGAATGGTTCAAAAAACTGGAGGACGGCGACGAAGAAGCGCTCCGTCTGTGGAAGTGGTTCCGCGACGAATCGCTGAAGGAATTCATGAAAATTTACGACTTGATGAACGTCTCCTTCGACTCCACCAACGGCGAAGCGTTCTACAACGACAAAATGGACCGCGTCGTCGAACTGCTGGAGGAGAAAGGGCTTCTGACGGAATCGGAGGGCGCACTCGTCGTCAATCTGGACGAATACGACATGCCGCCTTGCCTGATCAAAAAATCGGACGGCGCGACGCTGTATGCGACACGCGACCTGGCCGCCGCCCTGTACCGCCACGAAACGTACGACTTCGCCAAAGCAGTCTACGTCGTCGGAAACGAACAGCGCCTGCACTTCCAGCAGCTCTACAAGGTGCTGGAGAAAATGGGCTACCCTTGGGCGCGTGACATGTACCACATTCCGTTCGGCATGATGCTCAAGGACGGCAAGAAAATGTCTACACGTAAAGGCAAAGTCGTCCTGCTGGAGGAAGTGCTCTCCCAGGCGATCGCGGACGTGCAAAAAGTGATCGAGGAGAAAAACCCTGGCCTGGCGAACAAAGAAGACGTGGCGCGTCAGGTAGGGGTCGGCGCCGTCATTTTCCACGACCTGAAAAACTACCGTCTGAACGACATCAACTTCTCGCTGGAAGAGATGCTCACCTTTGAAGGCGAGACCGGACCTTATGTGCAATACACACATGCGCGTGCCTGCTCGCTTCTGCGCAGAGGCGGCTGGAAACCGGCTCCTGAAGCGGGGCTGGCCGCTGGCGCACTCGACAGCAAGGAAGCATGGGCGGTCATCACGCTGCTCAACGCCTTCCCGGAAGTCATCGAACGCGCCGGTGACAACTTCGATCCTTCCCAGATCGGCAAATACGTGATCGATCTGGCCCAGTCATTCAACAAGTTTTATGCGAATGTCCGCATCCTGGCGGAAGAAGAAGACGTGAAGGCTACCCGCCTCGCACTCGTCGCCGCAGTGGTCGCCGTGCTCAAGGAAGGGCTGCGCCTGCTGGGATTGGCAGCTCCGGAAGAGATGTAATCGTCGAGCTGTAGATAAAAAAAGAAGCCGCTGCTCCCCTTTGAACGGGGGCAGCGGCTTCTTTGATGAGCGGCGACCGAATACCGGACTTTGCAGCTGATTGTCAACCGATCACCCAACCTCACGCGTCGACATCGGCTCTCTGCTTCTTCCCAAACCAGGTCTTGTACACAAGCTCCACTACCTGCTTGGGCACGGATACCGGCGCCTGCGCCACCTCGCCTGCCTCATCGACCATGCGATACAGCAGCGCCTTGTCGTCTGCCGGGTCCGACTTGGTCTGCAGCGTCAGCCCCTCGATCTTGCCTGCGTCGGTCCAGTCCTCGATCATCAGCTGGTACTCGCCCGGAGCCAGTTCGATATAATCCTCCTCGGTCAAGTCGACGACCGCGTAGCCGTCGTGCTCGATCTCGGCATCGTATGTATTTCCGTTGGCCGCTTCGTACAGGGCCAGTTCTTCCGGATTGTTCAGGTTTGCTTTGAGCGGTTCAAAATCCGTGATGGTGACTTTAATCCGTCTTTTCATAGGTATTCCTCCTCTGGTGGCCTCATTCCCTTCCACACTGTACCATATGTCGTTCCCCCTGCCAATGACAGCCGGCTTTCGGACGTGCGGGATTTCTTCCCAAGGCTACCGCCCCTCGCGCGTACAATCGGCAGTGCCGACATCTCCACGCAAGCCGGCAAAAGACGCATCTGTCGCCATCTCCTGCCCGAGCCGCAACTCATACGCTTTAGCGAAACCGCTCGTTTACGCATGCAATCTCATCCCGATGCGTTTCATCAGACAGGTGCGGTGTTTCGAGAATGACGGGAATCCTTTGAAATTCGGGGGTACGGAGAAGGTCCGCGAAGCCACATGGGGGAATGTACCCCTTTCCGATGTTTGCGTGGCGATCACGGTACGACTGATGCGGATACATAGAATCGTTCAGGTGGATCGCCCTGACATGTGGCAAATAATCAAGCTGTCGCGCATGGGATTCGACCTCAGGCCAATTTTCACCGTTCCAGAGCGAACTGGCGAATGCGTGACAAGTATCGAAGCAATATCCCACTTTGTCAGGCTGATCCAGCAGGCTCCTCACCTGCGCCAGCTCCTCCAACGTCGTGCCCATGCGGTTCCCCTGGCCTGCGTTGTTTTCAATCAACAGCAGCGCGGAGCCGTCCCAAGTGGACAAGATCTCGTTGACCGTTTCGATCATGCAAAGATACCCGTAGAGCGGATCGCGGCTCTCTCCTTTATACTGCCCGAAGTGTACCACGACCCCGACAGAGCCACAGGCTTCCGCGATCTCCAGATCATTGCGCACAGAGTCTACGGTCACACGAAATGCTTCCTGATTATCTGTGGACAGATTCGTCGGGTACGGGGTATGCGCAATCGATGTCAGTGCATGTTCCTGGCAAAACTGGCGGCATGCCTCTGCATCTTTGGTATCGAAAGCCTTTCTCGTCAACCTTCGCGGGTTTTTCGGAAAGTATTGAAAGGCGCGGGCACCCTGCCGCACGGCGCTCTTTGCCGCCTCCAGATAACCGTCGCGAATGCTCACGTGACACCCTACCAGCATCTTAGGTCCCCCCGCGGCCGTTTTCGTCTAGTTTGTGTACGACCTCGCCGGCGATATACATTTGTCAAAAGCTGCGAAAACACAAACCCTGATATTCTTGCCGATGTTATTTTGGGACATGCCAACAAAACAGCAAGAACCCCCTTGTGCATGGAATTTTTTGGGAATTATTACTGGCAGATGAGAAATCTGACCGCTGCCCTGCTCTTCCGCCGCTTACGCTTTAACGATCAGAAGAGGCTTCGTGGCGCGATGGATCGTTTTGAAGGTGACACTGCCGACCAAAGTTCCGGCGATTCCGCCGAGCCCGTGATGGCCGAGGACGATCAGTCCTGCCTGTTCCTCTTGCGCCGTTACCCGAATCAGCATCGCGGGATCGCCGATCAGCACCTTGCTCTCGAATGGCACCCGGTTCTCCTCCAGGTACTCTTCATAGGGGCGGATGGTCTCTCGTCCCCAGCTTTCAAGCGTCGCCGTATCTTCCCAGCCAACACCGTACATACCCGTGTACGCCACAGGAGGGGGGACGATCGTCAGCAGCGTGTAGGAGACGTCCATTCCTTCGCCAAGCTGCAGCGCCGTTTTCAGTGCGGCCATCGCTTGCTCCGACCCGTCTACAGTTATCAGCGCCTTGCGCCAAGGAAATTCGCTCGCCGCTGTCTCCTCCGAAATGAGAAACACGGGCAGCTTCGCGTCGTGGATCGCAGGATAGCTCACGCTTTGCTTGAGATAGCCCGTCATCCGGCCGTAGCCGTGCGTGCCCATGACGACTGCGCGAAAGTCATCCGTCGCGCGCTTCGCAATCTCCTCATGAGGGTTGCCGAATGCCAGCTCCAGTTGATACGGCACCCCTGCCTGCTCGGCAATCTGCAGAAGCGGTTTCAAATCTTCTTTCGCTTCTTCCACCTGGAGCTTTTCTATATTTTCTTTTCCCAGCCTATGCACCACAGAGCGTGAAGGAAATGGCTGTATGACATGCAGAATCGTCAGCTCATGCCGGTGTGTGGCATAAGCGGCAGCAAAGCGGACGGCCTGATGGGATTGGGCAGAAAAATCAACAGGTACCAGAATGCGGGACATATGTACACGTCCTTTCCTCAATTCGATCGTTCAAGGGGCTGCTCCCCTCGCCTGTCTTCATTGTAGATCAAGCCCGTCCTCCTGTATGTAGGGAATCTCCCTGATCCTGCAGGCAAAGTCACCTGACCTTTCCCTACTCCATCACACCTGAAATGAAGACTGTCGTCTCCTCGCCGAGATCAATGTCGCAAATTTCGTGCCCCTCTTCCATGTGCCTGCTCGCCTGCTTCTCCCGGCGGATGACCCGGACGACAGGTCGCGACGGCAACCCGCGATTTTGATCGATGACGACCCCGATCTCCCCGGTGCTGAGTCGAAGCGAGCTTCCTGTCGGATACAGCGCAATCGAGCGCAAAAAATGAATGACCATCTTGTGATCGAACCGTTTATCGGCGAGGCCCATAATTTTCTCGCACGCTTCGTACGGCGGCAGTGTCTCCTCCCCCTCGCACAGTGGCGAGATGAGATTGTCGTAGTAGTTGCAGATGGAGACGATTTTTGCGAAATCGTGAATTTCGTCTCCGGCAATCCCCCGGGGAACGCCGCTGCCGTCTACCCATTCATGATGCTGCAGGGGAATGTGCGCGGAAACGATGCTCATCTCGTGCTTTTTGCGCAGCAGGTGAAAGCCGAGCCATGTATGATGGGTTTCCATGCTTATCTCCTTGCTGGAGGGAGCCTCCTTGTCCACCAGCAGCTTGCCGATGTCGTGCAGCAGTGCCCCCATCGCCAAATCTTTCAGCTGTGCCGTGTTGTAGCCGAGACCGACTCCCATCACGGTCGCCATCATGCACACGTTCAAGGCGTGTATGTACATCGCATTGTCCGTTGTGCGGATTTCCCCCAGATTCAGCAACACGCGGCGGTTGCGCAATGTCTCGTCGATAATATTCGTGACAGACTTGTGGAGCCCCCGCGTGTCCATATTTTTGCCAGATTGCACGCACTGAATGGCAGCGGAGAGATTGCGGATGGCGTTCCTGCGCGTCGCTTCTGTCACGACTTCCTCTTCCTTAACCTCGTCCAAAAACGGGTCTTTGATGCTGAGCATGGTCACGCCAAATCGGCGCAACTTGTTGATCATTCCGACCGTTAACTGCACATTTGCATGCAGGAGTGTCAGACCTTCACTCGTATAGATGCTGCGGGCCAGCACATCGCCGGGCTCCACTTGATCGACGCTTACATATTTCATGGGGTCGTCCTCCTGTATCCAGCCTCACCTGATTCTTTTACCCGATCCGCCTGCTGCACAAACCTTTTCCTTGCGCATCGTACCCAAACAGAAATCGTCCAGGTCCCATCCAACTGCTTGCCCAGAATCACTGCCGCCTCCTGCAAACAAAAAAACGACCCTGCATCCGGTCGTTTTCACTCGTCTTTTTTCATGACGCTGTACTCATCGCGAACCATGGTCACATCTTCTCCTTGCTGCGTCAGCTCCAGCTTGTGGAGAATATCCTCCAGCACTGAGGCAAAGATCAGCGTCAGCTCACCCGTGTTGACCGGCTGGCGAAAATAGGTGCCGATCATCTCATAGCCTTTGCGCATGTACGCGACCGAGTCCTCCTCGTCAAGCGCTTCCCGCAGCTCCGCGATCAAATCCACCAACGCCTCTCGCGCCTGCTCATACACATCCCGTTCATCAGTGGAGACGCCATCCTTCTTTGTTTGCGTGCCCATTCCCTATTCCTCCTTCCTTCGATAGGGTGAAGCAGGCACGGCTTCTTTATACACCCTCTTTTTCCGCCTGCTGAATCTTCCCGGTGCGTATTCCCGTATGCGCCTGCAAAAGAACTCGCTCGTACTGCTCGTCTGCCCCAGGCTCGGGCTTGCTGCATACCGTACCGATCCACGCTCCCAAAAAGCCGAGCGGAATGGAGATCAAGCCCGGATTCGTCAACGGAAAGATGGATGCGCGCTGGATCAGGCCATGCTCGCTGTCCATGACGGCCGGTCCCAAAATGACGAGAACAATCGAAGAGATGAGGCCGGTCAGTACCCCGGCAATTGCCCCCTGCATGGTAAACCTGCGCCAGTACAAGGTGCAAAGCAGCAATGGCAAATTCGCAGACGCGGCCACCGCGAAGGTCAGTCCGACCAGAATCGCTACATTCATCTTCTCTGCGCTGATCGCAAGCCAGATGGAGATCAAGCCGACCGCCACGGAAGAACATTTGGCGACCATCACCTGCTCTTTTTCCGGAGCCATCCCTCTGCGAATCAGATGGCTGTACACATCGTGGGCAAAGGCAGAAGAAGCGGACAACACCAGTCCGGTCACGACGGCCAGGATCGTCGCGAAGGCAACGGCCGCGATATAGGCCATCAGAAACTCTCCCCCAAGCGCATTCGCCAATAGCGTTACCGTCAAGTTGCCGCCGAAGCCGACCTGCTGGAGCGCTTCATATCCGACGAATGCACTGGCACCGAACCCAAGGAAGATCGTCATCAAGTAAAACGCGCCGATGATCCAGGTCGCTGTGTAGATGGAGTTGCGGGTGGTGACCGCATCCTTTACGGTGAACAGCCGGGAGATAATATGCGGCAGTCCGGCGGTGCCAAGGATGAGCGCAAGGTGCAGCGAGATCGTCTCGAGCGGCTCATTGAGATGGTTGCCCGGCTGTAAAAATTGTTCCTTGAGCGGGGTAATCATGCTCACGTGAGCGAACATCTCCGACAGGCTCCAGTGAAACCGGGAAAAGACGATGAGGCTCAAAACGAGCGTGCCGGTGAGCAGCAAAATCGCTTTGATGATCTGCACCCACGAAGTCGCGACCATTCCGCCGAACACGACGTAAAAGGTCATCAGACTGCCTACCACCATGACGGCCTTGGCGTATTCGATTCCCAGCAAATGATGAATCAGCGCCCCTGCTCCGACGAGCTGCGCCAGCATGTAGAAAATGCCAATCAACAGTGTCGTGACCGCGACCACGCCGCGCAGCCACAAGCTGCCAAAGCGGACGGCGATTGCATCGGCAAGCGTGTAGCGCCCCAGATTGTGCAGCGGCTCCGCGATCAGAAACAATATGATTTGATAGGACACAAAAAAGCCAATGGCGTAGACGAACCCGTCAAATCCGTACAGGGCGATCGTCCCGGCGATGCCGAGAAAGGAAGCTGCGCTCATGTAGTCGCCCGCGATGGCAATTCCGTTTTGCAGTCCGGTCAGCCGATTGTCGGCGGCGTAAAACTCCCGGGTCGTCCCTGTCTGCTTCGCTGCGGAATACGTGATGGCCATCGTCCCGATGATAACGGCGAGAAAAAAGATGATCGTTGTCAAACGCGCCACCTCCAACATTCGCGAATGCCCGCCGCCAGCCAAAAAAAGCCGGGGATGACCCCAGCCTTTTTTGGCACGAGCTTCCTGCTTTTTTTGTTTTCTATGCGGAGTCGCGCATTCCTGTATTCGCTTTCACCAATATTTCATCGTACTTGTCATCGCCCTTGGAGCTGGACAGCAGCGTGCCGATCCAGGCGGCGAGGAAGCCAAGCGGTATCGAGACAATCCCCGGGTTGGGCAGCGGGAAGATCGCTTCGCCGACCAGAATCGCCTTGCCTGCCACCGGATTCCACACGTTCGGACTTAGCGCGACCAGAATCAGGGCGCTGAACAGGCCGACGAGCATCCCCGTGACGGCTCCTGTCGTGTTGAACCTTCTCCAGAAGATCGTGAACAGGATCACTGGCAGGTTCGCGCTGGCCGCTACCGCAAAGGCCAGGGACACGAGGAACGCCACGTTCAGCTTTTGCGCAAACAGCGCGAGCAGGATGGACACGATGGAGACACCAACCGATGCCCACTTGGCCATTTTCATTTGCTCTTTTTCCGTAGCTTTGCCGTGGCGGATTACGTGACCGTAAAAATCATGGGCAAACGCGGACGCAGCCGTGAGCACCAGGCCTGCGACAACAGCGAGAATGGTGGCAAACGCAACGGCAGAGACGAAGGCGAACAGGAAATTGCCGCCGATGGACTCTGCGAGCAGCGGCGCGCCCATGTTTCCAGCCGGGTCCATCTTGTCTGCCCCGACAAATGCCGCCGCACCGAAGCCGAGAAATACCGTCATGACGTAGAAAATCCCGATAATCCATGTCGCGTACACGACAGATTTGCGTGCCGTCACCGCATCCTTCACGGTAAAGAAACGGATGAGGATATGCGGCAGTCCGGCTGTCCCGAGCACCAGCGCGAGGTTCAGGGAAATCGTATCGAGGCCGATCTTGAACTTGTTGCCCGGATTCAGGAACTGCTCACCCAGCGGCGTCGCCGTCTGCAGTTGCTCAAACATCTTCGTCAGGCTGAAGTCGAACTTGGCGAAAACCATCAGGGAAATGATGAAGGTTCCCAGCATGAGCAGGACCGCTTTGACGATTTGCACCCAGGAGGTCGCCGTCATGCCGCCAAACACGACGTACACCGTCATCAACGCGCCGACGATCAGCACAGAGGTCGTATATTCAATGCCCAGCAGCAGCTTGATCAGAGCACCCGCGCCTACCAGCTGCGCGATCATGTAAAAGATGGAGATGGCAATCGTGTTGAGCGCCGCTACGCCGCGAATCTTTTTGTTGTCAAAGCGGGCGGCAATCATGTCCGCCATCGTGTATTTTCCCAAATTGCGCAGCGGTTCCGCTACGAGGTACAGCACGACCAGGTACGCTACCAGAAAGCCGATGCTGTAAAAAAATCCGTCAAAGCCGCTCAAGGCGATCATGCCTGCAATTCCCAGGAACGATGCCGCCGACATGTAATCGCCGGCAATCGCCAGCCCGTTTTGCCAGCCTGTCAAGCCGCCGCCAGCCGTGTAAAACTCGCTCGTGGTATTCGTCTTCTTGGAAGCGTAATACGTGATCACCAACGTCAGCAGGACAATAATCAGAAAGAGTGTAAACGCGGTCACGTTCATGCCTATTTTCCTCCTGTCTCCTGCTTGATTTTTTCCACCAAGGCGTCAAATTGCCTGGCGCGTCTGGTGTACAGAATACAAAGGCCCCACGTCATGATGAACTGGGCGAACGCGAATACCCATGCCCAGGTGATGGCTCCGAACGCCTTCGTATTCAAAACAGTGAAGTAGGAGGTCAGGATCGGGAGCGTAAAGTAAAACACGAAGAAGAAGATGGATGAAGGCAGGATGAACGCTTTCTTCCGCCTTAGCAGCTCCTGAAACGATGCAGACTGGATAATTGCCGCGTAGTTTGTGGCAGATTGGCCGGATGCCCCGCCCTTCTGCGCTGAAGCCGTATTGCCCATTGGATTCCCCTCTTTCCCAGCAAATTGTAAGCGCTTCCCACTTCCTATTGTAGAGAATATGGCGATCCTGTGGCGGTTTTCTGCGCAAAATGTCGGGGAGGCTGCGCCAATGGCAATCATCTTGACGCCATCCGCAAAAACTGACTGACTATTCTTCCAATTTCCGCAACAGATCTTTGGCTGCTGTCCGGGAGACGGGAATCCGGATGCGCTGCTCTCCTTTTAACTGAAGGTTGTACGCGCCGTTGAACCACGGAGTCAGCTCGCTGACATACTGCAGATTGACCAGGTAGCTCTTGTGCGTGCGAAAAAAATCGTACGCCTGCAGCTTCTCCTCGAGCTGCGACAACGTCATGCGCGTCGTGTACACGTCCGTCTGCGTATGGATTTGCACAAACCGCTCTTCGCGTACGGCATACACGATCGTAGCCGGATCGATCACGACGAGCCGGTTGTTTTCTTCCACCAGCAGCTTGGAGCGTTTGACCGGCGCAGCCTGCTCCGCCTTGCCTTTGGCCAGTCGCTCGCGCACCCGCTGCATAGTCTCCTGGACGCGCCTTGGCTCGAACGGCTTTAGCAAATAGTCCACAGCATACAGCTTGAAAGCGTCCACGGCAAATTCCTCGTGGGCCGTACAGAACACGATGAGCGGGTGCTGCTTGCGCGCGGCGAGCATCCGCGCCGCCTGCGTGCCTTCCAGCTCCGGCATTTTCACGTCGAGAAAGACGACGTCCGGTACACAGTCCTCGACCAGCTCTAATAGCTCCCTGCCGTTGGTCGCCGTCGCCAGCAGCTCGACATCTGCCTCCTGCTGCAGCAAATAGACCAGCTCCTCGCGCGCCAGCCGTTCATCTTCCGCGATCATAATGCGAATCGTCATCTGACACTCTCCCCTTTTTGAATCGGAATGGAAAAGGTCACCTGGCATCCGCCCTCCGGCTTATTGCTATAGACGAGGGCGGTGTCAGCGCCGAGCAGGCTGACCAGCCGCTGGTTGACATTGTGGGCGCCGATGCCGTTGCCTTCCTTGCTTTTGGTCGGCATCTTTCCAAGGACCGAAAGCAGCTGGGCCGGCACTCCGCACCCGTTGTCCTCCACGTGAAACACCACCTGATTGCCTTCCCGTCTGACGGTCAGGACGATCTGACCTCCCGTCGGCCGCTGCCGCAAGCCGTGCTGGATACTGTTCTCCACGAGCGGCTGCAGCGTCCCCGGAGGAATGAGCGCCTCCTCGACTCCCTCGCCGATCTCGCAGCGGACGGCAAACTGCTCCGAGAAACGAATTTTGATGATCTCCAGATAGGCAAACAGGTGGTCAAGCTCCTCGCGCACCGACACGAGCGGCGTGGAAGTCAGCTTGAGCGTCAGACGCATGAACGTGCCGAGCTGAATCGTCATGTGCCGCGCCAGTTGGGGGTCGATCCGGATCAGGGTGACGATAGAGTTCAGCGTATTGAACAGGAAATGGGGGTGAATTTGCGCCTGCAGCATGCGCAGCTCTGCATCCTTCATCAGGCCTTTCATTTTTTCCGTCAGATTGATCGTCAACTGGTTGAACAGCAGGTTGCTCAACCCTCTCGCCAATGCCTCGTGCACTTTGCCGATCTGCTGCGGACGGCGAAAAAACAGCTTGATGAGTCCGACGACGCTGCCCCCTTCGCGGATCGGGACGACAATCGCCGCCTGCAGGGGGCAATTTTTGCGCGTGCAGCCGAGCACTTCCCGGCCCACCCCCCGCTCGATCGCTCCGCTGAACAACGCCCGCTTGTCCAGTGCCGAGGAAATCCCTTCGCCTGGCAGATGGTGTTCTGCTCCTGCCCCGACATGTGCCAGCAGTTGCTCGCGGTCCGTCACGGCGACGGCTGCCGCCTTTACTTCCCGCTGCAGCAGCAGAGCAGCCGCCTGTGCCGTCTGCGGCGTGAGCCCCATCTGCAAATGCGGCAAGATCCGCTCGGCGATCGTAAAGGCGCGCTCTGCTTCCAGGGCGGCGGACCGCTCCTGCTCCTGCAAGGCTACGCGGATCATCGTCGTAAAGATCGCAATCGAGATGCTGTTCGTCAGGACCATGGGCACGCCGATCACGTTGACGACCGTCCGCACCAGCTCGGGCGGCCCAGCCATAATCAGTATCAGCGACATTTGGATTACAGGCGCGAACATGCCGATGAACAGTGCTTTCGAGGGAGAGATCACCCGCTCCTGGGAGAAAAACCGGGCGACGTAGCCTGCGAGCAGGCCGGTGACGGGCACCGAGATGCCCATTGGCACGGCTGCGAAACCGCCCATGCCGTACACATGCGCGCCAGCGATGATGCCAGCGCCAAGGCCGACGAGCGGCCCGCCCAAAAGCCCGCCGATGACGACGCCGACCAATGTGGAGTTGGCAATGACATCGTCTGAAGCAAGCGAAAAGATCCAGAAGGCCGGCAGAAACGAGCCTCCTTTTACGACGACACCCGCATATGTCCCTGCCATACCAAATAATCCGAACATCAGGGAATAGGAGATGGACGTGCCCAGGTGAATTTCCCGATCCAGCAATTGCCGAAACAGCGGAATCCGCGTCAGGATAAACGCCAGCGTAAGCAAACTGCCCATCCTCTCGATGAGTAGCAACGTTAAATTGTCCACCGCATCCTCCTGTATTCCTGCATGTAGAAATCTTCTATAAATTTCCGCTTTTTTGCCCCGATTCCCTGCTGGACAGACAATCAATCTGGGCGACTTGCATACCCTGTGAGATGTGCAATGCCTCATGGGAAGGATGAATCGACATGTGTGGAATCGTAGGTTGGATTGATTGGGAAAAAGACCTTTCCCAAGAGCGACACATCTTGCAGGAAATGACGCGCTGTTTGACGAACCGGGGTCCGGATGCGGAAGGATTCTGGTTCGCGCCGAATGCTGCGTTCGGCCATCGGCGTTTGGTCGTCGTCGATCCGGCCGGAGGGCAGCAGCCCATGACGGCTTTCCAGAACGGATACGCGTGCACGATCATTTACAACGGCGAACTGTACAATACGGAGGACTTGCGCGCCGAGCTGCTCGCTGCAGGCCATACGTTTCAATCCCGCTCCGATACGGAAGTACTGCTGCACAGCTATCTCGAGTGGGGAGGCGAATGCACGAGCCGGCTCAACGGAATTTTTGCTTTCGCGATCTGGGATGAACGCTTGCAACGGCTGTTCCTCGCCCGCGACCGGATGGGCGTCAAGCCGCTCTTTTACGCCCAGCGCGGCTGCTCGTTCCTGTTTGCCTCGGAGCTCAAATCGCTTCTCGCCCATCCGGATGTCAAGCCGGTGCTGACGCGGGAAGGCGTGGCCGAAGTATTCGCCATCAGCCCTGCCCGCACCCCCGGACACGGCGTTTTCCGGGATGTCCACGAAGTGCGTCCCGGCTGCTCGTTCATCGTCACCCGGGATGGCGTCAAGAAGCAGCAATACTGGAGGCTGGAGAGCCTGCCCCACACCGACAGCGTGGAGGAAACCGCCGCGCGGGTCAGGGAGCTGGTGACGGATTCCATCCACCGTCAACTGGTGGCGGATGTCCCCGTCTCGACACTGCTTTCTGGAGGTTTGGACTCCAGCATCATCACGGCTGTCGCCGCCGAATCGTTCAAGCGGGACGGGCGCGGCACTCTGCATACTTATTCCATCGACTACGTGGACAACTCCCGGCACTTTCAGGCCAGCACCTTCCAACCGAACGAAGACGCTCCTTTCGTCAAGATCGTCTCGGATTATTTGGGCACGCAGCACCACAACATCGTGTTCGATACCGATGATCTGATCGCTGCCCTGAAGACAGCGACGCTCGCCCGCGACCTGCCGGGTATGGCCGATGTGGACGCCTCCCTCTACCTGTTTTGTCGCGAAATCAAAAAAGAAACGACCGTCGTTCTGTCCGGCGAATGCGCTGACGAAGTATTCGGCGGCTACCCGTGGTTCCATCGGGAAGACATGCTGAACGCCGGCACCTTCCCGTGGGCGCGGGCAACCAAGGAGCGCGCCTCCTGGCTGGCCCCTGAACTGCGAGAATGGGTCCGCCCCGAGGAATACGTCGTCATGCGCTATGAACAGACATTAGACGAAGTGCCCCAGCTGCCCGGGGAAAATCCGTTTGAAGCGCGGCGCCGGGAGATGTTTTACCTCAACATCACCTGGTTCATGAACACGCTGCTCGACCGCAAAGACCGGATGAGCATGGCCGCCAGTCTCGAAGCCCGCGTCCCGTTTTGCGACCATCGCATCGTCGAGTATGTATGGAATATCCCGTGGGAGATGAAGACGTACGGCAACCGGGAAAAAGGCATTTTGCGCAAAGCGATGGAAGGCATTCTGCCAGACGAGGTGCTCTACCGCAAAAAAAGCCCGTATCCGAAGACGCACAACCCGAGTTATACCGAAGGGGTTCGCGCCTGGCTGCTGGATATTTTGAACGATCCCTCTTCCCCGCTGCTGCCGCTGATCGACGTGCCGACGATTCGCCGGATCGCGGAATCGGATGCCCAGGCTTCCAGTATCCCGTTTTTCGGCCAGCTGATGAGCACGCCGCAGCTGTTTGCTTTCCTCGGCCAACTGGACTTTTGGCTGCGGGAATACCGCGTCTCGATTGAAGCGTAATGCGCCAAACGGAAAAGCTCCTCGCCCCGGTTAAGGGGTTTTGAGGAGCTTTTTTCTTCCATTGGATTTCGGTTTTTGCTTTTGTATTTGCTTTTGCCTCGGCTTCGGGGCAGCCTTTGCCCTCGCTCCTGCGGCGGCTGGCGGACGAAAACGCCGGTCTGTTTCCTTCCCGCTCCGTTTCATGATCATGTAGGGGGCTGTAGCACCTGCGCGAATGAGGCGGTAGTCGACGCGAACCTTTTTGTTGCCCCCGATCAAAGTAGCGGTGACGACCTTTTGATTGGGTTGGTTCAATTTCAGCTGTACGGTTTGCACGGTCGTGGACAAGGGAGGAAGATCGCCGTACGGGATACAGAGCCTGCCTTTTATCAAGCGCAGATTCAGGTTGCGAATCAGCACCTCGCTAAGCTGCCTTCCCCAGTAGCGGCGAAAGATGCGGGAGATTTTCCGTTTCGTGTTGTACCGATCCGGCAGCGGTGTATAATCCACACCGCCTACGGTGTAGACCGGCTTCCCTCGCGGCGATCTTGCAATCTGATGCCAGACTTGTTCGGCCGCATGGATAAACTGTTTCAACATGCGCAATTCATCCAAGGAATTCACCTCCTCCATAAACCGTATGGTAAAGGGCTTATGCTAGTACGCCCCTTTTCTACCCAGTTTTTTTCGGATGGAAGGAAGTGGGACAAATGTCCAAAAAAACACCACGAAAAGCGTTCGCTGCGCTTGAACCGGACCAGGATTTGTCCAGCCAAAGCACGCAAAAAAACCCCCTGAATCGCTCAGGCGGCACACTCTTTCGTTCCAGCAGGAAATGCTGTAAGCCAGGTTCTGTCTCTCCCGTGCTGCAAGCGGGTCTCCCCTCGCACCAAGAGCGGTAGCCATCTATCTATGACGCCGGACGACGCCATCCGTCCCTCCGTTTGGTTCCTTCAGGACGGTTCCCCTACCAAATTTGGGTTTCTCGCTCGCAGGGTTTACCGCGTTCCATCTTTTCTGTCGCCAGAAAAGCTACGTTTCTGTGGCACTTTCAGCGTACTCGGGCCTCAGAGAGAGCCCTTTCCACGCCGTCAGCGAGGCGAACCTCGCTGCCCTGGTTTGCACCAGGTACGAACACTCCAGGCATCTCAGCCTGGGCGAGCCTGGACTTTCCTCTACCGCCGACCAAAATGGCCGCGGCAGCGACTACCCACATTTCCTGCTCATCAGAATCAGTAACATTTAGTCTATCATATGTCGAAAGTACGGTCAACAAAAGCATGCTGGAAAACCAGCCAATTTGTTCATCGTCCAAAACTGGAGTACAATAGAAACGGTGACAAGGAGGTTTGAACGTGATTACCATTACCCCGCTCGCAGCCGCACGCCTTGCCCTGTTGATCGCCGAAGAACCTGACGCGGACAACCTCGGCATCAAGCTCATTTCGACAACGACAGGCTGCGGCAGCTACACCTACAGTATAGCGATCACGGAAGCGCAAAGATACGAGCAGATACTGGAAGTAAACGGGATTCGCTTTCTGTACCACGAAGCGGATGCGGAGCAGCTCACAGGTACCGTCATCGACTTCGACGCTGCGACTGGCCGCTTTTCCATTCTTCATCCACGGACGATGCGAAACGATTGTCCAGGCATACATTGATTAGGAGGAACGTCATGCTGCTGCTCTCATTTGAAAACACCAAACCGCGCATCCATCCATCCGTATTTATCGCGAAAGGCGCTGTCGTCTCCGGTGACGTCGAAATCGGCGAAGATTCCTCGATCTGGTACAACACCGTCATCCGCGGCGATATCGCCCCTACCGTCATCGGGCGGCGCGTCAGCGTGCAGGATAACAGCACCCTGCACCAAAGCCCGAATAATCCGCTCATCCTCGAAGACGAAGTCACGGTCGGCCACAACGCCGTCCTGCACAGCTGCGTAGTCAGACGCGGCGCCTTGATCGGCATGGGCGCGATCGTCCTGGACCGGGCAGAAATCGGCGAAGACGCCATGGTCGCTGCCGGCGCGCTCGTACCGCCCGGCATGAAGGTCCCTCCCCGCACGCTCGTCGTCGGCAATCCCGCCAAAGTCAAACGTGAGCTGACCGAAGCAGACTACAAGGAGCTGGTGCGCATCCGCCAGTCATACGTGGATAAGGGAAAAATGTACCGCCAGCTGGAAATGACGCCGCTGGAACGGGAAGAGGTGTAAGAAAAAAGGGAGTGTCGCCTGATCCCAGAAAGGCGTCACCCGAACTGCGGGTAACTGCTCGCTTTTTCGGCAGATTTCCGAAAAAGCAGAGATAACCGCCAGCTGGCTCATTTCAGCGTGTCGTACACCCGGATCAGCTTTTGGATTCCTTCCCGCAGCTGCTGCTCGTTCAAATAAGAGTAGCTCAAGCGGACCCACGACTGGTGCCCCCTTAGCGGATCACAGATCAAACCGGGCACAAAAGTAATGGACTGCTCGATGCTTTTTTCCAGCAACTGATCCATGGGTACCTCCTCTGGCAGCTTTACCCACAGATTGAAGCCGCCTTCCGGGCTGATCCACGTCCAGTCGGTAGCCGCCAGCTCCGCTTCCACGATTTCCTTGCGAACCGCCAGTGCAATTCGCAGCTTATCCAAATGCTGCTGCAGCCGCCGGGAAAAGAAGTAGTGCAAAAAGATTTTCTGATTAAGCAAAGGGGCGCCGCTGTCCGTCAGCGATTTCGCCCGCACCAGCAGCTTCATGATCGCGGGACGGCAAGCAACCGTCCCAATGCTGAGACCAGGCGCGATGTACTTGCTGAAGCTGCGCAGGTAGATGACTGTCCCTGTCGTATCGTAGGTAAACAACGGCAGAGGCGGCTCTTTCCCAAAATAAATATCGCGGTACAGATCGTCCTCCACCAGCAGGCAATGGTGGCGGTGGGCGATCTCTACCAGCCGTTTCCTTTGTTCTGCCGGGATGGTGTAACCCGTCGGATTGTGAAACGTGGGGTTGACATAAAACAGCCGCGGCCGATACTTCCTCATCAGTTCCTCCACCCGCTCCAGGTCGTAGCCTTCCTTCCCGATCTCGACCGCGAGCAGCACCGCACCTTGCCTGCGAAACACATCAATGGCAGGACTGTAGGTCGGTCGCTCCAGCATGACGACGTCCCGCGGCTTGACCATGACTCTGGCGAGCAAGTCGATGGCTTCCTGTGAGCCCGTTGTGATCAACAGCTCATCTGCAGTCAGGTCGAAGTGAAAGTGATCCACAAAATAGCGGCACAGCCTCTCGCGCAGTTCCTGATCTCCCTGGGTCGTCGAATAGGTCCCCAGCACTTTCGGATACAGGTCAAACACCTGTTTCACATACTCCGAAAAATACAGATTGGGCAGCAGGTTCGGATCGAGCACTGCCTTGGAAAGCTTGTACGCCGCCTGCACCTGATGAATTTCCGAAAGATGGCTCTCCTGCACATATGCCGAGATGATCGGATCTTGCCGCGTTTCCACAGACAAACGGTTGCCGGGATGGACGAAGTAGCCTGATTTGTCTTTTACGTACACCTTCTGGTTTTGCTTCAGCAATTGGTAGGCTTTGAACACAGTAAGCCTGTGCACGCGAAACTCCGCCGCCAGCGCGCGCACGGACGGAAGCTTCTCGTGCGCCTTCCACTCTCCCCTCAATATCCGCTCCAGTACGTAGTCGTAAATTCTCTCAAACAGCTTGTCGGAATGCTCGCTGGAAAGCGCCTCCCTGTTCATGCGTGCCTCGCCTCTTTTCCTGTCTGCTCCCTGTATGATCGATTCTTAATCTGTTCTATTCACCAAGCTCTGTTCTATTCCTGCCCCGTTATGATGGGGAAAAGGAGGAATCGTCATGGTTTTGTTCAACTACATTGTCATGTGCCTGATTTTCGGAACGACGTTTTTAGCGATCAAAATAGGGATTGATGCAGGCGCCTCTCCCTTTTTCTCTGCTGGCCTCCGCTTTTTCCTCGCCGGTCTCATCCTCTTTTGCTGGATGGTCGGAAAAAAGAAAGCCAGCATCTCGCTGCTGCTGCGCAAAGAGATGCTGCTGACCGGCATCGGGCTGACGTTCGGAGTGTTCGCCGCCCTGTATTGGGCAGAGCAGCACGTCAGCTCCGGGATTGCCGCCGTGCTGTCTGCGACGGGTCCGCTGATGATCTTGCTGCTGCAGTCGAGGGGCGGGAGACAGCAACTCTCCGCTGCGTCATGGGGCGGCTGCCTCGTCGGTCTGGCGGGCGTGGTCTTGCTGCTTTTGCCCGGCCTGACCGTGACTTTCGATGCATGGTGGCTGCTCGGGTGCCTCGCCGTCTTGATCGGCGAAATGTTTTACGCAGGCGGCGCGGTCTACTCCCGGCAAGTCATCGAACGCTTTGGGCAAGTGTCTCCGATCGCACTGAACGCTGCGCAAATGCTGTATGGCGGATTGCTGCTGCTGATTTTGTCGCTCCTGACCGAGCCTGTCAGCTTCCGCCCCCTGCTTAAGCCGCAAGCTGCCTTGTCCCTGCTCTATTTGATTTTCTTCGGCTCCATGATGGGGCATACCATGTTCTACTGGCTCGTCGCCAAAACGAACCCGGTCTTCCCTTCCACGTGGCTGTACATCTCGCCGCTCATATCCCTGTTCCTTGGGGCTATGTTCTACGGAGAGCCGCTCACCTTGTTGTCGCTTTTGGGAGGCGTCACCATCATCGCGGGAATTGCGCTTGCCAATCTGGAGAGCCTGCGCAAATTCGCAGGCAAAAGGCAGCGCACAACACGCAGCATCAGAGGGTAGCGAACGCTCCTGCAATCAGACCGAACGGCGATGCACCTCGCGGATATGCTCGAACAGCATGTACGAGCGCATCGCCGTCTCCAGATGCATCCGGTCCGGCTCTTTCGTTGTAAAATGTTTCTGAAAAAACCCGGAGAGCTTGTAGGCAAATCCGCAATATTTCCGCAAAAAACGGTCGCCGAACATTCCCCCCAAAAGCGATGCCACGCCGCAAGCCACACTCCACTCCAGCGGCAGAAACAGCACGGTCAGCAGGAAGCCGATGAAAAACCAGACGACCAGATTCGTCGAGCAGCCCTCGTTGACGATATTCGCCTTCGCCACTTCCCCGATGGCATCCATTGATTTTTTGCCGCTGTAGCTGAAAACTTTGTGCTCTGCCCCATGAAATTTTTTCATCACACGGGGAAAGACGAAGTGAAAGCCCGCGATGTAGACAGCAATCCACAACGGATCAAACAGGGCGAAGGAAGGATATGCGTATGCGGCAACCGCGTAAGCAGCGAGCAGCACATGAAATAGCTGATAATGCCAGGGAAAGGAGAAAAAAATGCGAAACCACAGCTTGCCGATGGTCCGAAGCGTGATTTTTTCCGCCCACAAATGAATGACTCCGCCTTTCACTTCCGCACAAGCCAGCACATTCCGATCATGAAACAAGACACCGCGACTAAAAGACATGCCCATAATCATTTGTTAGCTATTCACCTCCTGCTCGAATGTCGTTATAATAGGTGGGATGTACGCAGAAAGAAGGAGGTTTCCACCATTGATCCGCATGGTTCCGACTACACCACTCACACCCCGGCACGATCCGTGGGAGCCGTTGTTTCAAGCGACGCCGCCTGCCTACAAGCTGACGAGTGTCGAATTTACCGTAACGAACCTGTGCAATCTCCGCTGCGAGCATTGTGCAGTAGGTGATACATTGCGCTACAAGGACGATCCCGCTCTGCCTGTCGACCTCATCCTTCGCCGCCTGGACGAAGCGAGAGATCTTCTCACTATCAGTATAACAGGCGGAGAACCGATGTACAGTGAACGGACGGTCAAAGAGGTGATCCTGCCGATCCTGAAGTACGCGACACGGCGCGGGCTGCGGACACAGATCAATTCCAACATGTCCATGCCCTTCTCCCGCTACGAAATGATCTTGCCTTACATAGATGTCATGCACATTTCATGGAACTGGTCTGAGCCCGAAGAATTCCATGATATTGTTTACGCAAAAGCTAAGCGGCAAGTTTCACCGAAACAGGCGGAAGCCCTCTTTGCCGGCATCATGGAAAACACGAAAAAACTGGCAGACGCCGGCGTGTTTGTCTCCGCGGAAACGATGCTGAATCATCGGACCTGGCCGAAGCTTGCGACGCTTCATCAGCAAATCCAGGAGATGGGGGCGCGCCGCCACGAGATCCATCCGATGTACGCCAGCGACTTTGCGCGGGACCTGAACGTCCTCACCCTGGATGAGCTGCGCGCCGCCGTGCACCGCATGCTAGACATCCGCAATGAGGATCTGTGGATGCTGTTTGGCACCCTCCCGTTTTTTGCCTGCAGTCCCCTGCAGGAGGACCGCGACCTGATCCTGCGGCTGCGCGAGGCGAAAAATGTGACGACCCGCAACGACCCGGACGGACGCAACAGGCTGAACCTGAACATTTTTACCGGCGACGTGATCGTAACCGACTTTGGCGACGTAGAGCCGCTGGGAAATATTCAGACCGATCCGCTCCAGACGATGTTCGACAGATGGCAGAAGCACCCGATCAACCAGACGATCAACTGCTTCTGCCCCGAAGCTCGCTGCGCCGGACCGAACCTGCTCGTTGCCAATACCTACTACCCGCAAACGGACTTCGCGCAGCGCAAAGCTTTGGTCTGAATGCTCCATATGAAAGAACCCCGCCGTTTTGCATGCAAGGGCAAATACAGCGGGGTTCTCCCCGTTTATTCACGGCGCGCCCGGTTAGCGCAGCCGATCCAGCTTTTTGGCGCTCGGCTTGCGTGGACCCAGCATGTTTTTGCTGATCGTGTTTACCTTGTGGAAGCAATCGAAGACGGTGTCCAGCGCTTCCACCAGCTCACGAACCTGCACCACTTTCCCATAGACGCCCATGAAGTGGTGTCTCACCATTTTTCCGTTAAGCCCGAACATGGCCGCACCTCCCTCCAGTCTCTCCTAACACCCTATGCAACTGCGCCCTCAAGGGAAATCATCCAACGCCAAAAATTAGGGCAACACACAAAATGCCCGCGATTGGCCGACGGGCATTTTGTCGTATCTTCATACAACGTCAGGTGCGCGGACGAGGCGTAGGGGTAGTTGTCGGCCTTGGACGAGGCAGTGCCGGACGCTCCAGATTGGTCACCCGATTTTCCAGGCGGCTCATTCTCGTTTCCAGCCGTTCGACCCGGTCGTCGAGCTTCGTATAATCTTCGCGCAGCGCGTCTATCCGATACTCGGCACGGGTCAGGCGGCGGTCGAAGTCGCTCATCGGTGGCGGCGTGGGCGCCGGAGTGGATGCAATCGGGATGTAGAGGGTCTGCCCCACGTAAATGTAATACGGGTACGCGATGTTGTTGACACGGATCAATTCCTGTACGGGAACGCCAAAGCGCGCAGCGATGCTGTTCAGCGTATCGCCCGAACGGACTACATAGTTCACTTGCGATCACTCCTTGTCGGATCTGTCTCGCTATTAACCTATGCCCATCCGTCAACCGCGACCCTAAACCAATACCCATTTTCCGCAGAATAGTCAAACACCCAGTACAAGTGCCGTGACGACGCTGGCCAGGCAAGGCTGCGCAGAAATAGAAATGCCAGAAACCTTGCCTGCGCCGCTCTCTGTGCAAAAAGCCTCCGGCACACATCCAGGCCAGAGGCTTTTCCACTTTTTATTTGAATACCGGTGCCGCAAATTGCGCCAGTTTTTCCAGGGAAGACTTTTCGACGTCCGCGTGCAGGCTGTTGCCGTGCGAATCCATTGTCACGATCGCAGCGAAGCCTTTGACGCGCAGATGCCACATCGCTTCCGGAATACCGAACTCCAGGAAGTCTACGCCTTCTACTTTTTCCAGGCATTCCGCGTAATATTGTGCCGCTCCGCCGATGGCATTGAGGTAGACAGCGCCATGTTCTTCCAGAGCCTTCAACGTTTTCGGTCCCATTCCGCCTTTTCCGATTACAGCGCGAATCCCGAACTTTTTGATGATGTCGCCCTGATACGGTTCCTCGCGAATGGAAGTAGTCGGGCCTGCCGCTTTCACATGCCATTCTCCGTTTTCGTCTTTGAGCATAACCGGTCCGCAGTGATAAATGATGCCTCCGTTCAGGTCTACCGGGCAGTCGTGTTCCATCAGGTAGCTGTGCAGCGCATCGCGGCCGGTGTGCATTTCGCCGTTGATAATGACGACGTCGCCCACTTTCAGGCTGCGGATTTGCTCTTCGGAAATCGGCGCTTGCAGGACGACTTCCCTGCGTTCAACCGGTGCATCTGCCGCTGTAGTTGGAGTGAGATCCATCTCAACCGTTTCATCTTTATACAGGTAGCGGAGGATTTCGCCGGTCTCGGCATTAAGGCGAACACCTTGACGGCGGAAAGCCCAGCAGTTGTACGCTACAGATACGAAGAAGCTGGCCGGCAGACGGTTTTCCACGCCAATTTTACAGCCGAGCAGCGTCGAGTTTCCTCCGAAGCCCATCGTCCCGATCCCCAGTTGGTTTGCCGTTTCCATAATGTAGTTTTCCAGCTCGGCCAGCTCTGGAATCGGATTCACGTCATCGACGCGGCGGAACAGCTGGTGTTTGGCCAGCGCATACCCGGAAGTGCGGTCGCCCCCGATTCCGACGCCGATAAAGCCAGCGGAACAGCCTTGTCCTTGCGCCTGGTAGACCGCATGCAAAATGCACTTGCGGATGCCATCCAGGTTGCGGCCCACTTTTCCGAGGCCTTCCAGTTCACAAGGGAGGGAATATTGAATGTTCTTGTTTTCACAACCGCCGCCTTTGAGGATCAGCTTGACTTCGATCTCATCCTCTTCCCATTGCTCGAAGTGGATGACAGGAGTACCCGGTCCAAGGTTGTCGCCCGAGTTTGCCCCGGTCAGCGAGTCGACGGAATTGGAACGCAGCTTGCCTGTTTTGGTCGCTTCTGCGATGGCTTCCTTGATCGCTTTTTTGATAATCAGCTGGTTGACGCCAATCGGTGTTTTCACTTCAAACGTTGGCATACCGGTATCCTGGCAAATCGGAGAGACGTTCTCCTCGGCCATGACGACGTTTTGCGCGATTGTCGACAGCGAAAGAGCCGCACGAGTGCCCAAATCTTCTTTCACTTTTGCGGCATTGATAGCGCGGCGCACATCTGGCGGCAGGTTGGTCGACGTGTCTGTGATCAGCTCCAGGATGCTTTGTTTCAATTTTTCCATCTATGACGCCCCTTTTGACGAAGTGGTGTAACTGATATCCTAAACCGCCTACCATTATAGCATACGCTCCCCCGTCTGTCCGTAGATTGTGCCGGTAGAAGTATGTAACATTTGCGGAAATCGTTCGTCCTATAAGCGAAAAATGGCTGGATACAGAGGGGGACTTTATATGAAAAAAAGTTGGTCCATGCTGCTCGCAGCCGCTGCTCTCGCCTTCGCGCTCACACCGCTGCTATCTGCTGCCGCTGCGCTGGGAGAAGAGCAGGTTGCCTTTGCCGACACGGACGATTTACCCGTCGTCGGTTCATACGATCATTTGAAAAAACTGCTGGAAACCCAGTGGCGCGCGCAAAACACGAGAATGTACGGCCTCGCTATGGAATCCGCTCCTGCCATTGCTCAGGCTGCTCCCGTGGCAAAATCGGCCGATGCAGCAGCCAGAGGATCGGCTGACTTCTCCGCGACCAATGTCCAAGTGCAGGGAGTCGATGAAGCCGATATCGTCAAGACAGACGGCACGTACCTGTATCAGACCGCAGGCAATGAAGTGCGGATCGTCGAAGCCTATCCCGCTGCCCGCATGCAGGTCAAAAGCCGCATTGCGTACGACGACGGCCTGTTCCAGCCGCTGGAGTTGTACGTGGATGAGCAGCGGCTCGTCGTAATCGGGCAAGCCAGCGAATCGTCTGCAGCTACTCCCGGAATCATGTCCAAACGGCGTGTGCCTTACGTGGAGAACAAGCAAACCGTAAAGGCGCTGATCTACGACATCAGCGACACAGCCAATCCGCGCCTGACCCGTCAGGTGGAGGTGGAAGGACAGTACCTCTCCTCCCGGAAAAGCGGACCAAACCTGTATCTGGCCGCCAATCCCTATTTAGACACCTACCGTATCTTCGAGGAAAAGGAAGAGCTGCCCGGCCCCCTGTATCGGGACAGCGCAGAGGGCGACCAGTTCCAGACCGTGCCCTACTCCGCCATTCACTACTTTCCGGAAAGCATCCAGCCTGAATATGTCATGATTGCCGGCATCAACCTGGATCGCCCGCAGCAGAAAATGTCTCTTTGCACGTATTTGGGTGCAGGCGAAAATGTGTACGCCTCGCCGGACAACTTTTACGTGGCGGTGACCGAATACGAAACACAGCCGCGAGCTGTCCAGTACGCGAAGCCCGCTTTTGCCCCGGCCATTCTGCCTGTCCCGACCAAAGCGAAGACGATCGTCTACCGGTTCGGCATGAAAGATGGCATGCTCGCCTACTCAGGGAAAGGGACAGTACCCGGACGCATCCTCAACCAGTTTTCGCTCGATGAGCACAGCGGCTATTTGCGCATTGCGACGACGAGCGGCGACATGTGGCGCACAGACGAGAACACGTCCAAAAACAACCTGTACGTGCTCGCTCCCGACATGCGCCTGTACGGCAAACTGGAAGGAATCGCGCCTGGCGAGCGCATCTACTCGGTACGATTCATGGGAGATCGGGCGTATATGGTGACGTTCAGGCAAGTCGACCCGCTGTTTGTCATCGATCTGACGCAGCCGTCCGCCCCCTCCATCCTTGGGGCGCTGAAAATTCCCGGCTACAGCGACTACTTGCATCCGTACGACGAGAACCACATCATCGGTTTCGGCAAGGAAGCCGAGTCAGACAAAGACATGGCGTATTACCAGGGCATGAAGATCGCCCTGTTCGACGTATCGGACGTCGCCCATCCAAAGGAAAAATTCAAGACCGTCATCGGCGATCGGGGGACCGATTCCGAGCTGCTCACAAATCACAAGGCGCTCCTGTTTTCCAGGGAAAAGGAACTGCTCGCCTTCCCTGTGACCGTCTATGAAAGAGACCCCCGGCAAACAGCGAAGGACGACATCCGCGCGTACGGGTCATTTACCTTCCAGGGAGCCTACGTCTATCAACTGAATTTGCAATCCGGCTTTACGCTGACCAGCAAAATTACCCATCTCACTGATCAGGACCTGAAACAAGCGGGAGAAGGATGGTATAACAGCGCGAACAACATCAACCGCATTTTGACGATCGGCAACACGTTGTACACGGTTTCCAATGGATATGTAGCCGCGGAAGATCTGTCCAGCCACCGCCCGCTCGGCACTCTTCCTCTGACGAAATAAAGGCAATGCTCTGTCATGCCCACATGTTCTGTGCTAATATGGATGAGTAAAGAGCGGGGAAGAGAGGGTGTCAACTGCGTGGATTACTTGGATTTCAATTGGACGTCAACCTTGGCGGGGGTAGCCGTCGTGCTGGCGGTCATGTTTATCCGGCTGCACTGGCCTTTCCGCTTTCAATATATGGCGAACTTGAACAAGCGTCGGCCAGATGCGCGCTTGCGCTGGCTGGACGCCTCGTACCGCAAGAACCGTTCGCGTGCCGTCGCCATGCTGGACAAATCGACGCACGAGATCATGACGGGCAATTATGAACTGGCGGAAAAGTTCATCGTTCAGGGCATTCACGTCTGCAAGGACCACCCCACGCTGTTCAACCAGGCGATGATCCACTACCTGTTCTACAACCTGGCGATCGTGTACTACTCGTCCGGCCGCTACAGCGAAGCGCTGGAGGTCGCCTTTCGCATCTATCAGCGCGACCAGGGAATGACGGATTCGCTCGCAGTCATCGCCTGTTCCCATGCCCGTCTGGGGGAGGTAGACAGCGCATGGGAGGCGTACCAGCTGATCGCCACCAAACGATCCGCCCGCGATTGGAAGCTGTTTTGCCTTGCGGAGATCGAAGCCGCCTGCGGCAATTACGAACGCGCTCTCGCCCATTTGCGCCAGTTAATGGGCAAATCTTCTTCGAGCTTTCTCCATCTGAATCGCGCCGAGCTGGAGAAGCGCCTGGAAGAATGGCAAAAAGCATCCACGCAAGCCGGATAAGGCACAGAAAACCTGGAAGATCACCAGCCGCACAATCGCTTGGGCTGTGCGGTTTTTCTTTGCCCGCAGGCTTTTTTGGCTGGGTCTCCCATAGATCGCAGTCAATTGTGGAATTCTTGTAAGATGGGGTTACATATTTCTCCCGTATGTTCCCCCTATACTGTTTTGCAGAATGCAAGAAAGAGAGGGTCAACTTCATGAAAAAATTCGATGTTTCCATTCTTACCGCATCCATCCTGATTCTCGGACTCGCTGTGATCGGCGTGTCCCAGGCGAAGGAAGCCGCGCCTACCGATGCAGTCGTCGCCAAGATTGGAGACACTACGATCACCCAGTCGCAAATGTACGATGCCATGAAGGAGAAAGCTGGTCCTTCTGCCATGACCCAGCTGGTTGCTGCCGAGTTGTTCCGCCTGGAAGCAAATGCCCAAGGAATCACTGTCTCAGATGAAGAGCTGGACAAGATGATCAATCCGATTAAAGAAAAGCTGGGCTCTCCAGAAAAATTCAAAGAGTACCTCGAGAGCAAGCATGTGACAGAAACCGAATTGCGCCAAAAAACCGGCCTCATTCTCATGCGCGACAAAATGTTGGACAAGGCATTCCCTGTCACCGAGGAGCAAATCAAGGCGTACTACGAGAAATACAAGAAAGACAAGTACAAAAACCAGACCTTGGAACAAGCGCGTGCTGACATCATCGACAGTGTGAAGAACAAAAACAGACGCGCCAACATCGACAAATGGCTGGAAGATCTGCGCAAAAAATACAACGTCCAGATCATGGACCCTGCCCTGGAAGAAAAGAAAGATACCGAGAGCAAATAGGTTTTCGACCGCAAAAAAAGACTTGTGTCTGCCAAAACTGCTGCGGCACAAGTCTTTTTTTATCGTCAGCCCCGCGCGACGTTCAAAATCTCCTGAATGAACGAAGCGACATTACCAGTCAAAATCGGACCATGTCCCGTCGCCAAAATCTCGATAGGCCAATCCAGCAGCATTTCCAGGCCTTCTGCGTACTCCTGCACGCGATCCGGCTCTTTCGCCTTCTTCATCCGAATATATTCCTTATACGCTTCCCGGACTTCCCGTTCCTCTCCGCCGATGCTGCCCAGCTCCGCGGCGGGAAAACAGAGGTGATCTCCCGTAAAACAGACCTTCGTCTGCGGATCGAACAGTGCAACAGAGCCTTCCGTATGGTAAGAGAGCTGGCGAAAGCGCAGTGAGGGAAGCGCTCCTTCCGCTCCGGTGAATGTATGACCGAACAGCGTCTGGGAAAAATCGTCCAGCTCGTAGTAGTCATCCAGATGAATCCAGTTGCTCCGAGATGGAAACAGGTCGGCATTGCCGATATGATCAGGGTGTCGGTGGGTAAAATAGACGTACTCGATTTGTTCGGCTTTGGCTCCCAGATCTTCGAGCGATTGCTGGAAAAAGGCCCGATGCTTCCGCAATTGGGAATCAATGAGCACAAATGTGTCGCCCTGTTTGATCACGTAGCTGTTGATATAGCTTTGCCACGCTTCCTCGTACGCGATGATCGCCCAGGTGGAGTCTGCGATCGGTGCAACCACATTGGTCATGCCTCCATCTCTCCTCTCCTCCCAGATTCAATTCCATACCCCCCTATTATACACGAAGATAAAGGTGCGTGCTGTCTACGGCCACAGTCAACGAACAGCCGTTTCTTCCCCCAGGCTGATCCACGCGCGCCCCTGCGCCCTGCGGATGTCGATGCTGACGCCGAAAAAGCGGCTAAGCTCCTCCTGTGTCAGCACATGCGACGTCTCTCCTGCCCGGTACACCTTGCCTGCCTTCAGGAGCAGCGTGTGCGAGAAGCACGGCAAAATTTCTTCGATATGATGGGTAACATACACGAGGGCAGGTCCATCCGGCTGACTGGCAATTTGCTCAATCATCGAAAGCAGCTGTTCCCGTGAGAGCAGATCCAGCCCTGTGCACGGCTCGTCCAAAATCAGCAGGCGCGGTCTGGCCATGAGCGCACGGGCGATCAGCACCTTTTGGCGTTCTCCCTGCGACAGAGCGCTGTAAGGGCGATTTTTCAAATAGGCACAGCCAAACGTCTCCAGCAGCTTCTCGGCGTACTGCACATCCTCCTGGGCAGGCGCGGTGTATAGGCCGATGGTAGCTTCCCGTCCGCTCAATACAATGCGAAAGGCTGTTTCATGCTCATACAGCCGCTCCATCAGGGATGTGCTCACCCAGCCGATCGATTTTCGTACTTCGCGCAGGTCGACCGTCCCGTACAGGTTGTCCAAAACGCTCACTTCGCCTTTTGTCGGCCACGTATACCCGCTGATGATATTGAGCAGGCTTGTTTTTCCGGAGCCGTTCAGGCCGACGAGACACCAGTGCTCCCCTTCCCTGACCTGCCAGTTAATCCCGTCAAGAATCGTCGTCTCATCCCGCTGCCAGCAGACATTCTTCACGTCGATAATCATGGTTTCTCCACTCCATTCTCCCTCTCTGATCCCGCAATGTTCTGATTATTACGAGTATACCTGTCATTTCCTGATCGATCAATTCTTTTGTATCCGGCAGAAATCCTCCACGGCATGAAGGCGCACGAGGACTTTCCGGTGACAAACACCGGCGCTGCCGCTGGCAACTTTTTGACAGCTAGCACCCGCACAACCCGGGGATACTAAACAAACGAAGACGCCGCCGCGTAAGGGAGTGAGTGCCTTGATTCGTTTGGGATATGCCTGCATCAGCGTGAAAACGAAGAACAACCCGAACAAAAAGACGACCGTCGCCCAACTGAACAAACTGGAACCGCAGGCACGCCTGAAAAAGCTGAGGCAAATTTTGCAAACCAACTTTTTCAACCTGATGGATTTGCTCGCCTACAACGTGGAACACCAAATCTTCCTGTACCGCTTGCCTTCCGAGTTCGTCCCGCTCGCGACCCACTCCGCAGCCGAAAATTGGGATTGGGCCAGGGAGTTCGCCTGGGACTTCCGCAAGACCGGAGAATTTATTCGCAACAACGGAATCCGCTTGACCGCTCATCCCGGACATTTCTGCATTCTGAACAGCGACAAGCCTGCTGTAGTGAAAACGACGATTGCCGACCTGGCTTATCACGCCAAAGTATTCGATCTGCTTGAACTTGACGACAACTCCGTGCTCGTCACACACATTGGCGCTGTTGGCGACGACCGCTCGGCCGCGCTGGATCGCTTCGCTGCAAACTTTGAACAGCTCCCCGATGCCGTAAAAAGACGGCTTGCCGTAGAAAATGACGACACTTCCTTCACGATGGCCGAAGCTCTGGAGCTGTGCGAGCGGCTCAAGCTGCCCATGGTGTTCGACTACCATCATCACAGATGCCTGAACAACGGCGAAAACTGGGTCGATTATTTGCCGCGTATCATCCAGACATGGGGGAACCGTACCCCGAAGATGCATATGTCCTCCCCCAAGTCGGAAAGCGACTTTCGGGCGCACGCCGACAACATCAATCCCGAAGAATTCGTCAGCTTCCTCTCTGCTCTCGCCGATTACAATGTCGACATTGTCCTGGAGTGCAAGAAAAAGGATGATGCTCTGCTGACATTGCGCAGGGAATTGAGGAAACGCGGCATCGAGGCAGAAGCCCTCGCCTCCGCCCCGTAAGCATCGCCGGACAGACAAAAGACGCCACGCTGGCAGGCGGCGTCTTTTTGGTTTTAATGAGAGCAGCCGCAGCCGCAACTGCAGGAAGATCCGCCGTGACCGTGCGAGCTGCGGTAGGATGACGAGCCTCTATGGCCGTGCGATCCACAGGAGCTGCTGCCACGGTAATCCCAGCCCTGGCAACGGTCGTGGTAATACTTCATCCGGCGTTGATGATGCTTGTAGTGTTTGCGGTATTCGTGGTATTTGCGGCGATTGCCGCGGTGCTGCTCGCATTTGTGATGATAGTATTGCATGCGGTCCATATGGAATTGGAATTTGAACATGTACAGCTCGATATCCACGCCGCCATGTCTGTGCGGCGGACGGTTGCTCGGCGATCCCCAGTTCGGCATCATATTCGGCGGTGAATTCGGCGGTCTTCTGTTTGGCATCATGTTCGGCGGTGCGTTATGGTGCGGCATGTTCGGCGATACATTCGGCGGCCTGTGGTTCGGCATCGGCATTCCCATATTTGGCGGCATCGGATTCGCAGGTCCGCGGTTCGGAGGCATCGGGTTCGCCGGCATTCGATTGGGTGGCATCGGGTTCGCCGGCATCCGATTGGGCGGCATGGGGTTGGCCGGCATCTGGTTCGGCGCATTCGGGGCGGATTGCTTCGGCACCGGGAGGATGGGCCGTTGCGGCATCGGACGCATTGGTTTTGCAGATTTGGGACGGCTTGGCGACGGCAAATTCGGCGACGGCAAATTCGGGGACGGCAGATTGGGCGACGGCGTGCTGGGTGAAGACATGTTTGGCGACGGCACATTTGGCGACGGGAGATTCGGTGAAGGGATATTAGGCGATGGAACGTTCGGTGACGGCCTCATGGATGGCGGCTTGGGCATTTCCTTCGGCATTTCTTTGGGCATCTCTTTCGGCCTTCGGGGCTGGGCCGGGTGCATGGGGGCCGCGCTTGGAGGTACTTTACGTCGTCTTTCCACGGAGTGTAACACGTCCTTTCTGGTGAAATCACACAGTACATGGTATGACATATATCCAGATCGAGAAACGACACTTGCCCAGTTTCGCAAAATGGACTGAGCCCGTTTTTTCAAACCGGTGTACTCGCCGTGCCAACATTTCACTTGACTGCACGCAGGCTTTCGTTACAATATGAGTTACTAATAGAAATAATCAGACAGCTGCGCATAGACGAAAGTGAGGAAGACGACGCATGCCGAAAACAAGGCGGTCCCGTTCTTGCCAATCACATATATGCCCGGGAAGAGGGGTTAGGATCTAGTATCCTGACCCCTCTTTCTTTTCGTTCTCTGCTATGCTAAAGGAGGAAAACAGGAGCATGACTCAGCAAACAAAGGTATTGCAACTGGATGGCGACCATCTTTCCATCGAAGAAGTAGTCGCTGTCGCCAGAAAAGGCTGGCGCATCGAATTGACGGCAGAAGCGTTGGCAACCGTACGCCGCTCCCGGGAAATGGTCGAGCAAATGGTCAGTCAGCAGCGTGTCGTCTACGGCATCACCACAGGCTTCGGCAAGTTTTCCGATGTCATGATCTCTGGCGAAGATGTAAGCCAGTTGCAGGAAAACCTCATTATGAGCCACGCTTGCGGGATGGGGGAGCCATACCCGGCTGAGGTCGTGCGAGCCATGATGGTGCTGCGTATCAATGCTTTGGCCAAAGGGTATTCCGGGATTCGCGAAGAAACGCTGCTCCATCTTGTTGAGCTGTGTAACCGCGGCGTCCATCCGGTCATCCCGCAACAAGGCTCGCTCGGGGCGAGCGGCGATCTCGCTCCGCTTGCGCATATGGTGCTCGTCATGCTCGGCAAAGGCGAAGCCGAAGTAAACGGCCGCCGCATGCCGGGCAAGGAGGCCCTCGAGCAGGCAGGCATGGCCCCCATTCGCTTGCAGGCAAAAGAAGGGCTTGCCCTCATCAACGGGACGCAAGCGATGACGGCCCAGCTATGCCTTGCACTCTACGATGCCCGCATCGTCCTGGAGAGCGCCGAAGTCATTTCCGCCATGACCATCGAAGCCTTGCGCGGCATACCGAAAGCCTTTGATCCGCAGCTTCATCTCGTACGCCCGCATCCTGGCCAGCAGGAATCCGCCCGGAAGCTGCTGCTTCATCTGCAAGGAAGCGAGCGCACGACGGCTCAGGGAGAGCTGCGCGTGCAAGACCCTTACAGCCTGCGCTGCATCCCGCAGGTGCACGGCGCGACCCGGGACACACTCGAATACGTCTGGCAGACAGTCACGCGCGAGTGTAACAGCGTGACAGACAATCCGATCCTGTTTACAGAGACCGGCGATGTCATTTCCGGCGGCAACTTCCACGGGCAACCGATGGCGTTCGCGGCCGATTTCATGGCGATTGCCATCGCGGAGCTGGCCAATATTTCCGAGCGGCGCACGGAGCGGCTGGTCAATCCGCAACTCAGCGGACTACCCGGCTTTTTGACGGAAAACGGCGGCCTGCACTCCGGCTTCATGATTACCCAGTACGTGGCGGCCTCGATCGTATCGGAAAACAAGGTGCTGTGCCATCCCGCATCCGTCGATTCCATCCCCTCCTCCGCCAACCAGGAGGATCATGTGAGCATGGGAACGACCTCTGCACGCAAGCTGCGCACCGTCGTCAGCAATACGGCGAAGGTGCTCGCCATCGAATATTTGGCGGCCGCCCAAGCGATTGAATTCGGCCACGGCGCACTGGGCGCGGGCACTGCCCGGGCGTACGAGCAGTTGCGCAAGGTCGTCCCGCGGCTCACCGATGACCGGGAGATGCATCCTGATTTGCAGATGGCCGAGCAGCTTGTGCGCGATGGAGCACTTTTCTGGGAATAATCTTCCAGGCATGGTCTGCAGCTTTGGATCGATGGTCACCGCGAGACTTTGCCTGGCCGTTGACGTTGACAAAGCAGCCGCTGGACGCGAACCTCCTTGGAATTTTTCCAAACTCTGTTAGTATAATAGAGAGCGTTGCCATCCTCGCCATGAATTCGGAGGGCTGCTGTCATGAAATCCTCTCATCAGCCAGTCCAGCCTGCCTCCATCCTGCTGTTTGACGGAGTGTGCCACCTGTGCCACGGGGCCGTTCAATTTATTGTGCGGCGCGATCCCCGCGGCCAAGTCCACTTCGCTTCCCTGCAGTCGGCAAAAGGGCAAGAGCTGCTGTCCGGCTTTTCTTACACTGACTGTCTCCAATCTGTCGTGCTGATTGAAGACGGCGTGCTCTATACGAAGTCCGACGCGGTCCTGCGGGTAGGACGCAAGCTGCGCGGCGTCTGGCCTGCCCTGGCCTGGGCGGGAATGCTGCTCCCTCGCCGTCTGCGGGATATGGTTTACGACTGGATCGCCCGCAACCGGTATCGCTGGCTGGGGCGCTCCGAGCAATGTATGCTCCCTGCTCCCGAGATCAGGTCCCGGTTTCTGGAGTGATGGCGGGCGTAGTTTTATGCCTTGAGCCTTCTTATTTGCACACAAAAAGGGCGTGTCCTGCGACAACGCCCTCTTCGTCATTTCACTTCGATTATTTGGTAACCGCCTGCGGGTGATCCGCACTGACCAGCTCCGCCGCCCTGGCGTTTGCTTCCACTTGAGCCGGGCTTTTGCTCCCTGGAATGACCGTCGTGACCGCCGGATGCGCCAGGCACCAGGCCAACGCCCACTGCGCCATGTCGACTCCCTCTGGCACCTCGTTCTTCCGGATTTCTTCCACCTGCTTGAGCAAACCCGCAACATATTCGGGATCATGCCGATGCCGCACATCGTTACCCGCAAAAACGGCGCCTGGTTTGTACTTTCCGCTCAGATAGCCGCTCGCCAGCGGCACGCGGGCCAGTACGCCGAGATCCTGCTCCATGCAGGAAGGAAATACGTCTTCCTCCGGCTTGCGGTCCAGACGGTTGTAGACCGCCTGAATGGTCTTCGCATTCACCTTCGTGGCAGACTCGGTCTGATACAAGTTGCCATTTTTGCCGATCGAAAGACCAAGGTGCCGGATTTTTCCCGCCTGCACCTGCTTGTCGAGCATCGTCCACAGCTCGTCGTTGTCGAACGCCTCGTCCGGGCCGGAATGGAACTGGTACAGGTCGATGTAATCGGTCTTCAATGCCCGCAGCGATCCATCCAGCTGCGTCAAAACTTCTGCCGCGCCGTATCGGTCCGTGCGGGTGAACCTGTCATGAAACTGATGGCCGAATTTGGTCGCCACAATCCAATCCTCGCGGCGGTCTTTCGCCAGGTAATTCCCGATCAGGCTCTCGGACAGATGATCGCCGTAGCACTCCGCTGTATCGATCAGATTGATTCCCAGCTCTTTTGCCTTGCCGAGAATCTGGTCGACATCCGCTTGCGTGAAGTCCATCCCCCATTCTCCGCCAAACTGCCATGTGCCGATCCCGATAACGGAAACGGTCAGCTCTGTTTTCCCCAATCTGCGGTACTTCATGCGGGTCCCTCCCTGCTCTCTTTTATTTCTGCATGAACAACCCAAGTGAACGAACAGTCGCTTGGGAACTGCCCAGCCGATCAGATCATCTTCTCGATCGTCAGATTGCTGATGAACGCCTTGCTGTTCTCCTTGCGCTCCTTGCGCATTTTTTTGCGTTCCTCCGCCGAGGCCATCAGTCTTTTCTCTTCTTCGGTCTCGGGAACGACTGCCGGCACTTCGGTCGGGTTCCCCTGCTCATCGAGGGCGACAAACGTGAGAAACGAGGTAGCTGTCAAAGCTCGCTCTCCCGTCTGCAAATTTTCGGAGATGACTTTTACGAAGACTTCCATCGACGTTCTCCCTGTCGAGGAGACGAACGCCTCAAGGCAAATGGAGTGTCCCATCTTGACAGGAGACAGGAAATCAATCGAGTCTATAGAAGCCGTCACGACCGGACGGCGTGAGTGCCGCATCGCAGAGATGGCAGCGACCTCGTCGATGAATGCCATCATCGATCCGCCAAAAATCGTTCCGTGATAGTTGGTATCCGAAGGTTGTACCAGAGAAGCCTGGATGGTACGAGATGCTTGCATTGTCTTGACTTTCATAGCTGTAACTCCTTTGCGAATCTACTACATGCAGTACCCATCATAACACAAGGGCTTCGCGGTTCCAATCAGTTCCGTAAGCCGGCAGCACCTTCGGCAAGCAGCGACTCTACCCGCTCCGCATCATCCTGCAGCAAATAGCGAAGCAACGGGAGGTTCCATTCGTAGGCCGGCCGATAGCCTTCCAGCGCGAACAGCGCATCATCCAGATGACCTGCCTGTTTCCGCCGCTCCTGACTCGCGCAGTAAAAATGGTCGAGGTAGTCGGTGCCCCAGCGCGAAAACGATGACGTTTCAGACGTTACAGCCGTCAGGAGGATTCCTTCCCCTGTCTCGATCAGATCAAGCGGGTACAGCTGGCAGCTGAACGGCTTGAGCGGTTGCAGCTCGCTTTCCGTCTGCTCGGCGTACGCGTGGATCGCACACCCGTACTTGCCGTCCAGCTCCCGGTAAAACAGGCAATTGCCGTGCTTCATGCGAATCGTCCCCGGCGGCTTCCCCAGCTCCCAAATGCCGTACGCCTGCCAGTTCGCCCGCTCCTTTTCGTCCTGCAGACGCTCCGTAATCATAGGCAAATGCTCTTCCAGGACGGGAATCTGCCGCTTGTCCACGGCGTAGGGCTGTCCGCCTTCGCAGCAAGTCTCGCCGTGCACATCCCGGCAGTTCCAGCAGTCGAGGTGAAAGGGCGCGAGCAGCGCATCCACATCGATCCAAAACGCTCCTGCCCTGTACAGCTTTTGCCGATGCTTTTTGATGTATTTCTCGCAGTGGTACGCCTCTTTTTGCGTCATCGGATCTGGCGTACCTACGTAGCGGAATCGTTGCAGCGTCCTCATTTTTCCAGAACGACTTCCGCTTCTGTGCCAAAAATAGCCAGACGCCCTTCCGCGAACGTCGCCAGGTCCACCTCTTCGCCCGGGATTTCCATCAAAATTTCCAGCGCTTCGTCATCTTTGTCGGTGAACTTCAATAGCAGGTCCTTTTCCGCAAATTCGTTATCTGTCAGCTGAAAGCCGACCAGCTTGCCCGTAAACTGCGTTTCTTCTTCCTCGTCTTCCTGATCGGTATCCCACTGGGTAAACGTAATCGTCGCCCATTTGTTTTCAAATTCGTCCTGCAAAAGCGAAAGCAGCTTGGCGTGTTGTTGAATGTCCATGTTCATCCCTCCGAAATGCTGTTCCTGCCCATCATCATACCATTCCCGGCTGCCAATCGCCAAAAGAAAAGCCGCTTCACCGATGGAAGCGGCTCTCCCGACTGCGTCAGCTCACCTTGCTGATCGTCTGGGCAAGGGCAAAATCCTTGCCGGTCAATCCTTTTGCTTCTTGGGTCGCCAGTGTAAACGTCACCGTACTGCCGTTCACCCGGATCTCTACGTGCTGGCCGTCGTATTCCAGAAGCTCCGCCACCCGGTTGACTAAGCTGATCGCTGCGGCAAAATCGCGACAGTGATACGTGCGGGACAACGCCATCCGATCCTCGACGAGCTTCCAGCCTGGCACCTTGCTCAAATACAGTTTGACCTGCTCCAACGACAGCTTGCTCAAAGGCAACGCCCCCTTTTGTCCAATGAACGGTTGTAACATCATCATATTCACTGGACAAGCGAGATAGTCCCTGACGAGAGCCGCCTTTTACTGTTTGACTGCATAGAAAATCATGCGGGGAGAACGATCCGCTTCAAACGGCTCGAACTGGTAATCGCCGAACACCTGAATGCGCCCAAAGCCTGCCCGCTCCAGCATGCCGCGCATTTCTCCGGCGCTGAACAGGCGCACCTGCTCCCTGTATTCGCGCGGCTCGCACGTCCCCTCGCTCCGAATCGTGATCCGCTTTTGCACAAACCCGTTTTCGATCCAGCGCTGCTCGTGAATCTGCATCCCTTCTGCTTCCTTGTGCGATTCCGGCACGAGGTTGGCCTGCACGTACGATGGGCTCAGGTAGTCGATGACGACCTCTCCTCCCTTTTTCAATGCGCGCGCCATATTCCGAACGACCGTCTCGTTCTCCTCATCCGTCGAAAAGTAACCGAAGCTGGTAAACAGGTTGACGACGATGTCAAACTCCTCGCGAAACGTGATTTCGCGCATATCGCAGCGGACAAAGCGCAGGTTCGGATAGCTGTTTTGTTCTTCCGCCAGCTTCAGGAGCACAGGTGACAGATCGACGCCGACCACCTCATACCCCCGGCGAGCCAACGCACGTGAATGACGACCGTTTCCGCAGCAAAGATCGAGGACGCGCCCCGTTGGCTTGATGGGCAGACGCGCCAACAGATTGGCCACCTCGGAATCGGCCGCTGCATCGTCGCGATGCCGGTACACGAGGACGTAATCTTCGCGAAAGCTGCGTTCAAACCACTCTTCTTCCATGCATAAACTCCTTTTATCTAGGTGAGTAGGTGTATTATACCATAGCGATTGCCGATGACCGATTCCGGCTTTCCAGAAGCAACCAGTCTTCCATGATCATCGCGCATCTGCCAATTGCGGCTTGTCAGGCTCCTTTCCCTGTTCCATGATAAGGAAAGAGACTTGTGCAACGAAGGAGAGATTACCGATGAAAGTACGTACAGGCGACGGCACCGAGCTATACACCAAGGCCGCGGGAGAAGGTCCTCCTTGCCTCTTTATTCACGGTGGACCAGGAGCCTGGAGCTACCATTTTGAAGCGTTGGGGGGAAGCTCCTTGGAGACCGACCTGAACATGATCTACCTGGATCAGCGCGGCTGCGGGCGCTCGCCGAGTCCGCAAACCGATGATTTCCGGCTAGATACGGTCGTCGATGATTTTGAAGCCGTTCGAGAAGCGTATGGCATCACCGATTGGATACTCTTGGCGCACTCTTTTGGCGGGATCTTGGCAGTCCGCTATGCCCAGCGCTATCCCGAGCGTGTAAAAGCGTTGATCCTGATGAACAGTACCCTTAGCATCTTCGATTCGCTGCAGCACCAAACCCGGATCGGCTGGCAAATGCTCCGGGAGCGACAGCTCGATTGTCCCGCAGTTGAACATCTCTCCCCTGAACATCTCTCCCCTTTTGACCAGTGGAATACCGTCGCTGGGCTGCTGGTCCAGCATGATCTGTTTTACCAGTTGCAATACGCCAGCAAAGAAGCATTTCTGGACGGAAAAAGCATCGACGCGCAGTTGACGGCAGACCAACGTTTTGCCAAGTACGTGTTCGCGTCAGAAGAATATCAGCAAGACTTTCGCCCGGCAACCGCAAACATTTTGACGCCGACCTTGATTCTCGCGGGAGAGGAAGACCACGCTGTGGGGCCAGATCATCACGCGGCTTTTCGCTTTCCCGATCAAGAGATCGCACTCCTCCCCGGTAAACATGTACCCTACCAGGAACATACGGCTGCCTGGCGAGAGACTATCATCCGCTTTCTCCATAAAAAAATACCCCTGCCGCAGTAACATGCAGCCGAGGAGTATATCTTGTACGCCAAGAAGGCTGTCTATCTTCTCACCTCTCTGCCCAGGCGAATTTTTTCGCCTACGCGCGCGATGATGTTCTCGACAGACGCCGGGTCCTCGACGACGTCGTATTCGTTGATGTTGACGCGCAAAATCGGGCAGGCGGTAAACGAACCGATCCATTTCTCATAGCGCTCGAACAGGTCCTTCCAGTATTCCACAGGGGTCTGCTGCTCCATCGGGCGGCCACGTTCCTTCACACGGCCGATGATGTCGTCGAAGCTGCCCTCCAGATAGATCAAAATATCCGGATGCGGGAAGTACGGTGTCATGACCATCGCCTCGAACAGCTCCGTATAGGTCCGGTAGTCTTCTTCCGTCATGTTCCCCTGCTCGTACAGCATGCGGGCAAATATCCCTGTGTCTTCGTAAATGGAGCGGTCCTGCACGAAGCCGCCTCCGTAGTCAAACATCCGCTTCTGCTCCTTAAAGCGCTCAGCCAGAAAAAAGATTTGCAAATGAAAGCCCCAACGGGACAAGTCATTGTAATAGCGGCTCAAGTACGGGTTATTGTCCACCTTTTCGACAGACACGCGAAAGCCCAGCTGTTCGGCCAGCGCATGCGTAAACGTCGATTTGCCTACCCCGACTGTCCCGCCGATCGTGATGACTGCGTTGTTTGGTATTCCGTATTTTTCACGAATGTCGCTGTTTTGAAACCTAGACATGTACGCAACTCCTTACTCTCGCTTGCTAGCGAAAAATGACTCGCCACTCAATTCCGCTTCTCCATCAGCTCCCGAACCTGCGGCCCGATCACATCCAGCACATGGCGCAAATCTTCCGGACGATGCACGAAATCCAGATGGTCACAGTCGAATTTGATGACCGGCGTATCGGGATGATGCTTTTCAAATGCGTCCATGAACTCGTTGTAGTCGGCGATGAGGTTCTTCATGTAGCCCACGTCCATGCTGCGCTCGATGTCGCGGTCGCGCAGGGCGATTCGCTTCATGACGGTATCGAGGGAGGCCGTCAAGTAAATGACCAGATGAGCCTGCGGCAAATCCTCCGTCAAAATATCGTAGATTTTCAGGTACTTCGGCAAGTTGTCACTCGACAGCGTTCGTTTGGCAAAAATCGTATTTTTGAAAATATTGTAGTCCGCAACGACGGAAATCCCTTGTTGCAAATACCGGGAATGAATATCCTGCAGCTGCTTGTACCGATTGCACAAGAAAAACATCTCCAGCTGGAAGCTCCACTCGGCAATATTTTCATAAAACTTACCCAAAAACGGATTTTCGTAAACGATCTCTTCGAGCAGCTCCAACTGAAAGGCTCGACTCAATTCCCGTGACAGTGATGTCTTGCCGATTCCAATGGGCCCTTCAACGGTAATCAAAATGGACTCCTTCATGTAGCGTTACGTTCCTTTCACGAAAATGAGACGAAAATGAGAGCATTCCATATTGTAGCATGCCAATATATTTTTGTCGAAAAAATTCGTTTCGTGTCATGCGTGCAACCTTACCTCCTGAGCCGCGGACAAAGCATCCGTCCTCATAAAAAAACTGCCCGCGCCCGTCGAGCAGTTCCGTTTTCCGCTACGTAAAGTATTCGATTTTTGCCTGCGGAAACAGGCGGGCAATCTCCTTTTCCAGATGGGCCTGCAGCGCTTTTGCCTTTGTATCCGGATACACGTATTTTCCTTTTCCGTACTTCCCCCACTTGTACTTCCTCTCTTCCTCCTGCATCTCCAGCTTCGTTTTGGGATAGCGTTGCAGGATCAGGTTTTTGGCAATTTTCGTAAAGCGATGCTGGATCAGCTCAAAGGTGAGATCGTGAAAAGCATCCGGAACGAGCTGGCTGTGCAGCCGCTCCAAAAGGTCCGTGTAACCCGCCTCCCAACCGTCAAACCAGTACAGCGGCGCCAGGATAAACCCGAGCGGATAGCCTGCCTTCGCTACTTTTCCCGCCGCCTCCAGCCGCTGCTCAAAGCTGGACGTGCCTGGCTCGAAGTTTTTGATCACGTAGTCGGCGTTCATGCTGAACCGGAAGCGGGTATGCTTGTTGTGCCTGGCATCGAGCAAGGAGTCTACATGATGAAATTTCGTGACAAAGCGCAGCCTGCCGTTTGGCTGCTCACCCATAAATTCGATCGCGCGCTTCAGATTGCCCGTGATGTGCTCGATGCTGACCGGGTCCGAAGTGCACGCTGCCTCGAAGCGGGTAATTTCCCCCTGCCGCTCCTGGATATACTTTCGCGCCTGCGCGAAAATCTCGTCGATATTGACGTAGACGCGAATATACGGCTTCGTGCCGACGTTGGTGTTCAGATAGCAGTAGTGGCAATGGGCAGCACAGCCTGTCGCCAGAGGAATGGCATATTCTGCCGATGGCCTGGAAGTTTCAAATTTGAGTGTTTTGCGTACCCCGATGACCAATGTCCGCTTGGCGTTGCGGTACTTCTCCACATCCGTTTCACCTGGAATTCCGCGCACCTGATTGTGGCTCGTCGTCATGTGGATCGGGATGCCTTCCCGTTGAAACCGTTCGTAAAGCTCTCTCCCCAACGGGTAATCGAGCGCATGCGGCTCCACGAAGACAAAGTCCGGGACAAACAGCTGGGATTGTTTTGGCTCGGTCTGCCTGGGCATTTCCGTCAATGTTGTGGACATGGGCATTCCTCCTGCGACTAGTATGACCCGGCAACTGCGGCGCAACAGACGGAAACCACTTACAGTTGAAACCTCCCCATCTTACTGAAAGGAGCTTTTGAACGCACGCAACGTTTGTCTCGCCAGTTCTTCCTGATGAGCCGGGACTTGCAGGGTGTAAATATATCCCGCCCGCTTCGTCTCTCGGGAGATCAGCCGCACGAGAATGCCTTTGCTCTCCAGATAGGTGCGGCATTCCTGCGCGATGCGCGGAAGCCCGTACGATTCATGGATCGTTACCCATTTGATCCACATTTCTTTCGCCCACCTTTTCACTCGCTCTCGCACCCGGCTCCACGGCCGCTGCGATGCTCTCTTTCCAGAGTAATCAGCTGCTGGGCGTTTGGTTCGCGTAAGCATCAAGCTGGCGCAGCCGTAACATGTGTGTGACCATAAATACAGTCGGTACGCCGAACGAGTGCAGCCATCCGTTCATCCATTCCCCCGTGCAAACGGTCCCAAGGCTTTCCTTTTTCCTTTGCCGCTGAACAAGACGAAAGCCCCCGAGCGGTCGGCTCGAAGGCTTCCTGTTTAATCGGCGACAGCCCAGTGGTTGGTCGGCCCGTGACCTTGCCCCAGCTGCGGCGCCGTCTTGATTGCTGCAAAAATAAACCGGTTGGCGCGTTCCACGGCCGGCACGAGCGGCGTTCCTTTTGCCAGCTCTGCCGCAAGCGCCGCGGAAAACGTGCAGCCCGTTCCGTGCGTGTGCCGAGTCGCTACGCGTTCGTGCGTGATTTCATAAAAAGCTTGTCCATCGAAGAGAATGTCGACGATCACATCGCCTTCCAGATGGCCGCCTTTCATGAGGACGTTGCGCACGCCCAAGGCATGAATGGCACGGGCGCCCTCCCGCATCTCCTCGGGTGTCCGGATTTGCATCCCGGTCAGGCACTCCGCTTCCGGCAGGTTCGGCGTGACCACCTCCGCCAGAGGAAGCAGATGCTGCTTCAGTGCCGCGATGGCTTCATCGAGCAAAAGCTTCGCCCCTCCTTTGGCGACCATCACCGGATCGACGACCAGCCTGGAGATGCCGAACGCGCGAATTTCCTCTGCAACGGCCTGAATAATCGCGGCATCAAAGAGCATGCCGGTCTTGACCGCATCTGCGCCGATATCCCGCAGCACTTCGCGAATCTGCAAAGAAACGGCTTCTGCCGGCATTGGGTACACACCGGCCACTCCCAGCGTATTTTGCGCGGTCACGGCCGTAATCGCGCTCATCCCGTACACGCCAAACTGGTGGAACGTCTTCAGATCCGCCTGAATCCCGGCTCCCCCGCCGCTGTCGGAACCTGCTATCGTTAACGCTGTTGCAATCTTGCTCATGTTCTCCCTCCTGCAGACGCTTGATCTGATACCGAGTATATCATCCACCCGCCAGCTTCGGTATACTAGGATTGACTGATACGCCCAAGGAAGGGATTTTCGCCATGACCTACCGCATTTTTTACTGGTTGACCGTGCTGATCCCCACTGTCATTATCGGGGGCTTTGAATTTGTACGGCACGATTTTCTGTTGTCGTACATGTCCATGGAAACCGGCAATATTTACATCACGCTGCTGACCTTGCTGCTCTCCTTTCTGTTTGCTACGTGGATGTTTCGCACGATCGGACGGATGAACGCGAGAATTGTGGAAGAACAAGCCCGGCGCGCCGTCTACGAGGAGAGGGAGCGGCTTGCCCGCGAGCTGCACGACGGCATCGCCCAGTCGTTGTTTTTCCTGAACGTCAAATTGAAGCAAGGACATCTCGACGAGGCGCGTGTCGCCGTCTCCGCCATCGACAATCACGTGCGCCAGGCCATTTTCAATCTGCGTTCGCTCCCCGAAGAAGGCAGCCTGATGCAGCGGCTGGAAAAATGGCTGGTCCAATGGAGCGCGCTCTCCGGCATTGACGTATCGACCGAACTGCAAATTCCGGAAGGCTTTTATTCGCCCGCCGAGGAGGTTCAGCTGTTCGGCATTATCCAGGAAGCGTTTGCCAACATCCGCAAGCACTCGCAAGCGCGCCACGCCTGGCTGCGTCTCGTCGCGAACGATCCGCGCGGATGGACACTCGCCATCGAGGACGACGGGGTCGGCATCAACGGCCCTGCAGAAGAAATGAAAAAATACGGGCTGGCCATGATGCGCGAACGCGCCAAACAATTGCAGGCAAGTTTCGACATCGGGCCGCGTGCGGCAGGCGGCACCGCGATCAGCCTGACATCTCAAGCAGGAGGTTTTGCTCAATGAACGGCTACCGCGTCTTGATCGCCGACGATCATCCCATGGCGCGCGCCGCGATTCGCAGCCTGCTCGAACCGGACCCCTCCTTTGAAGTGGTCGGCGAGGCGGAAAACGGCGAAGAAGCGTTTCGGCTGTGCGGCGAGCTTTTGCCCGATCTCGTGCTCATGGACATCAACATGCCCAAATGGAGCGGGCTGGAAGCTACGCGCGAAGTCAAGAAAGCGTACCCCCAGATCAAAGTCGTGATCCTGAGCGTCTCCGACGATGTCGGGGATCTCATCACGGCCATTCAGTTTGGCGCACAAGGCTATTTGCTGAAAAACCTCGAACCGGACGACTGGATCAACTACCTGCACGCCTTGCTCGGCGAGGACAGCGAGCTGTCCCGCGAGATGGCCAACCGCCTGCTGCACCGCTTCCGCCATGATGAACAGCCAGACGGCATGGCTCCCGATGTGCTCACCCCCCGCGAACGGGAAATCGTGATGTACGTCGGAGCAGGCAAAACGAATCGGGAAATCAGCGAGGCGCTCGTCATCGCGGAAAATACCGTGAAAAACCATGTCAAAAACATTTTGGACAAGCTGCAGCTCGCCAACCGGGTCCAGCTGGCCGCCTATGCAGTCAAGCACCATCTGATCGTAAAAGAATAGCAAAATCGGCAAGGCAGGTGACCCGTTCACCTGCTTTTTTGCATATTCCTGGCGTTCATGCTCTCCCCTCGCCATGGCCTGATCGCCAAGATGCTCGCCCGCCGAAAAGTCCGCTTGGAGGAAGCGTGAGCGAGAAGTAACCACGCGCCTCCACCCGCTGTCCCTATGGCTCCCCTTGCAAAATCGATTGACGGTTACCGAACTGGCCTTTTATCATGGGGATCAATAGGAATTTTTTCCCACTTCATCGATTGTGAGGGATGCCAGATGCTCTACCGAAGAAAAACGTATCGAATCCGGCCCGAGCGGCTGGAAGAGTTTACTCATTTTTTTCAGACCTATCTGTACCCGAACCAGGTTGAGCATGGCGCGAAGCTGGTGGGTCGCTGGGTGAACGAAGCCGCAGACGAAGTTACGGCAATCTGGGAATACACCAGCAGAGAGCATTACGAACAGATCGAACAGAGGATAAAACAGACCCGACTCCATCAGCTGGCACAGCAAAAACGCCAAGAAGCAGGAGAGCTGTACCTGGAAAGCCGACAAGACTTTTTGACCTCCACGATACCAGTGGTTCCCCGACCTGTACTGGCCGTCAGCGGTTTGATTACAAACCAGGCAGGGGAAGTTTTGCTCATCCGGAATGTGCATCGCGCAGATACGTTTGAAATGCCCGGCGGCCGGGTCGAACCGGGAGAGACTTTGGATGAAGCGCTGCACCGGGAAATCATCGAGGAGACAGGCATATCCGTCAGCCTGAGCGGTGTCACCGGGGTATACCAGAACGCTTCCAACGGTGTCATCTGCGTCGTCTTCCGGGGAGAATACGAGTCCGGCGAGCCGCGACCGGCGCCAGGCGAGACATCTGAGGTCATTTTTCAAAAGCTCACACCAGAGAACATCGAGCAATGGATCACAAGGCCGCATTTCCGAAGCAGAACGCTCGACGCCCTGGCCTCGCACGTCTTTCCGTACGAAGCGTACCGGGTAAAGCCGTACGAGCTGTTGAGCCGCTATGAGCCGAAAGCCGAAATGGACTGACAAGCCGAAAGGGAGCCAAAGACTCGGCAACGTTATCACCCAGCAGCTGTACTGTAGTTGTTGTACACATACGGTTCTTTCGTGGTACATGCAGCAGAGCGGACAGGGCGACCTTCCTACCTTTTTTTCAGAAAATTGCTACCAATCACCCACTTTTCTATGGTTTATTTTCCATTTTTTACATCCTATAATGAAAGGAACACCCCTTGTCCAACCGGAAAGGAGGTATGTTCCCCAAAAGGCCGCCCGCCTGAATGTACGTAACCCGTGTCAGAGCCACTACTCTCTCGACGAATGGAGGCGTTACGCATGAACCATCCTGACTTTCGCCAATTGCAAGCCTGCACAGAGGACGTGACAGTCGCTGCCCTGGACGAGAACAGCGGTCCGCCAGATCCGGCTGAATTCCGCACGCTGTACGGCCGCTTGCAGGATGCTGCCGATTCCCTTCCCCCGCTTTACCGCGAGCAGGTCTACTATCCCTTTATGCAGTCAATGGACAAGCTCTCTGAAGCCGGATTCAACAGCATGCTCCGCCGGGACCCGCAAAAGGAACGGGAAGCCGGACTGTTCTGCGACATTGCCCAGGCGATTTTGCAAAACAGCGAAGCGTACGAAGCGGAAGCGACAGATGCTTTCCAGGAAGTCGTCAGCGATTTATACGACGGCTTTTTGAGCGAGGAGGACAGGAAGGGCATCAAACCGCCGGACCAAAGCCTGATCGCTCCGCTCGTAAAATGGGGACGCCCCCAGTTTGGGCCTTATACGTGGACGGCAGAAGCGGCCGCCCACTTTGGCATCAAGACGGGCATTGTCAATCTTCCTCCCGCCAATGCCCGGCACGGGTTGTTGGCCTGGGCTGCGCTGGGGCACGAGACGGCCGGGCACGACATCCTGCACGCCGATACGGGATTGCTGGCGGAGCTTCAGCAGTGCGTGCACAACGCATTGGCGGACGACCTGCAGGATCGGGCTTTGGCGGATTACTGGTCCTTGCGCATCGACGAGACTGCCTCTGATGTGCTGGGCATCCTGAACACCGGTCCTGCTGCCGGCATCGGCCTGATCGGCTACTTCCGGGGACTCAACAAGGCGTATACGGGCAAGGCAAAATTGCGCAATGCCGGACCTGCAAACGATCCGCACCCCGCAGACATCTTGCGCGGCTACCTCGCCGCGGAGACTGTTCGGCTGCTGCACTTCGACAACGCCATCCTCTGGGCAGACGCGCTTCTCGAAGAAACGGACAAAGACCTCGAGAAAATCACGATAGGCAGGGACGTACTGGACGCAGAGAAGGCCAAAAAGTCAGCGGCCATCGTCGCACACACGATTGCACAGACGCGCCTGTCCAGCCTGGAATCTCATTCTCTGGCGCAAATCCAGAATTGGCATAATCATGACGAGAAAGTCGTCCAGGAAATTCGCTCCCATCTGTCCAGCTCAGCGCCCGTTTCAGAATGCATCGTTTCCGGCATGTACGCGGCTCATGTCGTTGCGGCCGCCGTCACATCATCCATTGCGGGCGAAGTGGCAGTCTCCACCGCTTTCAGCGGCATGACGACACTGCTGAAAAGCATGCACGACGCCAATCCGGCGTGGGGTCCACTCTACGTTCGCCATCGCGGCGATCTGGCGCCGCACCGGATTTACACACGTACGGCCAGCTAAAGGGAGCAAGAAACTGCTTCGATCCGTCCGAACACAGAGTTACGAAAGGGGCTGTCTCAAAAGTCGATTTTTTGACTTGGAGACGCCCCTTTTGCCGTTCAAAAACGCAGAAAAATCAATGGTTTTCAATTTGGTGACTTTCTCAATATTGCCATTTTTAGGCAACCACTCTTTTTTCTCGATCATTCAAATAACTACTTGAATGTTATAATGTTTATGGTATGATTTAGGTAAATACCATACAGAAAGAAGGAAACGTGCATGTTTGGCTACGATGTCGTCGTCATCGGCGGGGGTCAGGCAGGCCTATCCATCGGTTACATGCTGAAACAGCTCGGGCTTCGGTTCACCATCCTGGAGAAGCACGGGTGCATTGGCACAAGCTGGCGCAATCGCTACGATTCGCTGGTGCTTTATACCCCTCGTTACCTCAATGACTTGCCAGCACTCCCCTTTCCCGGTGAGCGAGGTGGATTGCCGGATAAAAATGAGACTGCGGATTACTTGGAGCAGTATGCGCAATTTTTCGCTTTGCCGCTCAAATTGGGTGTCGAGGTCATCCGCCTGGAAAGAGCAGAAGACGCATTTCTGGTGTACACCCGGACACGGCCAGTTCTGCGAACACGAGCCGTCGTCGTTGCGACGGTCCCTTTCAATTGCCCGATTGGCCCCCCATGCACCGCGATGCAGGAAGTGACGTAACCCAGCTACACACAGGGACATTCCGCAACGAACAGCAACTGGCCCCAGGATCGGTGCTCGTCGTCGGTGGAGGCAATTCGGGTATCCAGATTGCCGCAGAGCTGGCTGAAAACAGGCCCGTTTATCTCTCTGTCGGGCAATCCCGTCTCCATCTGCCTGAACGCATTTTGGGCAAACCTGTTTTTAGCTACATGCGTGCCCTCGGCTTGCTTACAGCGCCTGCCGAATCCTGGCTGGGAAAACGTCTTTCGTCTGTGCCAGACCCGATTATCGGGTATCATGGAGCGATACGGCGGCTCATGCGTTCAGGACAGCTGCGGATGATGCCGCGCACCCTCTCCCTGGCTGGCCAAACCGCTTTCTTTGCAGACGGGAGCACTGCTCGCGTATCGAACATCATCTGGGCGACCGGGTATCGCTCGGACTACGGCTGGCTTGCTGTTCCCGGCGCCTTGGACGAATACGGTCGTCCCTTGCATACCCGCGGCGTCTCCCCTGTACCCGGTCTTTATTATCTTGGGCTGCCCTGGCAGCGCAATCGCCAATCTGCTCTGATGGGCGGCGTCAGTGTTGATGCTCGCTTGCTGGCAGACGACATGATCCGCTTTCTCAATTCTTGATCTTATTGCCTGGGAGGTAGATAGATATGGGACACCACCATCATCATGGTCACGCACATGGAGATCACCACCATCATCACGGCAGGGGAGCCAGCAAAAAGGCACTGTTTACGTCGCTTTTCATCATCACGCTGTTTTTTATCGTCGAAGTGATCGGCGGTTTCATCACGAACAGCCTCGCGCTGCTGTCGGACGCCGGCCACATGCTGAGCGACGCTTCCGCCCTCTTGCTTAGCTTGCTCGCTCTGCATTTCGCTTCCAGGCCGCCTTCTGCGAAGAAAACGTTCGGTATGCACCGGTTCGAGATTTTGGCGGCGCTCATCAATGGCGTAACGCTCGTCGTCATTTCCCTGGTGATCGTGTGGGAAGCGTACCAGCGCCTGATCCAACCGCCCGAGGTCCAAAGCGGGACGATGGTCGTCATCGCCGTCATCGGGCTGGCAGCCAACATCGCGGCGGCATTCGTGCTCATGCGCGGAGACTATCAGGAAAACATGAACGTCCGCAGCGCCTATCTCCACGTCCTTGGCGATTTGCTCGGCTCGGTCGGGGCCATCATCGGCGGGATTCTCATGTGGGCGTTTGGCTGGTATATCGCAGACCCGCTGATCAGCTTGATCGTCGCTGTGCTCATCATGGTCAGCGCCTGGCGCGTGACGAAGGAGTCAGTCCATATTTTGCTGGAAGGAGCACCCGGCCGCCTGGATACGGCTGCCATCGCCGAAAAACTGCGCCAGCTCCCTGGGGTGACAGCCGTCCACGACTTGCACGTCTGGACAGTAACGTCAGGCTTTGAGTCGCTCACCTGCCATCTGCTTGTGGAAGACGACCTGCCCAGCTACCCGATCTTGTCCAAGGCCCTGCATGTGCTGCAGGCGGAATTCGGCATCACCCACGCGACCATCCAGATCGAAAATTCATCCGTGCAGCACGGCAGCCTGCACTGTCAGGACAGCTCCCCGCAAGGACATGACCTTCCTCAATACGGACACGAGCACGTACACGAAGGCGAGCATGAGCATGAACACCAGCATGAACACCAGCACAAACATTAACACAGCCACGACCATGAACACGTCCGCAACCGCAAATGAACGCAACAAGGGGCTGTCTCAAAAGTCGATTCATTGACTTGGAGACGCCCCTATTGCTGTTCAAAAATGTTGAACAATCATCGTTTTTTATTCCGGATCAATCTTCCATAGTGGACAAGTCCCCTGTCGGCAAGCCCAGTTCCCAGGCTTTCAGGACACGGCGCATGATTTTGCCGGAACGCGTTTTCGGCAGCTTGTCGCGGAATTCGATCTCACGCGGCGCGGCGTGTGCGGCCAGACCTTCCTTGACGAACTTGCGGATTTCTTCCATCAGCTCCTCGCTCGGCTCGTAACCGGCGCGCAGCGAGATGAACGCCTTGATGATCTCGCCCCGTACCGGGTCCGGTTTGCCGATGACGCCCGCTTCCGCTACCGCCGGGTGTTCGACCAGCTTGCTCTCTACTTCAAATGGACCGACCCGCTCGCCGGACGTGTTGATGACGTCGTCGATGCGGCCCTGGAACCAGAAGTAGCCTTCTTCGTCCTTGTACGCCGAGTCGCCGGACACGTACCAGCCCGGGATGTGGAAATATTCCTGATATTTCGCCGGGTTGTTCCAGATTTGTCTCATCATCGCCGGCCAGCCGACTTTGACAGCCAGGTTCCCCATGCGGTTCGGCGGCAATTCATTCCCATGATCGTCGATAATCGACGCGTACACGCCCGGGATCGGCTTGCCCATTGAGCCAGGCTTGATTGCCATGGATTTGTAGTTACAAATGAGCTGTCCGCCTGTTTCCGTCATCCACCACGTATCGTGGATGCGTTGGTTGAACACGCGCATGCCCCAATAGACGACTTCCGGATTGAGCGGCTCACCCACGCTCAAGATGTGGCGCACGCGGGAAAAATCGTATTTTTTCACCAGCTCGTCTCCCGCGCCCATGAGCATGCGGAACGATGTCGGCGCGCTGTACCAGACGCTGACTTTGTATTTTTCCACAGTTTCGTACCACGATTCCGGTGTGAAGCGTCCGCCGCGCACTACGCTCGTCGCGCCGTTCAGCCAGGGAGCGAAAATGCCGTATGCGGTCCCTGTCACCCAGCCCGGGTCAGCCGTGCACCAGTAGATGTCGTCTTCTTGCAGATCCAATACCCATTTTCCGGTCTGATAATGCTGGATCATGGCGTTGTGGACGTGCAGGACACCCTTCGGCTTGCCGGTAGATCCGGACGTATAATGAAGGATCATGCCGTCTTCGCGATCCACCCACTCGATTTCCAACTCCGAGGAGGCTTTCTCCATTTCATTCTCAAAGCTGATTTGCTCTGCAGGCAGCTCGTCCTTGGCCCCAACGACGATCACATGCTTGAGCGCAGGCAGATCCTTGACCGGAACGCGCGGCAGCAGGGCCGGCGTCGTCACGATCGCGACGGCTTCGCTGTTTTCCAGGCGGTCGCGGACGGCTGCTTCCATGAACGCTTCAAACAGCGGCCCTACAATCGCACCGACTTTCAATGTCCCTAAAACGCTTACATAAAGCTCCGGCGTGCGGGGCATGAACACGAATACGCGGTCTCCCTTGCCAATTCCCAGTCCGCGCAGCACATTCCCGAACTTGTTGGAAAGCTCGCTAAGTTGTGCAAAGGTGTAAGTCTCTTCCCGGTTCGAGTCACTGTATATCAAAGCTGTTTTGTTTTTGCGCTCCGTCAGCAGATGGCGATCAATCGTCTCATAAGCCATGTTCACCTTGCCTGTCTCATACCAGGTGAACTCCTTTTCCACTTCTGTCCAATCAAAGTTTGCGTACGTTTCGTCGTAATTGGTCAGATTGAACCGACCTTCCGTTGCCGGAATTTTTTCCACGTTCATACTTTCACTCTCCCAGACTCCAATGGATTCTTTTTTTCACTCAACTTTCATAATATTTCTGCACTTTCCTCGAAATTCCTCCTGCCAATAACCTACTTCTTTGAGAATCGATAAATTCTAGTATAATGGGCGTTATTCACAACCAAAAAGGAGATGGCATACGGAAAATGATCTGGCTGATCCTTGCAGCAGCTGTCGTCCTGCTGTTCATCCGCGCATACCGCAATACGTTCGATGTGCATACGAATTATGTATCCATTCCGCTTCAGCCTTCCCGCAGACTCCCTGATCCTTCGGTTTGGGAGCCGCTGTCCATCCTGCACCTGTCCGACTTGCATATGGAAAACCTGTCTGTCCCGGCGTCGAGAATCGCGGCTGATTTTGCAGGACGGCCGCTAGATCTGATCGCAATCACCGGCGATCTGCTCGATCGCCATAAAAATATTCCAAAGGCAGTCCGTTACGTGGAGACCGTCACGTCGCTTCGCCCGACGCTCGGGACCTGCGTCGTGTTCGGCAATCACGATTACGTCCTGTCTTTGCCGAAGCTCGCCATGCTCAAGTCCGAGCTGGAGCGAATCGGCTGCCGCGTCCTCGTCAATGAACACGAAACCGTCTATCATCATGGGCTGCCGCTGCATATCATCGGTGTCGACAACTTTTCCACGGGTCACACCAAACTCGCCAGGTCGTTTCAGAACGTGCCGGATGCCGGCGTGCGGCTGGTGCTTACCCACGATCCGAACGTCGTCCTGCACATGCGGGACTTCCCGTACGACTATTTGCTGTCCGGCCACTTTCACGGCGGGCAGATTCATTGGCCGCGCCCGTTTCACCTGGCGAAAATGGGCAAGCTGCCGAAGCTCAATATGGTCAAAGGACTGCATCGCGTAGACGGGCGTCCCTTTTACATCAGTGAAGGGCTCGGCCAGACTGGTCTAAATGTCCGCCTGCGCTCGCGTCCGGAAATTACCGTGCACACCCTTGCCGGTGCCCCGTCAGTCAGTGCGCCCGCCTCTCCTGTTTTGCAGGAAGCAGCTGCCACGCTCGCCCTCGAGTGAGGTATAATGAGTGAAAAGGTTTTCACTCCTGTAAGACGGAGGTGCTGATATGGACCAATGGTTGAAGCTGGCAGAGCAAATACGCCTGGAAACGGGCCTGCCTGTTGCATGCCTGCAGACCTCCCGCAGCGAAGCCAACCTGTTGTTGCGCGAACAGGAGAGCCGCGGCTGGGAGGCTGCTGCCGTTTCCGAAGATGACAAAGACGGCAATCTTTGGCTGCTTCTGATCGAGAGCAGCTCCTGGCCGCCGCCAGCCCGCGCGATGCTGAAGCTGTTGTTCGCTCCGCCCCAAGCCAGCCCCGAGGCTTCCTTGACGGATCAGATTGCCGCCTGGTTGCAGAGCGTGGTCCAAGGAGCGCCGATTGCTCCCCCGCAACGATTGGAGCCGCAGTGGTCGTGGCGGGAAAAACGGGCCGTCTTTCTCATGGAGCGCTGCCGGTCCGAAAGCTCGTTTGAATGGCAGTCTCTCGAATCGCTGCTGCCTGATTTTTTCAAGGCTCCACCCGGTTCCTTGCACGGATTCCCATTGGGTCGTGCTTATTATTTGCTTCTCGTCCCGCTTTCCATGCTGGGAAATCAATGTGCGCCCGAAGACTTGCTCGAATGGGCGTCGGGGCTGCACGACCTCATCTCGACAGAGCGGATGGAGCACGTCCGGCTGACGGTCAGCCCTCCGATCGAGACTGCGCTCGCGCTGGGCAAAACGCTCGATCAGCTGCTGTCGCTCTCCCGTGCCCTGACGAAGTATCGGCCGCGCGTCATGGTCGCGGGCACCTGGAATTATCCGCTGGAGCAATGGGCCTCCTCGCTCCCTGCCCCGCTCGCCGATCAGCTCGCCCGCTCGCTTCGTTCCGGCAACACAGCGCTGCAGCTTGGTGCGGAACAGCTGGAGACGCTGGAGACCTTGTTCGCCTGTCAGCTCAACGTCAGCGACACGGCCCGCCGGCTTTATGTGCACCGCAATACGCTTCTGTACCGGCTGGACAAGCTGACCGAGCAGACCGGACTGGACCCCAGGCAATTTCCCGATGCTGTCCTGCTGCAGCTGCTGCTGCTCTTTCGGCAAAATTGACCATACAATTCGTACAATTTGTCCCTAGTCCCCACTTCCAAGGCTTGGTACGATCAAAGATAGCAACATGGCGATCGCTCCCTTCACCATACCCAGGAGGTGCCCGGCAAAATGGCCAAAGTTACGCTCAATCATATTTACAAAAAGTACGCAAACAACGTCACTGCCGTCAACGACTTTCATCTGGAGATCCAGGATCGGGAATTTCTCGTGCTGGTCGGTCCGTCCGGCTGCGGCAAATCGACCACGCTGCGCATGATCGCAGGTCTCGAGGAAATTTCCGAAGGCGACATGTACATAGGCGACCGCCGCGTCAACGATGTTCCTCCCAAAGACCGCGACATCGCCATGGTCTTTCAGAGCTACGCCCTCTACCCGCACATGAACGTGTATGAAAACATGGCTTTCGGCCTGAAATTGCGCAAATTTTCAAAAGCTGATATCGACAAGCGGATTCAGGAGGCGGCGCGGATTCTCGACATCTCCCACCTGCTGGAGCGCAAACCGAAGGCGCTGTCAGGCGGTCAGCGGCAGCGCGTCGCCCTCGGACGTGCCATTGTGCGGGAGCCGCAAGTGTTTCTCATGGATGAGCCGCTGTCCAATCTGGATGCCAAACTGCGGGTGCAGATGCGCACGGAAATTTTGAAGTTGCATCAGCGGCTGAACACGACGATCATCTACGTCACGCACGACCAGACGGAAGCGATGACGATGGGCGACCGCATCGTCGTCATGAAGGACGGGCTGATCCAGCAGGTGGCGACGCCGACCGAGATTTACAACCATCCGCGCAATCTGTTCGTCGCCAGCTTCATCGGCTCGCCTGCCATGAACTTCCTGAAGGGCAACGTCGTCGAGAAGGAAGGAGCGCTCGTGTTTGAAGCCGAGCAGATTCACGTCACCTTCCCCAACGACAAGGCGAAGCAGTTGCGCGACAAAGGCTATGTGAACAAGCAAGTCATCTTCGGCATTCGCCCCGAGGACCTGTACAGCGATACGCAATTCGTGGAAGCCAATCCGTTCGACAGCTTCCTGAACGCCGAGATCGACGTGGTGGAAAACATGGGCTCGGAGCTGTACGTCTACTTCCACAATGTTGCACAGACGCAAATGGTCGCCCGCGTGGATGCGAGAGAAAGCTTGAAACCTCGCATGACGGTAAAACTGGGGATGGATCTGGCGAAATGCCACGTATTTGACAGCGAGACGGAACTGGCTGTATTCTAAGAGAAAGTGAAAAGGAATGTCTTTTCCCGACATTCCTTTTTGTGTTTTCTGTGGCATCCCTGTCCAGGCAGACGAGTACCGTTCAGAGAGAAAAGAGTGGAGAGGAAAGAGAAATGACGTTCAAAATTGTCTTCTTTGACATCGACGGCACGCTGCTCAATACGAAGCATGTCATTCCGGCTGCTACACAGGAAGCCGTCCGGCGCCTGAAGCAAAACGGCGTGCAAGTCGCGATCGCAACCGGCCGTTCTCCTTATCATTTGACGCCTGTTGCCGAGCAGCTCGGGATCGATACGTTCGTCAGCTTTAATGGCTCCTACGTCGTGAGTGAGGGAAAAGTGATTCATCACACCCCCTTCTCTGCAGCGACGCTGGCTACGCTGGAAGCGATGGCAGACCGCAACGGCCATCCGATGGTGTTCCTTAGTGCGGACAACTGCTACGCAAACGTCAGCGGCCATCCGTACGTTATCGAATCGTTCGACTCCTTGCGCTTGCCGGCCCCTTCTCACCGTCACCGCTACTGGGAAGAAGCTCCGATTTATCAGGCGTTCCTCTACTGCAGCAAGGAAGAAGAAGAGCCTTACGTGGGCCGTTTTCACGAAGTCTCCTACGTCCGCTGGCACAAACGCGTCCTCGACGTCTTGCCCAAGAGCGGCTCCAAAGCCAAGGGTATCGAAGCCGCTTTGCGCCACTTCGGATTCAGCCCTGACGAAGCGGTCGCATTCGGCGACGGGCTAAACGACAGAGAAATGCTTTCCTACGTCGGGATGGGAATTGCCATGGGCAACGCGCACGAAGAGCTGAAGCCGTTCGCCGCCCGCATTACCCGTCACGTCGACGAGGACGGCATCCATCATGGATTAACACAACTAGGTCTGATTTAGCAGGAAGGATGTAGGTTTTTCACATGTCTTGGGAATTGTTTAACATTATTGGCACTGTAGCATTCGTCATCAGCGGCGCGGTCATCGCGATGGAGGAGGAATACGACCTGCTTGGCGTCATCGTGCTCGGGATGGCTACCGCTTTCGGGGGCGGGATTTTGCGCAACATTTTACTGGGGATTCCCCTCGCTTCGTTCTGGAATCAGGGGACCCTGTTTACCATCGCACTCATTACGATGTTCATTGTCTTTATCCTCCCCCACAAGTACATCGGTTACTGGAACCGCTGGGGCATGTTTTTCGATGCAGTCGGCCTCTCCGCTTTCGCCATCCAGGGCGCGATGTATGCGACCCAAATGAATTACCCGCTGAGTGCGACGATCGTCGCTGCGGTCCTGACAGGGATCGGCGGCGGGATTATCCGCGATGTGCTCGCCGGCCGCAAGCCGCTGGTGTTCAAGGAAGAAATTTACGCGGTCTGGGCGATGGCAGCGGGACTGGCTGTCGGCCTGAACTGGGCGAAGTCCGTGCCGGAACTTTACGCACTGTTCATCGCCATCATCGTGTGCCGCATGGTTTCCGTCTACCAAGGCTGGAAGCTGCCGCGCCGCTCCCTGCGCAGCACGCCATCCACGGTCCGGGCGCTCAACAACCGGATGTAAGGTTTTCCCTTCATAATCGCTCCCTTGATGTGCAGGATATATCCATAAGCACAAGAGGGAGTGATTTTTTTGCGTCTGGCCCCGATTGTCGTTGCGGTCGCACTGGTCGGATTGGTCGCGATACCGTATCGCATGTATCAACACGCACAGGAAGAAATGCGCGAGCCTCATCCCCGGGTCACCTCCGTGGAGGCGAGCATTCCCCGGATCAACTACATTGAACAAGTGAAGGACATCCGGCGCGGTCTGGAAAAAAGCAGCCACGTGCAGACGCTTCACCACAATCCGCGTGACCGGAGCCACTATATCGAGCACGAAGTCGTCGTTCGCTTTTCGCCTCGTCCCGATCAAAAAAGCATTGACCGGATGGTCGCCTCCCTCGACGCAAAAATCAAGCGTGATTTCGGCAAGTTCATGATCATTAAATCCCGCAGCCTGACCACGAAGCAGTTGATGAAAAAGCTGGCGGAGCACCCCGATTCCGTCTTCGCTGAGCCCAACTACCTACTGCTACCGAACCGAAAGCCGAACGATCCATACTACACCGAATACCAGTGGAACTTGCCGTTGATCGGCATGGAGCAGAGCTGGGATGTAAGCGAAGGCAGCAACGATGTCATCGTCGCGGTAGTCGATACCGGCGTGGACATGAATCACCCGGAGTTCAAAGGCAAGCTCGTGAAAGGCTACAACGTGCTCGAAGACAACGACAAGCCCCAGGATGACAACGGCCACGGCACACATGTATCCGGCATTATCGCTGCCCGAACGAACAACAGGGACGGGATTGCCGGCATGACCTGGAAAAGCAAGCTGATGCCGATCAAAGCCATCGGTGCGGACGGGTCAGGCTCTGCCGTCGACATTGCCCGAGGCATCTATTGGGCGACAGATCACGGAGCCGAGGTCATCAACCTGAGCGTCGGCAACTATACATCTTCCGCCGTTCTGAAAGAAGCCTGCCGTTATGCCTACGACCATAATGTGGTCATGGTCGCCGCTTCGGGAAATGACGCGTCCGACCAGCCGAGCTACCCCGCTGCCTACGAGGAAGTCTTGTCCGTGGCGGCAGTGGATCACCTCAAGGAACGGGCAGACTTCTCCAACTTCGGCGATTATGTCGACGTCGCCGCACCGGGCGTGGACATCCCCAGCACGTACATTGACAACGACTACGCCTCCTTGTCCGGCACGTCCATGGCGTGTCCGCACGTCGCGGCTCTGGCTGCACTGGTGCGCTCTGTCCACCCCGACATGAAAAACAGCGATGTGATGGAGCTGATCCGCAAATCTGCGGAAGACCTTGGCCCGCCAGGCCACGACCAACTGTACGGCTACGGCATGATCGACGTGAACAACACGCTCAAGCAGCTGCACACGGAGCCGGCCAATACCGAGCAGCCGCCCGCTACGATCGGCGGCTTGCTAAACAAGTTTTTGCTGCGCCTGCGCTTTGGTTTCGAGTGACGGCGGGCAGAAAAAAACAAGCACGGGCAGCTACGCCTGTGCTTGTTCGGTTTGCATCTGTTTTTTGGCAATGTAGTCCGTCTCGTAATATTGCAAATCATCCCGCATTTGTTCAAATACCTTCGCCAGCGACAACGTCAATTGCTGCAGCTCCGGTGTGACCTTCTTGCGGAAAATGATCGCATCTTTTCCGGTATAGGAATAGCGCCCGTCCTCGTCGTAGACCTCGCCTTTAGGGTAGTAAAAGTTATGAATACAAGTATGGTACACCTGATATAACACTTCTTCGGCAAACTCCTCATTGAATCGCGCCCGGCGAAGGGATACCCCCAGCCTGTCGTACGCATTTTCGCAGTATACAAGCAGATGGCGCAGGTCGGATAAATAACTGCGGTAGTAAGTTTCATACTCTTCCGGATCACCGGACTGAGAAACGAGACTCGACAAGGTCACCTGGTTCAAGTAGCGTTCCAATTCCATGCTTACCTTTTTCAACTTGGTGTATGTCACTTCGCACAATTGTTTCAGATGAGTCGTTGACATAATGTCCCCCTTGCGTTAGAAGAATCTGCCTTTTTTAGTAAGTATAAAGGGAAATTTCTTTATCGCACAAGCTTTTCTTTTCTACAAATTTCCCTCTAAACCGCCGCCGATTCACGCGCAGGGGACGTTTTCTTTCTCGTTTGCCCAAGGTAGGTGAGATAGGCTGCGAACAGACCCAGAACGGCCATCAGGCAGAGGACGAGCATATCGGAGGAGACTTGCGCAAGTCCGTGTCCCTTGGTTAAAATTTCCCTCACGCCATGCAGAAAATAGGTCAGCGGTAAAGATTTTCCAATCGCCTCCACCCCAGCCGGCATCGATATGAACGGCCAGGTAAAGCCGGACAGCATAAAGGAAGGAACGGCGATGAGCATGGCGATTTGCGTCGCCTGCAGCTGGTCCTTGGAGAAAAACGAGATCGCATACCCGATGGACAGGACCGCCAGATTGAACGCGCTGGCGACGAGCATGAGATGCACGGTGCTGCCGTAGTACGGGATGCCGAACACCTTCAGCAGCAGCGTAAAGCCAAGGAACATGTTGAGCGTTCCTGCCAGGAAATACGGCAGCAGCTTGCTTGCGGTAATCGCCCAGAAGCTGTAGTTTTCCATCGTGTTACGCCAGGTGCCCGCCTCTTTTTGCTGGGTGACGGAGATCGCAATGCCCAGAAACAGGACTTGCTGCAATACGGTTCCGGCCAGGCCGAACACCATAAAGGACATGTAGCTGAACGTCGGATTGTACAGCACACGGTAGCGGTAGTCGATGCCAGTGTACAGGTTCTTCCCTTCCTCCCCCCAGCCGCCGTGCGCCTCCAGCTTCTTGAGCGTCGCCCCTGCAGAGACCGACTTGACGACTGTATTCGCGGCCCGTACTGCCGTGTTGGAGATCATCATGTTGCTGCCGTCGATGACCGTCAGCACCTCGGCTTCCCTTCCTGCCTTGACGTTCTTCTCCAGATCAGCCGGGATGATCAGGGCGACGTTCGCCTCGCCTTGATCGATCTGCTTCATCGCTTCTTCCTCTGTCCCGACGATGGCGCTGATCGCAAACGTCTGGTCAGCCTCAAAGGCGCGGTACAGCTCCCGACTCAGCTCTGTCTGGTCTGCGTCGACCATTACCGTGGGGATGTGCATCACTTTTTTCTCCCCGTAAAGGAAGCCGAACAATGTCAAGTACAGCAGCGGAACGATGAAAATGATGTTGCGAATGGTTTTGTTGGTAAATAGGTTTTGCCATTCGCCCCAAAAGAGGCGGGAGAAATTATTCACCGCTATCAGCCCCTTCGATGTTCCACTCTACCGTAAGGCCGGGTCGCAAATCTGCATCTGCGACGAGCATTTTCACCTGGAAGGAGCGGATGTCGCGGTCGCCCAGCTCCTGCGTCGCTTTTTTCACGGCAAAGTCAGCCGCAGGCGCCACGGTGGCCACTTTCGCTTCCACATCGCGCTTCAGAGCCGGCACGTACAGTTTGACCGTATCGCCTGCCTTGACGGAAGACAGCGCGTATTCATTGACGTAAAATTTCACGAAGTTGTCTGCTTTCGTCTGGATGGTCAGGACTGTAAAGCCTTGCGCCACCAGCTCGCCTTTTTGCACGGCTACCGACTTGACGATCCCGTCAGCGGGCGCGGTCAGCTTCGCATTGTGCAAATACGCCTCGATCTCGGCCAGCGCGCCTTTTGCCTGCTGCACGCCTGCCTCAGCCTGCTTTACGTCCAGCTCCTTCAAACCGACCTGCCCTTTCGCCGCTACCGCCTGATTGTAAGCGGCCTTCGCCTGATCGAGCTGTGCCTGCGCAGCGTCTACCTGCTCGCGGCGCGCGCCGGACTGCGCCATTTTCAGCGATTCGGTGGCAGCTTTGTATTCCGCCGCCGCCTGCTCGTACTGCATCCGGGCTTCATCGACATTTACCTGCGGCACCGCCCCTTCCGCGAGCAGCTTCTCCATCCGCTGCAGATTGGATGCGGCGATCTGCTTCGCCGTTTCGGTCGCCTGCACTTTCGCTTTGAGTTGGGTGATCTCCTCCGCGCGCGCTCCGTTCTTGTTCGCTTCGAGCTGCGCCTGGGCCGAGCTGACGACCGCCTGCGCCTGTTCGATCTGCGCCTCGTTCGTATTGTCAGTCAGGGACACGCCTTTTTTCGCCTGCTCCAGTTTGACCTGGGCCAGACGGTAGGCCGCTTCTGCCTGCTCCTTTTTCGCCAGCAGCTCTTCGCTGTTCAGCGTGGCGAGGAGCTGCCCGGCTTTCACCTCATCGCCCTCTGCTACCGTCAGTTGCTCGATGGAACCCCCCATCTTGAAGGACAGGTCGATCTCCGTCCCCTCGATCACACCTGAGATTTTGTCTGCCCGCTGTCCGGAGACATTCCCTGCTCCCGGCCCGAACAAGGCCGTTCCCAATACTGCGATGCCGGCTACGAAGCCAGCTACCCCGATCCATGCCCGTTTTTTCATCTGGTAACCCCTCTTTTTTCTGTGATTGTCAATCCGTGCACTTGCCCCAACAAAGTCATTGTTTTCGCAAGATGCCTGCCAGCATATTGCGCAGCGTCAGCCTGCCCGCCTCGCTTTGCAGCGGTTCCTTGCGAAATTGCTTGCGCAGGACGGTAAAGCCGATCATGCCGAACAAGGCAGAGGCGAGCGTGCGAATTTCCGCATCGGCCCGAATGTAGCCTTTTTGCTGCAAATCGGTCATGTAGTTTTCCATCGTCTCAAAATATCCGGTCAACAGTCTGCCGACCATCTGATCCCGCTGTTCGTCGCCGGTAAAGAAGCTAAGCAGCAGAAAGCAAAGCTCCTGGTTCTCGGAAAAGAAGCGAAGATGCTCATCCAACACACTCATCATGCGGTCTTCCAATGACAGCTCTTCCTTTTGCATGACACTGTCGACATGGTAAATCAGCATCTTCACGCCTTTTTCAATGACGTACAAAAACAGCTCTTCCTTGGTGGAAAAATGGTAGTAGAGCGTCCCCTTGGCGACCTGCGACACTTCCGCGATCTGATCCATCGAGGTTTCGCTGAATCCGAATTGGGAGAAGGCAGTCAATGCCCCCTGTGCAATCTGGTCTTTTTTGGAAATGGACATCACATCCGTCCTCCTCCGGTTATTTGAACTGACTAGTCAGTACAAAAACAGTGTAAATCCACTGCCTGGTCTTGTCAAGACGGCCACTGTTATCCTTTGCGGGCAGAAAAAAAGACCGCAGCGTCGCGGTCTTATCTCGTCATGATGGCCCGGTACGTCTCCTGCGTAGCCGGCAGCGGCTTTACACCGAGCTGCTCCTGCAATTTGGCCACGCATTTCTCGTACCAGCGAATCGCCTGCTTGCGATTGTTCTGCCGGTAATAGGCGGTCATCAGCAGCCGGTACGCTTCCTCCCAACAGTCGTCAACCCTAAGGATCGCCTCGCACCAGCGAATCACGTCCTCCAGCCGTCCATCCTCCAGCCGGATTTTCGCCAGCTTTTCCGCTCCGCGCAGGAACAGCGCCTGCAGACGCTCCCGCTCCTCCACGCACCAGTCGTCGTAGCGGCACTCCGGCAGGTAGTCGCCCTGGTAGTACGTCAGTCCTTTTTCCAGCAGGACAGCCGCCTGCGCCGGGTCTTCCTGGGCGAAGCCGTCCGTTACCAGCTTCTCGAACTCCTCGACATCGATATGATAGCCCGATGCGAGGTTAAATCCGTAGGAGCTGCCGTGCCGCTGGATGAAAAACGTCTCGGCCCGCGCCGTGCGATTGGGCTCCAGCGCCTTGTTCAGGGCGTTCAGCGCCACCTTGAAGTCGCGGATGGCAGATTCCTCGTCACTGTCTGCCCACAGCCTGTTTATGATCTCTTCCCGCGCCAGCAGATGCTGCCTTCTGGTCAACAAGAGCTGGAACAACAGCTTGGCCGTGCCGCGCTGCCACGCTTTTTCGCTAAGCTCGTGTTCGCCCAGCCAGACACGGAACTGTCCCAATGTCTGGATTCGCAGCGTATACCCGGGATGGAAGGTCACGTTTTGCAAGCCCAGATCGTTCAGCAGCTGCGAGACGTAATCCGGGAAAACCTGGCGCCGCTGCGCTTCAAGCAGGACGGGCATGAGTTGCTGGACGTCCTGCGGCGTGAGCATGGTCGGGCGCTGCAGGAGAAAGTCGTACTCTCCGGATTGCATGAGCGACAGCGCCTGGGTGACAGCCGGCACGAAAAGATCCCACTGCTTGCTGCGGTACGCCAAAAAACTGAGCCACAGCTGGCAGGTCACGACGCCGAAGCTGTCTCCGCATCGGCTAAGCCGCTCTGCACAGTCGCGGAACACTTCCTGTGCCTCATTATCCCTGCCGTATACGGCGTAGGCGATCCCGATCGCCATGCGCACCAGGCTGTTCAGCCAGTCGTCCTGCATCGCTTCCGTCTCTTGCTTGCCTCTCTCCCCGTACTGCAGCGCGAGATCGAGCGCCTTTTCCCGTCCGTGGAGCAGCGTCAGCCCGAGCAGCGTCTCGGACTTTCCGCGCGTCGACTGAAGCTCTTCCATCATCGTCAGCCCTTTTTCGTAGAGCTGGCGAATCTCTTCTGCGGGCAGCCGCTGACCGATCAGCGCGGCATGGGCTTTGCGCACGTAGCCGTTTGCCTCCACGAACGGCGAATGAGCCGCCCGTCCCAGCTCGATCGCCGTCTCCGCCGCTTGCCAGCCCCGCTCCCAATCTCCGTTCAGCGCGTAGACAAAGGCGAGCAGCAGCGACGTTTCCCGATAGGAGCGAGTCAGCTTGGGATGGAGAGTGCGCTCCGCGAGCGATTTCTTTTCCAAGAGCTGTATGGAAGACTGCAGCCTGCCCGTCCGAAACAGCAGGCGCGACTCCAGCTCCACCTCTGTCATTTGCTCCAGCTCCTGGCTTTTTTTGTACCATTCCGCCGCCTGCTTCGCGTCTCCCCGGTTGGTGTAGATTTCTGCCAGCACCCGGTAGAGGCGCGGGGCCATTTCCTGTCCCTGCTCGGCAGGTGGCAGGAGCGCGATCGCCTGCTTGAGCAACGTCTCCGCCCGGTCGCCCTGGACGCTGTCGAGATGGACGCGGGCCATCCCTTCCAGTCCGCGGCATTGTCCGACCAGATCGTGCTTGCCAGCGCACAGATCGAGAAAACGCTGGTACGAGCGAAACGACTTGACGTAATGACAGCGATAGCGCTCCACCTCTGCCTGATAAAACCAGAGCCAGTGCTTCTCCTCCTTGACCGCGTCCGGCAGCAGCGTGATCCAATGGTACAGGACATCCAGTTTCCCGTCCGTCAGCAAACGCTCGGATGACTGGCAGAGCCACTCTCCCAGAACACCCCATTTTTCCGCGTGCTGCAAATGCTCGAACGCCTTGCCTTCCTCTCCTTTGCTCCGATACCAGAGCGCGGCAGTTTCGTTCACCTGTCCATACAGCTCGCTGTGCGAAGCCAGCTTGCTCGCCAGCAGACGCTGGAACAGCGGGTGAAAGGAGTAGGTGCCGCTTGCGCCTGGCAGCAGGAACAGATTTTGCTGGTTGGCCTGCGCCAGTTGCTCCACGCCGTTCTCCCCGATAATCTGCAGGCAATCTGCTTCTTCAAACTGTTCAAGTACGGCGCATTTCATCAAAAACTGCTGCGCCCCCTCCTCCAGCCGATTCCACACTTCTGCCTCGAGCAAATGCACCAGGCGGGTCAAATCACGCAGGCTGTCTGCGACAGAGGTTCCGCTCGCTATCTTCTCGCCCAGAAAACGCAGCGACTGGGCCCAGCCCCGCGTCACTTGATCCACGCGGTCCCACTCCTCCGCGGTCAGCCAGACGTCGTACTCATCCTGAAAAAGCGCTTCGCTGTCTTCGCGGGAAAAGGTCAAATCCGCTGTGTCCACAGACAGGCACTCCCCACGCGCTTTCCACAACTCCAGCTCCGGCCAGACCAATCGGTGCCGCGTCAGGATCATCAGCTTCAGATGATGGGGAAGCTGCCCTGTCAGTCTCCTGACAAATGCTTCGACAGGACCTTCCTTTGGTATCCCATGAAAATCATCCAATACGAGCAAATGATCGCGGTCTGCATTTAGCTGCAGCCAATCTCTGACGAACAGCTCTGCCATACGATGAGGGTCCAGCTCCCCAAAAGCAGCTTCGCTTAGGCTGCTTAGGAGCGACTGGCCGAACCCCGGATGAACTCGCCGCATACTTTCCACAAGGCCGTGCAAAAAAACAGCCAGTTCCCCATCTGCTTCGTCCACGAAATACCAGCTGGATTCGAGCCGGGCATCACCCAGGTACGCCGCAACGGACGTCGTTTTTCCGTAGCCGGTCGCTGCGTGTACCACGCAAAACGGGACGTGCGCCAACAGACGCAGCTTTTTGGCCAGGGTGGGACGCCGCAGCACGTACGGCTTCGGTCTGGGCGGGGTGATTTTGGTGATCGAAATCTGCGGTGTTTTCATGAATTGCACTCCTCGCCGTTCTCCTTCTCTCCTTCTTTATTTCCCTCTTTTCGCCCGAATTTCCTGCCTCGACAGGCGCAAACGACAAAAAGCCCACCCGGACGTCCAGGTGGAGCTTCGTCAGTCAACCAGGTTGTACCCTTTGTGCGTGTAGCCCATGTCGTTGATCAGCACTTGAAATTCCTCGTTGCTGACCGGCTCGCCGCGCATGATCCGCTCGTGCAAATCCGCAATCCTGTCGTAAAGCGCGCGATTTGTCGAGACGTACATGATGTTGTAGCGGGTTTCGGTCTGCAGCCGCACCCTCATCCGGTCGACCACGCGTTTTTGCAGCGCATCCGTATGGCCGTTGTCGTTGCGGATGATAGCGCCCGGCGTGTGCGGGATCGACGGTTTTGGATTCACTTCATCCGGCTTTGGCGTGTCGAGCGGCAGGACCCCGACCAGCAGCGTGTCCTTGAACGCCAGCACTTTGATGTCGACCACGCCGGGAATTTTTTCCGCATGTCTTTCCAGCAAAGAGACCAGATGGGGCTCGCGCTGATGCATGTACTTTTGGCTGATCATCGCGGCCGGCCCCTTATCCATGCCGGCATTGTCGTTGCGATAGTTGATTCCGAACGATTCGAACTTCGCCTGGTTCCCGTTTTTGTCCTCCGCGCCTTGTTCTTTGTTTGGAGAACAACCTGCCAGTGAGCCTGCGAGCAGCAATGCAGCACATATCCCCGCCTGAATTCGCCTCAACAAAAAACACCTCCTTGCACATAGTGTGTTGTGCAGGAGGTGTTCTTACTCACGAAACGCTTTCCTAATTATTGCTGACAAATTCGCCTTCGTACACGTCTTGCTTACCGTCTTTTTCGGCTTTCAGCGTAAAGGTGCGGATGCCGTCGTACGTGTCGTGATTGAATTCAAACGTACCGTCGGAATTGACCTCTACTTCAAAGGACTTGTCCTCCAGCGTGATGACGAGATCGCTGCCCGGCTCCACTTGTCCGCTGACCCGGTACAGACCGATCGTAGCGATGGCAAACGTTTTTCCTTTCACTGTGGAACGGTCGATCAGCTTGGCTTCATTTGCCGATGTATCCGGCTTTTGCACCGTGGTGTTGTCTTTTGGCGTTTCGGTTGTCGCTGTGTTCTCTGCGGATGGCATGTCCGAAATCAGTACAGTCTGGGAAGCCTGATTCCAGTCTACTTTGTAATCGAGCGCTTCTGCGATAAAACGGACGGGCACCATGGTGCGCTGGTTGATGATTTGCGCCGGGACGTCCAGATTGATGGTTTGTCCGTTTTTCCTGGCGATTTTTTGTGTCACGACCAGGCGGACGTTGTTCGTGCCTTTGTTGATCGTCACTGTCCGTGTTTGTTCGTTCCATTCGACATCAAAGCCAAGGGTTTCTGCGATCGGACGGATCGGCACCAAAGTACGGCTCTCGCGGATCACCGGCTTTTGGTCTGGGAATGCAATCGCCTTTTGGTTGTATTCCACCTTAATCGCAGCTGGCGCCGCAGCGGCGGAAGCAGAGAAAGCGGCTGCTGGCACGAGCGCGATGGTCAGGACGAGCGAGGCTAATTTTTTTAGCATTTGGTCCACTCCTTTTCAAAAAAGATTCGCACGTTTCTAAATCTACTATAGGTAGTTGGCCGATGCAAGCGATCCGACTGCAAGAAACAGACGCAACGCCCATTGTAAGAGCTGTCCCGGCAGCAGACAAATGGAAAAAACTGGATTTCCGACTCCTGTCGAACTATGCCCTTTGAACTATTTTCAAATTGTTACAAAAATGAAACCAACATGCAGACAAAAACCGTTACAATGAACATACACCGCTGTCATTTTTCATTTGAAAGAGGCAAAGACGATGAAAAAAATAATTCCTTTCCTCATCCTCGCACTTATTTTTTGCATGATTCCTCCGGGCGGAAGTTCCGCGAACACAGCTGCCATCCAACTAGGCAGCGATGTGCTGTTCGAGCAATTCCACTCCTTGATCGAAGGCAAGAAAGTCGGCCTGCTGACAAACCAGACCGGCGTTAACAGCCAGGGAACGAGTACGATCGACCAACTTCGACGCGATCGCAGCGTCACGCTCGCAGCCCTCATCGCCCCTGAATACGGCCTTGACGGCAAGACCCCTGCCAGCCAGGAGGTGACTCCTTCCATCCACCCTGTATACGGCATCCCCGTTTACGATTGGAACGCAGCGAAGAAGGAGCCCTCGGATGTGTTTGAACATGTGGATGTGCTGCTCGTCGACCTGCAAGATACCGGGGCACGCACGAACCCTTACATTACGAACCTGTACGATTGCCTGTCAGCCGCAGCAAAACAGGGCAAACCGGTCATCGTTCTGGATCGTCCCAATCCGCTGGGAGGGCAGCTGGTCGACGGCCCTGTACTGGAAGCGCCGCTTCGCTCCTCCATCGGACCTGACACACTGCCTCTTGCCCACGGCATGACCATCGGGGAGCTGGCTCTGTTCTTCAACCGCAACATCGGTGCAGACCTGACTGTCGTCCCCATGCAGGGCTATACCCGCGCGATGCTGTATCAGGAGACGGGTCTTGCATGGACGCCGAATGCGCCGCAGCTCGGGACATTGCCGGCCGTGTTTGATTCCCTGGCAACAGGCATCGCCGACGGGACCTCTCTTTTGGTCGCTGACGACTTTTCCTGGATCGGCGGCGAAGGGATCGATGCCAACCGCTTTGCGGATGCTCTCAATGCCAGCCTCTTGCCAGGGGTGGTATTCTTGCCCGACACCCGCAATGGCGCTGGGGGAGTGAAGCTGCAAATCATGAATGTCCATCTGTACAACCCGGTCAAAACGGGCATGTACATCCTGGCTTATGCGCGGCAGCTTGGCCACTTCCCCGTTCCCCAGAGCACGGACACGGAAATTTCGCTCTTGGACCGGACGATGGGAGCCGCAAAAATCAGCGAAGCGCTGGCGCAGGAAAAGAGTCCGCAAGACCTGGAAGCCCTCTACGCCGATCAGCTTGCTGCATTCAAAGAGCTGCGCAAACCGTACCTGATCTACGGTGACGAGCCATATCTGCCGCTGCTGCCGATCAAGAGCAAGGCTGCTGCTGTGCCGCAGGCGGGCGCGAAGGGAGAGGCCAATCCCGTGCAGCCAAGTGACAAACCAGTGCAGACCGGAACAAAACCTGCTCAACCTGGCACCGCTCCAGCAACTCCGGGAGCCAAACCCGCTCAGTCTGGTGCAACACCGGCGCCGACTGCGGTCAAACCGGCACAGCCAGCTGCCAAGCCGCCCGCAGGCAAGCCAGCCGTCAAGCCGCCTGTTGCCAAACCTGCAACAGACAAGGTGGCGTATCTGACCTTTGACGACGGACCATCTGCCGTGACGCCGCACGTGCTCGATACATTGAAAAAATTCGGAATCAAGGCAACGTTCTTTATCGTCGGACGCAATGTTCCGGGACATGAAGCCATTCTCAAGCGCACTGTTGCCGAAGGGCACGCGATCGGCGGACATACCTACTCTCACGATTACAGCATCGTGTACAAAACCAAGGAGGCATTTTTCGCCGATCTGGAAAAGGGAAACCAGCTGATCGAAAAAGCGTCGGGGATCAAACCGACCCTGTTCCGCTATCCCGGCGGCAGTACGAATACGGTCAGCCACAAGTATCAGGACGCCAAGCAGTACAGCCTCGCCAATCCCGTGATGAATGCCATCAAGGCGGAAGCGGCCAATCGCCACTACATCTTCATCGACTGGAATGTGACCAACGGAGACGCGAGAAGCAACAAATACACTGCTGCCAGCGCAATCGCCAACATCAAGCAGCAAGTGAAGAACCAGAAAGAAATCGTCATCCTGATGCACGACTCAAGCACCAAGTCTCCTACTGCCCAGGCGCTGCCGGAGATCATTACCTTCCTGAAGTCCAAAGGCTACCGGTTCGACGTCATCCGGCCCGACCATCCGACGGTATCCACCGTCAAATAATGGCTCACCTGCTGCACGTAAAAAGTCCGCTCCCGGCCATCCAGACCGTCGAGCGGGATTTTTCTGTTTCGATTTTTTATTGGTTTGCTTTTTTATTGCTGCGTGGCGAGAACCTCATAGCGTTGGCGCAGCTCCCGTTTCAAAATTTTTCCGCTCGGATTGCGCGGCAAATTGTCGGCGATCACGACGTATTTCGGCGCCTTGAAGGTGGAGAGCCGCTCCTTGCAAAAAACGAGTATCTCCTCCTCGGTCAAGACCTCGCCTGCTTTCGGCACGACGACTGCCGTAACCGCTTCGATCCAGTACGGATGTGGAATGCCGATGACCGCTGCCTCGGACACCTTCGGATGCAGGTAGATCACTTCCTCCACTTCCCGGCTCGCTATGTTTTCTCCCCCTGACTTGATCATATCTTTTTTCCGGTCGACTACGGTAATGTATCCTTCCTCGTCCATGATCCCCAAATCTCCGCTGTGGAACCATCCGCCGAAAAAGGCGGCCTGCGTCTTTTCCGGATCGCGGTAGTAGCCGATCATGGCGTGGCTGGTCCGGTGTACGATTTCGCCGATGCTGCCGCGCGGCACTTCGTTTCCTTCGTCGTCCACGATTTTCGTCTCCACATTGAGGGCAGGCTTCCCGGCCGAACCCGCCTTGCGGATCTGCTCATCCGGCCCAAGCACCGTGGCGAGCGGAGCTACCTCCGTCTGGCCGTAGAAGTTGTAGAACCGTGCATTGGGCAGTCGCTGATTCAGCTCCTTCAGCACTTCGACAGGCATGATCGCCGCACCGTAATAGCATTTCTTCAAGGAACCAAGATTGCGCGAGGCAAAATCAGGCGAACGCAGCAGCGCAATCCAGACCGTCGGCGGGCAAAACAGCTGGGTCGCCTGGAGGGCCTCCACCGCCTCCAGCAGCAGTGCCGGAGTCGCCTGCTCCAGAATGATACCGCTTCCCCCCAAATAAATGTATGGCCCCAAAAAGCAGTGCAGCTGGGCGCTGTGGAACAGCGGCAGCGCGTGAACGGCTACGTCATCCGCCTTCATGTCGCCGTCGATAATCGTGCTGACATATTCGGAGATGATGCTCTTGTGGGTGAGCATGACCCCTTTTGGCCTGGATTCCGTGCCGCTGGTGTACAATATATGGGCGACATCCTCGTCGTCGAGGTCGACATCTGGCTCGTCGTCGCTCGCGCCCGCGATCAGCTCGCGAAGCGGCAGCCATTCCCCTGTCCGGGCAGCTGGCCTGGAAATGAGCGACTTGAGCCGAGGCGCTACCCCCGACAATACGACAGCCTGTTCGGCAATTTCGCGAAATTCGGGCGCGGCAAAGACGGCAGCCGCTTCCGCATGCCCCAGGATAAACGCCACGTCGTCCTTGTTCAGCATGAAGTTGATCGGTACCATGATAATGCCTGCCTTGGCCAAGGCAAAATTGAGGATGACAAAGTCCATGGAGTTGCGGGACAGGACAGCCGCCCGCTCACCTTTTTGCAGTCCCATTGCGATCAGGGCATTCGCAGTCCGGTTGACGATGCGATCCAGTTCGCGGTATGTAAGCACTTCCTCCTCAAATCGCAACGCGGTTTTGTCGGGATACCTTGCATGACTTCGCCGCAAAATGTCCCCCAGCGTATTTCTCCTGACCCTTTTGGCTTCGATCATCGGTCGCATGCCCCCTACCAGTTTTTTCTTCTAGTATAGCAACAATTATCTGTATTGTATTTATTTTCTGATATTTTAGAGCAAAAAAGACGGCAGCTTCGTCTGCATTATTGAAGCTGCCGCGGGGCCCCAAGAAACAATCGAGTCCTTACGTACAGGATATACCATTATGAAAGATTCATCGACATTGATGTTGCTGGATTTTCAGGAAAAATACGGTGCCCTGCCGCAGCACTGCCGAAAAAGCCGCCCGCAAATCCTTGCACGACTGGACACACAAGCCCAAGGTACAGGCAAAAAAATAGCGGCGACTCTCTGCACAGATTCGTCCGCCGCAAGTTCCCCAAATGTTTGTACTAGATGATGATTTCCTTACAAACCCATTATGCATCCAGAGAACTGCTGGTTCCACAAGTAAATGATGGAATCAGAGGGAGTTTTACGCATTTTCCGGTAAGGCGGACAAAATCAAAAACGTCCCGCTGGGAAAGCACAGTGGCCTCCCCGAACGGAACGTATATCTGCGAAAAGTATGGCGGAGGGAGCAGGATTCGAACCCGCGTGAGCTTGCACTCTAACGGTTTTCAAGACCGCCCCGTTATGACCACTTCGGTATCCCTCCACATTTTGAACAAGTCTTAGTATAGCACAGCGATCCGGTAGCTGACAAGTTCGCTCCACAGATTGGAAAATGCGACACTGCACTTGTACGGGATCGGGTATTCTGTTCCATTCTTGGTCTGAACAAGTATGGCCTGGCTCCTCTCCGGGGGAGCGGCAGCCAGGCGCTTCTCAGGCGAATCGGTCTACTTTTTCAGCACGACAAGCTTCAGCTCGGTCAGCTCCTCGATTGCATACTTGACCCCTTCGCGTCCCATCCCGCTTTCCTTGACGCCTCCGTACGGCATATGGTCCACGCGGAAAGTAGGAATATCGTTGATCATCACTCCGCCGACATGCAGCTCGTCGGCGGCTTGCAGGGCGAGGCCAAGGTTGTTCGTGTAGATCCCTGCCTGCAGGCCGTAGCGGGAGTCGTTGACGAGCGCGATTGCCTCCTGGACGGATTCGACCGCGTTGACCAGCACTACAGGTCCAAACACTTCCTGGCAAGACACCTTTGCCTCTGCGGGCACCCCGGTCAAGACCGTCGGCTGCAGCATGCGTCCAACCACTTCTCCGCCGCACTCCACGCGAGCCCCCTGCTGCTTCGCTTCTTCGATCCAGGCAACAGCTCGCTCCGTCTCACGCGGGCTGATCATGGCGGAATAGTCTGCGTCCTCGGACAAGGAATCTCCCCCGCGCAGCTTTTTCGTCTCTGCCACGAACTTGCTGACGAACTCCGCAAAGCGTTCTTTGACAACGTAAATGCGCTGGACGGAAATGCACACTTGTCCGGAGTAGGCAAAAGCGCCGAAGATACAGCGGGGAATGACCTCGTCGAGATTGACGTCGCGGTCGATGATGACCGCCGAGTTCGAGCCGAGCTCCAGCGTCACCCGTTTCAGTCCTGCGCGGTTGCGGATGTCGATCCCGACGGCAGGACTTCCGGTGAAGGTCAGCGCTTTTACGCGCGGGTCGGTCACCAAGAGGTCGCCGACGGACGCGCCGCTTCCTGTCACCACGTTCAATGCGCCAGCGGGCACTCCTGCCTGCTCAGCGATCTCGGCCAGGAAAAAGGCAGACAGCGGCGTTTGGGAAGCCGGTTTCAGGACGACGGCATTGCCTGCAGCCAATGCTGGCCCTACCTTGTGCGCCACGAGGTTCATCGGGAAGTTAAACGGCGTAATCGCGCCGACCACCCCGAGCGGCTCGCGCACGGTGTAAGCCAGTCTGCCTTCCCCTCCGATCGCTGCATCCAGCGACAGCGTCTCCCCGTGAATGCGCTTCGCTTCCTCGGCTGCGAACTTGTAGGTCTGTATGGTGCGGATCACCTCGCCCCTCGCCGTCTTGATCGGCTTGCCGGCTTCCAGCGCGATGATTCTGGCGGCCTCCTCCAGTCTTTCATCCATCAGGCGAGAGATTTTTTCCAGAATCGCCGCCCGCTGATAGGCAGGCATCCGGCGCATGACTGCCGCAGCTTCTTCGGCAGCGTCTATCGCCTTTTTCACCGTCTCGGCGTCCGCCAGCGGGATTTGGGCGATTTCCTCGCCGCTATAAGGAGCATACAACGCGGCGTACTCGGCTGTCGGCACCCACCTACCGCCGATAAAGCATTGTTTCTTCATGGCCAACTCCCCCTTCTATTGGCGATTCGGCGTGCACAGCCCGGACAGGACATTTTCCAGCACGCTCAAGCCTTCCTCCAGCTGCTCATCCGTGATGACCAGCGGAGAAAGAATGCGGATCACATTGCTGTACAAACCGGCAGACATGACGACCAGGCCGTTTTGATAGCAAGCCTGCACGATTTTTGCCGTCAGCTCTTTATTCGGCTCCTTGCTCGCTTTGTCCTTCACCAGCTCGATCGCGCACATCGCGCCAAGACCCCGGGCATCGCCCACCTCGACGAACTGCTGTTTGAACTGTTCAAAACGTTTGAGAATCGTGTCGCCGATTGTCTTGGCCCTGTCGAGGAAGCCTTCCTGCTCCATCATTTCGATGACCTTGAGCGCCGCCACACAGCCGAGCGGGCTTCCGCCATAGGTGCCCCCGATTTCTCCCGGGTTCGGCGACTCCATGATTTCCGCGCGACCGGTTACCGCACTGATCGGCACACCTGCTCCGAGCGATTTGGACATCGTAACAAGATCGGGAACGACGCCGTAATGCTCCATGGCAAACATCTTGCCGGTACGGCCAAAGCCGGTTTGCACTTCATCTGCGATCAGGAGAATGCCGTATTTTTCGCAAATGGCTTTGACACCCTGGACGAACGCCTTGGATGGGACGACGAATCCGCCTTCGCCCTGAACCGGCTCCATGATAATCGCTGCGACGTTGTCCGCTGCCACTTCGGAGAGGAAAAAGTCTTCAAAGCGGCGCAGCACTTCTGCATCCGTCTCCTCCGGGGCAGCCCCGAACGGCGCGCGGTAATAGTACGGATAGGTCATCTTGTACGTGTCGGGAGCAAACGGCCCGAACTCGTATTTGTACGGACGCACTTTGCTCGTCAGCGACATCGCCAGCAGCGTCCGGCCGTGGAAGCCGCGCTCAAAGGAAATGATCGCCTTGCGCCCGGTGTATTTGCGGGCGATTTTCACCGCGTTTTCCACGGCTTCGGCGCCGCTGTTCAGGAAAAATGTCTTTTTCGCATGGTCGCCCGGCGTGATCTGGTTCAGTTTTTCCGCGAGCTGTACATACGGCTCATACATCATCACATGGAAGCACGTGTGTATGTACTGGTCCAGTTGCGCCTTGAGCGCCTCCACGACAGCCGGCGGACAGTGACCTGCATTGAGCGAACCGATGGCCCCTGCGAAGTCGATAAACGTATTGCCGTCGACATCCGTCAGCAGCGCGCCTTCCGCTTTGGCGGCAAAGACTGGAGTCGTATTGGCTGGACCGCGCGGCACGTTCGCTTCCTTTTTCGCGAGCAATTCCTGCGATCTGGGACCCGGCACAGCCGTTTTCAGCTGGATGAATTTCGTCGTAATCGGACTCATGGATAACCCCCTCCTATTCGTTCTGACTGTTCGTATCGGCGATGCCGCACCATTCGATCAGGGCGAGCGCAAAAATTTCGGCACAGCGGAATACGTCGTCCAGCACGATGTACTCGTTCGGATAATGTGCGACCTGCGTGACACCAGGACCTACGACGATGGCTGGCGTGTCTGCCAAGGCAGTCAGCAGGCCGCCGTCCGTCCCCCATGGAGACGCTTCCACAATGGCGCGCTCGCCCGTCACCGCTGCGAACTGGCGCTGCAAAATGTCCATCAGCGGATGATCCTCTGCTACCGCTCCCGGCACCCATCTCGCGCCGTACCATTCCAGCTCCACCGGATGCTCGGCGAACCATGGATCGACCTGCGCCAATTTTTTCAGGGCCGCCGCCATTTCCGCCTTGGCGTCTTCCATCTGCTCTCCCGGCGCTACGCCCATGCGCCCCTCCAGCGTAACGAGGTCAGCCACAGAGGACGGCCACTTACCGCCCCCGATGACGCCGATATTGATCGGAATCGGGATCGGCAGCTTCTCATACAGCGGATCGTCCAGCCGGTCGTTGCGTTCCTTTTCCAGCTGCCCGATCGCTTGCACGACAGCTATGCTCTTGTCGATGGCACTTACGCCCTCGTACCGCGTTCCTCCGTGGGCAGATCTCCCCTTGACGGACAGGCGGAACCACATGGAGCCTTGTTGCTTCGGGAAAATCTTCATGTTCGTCGGTTCCGGGACGAGCGCCGCATCCGCCTTGTAGCCGCGCAAAATCGTCGCCAGCGTCCCGGCGCCGCCGCTCTCTTCCTCCACGACGCTCTGGAAAATGACGTCGCCCTTCAGCTTCACACCCAGTTTTTTCAGGACCGAAATCGCCAGCAGGGAAGACAGATTGCCGCCCTTCATGTCCGTCGCGCCGCGTCCGTACAGCTTGCCGTCCTCCACTTTGCCGCTGAACGGATCGTCGCTCCACTGCGCGCGGTCGCCGGCAGGCACGACATCCACGTGGCCGTTCAAAATAATCGAGCGTCCTCCCCCGGCACCTTTCCAGACACCCACTACATTCGGGCTGCCGTCGAATACTGTACGCGGTGAGACAAAGTACGGATGCTGCAGCAGCTCGTCGCCTTCCATGACCCACAGGTCGACATCCAGGCCCATGTCGGCCAATGTCTTCGCGATGCTCTCCTGGATGGACGCTTCCTCGCCCTGTACGCTCGAATGTTGGACCCATTCCTGCAGCAGCGCGATCGCTTCATCCCTGTCCTTTTCCAGCTGTTCCTTTATGAGAGACTGCCAGTTTGCCATTTCGCTCCTCCTGACATGCGGAAATTTGGATAGATTCCACGCTTACCGAAAGACGCCGACCTCGCCCTCGATCTTCAGCTCCGCTTCCGTCGCGCCGATCACATCCGCGACGCTGTACGGGTACATGACCTCGCGCAAATACAGCCCATCTGGCAGGACCTGCATGACGGCCATGTCGGTGATAATCCAGTCCGCAGCCTGCCGCGCCGTCAGCGGCAGCGAGCACTCCCGGACGATTTTGGAGCGGCCGTTCTTGTCCAGATGAGTCGTGAGCACCATGACCTTTTTCGCCTTCTGCGCCAGTTCCATCGCGCCGCCCATTCCCGGCACACGTTTGCCCGGCACGATCCAGTTGGCGATGTCGCCGCTCTGGCTGACCTCCAGCACGCCAAGGATTGTCATATCGAGCAGGCCGCGGCGGATGATGGCAAAGGCCGTTGCGCTGTCAAAAAAAGAAGCGCCTGCCGCGAGCGTTACGGGAAAACCGCCCGCATTGCACAGCATCGGGTTTTCTTCTCCTTTTTTCGGGCTTGGTCCTGTCCCCAGAATTCCGTTCTCCGCGTGGAACATGACGCGCACGTTTGACGGGATAAAATCAGCGACCAGCGTCGGAATGCCGATGCCAAGGTTGATGATCATTCCGTCCTCGATCTCCAGTGCCGCGCGCCGGGCAATCCGTTCCCGATAGCTTTCCGTCTCTTTTACTTCTCCCACGCCCATTTCCAGTTCACCCCTTCACTTCTCACGATAAAGTGGACGAAGACGCCTGGTGTGACAATCTCTTCTGGTGACAACTCTCCGATCTCGACGATTTCATCCGCTTCCACGATGGTGATATCCCCTGCCATGGCGACCAGCGGGTTAAAATTGCGCGCGCTCGTATCGTATACGAGATTGCCGAAGCGGTCCGCCTTCTTGGCGTGGATGATGGACACGTCCGCGGTGAGCGGCGTCTCCAGCAAATACTCTTTGCCGTCCACCACGACCTTTTGCTTGCCCTTTTCCGCAATCGTGCCGATGCCGATGTCCGACAAAATGCCGCCGAGCCCGGCACCGCCTGCGCGTACGCGCTCTGCCAAAATCCCCTGCGGGCAGAACTCGACCTCCAGCTCTCCCGCCGTCATCTGCGCCCCTGCGTTCGGATTCGAGCCGATGTGGGACGCAATCACTTTTTTCACCCGTTTCTCCGTCACCAGCTTGCCGATCCCGATGTTGGGGAATGCCGTGTCGTTGCTGATGAGCGTAATATCGCGCACGCCTTTGTTCAAAATGCCCTGGATCAGCGAGGGAGGATTGCCTACCCCGCCGAATCCGCCTGCCATGAGGGTCATCCCGTCGTAGAAATGCGTCAACGCTTCTTCCAAGGAAATCACTTTTTCAAAACGGCTGGTCACCGGCCTCTCTCCCTTCTATCCGATCAGTGCTTCCTGCAGCTCCTGCTGGACGCTTTCTACTGCTTCCTTCAAGATGCGGAGCACTTCGTCGATCTCTTCTTTGGTGATGGTCAGCGGCGGTGCGATGATGACGCTGTCGCCTGCCACACCGTCAATGCCGCCTGTTGCCGGGTAGATCAACAGGCCTTTTTCAAACGCTTTGGCAATCACCTTGCCGCTCACGTTCTCGGACAGAGCGAACGGCTCTTTGGTCTGCTTGTTTTTGACAAATTCAAGCCCGCACAGCATGCCCAGACCGCGCGCGTCACCGATCAACGGCAGTTCGCCTGCCAATTGCTGCAAGCCTTGCAGCAAATACGCCCCGTTTTCCGCAGACTTCTCGATCAGATTGTGTTTCTCGATGTACTTCACGACAGCGAGCGACACGGCTGCCGACTGCGGATTGGCGCTGTAGGTGTGTCCCGCCATGATCGAGCCGCTGCCCTTGGCGATGGTGTCGATGATGGCCTCCGAGACGATCGTGGCTGCCATCGGGGTATACCCGGCGCTCATTCCTTTGCCGATCGTGATCATGTCCGGCTCTACGCCCCAGTGATCGACCCCGAAGGCTTTGCCGGTGCGCCCCATCCCCGTCATGACTTCGTCGGCGATGAACAGCACCTCGTACTTGTCGCAAATCTCACGGATACGCTGGAAGTAGCCGTCAGGAGGAACGACTGCGCCCGCTGTCGCCCCGATGACCGGCTCGGCAATAAAGGCCGCCACCTGCTCCGGCCCTACGCGGAGAATGGCTGTCTCCAGTTCGTTCGCGCATTGCAGGCCGTACTCTTCCATGCTTAGATTTTCCGGCTTGCGGTACGGATAAGGGCCCGTAATCGCCGGATAGTCCTCCAGCAGCGGGACGAAGCGCTTGCGCCGCAGGACGTGGCCGGACATCGACAGCGCCCCCATCGTGATGCCGTGATAGCTCATCCAGCGGGAGATGATCCGGTTTTTCGTGGGCCTGCCCTTTTCCTGCCAATATTGAATCGCGATCTTTTGCGCGGTTTCGGTCGCTTCCGAGCCGCTGCTGACGAAAAAGGTCCAGTTCAGCGAACCAGGCGCCCACTCGGCCAGCTTGGCAGCCAGCTCCTCCACCGCTTCGCTGCTGAAATGGGAGCGGTAGGCAAAAGAGACCTTTTTGGCCTGCTCGTGCATCGCTTCCACCACATCTTCTACACCGTGGCCAATCAAGGCGGTCACAGCGCCGCCGCATCCGTCGATGTAACGCTTGCCCTCTTTGTCATAGAGGTAAATTCCTTTTCCGTGGGAAATGACCGGATATTTCTTGCCCAGTTCAGGCCTGATTACATAGCTTCTTTGCATGGTCGCCACCTCGCTTTTTTCTACCTTCATCCTATCCGACCGACGCACGGGAGCCATCCGACGAGCTGGCAAAAAAACATGGAAAAGGGACGAAATCTTTTGTACATTTTGTATAATGAGCTTTTTGGGGAGGGAATGCTGATGACCATCACGATTCGGGAGGCGCTGCAGCTGCCGGACATGGTCCAGACCCGTTTGATCGCGGGAGCCGGCGGCCTGGACAATCCCATCCGCTGGGTCACGATTGTGGAGGTGCTGGAGGACGCTACACGGCTGCAGGAAGGCGAATTTCTCATCACGACTGGATTTGGTCTGGCGGATAACGCGGAGCGGCTCTCGTCGTTTATTCCGTCCCTGGCAAGCCAAAAGCTGAGCGGTGTCGCCCTTCATACCGGCTTTTACTTGCGCGAGATTCCCGCGTCTTTCATCGAGATGGCAGACCGCCTGCAGCTGCCGCTCATTGAAATACCGGCGGAGATCAATTTCTCAACGATCACCAAAGCGATTTTGCAGCCGATCGTCAACAGGCAGTTTGAGACCCTTGCTTACTCGCAGGCCATCCACAATCGGATGATTGACGCCGCCCTCTCCAAAGGGGGGCTTGCTGCCATTGCGGCAGAACTGGCTACCCTGACCGGCGGTGCCGTCACACTCGTCGACGCGCTCGGCTTTGAAGTGATCCAGCACGGGGCATCTGATTCAGAGCACGCGAGTACGGAGACAAGCGCGCACGCCATCCCCATCCGTGCCAACCGGGAGCATTTCGGCACTTTGACGCTGACCAAGCCTCTCCCTGCGTGGAAGGAGCTGGATGACATCGCGCTGCAGCACGCTTCGACGCTCTGCGCGCTGGAATATGTAAAAGAACGGGCGGTATCCGCTACGGAATGGCGGCTGAAAGGGGATTTCGTGGAGGAGCTTTTGAACGGCAAGCCGATGAGTGTCTCCGAGCTGGAAAGCCGCTGCCGGATGTTTGGCTACCCGCTCGCCGGGGGGCATCTGGTCGCTGCCCTGAAGGTCGATGCCGCCAACGACTCTGTCCAGAACGAGCTGCACCAAAGCGCGATCATGCTCATGCGCAGGCTCTGTGATCTCCAGCAGCACTCCTATTTGCTGCGCGAGCGTCCGCACTACCTGCTGTTCGTCTTTCCAGACAACCGGGCGAGCCTGCAACTGCTGGAGCTGTTCATCCAGCGCTGGGGCCGGCTGCATGCGGATTATTCCCTGCACATTTCCTTGAGCAATCCCCGCCAGCAGCTGCCGGATGTCGCCATCGCCGCAGAGGAGGCGATCTTCGCGCTGCAGGCGTATCCTTTGCTCGCGACGCCGCCCCGGATTTTGCGGTATCAGGATATGAAAGGCTACCAGTTCCTTTTTCCCTATCATCGCCATGAGGAGTCGCTGCAGGCGCTGTGGCAGCCGTTGCTTGCACCGCTGATCCATTACGATCAAAAGCACAACCAGCAGCTGCTGGAGACGCTACACGTGTACCTGCAGCATAACGGAAACGGCCTGCAGACGTCCCAAGCGTTATATATTCATCGGCACACCCTGAAATACCGTCTGCGGCAAATTGAAGAAAAAACGGGCTTCCGCCTGGAAGATGCGAATCAGCGCTGGCAGTTGCAACTGGCCTTGATGGCCCGCAGCCTCCAGCAGCAGTTATACCCTTCCCAGGCGTAGCCCTTACTCCCACACGGGGCGCAACGGTTTCACCCAAATATTCATGTCCTCGTACCCTGAAAAGATCGTGCAGTTGTTGATCAGCCGTCCTCGATAGGCGTAGCCCATCTTCGCCGCCGTCACGTTCATCCCTGGCGACTGGGCGCGCGTCAACGAATACAGGTAGTAGATGCCGGACTCCTCCATCTTTTGCTCCAGGGCGGCAAACAGAGGCTGCAGGAGTCCTTTCCCGGCGTGATCCGGGTCGGTGGCGCAGTCCGTCATCTCGGCCGACCCCATACGCTCGCTCACTTCCGCCGATGCGGCGCAGGCGATCTTCCCGGCGTATTCGACCACCATATAGCGTGTGCCTTCTCTCATCGTTTTGCGCACGTAATCCGGGTCGTCCATCGGGGTCGGATAGGTGGCAAACACTTTTCCGTACAGACGGGCAAGCTCTTCCGCATCCCGCTCATCCGCCTCCCTCATGACATAACCTTCCGGCAGAGTTTTTGTCTCCCCATTTCCCCGCTTGCTCAAAGCGAGCGCCAGGATCTCCTCCGCCAGTTCAGGCGCGACGGACGTGGCCCGTTCCTTCGTCAAAAAGCAGGAGAGCATCTGCGCATTCTCGCCGCGGAAAAATCCTTCGATCACCCCTTCCAACGCATAGCCCAACTCCGTCCAGCGCCCTACATCGGCTTTTTTCCCGTATACGATCAGCTTGGTCGCAGCGGATTCATCGGCAAGTCTTCTGAGCAGGCGATCCATTTCTTCGATCCGGCGCGGGTCGTATACGTGCAGCTTCACCCTGCGGTTTTGCCTGTCTACGACTACATCGCCTGCTGCAAGCAATTCATCCACATTCACCATGCGGCACATCCTCCTTTTCTACTCCTTGCTTTCATTGTAGCAAAACAGACTTTCCCGTCATCTGCCAATCTGTATAAGATCCGCTCCTGTTTTTGTCCCAGCAAAATAGGTGTGTGAAAGCCGCTGGCGTTAGGTGTTCGATGAGAGCCATTTGTACGGTACCCTCATAGGATGACAGAAGATCATGCTCCATGGGGGAAGGAGGGGGTAGACGTGAGTTGTGGCAAAAACAATTTCGCGTTGATATTGGTTTTATTTATCCTGCTCGTGATCGTGCTCGTTGCGGTCAACTAAGCATACGTACGCCCCTCATCGAAGTAGTATCGAGGGGCTTTTTACATATGCATGTAATAAGGATTACGTCTGTCTGTGAAAGGAGGAAGCTCACGTGGCTCCCCTCATCTACGCTCATCGCGGTGCTTCCGGCCTTTTTCCGGAAAATACGATGGAAGCCTTCTACGCAGCTCTCCGGCGGCGGGCGGACGGCATCGAGCTGGACGTCCAGCTAAGCCGTGACAACAAGCTCGTCGTCATTCACGACCATACTGTCGACCGGACGACCACCGGCTCCGGTCCGGTTCGCCGCTACACCTTGCAGGAGCTTCGCCAGCTGCGTGCAGACCGTGGCTCGTCTATCCGCAATCCCCGGGCGAGAATCCCTACCCTGCGTGAAGTGTTCCACGCTTTTTCTGTCACGCCCCTGCATTTTATAATTGAGCTGAAAAACTTTTTGTCCGACCAGCCCCATCTGGAGGAGCTCGTCATCGAGCAAATCCGGCGCTACCATTTGACAGAGCGGACGATCATCTCGTCGTTTAACTTCGATAGCTTGCTGCGCATCAAAAAGCTGGACCCTGCACAAACGACCGGCCTCCTGTACGTGGGACCCATTCCTCGCCCCTGGGAGGTCGCCCATCGCTATCGGGCCGATCAGCTGCACGTGCCCATGGATCAGTTGAGCGCCAAACTGGTGGCTGAATCCCACGCGCACGATCTGACCGTACTGGGATGGACCGTAAACAGCCCCAAAGACATCGAGAACGCCCTCGACATGGGCGTCGACGGATTGATCACCAATTATCCCGGGCGGGCGCGAAAGATTTTGCGTGCCCGTGCCTGACCATGCGGCCAAAATGAAAGGGAGCCTCTCCATTGCAAGAGGCTCCCTTTTGACCGTTCTCCTGTCAGTTGACTTATTTCGTCTGCGGCACGTAAAACTTGCCTTGCCACGTATTGCGGCGCTTCAGCTCGGCATCGATGCCGTTGAGCACTTCCCATTTTTTGCGGCTCCACATTGGACCGATCAGCAAATCCGGTGGACCGTCACCCGTAACGCGATGCACGATCATCTCCGGCGGCAAAATTTCCAGCGTGTCGACGACCAGCTTGGTATACTCCTCCTGCGACAGGAAATCCAGGAGCCCTGCTTCGTACTGCTTGACCATCGGCGTCTTGCGCAGCAAATGGAGCAGGTGAATCTTGATTCCTTGCACGTCCAGATGGGCCACGGCGTTCGCTGTCTGCATCATTTCTTCATGCGACTCCCCTGGCAGTCCGTAAATGATGTGGGAACAAATGCGGATGTTGTGCTTGCGCAGCTTTTCTACCGCTTGCAGGTAGCACTCGTAGTCGTGGGCGCGGTTGATCAGCTGGGCCGTATGCTCGTGAATCGTTTGCAGCCCCAGCTCCACCCACAGATAGGTGCGCTCATTCAGCTCCGCCAAATACTCGACGACATCATCCGGCAGGCAATCCGGACGAGTCGCAATGGACAGTCCCACGACGCCTTCCTGCTTGAGGATGACCTCGTACATCTCGCGCAGCTCCTCTACGGGTGCATACGTGTTGGTGTAGGCCTGAAAGAAGCCAAGGTACTTGGCGCTTGGCCATTTCTCGTGCATCCGGTTCTTGACGTCGTGAAACTGGCGCTCCAGATCCATTCGCCGGTCGCCGGCAAAGTCCCCCGACCCCCTCGCGCTGCAAAAGGTGCACCCTCCTGTCGCGACCTTGCCATCCCGGTTCGGGCAGCTGAAGCCACCATCGAGTGGCACTTTAAAGATTTTTTCGTGAAATGTGTTGCGCAAATGGTAATTCCATGTATGGTAACGCTTGTCTCCCCACATCAGCGGAGCTTCGTTCTGGCAAGCGTTTGGTGAAAGCGTCATTGCTGTATCCCTCCTCGTGGCGAAAATGGGTATGATCCGCCACTCTCATGCGAACAGTCCGCATCGCGGTGTGCCAGGCTGCCCTGGCGATTGCGTATCCATCCAGTTATTATACCAAATGCACTACTCGGTTTGCCACCTGCGAATCATTAGAAAAACCGGCTGACTGTACGCAGTCCACATTTGGCATGTTTCTATGTGTGCCACTTGGGGAAATCTGCACCAGCCACTCCATTTTCTCTTTTTGTCTGCGCGACGGCACAAAAAACCACAGGAGACCCCCTGTGGTTTTCATTTGCTTCATCGACTGGCTTATTGCTGGATCTCCTCGATGCGGATCGCACGGCTGTGCGCCGTGTGACTCCACACCTGGTTCTTCTTGGTGAAGAAGGCGTAGAACATGATCGGGAGCCAGGTCAGGAAAAAGATCGGGAGCAGCAATATTCCCAAATACCCTTTGAGAGGCACTTTTTCCAGATACAGCGCCAAAAACGGCAACATGTAGAAAATGGCAGTCGAGGTATATACTAACCAGCTTGGCAAAATGGTTGCAGCAGGCATCAATGCGTCAATTTCAAAAAAGCGCCCCAGGAACAACAAAGACATAAACGTGACGATCAAAACGTACATCGGCTGGAACAAATAAAACGCAGCATCCAGCATTCCCAGGCGGCCTTTCGTAATTCCGTTTTTCAGAACGGAACCGATGTAGCGGCCGGCGACGTCGTAGTGACCTTGCATCCAACGCAGACGTTGGCGCATCGAAGCTTTCAGATCGATCGGCTTTTCATCCCACACCTTGGTATCATGCGCCCAAGTCGGGTAAATTCCTCGTTCGATACAGCGGGTGGCGAACTCCAGATCCTCCGTCAAGCTGGTTGCGCCCCAGCCCATTTCTTTGAGCAGGTTGCTCTCAATGCACAGCCCCGTTCCGCCCAATGTGTTCGGCAGGCCCAGATTGTGCCGCGCCAGCTGCCACATCCGGTTGGTAAACCAGTAGGTCACGGCGTACGACAAGGTGATCCAGGAGTCAAACGGGTTTTTGGAATCGAGGTAGCCCTGGATCACACGCGCTCCTTTGCAGAGTCGGTCATTCATGACACGCAAGAAGTTCTTTTCTACCAGATTGTCCGCGTCGAACATGACGACGGCGTCATACTGCTGTGGTCTTGCCCACAAGTTTTCCAGCATCCATTCGATCCCGAAGCCTTTTCCTCGCTTGGACGAATCAAAGCGTTCGCAGGCGTAAGCGCCGTGCGCACGACTGATCTCCGCCGTGTTGTCCGTACAGTTGTCGCAAATGACAAAGATGTCGTACTTCTCACGAGGATAGTCCAGCTGCTTCAAGTTTTCAATCAAGGGTGCAATGACTGCACTCTCATTGTGAGCGGCAATGAGAACCGCAAATGTTTTTTCTGGCTCATGTGTGACTTGTTCGTTTTTACGGAACAACCCTGCACAGGAGACCATAGTTTGGTACGTGCTGACTACACCTACCGTTGAACTGAATCCGATGAATAATCCCTCAATGATCTCTCTCAATACACTCATGGGTTCTTCTCCTCGACCTGAATCAACTTGGGTCAGGTTTGACTCAGGTAGTGTTTTTCCAAAATTTCTCTATTGTTTTTCTCTCACTTGGGAGTGTACATCAAATGCCTTTTGTGCGCAATGACCCAAAAGTGGGAAAAAGAAGACGCTGCTATCACCTTTCCCACCTTTTTCTCTTTCTATTCGACATCTCACGACAGTAGGCAGAAAAAAAAGCCTTCGCTACAAAAGGCTTTGTTTTTTCAATCCTGCTAAAAAATCAATGGTGACCCGTAGGGGATTCGAACCCCTGTATGACAGCGTGAAAGGCTGCTGTGTTAAACCGCTTCACCAACGGGCCATCCTGACATTCTTGGTGCGGTCGGCGAGACTCGAACTCGCACGGGTCGCCCCGCCACCCCCTCAAGATGGTGTGTCTGCCAATTCCACCACGACCGCAAAAAGCCTTTACTCCTCAACCACGCTCTCGAGTATACACAATCCATTTTCCTAAGTCAATACGATTTTCCGACCGTTCTCTGCCTGTTTTCTCCCTCTAAACGAGCCACGTCCCCTATTTCTTCCTTTTTTATATGCGCGCCGAATCCAGTCTAGCCTTGTCCCCATCATTTCCGTCATTGCTGGAAGCAAGTCGTCGAAAAAAATTGTGGTTTCGTCACAACGTGCAGTTTTTGTTGAAACGTCTTTCAGCTGCCGTTCACATATTTTATGCGGATTGAGGAACATTAGAAGCAGACAGGGGAACTGAATGCAAGCAGAAAAATCGTGAAAATACGAGAGGACAGGAGTATGCCATGATACCCGAAAACATTAAACTTCTTCTTCACGACATCCGGCTGATTGGCGGCGGGATGCAGGAGTACGAAAACCCAGACGATTGGCAGCTGATTCGCAGTTTGGTGGGCGACGAGCTGGCTGTCGACTACAGCGATGCCACACCTGAGTTTTGGGACAAGCTGCACGCTTCTCTGGCGGCGCAAAAGGAGATCGCTTTGGAAAAAGCCGAGAAGCGGTACCTCCATGGTCTTTACTATTCCAATCCGTTTATTTGACCGGACAGCTTTCGCTTGGCTCACCAGGAAAAAGGAACCATTTTTTGACCTTTTTCAAATCTTTTGCGGGTATTCCAAATGAGAATTTTTCCCCCACGCCTTCCTTATCCCATCCCTTCTATTTCTATAGAGCAGGGCGCTTCTCTTGTTCAGGCTCGCTTTTCGGAGGGACGGTCTCAGGATTCGTCCGAGAGCTTTTCGTCCCCTCACGCAGCCTGCGGGCATCCTGCGCCCTCCCTCCTGCCTCCTGTCCGGTTTCAATGCTTGATGGTCTTGCAGCAATGTTTGTTGTTTATTCCGTTGTTCTGCCAGTTGCCTGTAGGGCGGATATTCCTTCCCCCCTGTTCATATTCTGGCCTGGGCCGTCTACGCCGTTCACCGTTTGCTGCCCATGGATAGGCTGGACTAACATATCTCTTCCTTATTATATGTATCCTTTTTCACTTGATTTTTTCAAAGATTGCAAGAGAACCAGGAGAAACGAAAAAACCTCTTATGAACTCAAATACGCAAACTTGAGTTCATAGGAGGTTCTTTAGTCTAACAGAAAGCGTCCCAGGAGAGATTCGAACTCCCGACCGACGGCTTAGAAGGCCGTTGCTCTATCCAGCTGAGCTACTGGGACAAAAATGGAGGGAGTACCCGGATTTGAACCGGGGATGAGGGTTTTGCAGACCCGTGCCTTACCACTTGGCTATACTCCCATATTATGGGGCGATCGATGGGACTCGAACCCACGAATGCCGGAGCCACAATCCGGTGCGTTAACCCCTTCGCCACGACCGCCATTGTATGAATCGGATCGCTTTCTGGCAGGGGCAGTAGGAATCGAACCCACACCAAAGGTTTTGGAGACCTTCGTTCTACCTTTAAACTATGCCCCTTTGGTAGCGGTGGAGGGAATCGAACCCCCGACCTTTCGGGTATGAACCGAACGCTCTAACCAGCTGAGCTACGCCGCCAAAATAGAAATGGCGGAGAGTGAGGGATTCGAACCCTCGCTACGCTTGCGCATACTAACGGTTTAGCAAACCGTCCCCTTCGGCCTCTTGGGTAACTCTCCGCGATAATATGCACCTTCAAAACTGGATCTGCATGCTTACCAAGGGTGTGTGGATAAGTCCTCGACCGATTAGTATTCGTCAGCTCCACGCGTTGCCGCGCTTCCACACCGAACCTATCAACCTCATCGTCTATGAGGGGTCTTACCAGCTTGACGCT